>CAZFCF010000040.1:0-1505 GCA_964517685.1 uncultured Gammaproteobacteria bacterium | reverse complement strand
TAAAAACCATAAATATCGAAGATAGGTTCTGAGATATATTCTGAAAAATCTGTAATGGCAAGGTTTTCATGATCATAAGCGATTAATTTATCTAACTGATCTACTCTTCTTTGTCCTATAGTGTTGATCAGTGCTGCACGGCTTTGTTCTAGCAAAGGAATATATTTTTCAAGAGGGTTTAGTGCTTCTAGTTGGGTGCCGCCGCTTTGAGAGTCACTATGTGGATCGTATTCAATTGCTGGAGCTGTGAAATCATTAGTGACTGGTAAGAAACCCGTGCTTGCATTGTTGGTATCGGAAGCAAGGTATGTGGAACTTTGTGATTTGGTTATGAATGTCCCTAATGCAAGCATGTAATCAGAGATTGGTTTAGCTACAGTTTCATATGGAAATGTTTTATGTAATTCCGTAATAAAATTTCTTAGATCGGGACTGAGACGTTTTAATTCATCCTCATAAGCTGAAGCTGCTTCTGTTTGATTAAGTTTAGAAGCTACGATTCTTGATTGCTCTCGAGGCTGGCATTGTACTATTGCAGAACCATAGTCCGTTGTGAATCCAGGACCACTAGGACCCACTTGTCTTCGGCCGGTAAGCAGTTCGCCTACTGGTCGTATATCTAATGTGTGAAGTTTATTCATTGACCTCTATTATCTATATGATATGTATACATGTATTCTAACAAGATTCTAATAATCTAGTCAATATGAGCTTTATGAGGATTTACTCATATTGAGCTAAGAATGCTTATTAATGTGTTGAATAATAATAGTTGCAAATTTCCTCATGGGGATCAACGTTAATTGTTGATGGATCTACCTTGTGTAAGTTTGGGTAATCGCAATTTAGGACTTCATCTAAGCGAGCCAAGTGCTTCTCACCAATTGTTCTAAGTAATTTACTCCTAGCTTGTTCTAAAGGATCAAGTAGATATTTCTCTGAAGCATTAGTTACCAGATTACCGGTGGTTTCATCACTGTTAGAGGGTGAATTATTAGAATCAGTGTGAATAGAGTTTTTATAATGAGAAGTACATCTCAAGAAACCATTTAATTCTGAAACATAGTCAATAATTGGGTCTGCGACTATATATGGCATAAACGATTGATGTAATTCTTCAATAAATTTTCTAGCACCAAAAGAAAGTTGATCTAAAGGATTGGAGAAAGCTTTAGCAAATTCAGGTTCAGGTTTCAATCTATGTAAATAAGTACCTTTGGGTAAGGGAAATTTTTTAGGAATGCCAAGTAGATCTTCTAGTGGTTGTATGTTTGTGAGATTAATTTTTGATGTTGAAATTTTCTTTGTTGGTTTTGGTATTGAAGATCCATGAATAATTGGATTATTGCCAATGCCATAGTTTCTTTTTCTGGCAAAAATTTTCCCAATAGATTCTAGTTCTGGCTTTGATTTAGCCGTACCTGGTATATCTGAACCATAATCTGCTGTAAATCCAGGACCTTCTACAGGTGCCTTCTTGAAAACCGGAAAAAATTCTCTAATTG
>CAZFCF010000039.1:0-1566 GCA_964517685.1 uncultured Gammaproteobacteria bacterium | reverse complement strand
AACTGAAGAAGCCCGGTCGGCGTGATCGGGCTTCTTTAATTTTATTTAGGTTTATACGGGCAACTATAAACGCTAAAAATCTCACAAAGAGTATCCATGTTAGCCTCTGATAAATTAGCAGTAGCTGGAGTTTTATTGTTATTCACTAATTTATCTAAACGGGCTAAGTGATCTTCTCCAATTATTCTACGTAATCTAGCTCTAGATATACTGAGTGCATGATCAGAATGGTCTAATAATAAATTACCTGTTGATTGATCATTGCTATAAGAATTGAGGTCAGAACGATCTTGGTGAGGGGATCTGATGAATAAGGCTAATTGTGATATGTAGTCAATCATTGGACCCTCTACTATAGAAGGTATAACCGATTGATGCAGCTCATTAATAAATTTTCTAACACCAAAAGAAAGTTGATCTAAAGGATTAGCTTGATGTAATTTTTGTTTTAATTTAAGTAAATGCGTGCCTTTAGGCAACGGAAATTGTTTAGGAATTGGAAGCAGATCTTTGATTGGTTGTAAATTTGCTGGGTTGAATGTTGAAGTGTAATTATCAAATTTAGGTCTACGTATTTTCGTTCCATGATTAATCGGACTATTTCCGATTCTATTATCTTTTTTTTGTCTAAAAATTTCTCCTACTGGTTCTAGGTCTAAACTTGATTCAGTTTTGCCAAGTATGGCAGATCCAAAATCAGGGCCTTCACTTGGTTTTCTATAACCGGGCAGAAACTGCCTAATAGGTCTTATATCTAATTCTGGTTTATTCATTGACCTCTATTATGTGACTAATGTGTATGAATGTATTCTAACAAGATTCTAATAATCTAGTCAATATGAGCTTTATGAGGATTTTCTCATATTAAGCTAAGAATGCTTATTAATGTGTTGAATAATAATAGTTGCAAATTTGCTCATGAGTATCAACGTTAATTGTTGATGGGTCTACCTTATGCAAGTTTGGGTAATCGCAATTTAAGACTTCATCTAAGCGAGCCAAGTGCTTCTCACCAATTGTTCTAAGTAATTTACTCCTAGCTTGTTCTAAAGGATCAAGTAGATATTTCTCTGAAGCATTAGTTACCAGATTACCGGTGGTTTCATCACTGTTAGAGGGTGAATTATTAGAATCAGTGTGAATAGAGTTTTTATAATGAGAAGTACATCTCAAGAAACCATTTAATTCTGAAACATAGTCAATAATTGGGTCTGCGACTATATATGGCATAAACGATTGATGTAATTCTTCAATAAATTTTCTAGCACCAAAAGAAAGTTGATCTAAAGGATTGGAACTAGTTTGAATTAATTCTGATCTAACTTTATTGAAAACAATAACTTTGGGTAAGGGGAAGTTTTGGCTAGCAGGACTATGAAGTCTATATTCTACTGCTGTACTTGGTTTTGTTGGTTTATCTAGTGTTGGTATTGAAGATCCATGAATAATTGGATTATTTCCAATTCTATAATCTGGCGTAAATCTATGGCCTGTTATAGGTGCTTTCTCATAAACCGGAAAAAATTCTCTAATTGGCCTTATATTTAGTTGCTGATTACCCATGTA
>CAZFCF010000038.1:0-1728 GCA_964517685.1 uncultured Gammaproteobacteria bacterium | reverse complement strand
GCAGTGTTTGTGTAACTTATATCAAACTTAGGGGTTTTAGAATTGTGAAGAGTAATAGTTGAACTCAAAGCAGGTACTTTTCTACTATAATGAGCGTCTTTGCTAAGAGTTATGGTTTCATTGGATCCTGTTTTGGGCACCTTAATCTGAAGTTTCAAATCTGAATTCCAGCGCCTATTGTTAGAAGATTTCTGTATCGTATATTCAGTACGATCTTCATGATCAGTGAATGCTAAATCATAACCATCTTGTGTTGATAAAGTTCGCACATGATTTTTCGTATTCGTTTTACATGTAGAATTTTTATCATGGACAAGATAGGCTATTAAGTTCACTGCTAAGGTTCTGATTCCTCTAAAAATTCTGACAACATTATCAAAGAAATCCAAATTATTATAAGCTTCCGGTTTGTTTGCTAAATGATAAGAAATAGTTGGTGAATTTATTTCCGGGAAAATTGGCAAATCCTTACTGGGGGAAAATAGCATTCTTCGTTTTTCAGATTTTAGACCTAATAGATCAAAGTCTTGTCTGCGCGCGATTGTCAGAGCGTCTCTGAAGGCTTGTGCATGAGCTGCTAAATAATCCTCTTTGTCTGATCTTATTTTTCTGACAATAGAGTCTAAATCAGGTAACTTTTCAATTGACTGCGGTCTAGATTGTGTTGCCAGCTGAGCTGGGCTATTACCACTCTTGTAACTAAGGTCAAAATGTGGATTTTTATTACTGTCATAAAAACTGACACTTGAGATAGTGGGCACTGCATCCTTCTTATTTCTAAGAGTAGTATTTTTAGTAAGTGTGAATACTTCATCAAAAGAAGTAGAGTCAGGTACTGTTATATGGAGACCTATGGATGAATCGTATTTGCCTTTGGGAATGGTTTTGGACACCATATATTCCATAAGCTTAGTATCTTGCTTAAATCCTAATTTATAACCATCATCAGTTGTTAAAGTTTGCATACCATTTGTAGATTCTTTTTTTGAAAATCGATTTTTGAAATTATTGTGTTCACGAAGCCAATCTATTAATTTCATAGTTGACACCTTTACTACTCTGAAAATTCTCACTACATTATCAAAAAACTCTATATTGTTATATGCTGAAGAATTTCTAGCTAAATCGTAAGATGAATCTTTATTGCTAGGATCTGGAAGAATCGGTAATTCAGCATCTGGATGGAAGCTCATGCTACGGAGTGTGTTAGCTTTAGGACTACTGTTTGCTCGTCCAAGATTATTGAAACCAAGTGCTTTGACTGCTCGCAAGGATTCTTGTAACGATTTAGCAGTTACTCCATCATCATGCAAGGCTTTATTGATAATAAACCTTAAATTTCCAATAGTCCAGTCTACAGGCACGAAGATAATTATAGTAGACAGCTGACTATCTAAGCATCTCTAAGATTAGTGATGGTATTATTTCTATGCTGCTCTTCGCTCAGGCTGAGCAGTTTCTTTTGGTCTAGCTACTGTTAATGTTCTGGTTTTGCTCAGAGAGTCTGTATATCGTAAATCTAAATTAGGCTCGGTTTCAGCATTGTGAAGGGTAATAACTGAGTTTGTAATTTTAGGTTTATTGGTGTTCTTACTAAGTCTAATGACATCATCAGGAGATCCGTCCTTTGGCTTGATAATATGTAATTCTAAATTATAATGACTATGAGGTTCCTCAACAGACTTACTTATAGAATATTCACTGTCTTTGAATGTTAATGCATAGCTG
>CAZFCF010000037.1:0-1821 GCA_964517685.1 uncultured Gammaproteobacteria bacterium | reverse complement strand
CTTTCATATTGGCTTTCAGTTACTATTTTGCTAAGTTCTACTTGTGAAACTTCCAGCAATGGAATGTCACCGACTTTTTCTCTTTTCTGAGCAATGGTAAATAGCTTTTTACTGTTTTCATCAACTTGCTTTAAGATATCTAATTTTTGCTTAGCGTAATAAAGTTGTGCATAAGCCTTACGAACATCTCTGCGAAAATTCAAACGTTCAGAATTCAATAGCTCAGTCTCTGTTTCTAAAAGAGTTTTAGAAAGTTCAGTGCGTTTTCCTCTTTTACCACCTAACTCTATGTTATAAGTCAAACCTACTCTATAAGTGCTTTCTGCCGTACCACTATCTGTAAGTAATGAGGGATTGGGTCTGGCTTTGGCAGTTTTAATATCAGCTTCTCGAATATCTAGATTTAGAGCTTTAGCCTTGAACTCTGGATTATTGTCCAGGGCTATTTTCAAAGCCTCTTCTAGATTAAGACTTGGAATAGCTACAGCAGAGCTTGGTAAGCAAGTAAAAAATATGATTAAAAATACTATGATTTTGAAATATTGATACACGATAAAATAATCCTTATATTAGAAAGTGCTCTGACTTCCAATTGATAGAAATTTAAGGATTAGTTATGCCAAAAATTGGACAGAATTTTTAAGTCTTATAGAATTTTGATCGCTATAATAACTTCGATACCGCTCAGGAATAGGATCAAAATAGCTTAATGAAACTGATGCTATTAAATCTGCATATGTTCCACCTGGATTAGGTATGATCACATGATCAACATTCGCTATTTGATCATGTGTTGTTACTATGCCAGTAGGTTCATAGTCTGCGAGTTTAATTAGATGGTTGTGATGTGAATCATGATGATGATTCAATGAAACTTCATTGTAATGATGGTGACTATGGTTATGAAGATGAGAATGCTTAGAGTGTTTGTGTCCTAAAACTAAATAGGTTTCTCCACTTTGTTGCATTAACGATAAATCGTGATCTTGTCCAAAAGTTAGAATTAAAGGTAAAACATTAGACTGTAATCCAAGCAAAACTAAAAGCACAACAAGCACACTCCGTAGTTTTTTCAAGCTGGTTGTTTTATTTTGAATCAAAGTTTTAAGAAGCCTACATCACCTATGCAAATAGCATTTTACCATCCAAGTTACATAGACGAGCTGTTATTAGCTTTTGTTTCAATATATATACTGTAATAACAATTGTATGATTTGATGAATATACCAAAATAGGTCATTGGAGAGCTTGAGATTCGAGCAAATAAAGCTGATTGGGGCAAAGCTCTCTTTTGGGCAAAAGTGGGCAGTTAATGCAGATTTCTATTTGCTGAAAATATAGACATTTTACAAGAATAAATATTCACTAATTTTAGTTTCTTGCTTTAACCAATCATCATGAGAGGAGGCTCTTTCAAGAGCCGCAACTGTTAACTCTTCTTTATAATTGCCTCTGATAACATCTTCAATAATCTTTGGACTTAAGTATCCCAGCTTTAAAATTCTCATTATGAAACTCGTCCGCTTCCCTTCTTTTTTAGAGATGTCAATTACGGATAGTCCAGCTTCAAGCCATTGTTTGTACTGATAACCTTTTGAAATATTCCATAGCAAACTGTTGTTGATAAATCTAGCTTTGACTTTTAAACTTTCAAGGCTATCCATGATATTGATTAGCTTTGCATCTGAAGATATATAAACATTATCTAAGCTTTCAGCATCTGCCTTTATAAACTTAGAACCTTGCCAAGTTTGCAGATGCTTAATCTTCTCTCTTTCAATCTCTATGCGAATCTGATCTCCATCAAGAACAACTCTATCT
>CAZFCF010000036.1:0-2481 GCA_964517685.1 uncultured Gammaproteobacteria bacterium | reverse complement strand
AGCTACTCTATAACGTGGATTTTAATGGTATGAAGAAGCTTCTAGATCCTAAGTTCGCCAAGCTGATTAAGGTTAGTTAATTATATTCTTGGTTTTTGTTTGGTATCTATTGCTGGCGAGCTTCTTGTTGGCCTCTCCCTGGAGACGAAAAAAGTTTGTTCTGGTACATCTGGTAACAGCTCACGTGGCAAATTTGGATTCTGATAATGTCTGAACTGTTGACTCTCTCGAGAAAGTTGAGGAGCAAGACCTTCTTTAATCCACTCTTTTTTATTTCTACCTCCTACTTGCCTAGGTAAATTGGCGCGAGTTGTTTCTGGTTGAACAAAAACATAGCGGCGCTCAGGCTGAGCTTCATCTATATCTATAATAGCCATGCGATGTGATAATTTATGTTCTATATCAGCAATAATCAAATCTCTAAGGTAATTAACTTCTGCAATAGAATTAACATCTGTCCTTCTATTTTGCGCTAATTCATAAATCTGACGCAAGCTACTGCTCACACGATTATAACCGGGCTCAGGACTATTGTATTTTAAGTATAAGTCATTAAGTTCTTCAATAGAAGAAATCACTTGATTAAACTCACCTTCTGTAAACAGCTTTGCAATGTGAGCTGCGGATCCAGCTATATCTGTATCTTTCATATCGATAAATAAACTATTCAATTGACCTTTTACCTTCCCAGAAATACTTGAAATGTTAAGTAATCTATTTTTTAGTAAATTAGATACAGTCTGAATTCTCTTCAACTGAGACTGAGGAACTATTTCTTCAGCTGGTTCTAAATCGTTTATGGTTTTTCTTTCTTTTGCTAAACTATCAGCTGCTAATTTGAAAAGCTTTCCAGATTGATCCTTATCATTAGACTGAGCTTGATAGCCTTGGTTAATAAGATTTATAAGGTTATCAAGTCTCTGATGCGCATTAGTTTTTTCTGGAACTTTACCTCCGTGAGTCCATGTTATTAATTCATCTAATAATCTTTCACTTTCATCTTTATTTTTCTTAGATAAATATCCAGATTCGCCTGCACGACGTAATATATAGGCGATATGTTCAACATTCGCCAGTTCAGATGAAACTTTTTCGTAATCAGTAACTTGATTCTCTAGAGTGTGAATCACAGAACGAATCCCTGATCTCGAATCTTTGGAATGAACGACGTCTCTCCTAACCTTGAAATGTAAATCCTTCGGCAATATTTCTTGTAGGGCTTTTACTTTGGCTCTTAGTTCGGGTAAGAGTTCCTTGCTTTGAATTTTTGCAGCTTGAGTTTTTATATAGCCCTGAAGGTCTAATAAGCCTTCATGTATCTTTGTTGCTGAATCAGTGGAAAATAATTCATTTCGTCGAGAGAAGATTGTAAGAAGCTCCCCCAATTTATCAGATGCAGCTTCTATGTCACCATCTTTCCTTAGATCTACAATGATACTTCTCACCCTAGAGTGAGGATGTATCCAAATGCCCCTTCTAATTACAGTAACACCGTCGTTAACACTTATATCCAATGCTGCTAAGCTCGTAGCCCAGATAGTTCGACCCAAGAAATCTACTGTAGCTATTTCCCGGGTCTTACCCATAGTATTCTGTCTATGTCTTTGCCAGTTTATTTCATTAGCTAGGCGAATAGAATTGTCGAGAGCCGATTGCAAGTAACTGACAGGAAATCTATCTATAAATCTATTTTGATTAACACAAATCTGTGCAAGTTTAATTTGAGTTTTAATAAGGCATTTGTAATAATTAATAGCATCTGTGTTTAGCTTGTTTCTACGTCTATTGTCTTCAGGACTTTTTCCTTCTAGTTCAAAAAACTCATTTTGGATTTCATCTAAAGAAGTTTGAAAATGCTCTCTCAATTCTTGTACTTGTTGAAAATTCATAGGTAGAGCTTTTTCATCATCTGCTATTTTTAGGTTTTGATATAAAGTTTCTAGTTGTTGATTTAATGCTTCACGAGAAGGCTGATTTGGATTCGCAATATAATTGCGCAATGATGTTTGAGCCTCCATTATTTGTCTTTGATAGTCTAGAATGGCACACTCTTCAGCATGGCTTGAATGTCTATCAACTTTAGGCTTGTATCTATGTTCCACTTTAACTAATGGCGGACCAGATGAAATTCTACTACCAGCACCATGCAAATTAGAACTCGTTACTACGGCACTATCTGCCCTTCCTATTAGGTCTCTTGCCGCTACTCCTGAACTTGTTGATACTGCTGCTACCATTTTAATTTCTAATTAAAACCATTTTATCATAGCGACTTAAGGTCATTTCAAAATCTGATAATTTATCTTAGCACTTAGCTTTTTAGGTAAAACACTAGCTATTAAGGTCAATAAGCGATTGCGTTTACCAGTGACAATTAATTCTTCACCATGCATAAGTTTTCTGTAAGTTATTTCTGCAACTCTGGCGGAGGACATTGGTAGGCGAAATGCTGAACTGTGCTTTGCGCCAGCTCTCTGACCA
>CAZFCF010000035.1:0-3198 GCA_964517685.1 uncultured Gammaproteobacteria bacterium | reverse complement strand
CAGATCATGGAACAGGAGCTTTTATTGCTTTCTCAATTATTTTTCCATCAATACTTGGCATTGCTCTGCATTTACTTTTGGGAGAAAAGAAGGTCAATCAAATCAAACCATATTTAAAGCTTATTAATACAGTTATTCTAATATTGTTGATTTACTCTAATGCCGCAATTTCTTTACCACAGGCGTTTGCTAATCCAGATCCAGATTTTCATTTTATTATAATTGTCATAACTTTTATAATGTGTTCAACCCTATTTTTAGCTGGTTGGTTAATCTCTAAATTGCTTAATTCTGGTAAGGCAGAGCAAACATCCTTGGTTTTTGCTTTAGGAATGAATAATAATGGTGGAGGTTTAGTACTGGCTTCAATGGCTTTGGCTGATCATCCGCTAATATTACTACCAATCATTTTCTATAATCTTGCTCAGCATATAGTGGCAAGTATAGTAAGTACAAAAATAATCAAATTTAAAGACTAGTTGTTGGTTAGAAAAAGCCGAACGCCAATCCTACTCAAAATCCAACTAGAGATCAAGTTATTACTTTGATTAATAAAATGACAATAATTTCAAAAAAAAGTGTTGACTCTCAAGTTAACTTGAGAGTGTATAGTAGGAACATAAAGTCGTTTCAAAAAGGAGAAAATATATGAAAAAATTCGTATTAAGGACATTGTTGGCTTCTAGCTTAGCTTCTGGTGTTTTTCTAGCAACCAAAGCTAAAACTAAAGGTTGTAACTGTAGTAAATGTACATGTAATCCATGCAATTGCAAATAGAAGGTCTGTATAATAAAGGACACCATTAGGGGTTGTTTTTTATTTACAAAGGAGGAAGAAGAATTTCTCTTCTTCCTCTTTTTTTAGTTATGTTAGAAAGCAATATTTATATCTGCCCAATGCACCAGGAAGTTCGTCAAGAAGGTCCCGGTAATTGTCCTATTTGCGGCATGGCTTTAGAGCCTGAAATGATTACCGCAGACCGCAGTTCCGATAATTCCGAATTACTTGATATGCAGCGTCGATTTTGGATTGCTCTTGTGCTTTCTCTACCTATTTTTGTCTCAGAAATGGGTGGTCATTTATTAGGATTCAAACACCTCATCTCTGCTTCTCTTATAATCTGGTTGCAAATGGCACTAGCAACTCCTGTTGTATTGTGGTGCGGCAGTCCTTTCTTTTCACGTGCTTGGGAATCACTTAAAAGCCGCAACCTAAACATGTTCACGTTGATTGCCATGGGCACAGGTGTGGCATGGACATATAGCATGGTGGGAGCATTGCTCCCCGACTTATTTCCAGACACTTTTCGTAATAACGGACTTCCAGAAGTGTATTTTGAATCTGCAGCGGTTATCACCACTTTAGTTTTACTTGGACAAGTATTGGAGCTTAAGGCACGTGAGCAGACAGGTAGTGCGATTCAGGCATTGCTAAAACTTGCACCAGAGAAAGCAACTCGCATCCTAGCTGATAAGAGTGAAGAAGAGGTATCTCTTGACCAGATACTTAAAGGTGATGTACTACGTGTTCATCCAGGAGAAAAAGTTCCTGTAGATGGAGAAATAACAGAGGGTTACAGCAATATTGATGAGTCTATGATTAGTGGCGAGCCAATGCCAGTAGTAAAAGAAGCTGGATCTAAAGTAATCGGTTCTACGATCAATCAAACGGGTAGCTTTATCATGAAAGCAACACATGTTGGCAATGACACGATGTTGTCACGAATTATTCAAATGGTAAGTGATGCTCAGCACAGTCGTGCGCCCATTCAAAGGCTCGCTGATAAAGTCTCTGGTTATTTCGTACCAGTGGTAATAATCATTGCAATTTTAACCTTTATCGTATGGATAGTTTTTGGTCCAGAGCCAGCCTATAGCTATGCCCTGGTTACTGCTGTATCTGTGCTAATCATTGCTTGTCCTTGTGCCTTGGGACTAGCAACTCCGATGTCCATTATGGTTGGTATTGGACAAGGCGCACGCAACGGAGTCTTAATCAAGAATGCAGAGGCTCTTGAACGCATGGAAAAGATCAACATGTTAGTGGTTGATAAAACTGGTACCCTGACTGAAGGACATCCCAAACTAACTCAAATTCTAGTTTTCAATGGATTCCTCGAAGATGACTTACTTCTACTTGCGGCTTCACTAGAGGCTAGTAGTGAGCATCCTTTAGCGCATGCCATTATCACTGCAGCCAAAGAAAAAAAACTCTCACTTATGTCCGTAATAGATTTCAACGCACCTAGCGGTAAAGGTGTTGTTGGTAAGGTAAAAGACCTCTATGTAGCTATCGGTAATTCTAAATTGATGGATGAAGTCGGTGTTAATGATACTGATTTTCTGTCCAAGGCTGATTATTTACGCAAAGAAGGTGCGACAGTGATGTTTATCGCTATTGATGGTAAAGCTGCTGCCATTTTAGTTGTAGAGGATCCAATTAAAGCGAGCGCTCCTGATGCCATCAAGCAGCTCCAGAAAGATGGTATTGAGATATTGATGCTTACTGGTGATAACAAAAAAACAGCCGAAGCTGTTGCCACAAAGCTTGGCATTAAAAATATTATTGCTGAAGTCCTACCAGCAGATAAAAGTCGAGTTATTACCGAACTTCAACAAAAGGGACATGTAGTAGCAATGGCCGGAGATGGAGTAAATGATGCACCAGCGCTGGCACAAGCTGATATTGGTATTGCCATGGGTACAGGAACTGATGTTGCAATTGAAAGCGCCGACATCACACTTCTCGGCAGTGATCTGGGCAGTATTGTGAAAGCACATTCTTTATCAAAGGCAACGATGAACAATATTCGCCAAAATTTATTCTTAGCGTTTGCTTATAATGTTCTGGGAATTCCCTTGGCTGCTGGTGTACTTTATCCAGCGTTTGGGTTATTGTTAAGCCCTACGATTGCCGCTGCCGCCATGTCTTTAAGCTCAGTTTCTGTCATCATAAATGCTCTTCGCTTACGCTGGAGGAAATACTAAATGAAAAGAACTATTTTGGTAATTTTATTCATCTCATTATTTCATCAAGTAGCAATGGCACAAGAAGCTTTAACAGAAGAGAAGGCTATTCAAATTGCTTTAGCTAAAAACCCAGATTTTCAAGTTGTATTAAAAGAAGTTGGGCTTGCTAAAGCCGATTTAACCCAGGCAAAGATTTTAGATAATCCAACTATTTTTGGAGATTTTGCTT
>CAZFCF010000034.1:0-4076 GCA_964517685.1 uncultured Gammaproteobacteria bacterium | reverse complement strand
CACACACTCACAGAGCCCAGGCTCGGCTCGCTGCGCTCGCCTCGCCTGCCACTCGCCCTAACGGGCTCGTGGACAGCGGTGTGGTGGGCAGGCATCAGCCTGCGGCTTCTGCTCTGCCCACCTACACCGCTCTGTAGCTGGGTTTGACTATAATTATTGAAATGAATTTCTTTAGGGCTGCCGCACCTTCCAGTCAGCATAATAGCTTCACGAAAAAAACTAAAGGGTTTAAAAAAGGTCAAGCTAAGATTCTGGTCGTGTAAAATAGAGTTCAAACCTGTTTTCCTGAGAATCTTGAACATTCCAGTAAAATCCTTCTCTAAAATTCTATGATGTGCTTCATTACTGGTTTCTAGAGAAGTACTGAGGAGTTCAAACCATGAACTGCCTTCTTGGGCTATTTTATTAATTTGCCCCTCCAGGTGGCTATTTAAGTTCACTATTTCATTTTTCTTGGATTTGTACTCGTCTAGGCTTATTTCTCCGTCAATTTTGAGGTCAAGGAGCCTTTCTAATCGCTTTTTATTGCTTTCCAGTGTTTTTTGGCAGTTTTGGACCTGCTCTTGGGTGCTTTCAAGTTCTTGATCTCTCCATTCTCTAATTTGAGTCTGACACCATTTGTGCCAGTCGTCATTGATAGCTATTTCTGAGGATAGTTTTTCTATTTGTAATGCTAGATCTTTTTCGTTTATTGCTTTTTGCTGACAATTACAAACTTTAGATTTTTTAGAGCATCTGTAGTATCTATATTCTTTACCTGATTTCTTAATATGAAATTCACTGGTAATGCTATAGCCACATTCACCGCATTTGCCAAGCTCGGTAAATAAAAAATTCTTGTCGTGCTTTTTAGTCTCTGGATCTTTAACTTTCCATCTTATATTTGCTAAACGCTTTTGGATTTGATCAAAAACATCTTTGGTTATCATGGCAGGATGTGAGCCAGGATGTAGTTCTCCATTGAGTTTGAAGATGCCGTAATAGAATGGATTACTTAGTAATCTTTCTACAGAGCTATAACCTATTGAAAGTCCCTTCTTCGTTTTAATTCCAGCGTTAAAAAGTTCCTTGTTCATTTGTGGCAGCGTTATATCGCCAGCTGCATATTTCATTAGAAGTGCTTTAATAGTATCGAAAGTTTCTGGACAAGCTTCGATAGTGTGAGTTTTTAGATTATTGACGTAGCCTCTTGGTGCAGGTCCAGGAAACTCGCCTCGACGTAATTTTTCTCTAATCCCACGCTTCACATTTTGTGATAGATTGTCGACATAGAGCTTGCTGAAACCAAATGCTAGTGAGAGATTAAACTTACCATGCGGGCTGAGATCGAATAAATAAGTAGGGAATTTTAGATCTTTTATTACACCTTGATCTATCAGATATATAATCTTCCCACCATCAACACTATTGCGACTTAGTCTATCTGGTTGCCAGGCGATGATTCCATCTGCTTGACTTTGTTCTAGCTCTGTGAGCATTTGATTGAAAATAGGACGACCTGGTTCTTTTGCTGTTTTAGATTCCGTGAACTCTTGAATTACTTCTAAGTTTTCTTTAGCAGCAAATTCTCTAAGTTCTTGCAGTTGAGACTCAATAGAGAGTACTTGCCTATCTTCTGAGTCTGAAGACTTGCGGGCGTATATGAAGTATTTTTTTTGCATTGCATTTGAATTATGGACATTCGGGCAAACTAAGTAAATTGTTAGGCTCATTACCATCTGCTTCAGTTTTTATATATTTATTGCCATATCGGCTGACTGCAATAATTACCCAAACTGTTTTCCCATTTTTATTTACATAAAAACTGTGTTGCTTGGTTTCAATATATTTAATAGCTTCTTCAACAGTAATTTTCCATCGCTTGCCATCACTTAATAAGCCTCCAATATGTGTAATACGCTCTGTTGGATCTTGTCTATTATTTTTGTTAATACAGGTTATTTCATAGTTTGCCATTATTTAATTCCTTAATTTCTTGCAAAATACACTTGTATCTCGCTTTGATAATATTAATTTATCATTTTGATAAGTCCTTGTCAACCCTTTTTGAAAAGTCTATAATATCAATATGAAAAATGATGACAATAGGTATAAGCTTATTGGCTCCAGGATTAAAGAGGCTCGTGAATCTGCAGAAATGTCTCAAAAGGAATTGGCTCAGCTTTTAGGTTATGAATCTGCTACAGCTGTTTCTTTAATAGAGTCGGGCAGCAGAAAAGTATCAATAGAAGATCTTGAGACTATTGCTAATGCGTTACATTTAGACATTAACCATTTCTTGGATAAATGCGAATCATTGGAGGATTTTGATTTTAAAGTAGTTTTCCGTAAGGATAAGGAGCTTTCAAAGTTGAAACCAAAAGATAAGGATAAAATTCTCGATTTTATCGAATTTATAAAAAGTCAGAATGATTGAAGAAGAGAACAAGCCAAGGATCAAGATAGCAAGGGAATCTGCCAGAAAAATTCTTCGAGAAGCTGGTATGAAATCAGCACCAATAGTGCTCAATGAAATAATTAAGCATATTCGTAAAACTATTAAACTTGAAATTCATCCTAGAGACTTGGGCAGTGTAGATGGCTTACATTTTTTGAAAAGTAATAAAGCCATAATTGGTTATAACAATACCAAGCCACTACTGAGACAGAGGTTTACTGTTGCGCATGAACTTGGACATGTTCTTCTTGGTCATGCAGATTCAGAATCAAAATTGGATTTTTATAATGATGATCCAAAAGAAACAGAAGCAAATCAATTTGCCGCTGAGTTGCTTATGCCAATTGATTTATTTAAGGTAGATTTGAAAAAATTAAATGATGATGTAGAGAGTGTTGCTAAGTTGTATCAGGTTAGTAAAGAAGCAGCTTGGTGGCATGTATATAACCATAAAATATTTTGCAAATAAGTGTTAAAAGACGTATGATTAGTAAACAGGAAATTTTAGCTGAAATAAAAAGAACCACAGAATTGAATGATGGTAAGCCGTTAGGTATGGGACGGTTTGAAAAAGAGACTTCTATTAAGCCTCATGAATGGGAAAGATATTGGGCGAGATTTTCAGATGCTGTTAAAGAAGCAGGCTTTGAACCAAATTCTTTGCAAGTTGCATATACTGACGAATTTCTCTTAGAGAAACTTATTAGTCTAATTCGTAAATTAAATAAATTTCCAACTAATAGAGAAATTAAAATAGAAGCACGTAATAATAACGATTTCCCAAGTCAGGGTGCCTTTGGTCGCTATTCTAAGCAAGAGCTTGTGATGAAAGTAATAGAGTATTGTAATGATAAACTTGACTATGAAGATATTCTAGAACTTTGTAAATCTATTGTTGTTGAAAAATCTAATTATGAAGAAGAGTATGCAGGGGAGATTGATTCTAACCAAGTATTAGGTGAAGTATACCTTTATAAACATGGGAATCGTAATGAATACAAAATTGGTAAAAGTAAAGATTGTGTTCAACGAGGTAAAGAGTTGAAAGTTCAAATGCCTGAAGATTTGAAGTTAATTCATGTAATTAAAACAGATGACCCAAGTGGCATTGAAGCGTATTGGCATAGGCGCTTTGTAGATAAAAGAAAAAATGGTGAATGGTTTGATTTAAATTCTTCTGATATTAAAGCTTTTAAACGATGGAGAAGAATAGTTTAAGGGCAATGGAGCCCAAAGTCTCCATTGCAGCTCCGCGAGCCTAAGGTCTCGCTCCGCATAGCATAGACATTGATTTTAACTTTGAGATGTTAGAAGATTTTACTAAAATAGAAATTACCCTTGGATTGTCGCTCGCTATCGCTCGCGTGCCCTTTATTTTTTTCGTTCAGTTTTTTAGGGCTGACTGATAGGTGCAGCAGCCCTAAAAACCCTCACTCAAAAATTTTTTGTTAAAACTAGCTACAGAGCGGTGTAACACCGCTGTCCACTTCGGCCTTTTAGGTCGAGTGGCAGGCGAGGCGAGCGCAGCGAGCCGAGCCTGGGCTCTGTGAGTGTGTGTGGCTGTGATACGGAATGGCGCCGCGTTTTGGGGTTGGCGCGAACTGCCGCCGCGGAAATCATCAACTTGTAGAGTCTTCGG
>CAZFCF010000033.1:0-4498 GCA_964517685.1 uncultured Gammaproteobacteria bacterium | reverse complement strand
TTGAACGCATAGTCTATACATTATAATAATAATATGCAAATAAGTCTAGACTATTACAAAATAATATGCTATCTTTGGCTTGGCAATCTGTAATAACATGCTGCGGAATTTACAATTTAAACCTTTAAAGCAAGAACTACAAGAAAAGATCAAGCTTTTGCAAGAGTCGACAACGGCTTTAATGCAGTCTACAAGTTTGCAACAAACGCCAGTAGATTTTACTTCACTTAGTGAAAAGCAGCGCCAACGGAATGTCCAAGAACATAAAACTTTACCTGAACTTGAACAAAGCCTAGCGGCGCATGAAAGTTTATTTCGTTTATTAAATGGAATTTTTTCACCACAATATTTAGAAAAGCCAACCATAGAAATTACTGTAGATGAAAAACTTGAGCTGGGGCTTCGATTTTTTCGTCAATTAGATCCAGATTTACTTACATTGATTGATAAATTTGTGCAGTTAGAATCTGATCCATTGCCTGAAGTATTAGCACCGATAGACATTTTTTTCCAAGATGGTGGTGTACACGTATCAGAAGTAGATATTTCAGAAACTGTTCCAAACGATGTTCAAGACAGTCTTCCAGTTCAGAGTTTCGACCTAATAGAGGCAGACTCAAATAAGAATGATGAAGTTGATCATGATTATGGTTGGGGAGGATTTTTTGGTTCAGATGCGAATTCATTTGATGATGAATCAAAACTAAATGAGTCTTCATCTATGATTGACAAAGAATTAGGGACTGATGAAATTAATAATAATGAAACACCTGTATCTGATTTAATCAAACCGCAAAATTATGAAGAATTATGGTTGCTTCTAGAAGCAGAAATTTTACCTGGCATTACTAATGCTGATATTAAATGGCAAGCGCATTTGCAAAGAGCGACTAACTTAGAAGATCTAACTTTATCTATTGCTAACTTTATTTTTGAGAAACACCAATCAGCTGTAAATGACAAGAATGAATTAACCAAGAAAGTAAAAATCCTTGTAGGTGATCCAGAATTTTTTGATGATACTCATAAAGTTGAATCACAAAAATTAGTTAGAGAATTTCTGGAATTTATTGCCTTACCTGACGAAAACCATATACAGACTGTATTAGATTTCCCATTATTAACTGGAGGAATTAAGAAAGAAGAATTAATTGCTGCAATAAAAACTAATCTTAGAGTTGAAGATCTTACAGAAAATAAAAAAGCAAGGTCTGATGAAAATACTTTAAAACAAATTGAGATATTGGAATCTAAGCTAGGTTTGACTTTGAAGGAAATGGCAGCGCATGCTCAATTAAAAGATCCAGAGCAATTTTATGCAGAACCTTTGTCCCGAATTAATGCAGCTATTAAAGATAGATCAAATATAGTTGTTTTAGAAAAAGAGATATCTCTAAGCCATGATCAAAGAAAAGTAATTTTAGCCAGAGACCTTTTTAAAACTGTATGGCAAGAGAACTATAGTTATAAAAACGAACAGAAACAGCAAAAAGGAATCTTTAATATTTTTAAATCTAAAGAAAATGATAGAGAGGCGATTGTGCAAATATTGCCTGAAAGAATAGTTTGTGATTTTAAACAGGGTGAAAAAACTTTACTGAAAATTTCTTGTGATTATGTCAATGGTGCTTGGCAAGAAGCTGCCGTTGAATTTACAGCACCTTTATTTACTGAGGATCCAGCTAAAATTTTAGATCCTTTTAATAGAAATCAAGCTTGGTTTGAAATACTATTAGCCGCACATGATTCATCTTCCTTAAATTTGCTCAGCTCAATGGATCAATTTATTACAAGTAGAGATGAATATAAGGCTTTGAGTTCTCAAGAGAAAAGAGCAAGTTATAAAGCGAGAATTTATGCAATTTTGTGTGGCGATGAAGCCGTCATTGAAGCTGATAAGGACAGGAATCAGCAAATATTTAGAGATTGGATTAATCATTTAGAAAAACAAGAAAAAATAAAGTTAAATGATGCAATTGCGGAATTTCCGAAATTAACTGGGGTAAGAAATTTTGATGAATTAAAAATTCTTACTGATAAAAAATATCCAGAAACAAAATTAATCAAATTAGGCTTTGATATTAAAGATCCAGCTAAATCAAGAAAAAAATTAAATGAAATAGTTAAAACAATTGTACTTCAGGAAGCCGGCTTGGACATTGATGCAATAAAGGAGTGGCCAGGGTATCAAACAATTGAAAATCACTATTCTGCAGGCTTTATGACAGAGAAAATGGCAAGAATAGCTTCAGTTTGGACAAATATTCAAAAAGATAGTGATTCAATTTCAGAATTAATAACCTTAATAACGACTTTTGAATTATTCCCTCAATATGCTGAAAATCTTAAAGCTTCTTTGATTGTTCCAGGCAAAAATGATATGGCCTTAGAGCTCACCATTGAGAAAAACGCTTTTGAAGTTCTAATTTATCATACTGGTACTGGAAGTTCTAAACTGCAATATCAGTCTAATTCTTGTTTTGACGATAATAAAAAATCTTGGATTAATCAAGTTTATAATTCGTTTTTCGTCTTAACTGAAAACACTGTAAGAGCTAATAAAAAACTTTTCGAAAAATTTTTAGAAATTATAGAATCATCTGAAAAAATTCCACGTTCTTCTGCCAGGTTAGTGCACAGGAAACTTAGAAATGATTTTTATGATTTCAAATATCCTAACAAGGAAGCCATATTTAATATAAAATTACCTAACGGTGATTTTTCATGTTCTGGGGAATTTATTGCCGAGCTTGCTAAACTTAACAGAGCTATTTGGGGAGAAATCCCCAATCCTAAAGATGATCCTAAATCTCAGCTGTCTCAATTGAAAGAGTTTATAAGGTTTGCGGCAAGAACTTATCCTGGTTTTGCGGAAATGGATAACGATGAGTCTTTGAGAGAAATTTTAGGACTTGAAAATGAGAAATTAACAGAAAGCACTGAGACTCCAGTTATAGATCAAGCTTCAGCAGAAAAAGCAATTGCAGCAATTATGGTAATTAAAATGCAAGGAAGAAAGTTTTGGGAAACAAATGTACTAAACCAGCTTAATAAAGAAGTTGAGTGTTTTAAACAGCAACTGGAAAGATTATCAATAGAAATAGAAGTGCCACAACTTTTAAAAGCTCTGAGTTTCTCAGAGAATCATTTTACTGAAATTTTGCCTAATGGTTTTTCGAGTCTTGGAAGATCTGTTGGCTCTCCTCTAACATCAATATCTCTAGATCTAGAATATGCGCAAATATGTTCGATAATTAATAAAATTTTTGAGGAAGAACCACCTGCCTTCTTAATACATCTTAAGGCAGAGCGATATAAGATTTTTACTGATGGTGTAGGCTATTGTCAAATAAACAAAGCTGGAGAAGAGGCATCGGATAAGCCTTTATCCCAACTAGGATTAGTTAATGGTGAATGGAAGATCGGGTGAGAACTTTACTTGATTTGAGAAAGTAAATAAGATTCACGGTAATATGCAATAAGTATAGACTATTACAAAATAATATGCTATCTTTGGCATTGTAGTTAGTGATAATATGCAGAATTTACAATTTAACCCTTTAAAGCAAGAGTTACAAGAAAAGATCAAGCTTTTACAAAAAAAGATTACTGTGACTTTGGGACAATCTACAGGCTCTCAACAAATACCTACAGATTTCGCTTCACTTAGTGATGAACAAAGACAATTATGGCATTTATCAGAATCTTCAGCTGATATCGAAGAATATAAAGAGCGCCTAGCAGCCCATGAAAGTTTATTTCGGTTATTAGATGGAATTTTTTCACGAGAATATTTATCTGGAAAGCCAATCACTGCAGCAACAGAGAAAAAACTTGAAATTCAACTTAAAGCCTTTAGCCAACTAGATAAAGACTTAGCTGAGTTAATTAATAAATTTGTGCAATTGGAACCTGATCCATTGCCTGAAGCATTAGCACCGATAGACATTATTTTTCAAGATGATGGTGTACATATATCAGAAGTAGATGAAGGTATCCCGATGATTGTTCAGAGTCCTGCTGACGGGATTAAGACAACTCTTATTGATGACACTACTGAGCAAGATCATGGTTGGGGAGGATTTTTCTCAGGTTCCAATGCTGATTCGGGAGATAGTGATGATATAAATTCAGGTTTAGGAGATAGCGCTACTACTGATAATGGAGAAACTAATCTATCTGATGATTCAGGAGAAGACATTGCGAAAAGTGGAGAAGCAAATTCATCTGATTCAGGAGAAGGTATTGCGAAGAGTGGACAAGGCAATTTATCTGATGATTCAGAAAATAAGATTACTGATGATGGTAGTGAAATTGACACCACCACTTTAAATAATCATAAAGCCTGGGTTGAAAAAGGCTTAGAGCCTATATTCTGGCGACTTAAGCCTAGAGGAGTATTAGAGAATCAATTCCCTGTAAAAGGGCAAACATTTTATTTAGAAAAACTTCAAATCTATTTAAAACACCATGGTAAATCCTTAGATGAAGATGTACT
>CAZFCF010000032.1:0-7538 GCA_964517685.1 uncultured Gammaproteobacteria bacterium | reverse complement strand
AATCCATCTACTGAAATCTATGGTGGTGTGGATTGCCACGCCCACTGCGTGGGCTCGCAATGACGGCACTTGTTTTCTTCACTTCTCAGAAATATTAATAACGTTGATCTATAGATTCACTCTTAAGCACTAAAGAAATCAAAAACAAATTCACCAAAAGCGAACTACCACCATAACTTAGAAATGGAAGTGGTACACCGGTAATTGGCATCAGGCTTAAATTCATACCAATGTTTACAAAGATATGAAAGCTAAGCATTGAGAAGGTTCCAATAGCAATTAATGAACCAAATCTTTCTCTTGCGAGTTTTCCTTTGGAAATAATTTTCAGGCAAAGAACTGCATAAAGTAAAACAACTAATGCAGCTCCAAGGAAACCTAACTCTTCACCTATTGCTGAAAAAATAAAATCTGTGTGTTGTTCGGGCACGAAGTTACCTTGGGTTAAATCTCCATTCTTAAGTCCTCTACCTAGAAATCCTCCACTGCCAATGGCATATAAGCTTTGGATGATGTGATAACCAGAACCCAGAGGATCGACATAAGGGTCCAGGAAAATAGTTAAACGCTTTTGTTGATAGTCTTTGAGCAAGCCCCAAGCTAAAGCTCTAAAAATCATTACTACGCTATTGAATCCGATTAAACCTAAAATTGCGCTGCTGATTAATGGTGAGTCCCAAGCTCTGTAGTACATGACAAGAACTGCAAAGAGTAATGCTAAAAAAATTACAACTGGAATTGTAATAGTAAAGTTCAAATTAGCAGATTTGTACTGAATGAGCTTATAACCAACAGAAGAAAGAATGGCAGTTAGTAGAGGCGAAATTAAAACAAGTAATTCTATTAATTTTGCACCTGCCCAAAATAGCATGCCAAAGCATATTGCAATGTAAACCAATGTAGTACCTAGGTCTGGCTGTATAACTACTAGAATAGCGGGAACAGCAACAATACCTAGAGCTTTAAAAATATCAGTGAAGTTCCTAATAGGATTTCTTGCAAGCCATGATGCTAAACAGATTATCAGACAAGCTTTGGCAATCTCGCTGGGCTGAATACTGAGAGGTCCTAATTTAAGCCATCTCTGAGAACCCAAAACTGTTGAACCAAAAATCTTTAGTAGGAAGAGTAATCCGATATTAAAAAAATAAATTACTAATGAATATCTATCAAAGAAATCTAAATTTAGAAATCTATATATAAAGCTCACTAAAATTATGGCAATAAAACTAAATAGAATTTGTTTGAGTAAAAAAGCTCCGTTGCTTGCAGTTGAAAGTGCAATAAAACCCATGAGCATAATGGCAAATACTAAAAGCGTAATTTCTAGGTTTAAAAATTTATTTCCAAAGATTCTCACAATTTAGATTATACGAGCAGATCTAGCTTTCGAAAATGATAAAATCGGCTCTGGCATGAATTCAATCAATCAAACTGCAAGTAAGGTCTCAAATGAGCATTACCAAAAGAATTTAAAGTTTTGGGAGGATGCTTGGTTAAGAGTAAAAAAGGCTTCTGTAAAAATTCCCGATGTCCTTGATTATATTCCTGAGATTCCTAAGGTTTTTACCAAGTACAATTCCAAGAAAATTCTTGATATTGCTTGTGGTTCGGGTTGGTTAAGTTTCTACCTTAATGAATATGGTTTTGAAGTAGTAGGAGTTGATATTTCTGAATCTGCAATCAAACTTGCAAATGAACTTCTCGAGGAGCAAAAACAATCTGCCAAAGAACATGGAACTTATCAAAAACTATTTACTGAAGGTTTAGCTGCTGAAAAAATTGATATTAGTAAATTGCAATTTATTCAAGAAGATATGTTTGCAATGAATTTTCCTGAAAATACTTTTGATGGAATATTGATTAATGCTGCATTTGAGCATTTAGATTATGAGCGCGGTAAGGAATTTTTGAATAAAATAAAATATATTTTGAAACCAGATGCCATTATGTTTGGTGTTTTTGATAAAGTAGCTAGTGGTAATAAAGGTGAGTTTGAAGTTCTTGCAGATGGCACTCATCAATATAACGATCAATATCGAAATGGAATGTTTTTAAGAAATTATCCAGATGATGAATTAAATGCTCTTTTAGCAGAGTCCAAGTGGGAAGTTTTTTCACTTAGAAAAAATTCCTATGAAAGCAGAATAGTAGTAGCTAAGAATAAAAAATAAGCATGGACTTTTTGTATAGTACTTTGCCGGGCTACTTTCTATCTTTAATGGTTTTCTTTATTTACCATCGAATGTTGAAAATCAATTTTCAAGTCTTTCTTGGCTTAAAGGATGAGAAAACAAATTCGCTTGTTATTTTAATCTCAATCTTCAGGACCCTTATAGTTGCTAGCTTTCTTTACTTAATAATAGTTAAACTTAAGCAAAATATCTGGGGTGTTTTAATTGCGTTAATTACGTATCAGCTAGTATTATTACTTAGTGCTTTCCTAAAAGCGAGAAATCACAAAAACTAACCTTATGCATTACATTACAGCAGAAATTTTTGGACAAACCGTACACTTAGATACATTGATGTTTTCATGGGCTTGCATGCTTGTGATTATCCTTGTGTCTTTCTTCCTAACTTTAGGTTTAAGCGAAGATACTAATAAGTACAGTTCAAGACAACATCTTGCTGAAGGTGTTTTTAGTTTCATTCGTAATTTAACTAGTAACCAAATTGGTAAACGTGGTGATAACTATGTATTCTTGATTGGTTCAATTTTTATTTTTGTTCTAGTAAGTTACTATGCAGGTTTACTTCCATGGAAAATGGGTGCTCTATTTAGCTGGTGGCCTCAGATCCACACACATGATGGACATAGTCATCCGTGGCACGGTGCTAGCCCAGCTGCTGACATTAATGTTCCAGCAGGAATGGCACTCATCGTAATCATTACTTATTTTATTTCTGGAGCTTGCGTTGCTGGTTTCCAATATGTGCAAATGTACTTGCCAATTAATTACACTAAAGAAAAAGGCTTATTTTTAAATCCAATGTGCTTAATTGAGATTATGGATTTGCTTGTTAGACCATTAACTCTTTCATTGCGACTTTTTGCAAATACCGTTGCTGGTGAGACTTTGCTTGCTACCTTTATTGGTCTTGTAGCTTTAGTTCTACCGATTGCAATTCTTGGATTTGAAATGGCAGTAGGTCTTCTTCAGTCTTTCTTGTTTGCAATTCTTTCTACTGTATATATTGGTGTGGCTGTGAAACATGCTGAGCATCTGGTTCACGATCATGCTCATCATTGATTTTCATTGAAAAGAAAAAGCTGAGTAGTTCTTAACTTGCGAAATATTTGATAGTAATATGATTTGCTCCAAGTGAAATGAAGTCGAATCCATATGAATATCACATTTCGCAATTAAGAAACTACTCGGCTTGCGGCATCTTGTAATCAGTCAGCTGCGAAATTTTCTCCAAGCATTCCCAAGCTTGCTTATCCAGATCACCTTTGTAATCTATCTCATAAGGCTCGCCAATTTTAACTACAATTTCTTTAGTGCCTCTATAGCTTATGCCGACAGGTATAAGCGGAACTTTTGCCATGCGTGCAATGAAAAGTGGACCTTTATTGGGTTTGCCAAGGTGTTCAGGATCAGTTGATCTAGTGCCTTCAATGAATACGCCAATGCTCCAAGCATGCCCTAAAGGTTTAGATTGTAAGGCTTTCTTAGCTTCTTTGAAAGTTTGGAGCTCGGCACTTTTTCTATCTACAGAGATAGTGCTTGTAAGTGCCATGAAAGCTGTTAGTGCAGCACTTTTGAAAAGTTCTTTCTTGGCAATAAATGCTATCGGTAATCTAACTGCGTGCCCCAGTAATGGAGGGTCTTTCATCGATCTATGATTAGATACAACTACATAGTTCGTGTGTATATCTGGCTTAGAACCTGTAAAAGTTACAGTAGTTTTGTGCAGAACTTGATAATAGAAAATCAAGAAGAAAGTACTAATTAACCATTGAGCAAAAATGCTTAGCGATGAATAGTAGTAAGAATCTTTAATATATTTTTTTAAGGAATCCATGCTGGTAAATAAAGCCTAGTTAGCAAACTATTCTACAGGATTTAGCTACAATAAGGAAGTTATGTCATTTTATGAAAGTGAAGCAAGAATTTCCAAAGACCCAATTGTTGGCTTAATTCAACAAGCAAGCAAGGATAATTCACCAGAGAAGCTGGTAGCAATAATCGGTTCTGCCGCAGATGATAATGGCAATCTGATGATGCCTGAAGCTGTAACTGAAACTATTAAAGAACTTGCTGCTAAAGGTTTCAGTATGGAGTATGCTCCAAGTCCTGGTATTCCAATGCTTGCTGAACTTTTGAGCGAAGAGATTCTTGGTAAGGCAACTTGCGATGAATTAAAAAATTCTGGAATTAATAGATCAGAAATTGTAACTGTAGCTGGTACTAATGCAATTACTATTGCACTACTTGCTTGCACAAGTCCTGAAGATCAAATCATTACTCATAATCCACATTGGGCAGGTTACGACAGTATTACGATTGCAATTAACAGAAAGCCATTAACTAATTTTGATATTTTAGATGCCAATGATAATTTTAATATCGCAGCTTTAGAGCAAACTATAAAAAATCTTTTAGCTACTAATGTGAAGTCTAAAATTGCTTTAGTAATTAATACCCCCTACGATAACCCGCTTGGCAAGGACTTTGGCAAAGAAGCTTGGAAACAAATTGGTAACGTGCTTGCTAAATATTCAGAAAATGAAATTCTAATTATTCTTGATACTGCCTATGTTGATTTTGGTCCTGAGGGTAAAGATTATTCAAGGTTAGATTTCTTGCCAGATCTTTTCAAGAGAGTAAATAACAAGAATTTTAATTTGATTATTGCTGGAACCGTTTCCAAAAGCTTTGCAATGTACGGTGCAAGAGTTGGTGTTGCAACTTTATTAAGCGCTAATAAGGAAAATACTGATAACTGGAAAGATATTGCAGGAGGCTGTGTCAGAGGTACTTTTAGTAATGCTTCAAGAATGAGTCAAGAAATAGCTTTAAATATTTTGCAAGATAAAGCTAAATTATCTACTGTTCATGATTTTCAAAAAACTGCATCTAAGTTAATCAATAAGCGTCGTGAAGCTTTTATTAATGCCATCAAAGATGGATTGACTGAAGAGTTTAGAATTATCAGACCTGATAGCGGATTTTTTGTTTCAATGAAAGTTGATAATAAAAAATTTGGTGATTCTAATTTTGCTCATGAGTTCTATAAAAAGCTTTTGGCAAGCCATTTATATGTACCTTTAATTTCAGATCAATTTTTACGAGTACCACCATGTGGACTGAGTGAAGCTAAATTAGAACAGGTCGCAAAGCGTATCATTGAAGTAAATAAAAGTTTGCTTGCGGCTAAATAATGGAAAAAGCCATATTAATTGATGTAATAGTTGATCGTGCAATAAGTTCTGAAGAGTCTTTGCTTAGGCTTGATGAACTTGAAAGCCTAGTGAAAACCTATGGCGGAATCAGTATCCTGAAAACCTATCAACGTCGCTCGGAGCCGAATTATAGAACATTTGTTGGTGAAGGGAAAGTTGAAGAATTACTCAAAGAACTTGGTGGTGCCCAAAATGTCGATGTCATTATCGTCAATAATATTCTTAAGCCTAGACAGATATTTAATCTCGAAGAATTTTGTACTAATTTTGAGATAGCACGTCTTAAAGAAGAAGGACGTTTCGAGACACCTAAGAAAATTAAAGTCTGGGATCGTGTTGATTTGATTTTGAAGATATTTGATAAGCATGCCAAAAGTGCTGAAGCTAAGTTACAGATTGAGCTTGCAAGTATTAAACATATGGGTCCAAGGATATTTGGTATGGGTCTGGAACTCTCTCGTCAAGCAGGTGGTATCGGTGGAGTCGGTATTGGTGAAACGAATACTGAGATCATGAAGCGTCACTTGAAAACGCGTACCAAATTAATTGAAGAAAAAATTGAAAAATATGGTGATATACAAAGTCGCCAACGTGAAAGTCGTAGATCTCGCAAACAGAAAACAGTTGCAGTAGCTGGTTACACCAACGCTGGTAAAAGCACTTTAATTAAAGCTCTTACAAAAAAACAAGAAGTTTATATCGCTGATGAACTCTTCGCCACACTTGATTCTAAAGTTGGTGAACTTTATTTACCTAATTTATATAAAACGGTAATGGTGGCAGATACTATCGGTTTTATTCAAGACCTGCCGCCAAGCTTGATTGATGCTTTTAAAACTACTCTTGCTGAGATTGTTGAGGCAGATATAATTCTGCATGTCATAGATATCAATGACCCAAATTTGCATTTTAAAATTACTGTTGTCGAGGAAATTCTCAAAGAGATTTTAAAAGAAGAGAAACAAAAAATCTATGTTTTTAATAAAGTTGACTTGCTGGATGCTCAACCTTGGGATGAACGTCAGAAAGAAGACTATAAGAAGAATTTATTAGAGAAATATGCTGAGTTCACACCGCAAATAGTTTCAGCCTTAGATCCTGCTAGTTTACTTGCTTTGATTGAGACTGTAGAAAATAAAGTTAAGCAGATTTTCTAATACGGACGTTTGTGTGTCCAGGAGGTACATTTATGCTTAATTTTCTTTCGGCTGGATTTATTGATGCTGGATAATCATTGATCTCTTGTGGAGTTCGAACGAATTTATCTGGATGCATCCACATATCATAGACAGAATTGTTTTTATCTAAGAAAATTTGGAATACTGGAGTCGTTGCTAATGTCTCTTCACTGTGCATACGGAGATCTATACGTTTCGAGCCATGCTTAAATGGCATGATATTAGCTTGGATTTTTTGTCCATCTACTTCAATAATTTTCATTAGGTCAATAGCAGTCTTTGGTTCAGGATCTACACCTTGATCAATGAAAGCGACATAATCAGCCTTATTTAAAAGTTTTAAGTTTTTATCTTTGGTTTCGGCTAGTTTAATTTCTCCATCTTTTAAATAAATTCTGATCAGGTCATCATTGCTGGGAATACCTCTTGAAGGGAGTTTTAATTGATTGTCTCTAACAAACTCTCGAATCTTTGGAAATTCTTTCTCTGCCTCTTTAATAAAATTAAGTACTTCTGGATGTTGTGAAAATCTTGCAGCTTGGCTTATGGTACCTAAAATTTCTTTAGCAGCTTCTTGAAGCTGTGGCGTTTTTTGTATAGCTTCGGTTGAAATCTTCCCACCTACATTAGGGGTAGAAGCTAAAGTTCTTAAAGCCTTTCGAGGATGGACTTCGGGTAATTTATTTTCATCAGGCTTAGTAATTAGAGACTTCCCTAATTTAAAACGAGGAGAAATTTTTGCAAGACCAAATGTAATCGTCATGATTGAGATATTATAAATTAGATATTAATCTGAGAATATTAAGATTGGTCTTATGTGGTCGCAATTTGCGACCGGTTCACTCCACTCTTCCTGACTAAGTTTGAACATAAAATCTACTGGAAATCTATCAATGTCACTAACTCTGTCAAGAGCTAACTTAAATTCCAATGAGTTTCACTAGCAAGCA
>CAZFCF010000031.1:0-9620 GCA_964517685.1 uncultured Gammaproteobacteria bacterium | reverse complement strand
AGTTAGATGTTTATAAATTTGCATTGATATCTCCTTATAAGCAAAAATCCCTCCGAGTGGAGAGATTTTTTAGTTACTTTATAAAAAGTAACCGGGAGTTTATCAATCGTCACATGAACGACTACTGCAATCTTTAAGCCCGGAAGCTCTGGACATACATCACAATCTCCCGGTTATAAAACCGGGAGACGTCGCTATTTTACGGTCAGACATCTCTGTGACCGCATGTGAAGAGGCGATAAAACCCCAGAGCTATTTCTAGCTCCAGTTATAGATTAGCTTCGTTAAGCACATACATCAAGTATTTACTTATAATTGTTTATATTCCAAAGTATTTTGGCTTTAGCCTGTAAAATTGAGGAGCCGTGGGAATTACACAATATCATGCCAAATATTTCGCCCATGAGCTAACTAAGCAGTGCTCTTCAGATAGTATTCAGAAGCTGGCCGCTGCTTTGGTCGATGCACAGGTAGACCTTAATCCTCATCAGGTTGAAGCCGCCTTATTTGCTTTCAGGTCACCTCTTTCTAAAGGGGCTCTTCTTGCCGATGAAGTGGGATTAGGGAAAACCATTGAAGCAGGGCTACTTATATCTCAAAAATGGGCTGAACGTAAACGCGCAATCCTAATTATTTGTCCGTCTAATCTTCGCAAGCAATGGAACCAAGAACTAGAAGATAAGTTCTTCCTGCCTTCTATTATCCTGGAGTCTCAATCGCTTAAGACTCAACTAAAAAATGGCAACTTAAATCCCTTTGAACAGAAGAACGCAATCGTTATTTGCTCCTATGAGTTCAGCCGAAACCAAGCCCATTATGTGCAGCATACTAAGTGGGACCTTATAGTTATAGATGAAGCCCATAGACTTAGGAATGTCTATAAACCTCAGAACAAAATTGCTAACGCTATAAAAGAAGCTACAGCGGGTCACCCTAAGGTATTGCTTACTGCTACACCTTTTCAAAATTCATTACTAGAACTATATGGCTTAGTCAGTATTGTTGATGAGCATGTCTTTGGTGATTTCAAAAGCTTTAAAAGTCAATTCATTAGATTAAATAGTGATGGAGTTTTTGAAGAATTAAAGGAGCGTCTTAAGCCAATCTGTAAACGGACTTTAAGGAAGCAGGTCTTGGAGTATATTAAGTACACCAATAGAATGGCTTTGGTAGAAGAGTTCACCCCTAATCCACAAGAGCAAGAATTATATGAGAAAGTTTCAAATTATTTACAATGCGATCAACTCTATGCTTTACCTCAAAGTCAGAGGAAATTAATGACACTAATTCTCAGAAAGCTTCTAGCATCCTCTACCTATGCGATTTCTGGGACTCTCTATGTTCTTATCAAAAAACTTAAAACGATTATAGAAAAGCAGTCATTAGTAAATCCAGTACAGCTACATCAAGAAGATCTCAATCAGGAGCTTTCTGAAAACTACGAAACTTTTGACGAGCTTAAAGATGAATGGGACGAAGAAGCAGAGGAAGATAAAAAAGCGGTTGTAATATATTCAGAACAGGATATCAATAATATTAAAGCCGAGATTCATCTTCTTGAAAGTTTTCATAAGCTTGCCGAATCAATCAAGAAAAACTCTAAAGGAGAAGTGTTATTAACTGCCCTAAAGAAAGGTTTTGAAGCAACAGAGAGAAATGGAGCCCAGAAGAAGACCATCATCTTCACTGAGTCTACTAGAACTCAAAGCTATATATTAGAGATATTAGAAGCTACTCCTGCGTTTGCAAATAAAATAGTTTTATTTAATGGTAGTAATAACGATATTAAATCTAAGCAGATTTATCAAGCATGGCTAAAAAAACACGAGGGTAGCGACCGCATTACTGGTTCTAAGACTGCTGATATGAGAGCCGCTATTGTAGAGTACTTTAGAGATGAAGCTGCGATTATGATAGCCACTGAAGCTGCTGCTGAAGGTATTAATTTGCAATTTTGCTCAATGCTTATTAATTATGATCTACCATGGAATCCTCAGAGAATAGAGCAGCGTATCGGCAGATGTCATAGATACGGACAGAAGTTTGATGTAGTAGTAGTGAATTTTTTAAACAAGAAAAATGCAGCAGATCAAAGAGTCTATGAACTACTAAGTGAAAAGTTTAAATTATTTGATGGTGTATTTGGTGCTAGTGATGAGATTCTTGGAGCTATCGAATCAGGAGTTGACTTTGAACGTCGCATTGCTGAGATTTATCAAAGATCCAGGACTGAAGCAGAGATACAAGAAGCATTTAATGAATTACAAAAGGAATTTGAGCCTAGAATAGACGAAGAGATGGGCAAAACTAAGCAAAAATTATTAGAGAATTTTGATGCTGAAGTCCATGATAAATTAAAAATCAGTATGGAAGAGAGTAAGTTATATCTCAATAAATACGAACGTTGGCTGTGGGATATAACTAAACACTATCTAGCCGACAATGCAGATTTCAAGAAAGATGGCGATAACAACTATTACTTCACCCTACGTTCTAATCCTTTCCCAGAAGAAAAGATCCATCCTGGACCATATCGTATCGGTAAGAAGATTGAAGATGCCAATGTCTATAGAATAGGACATCCATTAGCTCAGAAAATTATCGAGGGCTGTAAAGAGTTTAAATTAGAGCCAGTTGAATTAGTATTTGACTTAAGCGGAAATGGTATTAAAATTAGCATTCTTGATAGCCTCGTAGGATCAAGCGGCTATATTGAGATGTATAAAATGACCATTAGTACTTTTGGTGATGAAGACTATATACTTGGCGTTGGTATTGATGACAAAGGACAGGAAATTGAATTAGAGCAAATTAGGTGGCTGATGACATTACCCGCTAATCTAATAAATAATCAAGCCCAAGCTTCAAGTGATATTCAATCTCAGCTTAATCAACAAAAAGAAAAACTTTCAGGACAGGTCCTTAATGAAGCTCAAGAAAGAAATGGTAAGTTTTTTGATGAAGAGATGGATAGGCTTGATAAATGGGCTGCTGATCTTAAGAGTTCGCTAGAAACGCAACTTAGAGATTTAGACATGGAAATTAAAATCAAGAAAGGGGAAGCGAAAAAAATCTCCAAACTTGAAAGTAAATTAGAAGCTCAAAAAGAAATAAAAAAACTAGAGAAGAAGCGTAACGAGATGAGGTTGAATTTATACCAAACTCAGGACGATATTGACAAACAAAAAGATGAACTAATTAATAATACAGAGGCTAAACTCAAGCAAAGAATTAGTCAGGAAAGACTCTTCCTTATAAAATGGAGATTAGTGTAATGCAAGTAAAAGAGAGGAAAGTTATAACACCAAATAGACTATCTTTTAGATCCCATAAAGTTTTGATTTGTTCTCAATTTAATTCTGTACGAGATGATAATTCTACAGTACAACCTATTGCTACTGGATTTTTTTATAAATATAATGATGAGCTATATTTTATTACCAATTGGCATGTTGTAAGTGGTAAACATCCTGATACTAATAATTTGATTAACGGCTTCATTCCAACCGAATTGAAAATATGCATTAGGTCATACGAACATAAAATCCCCAGTTTCCATACCCTTGATTATGAACTATATGATGATCAAAAAGCAGATTGGTATATTCACCCTGCACATGGAAAAAGAATAGATGTAGTAGCTCTAAAAATTACTAATAATTGGTCTGAACACAAGCCTACAATCGAGATTAAACCAATAAATGAGTTACCTTTTGATCAAATTAAAGCCACAGTTGCCGACGATGTGTTTGTTTTAGGTTATCCGAGAGGGTTAGATTCCGGTTTATATTTTCCATTATGGAAAAAAGGTTCTATTGCATCCGAGCCGGATTTGGATTACAAAGGACTCCCAAGAATAGTTATAGATTGTGCAACTAGAGAAGGCATGTCTGGAGCACCAGTAATTGTTAGACGTTTTGGATTGGATGGATTACAAGAGATTAAAGCTGACTCAATCATTGGAACTATTGAAGATTTCTTTGGTATATATTCTGGACGTATTGATGTAACTGATGAACTATCTGCTCATCTGGGAATCGTCTGGAAAAAATCTGTAATAGAAGAAATAATAAAAGGTAATCAAAAAGATACACTGACAATATGACTAACAAAAAACAAAAACTAGAATTAACATGGGTAGGCAAGAATAACCCCGAATATGACATCGCTAATATTGAGCCTAGAATTCTTGAAGAAAACAAAGAACTGTCATACGGAGATAGTAAAACCGAAAACATGATAATTCATGGAGATAACCTCCTTGCCCTGAAAGCTTTGTTACCTGAGTATGAAGGCAAAGTGAAGTGCGTATATATTGATCCTCCGTATAATACTGGTAATGCATTTGAACATTATGACGATAACGTAGAACATTCCATATGGCTTTCTTTAATGAAACCCAGGTTAGAGTTGCTTAAGCTACTTCTTTCTGAAGATGGATTTATTTGTTGTCAGATTAACGATGACGAAGTCGCCTATTTGAAAATATTATTTGATGAGATTTTTGGAAGGAAAAATTGTTTAACCACTTTCTATATGCAAGTACGATATGCCAATAAAACTTTGGCCGAGGATAATGATTATCAAAAACTAATTGAGCAATGCTTCATCTATGCCAAAGATCCATCAAAATGTAAAGTAAACAAAAATCTTGAAGAATATAAAGTTGAGAAATTCGAATGGGAAATTATTGAAACGGGATTTAGTGAAATGTTGGAGCTTGGTGGGAAAAGGGTTGAATTGTTTAGACCTGGTTCCTATAAAATCAAAAAAGTTAAACCTAATTTAAAAGGTCTAAAAGAAACATGGGCTACAGGTTCTTTAATTAAACAAAAAGCAAGCTCAGGAGAATTTTCTGCAAAGTATCTCACCCCTCGCAAGGAGCTTGATGGTTTATCCTGCTTATATAAAGTATATGGTATTGGTGAAGATGGACTTGGTTATAGATATTTTACTGGTCCAAAAAAAGAAACTGCAACAAAGGGTAAATTTTATTCAGGAATTCCGCTAACAAGGCTGGAGGAGCTTAAAAAAGGGAATTCAAAAAAAGAACTACCGATCGCAAATTTTTATGATCTATCTGGGAATTTTGGCAATTGTCGTGCTGAAGGCGGGGTTGGTTTTAGAGGCGGGAAGAAGCCTGAAGCCTTGCTTGAAATAATTCTAAGACATTTTTCAAACGAAAATGACTTGGTTTTAGACTCATTTCTGGGCTCAGGATCAACCGTTGCAGCAGCCCATAAAATGAACCGAAGATATATTGGGATAGAGATGGGGGAGCAAGCCTATACTCATGTCCATAAACGATTAGTGCCTGTTATAGACGGAAGTGATCAGACCGGTATTAGTAAGATTGTAAACTGGCAAGGTGGTGGAGGATTTAAATTCTATGAGCTTGCACCAAGTTTTATTACTCTTGATGAATTCGGCAATCCTGTAATTGATAATTTCTATCATGATACAAAGCTGATTAAAGCAATGTGCAAATTAACTAATTATATTTTTGCACCAAGTCAAACCGAGTATTGGAAGCACGGTAAGGGGCAAGGACAAAATAGTATTTATGTTACAACTCAAATGTTGTCAGTTGCTGTTGTTAAGCAGATTGCAAGCTATCTCAAGCCAAATGAGACACTCCTGATTTGTCCTAAGAAATATGAACCTGGTTGCGAGAAAGTAGACTTAAGAATTACTATCAAAAAGATACCTCAATCAATACTCAAAGCCTGCCAATTCGGTAAGAAAGAATATCTATTGCCGATCAGAGAAGAATTGTTTAAAGAAACTGAAGATGAGGATTTGACCGAAGAGCAGGAATAATAATATGAATAAAGATCAAGCATTGCAGTATATCAATAATGCGATGAGTTTGCGAACTCCTCAAGTGGTTAGTTTAAAACTCTTTGCTGATTACCTGGAATCTGATGCAGGTAAATCACTTCTATCTAATATCGGCTCATCCGACCGAAGGCAGTCTATAAGTGCAATAGAAGCCAAGACTAAAGACTATAGTCAAGCAATACCTGAGCATGGCAAGTTTAATGAATTTGAAAGGCAATTCCCTTCTTATACTTTTGCACTTGCAACAGGTGTCGGTAAGACTCGCCTGATGGGAGCATTTGTCACATATCTTTTTCTAGTTTATAACATACAAAACTTTATGATTATTGCACCAGGCAATACTATCTATCAAAAACTAGTTGATGATTTCAGTAAAGCTAATAATCCCAAATATGTGTTTCGTGGGATCGAAGAAATCAACATGTTTACTACAAGTATCGTAACTAAAGAGAATTTTTTGCAATCAATCAACACAAATCTCTTTGGGAATAAACTTCAAATAAGTATCTTCAACGTTCAGCAGTTCGCACAAAGTGATTTTGATAAAGAGCGTGGTATCACTAAGGCTTGGGAAACTGGTGGAGAATCATATTTTGATTATTTGAAAAATCGTGATGACTTAGTTGTTTTTATGGATGAATCCCATCATTACCATGCTGATGTTGCTATGAACTCGATAGATCGTTTGGATGCACTGATGGGACTAGAGTTAACTGCTACTCCCTATACTGGTAAAACAATTGGTAGGGGCAAGGATAAAAAGCCCGAATTGAAGAAAAATATTTTTTACTCTTATAATCTTGGAGACGCGATCCGAGATGGTTACGTAAAAGATCCGTGGATTGGGACTGAAGCTGATGTAGACTTTAGTCAGTGGGACCAAGATTCAATCGAGACAGATGCAAGAAAGCTACAATTAGCAGCTTATTTCCATGAGAGAGCAAAGTCTGCATTGAAAGAATATTCATTAGAGTTTGGACAACCTGAAGTCAAACCAGTAATGTTAGTTGTAGCCAAAGATACCGCTCATGCCTCGGCATTAAGAACATTAATTGATAGTGAGCAATATCGTGGAGGAGCTTATATCGGTAAAGTTATCGAGGTTCACTCCAAAACCAGTGGTGATGAATCTGAAGAAACCATAAGTAAGCTCCTTTCTCTAGAAAACCCTGACAATGTAGTAGAGATTGTTATACACGTTAACATGCTCAAAGAAGGTTGGGACGTAGCTAACATCTATACTATTGCCCCTATCCGTTCGTCTGCCTCAGAGATCTTAACAGAGCAAACAATAGGAAGAGGACTTAGACTACCTTACGGTGTTAGGACTGGAGTAAAGAACGTTGATCGCGTAATGATAGTTGCTCACGATAACTTTGCAAAAATTGTAGAGGAGGCTCGGCATTCGGCACTTATTCAACCAAGTAATATTGAGAGTATATCGGGCGAGGATATTAAAGTAGCGCGCAGAGTCGTAGAAGTTGATTCAACTTTAATAATAGACCTTGAACAGAAAATTAGATCAAGCCAAGCACTAATGGAAGAGATTGAGGAGAGAGCCAAGCAAGAGGTTGAGTTTCTAATTTCAGCAGATATTCCTGAAGATGTAAGGTTTGCGACTATTGAAAACAAGAAGAATCAGTTAGTTAAGAGTTTTGCTAAGCAAAAAGCCTCTGAAAATAAACCAAGATTAAATTCACAAGGGCAAAGTTACGAAGAGATTATATCAAGAGAAGGAAGTTTATTTAATCCCTTTACTGAAACCGCTCGCAAGGATTGGGATTCATTAAAACCGACCAAGATTAATATTGATATACCGCGCTTGATGTTAGTCCCACACTATTCTGCTCTTGAGATAAAGGATTTTGATCTTGATATTAAACTTTTAACCAAATACGCGACAGCAGTCTCAATATTAGAAGAGAGATTACAAGGTAATGAAGATAAAGATTTATTTGGTAATATACGTCAAACATCACATGATAGAGAACGTACCCAGGTCAGTAGCTTAGGAGGTGGGTTGTCACAAAATCCAGAAAGTACTCTGATTGCAGCATTAGTGCATCATCCTTTAATTGATTACGAAGAACAAAAAAATCTCTTAGTGAAACTAGCAATGCAAGCAGTTGTTCACTACAAGTCTTACGCCAAGAGTGACGATGTCTTGAAGATGATGATAGAAAATAATGCCAACCAAATTGCATTAGAAATATACAATCAAATTCTGTTGCACAAAAATTATATTTCTGAAGATTATTTGGATTCGGGTATTAAGGAACCTAAGCCATTTTTAGAACAACATAGAATCTCTATAACTTCTGACGATGAGCCAGTAACATTAGCTTCGCAACTTAATCGCTTTTCAAAAGATAAAGTATATTTTGGGTTTACTAAAGCTTGTCATCTTCAGTACCGTTTCGATTCATCCGATGAAGTAAGGTTTGCCTACCTTCTTGAAAATGATCCTTCTGTAACAAACTGGTTAAGACCAGCACATAAACAATTTGAAGGATTATATTGGAGGGACGAACAAGGAAATTCCAACCATAATTATGAACCTGATTTTGTAGTTGACCTAGAAACTGAAGTCGTGATGGTTGAAGTCAAACCGTCTTCGGAGATTGGTGACTTTGATGTTCAGGCTAAAAAAGCTACTGCCGAAAAATATTGTAGATTAATAAGCGAAAGTATTGGCAAGTTTGGAATTACCAAGCCTTGGAGATACATTATAGTTCCAACTGAAAAAATAACAATCACATCGACCATAAGCTATTTATTGTCTAGTAGTGATATTGCCCCATCCCAATTGAACTTACTTGATAGTAATGAAGAGCCAAGAAAAGTATAATGTCCATCTCCAAATCCCAATACCTAAAAGGACTCCAATGCCACAAAGCTTTATGGCTACTTAAAAACAAGCCTGAACTAGCAACGCAAACAACAGAAGCTAGGCAAGCTATATTCACTCAAGGTTCGGCAGTGGGGAAACTAGCCCAGCAACTTTTTCATAATGGTGTAGAGATAGAGTTTGATCCTAAGAATTTCGCCGGCATGATTGCTCGCACTAAGGAGCTATTAGATACTAATCCTGCTATAACTATCTACGAAGCTACATTTGATTATGATGGCTGTTTTGCAATGCTGGATATTTTGGTCAAGACTCCAGAAGGTTTAGAAATATACGAGGTCAAAAGCTCCACTGGAGCTAAAGACATATACCTGGAAGATTTATCATTCCAGGTATATATACTCCAAAGCCTCGGCTATAAAGTTACTAAGGCTTGTTTGATTAATATCAATAACGAATATATTTATGACGGTAAAGAACTCAAGCTGGAAGAGCTGTTTAAGATAGAAGATTTTACGCAAGAGTTATTCATCAAAGCCAAGCATGTACCTAATCTAGTCTCCAAGATGCAGTCTGCATTAGCCGGTAGTGAACCGGATATAGAGATTAGTCCACATTGTGATAAACCTTATGAGTGTGATTTTAAATCTTACTGCTGGTCTCATGTACCTGAGATCTCGGTATTTAGCTTGAGTAACACCAGGGGTAAGGATTGGGAGCTATACAATCAAGGCTATATCAAGCTTGAAGATGTACCGCTTACCAAATCCGTACTCTCTCAAATCAGCAATAAGCACATACAGCAGATAGAGAGCTATGTGCAGAATAAAACACACATCAATCAAAAAGCTATTGCTAAAGAGTTTACTAAGTTAGAATTCCCTCTAGCCTTCTTGGACTTTGAGACTTACCAGGACGCTATACCCCAGCA
>CAZFCF010000030.1:0-11688 GCA_964517685.1 uncultured Gammaproteobacteria bacterium | reverse complement strand
TCCACTTCACTCCTCATGCTCTTAGAAGAGCTTTTGTGACCATAAATGTAGCTAAGGGGAGGCAGCTTGTTTACTTACAGATCGCCTGCGGTCATGCTGATATCACTACTACTCGTAGTTATTGTCAGACTAGTGAGGATGAGGTTTTGGATGCGATGAGGGGGTGGTGAGTTCTAAACATCAGAATTATCCTTAAAAGTCAATCTTACAAAGTTTGCATAGGTAAGAGATGTACTATAAATATTAAATATAAAATTCTTAAGCTCAATTATGGTTGCTCCAATCAATGCACCTAAAATTAATCCGCCAATTGAATTACTAATTTGTATAACACTATTTGGCTGAATGTCTATTTCCTGCATTATCGGTTCTAATATTTTGGTAAGTTGAGCAAGGAGTTCTGTTTTAATAGAGAAAAAAATTATCAATAATCCTATCAATGTTATCGATAGAATTATTATCAACTTGAGCATTACCAATAGATGTAATTTATATAACGAAAGATTTGAATTTTCTTCTGTGGGATGTTCCATCAATTCTTTAAGATATTTTTGGTTGTTTATTGTTGCAAAGACAGCATAACCACCTATCCCAAATCCAAGGCAAGATGAATAAACTTGAACTAGCAGTGAAATGAACTCTGCATTCATTCCATTAAAGCAACAGGAAGTAGGTATCCCAATCGCTGCAAATATTATTATTACTATGAAATCTATCTTCTTAAAGTTTAACTTTATGTATAAACTTTTTAATAAATCACTCCAATTTTCCTCAATAGTATTATCAACCATTTTTTTTCGAATTCCTTACAAGCCTCTTATTGAATTCTTTTATCAAAGATTGAGCTTTCTCTTTTGATTGGTCTTCTTTATTCGGCAGCATAATTATTTTCGCTTGAATAACAGACTGAAACATATCAATAATCTGTGCAATAGTATTTTGTGAATTTTTCCGTAGGTAATTTTCAATGCGCCTTTTGAAAGTTGTTGAGTCATCGCTATTTTTAAATTTGACGACATCACCTTCTTTTGTTACTCCTTTAATTTCCGCTTCCATTGTCCCCTTACTAGAATTCTTATACAGATCAATAACAACTTCCTTATTTAAAGTCTGGTCACCTCCAGTAAATTCAACATTAGAATTTATTGATCCTATTTTTTGGTTTAAGATTTCGTATTTTGATAAAAACTTCTTGTTTTCATTCGCAATTTCATTGTTTGTGGGTAGAAGTTTGATTTTTAGATGATTTATTGATTCAAGAGATTTTATTTTCTGCTCTAGTTGTCTTTGGTCAGAAATAGGTGTGACGTTGATTTCCTCATGAGTTTCAAAGTAAATTCTCTCTCTAAATTCCCGTTTTCTTTTCTCAAATAATTCTTTTTCTTTGGAGTTGGTTTTAAACCTTTTTTTGCCAAATTCAATATATAATTCTTCCTTATGTTTCTTCAATTCCTCTCTAATATATCTTGATCGATGTTTAATAAAAATTCTTTTTATAATAGAATTAAAATCGGATAATTTAGGAGCCCTATTCATTTCTCTAACCCAGAGAAGTTTATGAGCATCTAGCATCAATACAAAAAAACTTGATGGATGAGTTGTCATTTCATTGTTATCATCAATCAATTCAGTTCCATTCAACTTTTGGCGAGACTTTATAGTTGCTTCTCTTACCAGTCTTCCATACATTATAGGGATACCTTCATAATCCTTGAAATGTATATCATGAAAAAATAGTTTATTTGTCTCACTAAGGGTAAGATCCTCAATTTCCGCTTCTTCAATAATTGGGTAAAACCATTGCTCAAAAGTATCTAATAAGCCTTTTTTGCCAACTTTAAATACAAAATTTGCAATCTCTAAGTTATAGTTATATTCGTCTTTATTTTTCTTCATTCAAGGATTCAACACACTTAAGCACTTAAGTATATTGTAATACATCGAATCACATAATTAATCTACTTAATTTAGCCTCGATGTTATATCCTTTAGGGAATTCCCTTCTAAAACCCTTATAAACACAAGTTTTAAATACAGGAGTACCATTAAAACTAGCCTAAAATTATAAACATCGACACCCGACCACTCGATTTTGTCGCCATTAATTCTCTTCTCTCTTCCGTAATCACTTTAATCATCTCTTTGATTTGCTTATTTGCATTAGTTACAACCACACTGTGATTAAACTGTTCTTCTCCAACCTCTATTACGACTTTAACAACTGCTTCATCTATAAATGAAACATCAGTTCCAATAACGCCCTTGAAGTTTAGTTTTGTAACCAAGCCGTTCTTGATATTTGATAGTAATTTTTCTTTCAGAGGTTCTGCTGGGGTTCTATTTTTTAGTAACTTACCATATCTTTCAGCTATAGGAATATTCTCTCTACCATTTATAGTTTTATTGATTTGTGGGCTTGATGGGGGTTCTTCTTCACCTCGTTCTTCTTTGGCTTTAGCTTCTTCCTCTGCTTTTTTACGTTGTTCTTCCTCCCATTTAAATTTATTAACAGCCTTAATTAACTTAGCTAATCTATCTAAACAATCAATAGTTTCTTCCTCTGTAATATCTTCGCCAAATTCTTTCTTGTAATCCGTTTGAAAACCTTTGATGATTTCGGCTCTAGAATATTTTTTATTTTTGTCCATAGGTTTTATTGATTTTCTTTTCTATTTCAGCCAAAAGTAACAAAAATTCTGCCAAAGAACGATGGTCTTCTCTTGTGAATTTAGGAATAAAATTGGCTTTTGGCTCTACTATTTCAGCTTTTGTATTCATATTATTGGTCTCGTTTAGGTAAATTATATCGCTGATACTTTAAAGGTATTACTCACTACTCACGTTACCGGTAAATACTCTTTGAAACAAACCACCTAATTACCCGTCCTTAATTAAGTACATCTATAATTGATACAGATATTGTGACTAAAAGCAAAACAATCAAATTTAAAAAACTTTTGCAAGTTCTAGTTTTGCTTGTTTTCACTATTAATTGGTTTAATGCAGCGAACGCCTCTTTTCTCTGCGTATGCTCTGATGGTCATACTTCTATTGAAAGTATTTATTCAAGTGACTGTCATCAAATTGAACTTGAAATTAACAATAATGTAGGCACACAGATTAGTCCTCAAGAAGGTTGTCATGATTGTCAGGATGTTTCTTTATCTAGCGATGGTATAAATTCAGATTTCAATCACTTCAAAAATTTTCAAGTACAAAATACTCAGAATCTAAACAATTTTATACAAATAAATATAGCTACTTTAGTTAAAGATCAATTTGCTCCATTGATTCATACTGACAATAAGCCCAGAATATTTACTGATTCGATCCGTTTAATTATATAAACTTCCTAACCACGTAACAGTGAGATTCGCTTGAATGCGAAAAGGAAGTTTTAATTGCTAATAATTTTTGTAAGACTATCATTTATACTGCTCTTGATTTGCAATGCTGCTCTGGCTAATCCTAACGGCTCAGAATTAGCATTGAGCTTTATTACTGCTAAAGAGTTAGCAGTTAAAAACAATAAAGAGATTCAAGCTAAATTATCAACCTTACCAATAACACAAACTAATTTAATTGTTGCCAAATACCGACCTAATCCGATAATCTCTTCTCAAAATGAATTAGTAACAGGTGGTTCATTACACCCTATCCAGATGGCTTTGCCGCTTGAGATTGGCAAGAAAAGATTCTATAGACAAGAAGTGGCTAAAGAAGAAATTGCAAAAACAGAACTTGAAATCAATAAGCTAATTTGGGAAACACACATTAAAGTACATCCTTACTACACTAGCGTAGTAGTTCTAGGTGATTTATTAGTGCTGGCTGAAGATAGAAGAAAATTCTATGAAGATTTATACAAAATATCTAAGGATAGATTTGATGCTGGTGATGCTGCTAAATTAGATTTAGATAGGTCCTATTTAGAACTCCTTGCAAGCGAAAACTACGTCAACGAAATCGAAGCTAAACTATCTCAAGCCCAAATAAACCTTAAACAGCTTTTGGGACTAAGTCCTAAGCAAGAAATAATCTTAGATGTTAAGCAGGAAGATCTTAAACCACTAGAAATACTTTCAACTAAAAATGAAATGCTTGAATATATAAACGGAGCTTTGGCTAAAAGGCTTGAAGTTGCTATTTTAGAGAAGGATTATGGTATTAAAAGAGCCCAGCTAAAGCAATCACAATGGGAGAAGGTTCCTAATTTACAGGTTGAAGCTGGCGTGGTCCATCCAAGTATTGGTGATGATAATTGGGGACCGTATTTAGCTGCTCAAGCGGAGTTACCTATATTTAATCGTAAGCAAGGTGAAATAAAGAGAGCTAAGGCTGAACTGGAATATTTAGATAGAGAGAAAGATAGACTCGATCTATCTATTAAGTCTGAGATTGAAAATGCTTTCTTTAATTTTCAAACAAGAGAAAAGCAACTGAGAAGGTTTGAACAAAATGCATTAAGTCAATCACAAAGTATTTTAGAGTCAATTCAATTTGGATACAAGCAAGGGCAGTTAAATCTGACAGATATATTAAATGCAGAGCAAAAAAATAGAGAAATAAAAGAAAACTATTTGCAAAGTATTTTGAATTATCAAATTGCTTTAGCTGACCTAGAGTATGCATTAGGAGCAGAATTGGATAGTTTAATGAAAGAGGTTTTATGAGGAAGATTTGTTTATTAGTTATTTATTTGAGTCTAATTTTGCCAGCCCTGGCTCATGGTGATGATGTTGGCTTTCAGATTAAAAAGGAAACTTTGACTGTTAACGATGTTGCTACTCAAGCATTAGATATTAAAACAGATATAGTCAAAGAATTAGTCATAAATGATACGGTACGCACCACAGGCGAGATTGAAGAAGTACCAGAAAATCATTTTGATGTAAATTCACCAGTGCAAGGTAAGGTTATAGCTGTCTATGCTGTACTCGGTGATAAGGTTGGCTATGGTCAAGCACTTGCCTTAATACAAAGCACTGATGTTGCAAGATTGCAAGCGGAAATTGATCAAGTAGAAGCAGAGCTTGAACTAGCAAAGAATAACTTTAACCGCAGCAAATTACTATTTGAAAAGGGAATCATTCCTGAAAAAGAATTACAAGGAGCCAAAGCTGCACTTGTTGGTCAGGAAGCGAAGCTCAGAGCAAGCCAAAGCAATATAAAGATTCTTACCCAAGGCTCTTATGGTAGAGAAGATGGAACTTTTACGTTGAAAGCACCAAAAGCTGGGACCATAATAGAAAAGAAAATTACTATAGGACAAATCATCAACCCTAATGATTTACTCTTTCATGGGGTAGATTTATCTACAGTTTGGGCTAGTGCTGATATCTATGAAAAAGATTTGTCTAAAATCAAATCGGGTCAGCAAATTACCGCTGCACTTGATGGTATGCCTGATAAAACTTTTACAGCTAAATTAAGCTTTGTAGATTCAGTAATAAATAAAGACAGTAGAACACTCGCAGTGAAAGCCATTATTAATAATCCAGATGGATTACTCAAACCTGGTCAGTTTCTACAATTGATCATACATACAGGTACTCAAAGAAATTCAGTAATAATTCCTAGAACAGCATTAGTTGAAATGGATAAAGATGATGTAGAAGGTCAGCACAAACATCTAGTCTATTTAAAAGTAGATAACAAATATGTACCAAGAGAAATTGAAGTACAAACTCATGATTCTAATACCGTAGAAGTTCTCTCCGGACTTAATCCTGGTGAAGAATTAGTGACGCAGGGAGCTTACCAGCTTCAATATGGAGAAGGTGAAGAAGAGCATGTGCATAAAGAGGATACTAATTTCTTACAGACTTATACAGTACCTTTACTAATAGCTTCAATAATAATTTCTCTTTTAGCTGGTTATTTATTTGGTAGAAGAAAGAAACAAGATGATAAATAATTTGATCAAATGGTCCTTAAATAGCAGGCTCTTAGTCATTATTCTAGGAGTCATTTTATTAGTAGTAGGTTCTTTCTATACTGCTAAAACCCCTGTGGATGTCTTGCCAGAATTCGCTCCACCTCAAGTAGTAGTGCAGACTGAAGCTCCTGGACTTGCTCCTGAAGAAGTAGAAGCCTTGGTAACCATTCCGATAGAGAGTGCCTTAAATGGCACAGCTAAAGTGCAAACTGTAAGAAGTAGTTCTATTGAAGGTCTTTCTTTTGTTACAGTGATTTTTGATTGGGGAACTGATATCTATACTGCAAGACAACTGGTTAATGAAAAGATTCAATCAGTAGCAAGCTTACTACCCAAGTCTGTAAAAACACCAGTCTTATCACCGATTACTTCACCAATAGGAGCTGTCTACTATTTTGCTCTGACAGCTAAAAGCACTTCCCTAATGGATTTGCGTTCTTTTGCAGATTGGGAGATTCGCAATAAATTACTTTCGATACCAGGAGTGGCACGAGTTTTAACTTATGGTGGTGATCTAAAACAATATCAAATTTTAGTTAGCCCTAATAAGCTTGCTAAATATGGAGTAGGTTTAAATCAAGTAGTTGAAGCTGCTGAAAATGCAAACGTAATAGTTGGTGGCGGCTATTTAATTCAAGATGATAGAGAGTATTTAATTAGAGGATTAGGCAGAATTAATTCTATTACTGAGCTTGAAGATTCAGTAGTAACGGTGAATAATGATGCACCTGTATTTTTGAAGGATATAGCTAAGGTCCAGATAGGATCAGCTTTTAAGAGAAGCTATGGCAGTGTTGATGGTAAAGAAGCAGTAATAGTAGCCGTTAGCAGGCAGCCTGGAGTCAATACCTTAGAAGTGAATGAAAAAATAAGTTCTACCCTTGCGGATATTAAGAAGTCTCTACCTAAAGATGTAGAAATCATTCCTACCTACAATCAATCAGATTTTATAGATGTTTCTATCAAGAACATTATTTCAGCGATTTTTGAAGGCTCAATTTTAGTCATTATTATACTGATACTCTTCTTAGGTAATTGGCGGACCAGTGCTATTAGTCTTACTGCTATTCCAGTATCTATCATAATAGCTATTATAGTTTTAAGAGCTTTTGGTCAAACCGTTAATGCTATGACTTTAGGAGGATTGGCTATAGCAGTCGGCGAGATAGTTGATGATGCAATTATAGATGTAGAGAATGTTTATAAAAGGCTCAGAGAGAATAAGCTGAGTGCCAATCCTAGACCAATTTTAGATGTGATCTTTGATGCTTCTATAGAGGTTCGTAGTTCTGTTGTTTATGGGACCTTTATCATAACTATAGTTTTTGCACCTGTGCTTTTCTTAAGTGGACTGGCAGGACAGATATTTAAGCCGCTTGCACTATCCTATATCATTGCTATTTTTGCTTCCTTGTTTGCAGCCTTAACCTTAACCCCAGCAATGTGCTTTTATTTACTCTCTAAAGATACCGACTTAAGTGACCATGAGCCTAAAATAGTCACTAAGTTAAAGGAAAAATACACCAAGCTTCTAAACTATGTTCTAGTAAAACCCAAAAAGCTTTTTATAACATCTATTACTCTATTCCTAATTTCAATAATCACTTTCTTTAATCTAGGACTAGCATTTCTACCTGAACTTGGTGAAGAGAACTTAATCATAATGGCATTTAATCCTCCTGGTAGTAGCCTGAAATCTACTCAAAGTGTGGCTTTGACGATGGAGAAGGTTTTACTTAAATATTCTGAAGTTACTAGGGTTGGTAATAGAGCAGGAAGATCAGAGGCTGATGATGAACCTATCACTTCTAATATTAGTCATTTTGATATTACTCTTAAACAGGGGATTTCCAAAGGTAGAAAAGAAAAGCTAATGGAAGCTATTAAAGAAGATTTTGAAAAGATACCAGGAATGATAGCTTTAATTAGATCCTTTATATCTGAAGCTATAGAGCAAGTTACTACAGGGCAGAGGGCTCCGATAGTTTTCAAACTCTATGGTAATGATTTAAAAGTTCTGCAAGAATATTCTGGCAAGATTGCTAAAACTCTAAAGCAAATTTCTAGTTTAACTGAAGTGCAGATAGAGCCGATAGTAGATATTCCACAAATTCATGTCTCTATCAAACGCAATGTGGCTGCAAGATATGGCTTAAATGTAGGTGATCTATCTAAAACCATTCAAGTGGCATTTAATGGAATAGCAAGCTCACAAAAAGTTATAGAAGGGCAGAAAGCTTTTGATATTTATATCTGGTTTGAAAAAGACTATAGAAATAATCTTGAAGTGATCAAGAACACCCTTATAGATACTCCTAAAGGTATCAAGATTCCTCTTGGACAAGTTGCCGAAGTCAAAGAAAAATTCGGTCCCAATATTATTAACCGTGAGAATGTTTCAAGGCGTATAGTAATTTTGGCTAATGCTAAGAAATCTGATATTTCTAAATCAGTAGAGAAAGGGCTTAGATTAATTGATAAACAAGTGACTCTGCCAGAGGGTTATTTGCTAGAAGTAGAAGGTGATTATAAACAACAAAAAGAGACTAATCAAACCTTGTTGATGCTTGGGTTTCTAGTTCTAATAGCCATTTTTATCATCCTGGCTTTTGCTTTCAAGTCGTTCAGAATAGCAACTATAATAATGGCTAATTTACCATTAGCTTTGATTGGCGGTATCTTGGCTATTGCTTTGAGCGGTGAAGTTGTTAGTATAGCCAGCGTAATAGGCTTTATTACTTTGTTTGGACTTTCTACTAGAAATTCCATTTTGCTTGTTAATAGGTTTATTGATATTAGAGAAGAGAATCCTAATCTTGAAATTGATGAAGTTATTAAACAAGGTGCTTTAGATAGGCTTGCACCAATATTAATGACTGCACTAACTGCGGCATTTGCAATGCTTCCACTGGCCTTATTTCCAGGAGCAGGAAGAGAGATAGAGCATCCGCTAGCAATAGTTATCCTTGGTGGTTTGTTTAGTGCTACAGCGTTAACTTTGCTTGCTATTCCAGTGGCTTATAAGTATTGGCAAAGAGGCAAGAATTAGGCATTTTAGTCCTTATTCTTGAGCATTAATTATGAAAACAAATAACTCCTGTTGTGAAACTGAACCTAAACAAGAAACTAATGATTCATGTTGTGATGATGAGCATGGTGGTAATCATTTCTTACCAGTAATTATTTCTGGTATCTTCACAGGAATTTTAGTTATCTCTGAATGGCAAAATCTTTTACCTCAAACTGGAATAATAGCTATTGCTTCTATAGCAATTATTTCTGGAGCTTGGTTCATTTTCCCAAAAGCTATTAAAGCAATAACTCATTTATCGCTTGATATGAATGTATTAATGAGCGTTGCAGTAATTGGCGCTGCTTGTATAAATCAATGGCAAGAAGCAGCAACTGTTGTATTTCTTTTTTCTTTATCAGAATTATTAGAATCTTTAAGTGTTACTCGTGCCCGGAGAGCAATTCAATCTTTATTAGAACTCTCTCCTGATATAGCTTTGCTTAAAAATGGTAATGAACTTAAAGAAGTGCCTGTCGAACTAATCAAAATTGGAGATATTATTGCCGTAAAATCTGGAAGCAGAATAGCTTTAGATGGAGAAGTCATCAAAGGTAACTCGACTGTAAATCAAGCTCCGATAACTGGTGAATCAATGCCAGTAGAAAAAAAAGTGGGTGATACTGTATTTGCTGGAACTATAAATAATGAAGGCTCGCTAGAAGTTAAAGTAACAAAAATTTATAGCCAAACTACTTTATCTCGTATTATTCATTTGGTTGAAGAAGCTCAATCACAAAAAGCCCCTACTCAGCAATTCATTGATAAATTTGCACGTTATTATACTCCTGCTGTATTTGTTATTGCACTATTCGTATGGTTTGTTCCACCTTTAATGCTTGACATGGACTGGTCTATCTGGACTTATAGAGCTTTAGTTTTATTGGTAATTGCTTGTCCATGTGCGCTTGTAATCTCAACCCCAGTTTCTATAGTTTCAGGCTTAACTGCAATGGCTAAGCGCAGTGTATTAATTAAAGGTGGTGCATATTTAGAAGCCATTGGTAAATTAAAAGCTTTAGCCGTAGATAAAACTGGAACTATCACTGAAGGTAAGCCAAAGGTGGTTGAAGTAATCCCATTTAGTTCTAAACCTGTTAATGAGATTCTTAGTATTGCTGCTGCTATTGATATGCATTCTGAGCATCCTTTAGCTCAAGCTGTTATGGCTTATGTAAGAGAGCAGAATATAAAATTTGATCATAGTGAAAATTATCAAGCACAAATTGGAAAAGGTGCTCAAGCTGAAATTAATGGACACCATTATTTTTTAGGTAATCATCGTTTTACTCATGAACTTGCAGTTTGCTCAGAAGCATTAGAGAAAAAGCTTGCAGAAATTGAAGCTAATGCTCAATCTCTTGTAGTCGTAGGTCATAAGCCTCATGCAGATTGTAAAGGAGAGGTTTTAGGAATAATTGTTATTGCTGATAGCATTCGTAAAGAAGCGCAAGTTGCTATTCGATTACTTCATAAAGCAGGCATACAAAAAGTAATAATGCTGAGTGGTGATAATCAACGTACGGTAGATGCAATTTCAAAACAAGTTGGCATTGATGAAGCATTAGGTGATTTATTGCCAGAACAAAAAATTGAAAAGGTTCAACAGTTAATGAAACAGTATGGTTTTGTAGGGATGATTGGTGATGGTGTTAATGATGCCCCTGCTATGGCTACTGCAAGCCTTGGCATTGCGATGGGTGGAATAGGCACAGATACTGCAATAGAGACAGCTGATATTACTCTAATGAAAGATGATTTAAGCAAAGTTGCAGAGGCTATTCATCTAGGTCGTCGCACTCTTAGAATTATTCAAATAAATATTGGATTTGCTTTAATTGTAAAAGCTGTTTTTCTAACACTTGCTTTATTTGGTCACACAAGTTTATGGTTAGCTATTTTGGCTGATACTGGTACAACCTTGATTGTGATTGCTAATGCTTTGAGTTTACTAAAAGGAAAAGTCCTTAATCAATTCATAAACTCAAAATGTTAGAGTCATTCAGCCCCTAATACAAATATAAAAGGAAAAACTCATGCCAATTAATAATATATTGCCGCCTTCTTACTACGGCATAACACCAGGTGTTAATAACAACCTTCCCTTTGGTCTTAATCCTATGCTCAACCCCATGCTCAACCCTATGTTTACCTCAGCTCGAGCTTTGGGTGCAGGCATCTCTCAAGCCCTAGGATTACTACCATCATTATTTGGTAATAACGGATCAGCAAACAGTGGATCGGCACTAGCTAGTAACAATTCAAATGGACCAGCAGCAAGCCAAGCATGGCAGGGTCAAAAAGGTTGTGGTTGTGGTGCTTCTGGCTGTGGAAATAAAGGTAGTCAGAACCAAGGTATTCAAAATCAGGATACTAGACCACAGGATTCAGTCTCTAAACAAGATTCACTTGGATCAGGAGCCTTACCACCTGCACCGCCGCCAAGTATTTTCAACAATTAAATAAGCAAGATAAGCTTTGTGGTCAAAAGCTCACTTCTCTTAACCGGGATGTGAGCTTTTTTTATCTGACCAAGTTAGATAACATAAAATCCTATTCATTTACACAAAATCTTTGTAGAAAGATGTTGACTCTCAACCTGACTTGAGAGTGCATGATAGGAATGTAAAGTCGTTTCAGAAAGGAGAAAATATATGAAAAAATTCGTATTAATGACATT
>CAZFCF010000029.1:0-12733 GCA_964517685.1 uncultured Gammaproteobacteria bacterium | reverse complement strand
AAGGTATAACCAATAGTCCAGAAAAGCTCCAAAGCTTCTTGCTGTTTGTATTCAGTTTTGGTCAATAGGTTTTTCTTTGCTAATTGCGGTTTTATTTTAGAAACCAAATTATCAAACGCTATCTGTGTAGTTTGGATATTTATAGCTGTTCCTACTAATTCTTTTTCTAGATCTAATAAACCGCTGCTTGCGCTACTGCTATTGATACCCACACTACAAAGAAACAAAGCACTAATAAGGGGAACCAAGAAATTTATGAATTTTAGATGCAACCTCTTCATGATTTTCTTCTAATAATCACTACATCTGTCTCATCACCTTTAGGCAGATCAATACTTTTAAATCTGTTAGCAGGAAAAGATTTACATTCAAACTCAAACCCACGACTATTAAAAAATCGCTTCGTTTGTTCTAATATTTCTTTTTTATGTTTTGATAAATCTCGTTCTTGATAATGTCTTAAGTCTTTATCTAAATATAAAACGAACATAGCTTCACCTTTCTCTGATAATGAATAAGCATTTTTAAGCATTAATGACCATTTTGCATCATCTTGAGAATAATAAGTAGCTCCACAGAATGAAAGAATAAAATCTACAGGTTGCTCAGGTAACCATTCTTCAGCAAAAGCTTCATGAATTTCATCAACTTCTTTTGCTGTACCTGCAAGCTTTCTTGGTATTAAACCTATTGTGTGAACTTTATCGGGATATAGTTTTTTTATTTCTGCAACAGCTTTTCCTCTTCCACAACCCTCGTCTAAAACTCTCACAGTACCTTCCATTGATTCAATTTTTTCTTGAATTGTTCTACCGGTAACAGCTTGGTAACAGTCGCTATAATTTTCTAAACTTCTATCAGTTTTATATCCTTCTTGTTTTTCTATTAAATCAAACATCAAATTTTTCTCTCTTCTTGATGCGTATGTTTCATAGCCACCTCTTTCTGCATTTTCTACAAAAATTTCTTGAAGTCTTTGCCAGTCTTTAAGCGGTATCAATGGTCTTCCATTTCCATCGAGAAACAGTGATAGAAATCGTTCTACTCCCATTCGAAACACTTGTCTTCTTTCGCTTAGATTAGGATATGCTTCTTGTATAAGATTTGCTCTTCTATCGTCAATTTTTCTAATCAAATCAGGAATAGTCATTTCGACAATTTCCCGTGCAATATTAAGTTCATTTCGATTATGTAAAGTTCCAGGAGCTTCAACTCTGTTTGTGGGCTCTGTGGCTTGAGGCCGTGTAGCCTCATTTCCCCCTGTAGGCCTTACTCCATCTGTGTTTCCAATACCGTCGGTTCTCATGTCATTATATATTAACATAAGTGCGGTTAAGTTGCGAGTTTGAGTAAAATTCCCTAACAAATCAAAAAAACACTTTTAAAGACTTTATATTAATTAGTAAGTAACATGCAAAATTTAGTCATAGGCTCAAAAGCAAATTCTGAAGCTATCAATGCTTTAGGAGAGCTTTTCAAAAAATATGACGATTATATTTTCAAGACTCAGGGTCTTAGAGCGGAACTTAGTTTTTTTGAAGAGGAAATCAAATCCCTCCCTGGAAAATATTCTCCAGAATCGGGTGGTGAGTTTTTTGTCATTTACTGTGATGATATTCCGGTAGCATGTGCAGGAATTATTCGTTATGATCACGAAACTTGTTTGCTTAAACGTATGTTTGTATTAGAAGAATATCAAGGCAAAAGTTTGGGTCGTACTCTCTTGGAAACCGCTCTAGCTACTGCTACAAAAATGGGTTATAAGTTTATGCGATTTGATTCACTCCGTGGACTAAGCAAAGCTCTCAAACTCTATGAAAGTTATGGTTTTAAAGAGATCAACAAAGTCCATCTTAATCCTTACTATCCAGATGGCAAATTACCATCAGATGCAGTGTTGATGGAGATTGGTTTAAAATGAGAAGCTAAAAGATAGTTTTCAGTACATCAATGTAATTGATTAGCAATCCACCCTTGAGTCTTTAATCTTTCATATGCAAGCATGATTTGCCCTTCAGAAAATTGTTGTTTACGTTTGCTCCAATTATAGACTTTAGAAATAATATCTTTGTCAATTACAGCATTTTCTCGCGTAACTACCCAATGAACAGTAGCCAGAAGTTCTAATCCAAATGGACTTTCAAATCCATCAACTAATCTTGCAACTTTATCAAAACGTTTTAAAGTTTCTTTGTCCTCTTGAAGAAAACTATTAGCTTTCTCAACGAACTCGCTTACTAAAGACAATTCTTTATTTGGTTCATCCCCACCGTCGCCATAGCCTAAAATCATATGTCCATCTATTACTTTAAAAACATGTCTAAGGTTTTCTGCATAAGGTCCATAAAGAGCTTTTTTATACTCTAAACGTAATTCTGCACCGGCTTCTTGCATAAAATACATTAATTTATGAACTTCCAATAAAGTAACAATTGGGTCTAACAATCCTTTTAAATACCTATCTATTAAACTTATTAATGATGCTCTCCCAGGAGTCATTGTTGGTGATGTTTGTAGAGTTTCATTCGAAGATACTTGATATGATTTTTGGGGTTCAAATACTATAACTTTTAGATCTATACAATCCTTAAAAGTCTTTTCAATAAGTGGTTTTACATTAGACCATTCCAAACCACCTAAACCACAACCTAAAGGAGGAATTGCTATAGAGCTAATATTTCTAGTTTTTATTTCTTGTAATAATGACTCCAAACCTTTTTCAATATCACTAAGCTTGCTATTACCACGCCAATGATTTTTAGTTGGGAAATTTATAATATATCTAGGGTGGCTTTTATGAGTGTCGAATACAAACATTTTACCTAAGTGAATTTCATTATTCTTAACAGCTAATTCATAAGCTTTGAAATTATCAGGAAACTTTTTCTTGAATTGTAGAGCTAGACCACGTCCCATGATTCCAACACAATTAACAGTATTAATAACTGCTTCTACATTCTCTTTTAAAATATCTCCTATTTTATATTCAATCATTCAATAGTTCCTAGTAATACCAACTTGTCAAAATTTCTAATTTAGGTTTATAAGATGTTTTTTGAAGAATCAAATTTACTTCCTCTAACCTTCTTTGTGAATATAAACCAATCCTTGAGATCAATTCCCATGAGAACTTCTCTTCTAATAAAAATTCAGCTTGTTTATATTCCCTTTGCTCCTTCCAATCATTACTATTAATGATCTCCCACTTAATTTTATCCAAACTCTCGAGGTTAGAGTAATCTTCAAAATATTCAGAACCTGCATTAGTAGTAGTGAAGCACCATTTTTTATTATTCTGTTTAGCCCAATCAATTGTTTCTAACATATTAGCTTCTAAATGAATTATTGGTTCTTGTCCATCCTTATATGCAAGTTCGGGATGATTGCCTTTATCAATCATATAAAGCATTACAGAACGAGGACAAAAATAAAAAGGAACACATTCACCAACCAATAGATTGGATACACTGCTTAAAGGTTTATTCAATCTTCTTGCTTTTATTTTCTGCATGCCGATATTTGTGCCACAAGTTCTATGTTGCATAAGTTTATCCGAATATAAATAGCCATCATTAACAATAGAAGCTAAACGATCAACATGAACGATATGATAAATAGATGAATTATTCGGCATCACAACAGACTCCATACAAAAGTAAGTATACCATAAGAATTGGCAAACGAACCCGCGCTACCTCAATGAATAGGAAATCAAAAAAGCATTTTTAAGGACTTTGTATTAATTAGTAAGTAAGATGCAAAATTTAGTCATAGGCTCACAAGCAAATTCTGAAGCGATCAATGCTTTAGGAGAGCTTTTCAAAAAATATGACGATTATATTTTTAAGACTCAAGGTATTAGAGCGGAACTTAGTTTTTTTGAAGAGGAAATTAAATCTCTGCCTGGAAAATATTCTCCAGAATTGGGTGGTGAGTTTTTTGTCATTTACTATGATGATATTCCAGTAGCGTGTGCAGGAATTATTCGTTATGATCAAGAAACTTGTTTACTGAAACGTATGTTTGTATTAGAAGAATACCAAGGCAAAAGTTTAGGTCGCGCGCTCTTGGAAACCGCTTTAGCTAATGCTAAACAAATGGGTTATAAATTTATGCGATTTGATTCCCTTCGTGGACTAAGCAAAGCTCTCAAGCTCTATGAAAGCTATGGTTTTAAAGAGATTGATAAAGTCCATCATAATCCTTATTATCCAAATGGCAAATTACCATCAGATGCAGTGTTGATGGAAATTGGTTTAGAATAATTGTCATATTAATACGTATTATGCTAATATAAATTAGATGAATGGTGCATCAGTATTGGCCGTAGCAGGAGCTATTGAAAAAGACAAATTCAAAACAACTGTTTCAAGAATAAGTCCCAAAGGACGAGAAATAGTTTCTCAAGAAGATCACACTGATTTATCAGTAAAAGGCATGGCTAAAATCATGCGTGATTTAGTCCAAGTAGTTTTTCCTCAACAGCAAAAATTAAATAGAGAATCAGGCAAAGCATTTGCAGTTCCAGTAATTATGGGATGGGAAAGAGGAGGTTTTTTTAGTGATCTAGATGAAACTCTTAAATCATATCCAAACGATGCTCTTCAAACTCAACATCATAAAGAGAGGGATAAAGGTGCACTTATGTGTGCTATTGATGCAGTCAGTGAAGACATGAAAAAGAGAATAGGCTTAGGATCAAAAATATATTTATCTCGTTATAGTAATGTACTTGCAACAGGTCTTACACCACCAGGTTTCAAACCAAAAATAGATCCTAATCGCGAAGCTTTATTCGGTAAATATAGAAGTGGCGCTAGTGATGCAAATGGTGGTAATGATCAATTAAAAAAACTAAGACAATATCAATTTGCGGAAGGACAAGATATGGTTAACAGTGCAGAGATCGGAAGTGGCAGAAGATTAAAAGCTGACGATGATATGATGGATTCAAGATTTACAATGACTGGCAATCTTAATGCAGGTCCTAATGAAAAGGGTTTATTACAACTATGGGATTTAAGACGGCAATTTGCAAATGGTTATAAATATCAAGCAGGAATTAAACCTAGCCATGTATTGTGCGTAAAAGAATTTGGCGTAGATAGTAAAGAACGTCCATTACAAAACGTCGCAGAAGCCACTGCATATCAGCTCTTGATCAATGATGGATCGATGTCTCATTCTGACCTAGAAGCGCCATATGTGTAATTAGGATTCGGCTTCAAAGAAAGAACACTCAGTAAATAGACTTAAGTAAGCAACAAATAAAACATTTCAAATTGCTAGATGGTGATAACTTGTAGCTAATGAAATTATTGGAAAAGTTTTTGCTCGCATTAGTGCTGCTACTTAGTCTCAGTGCATCTGCGCAAGAGGCTCTTAATGGTGAATGCACTGTTAATAAAGAATTAGTTGCCTCGCATCAAGGTTGCTGCTCACATCATAGTGGTGTCTGCGGGTGCAGTGGATCACGATTACAGTGTTGTGATGGGACTTTGAGTCCGAGTTGTCAGTGTGAGAAAGATGAAGAATTAGATAGTGAAAGAACCTACTCTCTAGAAAGAGTCAAAAGTAATAGTTAAAAAACTAAGGCGAAGATAGTTTACGATTTTGCCAGAAGAGAATCTTGCTTTTTTAAATACTCTATTACGTCACTAATCATAGTAAATTCAATCGATGCTTGATACACTTCAAACTTAGAACCGGATATTTCTACAACATCTTCAGTCCACCATTTATTTTGTAAACTAGGAGCTTCTGGACATTTGTGAAGAAACATATCATAAACTTCTTTGGTAATTAAAATAGGAGGTGCATGGTAGTAACGATTGTCTTTAATAATTCTTAGAATGCCATCTTTTAAAACGCCTGCGTTTAACCCCAAATATATGGGTTGAATTTTCTCAAGAAATTCTTCAGGAGTTAGCGATACTGGGTAAGTTACGCCATCTCTAGATACTCTGACTATTAGTTCTGATGTGGATTTATTAGCTTTATCTGCTAACTTTGAAGATACATTTGCAGGCTTACCTAACCATACATGTGATTGATGATAATTTCTTTCATCACCTTGTGCTCTTAAACCAATTTGAGAAACATACATTTTACCGTAATCTATACCGATGCCACACTGAAACCGTCCCGAGGTTAGTATATTTATTAGCGGAGAAAAAGAATTGATAAGTATAGAAGCATTAATTGCATTTTCAATACAATTACTTTGGTCAAATAGCATCATAACTCTATCACCAGCAATGTTTTCAATTTTTGCATTGTAATAACCTGCACACTTAAGAGCCAAATATATAAATGAATCATATATTGGTATTAAAGTTTTAAGATCAGTGCTTAAATTAAGTTGAGTTGAATTTCGTATGTCAACATTTAGAACTGCCGCTTCAATTTCACTAACCGCCCTACCTTCTTGCCTGAAAAAAGTAGATTTATCTCTTGCGGACTTAACTGTCTCCGCAGGTCTGATTTCTATAGAGTTTTTTGGAGAGTTTATCTGCCATAAATCTACAAAAACCTCTTCAACTAATTCTTCAAACACACTATTCATCGAATTCAAACTCAAACTAATTTTAGCTCAAGCATCGGCAATAAGTTATAATGAATAACTAATTAAAACGAGGTAGTAAATTAATGAGCAGCAAAAACTATGATTTTATATTTGCGTCAATCGATGATATTCAGCAAACAATCAGAGCAGTCGATATTAAGGTTGCAGCGTTATTTGTAGTTCAAGTACTGCCAATGTCACAACTTGACGTCTTGACCCATACCCTTGAAGGATTTAAAAACTGTAGTATGGCTTGGCTTATATACTTACTCGCTATTCTTATCATCTTGTCTTGGTTTTTAAGTATTTGCTCATCAATTATGGCAATAGGATTTATTGATAATCCTGCTAACCATATTATTCAAAGTCAAAACTATAAAGGTATTTATTATGGCGCACCTCAATATCAAATTGGTTTATGGGACATATTTCAAAATCGAGACGAAATAAAAGCTAACACAGATGTTACTTCTTATAAGAATTTAATTAACCAATATTCAGATGATCAGTTTTTTGAAGAATTAGTTTTTGAACAAATGAAATTAATTTACATTAGATCTATGAAATTTATAAGATTAGGTTTTTCAATAAAAGCAACTTTGATTTGCATTTTTCTTACAATTGTTTTTAGTTTTTTACCTAGCTTTTTTCCTGTTACTTAAGTAAATTAGTCACATTCATGGTTCATGATAGCTAGCTATCATGAACTCAAGTTATCAAGAACAAATTCACATCCCATTTGTTCCTTAAGGGGGTGAGCCTCACTTAAACATGGCAAAGTGGATAATGGTGTAACTAGCATTAATTATATTTTGAGCGAATTCTTAGAACCGCTGCACTTATTCAATCAGCGCAAAAAAATAAATGGAACACAAGCGAAGCAAGCAAGAAAGTTTTAAAATTTAATTTGAAAACATAAGCTTGATAGGAATTTTATGAAACAAGAGGAGTTTATACAGCAAATTGAAAGTTACAAAAGTAAATTCCATCAGCTTTTAGCGATACTCCAGCATAAAGTCTTTAGTAATGAAAGAGCTAAGGAGTATACTCTTCAAGGTCTCTTAAGAAGGATTGAAACAATTCAAAGATGTGTTGAAGAGGTATTTGAAATATTTCCAGTTGGCAGTGAAAATTTACCGGATTTAAAAACTTTAAATAATTTAACAATATTTATCCAAGCATCTTCAGTAAATATTGCTGGAGCAATTGATAACATTGCATGGATTACTATAGAAGAAAAGTTTCTATTGACAAAAAAACAAGAAAAGCCAAATCCAAAAAAGATTTATTTGTTTGACAACAAAAAGATTGACTTTAAGTTTTCTGATGACTTTAAAAATAACTTAAAAAATTATCAAAAGTGGTTTGAAATGCATAAGGATTTTAGAGACGCTCTTTTACATAGAATCCCTTTATATATTGCTCCATACAGCATTGATCCAAAAGATCATGAAGCTTACCGAAAACTGGAAAGGGAAAAAGATATTGCTTTGTTTTTTGAATCTGACTTAAAAAAGTACAAAGAGGGATAGAGAATGAGATCAATAAACTAAAATTCTTTACGCCTACATATCAGCATTCGTGGTCTGAATCAAGCGCAATGGTGTACTTTCATCCACAAATGCTAGTTGATTTTAAAACAATAATTAAGCTATCTTACGAATTTTTCAAGGAGATTTTTGAAGATGATGAATTTACTGATAATTTTGATTAGCGAATAAATTCCATAATTATAGAAATTCGAACCCTACTCCACAGAATCGATTATCAATCGATTCTGCTTCGTGACTCGGTCGACTCCAACTCCGCTCAGAACACCCGGTCCGCGCTACCCTCGTGCCTCGGAGCGTAGCAGCTATCATGAACACTAAACGCCGAAAGTTCGCATTCACTTATCCACTACTAAAAAATAAAAAGGAGGAATAAATCCTCCTTTTTATTTTTTTATGGCAGGGCATGAGGGATTCGAACCCCCGACGCCTCGGTTCGTAGCCGAGTCCTCTATCCAGCTGAGGTAATGCCCCTCGAAGATACTAAGTCATCGTACAACCAAGTCACTTCAAGCTGAATAAGCAAAAGCTATTATATCGGATCGAAGCTTGTATTACATAGATCTACTAAGCAGTCTTTATTATTCCGCAAGCTTTCGTGTAGTTAATGCGTGCATAAATTCCACACAGCAAACCACACGCAACAAAACCAACACACAAGCGCAGGCAAAAACTACTACGAAAAATTCAAACCATATTGGCAATAGTAATTAACCAAATCATAGAAGCAAGTTACTATATCCAGTTTGCTTGCGCCTAAGGTCAAATCAGGTGCCGTGCCATCAGACCATTTCACATCACTAGGCCAGAGTACAGAATGTCTACCGATATCATCTTGATAAAGCATTAGAGTAAATTGTCCAACTGCAGCAGGATTAGTAAAACTAAAATTCACATTTTGATTGAGAATAATTTTTTGCCTAATGTTTGTATGCCAATCTACAACCACATCTACAGGACTATCACTACCCTCTACAGGTTCTGGCATCGCAATAGTATAGATTGCTTTTTTGTTACTAAAATTAGTAGGCAAATCTTTAATAGGAAGTGCAACTGTATAAGTACCGTTAAGCTCTTTAGATATCGATGTTTCAAGCTTAGTCGATGGCTTAGTTTCAAACTTTACATTATCAAAAATATATTTTAATTGGCAATCACCAAATTGATAGTAGTCACAATTAGCTGAAATTAAAGATTCATTTGCAGCAATCTCAGCAGTATTACTCTCTAACTCGAAGTAATATTTAAAGACAGCAATTTTTTTATTCCCACTATCATAGAGATCGAAATATAGATCCTGACTTTCATTCAGGGTCTCTATTGGAATCTCAAGCGTCTTCACGCGATAACGATTATTCAGAACTGTTAAATTCGTGAGATTAAGGAAGTGTTCTGATCCATCAGATTCATAATAGTAAGATTTGATTTTAAAACTCTGAGGGTAAGAAGCTTTGGTCGTGAGGTTTAATGCATTAATTGCTAATTTCAAACTTGGCTTTGCCGCAGAACCAGGCTCAGCAGCATACTCTCTGACTCTTAATTTTAAATTCTGACCATCTCCTAATACAGGAGTTAAAGTAGCAAGCTTCAAACCACTACTCCTTGATGAAGAGTGCAACCTCGCTTCAGCAGAGCTGAATACGCCTAAGCTTAAGGCAGAAATTAGTAGGTATGAATAAAGTTTATACATAAGTCAGTGGGGGAAGTATTCCGAGATTGAATACAATAAGCCCACAGACTATGTTTGAATAACTTTCAAAAAACAAGGCAGAAGCCGATTGCCTCTGCCTTTTCTACGTCTTATAGTCTAGCTTTTTTGTAGCTCTATTGTACATTCACTTTAATTTGTTTTGGTTTCGCCTCCTCTGATTTAGGAATAGTTACTGTGAGCACACCATTTTTGTATGAAGCATCAATTTTATTAGAATCAATGTCTTCAGTTAACGGAATAGCACGCTCAAATTGTCCAAAGAATCTTTCAGATTTGAGATAGCCCATGTCTTGAACTTTCTCTTCATGTTTTTTCTCACCTTTAATGAATAAAGTTTTGCCTTGTACTGAAATGTCAATATCTTCTTTTTCAAGTCCAGGTAAATCGGTTTTTACAATCAATTTATCACCAGCATCATGAATATCAGTATGTGGCAACCATGCTCCAGATTCTAGACCACTATTCCTAGATAAGTTTAGTAAAGAACTATCAAAGAACCTATTCAGCTCATTTTGGAGGTCCTCTACTAAACCAAAAGGGCTTGTAGCCAAACTTGTGTTTCTTCTATATGGTATTAATGACATACAACATTCTCCTTTTTTGATTTTCAGCTATCGACTATTTATATTCGATATAGCCGATAGTTTCCATTTCCAAAATAACTTTGATGCCGTGTACTTTAACTTTACGTTTGTTCATGAGATGCCAAACTCGATCTAGCTTTTTCAATTCTCGTTTGGAGTATAGTCGGGATTGTCCTTCACTTTGACGTGGCGGAGAGACAATGCCTTCTCTATCCAATTGTTTCAAGATCCAGATAGGTATCTCTAACAATTTGCAAACGACACCACTAGTAAAAACTGGTTCATCTGGAGAAATAAAGAACTCTTGGAATTCACCCAATTCAGAACTTAGCGGTTCCTTCGCTGTTAGCTTTTTTCTTCCACTAGCCATTTTTTTTACTATTTATATTATACCAAAAATCGCACAATTTTATCCGATTTTTTATTAAAATATTTCGATTATCGAAAACCCTATAAAATTGTCTTCGTTTATGAGATCATAAGCATTTGCAAATACTCATGAAAACAAATTTTAGCCAAAACATCATTGCCATTGTTTGGGACTTCGACAAGACTCTCATTCCTTACTATATGCAAAAGCCACTCTTCGAAGAGTATGGTGTTGATGAAGCGCAGTTCTGGCAAGAAGTTGGTAAACTACCTGGCTTGTATGCGCAGCAAGGCATCAAGATGAGCGCTGATACTGCATACCTCAGTCATATACTTAGTTACACTAAGCAAGGCATTTTCAAAAATCTCAGCAACGCTAAATTGCGCGAGCTTGGAACTAAGTTAGATTTCTTTCCTGGTTTGCCTGATTTCTTCAAACACTCACAGGATCTAATTAACAGCAATAGTGACTATAGGAAATTTGATCTACGACTAGAGCACTACGTAGTGAGCACAGGTCTTACAGAAATTATTCGCGGCTCACAAATCAATCCTTACATCAATGGTATTTGGGGTTGTGAATTTCTTGAGAATAAATATCTAACTAATAGCGGCACTTTGCAAATCGAAGAAGCTGATGCACAAATTTCTGAGATCGCCTATCAAATCGACAACACTACTAAAACTCGTGCGCTCTTTGAAATCAACAAAGGCGTGAACCTGCATCCTGACGAGATTAGCGTTAATCAGCGCATGTCAGAAGAAGATCGCCGCGTACCATTCCAAAACATGATCTATGTTGCTGATGGTCCAAGTGATATTCCTGCATTCTCTGTTGTAAACCAAAATCAAGGCAGATCTTTTGCAGTCTATTCTAAAGATAGAATTGAATCTTTCAAACAAGCTAAGCAATTGCTTGCCGACAATCGTGTAAATAATTATGGCGAAGCTGATTACACCGAAGGCTCACATACTTATCTCTGGATGATTGATGAAATTCAATCTATTGCCAATCGCATCATCAGAGATAAAAAATCTAAACTACGTGAAGCTAAGGATTCGATTCCAGTGCATTTGAATTAATTTTTTGAGATCTCTTTTGTAAAGAATTCTATTCATTTAAATATATTTGGAATAATCTATATATCCTTCAGGCTCAGAAGAGTCTCCATGACTTAATTGAAAAGGCATTAGGGAGAGAATGTATTTAATTTTTTGATCTTGCATTATTTTTTTTAAGGCTTCTTTATCATCACCTGTTAATCTATATACCTTTGTAAAAGCTCTAGGAAGTACTAGAATACAACCTTTATCAGGGGGATCTATATGTATTAAACTTGCAAGTAATTCTTTCAAATTCTTTGGCTCGTTAACAAAAGTATAGACTTTATATTTTTGTTGATCTTCCCAATCTCTAAATTTATAATCTCCTACAGATTTTTTATCCCTTTCTAACTGCAATAAATTAGGAGTCGCAGCTTTTTTTAACTTAGTTACTACTGAGCCGTTTCGCAAAGACTCTAAATCAATCATAATTAATTCAGAAGAATTTATTGGACTAGTAAAAATTAAGCCTTTAGGAAATTTCTTTTCAATAATTCCAGCAAGCCTTTGGGCAGACCTTTCATCAGGTATAAGTTCAGCTAAAGGTAATTCAGAATTAGTCAGACTTAAATAATTTACTGCCATCATCTCACCAGCTGCAGCTTCTGCAACTTTTTCTAATTGAGAGTAATCTGCGATTGAACTCTCATATTCAAGGCATCGATCCACACCTTGATAATATCCAAGTTTAAATTCAAACTCCGGTTTAACGGACGTTTGAGCTTGAGACGGTCTTGCACGAGACGATGGACTACTGTACCCACTTCTTATTCCACTCCAAGCATTATTATGAATATCTGTTTTCTAACTTGAGAGTAAATTCTTAAAGTAGAAAAGTTTTTTTGTATTT
>CAZFCF010000028.1:0-13029 GCA_964517685.1 uncultured Gammaproteobacteria bacterium | reverse complement strand
TCGGCTTTTAACCGATTGGTCGAAGGTTCAAATCCTTCCGGACGCACCATTAAAATAAAGTCAGGATGAAAGTCCTGGCTTTTTCTTTTTAAGGCATTATAGATTTCAGGCTTCTAAATTTCATATATCGCTTATATCGCTCTATACAGATTAGAATTATAGCTAAATAGCTTAACTATGACTATAGAAAACCAAAATCACCATTATGTACCTCAATTTTTACTGAGGAAGTTTGCTTTTGATAGTAGGAACTTTTGCAATGCCTTTGATATTGAGCAAAATAAATGGCTGAAACCTAAGCACGTTAGAAAACTAGCAGCTGAACTGAACTTTTACTCACTCGACCATTTACCAGATGAAAATAAAAATATCTTAGAAGTAACGCTCTCAAAAAATGAGAGGGATACATCTTTAGTTCTTCAAAAGATCTGGTCAAGCCAGGCTATTAGTGCAGAAGAGGAGTCAAACCTAGCCATATTCATTGCTCTTATGAACCTTAGAACACCTAAAAGCCTAAAACGTATTGAATTGATGTTGAAAGTCTCACATAAGCAAAGAATAGATTTACATATAAATAATTTAAGAAGAAATTCCAACGATCCCAGTAAAATACCTGTTGCATTACACCCACTAATAGAGAATAAAACTTATGTGGAAAAAATACTCCCCTATGAAAAGGCAGAAGATTTGAATATATCAATTAAAAGACCTGGGGTTCTACAGTTCCTTACATCAGATGTTGTTTTGGAGACTGCTAATCTATTCCTTCAAGGAAGGACATGGACTTTTTTGCAAAATCAAACTCAATTCCCCTTTGTTACAACAGACAACCCTGTAACTATATTTAATCCAAACTACAAGCCTATACCTGGGCATGGGCACGGTATCCTATCATCAAACAAAGCTGAAGTATATTTTCCTTTAAGTCCCAAGATATGCCTATGTATTAGTCATGGTAAAAGAGAAAGCATATATCAAGAACTCAGCTCTGAAGATCGAGTTAGGGAGATTAATAAGAGAGTGATCGAGAATGCAGATAAAACAATAATTTCCAGAGACAAATTTGACTTAGACTCAAATTCTTATCAATTTAGAGAAACAAAGGTTTCAGAACGACTTGGTGATAAGCAAAGCTCCTTTATGATCTACGAATAAAATTTTACAACTAAGAGGTACTTAAAAAGACTCTTCAAAAAACGTCCTTTTTTATTCTCGTTATATTATTCATTACAGGCAATAGCCACACTTCCAGACCGACTTAACCCATGTCTGAAAAGTCCTTATATTACCTGTTACAGAGCTAATCCTTGAGTTTTGGCTTATATCTGTAGTTTTGGAATAGCATCATTTTTTCTTGCTGAATTATAAAAACAGTATTAAAAAAACCGATGCGATTCTAGGTAGTAGAAAACTCGTTATTTAAATATCAGGGGAGGACTATTATGGTCGAAGAAAATGCGGTAACAAGGTTATTAGAAAAAGTACCTAATCAACATAGGTGGCATGTTAATGACATTTGGCAGCCAGATATGGAACGAGGAGCCACTTGCTATACCAAGCCTAATAGCATCAATAATCAGCGTATCAATCTTAACGCTATTGTCAATCATGTTTTGCCACACTTAAAAGGCAATCTCAGTAACTATCCTAAAGCTGTTGATAAGGGTATTGAATCATGTGGTATTCATCAAAGTGCTCTTAGAGAGAATATTAGAGATGCTTCTATTAGCCACGCAAAAAGCCTTCTTTATCATGGCGAAATTGATAAATCAGTTTTAAATAGTCTTAAAGAGATAAAGATCAGACGTACAAGAGATCCGCATACACCAGTAATTAGAGAAGCAGATTTCAAAAAGATACTCGAAATTATTGAAGCCGATGATAGAAGAGAGCAAGCTAGTAAAGATCTAGATGAAATCATTGTTCGATTCATGTTCGGTACCGGCTGTCGGGTGAGTGAGGTTGTAAAGCTCAATATTGAAGATATAGATCTTGAAGAGCGGACTATATCCATTATTTGGTCAAAGGGCGGCAAATCAAGGCAAATATCAATTATTAAAGATCTTTTTCCTTACTTGCAAGACTACATTAATAACAAAAGACCAAGCTCAGACAATAAGAATGTCTTTCTCCTTCCAGGTGGTGGAGTTCTCACTAGAGACAGAGTAGAAAAAAGGATTAAAAACTTAACAGATAAAGCAGGATTGGAGGGCGGTTGTCACCAATTTAGAAGAGGCTTTGCTAGTTATTATGCGGCGAGAAATATCCCAGTTACTGATATTCAATTGGTTCTCGGACATGCATCAATTCAAACCACTATGCACTATATAAAGCAAGATCATCAAGCTGTTTTAAATGCAATGAGGAATGTTTGGTAATAGAAAAAAAAGAAGGCCCCGTTAGAGCCTTCAAGGAATGTGTATGAATTTATATAACGAGAATAAAAATAATGAACAATATCTACCTAAACCTGTTTCAATTAACAGCAAATTTATCAATAAGGCTGACGAGACTACCCGTGGATTATTTAATAGTAATTTTGTCTATGATAATTTAACACGACAAGGATTAGGGGAGCAACTAAACCAAGGCTTTGCCTTTTGTACAGTCTTTAAAGGTTCAAGAACACAAGAAAACTTTGTTAAAGCGGGATATATAGCCTTGGATTTTGATGGGGATTGGGCTCTAGAAGAGGCTTTAAACGATGAGTTTATTAAAAAACATGCTGCAATCATTTACACAACACCTAGTCATGGCAAGAATGGGAAGGACAGATTCAGGGTTATTTTTGAATTAGAGACTATTATAGAAGATGGTTCTCTTTTTAAAGATCTACTCTTAGCCCTATTAGATAAATTTCCACAAGCTGATAGTCAATGTAAAGATAGCATTAGATTCTTTTATGGCTCAAAAGGATCTAATCCGATTATATTAGAGGGGCTGCTGACAGATACCGTTGTTAATAAGCTTATTAGTGACCATGGCTCTCAATCCACGAGTAAAAAGCCAAATACGGAGCTTATAGGCACTGATACCCTGCTCATTCAAGAGGGTGAAAGAAATAGTACCTTGTTTAATAATTTGAGTGCATATGCACAGAAAGGTATCTTAGGTGACGAACTTAAGACATTAGCACAGTCAATTAATAAAACGATATTCGATCCCCCATTAGAGAATAGAGAAGTCGAGTCTGTCTTTAATAGTGTTAACAAACACTGGAAAGAAAAACATTCTACTGATGGTAAATCAGTTAGAGAAATTACAGAAGCTTTGCGAAATGATCACCTATTTTTAACTCATTATCATTTAGGTACTGAGATCTTAAGGAAATTCGATGGTAAGGTTTGGAAAGAGGTTCCACAGCTTCCAATAAAGCAGATGGTACGTAATGACTATGACATTCATAGCAACCCGAGGAAATGTCAAGAAGTCTATATTGATCTTAAAACAGCAAGCTATAAAGAGGACATAAATTGGCGTAATATAAGCCAAGACCACATACCTCTTAAAGACTATATTTTGGACTGTAAAAACGATTACAGGATTGAATATAAACCAGAGTTCTATTTGAAGAATCATATAGAACATTGTAATTACGAGCCAGATGCGAAATCTCCATTTTGGGATGCTTGCTTAAGTGATTGGTTTAGTAAAAATGGTGAACTGGATTTAGATAAGGTTAATCTTTTACATGAATATATTGGCTACTGCTTAACTCATAAAGCAGCTCTCAAGAAATGCTTAATCTGTGTTGGTGAACCTAATACAGGCAAAAGCTTGATTGGTAGTTTATTAACAGCAATTATTGGATATGAATTTGTTTCTAATACTAAAATTCATAAATTCAATGATGAATTTGGTAGTGCCAATTTACCAGATAAACTTGTAAACATTGATGATGAACCAAAGGTCATAGGCAATAAACCTCTAGACGAAAGTTCATTAAAAATGATAGTAGGTTCTAATCCTAGGATCGAAATTAATAAAAAGAATGCTCATCAACAAAGTGAGATTTTGGTTTGCAAGCTTCTAATTTTGGCGAACAAACTTCCTCGTATTGATGACTTATCAGGAGCCTCATTTGAAAGAATCTTGATGCTCAGATTTGAGAATACTATACCTATCGAGAAACAAGATCCTGAGCTATTAGATAAATTAAGAAATGAGATACCTGGTATAGTCGCAAAATCCATTCAAGCATACTCAAACCTAGTTAAGCGAGGCTATATATTTACCGAGTCTGATTCTTCTAAAGAAGCATTAGTAGAGTATCAGAGGGATAATGACCCTATTTACCAATTCCTTGAATTTGCTTTAGTAAAAGACTCAAATCAGGGGGATTTAATTACTAATGAATCTCTTTACACTGCTTATCAAATAGCTAGAAACAAACGTTTAATCTCTGATATAGAGCTTCCTAAGCTTAATCCAAAGCAATTTGCAACTCAGGTTAATAAAATCGAAGGTTACAAAATAGATAGTCATTATTCTTCACTGGAAAGGAAAACTCTACGAGGAATTAAAGGCTTTAGCTTTACCAAGCAAATGCAAGGGGGGATCAATAATGCAAAGTGATACTTCGTGAGTTTAAAAGCATCTTAATAACTGGGTTATAGCCAATTATTACGATCTTACGATAATTTTACATATCTAATAGTATATTGATGTTTTTTTACAACACATCAATATAAAGAGATTCTTTCTTTAGAGTAGAAAATAAACGTAATATCGTGAGAAAACAGCTTAAAAGCTTATCAGTAAAGGGTTATCAGCCTTACGATTTTCAGAAGAATGACAAAAATAATGCGAAAGAACTATAAGCATAGAGGTAAACAAACAATGACATATAAAAGGAGAAGATAATTTTGGAAACATGGACAAAGGTTAATTTTGGTAAGTATCGTCGTAAAACGTTACCTCAAATTCTATTTAAAGATCCAGATTGGTTCTTTTGGGCTATCAAGAATAATTGTTTTGCAAATAATGTAGCATTAGATCAAGAAGCAACCTTACTATATAAGCGTGCTTCAAGAGTTAAAATACCCAACAATGAAGATGGGCTGTACGCAATAGATGTTGTACTCCATCCAGATGACCATTTTTTTTGGACTATGATGAAAGTTAAAGCTGAAGATCCAGTTCATATTGGCTATGCGAAATTTATAAGATACAACTGTCTTGATATGAGAATACCTAGACGATTTGCCAACTATGATAAAAGCGGCTATTCAGAGTTTTTATACTGTTTTAAACTAATTGTTTTTGATAGCTACCCATATAGAATGACGAAGAAAAGATGCGAAGAGTTTTTTGAAGATAAGAATAACTTTTTAGACTGATACTCTATTGTCTTGATAAAATTACCTTATGGACAAACTACCATTTAATGTATACGACTTTTTTTCGTATTTGACCTCTGGATTGATATTAATGTTCATCCTGTCCTTTGCATTCTGGGGTTCCAAAGGGTTAGAGTTTCTCTATGCAACAGACTTATCTACAATAGGATTTTTACTGGTTGTTTGCTGTTCATATATTCTTGGACATGCTAACGCAGCTATATCAAAGCTAATTTTTGAGAAGTTACTGGCAAATCAACTATTAGGTGACCCAACAGATTTATTAATCGGATTGAAAAAACCTAATTGGTTTATTTGTATATTTTTCAGTGAATATAGCGAACCATTACCCTCGAATTTTAAAGATACAATAGTGAAGAGGGCAAAGAAAGACAATATTGATGTAACGAAACCTAGACAGTTTTTTAAATGGGCTTGGGCAGACTATAAAGCAAGCAAAAGCGATAAAAGTAGAACTGACAATTTCCTAAATTTATATGGGTTTGCAAGGAACATGGCTTTAGCACTATTAATAGGAGTTGTTATTTTTTATCATGGTGTTCTAAGTATAATTTCGGGGATTATTTCTGTGATTATGTTCTATAGATTTTTAAAGTTTTACAGACTATACACCCATGAAGTTCTTGTCTCTATTACTTAAATTAAGTCAAGCAAACAAAATCAATTAAAGATATAATTTAATTATTGCAAAACAGCTCAGTGACTATAAATATTCTTGATGTTGAACATGGGTTTTTCAGCCATATTGTTACACCAAACCAGAAAAACATTTTAATTGATGTAGGGAGTAGTCCAGACTTTTGTCCAACTAAATACTTGCAAAGTAAACAAATCTCTCTAGTAGACTTACTTATTATTTCCAACAAAGATGATGACCATTTAAGTGGTCTGGCAAATCTAAAGCAGCATATGGGTCTTCCTTTTTGGATTCGCAAGAACCCAAGTATAACTGAGGATGCTTTTAAGAGAATGAAAAAAGCTCCATACAGCTCAGGTATAGAAGCTATGTTCCATGTTATAAGAACATACACGACTACACTTGATGGAAGTTTCTTTGATTACGGTGGCTTGAGAATTGCATCTTGCCATAACTTATATCCAGATTTTACAGATACAAATAATTTAAGTCTAGTTACATTTGTGAGCTTTGGTAGCACCAAGATCGTCTTTCCTGGTGACATTCTACGTGCAGGTTGGCTTAAATTATTAGAGAACCCAGACGTACAGAGTGAATTAAGGGATGTAAATATCTTTGTTGCTTCACATCATGGACGTGATAATGGCTGCTGTGAGGAAGTCTTCAAATACTGCAAGCCTGACATAACTATAATTTCTGACAAGAACATAATTTACGACACACAAAACACTACTGAATGGTATAGAACTAAGACTCAAGGTGTCCTCTATGGTGATAAGGAAAGAAAAGTATTTAGTACCAGATCAGACGGACATATTACATTGCATCTATCTCAAAATGACTATAAAATATCAACAAGTAAATCTTTGCTTGGAAATTTACTGGGCGTCCTACCTAATCCAAATTTCTCAACTGCTACCCTCAAACTATCCAAATCTCCTGCATGGCAGGGCTTACGCTTTTAAACCGCCTAATGCACACGAGACTAATTATTGATAGCTTAGGCATACTCAAGCTCACTAACAAAACCCCAATCAACCAAGACATTTTTCAATGATTACGGTAATTTACTAGGTGCGAGTCAACATAATCTTAAGTTATCTTGAACTGAAATGGCTCAATGGGGCCAATCTATGCCTTGTTTACTGGGATTGAGCATCTTATCTCTCCAGTGTAATAGTATTTTCCAGGATTTAAATACATATCATGCATACATATAGTCATTGGTCTAAATAGCAGTACCAAAGTTAATGTTACTACCTTATATGCAGTTTTCCAAAATTAATTTAAAAGAGTTCTTATAAATTGACTTGTTAGAATATAAGTATGCCTGACGAGAAAAAGAAACCGCCGCCACCGCCGCCACCGCCGCCACAACCAAGACAAAGACTATCCAGGGGTGGAACAAAATAGTTTTATTAATATTATTATTGATAATGAAACAATGCTCCCCAAAAGTAAATCTATAGAATTATGTAAAAGTTTACTTTTCTCTTCACAAGCAGTAATGTTTTCAGAAAGGTCTTTATCTGCATTAAGACAATAATATCCTAACAAAATATTGAAGCAATCTTCAGGGCACGACCCTTCATAAATGAATTGATTTGACTCGCTACCAGTTACACCAAATTTACAGCAAATAAAGCCTCTTAAAGAGTTATAAATAGAAGTACCAATAAAGACAATAGAAAAAAATAGAGGGTACATTAGACTCATTGAGGTAATATTACCGAGATCATTTTTTATAATATTAATCAGTCCGAATAAATATATTCCTTGAAATGCAAGAACTTTAAAAATTTTATTTTCAATATCATCAAATGTTTTAGCAGAATTAGACAATTTCAATTCTACTTTCTCAAGAATAAATTTCGCTTTATCTTCACTCAACGTAGAAAAGGCTTCTATGTAAGCTGCAATTCTATTGGCTTCAAAATCACCGTTCTCTTGTATATTCATAACCCAGTTCTCATAGTGTTTTTTAGCTTATTATATTTCGAAAATTCTTTTAGCCTGATTTAAGACAGTATTCTTCATAAAATTTCTCCTTAAACCTATATTCAGCGTTCATTTTATCACTATGACAATTAGAATCTTGCAAAAGCTAAAACGGTAAATACTCGTATTCATTGCCTTGCTTTTAACGTTCAAAACCTTTAATCTTACCTATGGAGCTAGTAATAGCTCTGGGGTTTTATCACCTCTTTCTTAGCGGTCTCAGAGATGTCTGACCGTTAAATTACGACATCTCCCGGTTTTTAGCCGGGAGACCTTAACATCATGTCCAGAGCTTTCGAGCTTAAAGGTTATGGTAGTCGCTCTAAGAACGATTGATAAACTCCCGGCTACTTCTTTGAGTAGCTAAATAAAATCTCTCAGTACGAGAGATTTTTTATTTAAAAGGAGTCCATTAATGAACGATAAAACGGAAGACAAAAAATTAAAAATAGAGAGGAAGAAAGACAAGTATGATAATGAAATTTGTATTATTAACGGTAAATCTTTTGAACAATTTGGTTTCAAAACTTTATTTTTTGAAATCAAAGATATTGAAGTAGTACATAAAATTTTCGATCATGCAAAATTTTGCATTGAGCCCAATTTTTCAGTAATAGGAAAAGCTGTACTTAATAATTCTAAAGGTATGGGAGTTGCAGGTACTGACTTTATTTCTTCTCTTCTTGATTTCAGAATTAAGATTGTTGATAAGACCGAATTTGAGCCATTAGATTTACATCATAAGGATTATAGAGAGGAAGCTATAGGCAATGCAATTGTAACTCAACATATATCAGAGGATGTTTACGGAGAGGAACGATGCAAAAGTTTTATAACTTTACTACTAACACAAGACGAAGCTTCCCTTCTATATAGAGTTATTTCAGAGAAAGCTATTAGGAGGCTATCATTGGAAGTTGAATTTTATGGTCTTTATCGATCAGTGGAGGCTCGACATCACGATGTGATAACGATCCATGATAGATTGGAACCTACTGCATATATGATTCCAGATGAAGACAAAAACATTGATAACGCCATTGGTAACATTCTAGGATTGTCCTGTATGGAACTCCCAGGCAATACACCTTTACGTGATGAACTGTTCGAAAAGCAACTTAATTCAAACTAATCAACCCCTTTGCAAATAAAACAAATGTAGTGGTAAGCAAAGAGGGATGGGTTTTCTATGCTTAGTATAGGTCTTGGCTCTGATCAAGAATACCAATGGACTGTGTAGTGTAAATAGCTTAATAAAAATACTTGTTCTGCATGTTGTATCATTATTGGTAATTAAATCAATATGCAGAGTTTATTAGGCACATTAACAAGTATTCTTATTAACATTCATCAATCTTATTTACAATTGAGTGGGCATCTAATTGATGCCTTAAATAGTATTCCTATTAAAGAATGGCTTTCACCTGCAATCCAAATTGTAGTCACGCTAATGAGTACCTTAGTTATTATTTGGCAAGTTAATAGTCAAAATAGAGCTAACTTTCAATTACAGCAAGAAACGATAAAAAATGATCTTGAAAGAACACTACATAGTCAGATAGAAGAAAAGCTGGTGAAACTTTCTAATGCTCAATTAAAAGCATCAAGCTATGCTCATAAAATTTATTCTGCTCTACAGTCAAAATGCTCACTGTCAAAAATGGGGGTAGAGTTCAATATCCAAGAAGACTGTACCAAATTTGCTGAATTAAACTTCAAGGTAAGCAATTGCGTAAATAAACTGATGTTAGTTATTGAACAGTATGAGATCATTAAACCTGAAATAAGAATTTTTATTACTGCTTTAAATGCTACTGTTTACGATATTTATAAACCATTCAACGCTTTACACTCAGAGGCATGTAAATTTATTCCAATTGATATCAAGTATGAAAATGTGAATCAAATAAATTTTATCAAAAGACCTTTGCCAAACATTGATGAATTAAAAAAAATAGAAAGATTAGCCAAAAACTATAACTCAGTTTTATTAAATATAGCTACTGTTGTTTATGATCTAAGAATTGAAATTCAAAATGTTTTGTTAGGCAATTTATTCAAAAAGAAATTAAATTCTCGTGAACCTGGTGACCCTAAATATATTGTTGTTAAAACAGATAAAAAAAGTTTGAAAAAATTAAAAAAGTACTTTTACGAGAAAACATCATGGGGAAATAGTATTAAGCAAGCTAAATTACGGAAAAGACCTTCATATAGATCAACAGGGCATTATATTCAATCTAAAATCAAGAGAATGCTTCGCCATAGTAAACTTTTTTATTTGAGGATATTTCATATTTGCAAGCTTAAGTAATTTTTCTTTAGCATCGACATTAGTTCTGCATCCAAAATATAAACCCACTAACTCATCTTCGTGAAAACGTAGTAATTTATATTTGCAATTTTTAGGCAAAAACGCAGCAATAGATACTCTTACTTCTTTCTCATATTCCCACTCAGGACTTTTAGTAAAAGTACATTCATTAAGGTACTTTCTTATTACATCATTTTTTCTAGCACCCAATGCTTTATATACGAAGTCTGAAGGTGATTCGTAGAGAACTGGACGCTTATTGCTGTACTGAACATTTCTCAAAAGGGTAAAAATTGAATCCTTATCAATATTAGGCTTAAATTCTAAAACTACCCCACTATGTTGATTAGCGTAATGTGACCAAAGTAATAAATTGCTAGGATCAAGAGATGCACAAAAGATAGCATCTGAAGCAAATTGTAGCTGTATTTCCTCTAACACTTCTTTATGAGTGTTTTGTAATCTATTAACATCATAAGAAGTGTTCCTGTGATTCTGAAAATGAGAATACATTTCGTTTCTCTTACTTTCAGAAAGAGAGGCAATAGTTTCTTGTATCAATTTAGTCTTCTCTTTAATTCCATATTCTGGTTTATCATCAAGTTCAATATGAGAATTACCAAACAAGAAAGCACCAAAAGCTTGCTCCATCTCATGTAATTGTTCAATGGGGTCATACGCAAATATAGAGTCGATTGACATATCAAATGGATCATTAAGTTCTGCTGGACTAGAAAATTTAATATGTGAACTTTCAAGTATTTTGATAGCACTATCCTCAGTTACATATTTGAAAAAGCTTGTTTTAAAAACCATTGTTAAATTCTCACTAATTAAGATTTGTCACTTAGAGACAACTTTCATTCGAACTTTAGCTGGATATTCATATATAAGCTTTAATAATAATTCCGAGAAGTCAATTAAATCTTTTGCATCTGACTCACTAGCTAAATTAATTTGGTGATTAGCTTCATTACCTTTCTGTCTTATTATATCTACCCAATCTTTAGCATCTGGTGGTATGAAATTGTTTGTAGATAAATATTCAACGTATTCAATGAAATTTAATCCTTCTTTAGCTCCTTTATGAACAGCAATATGCATTAATAATTTCCTGCAACATAGTACCGATGCTGTAAAAGAATTAGAGCTTATACATCTTCGTGCTTCATTATATAAACTCAACACGTTCTTATCGTCTATATTTAAAACTGGTGAACCATAAGTTGCACCAGGAGTTTGTTTTAATGTGTTAAAGAAGGTAGGTTGTTGACATTTATGGCAAAAATAAATATGGCTTTGCCTAACATCATCTGACCATCCAGTCTCTGAAGCAATCTCTGTAGAACAATATCCACATATATAGTCTTTAGATGGTAACCTTCCCACATTTCCCCAATTGCTCATAACATAAAATTATAGCAAATTCAACTTACCATTCCCACATCGCCTCAATAACCTCATCTTCAGTGGTCATAATATAGCTTTGGGTTGTAGACAGGTTGCTATGTCCCAGTGCTATTCGTAAATGGTTCAAGGGTCTACCCTTTGCAGAGTTAATGGATGCAAAAGTTCTACGCAGCCCATGAGGACTAATGTCTAGATTAGCTTTTTTAGCTAGTCTTCCAATCTTCTTAGCTAAGGATTTATTGTCATAGGGTAATAAGTTTCTACCTAGAAAAACATTCTCATTTTCTGTATCAAAATTAAGTCTATAGTTCATGTACCACATTAAGGCTTGATAGCATTCTTCATTGATCCCTATAGCTCTATTCTTATTTCCTTTTCCAAGTCGTACAAAAATTTTCTTATTAGGTAGATCTAGATCCCTTAATTGTAACTTGCATAGCTCAGCAGACCTTAGCCCAGTACTAGCAAGAGTAATAATTATGGTTTTAGTAGTCAGTTTGTCTTGAAAACTTGAGCCGCATCTAAAATCATCTATTGCCTGAATCAGTTGCTCTAATTGTTTTGAGCTAAGAGACGTTTTTCTCGCTGGTAAGAATCTCTTCGGTCTTAGTATTTTAAGCTTGTCTCTAAAATCTTTATCTAATAGCTCTACTTCGATCAAATACTTAGAGAAGCTCATCAGAGCATCAAATATATTTCTCTTTGTACTGTAGCTTTTGACAGGTATTGAACCAAGTACATTTCTAACATTATTTACAGATAGTATTGGTTTAGGTGGATATTTGCCTAGCTTGGTTAGGAATTGTTCAAAGTAGAGAGTATAAATCTCAATAGTTCTAGGTGCTATGGATCTGCCATTGAGTTTGCCTTTGGCACACCAGTCTAACCATTCACGAGAGGCCGATCTAAGGCCTTCTAAGCTCATTTCTTTATCCTTCCTGGTACTTTTCTTGATTTGACCTTTCTTAAGGCCTCTAAAGTGCTTATATTTCCACTTTAAATACTCTATAGAATCAATGTGATAGACAGGGCTACCATTGATCCACTCTTGCTTTGCTGGCAAAAAACCACTTTGGCAATATTTTTGTACTGTAATTCTGGCTAAGCCTAAATCTTTAGCCATTTCCGCTGTTGATAAACAAGACATTTTTAACTCCTTTGATGACAGGAGCGGTATATTGGGATATACGTTTTTTCGAAGCTATAAAAATCTATAATGCAGTCACCAACAGGGCTTTAGATGGGCACATCACGCCTTTTAACCGATTGGTCGAAGGTTCAAATCCTTCCGGACGCACCATTATAAAAGA
>CAZFCF010000027.1:0-13120 GCA_964517685.1 uncultured Gammaproteobacteria bacterium | reverse complement strand
TCCTCAGATGGGCATCAATGTTTCTTTAGAAAGCGTACTTGATATATTGGAACCAAATCATGATAAGGAATTAGAAGATAGAGCATTATTTGCGTTTACTAAGCTTACAGGCAATGATTTAGGTATTGCGGAAATCAATAAGGATGATGCTTCGAAAGAGATTTTAGGGATTAATGTCTCAGCATCTTCTGAAAATAAGATCGAAGCAATTGCCGAAAACGCAAAAGGAATGATTCCCGAAAATTATTTTTCACAAGCATTAGAAATTTTTAAATTACATTCTAATCTTGAAAAAAATCCTGAGCTTGGACAATTAGAATCTATCTTTAGAAATCAACTTGCACAAGGTAATTCATTATCAACTATTAAAATTGAAGATTTAAATATTACATATGATTATGATCAGCAAATTTTGAAACTTTTTGCTCCTGGCTTATCCTTGGATTTAGCTTATGATAAAGATTTGAAAATATGGATTGTAAGAAAGAAAGACCCTGTTTCAAAGAAGCCATTATCAAATGATCCTGATGAAATATTGAAAATACTGAAAAATCTTTATGGAGATCTTTTAATGAAACCGACACACGAAACTATAAAATTTAAAGATACAATATTGGAACAATGTTCATTAATTCTAGGATTAAGTCTTGATGATTTGATACGTATTTTGAGAATTCCTAATTTCGAAGAAGTTTCTTAAACTGCTGCTTTAATGGCTCTGAATAATCCCGGAAACCCTGGCTTGGCAGATATCCATAAAGGTTTAAGTACTGAATTGGATAAAACACGGTGTTTGGAAATGATAAAAGCAAAAGTAAATGTTGATTATACTAATTTTGTAATGCTTCCTTGTAATGATGGAAAATATTTTATTCAATTCAATCTAAAGGGCATCGCTCTAGTGGCAGCTGAGAATATACATGAAAATATTTTTTTTCAATCTTATGAATTCTTTTCGTAAGTTAATTTATATTTTCTTTCTACCCTCAAACCCAATCGCACACTCCGCTCCCAGCAAAACAATTTGCACTGTGTAATAAACCCAGAACATGAGTATTACTAAAGATCCCATTGGACCATAGAAGTTTTTAATGCTACTTACTGAGAGGTATAAAGCTAGTAAATATTTTCCGATTTCGAAAAGTATTATTCCTATAACGGTACCTGCAAGAGCTGATGACCATTGGATTTTACGCCTTGGTAAGAATTTATATAGTGCCAAGAAAACTGCACCTAAAACTATTGTGGAAATAAGGCTGTTGATGATATGGAGAAAAGCAATATCGGGCAAATTACCTTGAAAGTTCATGCCAAGTTTATTGAGAGTGAAATTTACTATCAAGCTCAGTGAGATTAATAAACAAGTAAGTGAAACTAAAATCATTGAAACAATTTTTTCGTTAATGAAATCCTTGATCATACCTTTGGATTCTTTTATTGGTGTTTTATAAATCTCATTCAAAGCTTCTCTCAGTTCACTAAAAATTTTTGTTGATGCATAGAAAAGAATCAAGAAACTAATTAAAGAATTACCGAATTGAAAATTTGCTGAACTACTAAATATCTCTCTAATGGCGATAATTACTTCTGGACCAGTAAAATTTTGCATCCATTCAAGTAGTACAGCCTCGACAACATCTTTATTGAAAATCAGAGTCGCAAGATTCAGGCTCAAGAAGAGTAATGGCGGAAAGGAAAAGAGTGTATAAAAAGTAATCGCGGCAGCTTTATCCGAATTTTCATTGGCAAGCCAGTTCTTGGTAATCTCAGTAAAAAATTTTGACTTTTTCTCCATTATATTTCTTCATCTATGAAAAAAGATTTAATTGTCCTTGCTCTTTGTTAATTTCTTGGTCAAGATTCTGCTTAGCTTCTTGTAACCATTTTAAAGGTAAGTATTCATCAGTGATACCTAGGTAGATAGTATTGCGATCTTTTGCTTGCTCTTTGATGATGTTATTTTCTTTGAGAGCTTTTAAATAGTAACCTGAGACATTAGACTGAGCTTTATTCAATCTATCTGATATTTGTTTCACTGACAAAGGTTCATTTGATTCAATAAAAAGTTGTAAAACTTCTTTTTGTTCTGGAGTTAGATTGACAGTTGAATCCAGTCTATCCCAACGATTTTTTGCTAATAATATTTTAGCCTCGTTCAATTTAAGAGTTTTAGCTAATTTATCACTATATTGATTGAGTATGTCGAGCAAGCTTGCCATGATTGAACGAATATCGCCTTCATAAATATCATATAAATAGTAGATGACCTCGTTCTCTACAGGTTTAATGTAGCTATTGATATCTTCTGACTTTAAAAGCTCCATTCTTTTTTCTAAGGCTTTGATGATCTCTTGTTTGTTAAGTGCATTGATCATCAGAGAGGATTGGTTGAAGATACTTTTTACTCTTTGCTGAGTACTAATTATTTCCTTAAAAAAAGTTCTTGGTCCAAGAAAGAAATAGTAACAATCTTCAATTTGCATGAGATCTCTAATTTCGTTGAAAAAATTAATTACCTTAGTTTTATTTTTTTCTTCATTGAGAACAACATCAAAATTATTTACATGGATAATTATCCCAGAATATTCTTGTTTATTAATTTTATTGCTTCTTATAAACTTTAAAAGAGAACAAAAATATTCTTCAAGTATCGATGTCGAAAGGGTTATAGGGTGGTGTATATCTTTATTGCGATCGAGATTCCCGCCAAAGCCTGCAATGGAAACTCCACCTGAGATCGATAAGCTTTGGGTTATATCCACAATTTGACTTAGCTTATTTAGCAGATCATTTTTTAAAAGGTTTTGATCTACTAATCTTATCTCTCTTAAAATTGAACCAATTATTTCAAGCAAGAAGTTCTTTTTGTTAAGTAGATCTTCACAGGCTTCAATCTCTCTGCGAAATGAGAATAATTTTTTATTACTAGTAGTATGTTTGGCTGTATGTTTAATAAAATTAGCTAGGCTGGTTTTACCAACTCCAACATTGCCACAAATAGTAAGGCATAATCTTGATGTTGAATTGCATAAATCATTTAAATATTTGACTTCTTTCTCTCTACCAACAAAGGCATGTTCAATTGCAACGTCCCCGCCCTCTATAAGAGGTAAGGTATCATAGGGATTTTTCTTAAGTCCATATTGTTGCCAACTAATCATATATAACAGTTTATTTTCTATATATATAGTAGCATTCTTGAAGATCTATATGTGCTTTAGCCTTAATTTATAAGGACTTTATGGCTAATAAAAGACTTTACTTGAACAATCCTTTTTCTATATATATAATTTAGTCTGAGATCTCAATCATTGAATAAAAATTTAGCTAAAGAGCTGAATGGTTTTAGAGATATGTTAATATTCAAGATATGAAAACACCAACTGAAAGTAGATTAATATCTTTGCTCGCAACAGGCCCTTCCCCGCAAGAGGCTAAGAAAGTAGGATGGATCAAAGGGTTAGTTGATAATTTAATGGGTCTTGTCATTGAGCCTATTTCAGAAAAATTTGAGGCTGATCCAAATATTAGGGCTAAGTATGACGGGCAAACAATAGGACAAATATTTGAAAATATTCCTGAATTAGCAGGACCGAAAGGGGAAGCACTGCTTAAGGATTTTTTGGAAAAAACCGTCCAATTATCTTGGAATAAAGATGACTTAGATGCGAAATATAAGGCACCAAGAGAACTTTCTTCCTTATGGGTAAGTAATCTGTATGAGCTTATAGAGGCTTCTATCCCTGAGAGGCGGAAACAGAGAGAATTGGCTGCTCCAATATGTGCGATTGCAACCACTGTCAATAATCACTTGACAAAAGCTGCTAAAAAAATCATTACTGAATCAAGCTTTCCTGCTCTTCATAATTTTTTGATGGTAAGCCCAGATGATCGTAGAAGCAGTGCAGAATTACTTTGCAAGACAGCTGCTTAAACGAAAGTAGAATTTTCTATTTTTTTCCTAATACCGGGGTTTGCTTTTTGTATTTATAACGCATAATAGTTTTTATGAGACTAAGAGAATACGAAGCAAAGGCATTATTTAAAGAAGCGGGAATTACAATACCAAAAGGCAAAGTTATCAAATGCGCGGAAGAAGCATTTTCTATAGAAACTTTCCCGTGCACGCTTAAGACCCAAGTACTAACTGGTGGTCGTGGTAAAGCAGGTGGTATCAAGTTTGCAGATAATGCAAGTGATGCTTACCAAAAAGCTCAGGATATTTTTAAGTTAAAAGTAAAAGGCGATTTGCCAGTAGCAATTTTGGTGGAACCAAAAGTTGTAATCAAAAAAGAAATTTATATCGCGATTCTTATTGACCGTGCTTATCGTGGTCCTATTCTTATGGGATCTTCTGAAGGTGGAGTAGAGATTGAATCTTCTACTAATATTCAAATCGTTCCAGTACCAGGTGGAAATTACCATTCTTACCTTGGTCGCAAAATGGCTGCCCAACTAGGTTTCAAAGGTAAAGAACTTTTGAAAATGGCAGATGTGATTAATAAGCTTTGGGCTGTTTATACTAAGTTTGATTGTGATCTTGCAGAAATTAATCCACTTATTATTGATGGCGATGATAATTTCTTAGCGCTTGATGGCAAAGTTACTATCAATGAAGATTCACTTAACCGTCAACCAAGATTCGATGGCATGCTTTCTGAACATCTTACTGATCTTGGTGAAAGAGAATTCAAAGGCAAAATGTGCGGTTTAAATATTGTTGAACTTGAAGGCAATATCGGCATTCTTTGTAATGGTGCAGGTTTAACCATGGCAACTATGGATTTAGTTTTCCATAAAGGTGGCAAGCCTTCTAACTTCCTAGATGTTGGTGGTGGTGCAAACAAAGAACACGTAACGCGCGCTCTGGACCTGGTTTCATCAGATGAGAATGTAAAAGTTCTTTTGGTAAATATCCTTGGTGGTATTACTGACTGTGTGGAAGTAGCAAATGCTTTGGCACATTACAAGAATATAAGACCACAAGCAAATATGGTTGTGCGTCTAGTTGGTAATAATGAAGAGAAAGCAGCTGAGATCATGAAGGCAGCTTCAATACCAATGACAAATATATTAGATGAGGCAGTAGAGAAGGCGGTTGCGTTAGCAGTTTAAAAGGATAAAATCCACCTACGCCAAGGCTTCGGTGGACAAGGGAAAAAATTATGGCAGTACTAATTAATAAAAATACAAAAGTAATAGTGCAAGGTATCACTGGCTCAATGGGTAAGACTCATGCAACTTTGATGCAAAAATACGGCACGAACATCGTAGCTGGTGTTACACCAGGTAAAGGTGGAACGGATGTTAATGGAATCCCTGTCTATGACACGGTTCTAGAGGCAGTGCAAAAAACTGGAGCTAATTGCTCAGTGATTTTTGTTCCTCCATACTTAGCGCTAGATGCAGCGCTTGAAGCAATTGATGCAGGTATTCCTCTTATCTCTGTGATTACAGAAGGTCTTCCTCCGCAAGATGCAGTTAAATTACATGCTGCTGCCGAGGCTAAAGGTGTACTTGTCAATGGTCCTAACTGTCCTGGAATTATTACTCCAGGTGAGTGTTTAATCGGGATCCATCCTGGTTCAATTTACTCTCCAGGAAGAGTTGGTTTGATTTCCAGATCTGGTACTTTGACTTATGAAATTGGTCTTGGTCTGAAACAAGCTGGTATTGGGATTTCTACAGCTGTAGGTATTGGTGGCGATCCAATTATTGGTATCGATCAAATCAAATCATTAGAGCTTTTTGAAAACGATAAAGACACTGACATTATTATTCTTGTTGGTGAGATCGGTGGTACTGCTGAAGAAGATGCTGCTGAGTACATCAAACAAAAAGTTAAAAAACCAGTTATAGGTTATATTGCTGGTCGTACTGCGCCTCCAGGAAAACGTATGGGTCATGCTGGTGCAATTATTTCTGGTAATAAAGGTACTGCTGAATCTAAGACTAAAGCTTTTGAAGCTGCTGGTGTAGCGGTTGCTAAGACTCCAAGTGAAATCATTGGCTTAGTTAAAGCTAAGATGCCTGTTACTGCTTAGCCGCGTTCACTCGTCTTTCATGTTCTTCTATTCTTTTTCCAGATTTATATACTGGGTAAAGGAAGCAGAAGAGAAAGAATGCCATAAAACCTAACATTGCTAGTAATTGAGAAAAATCGTCGTTCATATTGACTCCTTCTTTTGAGCTTGATATTTCTTTTCCGCAATCTTTTCATCTAATTTTTGTAAGATTTCTATAGAATGCCCTATTAGCTGAAGAGAAACAATTAAGCTTGTCATGATTATTATAACTTTAGAATCAGAATAGTTTAAAAGATTTTCTTTATAGATAAATATTCTTACAAGCAAAAAACCAGCTAATGATGCAAAAAAATAAGCTAGATTCTTAAAAACATCCGCTCTAAAAGATTGAGCTTTTTCATAAATAACTCCATAGTCATTTTTCATTTAATTGTCCCCCCAAGAGTGGATTTTATCAAGTTATAGTTTAATAAGAGGTAGAAATAAATTTAATTAAAAACCTCGAACGGGAGACTCAGTGTAAGCCCTTATGGAACAAACTAAGATAAAAATTCGCTGTGAAATATTTCCTCTTGACGGAGTCGAATTAAGTGGCGAGCACAAAATCAAAGATCATATAAATCTTTCAGGGTCTAGTCCCAATATAGGTTTCAATCCTATTGGTGAATTGTATGTTGATAAGCATGCGGGGAATGGAATTATAGTTGCTTGTCTAAAACCTGGTGTTCATCCGACTCAGCAAGAAGCTGAGCTTTTGAAAGTTAATGGAGTAAAGGCTTATAGTTACAGCCTCTTAGAACCAGCTCTCTATGCGGCGGCTAATAATCAGCAAATTGAGGCTATAGGCTATGTACCAAAAATTCCTAAAGGTTTTAATTTATTTGGAGTTACGGCTGGTATCAAGCAGGCAGAAGGCGCTAAGGATCTAGCTTTGATTTATTCAAGCGAACCTTGTTTATGGGCTGGCACTTTTACAAAAAATCTTGCTCGTGCTGTTTGTGTAGAAAAAAATTCTCAGCTGCATAATGCTGGCGGGAAAGTTAGAGCTTTAATTTCAAATGCAGGGAATGCTAATGCTTGTACTGGCGCGCAGGGTGAAACTAACGACAAGCAAATGCGTGAAACTGTTGCGCAGAAATTTCAACTTAATGTAGATGAAGTGCTCTCTGCTAGCACTGGCAAAATCGGCGTACAACTGCCAATTGAAAAAGTTATTAATGCAGTGAAAGATTTGGGCAAGCCTAAGGCTGAAATGCAATCAGTGATTGATTTTGCTGAGGCGATTTTGACTACTGACTTGGTGCTGAAAATATCTCAAGACTCCAAATCTAATATGCTTGGTTTTACTAAAGGTTCTGGTATGATCATGCCGAATATGGCAACTATGCTTGCTTATATTATTTCTGATGTAAAGATTCAAGGTCTGAATGATGAAGAGTCAACGCAAGAATTTTTTAGAGAGGCTCTATCTAGAGCAGTTGCGCAAAGTTTTAATTTAATTTCGGTTGATGGTGACACGAGTACCAATGACATGGTTATTTTTATGTCTAATCTTCAAGGTAAAGAAATTAGCGAAGATGAATTTAAAGCTAGTCTGGAAGAGCTTTGTAAGGATTTAGCATTTAAGATCGTTGCCGATGGTGAAGGTCTAACTAAAATTATTCAACTGAAACTTTCTGGTTCTATCAGTAAGATGGCATTTGATCTTAAGCCCAATTTAGAAAAAATTGGACGCAAGATTATCAACTCACCATTAGTGAAGACTGCGATTTTTGGTAATGATCCAAACTGGGGTAGGATTATTGCTTCTGCTGGTCAAGCTGCTGCTGAGCATGAGATAAAACTAGATACAAATGAAATTAGACTTTCCATTCTCGGTCATGAAGTTTTTGCTAAAGGTATGCCAACAGAATTTATCCAAAATGAAGTAAATAAATCTCAATTAGTGGGCTTAATGAAGAAAAATAAAATTATAGAAATCGATTTAGCCATTCATGATGGGAAGCATTCAGTGACTATGTTTGGTAATGATTTGAGCCATGATTATATTAGAATAAATGCCGAGTATTCTACATAATTATTTGGTAAGATAATTGGCATGTTGGACTTTATAGCTCATGCTACTTCTTCATTATTACGTTCAAGAAAAATAACAGAATTTCTGGATGACGATTCTATTCGAAAACTTAGGAAGAGTATGGCTGTTTCCTTAGCTTCGCTTCATTCGCTAGGTGATAATAAATCAAACATTATAGAACTACATAGAAATAAAGTAGAGAGAAATTTGGATAATCTTCCAGTTAAAAATCCTGCGGAAATATCTACTTTAAAAACTCTGCTGAAAAACTTTTTTGATCTAGTTCAAGACCTTGCAACAGCTCAAACTGGAAATCTTGGAATCATACCGTTTGAATATATTGTAAAGAGATTAGTGCAAGGCAGAGAGGATATGACATCTTATGCTAATTTCGCTCAAGAAGAGGAAGAGGTGGTGCGGCTAATTTTTGAAGAATTTGAAGGGAATCAAGTTCCTTTGAAATCTGCTATTAGATTATCAGGACCTGATAATAGAGCTACTGTTGCTTAAAAAATGGTGCCGCTGATCAGGGTCGAACTGATACTCCCGTGAAGGAACTTGATTTTGAGTCAAGCGCGTCTGCCAATTCCGCCACAGCGGCATCTCTATGCCTTATTAGTAGAGATTAATTGCGCGCATCGCGTCAATCTCTACTAACAGAAATATTCTAACCCATCATCGCAGCAACTTCTTCTGCAAAGTTAGATTCTTTTTTCTCAATACCTTCACCAAGGTTGAAACGCGTAAAGCTTTCGATCTTGATAGTTCCAAGGTATGCAGAAACTTTTTGGTTTGGATCTTTGATGAAAGGTTGCTCAGTTAATACTTTGCTTGCAAGAAGCTTATCAACTCTACCTAAAACTATCTTCTCAATAATCTCAGCAGGCTTACCTTTAAGATCGTCTTTTTGAGATTCGATTTGTTTTTCTTTCTCGATAGTCTCAGCAGCGATCTCTTCTTTAACAATGTACTCAGGAGCTGGAATAGCGGCTGCTACGTGCATTGCAATATCTGCACCTTTAGTTTGGTCATCAGCTGATAATGCTACCAGCACACCAATCTTAGAACCAACTGGGTGTACATAGCTTGCAATCATGCCATTTGACTCGATTAGATTAACTCTTCTTACATCAATCTTCTCACCGATTTTTGCAGTTAACTCAATCGCTCTCTCACCAACAGTTTTATCATTAAGTTTAGCGTTGCGTAAATCTTCAATGTTTCTAATTTTGCTCTCCAGAGCAGTTTTGCAAACATCTTTTACGAATTGTTTGAACTCTTCGTTTTTAGCAACGAAGTCAGTTTGTGAATTAATTTCAACAATAACTGCTGATTTTTTATCATCTGCAACTAGAGTTGCGATCATACCTTCAGCTGCGATATTGCCAGCTTTCTTGGCAGCAGTTGCGATACCTTTTTGTCTGAGGTAATTTACTGCCTCGTCAATGTTGCCCTTAGTTTCTTCAAGTGCTTGCTTGCAATTCATCATGCCTGCACCAGTCATTTCTCTAAGTTTAGCTACGTCTTTTGCTGTGAAACTCATTATTTAAACTCCTTATAATTTAAAATTTAGTTGAAAATCTATTTTTTCTTAGCGCCAACTGATTGGCCTGCGATTATTGCATCAGAAAGGTATTTAACCATAACTTCTACAGATCTCATTGAATCATCGTTACCAGGGATCACGATATCAATATTAGTTGGATCACAGTTAGTATCCGTGATTGCAATAACATTGATTCCAACTTTCTTGGATTCAGTGATAGCAATAGTATCTTTAAGTTGATCGAATACTACTACAGTTTCTGGCTTGCCTCTCATCTTTTTGAGACCACCAAGAAATTTGTTTAATCTGCTAATTTCTCTGTTAATACTTGCAACTTCTTTTTTACCGTAGTTAGCAAAGCCACCAGTTTCTTTAGCGTTTTCTAATTCTCTTAATTTGTTTAATCTACCTCTGATAGTGTCGAAGTTAGTGATCAAGCCACCTAACCATCTTTGATTGATAAAAAATATTCCAGCTCTTTCTGCTTCGCGTTTTACTAAGCTTGCGCACTGTTTAGAAGTACCAACGAAAAGAATATTTCTTCCCATTTTTGATTGCTTCTTAAGGTATTCAGCAGCGTGCATTAAGTTGTTAACTGTTTTACTAAGGTTGATGATGTGAATGCCATCTTTAGATGCAAATATATAATCTTCCATTTTAGGATTCCAATCTTTTGTTGGATGTCCTAAATGTACTCCTGCATCAACTAATTCTTTTAAAAGTTTTTTTGCTTCGTCAGCTTTAATTTGAGTTTGCTCTTCTTGCTGTAATTTATCTTTTTCTTCCGTTGTCGTAGTCATAGAGTACGTATTTTAGCAAATACATGAAATTAGCCATTATGTATTAATCCTTAAATTTTGGGCTACACAATTTGGGGTCGCACCCCCGCCCATTAGCCTAGGAGCAAAATAATCCTTAAATTAGAAGTTTATCTACAACTTAGGCTAATGGGCGGGGGTGCGACCCCAAATTGTAGCCCTTAACAATTTCATAACAAAAATGCTTACAATATCAAACATAGAGAGGGAGAGAGGGGCAAATGCCTTTTAAATTTCGGCTAGAAAAAATATTAATGCTAAGGAGAGATGCTCTTGATCAAGCACGCCTTAGAGTCGCTGAAGCTCAGAAAGCCCTTAAAGAAGCCATTCAAAGAGTTACTAAAATCACGGATGACATTAGATTCGCTAATGAAGAAATGATTCGTAACAACTACAACCTAGCCCAGGACAGGCTTAGGCAAATACGAGTACTTAACGAGAAGTTAGAGAAAGCCAAAAGAGAGCGTATCCAAAGAGAGCATGATCTTATTAAGGCTAAAGAAGAGATGATGGAAGCTCACAAACGCCTAGAGGCTTTGGAAAAACTAAAAGCTAAACAATCAGAAGAATTTTACTTGGAAGAGAACCGTGTAGAGCAAATTCAAACAAACGAAAACGCTTCTTTGAAGTTTGCTACGGCTATGGTTCAGAAAGCTAATAATGCAGAATATGAAGCTTCTGAGCATGATGAAGAACTAGAGTATAGCTAAACTGTCATTGCGAGGAACGGTAGTGACGAAGCAATCCCCCTGAGCAAGCTTTGACTGGATCGCCACGTCGCTACGCTCCTCGCGATGACGGCATTTGCTTTTTAACCGACTCTTAATAGAGCCTTGTTACAAAGTTTATGTGGGTAGCGCATTCCAACAAACAATTGCAAATCAAAGTTTAGGCCAAGCACAACAAGGTGCAATGAACGCCAATTCTCTAATTAATCCTGGCGCTGGATTAAAAGCTTTACAAAAAGGTAATTTAAGTTTCGCTCAAGAGTTTGCAAGATTACAAACTTTAGCTGGTAATGAAAGAGACGATATGAAAGCCTTTGCTGATGCAGGATTAGATGAGCAACCAATTGTTGATAACACTGCTAAAAAACATTTACACAGTAATTTTACAGCACTAATAAATCAAGCTTCAGGTGCAGAAGCAGAAATGAAATTAAAGTCTTTGAGAGATGAAGACACTATAAGAGAAATTAAAAAAGTTCATGAAGCAGAGGAAGGTATTAAAGATGCCGAAGAAGTTTCAAGTAAATATCAAACTAATGAAACCGTTAAAGCTTCTGTAAGCCAAGAAAACCAAAAAACTATTGTCAATGCAGTTCGTGAAGGTAATGTAGCTCAGCAAGAATCTCAAAACCAAAACGAAGGTAATGAGAGAAAGAGACAACTTGCAAATTGGGAAGATTTAGCACCAAGAGTAACTGAAGATGCGATGAATAGAGCGGTAAGAATTGATATTCCTGGTTTAAATGACGTTGAGACCATCATCGTAAGAATGAAACGTGATGCGGTTTCTATGCAAGTAGTAGGTTCTAAAGATGCTATGGAGAGATTGCATTTAAATCAAGCTGAATTGGTTAGAAATCTCAAAGACAAAAATGTCAAAATGGCGAGTTTACAAGTTTTCGATGGGGAGATCGTTAGAAGAAAAATGAACGAGAAAGCGGGAAGAGGGAACTAAATGAATAGGATTCAACATTTATCACAGAATGCGACATTAAGCTCAGTTGAGCTAATGGACGCTATTTCGAATAATATTTTTGGAGCAGCACATAACGGTCACAGAGCTAAGGTTTACCGCTTTGGTGATTTTATGAATGGCGGAGAGATCCGCGACAATGGTTTTAAATGGACTCAAGGCAAACAAGAAATGCGTACTGGTGAGTGGACTAAACTCATGATCAAAGGTAGAGGCATGTTTGCAATTAAAGACGATAAAGAAAATTCTATCTACTACACTCGTCTAGGTGATTTTCACTTAGATGGAGCTGGCAACATGGTTACCATGGAAGGTTACAAAGTTCAAGGCATTCCTCTTGCAGGAGTTCCAACGCAGCTCCGAGGTCCAAGAACTGATATTCCAGATTACAAACAAGTGAATCCAAACTTCGTTGATCCTTTTAATAATCCATATACTAACAATGCTCAAAGGTTGAATCCATCAGGGCAAGCAGTAGGTGAAATTGAGAATGTCAATTTAGGTCTTGATCCTAAGACAGGAAGATATTTAGGAAACTACGATGAGATTAGAGTTGGAGAAGATGGAGTTGTATACGGTAGAGATGGTAACAATGTAGTTTCTCTTTATAAACTTGTTGTTGTAGATTTTAATAACTTAAATGGTTTGAAAGATGTTCAAGATGGAATTTATTTCAAAGCCACTGACCAAAGTGGTTTCCCGACTTATGGTGTTAAAGAAAGTATTATAGTTTCAGAAGCTCTTGAGAAAAGTAACAGCTGGATTAAACAAGAAGCTCATAATTTAACTGATGCACAAAGATATTTTCAGGCAGCTACTCAGATTCATAAACTAGCGGACAAGATATCTGGTACTGCGATTGAGATGATCCAGTAGATAACTTGCAGCCTTTCAAATGCCGTCACTAACTCTGTCAAGAGCTAACTTAAATTCCAATGAGTTTCACTAGCAA
>CAZFCF010000026.1:0-14223 GCA_964517685.1 uncultured Gammaproteobacteria bacterium | reverse complement strand
AGCTTTGAATCTAAAGGTTGACCCTTCCTTATTCTCTAATATTTAATTGCGAGCCTTCGAAGAAGGCGTGGCAATCCATTTACCTAAGCACTTAGCGCAGCGCTAAATGACTACTTTATTAAGCAGCCTTTGAAGGTAAATAATTTTCAAGTAAATAGTTGTTGAGGTTCTAAGCCTTTCTTTTGGCACATTTCAAGATAGTCATTAACTGCATCTTTGAAATCTTTTTCAAGTGATTTAATATCAGTACCTTCAAACATAACTGCACTGTTAATGAATTCTAATTTGCCGTAGAAAATTTTGTCTTCTGCACTAAAGTTTACAGACCCATAATATCCTTTGTATTTTAGTATGTTGCTCATATCAATTCATTCCTTATCAAGTAAATCTTTCATCTCATTTATGACATAACCACGCCATTAGCTTTTAACAACCCATAAAACTTATATCACTTATGTTAATATGAGAGCTATGAGCCATGCAAAAAAAGTAACAATACAGCTCAATAGCGCTTTTTCACCTTATCTTCATCATGGGGAAAGTTTAAGATATGCAAGTCCGACAGGACTTCCTCCGAGAACAGATAAAGACTATGGGAAATGTGTTGGAGCTACTCAAGGCAAGCCTATTAAGAAAGGTGGAATTAAAACATATTTTAGGGGCAGAGCTTTTGTGAATCCTGAGAGAAAAATTTCTGAGCAATTAATACATCAATCACCGGCTCAACCATTAATTACAATTCCACCTGAGAAATTTGTAGATGCTGTAAAGATTCAAGTATATAAAGGTAAGGGAAAACTTCGCACAGAAATATTAGGCTTGTCGATATTACCTAATACTTCTAAATTTTGGTATAACGGGTATCATAAAGATCATGGCTTTCAACGACAGGGTGAATATATTGATTATAGTCAAAAGGATCCTTTTTTAAAAAGTGCTTTCAGGGATTTTGTTCCAGAACCATCGCCAGGATCTGTAGCAGCAAGGTATGGTTTTTCACCAATTTTCACAAGTCTAGAGCAGCGATTGGAACTGATATCTTTTTATAATGCTCTACAAGTTTTGGTAAAACAACAAAATAATGATATTGGAGTAGAACTCGATTCTAGATCTCCTTATATTCTAAGGTCACATGGTCTCATTGAAAAAGATCATTTAACTGGTGAGCTTGAGCATGGATTAGCACTTAAATTACCTACACTACCTAGCGATAATCATGTGCAAAATCTAGAAAAAATATTTGGTATAAGTAAAAAAGATCCTTCTTTTGAGAATAATCCTGATGCAAGATCAATTGATATAGGTATGCTTTTTGTAGTTAAGTCTTTAAGTAAAGGCTGGGAATTCTATCACTGCAAGAATGGAGATGATTTTAAAACTCTTGCAAATAAATTAAAAAGTCGTTATAACGAAGAAAAAGTCTCTGTTAAATTAATTACTGCCATAGGCGTGGTTAAGCGTAATAGTGGTGATAATAAAAAAGCCCAGTATGATTTAAATTTGTCTCCTAGAATGTATTATCAACAATATCCTGATCCTGAAAAATCTAATGATCTAGGAGTAGATATGGCAGAGTTTATTAAAGCGGTTGAAGAAAAGCCAGAGATTAATACTACTAGAATTTTCTTTAACGAAGATGCCAGTCCTTTAGATGCTCACGGGGTTAGGTTTGAGCTTGCTGCATTCTAGTTGATGGCTAACGTCTCCCTATCAATCCGCACAGAAGAAGATTTCAATATAGATTTTGAGAATGATATTGCTTGGAATGCAATCGCTGATAAAGTTTTTGAAGTCTCTGATAAACAAGAATTTAGTAAGCAAGAAGTGGTTTTAAGTTTCTGTGATGAAGAAGAAATTCAGTACCTGAATAAAACTTTTAGAAATAAGGATATAGTCACCGATGTGCTTTCTTTTAATACTCCACAACTTGATATTAATTTAGAAGGTTTTGATGATGAGGATGAAGATAGCTTTGAGCAAAGCCTTGGTGACATAGTTATTTGTGTGCAGAAAGCTCAAGAGCAAGCTAAAGAAATTGGGCAGAGTCTTAAGCAAGAATTGATCTTCTTGTTTGTGCATGGGCTTTTGCACCTACTTGGTTATGACCATGAGCTTTCTAAAAAAGATGAGAAAGCCATGTTTGGCTTACAAGATGAGGTTATTGCTAAATTATTTTAGTAGTTCTGGATTGCCACGCCGCTTCGCGGCTCGCAATGACGGCACTCGTTTATAATATTCAAGAATGCGCCTATTTAACAACTTAAGCAGAAAGCTCGAAGATTTTATTCCGGTAAATGCGCCGCAAGTAAATATCTATAGTTGTGGTCCAACTGTATACGATGACTCACATGTAGGACATGCGCGCAGTTGTTTAGCATGGGATTTACTTTATAGATATCTAAAATTCAAAAACTACAAAGTCACTTGGATTAGAAATATAACCAATGTCGACGACAAGATAGTTGCTAGAGCTAAGCTCTTCAATACTAGTCCAGATCAGCTTTCCAGAGCATATACTTATGAATTTTGGCAAGATATGGTGAGCTTGAATATAAGCTGGCCTGATTGTGAGCCTAGAGCTACTGACTATTTGCAAGAGATGTTTAAGTTTATTGAAGGTCTAATAGAAAAAAATGCTGCTTATGTGGTTGATGGTGATGTTTATTTCAGAGTGGCTAAGCATAAGCATTACGGTCAGCTCAAAGGGCTTAACATAGAGCAACTTAAAGACGGGGTCTCGCGTATAGATGAGAATTCCAAGAAAGAAGATCAGTTGGATTTTGCTTTATGGAAAGCTTTTCCAGATGATATTGAATCTTCGTTCCACTCACCATGGGGGCTGGGCAGACCGGGCTGGCATTTGGAATGTAGCACTATGATAAAAAGTATTTTGAATCATTATGGTTATGGGGATACTTTGGACATTCATGCTGGCGGCGATGATTTGATTTTTCCTCATCATGAAAATGAATGTGCCCAATCAGAATGTCTCACTGATAAACCTTTAGCTAAATACTGGATGCATAACGGCATGGTGATGGTTAATGGTTCTAAGATGTCTAAATCAGATGGTAATTTTTTTACTATCAAAGATCTTTTACAAAAGTACAAAGCAAACTCTATAAGATATTTTGCTTTCTCTACTCATTATAAAAAACAAATCAACTTCAGTGATGCTGCTATAACTGCTGCCGAGACTGGCTTTGAGAAGTTATTAACAATGATCAAGCCTGAGCTAGTTGAATTACAGCCGCTGTTAAAAGCAAATAGATATTTTGCTCATTTACCTTTTGATGAAACTAGATTGAATAAAGATCTAGTAAATAAATTTACTCAAGCAATGGACGATGATTTATCTACTCCGCAGGCACTTGCGATGATGTTTGAACAGAAGAGCACAACCGATGCTTATACTATAGCTAGCCTTCTTTATCATTTAGGTTTTGATTTAACTTTAGGCTCTGAAGTAAGTGGTACAAACTCACAAGAAGCAGGAAAATCTTCTCAGGTCCTTGCAAATATAGTTGAGAAGCTGCTGAGAGAACGTGAACAAGCCCGTGCTAATAAAGACTTTACGCGTAGTGATCAGATACGTGACCAGCTCATTGAGGCAGGTGTGCAAATTAAAGATCATAGAGATAAAGCAAGCGAGTGGACTGTTTAAATGTTTAGAAATGAGGTGAGTAGCCTTAGAGCTGCAATAGCTTTTCTGACTTTATTGCCGGTTTGTTCTAAAGAGCAATTTAGTGAAAAAGCTTTTGCTAACTCTATCCAATATTTCTCTTTTGTTGGATTTATTTTTGCAATTTTGAATTTAGTTTGGATTATTTGTTTTAAGAATTATTTTTTTGATAAACCATTCTTGTTTGCTTTGGGCTTTATTTTACTCAAAGTTTTTTTGAGTGGAGCTTTGCATCTAGATGGCTTAATGGATAGTTTTGATGGAATTGCTGCAAGCAAGAAAACTCGTGAAGAAACTTTAACCGTCATGAAAGACAGTAGGGTAGGGGCTTTTGGTGCAATGGCAGGAACTTTAATTTTGCTTGCAGAGTTTGCTTTTCTTACCGAACTCGATTACAAGAATAATATTTTACTAATAGCTTTTTTGCTTTATCTATTGCCGATTATGTCTCGCTTTATGATGGTCTTGATCATTAACTTCCAAGTAAAGAAAAGTGATGTAATCAATGATGCAAGCTCACTTGCAATTTTCAAAAAGAACCCAAAAACTTGGATGATTGTTTTACTTAATTTACTTACAGTGAAAGCTTTTGCTTGGATTTTTATAATGGTCTTTAAGCTTCCATTTGATAAATTGATTTATTGTGATTTTCTAATAGTGCCTTGGATGATTATCACTTGGCTTATTTATGCTTGGCTTAAATTTAAACTCAAAGGTCACAATGGAGATAGCATGGGCGCTGGGCTTGAGATTAGTGAGGCGGTTTATTTATTATTAATGGCTTTGTCATCCTGAGCCCACAAAGTGGGCGTGAGGATCCATGTCATTGCGAGGAGTGTAACGACGAAGCAATCCCCCTGCGCACGGGGATTGCCACGCCACTTCGTGGCTCGCAATGACGATTTCAAAATATGATAAAGTAAGAAATTGCTATGACCGAAAAAACATCTATTAAATCATCTGACCGCTTAAACAAAATCCCTCCATATCTCTTTGCTAGATTGGATCAAAAGAAAGCGGAAGCTAAGGCTAAAGGTGTTGATGTAATTAATATGGGGATCGGTGATCCTGACCAACCTGCATTGCAACCAATCATTGATGAAATGCACAACGCGATTGATGATCCTACTATTCATGACTATCCTCCTTATACCGGCACTCTTGAATTTCGTAAGGCTTGTGTAAAATGGACTGCTGAGAGATTTGGTGTAAAAGAATTTGATCCAGTTACTCAATGTCTTTCAACAATTGGTTCCAAAGAATCTATCCATAATGTGTTCTTAGCTTTTATTAATCCAGGTGACTATACTTTAATTCCTGATCCAGGATATCCGGTCTATAACACTGGAACAATTTTTGCAAATGGCATTCCTTACAAAATGCCTTTAACTGCTGAGAACAGCTTTCTACCTGACTTTGCAGCTATACCCAAAGACATTGCTGAGAAAGCTAAATTGATGTTCTTGAATTATCCAAACAATCCAACTAGTGCGATTGCGCCGATTGAGTTTTTTCAAGAAGCAGTAGATTACTGTAAAAAATACAACATACTTCTTTGCCATGATATGGCTTACTCAGAAATTTATTTCGAAGACTACACTTCACCTTCTATATTCAATGCTAAAGGTGCAGAAGATATCGCAATTGAATTCCATTCATTTTCTAAGAGTTACAACATGACTGGATGGCGCTTGGGATGGGTACTTGGTAATCAAGATGCAATTCAAGCATTGTCTAAATTGAAAACCAACGTTGACTCAGGTGTCTTCAAAGCTATTCAAAGAGCAGGAATTAGAGCAACTCAAATTGCTCAGAGTGATATTGAGAAACGTAATAATGATGTTTACTTAGGTAGAAGAAATGCGATCGTAGATGGTTTGAAGTCTTTAGGTTGGGATATTAATCCGCCTAAATCTACAATGTTTGTTTGGGCGCCAATTCCGCGTAATGTTACTTCAGCTTCTGAGTTCTGTGAAAAGCTGCTTGATGACTGCGGTATAGTGGTTTCGCCGGGTAATGCTTTTGGTGAATATGGCGAAGGATTCTTTAGGATAGCCATGACGACTGATGTTCCAAGGATTAAAGAAGCCTTTGAGAGAATGCGTGAGAAAGGTATTAAATATTAATGCTTTTGCTTTAGGAGTTCATCATCCTTACTTGCTCTTTCTAGTATATAAAACATCAGCATTAATGGAATTAGAAAAGATGCGCTAGCGATTGCTAAAACAGTTAGATTGTGAATAGCAATTTCATTGAGAGTTAGCCTAAATATATCCATTCTTTTTATCCTTTGATTTTTTCTTTTGTTTGGGTTTTAATATTAAACCACCATAGCTTATTAAAACAAGACCAAACAATGTGAATATCATCTTTGTAGATTACTTCATGCAAGTTTAATATTTCTGAAAGCCAATCCTAGATTGCCATCCCTGGGATTTACGTGCAAGCACGTAAGAGATTTTTTTAGATTAATCATCTATAGTTAGCGATTAATGAAAGGAGATCGCTAATGTATAACGATGATGGTTGGAAAATATGGTCTATTTTGGGTTGTGCAGGAATATTTTTTCTTGGATTTTTGTTTTGGTTCTTTCCTGTTTACAGTGTTTGGCAGCGGGAATTAGCTGGTAAAGCAGAACTTGCTCAAGCTGAGTACAGTAGAAGAATTGCGGTTGCTGAAGCCGTAGCAAAAAAAGATTCTGCTAAATTATTAGCCGATGCAGAAGTTGAGAGGGCTCAAGGAGTTGCTAAGGCAAATAAAATTATTGGTGATTCACTTAAAGGTAATGAAGCCTACCTAAGATATTTATGGATAGATGGTTTGAAAGAATCTTCAAAACAAGGCGAGGTTATATATGTGCCTACTGAAGCTGGTTTACCAATACTTGAGGCAGGGAGATTGAGATGAAATTAGAAAAATCATTTATTGATGAGAGTAAAGCTTTAATTGGTAATTTAAAGGAATTAGTTCTTAAAACGCGTAAACAAGTTTTGAAAACTATTAATACTGAAATGGTCAGTCTTTATTATGAAATTGGTCGTCAGATAGTTGAAAATGAACAGAAAGGTAAATTTAGAGCTGAATATGGCAAAGAGCTACTAAGTTTGATATCGAAGGAGTTGACTCAAGAATTTGGTAAAGGATTTTCTGAGACAAATATTAAGCTATTTAGACGACTTTATCTTGTGTATTCAATTCGGCAGACAGTGTCTGCCGAATTTGAACTATCCTGGTCACATTATTGCGAACTTCTTAGAATAGATGACGAAACCAAGCGTAAATTCTATGAACGTTACGCCATTGAAGAGGGCTTATCTATTCGAGATTTAAAGCGGCAAATTGGCTCTTTATTCTACGAAAGATTAGTTTTAAGCACTGAGAAAAAATCTCTAATAATACATGAAAGAGAAAAATTTGTACCAGCTACTATTGATGAGTCAATTAAAGATCCATATATTCTTGAGTTCTTAGATTTGGCAGATAGACCTGAATATACTGAAGGGGAAGTTGAACAAGCCATAGTTGATAATTTGCAAAAGTTTCTTTTGGAACTTGGTCAAGGATTTAGTTTCGTTGCAAGACAAAAACGCTTCACACTTGATAATGATCATTTCTACGCAGGACAAATGAATTTCTAATCCGAGTGAAGGCAAATCCCGAAGCTTGCTTCGATGGATGAAGCCGGCACGAGGACGCGACGCCGAGCTTGCGAAGGCGTCATCTGAATTATGTAATTGATCAGTTAAATAAAGAAGACGATAATGAACCAATTGGAATAATTTTATGTGCTGATAATAGCGGAGCCACTCAAGTAAAGTATTCATTGACAGGGATTGACAAGAAAATTTCTCCTTCGGCATATGAAACATCATTGCCAAAGGAGGAAGATTTACAAAAGATTGTTCAGAGAACTAAGTCATATATTCAAAAAGCTAGTTTAAGTGAAAATTCTCTTAATAAGGTTTGGAATAATACTGAGGACGATATCTACAATGATATTTAATTTTAGAGATTATACAAAAGTCGGTCACTGACCGATGAATTTGAATTAGTCAGGCAGTGTCTGACCAATTGTAGATTAAAGTATAGGATACTAAAGCACTTATGAATTAGTATTGACATTTGGGTGAAGATGGCATATTATGTAGATTATCCTGGAATAGGGTGAGTGCTCATGTCTTCGTCATCAGAAATTACAGTAATAAGAAGAACTAATGGCCACAAGGTAAGCCCTCCGCCATCACAAAAAAGAAGTATGCCTGAAGAAAGGAACGCTTCTTTACCAGGTCAAGGAATAGAAGATGCTAATTATTTCCTTCATGCACTACATCTTAATTTAACACCAGTTACTTGTGGTCATCATTCTAATAATAGCGACCCAGCTATTCGAGAGCTTTGTACTCTGTTAGACTCTTTACCTGCAGGAAAGCGGGGTCAACTTCTAAAATTATTTGCTGAAATAATAGAACAATCTTTAACTGCTAAAAAAGAACAAATTACTGAAGATCCCAAAATTGTTACTAATCAAAAAGAAGAAGACCCGGAAGAGCTTGCAAAGGCAAAAGATCCATATAGTCAACTAGCGGCTGCAGAAATTTATATTAATCAGCCTGGTGAAAAGAATAAAGATAAAGCAATACCTATATTAGCTAAATTAAAGTCGGGCTATTCTTCTTATGTCAAAGCAAGAGTAGCTGAGTTATATATAAAGATGGGTAACAAGGCAGAAGCTGTGAAAATTTTAAATGAGGTACAAAATGATCCTGATCTTTTAACCAGATCTTTAGTGAGCAAGCTTTATACAAAAGAACTGAGCCGACACACTGATGCTATAAACTTTTTAAAGAAGCTTTCTGAAAATAGAGATTATCAATCTAGAATGTGTGTCGCTGTTGCACTAAATGATTTCCCGAGAATAAATGATCAAGCTTTACGACAAGAATTAAATGCAATAGCTAGAAAGATTAGTGAAGATTCTCCTCATCAAATAACTGAACTCGTTGCTAAATTTTTTGTATCGCAGAATATTCGCTCAACTAACTAAAGAATTATTCTTGCCAATTTCATTCTTCAATTTATTAATCAAATCCTCTTCAGTAAACAAGATTGCGCGTTTGCAAGCATTGACTATAGCTTCGTAATTAGAGCTGCCGTGAGAAATAATTGAGATACCGTTTAGACCACCTAGAAGTGCGCCACCAAAAGAGTTTGGATGGAAATGATCTTTGAGTTTACCGAAAACGTTTACGCTTTTTAGAAGTAAACCGCCAAGCAAAGCCAATGGTCCGCCACCTTTAATGTGGTTTTGGATAGCACTACTCATCATCTTCAGACCACCTTCAAGCGCTTTAAGGTGAATATTGCCTGTGAAACCATCACAGATAGCGACATCGCAGAGACTACCATCGATGATAGTTTTGCCTTCAACATTGCCGACGAAATTTATTCTCGGCTCAGCCTTTAATAAAGTGAAAGCTGTTTTATATAGTTCTGTGCCTTTACCTTCTTCTTCGCCAATATTTAATAGCCCAATTTTAGCTTTGTCTTTTTTGAAAATTAATTTATAGAAGAGTGTGCCAATGATTGCTGATTGCAGCATTTGCTCAGGAGTAGTTTCTATATTAGAGCCGCCATCTATCAGCAACATTTTGCCAGTGGTCGTAGGGATGACAGTACAAATAGCTGGTCTTTCAAAACCATCAATGCGTTTAAGTTCAAACAACGATGCCGCGGTTGCTGCACCAGTGTTGCCAGCTGCAATTACTGCATCGGCTCTGCCACTAGCAACAAGTTTATTTGATACCACGATACTACTATTGGCTGCACGTTTAACTGCTCGAGCAGGATTTTTTTCTTCCATGCTCACTTCATCAGGTGCATGAATCATAGTGATTGAGACTGTTTTGGAGCCTTTTTTTATTACTAATATTTGCTCGCTTGCAACTAACTCTGAAACTGTAAATGTGAACTTTAACTCTTGTTGAATTTTACTTTTGATTACTTCAAGGATTAGATCAATATTGCCTACAAGAATAATTTCGGCATCGAGTTCTAAAGCAGCAATAATGCCGCCCTTCACGGTTTCATAGGGAGCGAAGTCGCCACCCATGGCATCAATAGCAACAACGGGTACCTTTCTAAGCATCAAGATCATCTATAGGCTCGTCGCCATATTCAGGCTCTTCAGCTTTTCCACTAACTAGCGATAGTTGCTCGCTGCCATCAGTTTCGATCTCTTCACCATCCTCACCTGTAAGAGCCGTTAAACTCTCATCATCATCAGGATTAATAAATGGGTTAATTGAAACTACTGAATCGCTGTCATCAAGTTTTTGGATCTTAACACCAGTTGCCATGCGGCTTTGGAAAGGAATGTCTGCAGCTTTCTGTCTAACTACTACACCATTAGCAGTTGCAATGATGAACTCATCATTGGTGCTTACTGATCTAATAGTTGCAAGTTTGCTCTTAGGAGTTTTGAACTTAGTACCAATGAGACCTAGTCCACCTCTACCCTGTACTCTAAACTCACTGATCTTAACGCGTTTACCGAAACCATCATTAGTAATAACTAAGAGGTTTACATCTTCGCTGGAATCAACTACATCAAAGCCTACAAGCTCATCGCCATCTCTCAGGCTGATTGCTTTAACGCCTTTAGCGGTTCTGCCCATGCTTCTTACGTCATCTTCACTGTATCTGATAACCATGCCGTCTTTGGTTCCAAGAATTAAAGTCTTAGTACCATCAGAGATTCTTACCCATTCGAGTTTGTCTCCGCTATCAAGATTAATTGCAATGATTCCCGACTTACGTACTGCGCTGAAATCTGCAAGAGTAGTTTTCTTGATAGTACCTAATTTAGTAAGCATGCTTAGGAAAGTGCCTTCATCAAATTTTCTAACTGGAATCACTGCAGTGATCATGTCGTTAGTTGAAATGTTAATGAGGTTTACCAGAGATTGACCTTTGCTTTGTCTACTACCTTCTGGTACGTCGTAAACTTTTGCACTGTAAACAATTCCTTTGTCCGTAAAGAAGAGGAGATTGTCGTGCATTGAAGTCACGAAGAAGTGTTGTACATCATCCTCTTCACGAGTCTTGATGCCGCCTTTACCCTTGGTTGCGCGTCTTTGTCTTTCAAAAGTGATAAGAGGTATACGTTTTATAAATCCTTGTGAAGTTATAAATATAGCCATCTTCTCATCAGCAATAAGATCTTCCATTGATAATGAATCACTGCTACCGCCGATGATCTTGGTTCTACGCTCGTCACCAAATTTCTCAATAACTTCAAGAGATTGTTTTTTAACTTCGTCAAGAATAAGAGTTCTGCTCGCAAGTAATTTTTGTAGAGCTTTGATTCTTTTCTCTAAATCTTTCATCTCTTTTTCTAGCTTGTCTTGCTCTAAGCCAGTTAATCTTCTTAACTGCATTTCAAGAATAGCGTTAGCTTGTTTCTCACTAAGCTTAAACTTAGTCATTAAGCCTTCTCTAGCATCTTCAGTATTTGCAGAAGCTTTGATGAGCTTGATAACTTTATCGATATCACCGATAGCGATTAATAAACCTTCAACGATATGAAGTCTAGCTTCAGCTTTATCTAAATCGAATTGAGCCTTGCGAGTGATTACCTCTACTCTAAACTCAATGAACTCTTTGAGGATTTCAATTAAGCTAAGTTGTTTTGGTCTGCCATTAATTAAAGCAACAGTGTTTACTGCAAAGTTCTGTTGTAACTGTGTGTATTTAAGAACGTTGTTAAGTACTACTTGTGGATTAGCATCACGTTTAATTTTAAGAACGATTCGAGTTCCGTCTCTGCCAGTTTCATCGTTAGCATCAGAGATACCAGTAAGTCTTTCATTTCTCACTAGATCAGCCACTTTAGTAATGAAGGCTTCAGCTCCAACTAGATATGGAAGCTCAGTGATAACGATTGCTGGTTGTGAACTAGTTTTACCTCTACTAACTTCTTCAATAGTGAAGGTACCTTTTTGGGTAATGGTCCCTTTACCAGTAGCGAAGGCATCTTTAATACCTTGGTAACCGATAATCGTACAACCTGAAGGAAAATCAGGTCCTTTGATAATTTTATTTAGTTCTTCAAGACTGATATCAGGTTTATCAATCATGGCAATCAAACCATTCATAACTTCTGTAAGGTTATGCGGAGGAATATTAGTTGCCATACCAACTGCAATTCCAGTACTACCGTTAATCAGTAGAGTAGGAATTTTAGAAGGAAGAACCTTAGGCTCTTTCAGTGAACCATCAAAGTTATCGGTGAACTCTACAGTATTAGATTCAATATCATTTAAGAGTTCTTCAGAGATTTTTTGTAACTTAGCTTCCGTGTAACGCATCGCTGCTGGACCATCATCCAAGCTACCAAAGTTACCGTGACCATTAATTAATGGATAACGTGAACTAAAACCTTGTGCGAGTCTAACAAGAGAATCATAAACAGCAGTATCTCCATGTGGGTGGTATTTACCAAGAACTTCACCAACGATTCTGGCGCATTTTTTAAAGGCTTTGTCTGAGTACATGCCCATGTCATGCATTGCATAAAGAATTCTTCTATGAACAGGTTTAAGTCCATCTCTAACATCAGGTAGAGCACGGCTTACAATTACCGACATCGCGTAATCAATGAAGCTTTGCTTCATTTCATCACGAATAGATATTTCATTAATTTTGCCGCCGGTTCTAAATAAGTCTTTCATTGTTTAAAGTCTTTTCCTATTCTCTCATAAAAAGCCTGTGCCTGTGCGGAGAAGAGCCTTAAAAAAAGCAAAAGCTCCAGAGGGATCCCTGGAGCTTTTAGTAATCTGGATTGCTACGCCATCTTCGATGGCTCGCAATGACGTATAAAGAAACTTACGCTTCTTTAACAGTTTCTTTGAATTGTTTTCCAGCAGAAAAAGCAGGAACGCTAGAAGCAGCGATTTTGATTTCTTCGCCTGTTCTTGGGTTTCTACCAGTTCTTCCTTTTCTGTGTCTCTTAGAAAAAGTACCAAAACCAGTTAATGTGATTTTTTCGTCTTTTGCAACTTGATTTTTGATTTCTTCAAGAAATGCAGAAACTACTTGGTCCACTTGCTTTTGTGTTAAGTTAGTCTCTTCAGAAATTTTTGCAACTATATCGCCTTTGTTCATTTGGGAAGTCTCCTTTTTATTGGTTAAACTTTTAACCTTGTCCTCATAATTAAGGAACTTACTATAAGTTAGGGCTATTTAGCAAGGTTTTTTAGGATTTTTCTTCAAAAAAAGTTTTATTTTACGTGATTTTTATATTAAAAAAAACTCATTTAGGTCTTGGAAATGTTAAGATGGACTTTACTGTTAACAGTAATGGCTAAAAAACCTAGAATTTACAAGGATAATTGGCCACCGAAAATAAAATTTAAGATAAGATGAGTGATAATCTTTCAGCACCGCCAGTTTCTTCGCAGGGTTTCTATAACCCTAGAGTTCAAGTTGGCAATGCTAAGAATTTAAATTTAGTTGATGCTAAAAATACGCAAGTTAATCCTGATCTTTTTCAACCAGGTGGTTTCACGAGTGAGCAAAGTCTTTCTAAGTTAGCTAAAGCTTTAGCGTCAAGGCAAGGTATTCCTGAATCAGTTGCTTTAAGAGTAGTGCGTAAATTTATTAGTTCAGGTGGCATCCCAAATTTAAAAGCTATGGAAGAGTTTGTTGCAAAACAAGTTTATGGTGAGCCTTCCAAAGCTGCACCTGCTAAGGGCAACTCAGCCGAGCAACTTTCCGAAGCACAAAAACAAACTCAACAAAACGCTTCTTTAAGACCTTTGCTTAAAGAATTGAAACTTAATTTAAATCGTGGCAGAAATGAAGAAGTTAGAAAAGAAGTTGAAAATTTATTTACACGTAACTCGGATCAAAGTTTACAGAAAATCCCTAACTCACGAATCCCTGTTACCACCTTGGTTTCAAGCCCTAAAGAATTTGCATCATGGCTTGTTAATAATAGAACGGCTTTTGTTGCCTTAAGAACAATGCCAGAAGTTACTAATTTACTTGCAGCTGTCCAAAATCCTTTATTACAACAATCACCAATTGTTTTAGCTCAACTAAGTATGCTCATTGCTCAAATCTTGAGATTGAAACTTGGTAAGCAAATGATCGATGAAATCGATGATGAAGAGCGTAGACAAGCTGTTCTTTCAGAACTGGCTCACAAAGAGCATGAGCGAGTTAGCGGTGTTACCGGTGTTGCAGAACCAACCGAGATCAATCCACTGAAAGATTTCTTATTAGAAGCTGAAAGATTTGCTGAAGAAGAAGTTGCGAATTTATGGTCTCTTGCTTTGAAGAAAGAGCGCGAGTTTGAGAAGACGCTTAAAGCTGGGATTGACTCGATGACTAAGAAGCGTAAGTAATCAAATGCCGTCATGGTGCGAATGCAGCAAACAAACTCCGTCATTGCGAGCCGCGAAGTGGCGTGGCAATCCAGCTTACGGAAATCTCTAAAGCAAACGCATAAGTAGATTTACAGACATTTAAACGCCAGATT
>CAZFCF010000025.1:0-14334 GCA_964517685.1 uncultured Gammaproteobacteria bacterium | reverse complement strand
AATACAAAAAAACTTTTCTACTTTAAGAATTTACTCTCAAGTTAGAAAACAGAATTAAATTTTATGATTAATACACACTTTTCACCTAATCAGGAAAATCCTTTTTCTTTCAGAGAATGGGCCACTGCTGTTTTAATGGTATCACCAATGGCCTTTATCGTAGGATCCTGTTCCACCGGAAATCACAGTAGCTCAACTACTGCTAATAGCCCAAGACCGTATACCTCTAGTGAACAAGGTCTGATTGATGATGGTCTTCGCCAAATTCATAGAGTAGATAAGATGGTAAACGGCGCACCTTCAGCGATACGTTCTAAAAGTTTTGCGCATAAAGCACGAAGAGTAGATGCCTTAAAAACACTTGGTATCAACAAAGCAACGATTGTACAGGCATTAACTGAGCTAGATATTAAAATTTCTCCAGCGTTGGAATCAGATGATGATGATTTAAATAAATTACATGAATTATATAAAGATGAGAATTATCGCAATTACGATTTAGCTTATCACTATGATGAGTTTTTCCCTGTAAGAGATTTGTTTGGAGGAGGATTTTTCTCAGCGTTTAAAGCAATAACTTACGATGATTATAAAGGCTATTTAGAAGCAATGTCTGATGAAAATCTTCCACAAGATTTTTTAAATTTACCTGAAGAAATTTTTGCTGATCATCCTGAAACAAATGGTAGCCATACACATTTACATGAGTTTATTAAAAAGTTATATCCACAAAATGCAGATGATGACACTAAAGCACAAATAGTTTGTAATTTTTATAAACTATTCAAAGATATGGAGGTATTTATAGAATTTAAAAATCTTGAAAAATCTCCAGAAGGAAAATCTGACGAAAAATTTCAAAAGTATATAAATTCTCAAAAATTTGCTTTATATCAGGAATTCCGAACATTGTATGGTAATGAGCCTAAACCTGAAAAACCAGTAAAACTGGCACTGCCTCGAATAAAGGATGATTCGGCTGATTTTCTTTTTGATGAGACACTACCTCAAACAAAAGATGGTTCTGTCGATGCTTTTTGATTCATGTAGTACAAGAAGCATTTAGAGCTATAACTCACTTACTGAATAGCCTTAAATTGCATCTTACTTTTGCAATGGTAGATTATTTTTTTGCAAGTATTTCAAAACTTTTCTGAAGGTTTTCCCATCTATCTTCTGGTCTATTTAGTTGACTGAAGATAGACTGTAGTTTTTGTGCACGATTACTGCTATCGGATGCACGAGAAATAATTGTTAAGGAATTATCAGCAGCCTCATTATATTTTTCTTTAGCTGGAACAGCAACCAGTTGTAATAGATTAGATTTAATAGTTGGCAAATCTTCCTTTTGGTTGATTATTGCAAGAATGGTCTCTAATAGTTCTAATTCATCGGAATTAAATTCATTCTTCTTCATAGTTTTCGGAATATCTATTTTTAAGTTTGAAATGGCTTCTTCATTTAATGAATTTATTGTTTCAATAAATCCTATTAAAGTCTGTAAGCTACGTCCTTTGAGATTAAACTTGGTGAGAGGTTCTTTTAATAGTGCTTGAGCAGCTTGAGTGCTTTCTAGAAGACCGAGGGTTGCTTCTCCCTTTTTTAAATCGTGAGATTTTCTAAAAAATTCTTCGTAACTTTCTTCCTCAGAAATTTCATCTTTCAAAGCAGTCAAATCTTCAGGAAGTTTTGTTCTTAGCAATTCACTAATTGAACTGTAATGTTTTTTGTAATTCTCTTGTAACTGTGAAAAACTTATTTCAAATCCTTTACGATTTCTGTCGATAGTATGTTTGTGTTTTGCTACAGGATCCTCTTCTGCAAAGAATTCTCGAAGCTTCAGGCGTGCACCATCGGTCGTGTCAGCTACTGTTTGCTTAATAACTTTTCCAACCTGATTTGTGCTTGCCCGGTCTGTTGTAAATGGTAGGGCAGTAAGACCAGCAAGGCCCGTGCCATAAAATGCTACACGAGCAGGTAGGCTCCATTTTTTATTCTGACTATTAATAAGATCTGTCATAATAGATTAATATTAGCAGAATTAGGTAGTTTTAGCTACTTTTTCTTTAAAAAAAACCTGATTTTTCGAGATCTGCGAAAGTTTCAATTTAGCAAAAGCCCCATCTTTAAGCCTTTCTAGGAGTGGTTCTAAGCAATTTTGTACAGTTGAATTGACCATAATCATTTCCGACAGACTGTAATAAAGACTGGGATTGAATGAGTCCAGAAGTTTAGTTTTGATAATTTCTAAAAAATCTTCGCGTTTAATTTCATCATCTAAATTGAGTTTTTGTTTAATTCTATAAATAGCATTGTTCACATGTTTACGAGTGATATCTAATTCTTCAGCAATATATGCAGTACTTTTGCCCAAGAGTAGAGAGCTGGCTACACAAAATTCCAATATTGTAAGATCTAGAAAATTTACCAATTGGATATTTTCAAGTAGGTTTGGACTAATCCAAGTTTTACCTTCACTGATTTCTTTAATAGCATTGGTGATGATAGTTTTGTCTTTAATATATTTGCCACCGAGAGCAATTCCTTCTATCTTAAGTTTCTCGGCAAATCTAAAAATAGACATTTCATTAGAAGCTGTAAATAGAATAATCTTTGTCTGCGGATAATGGCTTCTAAGCCAGTAAGCAAGCTGAACTCCACTATTCTTGAGCCCTTGATTTATGTTGTCAATTTCACCTAAATAGCAATCTAGCCAAACTAAATCAGGCTGAAACTCTCTAATGGAATGTTCAGCTTCAGGTGTGGAAGAACAAAAAGCCTTTACTTCGTAACAAGGTTCTAGACAAGATTTGGCATAATCCCAGATTATTGGTTGGTCTTCTACTACTATTGCAGTTGGTTTGGAGTTTTGCATAAATTATTCTGAATGAAGGCGAAGGCGTCATTTATCAACAGTTAAGTAAATGGTTTTTTGTGAGCTGTTAATAGTATTGGTTTTAAAGAAATTATTCTTCAATAAAGCTTGATGAGAAAAATTAATTTCATATACTAAGTAATCATCTAAAGTTTGGATATTAATGTTGTTAACTTTTAAGCCATTGATTTGCAAACTTTGTAACTTACTACTTATAAGATTTTTGCTGTTGCGATTTTTAATAATAATCTCATGAGCCTTAGTGTTTAAGAGGTTTTCCTGGTTTTTAATTAGATGTTGATTGATAAGCGGAATGTAGAGAAAACTAAGTATCAAGGCACAAAGCAAAGCAAGAAAACTGGCATTGAGCGCAAATGGATTCATAGTTAATTCTTGAGCTCCAAATTTTCTAAAGCACTATTGTAGATAAAGCTTTTGGAGCTAGCAAGTTCGCTCTTACTTGCATTTAAAGTCTGCACTTCGGCTTGCAGAGTAGCAAAAGTGAGCTTAAAGGAATTTTCAGTAAAACCAAAAATCATAATCACAATAAAAAATATAAAAACCAAGCTATGTAAGAGCATTATATTTCTGCTCCTTCTAGGCTGAGTGGATCAATATTCTCTAGAGGGCTTATGCTATCTGTGTTTGCAGCTGAAGACTTTCTTTTGGCTTCATTGATTAAACCGAGGTCCACTTGATCACTAATATTTTTGGCTCTTAGTTTAGTACTATAAGTGCCATAGATATTTTTATTGTGCGAGAAATCTAGATGTGGCAGATTGAATTTATCTGCTTTCTGATTTAGACTACTAGCTTCAATTTCTTCAGCTTGTAAAACTATGAAGAGTAAGTTTTTAGTTTTTTGCTTGGTTTTAGAACTACCGAGAAAAGGAATTAATTTTCCCAGTGGTGAGCTAGCCTTAGCCAGTGTCTCTGACTCTGTCATAAAAGCATTGAGAATTACTTCCTGTCCATCTCCTAGCAGCGCACCACTATTAACATACTCTTCACTGAATATTGGAATTACCAGTCCCTGAATACTGCTAGTGCTGCTTTGGGCTGAGGATAATCTACTAGCTAGTTGCACGTCGATAAGTTTGTTCTCTAAACCTGTTACTTTTAATTCACCTTTAAAACCAATAGGAATATATTCAACACTAATAGAACTATTACCTACTCCATTATTTAGTTTTGGAATTGGGAATCTAGTACCCTTGCCCAGAGAAACACTTTCACCCGAATGAGTTATTAGTGCAAATTCATTGACGATTCTAAGAACCCCTTCTTGCAGTAGATCATTCATATTCAAATTAAGAAAAGCATTATCCAAAATTTTAATAGTGCCACTTACAAGGCTGCCACTGACTATGTTTGAAGCGAAGCGCTCTATACCTGCTGCGCCAATTGCATCAGTGATTCTAGAGCCACCAGTACTAAGACTACGCCCTAGGGTTGGTGCAACAAGATCAGTGCTGCCTAGTGAACCTTTGATATCGTTTGCCGTGGAGCTTGCAGAAAGACTGGCAATGAAATCATCCACGAAGCGTGCATCCATTTCTAGGAATCTTACTTTAACTGCAAATCTTTGTGGTTCCTGGATTTGCAAATAAGAGATAACTTTTTCTTCTTCTGAAGCCAGAATCAGATCTCGATATAAATTATTCGTGTCAATTAATTTATTAGTTGATTCATAGAATTCGACAAAGCTGCTGTTGTTATTGTTTGTAGATTGTTGTGGGCTAGAATTTACTTGATTAGAATCACTATCCAAATCCTTCAGTCTTAGCTGCCCACCTGGATTAGAAAATATCTTTACACCATGGTCACCAACTGCATTTGCAGCAAAGGCTACTGCAAGCATGGCATTCTTGGGGCTTGCCACTTTACCTTTTAGGTAAATATGAGCTTTGTAATCACTTTTAATATCACTAACTAAGTTTGCAGAAATAACTTTTATCTGCTCTGCTTCTGTAGCATTAGCTATGCCAAATAAAGTATTAAGTTCTTTTTCTAAGGAGCTGTAATTTTCTTCTACAATGATTTTGATTTTAATTAGTTCTGCTCCTGATTTGAAAGTAAGTTCACCAGAACCTACTTCCTTGGCTTTGATCATGAATTTCTTGTAGCCAGTGGTGCTCGCTTCAAGTTTCTCAAGTTCTATATAATCTAGTGATTTATTACTGGTGCCATAATGGGCAAGGGATACTGGGTCATTAAACTCCAATAACTCAACTTCACCGACTCTTAAAGTTTTCTCGTATTTAATGGCGTTTTTGTTGGTGAAACTCAATACTGGCGCAGTGTTTAAGGCAAAAGCTGCCTGCCCCAGATTAGCCGACCAAAGAATAGCAAAACTAATCAATAAAACTAATAACTTTTTATGCATTTATAATACCCCCGTATGTTTCATATAAAAATTGATTGCATCTATCATTGGCATTAAGCTAGTGATTAACATTAATATCACTGGGATAATCAGATAGAGTTGTAAATTTTCTGCTTGCGATTTCAAGGCTTCATTTTTTTCTTCTTGGTATTTCTGCAAAAACTTTTTGATATTTTCTTCGATGGCTGTTTTGCTAGCGCCTTCATGTACTGAAATCAACAAAGAAATTAAATTCTGGAATTTCTCTAAATTAGTATCCCAATCAATTAAAGTTTTTTTGATTCCAGATTTTTTGGCTCTTTCTATAAGCTTAGTAAGTTCTCTTTTTAGGTCATTTAATTCAGGCACTAAATCCTGATTAATTAGTTCAAGCGCTGTGAGCAAAGGGGTTTCAGTCTTAACAATAAGGATCTTCAAACATTTAACTAGATGATCAAGATTGTTTTCTATATTGCTTTCAGCTTTTTTGACTGCGATTTTTGCTTCAGTGAAAACTAAAGCTAGAAGTATTAGCAATGAAGCTAGATAAATATAATTTCTAGTTACAAAGAAACAAGAGATTAAAACTAAAAAGCATATAGCCATTAAACCAAGGTTTCTATAGAGTTCTTCTGGTTTTCTGGCTAGGAATATTAAATCCCTGCTACTTGCTTCAATCAAGGACTTAGGTAGTATTCCAGCAACTATATAGCCTAAGTTCTTGATAAATTTTTGTTCGTGTTTTTTGAAATTAAACACTCGCTCGCTTTGATTGAGAGAAATTGTTACTGAATTTTCTTTGTGGATACTATTTAGCCAAAAACTTTTACTGTAAATTACTAAGCATAAATAAATGCTCGCGGCAAGTAAACTGAAGACTGGGACTAGGTTTAAGAGCATTATTTAGTCCTCCAAAAGCTTATAAATATAGTAGTACAGTAGGCAAGCCAAATGACTAAGCTACTTGCAAAAAGTACTAAGCTTCTTCTTTCGGATTGCCACCAATTGATTTCAGAATTGAAACTTAATTGCGGAATCACAAAAAATATAACTCCTAAAAAAGCTAAGACCATAAAATCTAAAGTTAGGAAAGTGATACTTATGGTATTTTTCTGTTTTTTGTTTTGGCTGTTTTTTTCAGTTATACAGCCCACAGTGTTAATAAAAGCTTCTTCTTGATTGCTATTGTATTTAAGTTCTAACTTGAGTAACTGTGCAAACTTAGTTAATTCAGAAATCCTATATTCTCTTTCTATAACTTTAAGCCAGTCTGGGAAAGCTTCTAAGAGATTAATATTATTGTTTTTGATGAAGTTATTTAGGTGGCTGCCAATGGGCTCAAATTTACTATTTGTCGCAGTATAGTTCACGGCATAATCCAGTACCTGACCAGAACTCAGATTGTTCCTAATGGAAATTAAAACTCTTTCAATTTGTTCTAAAATTCTAGTTCTGAATTTAGATACTAAGTGATAACTCAATCTGAGCCCATAAGCTAGGAAAATTACCAAGCCTAAAACTATTCCATATCTATAACCTGCTAAATATGGTCCTATAACCAAAGTAGAGAGTGAAAAGATTATTACTAAGGGAATCACAAATTTTAGTAAAAGCCTTTTGCCAATTAGTTTTGAGAGTTGAGGATTTTTATTGTTTAACTTAAGTTCAATTTCTTCTAAGAAATTAGTTTCTTTAGTCTTGAAGTTTTCCAAAAAAGCTAAATGAGCTTTGTGATTAAGCCAACCACTCGGCTCTGCAAAAACTAAATTTATGGCATAAGCCAGAATTGCACACAAGCTTAGAATCAGAAAAATATTAATCATGAGAAGCTATATTCAACTCCTTTAGTTCTGAGATATTCTTCAAATTCAGGACAAATGCTTACTTGTTTAAATCCGCTACCCCCTGCATGGCTAAAGAGTTCTATGTATTTAAAATGACCACCATTCATTTCATCAAAGCCATTAATGTAATAGATCTTAGTTATTCTTCTTTTGTTATCCACGGGACTTTGCTCTACTAGAACTAAGATTTGAATCATTGAAGCGATAAGATGTTTAAGATCTTCTCCTCTTGGTGCAATGGGGCTTTGCTTACAAAGGGCAGCCAAAGTGTTTAAAGCTTGATCTACTTGATTCTTGTTAGTTCTTAAAGTGTAGTGAAATGTTAGTAAAGTCCCGAGTATAGTTTGTGATAGCTGGAGAATATCCCAAGCACTACCGTCTCTGGCTTCTGATAAAACTACATACTTAACACTGTGTCTTTTACAGGCTTTAGTTAATTTGGCGACATTGATATTTAAACTGCTTTCTGTCTCAAATTCTGTGGTCCTGAATTTAACTAGGTCATCAATCTCTGGATTTAACTCAGGAGTATCTTCGATAGTGGCTTTCCTGCCGTTATCAGGCCAGTATTCTGCAAGAGCGCTCAGCAAAGTAGTTTTACCAGATCCCATGGTTCCAGCAATAGCAATAGTAGTGCCGGCTTTTTGGATAGCAATAAAGAAATCTTTGATCTTAGTATCGAGCATGCCGAAATCTTCTAAATCATCTAATTTGTAGGCTTGCTTGGGATGAATCCTCAATGTTAATAGAGCGTCCTGGCTGGCTGGTGGTATAACAGCTGAGCCTCTAATAAAACCACAAGGGTGCTCGAAGTCTGCAATTGGTGAAGAGTTATTGATACGAGTATAACTATTGAACTCCAAATTACTTTCGCTAATTATTCTTTGGATTACATTTTGTAATTGTTCTTCGCTTAAGAAACTAAGATTCCATTTAATGGTTTTTTTGTTAGTTTCAATAAAGATATTTTGGTAATTATTGATTCTAATTTCAGTAATAATCAAATCAGCCAGCTCTTCTTTAACCATTTCATAGACCGGGTTCTGGCTAAGATCTTCATCCCTGCTCATGATCTCAGGAATAGCAATTAAAGTTACAGGACCATAATAAAGAAAATCATAGACTAGTAATTTCTTGGTCCATTTCTTATCACTTAAGGTAGGAGGATTTTTGAATTGCAGCTCAAATTCTGCGGCATGAGAAAATATTTTCTCAATAAAAGTTTCTAGAATTTTTGCTTTCCTAGCTTTTAAAGCATAGAGATTAGTTTTTGTAGAATTAGTAGTTTGCTCAAGCCTTATCGAGTTAAGTGAGTTTTGTAGTTCCTGCGCTAGTGGACTACTATTGTGCGGATTTAAATATTCATTGATTAAATCATAGATTTTTTCTCTATATTCGTGAATTTTATTTAGGTAATTAGTATTTTCCTGCTCTTCAGCAAAAGCACTATTCATGAAGTATTTGCAGTTATTTTCTATAAGTTCAAGCATGGTTATTCATTAAAAATCTCAAAATACCTCTATTACTGTTTAAAACTAGTTCTTTGGTTTGTATATCTGCTTTAGCTAAAAGTGCTTTGCTGAATTCTAGAAGTTTAGAATTTTCATTTAGATCCACATGCTCATACAGTAGATTACTAATTTCTTCTAAAGCATACGGATAAATCAAAGGCACTTCGCCCAGTAATTCAAGCCAACTATCTTCAGGAATTTTATTTAAACGCTGGTAATTAAATTCATTTGCTGCAATTACTGGAATAATGCTTTTGATACCTTTAGTTTCTAAATAAGTTTTATGTTCATGATAGCTCTGAGCTAGATGGATAGAGTCTTTCAAGACGAGAATGATATTCTTGCTGTATTTGAGTAATTGTTTATTTAATGGTGAAAAGATATCTGTGCCTAAATCAAAAACAAAATTATGACTTAACTTGGCTCCTGTTTGGATGATTTCATTAAAGAGTGAATAGGAATTCCCTTCAAGCTCCTTGCCTAAAAGTTTTAAGGAGTTATAAATTAGATTCAATTTCAGCGTTCTTTCTTTACTACTAAGTTCTTCATAGTTTAGTAGCTTGCCAGCTTCTGCATACAAATCTTGCAGTTGAACTAAATCTTTATCGAAGTATTTGATTTTTTCTTGGATTGAATTAAATAAATTCAAGTAATAAAGATTGGGTATAAATGGAGTTTTAGAAATAAAGCCTGAAAACCAGTCTTGATCATGATTTGAGTCTTTTGAATTATCCCTTGCTAGTAAAGGAAGACTATCATGCAAATCAAAAATATTTTTGATACTTTGATTAGTACTAGTCTCAAGCAAGATAGAGCTTTGCTCAAAACGATTTAAAGTATAAGCCATGCTGATAGCAATAGAGCTAGTCCCAATGCCGCCATAAGGTGAATAGAGAGCCGTTATATTTTCTTCAATCTCAGGCTTCTCCCTGGAGTTGCGCGATAATAATTTACTAGCTAAATTAATGATTGAGACTTTATCTTCTACTTCTGCATTGAGTAAACCAAACCTACTTGCTTCATTAGCATTGACCTCTGGCAGAAAAACAAAAATTCTTACTGTATTGCGAAAAATATTTTTTATTTCTCTACAAAGCTCATAACTATCGAGTTTCTTGTTATAGCCATTGATCAGAATAACTTCAAAGAAATTAGATTTCAGGCTGTAAATAGCTTTACTAAAGCTAATTGGATTAGTCATCCTGAGCTGTTGTGAACTAATCTCATCTTTGGCTAGGCTCAGTTCTGGCATTAAGTCTGTTTCAGAAATAAATAAAATATCCGTCACTCTTGGATCACCTCTTTATCAGAACCCAAAATCATAGTTAGTGCTTGAAAGGATTTTTGTTTTGGCTCTGCTTTATATGCAATAGCTTTTCGTTCAATCTCTTTTGCTGAGCTTGTTTTACTCAGCGTTAAAAATAAATTTTGTGATTTCTTGGCTTTAGCTATATCACTCAGATGCTCTTTGGGAATTACTACAGTTATATTTCTTTTCAGTCCTGGATTATTTTCTACAATAAAGTCACTTTGTCCTAATGCTTTAGAATCGACTAAAATAACCTCGGCATTCGATGCAAGTATTCTAGAATTAGCAGCAGTAGTTTCAACTAGATCTACTTTAGATCCTGGTCTGAGGAATATATTAAAACCGCTTTGTGGTACTTCTATGTCAATCAATGACTGGTTTTCAGTCAGTAAGTTCTCTAAACCTGGCAAAGAATTTTCAGGAGCCAGAAACTCTGTTCTAATAGCAGAGTTTGCCAGAATCGGAAATCTAACTACTCTGCCAATAAGATTTTCAGGATACTTGATGGATTTAGTTTTCTCATCTAGACTACAACTAATTAAAGCTGGCTTGTCTAAATTATCCTTCACGTCATGGAAAAGAACTTTAGTAAATTCTTTTTTGCTGAAGATCATCGGACTAAGATCCTCCTTGCGAATCAAGTCACCAACATTCAGATTGCGATTTACAGACACTACATAAATTGCTTGAAAATCACTGAGCTTTTTTAACTCAGTTTCTAAAGCTAAGAATTTCTGTACTAAGACCGTGCCAATGACTAAGATCAAGCCAATTAAAATTGGTAAGAGTATTTTGCGGTTTTTGAACGACAGATCCCAGAAGAGACGGTCTATTAGACCATCTCCTAGTCTTGATTTGATATTTTGCATAAATTATATTTTTTTTAAGACCTGTTTTTGCTCAAGTTTTTCGCAACAGGTCTATTAATTTTACGAACCAGATGAACCAACAATAGTATTTAATTGAGTTTGTACTTGGCTGTTAATGCTAGTGCCGGCTGTGGTTATATTGGAACTCAGTCCTTGAATAATTGGCACCGATGCTCCAATTATTGCTGCTACTAGCGCTCCATATATCAGTACTTCTTTCATTTTCTTTTATCCCCCTATTTTTTCTAAGACAATTGTGTCACCCTTGCTCCAATTAAATGAAGCAGTAGTATCGTTAAGTTGCAAAGCTTTGCCGGTAGCTCCAGCAATAGCCAGCGTTCCAGGAACGATGCCATAACTTGAAATTCCATTCAAGATTCCACCTTGAAGCGCAGTGTTCAAAGCAGAATTAAGCAGTTCCCTGGTAAAATTTTTGCTATTTGTGTTTTTGACTATAAAGTTCAATTTGGTATTAATACTCTCTTGCTCATATTTTAGCTGATGTACTTCTAATAGTAATTTAGTTCTGGCAATATTACTAATATGAGCTTTCATTACTGTGCCATCTTCTAGTTTAAAGCTCAATTCTTCACCGATTCTTGGATAATCCATGAAATCAGGACTTATGAGCTTAGCTTTTAAATTTTCTGTCGCTTGAATTTTACCAATCAGTTCATTAATATTGTTTGATTGATCTTTTTGAAAGACCTGTTTTTGCTCAAGTTTCACTTTCGCAACAGGTCTAATATGTCCAATTTTAAATTGATCTTCATCACTAAGATAATTTATTGCTTGTCTTTCAAAGAATAATAAATCTGTATCTAAAATCAGCTTGAGATCTGCATTAACACTAAGCTCTTTAGGTAATGCCGCAAATTTAATATCACTAATTTCTGCAATTAAGTTTTTAAATTTATTGAAATCTTTTTCTTTGAGATCCAGCACTTCAATCCCAGTGATATCGCCACTTGAATTAATTGAAATTACTAATCTTGATTTATATTTAGTAGTGATTTTTTGATTGAGAATCTTTTCGTTCTCTGTAAGCCAGCTTTCCATTGCTTTTGAATATGCAATCTCCCAAATATTTTTTGAACTTTTAAGTAAGTTATCATCACTACCAGTAATTTTATTTATATATTGTTGGTAGCTTGCTATCTCTGCAAGAGAACTCAGGGCTGGGTTTGCAAGTATGAGCAAAGCGCTAGTTATAAAAATTTTACTTAGTTTGTTTTTCATCATTAACCTTTTAGAAATGGATTTTTGTTGAAACGCATTTCTTTAACCAAACCCAATACTGGTCTGCCATCTAGGAATCTATCAAAGCCTAAATTCAGGTATGAATTACAGTACTTAATGGCATCTTCTTGCTTACCTAAATGGCAAACAACTTTTATTAAATTCTCTGCTGATTCACGCATAAGACCTTCGACCTTGAGATCTCCTTTTTGGTATAACTCTTTAGCAAGTGCTGCTGCTTCTAAATATCTTTTGCTGGCTTCAGGATAAAAATTAAAACCTGCTTCTTTGAGAATATTTGCATATGCAAATCTCATTTCAGGATTCTTTGGTTCCTTGAGTATTGCAAATTGAAATGGTATAAATGCTTGCATCAATTGTTTTGTGTTGTAGTTTTTTTCGCCAGATTTAAACCAAGTCTTGCCTATTTCAATCAGAGCTTTACTGTCGATTGTGGCAAGATAGTTTGTAAGTTTTTCTTGATTGTCACTGGTGATACTGGCGATGCCTAAATAGGCTTGATTGTTTTTATTATCAAGCAGCAAAGCCTCTTGGTAAGCCTTGTACGCTTCATCAACCAAACCCTGCTCATTGAGTAAATTAGCCAAATTAGTTAGAGCTGCTGAATCAATCTTCTCATGAGTTTCTTTAATGAATTGTGGACTCGCCATTATAGAACTAGTGACTCCAGAATCTAATTCATTGAGAAAATTTTCTGTAATACTTGGCTTGCTGTTTGCAATACTAAGAAAGTTTTTGTCGCTCTTACTGATTTGTAATTGATGTTCAGATTCTTTTGCTAGAATTGACTCTGCTTTTGAGTTTAGATCTGGAGTCTCTATCCCGGTGAAGTTTTCTATAGCATCACTTTCATTTTCTAATGCGACCACATCACTTATAACACTATCTGAGCCAGAGTCAGAACTCGTAGTTTTAGTTATTTTAGTCCCGGCAAATATTTCATAAGCAAGTCCATCAAGAATAGTCCTAGATTGGATTTGTTTCTCTGGTGCTTGCGCATATTCGAGATTAAGTTCAACAGTTTTATTTTTTAGTTCTTTGAAACTTGCTTTTAAGGTATCATTTGCAATTTTTTTATCAAGAGCCCTTGTAAGCTCACTATCAGAAATATAAACTTTGAAATTTTTCGGGCTAAGTTTTTTGATCTCTAAAATTTCTAAAGGAGCTTTTTCTTTAGTGTTGATAATTAAAGCGTTGTTTTCAGAAAAATAAGCTTCGTTAATTTTAGTAATGGCAAATGCTGATAAATACTGGCTTTGCAATATAAAAAGCAAAAAGCAGAAGAACTGTGCCCAAATAAATTTAACGTCTTCTGCTCTTGCTTTTTTGTATTTCATCGTCCCCCCACGATTGAAAACTAATAGTTAAGTGGTTATGTATATTAGCAATGTCGGAAAATATTTGTCAAGGGTTTGTAGAAAATATTTTGAAAAATATTCTTGATATTGATATCTAGTTCACAAAAATTGTTACTATAGATAATTATGTCAGTAACAACGAAGTTTCCTGCATACTTATATCCGAAGTTTTTAGCAAAAAAGCCTGCTTTAAGTAATGAATTATTACCAGGAAGCGAAGCGCCTTCTATCAGAAAAATTAGTGATAGCTTATTGGAAGGAAGTGAACCACCTCCTCTTCGGAAAATCAAAACAGAACCATTGAACCAAAATAGTCAGAAAGTTGCTGAATTGGAAGCTGTGGAAGATTGGCAACTTACCAAACGTGATTTTCGTAGATTAATTTTAGGGCTGCTCTGTGCAGCACCGCTTGCTGTAAACATTATGTTTAAAGTAATGCCTGTTGAAGCTCCTGTAGATGGTGTTAATGATAAGGGCGAAAAGAATATACCTGCTGCAGTAACACAGAAGCAAGCCTCAAGACCAAGAAAACATAAATTCAAATAGTATCTTTTTAACTAATTATAAGATTTTCATTAGATTAGACCTTGATAAATCAAGCTTTTTGGAGTTTTTGCTATGATCTAAAAGAATTCTCTGAAAGCATAGGATGGCTTTAAAGAATTCTTCGATGGAGAGGTGGCTGAGCGGCTGAAAGCGGCTTCCTGCTAAGAAGTTATATGGTTGTTAAGACTGTATCGAGGGTTCGAATCCCTCCCTCTCCGCCATTAAAAAACAACAGGTCCCTAAAAGGGACCTGTTGTTTTTAGTAGGTATGGCAAAGACAAGAGCCAGCAGGAGAAATCCACCCAAAAGGGTTCAGTACTTTTTAATTGAAAGCCTGGCGGTTGGATGTACACCAAAGTTGTGTAATTTAAGAAGTAAAACTCTTCTGATTAAGCAC
>CAZFCF010000024.1:0-15482 GCA_964517685.1 uncultured Gammaproteobacteria bacterium | reverse complement strand
GTCATTGCGAGCCACGAAGTGGCGTGGCAATCCAGCTTACTGAAATCTCTAGAGCAAACTCATAATTAGATTTACAGACATTTAAACGCTCGATTCCGCTCAGTCAAATGTGTCCTCGGACAATAAATTATATCCTCGTCCACATCCTCCTCGCTTGCTTCGCTGCGCTTCGCAACAATCTCGCTTTCTTAAATGTCTGATAAATCTAATATTAAATCATTTTGACAATATTTTTGAAAGTGAACTTATGCAGCGATTAGACTCAGTTTACGAGTCGAAAGTTTGAAACTTCAAAGGAATAAATTTAAAACTTGAAGACGAGTAAATACTGAGTCATGAGCGAATCGTGAACGAAAAAATAATTGTCAAAATGATTTTCTTACATCATCGAATCAATCTCAGTTTAAGTCTTCCCAATTGATAGAATTAATGGAATGTCCGATTACAGAACTGAAATTGTAGATTATATTTGTGAGCGCTTTGCGCAAGAAGATGAGCTTCTGAAAGACGTTCTAGAACAGCAACGTAAGGGTGGAGGACCGATGATGAATATAGGTCCAGATCAGGGAAAGTTTTTAAATTTACTTGTGACATTAAATAAGCCAAAAAATATTCTTGAAGTGGGAAGTTACTTTGGTTATAGCAGTGTATGGCTGGGAAGAGCAGCTAAAGAAATTGGCGCACATTTATACTGTGCAGAAATTTCTGCACCACAATGTGAAATTATCAAAGCTAATTTAGATAAAGATGCTTTGAGTGATTGCACCACAGTATTGCAAGGCTCAGGCATAGACATCATGAATAAATTTATTAGAGAGAAAAAATTATTCGAGATGATTTTTGTGGATGCTGATAAAACTAATTATTCTAACTACTTAGACCTGGCTTCTAGATTGCTTCCTAGTGGTGGTCTGTTGCTTGTTGATAACTGTATTTGGGACAATAAAGTCTTGGATGAAGTTAATCCAGACTCTAGTACTAAAGCTATTCAAGCTTTTAATGATAAACTTGCTGCTCATCCTGATTTTGATTCACTAATTGTGACCATTCAAGATGGCTTGGCATTTGCTGTTAGAAAGTAATTTTCACTTGTTACTTTGGCATTATGAAAATTCAATTAGTAAGCATCTTGCCGATGATCAATCTCTAGAATAGAAATAATTTTGTTTTTTTCATCAATGGAGTAAAAAAGTCTGTAGTCACCGATTCTATATCTCCAAGTTTCTGGTTTATAGTTTTTGAGTTTTTTGATTTTGGCTCCATAATAAGGATTTGATTTTAATTGAGGATAAATTTCAGATTTGAGTTTGGCAAACAGAACTGCTTGAGCATTTTCTTTAAAACTCTTTTTTATCTTTTTTGTGAAATAATCTGTTTCAAAAATCTTATATATCACACGAATCTGCCTTTTTTAGCTTTGGCATCTTTGTGGCTTTGTTCCAAACCTTTCAGAAGATCTTTGTTTGATAAAATTTCTTGCATTTCAAAATCATCTACAAAATTCTTTTCTTCCAAGTTTTCAAGCATTGCAGTTTCAATAAAATTAGCTAAACTGCGATTTTCACCATTGGCCGCTGCTAGTAATTTTTCATATTGTTCTGGATTGAAGCGAATAGTAATGTTTTTTACTTGCTCGATTGATTTTGATTTTTTCTGACTCATTATGAGTCATTTTACCTTATTATGATTAATATCTGTTTAAAAGCTGATCAATACTAATAGTCCCCATATTATAAGCAAGCTTAGCTTGGGCAATATTATAATCAGCAGTGCTGTTGATTAGATTAAGTTGGGCGCTAGTAAATTCAGCCTGTCTTAGTAGAAGGTTGATTATAATTTCCAGACCATTTTCGTATCTGAGTTTTGATAAGCGTAAGGCTTCTTCGGCTGCAAGAAGCTCTTTTAGAGAGGCTTCTACTAAAGACTTAGATCTCTGAAAATCAATATATGCAAATCTTAGCTCTTTTTCTATTTGTTGAACTTCTTGTAAATAAATTAATTTAGCTCTTTTTACTTGAGCTTTAGCTTTAAGAGCATTGGTTGCAGCAGTAGCTCCTAGTCCTTTGCCTATATCATAACTAGCCTCTACTCCTAAAGTAGTTAAGCCAAATAAATCTTCATAAAAACCAGGACCTGTTCCAGTTTGATCTAAGTAGACATCAACATATGGAAGGAAATCTCCAGTTCGTGAAAGAGCCTCACGTAGCGCTCCTTGTTTGACTTTCAATCTAGTTTGAATGTCTGGATTGTTCTTGAAAGCAGTAGTTAAAAATTCTTGTATAGGGAGCGATTCGTCTATGAGTTTCATATCTTTGATTTGCTTTTCATTTATGACAAAGGGAGTTAGAAGTGGGTAATTAAGATGCTCTGAGAGTAAAATTTGTGTGATTCTAAAAGTAGCTTCTTCGTTAATTAAGTTTTGTTGTGATCTAGCCACATTTGCTTCTGCTTGTAAAACATCATATCTAGTACCAGTACCTACCTCAAAAAAAGTTTTTGCAATATTCAAGTTTGCTTCAGCTTGTTTTATGGACTGTAATCTAGCTGCCAAGGCTACTTGTGTTTTTAGTAAACTGTAATAGTGGTTAACTGAATCAAGTAAAACTTTGTTGTAGACCGATCTTTCTCGGGCATCAACTGCTTGCTTATAATGTTTTTCTGCGAGTGTCAGAAATAGTTTGGTTCCACCATTAAATGCTCTGTAGTTCAGCCTTATACCAGCAGAAGAAATACCTTGGTCAACTGGAGCTTGAAACCCTGAATTCAAGAAGAAAGTACCATTCAAATGTCTATAGCTTGCTTTCATTGTCACATCAGGCAGCATATTTGAGAAGCGGCTCCAGTATTGCCATTTGGCAATGTTAGAATCTGCTTTAGCGATATTAAGATTGAGGTTATTCTCAATTGCTCTTGCAAGAATGTCTTCCAAATGTACAGGTAAAGGCTCTTCTAAAGAAGCTTCTAGTTTGATTGGATTATAATCAGTACCTGAATGTTTCTGGTAAAAAAGTTCGTTGATCTTGATTTCATTAGTATTGATTGCTTCTAGGCTTGATAGAAGTGAAGAATCTAAAAAAATACTCTGTCCATTGTTTGAATTGGTAATTTTTGGAATGAGGTCTGGAGTAATGGCTTCAGGTATTAGGGTCTTTGCCCAGACTGAATTAAAAACGCTAAGAAAAAAAGCTAATGCTGATACTTTTAGAAACTTAGTAGCGATTTTATGATTCCTCATTATAATCATAGTGTGAAGCTTGTTTTTTTGGGGACCCCAGATTTTGCCGTTCCTAGTCTTGAAAAATTAATTCAAGCAAATGATATTGAAGTAGTAATTGTTGTAACCCAACCAGATAAATTAGTTGGTAGAAAGCAGATATTGACTGCTCCTCCAATTAAGACAGTAGCAGAAAAAAATAAAATTCCAGTTTTTCAACCTGAAAAAATTAATCAAGATTCGGCTTTACTCGAAACCCTCGCGAAGCTTAAACCTGACTTCTTGATTACAGTTGCTTATGGACAAATTCTAAAACCGGCGATTATGAGTATTGCGCCTGTAATAAATTTGCATGCAAGTTTATTACCAAATTATCGTGGTCCAGCACCTATTAATTGGATGATCATTCATGGCGATAAAGAAATTGGGCTTACGACTATGCTTACCGATGCCGGAGTAGATACTGGTGATATTTTACTCAAGGCTTCTACTGCTCTTGATGATAATGAAGATGCTAGTGAGCTTAGTTCTAGGCTCTCGATAATGGGCGCTGATCTATTGCTTGAAACTTTGAGAAAATTTTCTCAATTACATCCTGAGGAGCAGGATGCTGCCAAAGATCCTAGTAAACAACTCGCGCCTTTCATGGATAGAAAATTAGGGGTCATAGACTTCGCTGCTAAAGAATTAGTTTTAGGTTCTGCAAATCCAAAACAAAGTGATTTCAAAGTTTATAAGGAAAATTCTGCTTTAAATATTCACAACATAGTTAGAGCCTTGCAACCCTGGCCAGGTGCTAGTTTCAACCATCACGGACAGAAGATTTCTATACTGAAAACCAAAGTAATTGATATGGATTCTAAAAAATCTCCAGGCACAATTATTGAAATCAAAAAAGATACTAAGTCGTTTGTCATTGCTACTCAGCAAGGTTTACTTGAACTTATAACTTTAAAGCCCGAAGGCAAAAATGAATGTGATGCTTTTAGTTGGCTTAATGGTCAGAGATTAAAAATTGCTGATAGCTTAGGCTGAAAGTTTTAGTTGGTGACCAACTGTTGGATCACTACTTTTACATGCTACTGGTTGAACTACAGCACCAATGGTTCCATTGCGTACCACTTGGTCTGCATAACCAGGCTTACGCATCATTGGTAATTCAAAAATTTGAGTTCTTTGGGTTTCTTTAACTTGCTCGTCATTAACCTGAGCGTGGGAATAATCTATCGCTCTATGACCCATATCAATTGCTGCGGCTCCAGCGTTGCTTAAAACTATGTCTAATCCACCAACCATGATGTTTACTTATGATGCCATATGAAGCGATCTATTGCCTGCTCTTTGTGCTTCTGATTTATTTACTTTTTCTGCAGGTGTTAAAAGACTTGTTAAAGCTACAGTAGCTGCTCCTAAGAAAAGATCAACGGCTGCATTGGTTTGAGGAGCTTGAGGTTTTACTCCTGCTGCTTGGCCATAATAATTATTATTTAAATTTCTTATTTCCATTCTCTTCTCTCCCTCGAAATCTAATCAAATTATTAATTAATTTAGATTTCCTTTATATTCTAGAGCGAGGGTTTATAAAGTGTCAAGGATTTTATGTCAAAAACTTGTAAAAACGTCAGAAAATAATAAAAAATGACTTGAAAGCTACATTTCGTCAGGGCGTAATTCTTCGCCTTCATCATTATGACCAGGCATTACCTTAGAAAAGACAGTGAAAAACATAATGAGTACGAAGCTTAAAGCTCCAAAACCTAATAGTACTCCTTTCCACATGCCTTCAAATATCATAGTTTTATTCTATCAGCTTGAACCCTAGAGGCAGCCTTAAAAGAATACCCAATAGTATCCGCTACCGACACGCCTTCTATATAATTGCCCAATAGCTCAATGCCCGGGTGTTTCTCTAGTTCTTTTTTGAGACTTGCAATGATTTCTTGATGACCAATATTGAATTGTGGAATTGCTCTATCAATGCGCTTTTGCTTAATTACTTTGAAATGCTCTCTCTCTAATTTAGTATCAGCTTTACTCTGAAGAATTTCAATCAACTCTTCAATGATAGTTTCATTTAAATCATTCTCGCTGAAATCCAGTATTTGTGAATTTCTTGCACCGCCGGCAAAGTTCAATAGCAAATACTCATCTGCTAAATGTCGCGAGCTAAAAAGTTCTGAAGCAAAAATCGATCCTAGTAATAAATGATCTTGCTTGGAGTCAATGAAGCCAAAAGCATTAAAAATTTTTTGCCCTTGCTGGCTAAATAAATTTTTATCAATGCTTATTGCAGATAAATAAACTGGTGCATAATAAATTTGATTTAGTAAGCTGGGGATCTTTAGAGAGATGGGTTGCAGTATTTGAGCAGCTTCGAAGGCTTTGGTCGCAATAAATAAATTCTCAGTTTGGATTTTATATTCCTGTCCTTCACTTAAAATACTAAGCTCATAAAGATCTTTGTGTTTGCCAAGTTTAATTGCTGAATTCAAAAGTATATTTTCTTTGCCAATATATTCTGCGATTCTTTCGGCGAAACTTTGCATGCCATTTTTGAAAGAGATAGTTTCTAAAGGCTTCGATCTTTTCTTAGAACTTTTGAATAGTCCCCAAAGAATGGAACCATATTCTTGCTCAAGTCGATAAAGCTTCTTAAGAGCTGAGCTGGCTGAAAGTCTTTTAGTGTCGCCAGCCCAGATACCTTGTAAAGCACTTGCCACGATGTTGCTAGCTATCTCTTCGCCGAATTTACGGCGCATAAAATCATGTACAGTTTCATCACTATTATTATTAGTAGTAGAGGTTTTTTTAAAAGGCTCAAGGAAAATTCGTAATTTCGCGCGAAAACTTAGCAGATTTGAAAAGAGCATTTTAATTGGGTTTGAAGCAACTTCAATCAATTGATTTTTGAGATAAAGAAATCTTTTGGAGTCTTTAAGTTTGTGACTTAGAACTTGATCTGAAAAATCCAAAGCTTCAATCACCTCCATCAAAGCTGCTGAGCTATTTACTAGTGTATTAGGACCAAACTCATAAATAGAATTTTTGTAAGGATGGGTTTGCCAAGTACCACCTATATGAGAAGACTTCTCTACTATTAAAACAGAATAACCCAATTGCTTTAGCTTGAAAGCCGCACTAAGTCCGGCTATCCCAGTACCAATGACAATATAGTTATAGGATTTCAAAGCTTGCATTTACTGTAGCACTAACTTCTAAATCACCTTCACTGAAAGATTCAGGTGTAGACTGAGGAGCAGCATTTCCAGCATCAAATGCCATAGTTTTAGCCATATATGCTCTAGGATAAGGTTCGAAATTGGATGATTCGCTTATTGTTTGAGCTTTACCGAGTTCAGCGCCAATTGCTTTTAAAATATTTTCGGCTTTATCTCTAGCATTCTTCATTGCGATTACTTGAGCTTGGTTGATTAGTTTGCTTTGATCGATTAACCCAAACTGCACATTCTCTAACCTGTTAGAACCATTAGATACAACTGCAGCAACTAGATCTGCAATCTTCTCTGAAAGTGTTTTAGAACCGATATCTGGTCTCTCAACATCAACACTAAAAGTTCTATAAGCTGCAAAACCTTTTAGTTCATTAGTTTTGCCATTGTATTCATATTCTTCTTGAATGGATAGATTTTCTAAGTGAATTTTGTTTTCAGGTATACCTAAGTCTCTGACTGCATTTAAAACATTCTTAGAAACTTGATTGTTCTCAAGCCTAGCTTTCTCTGCCACTTTATTTACATTCTTAATTGCAAATCTTACTGTAGCCTTATCAGGAGCTGATTTTAACTTCGCTGTGCCACTGACTGAGACTGTTCGGTGCTCTTCATTAGTAGCGCATCCGCATTCTGCAAAAGCTTTAGTGTTGGAACTGGTAACTATTGCTAATGTAAGTAAAGCAAGCGAGAGTTTAGATTTCATAGATCTAATTATAAGGTATTTTGCTTGTCAAGGTGAGGATGGCATTTGTTTACAGTAAAGTAAGAACCTGTTCGAAAAGCTTCCAGATGCAAGGCTTGCGAGTGAAGAGGGAGCGGAGTTGACTTTTGTCAATGAGCGACTGATGAGTGAGCGTAACGCAGCAGATGGGACTTTGCGGATAGGTTCACCCTTAGATTAGAACAACTCGTTCCAACGGCTTAGACCAATTCCCTACTTTATCTTGGATCATAAGTGAGAGTTTATGATAACCACGGCTTAGAGAATATTTAGATAAAGATTTGCTATTGCTAACGTTGCCATCTTTGCTTGAAACCCATTTGTAGGCTTGGATTTGTTTTAGGTTCTTAGCTCCAGCTTTCACAAAGAATGCGCTTTTGTTTTTAGCAAATTTATATTTGATAGTATCTGCAAGATTGAAAGTTCCAGTAGATCTAGTTTCACTTACAGTTAAAGCTTTGTAAGCAGGGAGAGACCACTCACCATTTGCATTTTGTACTTTTAAACTAATTGTATGTGTACCAAGGTTTAAGTTACTTAGAGTTATGTTTTTATCGCCACCAAGATAACCATCTACATCAGAACTCCATTCGTAAGCAACAATTTCAGAATCATAATCACTGCCTGAACCAGTAACAGTCACTATTTCAGTAGGTAGTGCTTGGGTTGGCATAGTAATACTATCAACACCAAGATCGAATTGAACATTAGCGCTAACACCACCAACTTTCTCTACTGAACCTGGATAAATAAAGAAGGTAGTTGGATAGACAGAGCTCATGATCAATGATCTAGTCTCTGCTGAGCTAAGTTTGCGTAATTTATTTTTTGATTTGATTAAAGCTGCAATACCTGCTACGTGCGGAGCTGCCATTGAAGTACCACTCTTGATGCCGTATTTACTTCCAGGATTAGTGCTCATGATCCATGAACCAGGAGCAACTATGTCTACCCAAGTACCATAATTTGAAAAACTTGATTTAGTGTCATTGTCTGCAATTGAACCAACTGCTATGACTTGAGGTAATGCTGCTGGATAAGTTGGAGTTGAACTACCATTGTTACCAGCTGCTGCAATTAAAACTATACCTACGCTATTAGCAAGGTCTAAAATATCATCTAGTACATCCAGCTCTGAACCAGCAAAGCTCATATTGATTACATCTGCATCGTTATCGATTGCATAAGTAACAGCTTGAATGATGTCTGAAGTTGTTAAGTAAGCTGAAGCGCCTGTAGAATAACCTGCTCTAAGAGCCATGATTTTTGCTTTTGGAGCGATTCCACTAATACCTACATTGTTGTTTTGATTCGCTGCAATGATTCCTGAAACGTGCGTACCATGAGAATTCACATCCATTGGATTATTGTCTTCACCGCTACAGTCTTCAGAACTAATACAATTGAATCCTGCATTATCTACGAAGTCCCAACCTCTCGTATCATCAACGTAACCGTTTTTGTCATCATCAATTCCGTTACCCGCAATTTCATCACTGTTGTTCCAGATGTTCTCTCTAAGATCTTCGTGATTATAGTCAACACCAGTATCGATAACTGCTACAACTGCATCTTCACCTTTAGTGTATTGCCAAAGTTGTTGAGGATCTAATTGTTTAAGATTAAGTTGCTGGAAAGCTAATGGATCGTTAACTATAGTTGTATAGTCTGAAGTTGATCCACTGATTTCATATAAATTGTTTGTATAAACTGCTTCAACTTCAAAGTTAGTATTTTTGAATTTCTTGCCGTTAAGCTTCTTTACAAGTGCTTTAACAGAATCTTTTTTGAGTTTTTTATCAAGCTTAACTACGGCGAACTTTGATGTTCTATTGATTTTTTTCTTTTTGTGCCTGGCTAATTTTCTAAATTTTCTACCTTGACCAAATTGATTTAAAAATTGATCTTCAGAGTTTGAATCTTCTGATGCAGTTTTAGGACTTGTAGTAGAAACTTGTTTGTATCTAATAATAATTTCGTCTTCTGCGACTTCGTGAAGTTTAGAAGTTAAAGGGGCATTAAGCCCTGGATTTGCTTTTGCGGCTTGAAAGCTGCTTGTTAATAGCGTTATCGTCAATACAGTAATTAGAAGTTTATTCATTGTTTCCCCTGGTTGGTTGTTTTGGACTACCTTGTTTTCCTTCAATCGCTGTGAGATTGTTGCGTTGTTATAAAATGCCCTCCTCAGGACGATCTAGCTACGGACCTAAAATGTATTTGCTATCCCTCGTAATAGGCTCCCTGAGCTAGTTTTAGGCTAAGCGAAGGTTAAGTAACTAGATAGGTTAGTTGGATAACTAAGCTTCTTGGTTGGTATGATAATTTCTTCTCCACTAATTTCAGGTCATTAGGGCTATGTAGACGAAGCCCCCTAGACCTTTTGCAGGGGGACTGTTTATAAACTTTTAATTAAAGGGTCTTTTGATGGACGCTCGCGTGATAACATTTTTCTTGTAAAAGCTAGTCATTAAGACAAATAGGAGAATATTAACGTATGGCAACTGCAGAAAAAGCAAAATCAAAAAAACTAAAACCACTTAACGATAGAATCATCGTTGCAAAGGCGGAAGCAGAAGAAAAAACTGAAGGTGGAATTTACCTTCCTAGCGCATCCCAAGAAAAACCACTTGAAGGTGTAGTAATCGCTGTTGGTCCTGGTGCAATGAGTGAAAAAGGTGAAAGACAAGCTATGCAACTCAAAGAGGGTGATAGAGTTCTTTATTCTAAATACTCTGGTACTGAGATCAAAACTGGTGGCAAAGAGCTTCTTATCCTTGCGGAGAAAGATGTTCTTGCAATTATTGAAGAATAATTTTAGAAAACAACAAATAAATTAAGGAGAAAAATATTTATGGTTAAGAAAATTTTACGTAAGGATGAGGCGCGCAAAGCTCTTGCTGCTGGCATCCAAACTGTAGCGGAAATCGTTGCAGTGACTCTTGGACCTGCAGGAAGAAATGTAGTTCTTGAGAAAAAATTCGGTGCACCTCAATCTGTTAGAGATGGTGTAACTATCGTTAAAGAGATTACTGAACTTGAGTGTCAATTCGAATCAGCTGGCGCGCAACTTATTAAAGAAGCAGCGACTAAGACAAATGACATTGCAGGTGATGGTACTACTACTGCAACTGTGCTTGCTGGTGCGATTGTAGAGGCTGGTATGCGTCATTTAGCTGCAAGAGCTAATCCAGTTCTTCTTAAAAGAGGTATGGATAAAGCAACTCAGTTCGTTGTTCAAGAGTTCAAACAAATGTCTAAAGAAGTTAAATCTTCTCGTGATATTGAGCAAGTAGCTACTATCTCTGCTGCTAATGATAATGAAGTTGGCAAGATGATTGCAGATGCGATGGAGAAAGTTGGTAGAGCTGGAGTAATCACTATTGAAGAATCTAAATCTATGACTACTGAATTAGAAGTAGTTGAAGGTATGCAATTCGACAAAGGTTATGTATCCCCATACTTCGTAACTGATTCTGAAAGAATGGAAGTTAGTTATGAAGATGCTTTCGTACTTTGTATCGATAAGAAAGTTAACATCCCTCATGATTTAGTTCCTGCTCTTGAAGCAGTAGCTAGAGCGGGTAGAGCGCTTTTGATCATTGCTGAAGATATTGAAGGAGAAGCGCTTGCTGCACTTGTAATCAATAACCTTCGTCAAGTTATTAAAGTTTGTGCGGTTAAAGCACCTGGCTTTGGTGACAGACGTAAAGCAATGCTTCAAGACATTGCAACTATGACTGGTGCAAAAGTTATTTCTGAAGACATCGATATGAAACTTGAGAAAGTAACTCTTGAGGATCTTGGTCAAGCAAGAAGAATAGTTGTTCAAAAAGAAAAAACTATCATTGTTGCTAATGACTCTACTAAAGAACAAGTTAAAACAAGAATCTCTCAAATCGAAAAACAAATCACTGAATCTGATTCTGAGTACGATAAAGAGAAACTTAACGAGCGCAAAGCTAAACTTAGTGGTGGCGTTGCTGTAATTAAAGTAGGAGCTCCTACTGAACCGGAACTTAAAGACCGTAAATTCAGACTGGAAGATGCTTTGAATGCGACTAGAGCTGCTGTTGAAGAAGGGATCATCCCTGGTGGTGGTACTGCACAAGTTAAAGCCTCTAGAAAACTTGAAGCTAAACTTTCTGAATTTGAAGGTGAAGAGAGACTTGGTGCTGAGATCATCGTTCAAGCGCTTAGAAAACCAACAATGCAAATCGCAAACAATGCTGGTTTCTCTGGCGAAGTTGTGATCGAAAGAGTACTTTCTGAGAAATCAGAAACTGTAGGTTTCAATGCTGCTGTTGGACAATATGTAGATATGTTCGATGCTGGTATTGTTGATCCAGTTAAAGTTAGCCGTACTGCATTACAAAATGCATGCTCAGTAGCAGGACAAATCCTTCTTACTGATGCTGTTGTAATTGAAGTAAGAGAGAAAGAATCTGCAATGCCAGCTGGTGCTGGAATGCCTGGGTACTAAACTTTAGGGGTGGCGTACGTAAAATGCCGTCATTGCGAGCCAACGTAGTTGGCGTGGCAATCCCCCTGATAGTACTGAAATCAATATTTCACCAAAGCCCTCTCTAGCAGAGGGCTTTGTTTTTGTTAGGGGTTTTCACAAACAAGTCAGGAATTGCTTCTTTTCGTAGAAATCTAATTATAAATAAATTATAAGATCTCAAAAATATCTGAGCAAAAAATTATAGAATTTTAAAACTAAGGTACCAAGGGCTTTCTAGCAAGTCCTAAAACCTGAATTCTAAAGGCGCGGTGTCTTTATGAAGCAAAGATGGTTAGGCCATCCTACGCTCTAAAGAGCTTCGGACGGTAAACCAAACTATCTGAAAAACAATTACCAAAAGCCACTCTTAGAGTGGCTTTTGTTTTAAGGTGGGGTCGCACCTCGACATTCGACAAAAAATAAAATAAAACCCCGTAGTAGACTTTATTTATGCAATATCTAATTACTGCTAAAGATCATACCGATGCAGAGGCTTACGAAAGAAGAATGAGTGCAAGACCTGCTCATATGGAGTACTGCAAAAGTTTACGTGAAGCCGGCACTATGATTATTGGTGCAGCATTAATGGATGAAGCACGTGAGAAGATGATTGGCTCCGCGATGATTTTTGATTTTAATTCTGAGGCTGAGATTGAAAGATGGAAAGCTAATGAACCTTACTTGATTAACAATGTTTGGCAAAGTCTTGAGATTAAACCTTGTAACGTGGCACCGACTTTTAATGATTGGTTGAATTAATTGCAATTTTCTTGAATCGTATTGACCTGATATGCTACTCTCATATTAATGGGAATAAGTTTTGAACCACTCACGCCTCAGAAATTAAGTGATCAGTATTTGCCTGTGGCTGAAAAGCCCCCTGAGAATCGTTTAGGTACAGTTCAAGCTTTTAATAGTGCTTTTAAGGATTCCTTTTTCAATGAATTTCAATATTCAAATGATCGTACAGTTAGTTCTCTTGAAGAGAGATTAAAGCTTGTTACTAAAAGAGATCAAGCACAAATATTGGCAATGACTCAAGCGCATGCTCAAGCAACTACTGATGATACCGTTTCAATTTTAGATTTTGGTGCTGGTAACGGTCGTCTTAATGGCTTATATGAAAAAATTGGAAATGAATTATTGCCTTCTGGAAAGAAACTCCAAGTATTAGCTTTGGATTCATCTCAAGAAGGTTTAAATCAATTTGCAAATAAATTAGGACAAGCTGGTTTTGAAGAACATGTTGCCCTTGAAGTAACTAATAACAATAAAGGTAACCTTTTTGGAGTTTTTCGTAAAGGTAATCTAACTATAAAGTTAATTCAAAGTGATATAAGAAATAAACCAAAAGATGTCCGTGACTTGGTTTTAGCTAATAATGATGGCAAGAAAGTTGGTTTGACTTTAAGTTTTGATACTTTGCCTTTTATAGAAGGTCATGAGAATAGAGCTGAATTTATAAAAATGTTTAGAAAGATTACTGATGCTGATTTGCTTCTAACAGTTCCAGGAATGAATGCAGAAAAATGGCAACCATTACTAAATGAGTTTAATCAAAGAAGAAAAGGTGAAAAGCATGTTGGTTTAGCTAAAGAAGCAGGTAGTTTCATGTTCAACTTTAGAGGGAATCATGTTCTCTATAAATTATTTGAGACATTTGAACTTGCTGCTGATGCCATGAAAGCTGGTTTAGAAGGCTTTGCTATTAGAATTAACCAAATGTTACATCCTGCTAGATATAAAGAAAATCCTGAATTAGAAACTATGGATAGAACATACACAGATTCAGTAAATGCGGATGTGGATAATTATGGACATGACCAAATCCGAGAACATATCTTCCATGCGGTTGATGGCTTTATCCAATTGCATCATAAGCCGAGTGCTTAGACTGAGTTGTAATAGACCGTACTAATCTTGGAATCTCTGCAACTGCATATAGAGGCACGCTAAGTATTCTATCTTGGAAATCAAATCTATTAGTAGATATGCGTAATCCTAAGGGACAATTAAAATGTTCCATGAAATATCTAAGGCTTTTAAGTTTGCCTCTGTGACTGGCTTTTACTTCAACAGGAATTTGCTGTGAGCCTATAGCTATCAGATAGTCAATCTCTGCAGCATTGCTTTTGTCTTCACGTTCCCAGTAAAAAAGCTTTCTATCTTCGTTACAGGGAGCATATGCCAGAAGCTCTTGACCTACAAATTGCTCAGCAAGCGCGCCTGAAGCAATTGAATTTAGATCTTTGCTAAGCATAATTTCATCGCTTATTCCAAGAAGATTTTGCATTAATCCTATATCTAAAATTATTGCTTTGAAGTGTTTATCAGATGCACCTGCTTCGAAGGGTAATCCAGTAGCATTTGTTCGTTTAATTTTATATGCGACTTTTGCTTTAATAAGCAGATCCAAAGCATCTTTAACATTTGTTGATTTAGTATCTGGATTAATTTTTGAGTAAATAAATTTTTGTGTGACTAATTTGGGCAAACCTTGTAAAGTTTCTTCCAAATATTTTACTTGGGCACGTTTGGCATATTTGCCGAAATCATCTCTATAACTGCTTAGTATAGAATGTTGAATACTAAGTAGTTCAGAAATATTTTTGCCATTTATATAATCATCAATTACTTCAGGCATGCCGCCTAAATAAAAAAATGTTTTGAGTTCTTCATTAACAAGGTTATCTAAGCTTGGATCATATTCATCATCAATATTTATTGATTCAATCCACTGACGTAAACCTTGCTTATTGACTGCGTCTAAATATTCATAAAAAGATAGTGGATAAAGATACATGTACTGTACTCTGCCAACCGGCATACTGATTTCTTCTGACTCAAGAACAAAATCAAGTAATGAACCTGCACTGATCAGATGCTGAGCTGGCATTTCTTCATAAAAATATCTCAACGCAACTATTGCTTTAGGGCATTGCTGAATTTCATCCAAGAAAACCAAAGTTTTTCCTGGAATGATTTTTTCATTTAAAGCTAATTGAATTTTGTTGATAATTTTTTGCGGATCAACTGAATCAAAAATATTTTTTAACTCTGGTCTTCTTTCAAAATTAATTTCAACAAGATTATCAAAATGTTCTTGGGCAAATTTTCTGACAACAAAAGATTTGCCAACTTGCCTAGCTCCACGCAAAATTATTGGTTTATGTTTGGAATTTTTAGACCAAGCTAAAAGCTCTTTTTCTATATTTCGCCGCATTATTCCTGATTATACCCCTATATTCGGATAAATTTCACCTAAATATGGGGGTATAATCGGGAAATTTAATGATTTAATTTAAACAGATTGAATTATTAGCCTTGATACTAAGGGCTTAAGCAGTCTGTTCTTTTTTATTCCTATAAATTAACTGCCGCCACCGCAACTTGAAGTTCCACAACTTGCGAAACCACCACCATCGCTGCTGCTAACACAAGAACTGAAGCCGCACGTATGTCCACCATCATGTCCATGAGATCCACTATCACTACTATCATGTCCACCAGAATCATCACAGCAGTTTTCATCATGATGGTGATTATGAGTATCATTATGATTTATATTGATTTGAGGTGGTGATGCATACATGTAAGAACCACAATTATGCAAAGCCATTACTGGTTGAGATTTTTTTTGAGGAGTAATTTCTTTAATTTCAAATAATTTTTTTGATTCATTCTTAGGTAATTTAAGGATTGTTTTTGTAGTCTTTGAATTATGTGGAAAAAATTTATTGGCTATCCATTGAAATAAATTGGGTTCTACCTCAAGTTTGTGTAAAGTAGGGAACTAAAAGAAGACAGTGAAAC
>CAZFCF010000023.1:0-16133 GCA_964517685.1 uncultured Gammaproteobacteria bacterium | reverse complement strand
GGGGACTCGCAAGCCTAGCATCTGGGAGCTTTTCGCATAGGCTCTTAATTATGCAGCGCTTGCGAAATTACGTTCTTTAGCGAGTTCCACACCTGGACTGCTTTCTGGAACTATTCGTTTGTTTTTTAAAGAATTTATAAATCCTTTGTGATCATCACGTTTTTGAGCTTGTAATTTTTTATTGTCTTGTTGGTTGTATCTTAAGAAGAAATATTGTCCACCACGATCAAAAGCAATTGCGCATTCATGGAAAGCATCTCTAAGTTTTTCAAATGCCGAAGGATTGTTGACACCAAGTATTGCAGCAACGCCTTTATTGAAGACCCTTGCAGCCAGATCTAGAATACTGCCACCGAGATATAAGAACCCAGCACTCTTAGCAAGTGGGTTATCAAGTTTGAATATTCCATAATCACCAACAGCACCAGAGATGTCACGAATTGCGCCACCAATTTTTTCATTGATTGTCATTCCCATTACACCACCTACAGAAGCCAGTAAGGAAGCGAATATTGCGATATCGCTGCCATCTAATTTAAATAAATGCCAAGGATCTTTGGCAAACTTAGTTCCAAAATCTTTGAAGGATTTTTGAATAGTTTGTATTGAGTGTTGCCAACCTTCTGAGTATGATGAGAAGTTGGAACGTTTATGTTTATCTTTGATTCCAGCTACAGCTCCATCTATTCCTGTCGCAATACCTCTAAACAAATAAATATTTCTTAGATTCATGAAAGCCGCAATACCTTCCGTGAAAAAAGAAAAAATTAGAAGAGGATTTTTTTGTTCAATTGCTGAAATTAATCCTGCCACAGAATAAGCTCCCAGATGGGCTTTGGTGAAGAACATGCTGATATGATTAATAATTTTTTTCAAAGGATCATCATCATGGAAAAGACGTACTGGAGCACTGAGAAGATTTACTAATGCAGAACTTGCAGTGGTCCATGTTATCAGAGTGTTACTAATAAAATCTTTAATAGGATTTTCTACTGCTTCGCTAACTTCATCTACAGTATTAAGAGTCTCTTCAGAAGAAATTCTGTTGAGAATTTCTCCACTTAGTTTTTGATCTTCGATTCTTTGTGCGCTTTGTAGCTCTGGAGTATTTTGGCTTGATGTTGGTAGTTCGGTGCTACTAGAATTTGGCGCGGCAGGATTTAATTCCTGCTTTAGCGTAGGAGAATTAATTGCATTGGAGTTAATGCTGTCTATGGCCATATGGTATGCAAAATAAATCTGGCTAGCTTTCGCCAGTCAAATCTATATTTACGAATTAAAATTATATAACAATACGTATGACTTCAGTCGAAAATCTAAGAAAAACAAGGGTTTTGGGGGTTTTTACGGCTTGCTTTGGTATTATAAAAGTCGTTGTTTGCTTAGAAACGGTAGCCGTCATTGCGAGGAACTGCGAGCGTAGCGAAGCAGGACGTGGCAATCCAGTCTACTAAAAAACAACGATAGAAAATAAGGACGGTTAGCTCAGTTGCCGGTGAGTGCAGAATGCACGAACGAAGAAAAAGAGTCACTTTCACGAGTGCTCGTTTCTCTGAGAAGAACAAGGACGGTTAGCTCAGTTGGTAGAGCACTTGCTCGACACGCAAGTGGTCACTGGTTCAAGTCCAGTACCGTCCACCATTTATGAGTGAAGAAGAGCTAGAAGCAATTGAAGCTTTTGATAAAGCAAAGAAAAATAAAAAAAACGAAACTATGCCTCTTGAGCAAATGCTTAAGGAAGTTGATAAAGAAAGAAAAAAAGTTCAATATACCGATGAGCCAATTAGTGCAAACGTAATTAAAGACTTTCTTCCAAGTTTTGATAATTAGAATGGTTAAACTTACGCAGCTTCTGAACGTGGTGCATCTTCAAAGTCTTTCTGAATAGTTGCTCTTATAACTTCAGTTGAAGGTCTCTTCGCATAATGCTCTGCTGTTGGTTTAGCGATTTTCACACCACTAAATTTTGCAAATATTTTAGTTAAAACTAAAGCAACGCTTGAAACAGGGTTCTTAACTCCTTTAGGCAAAACATTCAAAACTCCATTTTCGATAAAGTGTTTGAAATTTTTAGGTGCAATTAAGGATAAGGCAGCTAAAACTTCTACAGCGCTTCTATCATGATGACTGCAAGTTGCTTCCATTGCTGCAAATTGATCATGATTTAAGCCTGCAATTAAATTCTCATATGCTTGAGAAATAGCTTTTTCTTTTTTGGTAAGTTTATTAGGAGGATCGCGATGCAAGCCAACTTTATCTGCAACTACTTTAATATGTTGAGTATGAGATTTTGTTGAATCTAATTTAATATGATTTTTTTGAACAAATGGCGCTTCTTTTCTTATTGCTACTGCGCTTGGATAACTCATGTTAATAATTACTTTATCTTTTCGAGGATGGAAGTGTCAAGTCTAATTAAATGAATTATATATAATAGAGAGTCTTTATTTCAGAGTGGAGGTGTGACTGAAACTAAACCGACTTCTCATTGTGCTTTTCATAATTACCAGTATCTTGCCGATAGTGGTTTTGGGTTTTGTGCATATAACTTTTTTGCATAAAGTTCTGAACACTGATCAGTCTTTTCTGAGCTTAATTGAGCATGAAGAGTTTAATTTGTTCTCCATATATATTGGAATAACTTTCTCTCTAATTATTCTTAGTGCACTCTTCTTCAAAAAATATGTCTCTAAACCAATTGAGAAGATCATTGGCATGATGGATAAAATTACAGAAGACTCTTTGCCAGAGATTGTGCCCGATAATAGACCTTACTTCTTTGAGATCAGAAAATTTATTGACAAGTTTAATTTTATGGTTGCTGCTCTGCAGAAAGCACAAGTGCAAAGAAAAGAATTTATTTCTAGTCTCTCGCATGATATCAAAATCCCTCTCCTGGCTGAACAGAAGGCTTTTGAGCTACTGAGAGATTATCCGCTTAATAGTGAAGAAGTGCAGAAAATCAATCAGAGTCTGGTTCACAACAACGCTAATCTATTGCATTTGATCAACTCACTTCTTGATGTATTTAAATTTGAATCGAACAAGTTGAATATAGTAAAAGAGACTACTTTAGGAACAAGTCTAATTCAGCATTGTGTAAGTTCTTTGTATCCACTCTTGCACGAAAAAAATATTAGTATCGAAGAGAAGATCCCTGCGGAGATATTTTTAAATGTTGATTTGCAATTATTTAGGCGCGTAATTCACAATATCTTGGTGAATGCAATTGAAAATAGTAATGAGAATTCAAAAATTTTTATTGAAATTTATAATCAAGCAGGGTCTAGTTTCATTAACATTAAAGATGAAGGTCAAGGCATCAATCCAGATCAAATCGGATCGATCTTTGATAAGTATTCATCATATACTCAAACTAAAGCTGGTTTAGGATTGGGTTTATATATTTCTAAGCTCATTGTCGAGCGCCATGGCGGTAAAATAGAAGTAGAGAGCTCTCCAAAGCAAGGAGCTAATTTTAAAATTCAAATCCCTATTTAGTAGTTATGCAAAAGTATAAAATAGCAATCGTTGAAGACAATGAACTTTATAGAACTAGTTTGAGAATTGCTATTTCTCAATCTAATAAATATGAAATTGTTTGGGTTGCGCCTGATGGTATAGAGGCAATAAAGAATTTTCAAAAGTCTTGCCCTGATTTAATTTTTATGGATATAGAGATGCCTAATCTCGGTGGCGTGGAAACTGTTGCCAGAATTAAAAGTCAAAGTCCAAATACTAAGATTATAATGCTCACTGCTCATGATGAAATTGAGCTAGTTCTAAGTGTGCTGAAGTCCGGTGCTGATGCCTATTGTACAAAGGAAATCTCAATTGAAAGATTGCTTGAAGTTACTAGTATGGTGCTAGATGGCGCGACTTGGTTTGATCCTGCAATCTCTGCATATATTTATCAATTTATTCAGCAAGCGAATTTAGAAAAAGCAAATACTGTTAACCTAAGATTTGATCTTAGTAATAGAGAATTGCAAGTTTTGCAATTAATGACTGAAGGTAAATCTAATAAAGAAATCGCACAGTTGCTATCTATTACTATCCACACAGTTAAAGCACATGTCTGTAATATCATTCAGAAATTGTCTGCAAAGGATCGCACTGAGGCATCCGTTAAAGCTATGAAGTATGGGATATTGTAAGATGGCTAGTTCGCCGCAACCTGCTCATCAAACGCTTCCATGAGTGGATTCAAATACTCTTCAGCAGTGTGCTCTATCAAGCTCACCTTTGGACCTAATCTCAATTGCATTAAACTAGGATCTACTTTATTGACTTCATTTTGTAAATGTATAAGGTTGAAACTAGTCAAAGGTCTATTGATAAATAGTTCTACTCTATCTTCAATATTTGTAGAAGAAATTACAGGATTCTTAAAAAGATTCAGTGGATTCTTAATCTCTTTAGTTCTATATATAATGGCAGCGTAGTTAAGAATTAAAGAAAGTCCCACTCCACCAATAATTCCAACCATAAGATCAGTAGAAATAGTCAAGAGAGCAGTGAAAGAAAATAATGCAAATTGATCTTTGCCATTCTTCCAAATCTTGTACCAAACAAATGGATTGCAAAGTTTATATCCGGTGTAAACCAATACAGCAGCCAAAACCGCAAGAGGTAATGAATTGATGATAGGTCTAAAAAGTAACATGAATATCAGTAAGAAACCAGCATTGTAGAAATTTGCCCATTGAGTTTTACCGCCTGCCATGATGTTTGCTGTGCTTTTTACACCGCCAGGAATAATTGTCAAACCGCCAAGCATGCTTGAACAAACATTTGAAACACCCATAGCAAATAAAGTTTTATCAGGATCTGATCTACGTTTATATGGATCAATTCTATCTATGGCTTTAATAGTGGCAAGTGATTCAATACCATCAATAAGAGTAAGTACAACTGCAATCATGAGTGCTGATTCCCAGAGATGTGGGCTTCTCATCAATCCATGAAAGTCAGGTAGAGTAATGCCATGAAGAGGGTTTGCGGGGATGTTGATAAAAAATTCAGGACTAATATGTACAAAGACAGCAACGATTGAAGCGATCACCACGGCTATCATTGACGGGGGTACTACTTTAATCCACTTCTGGTTTTTGAAAGCAGCAGCGATTATAAATATCAAAGCTAAAGTGAAAATGCCGATTGCCAGTACTTTTGGATTAGCTAAAAGAATTTCATGAGGAGTTTCTTGAACCATGCCCCAGAACTCATGAGCTAGAAATTTATGTCCAAGCAAGATTGGCAATTGCTTAACGATAATCATCATGCCGATTGCAGCAAGCATACCTTCAACAACGGCAATAGGGAAGATCGAACTAAATCTTGCAACTTTGAAAAAGCTTATTAATATCTGGATGCAACCTGCAACTAAAATTACTGGCAGAAGTAACGGGTAACCAACTGCCAGGCTTCCAGCACCTAGGCTCAACATTGAGTTATAGAGCACGGGAGCCAGTCCAGCTGCAGGTCCGCTGATAGTGACGAAGGAACCGCCAAGGAAAGGCAAAACAAAACCAGCAATAATTGCTGAGATCAAACCCGTTACTGGTGGGGCTCCTGAAGCAACTGCAATCCCAATAGAAAATGGAGTTGAGATCATCGCCACCATAAAGCCCGATAAAATATCACTGCGCCAATATTTGAGACCTTTAAGTCCATTTTGGGGTTGCTCGGTTGTTGAAATATCCATTACTTCACTTATATCGTTAAGTAGTACTTATTTATAACTAGCCATATGACTAGTAAGAGAAGAATCTTTGATAAATCTTATGATGAAAGAGCGTATTGTTTTTCATATCCTTCAGTTAATTTTTTTATATTACTTAGAGCTTCTTGTAATTTGGAAAAATCATTCATGCCAATTTTTAATGCAGGCTTAGAATAATTGTTTTGGGCACTAGCGGCTGCTTGTAGAAGGTAGCGAATAAATTCTTTTCTTTCTTTTGGGTCTTCTAAAACTTTTAGTTCAGAAGAGTTAAATTCATGAGGATTACCAGGCAAGCTTGTGATTAGTTTCCTAGCTAATTTGATAGGATCATATTCTGGTTTATTGAATTTAAATGATTGATTAATAAGCTTGCTTACTAAATTAAGTCTTGCATTTCTGTTTAAATCTTTGGCAAGTTCTGAATCACTATTATTTATAAAATCAACTAGAGTGACTAAAGCTTCAACATTAAAATTACCCTCACTAATAAAAGCCGTTGGTTGTAAAAAATAATCTCTTCCTTTTTTGCCTAAGACATCTTGAATGCCTAAGATTGATGAGCTATTAAAAGGTTTCCATTGTGCTGGTGATTGTGGTCTAGCTGTATTAATATGTATGGTTCTTAGGTAGTGGCGTTTCTCTGTATTCGAAGTTTCAGGCTTAGTCTGTTCCCCCTGTGTCTTGAAAGCTAAAACCATCGGTTCTGTAGCAGAGGTTGGGAATGATGATGTTGCTATTGTTGTTGCGAGCATTTAATTTATGCTAGCAACAACGAAACGCTTTCCTCAAGTGGCTTTAAGTTAGTAATAGATTTTTGTAATGTTTGATAAGTCTAATATAAAAACAAAAAACCCCAGCGTTTTGGCTGAGGTTTTTTAGGGGGGGAATTGTAAGTTGAGTTACTAAGTATTAGTTAGCTGAACGGCCTACTTCATACCAAGTAGTTGTTGTGGCATCGTAGACTAAACTTAAAGTGCTTCCAGTTGTTGGAGCTGCAAATGTAGCACCTTCAACTTTGATGTTGCCATTTTCAGTAACATCGTTTGTTCCAGCAGTTACGTAAAGAAGAGTTACTTTCTGACCGTCTACTCCACCAGTTAAAGTCTCAAGATCAAACGCACCTGTAGTGAGTTTAACGAAGTTAAGACCTGTAACATCGATTGAAACAGCAGCTTGAGTAACTGAACCAACTGCCATTGGAGTCAATCCAGTAGTAGTTGCAAGAGTACTAGTTGTTGCAGGTAAAGTGATAACCGCAGCAGCACCACCAGCTACTATAGTTGTAGCCCAGTTAGCAGCAGTGTCATCATAATTCAATTGACCAGCAGCAGAAGCAGCATCTCCATCTAATGTACCAGCAGAACCAGTTACGTTACCTGTTACATTACCTGTAATAGGACCACTGAATGCAGTTGCTGAAACAGTACCACCGAAAGCAGTACTTCCACCAACGCTAGTTAAATTAGCAAGTGTTGTAATTGCAGGTTGTGCTGCAGCAGTAACAGTACCTGCTGTAGTTGACGTATCAGCATTACCAGTCACATTACCAGTTAAGTTACCTGAGAATGTTCCTGTAGTTGTACCAGCAACATTTAAGTTCTGAGCAATACCAACTGAACCTAAGAAGTTAGTTGTTACACCAGCAGTACCAGCAGAAGTTAGACCAGCCATAGTTGTAATCAATGGTTGACTTACTGTTAACACTTGACCTTGTAAAGGACCGTTGAATTTAGTTGCAGTAATAGTACCACTGCTATTAAGTGTTCCAGCTGTAAGTGTGCCAACAACATTCAAGTTCTGAGCAACGTTAGCTGAACCTGCAAAGTTTGCAGTGCTACCAAACGAACCTAATTGAGCGATTCCGCTAAGGCTAGTGATACCAGCTTGAGAAGCACCAATTACGTTTGTAGCGTTAGTTGCATTTGTTGCATTACCATTCACGTTACCGTTAACGTTACCAGTTACATCACCAGTAAGATCACCGATGAAACCTTGGTTACCTTTAACAGGACCTTGGAATTGTGTTTGAGTACCAGCAGTACCAGCATTAGTTAAACCGATCATTGTTGCAATGTTTGGTTGAGCTGCAGTTTGGATAGTACCAGTTAAGTCACCAGTAAAACCTTGAGGCGCAGTTACTGGACCAGCAAAGTTAGTTGTTACACCAGCAGTACCAGCAGCAACTAAAGCAGGCAATGTTGTAATCGTGCTTTGAACCGGAGTTGATACTTGACCAGTAAGATTACCAGTTACGTTACCAGATACATTACCTGTTAAAGGACCACTGAAAGCAGCTCCTGTTAAAGTACCATCAACGTTTAAGTTTTGATCGATATCAACTGAACCTAAAACATTAGTAGTTACACCAGCAGTACCAGCAGAAACTAAAGCAGGCAAAGTTGTAATGTTGTTTTGTGTAGCAGTCAAAACTTGACCAGTAAGGTTACCAGTTACATTAGCTGTAACACCTTCTGGAGCAGCAACTGGACCAGCAAATGTAGTTGTTACTGCTGTAGTACCAGCAGCAGTTAAGCCAGTCATAGTAGTAATGCTGTTTTGAGTAGCAGTGTTTACGTTACCAGTAAGGTTACCTGTTACGTTACCAGTTACTGGACCAGAGAAAGCTGCAGCAGTTAGAGTACCATCAACGTTTAAATTTTGATCGATATCAACTGAACCTAAAACATTAGTAGTTACACCAACAGTACCTGCACTTACCAAAGCTGGAAGCGTAGTGATAAAGCCTTGTATAGGCAAAGTTACTTGAGTTGCATTAGCTGCATTAGCTACAGTTCCTGTAACAATGCTTCCTGGAACTGAAGGTGGGAAAGTGCCAGCAGGACCTGGGGGACCAGCAGAACCAGCAGGACCAGTTGTTCCAGTCGCACCAGCAGGACCTTGAGGACCTTCTACACCGATACCATCAGATGTAGTTTCAGGCAAAGTTACTGATACAGTACCAGCAGGAAGGCTACTAGGAGCGCTTACTGGTCTTTGTGCTAAAAGCACTACAAAATTTTGTGGATCAGAACTAGAAACATCTCCACCTGAAATTCTAAGAGTAACTTGGATTAAACCAGCTACTGATGCAGGAACTGTAGGAAGGATGATTTGTCCTTTCTTTTTGTTTACAGCAGATGCAGAAAGACTAACGCTAGCTCCGTCAGCTGTAATTAAAGAAACTGAAAGCGGATTGCTTGCAGAATCAAATTTCGTTCCTTTGAATGAAACGATAGACTCTTCAACAACTGTTGTAGGAAATGACGCTGAGTCAACCTTTGCCAGTGCAGGAGTCACACTAAGTATAGTAAGTAATAATGTTAATAATTTATTTTTCATTTTACCCCTTTAAGATAATTCTAAGATCGTTCGTAAACAAATAGTTTGCGAACAGAGCTAATCCTAACTGGGTGAGTTCCCTTTCTTCCATTAAGAAAATATAAAATTTATGGATATTTGCGAAGGTTTTATAAAAGCATGGATAGATCTAGATTCTTTTACGTCTTAATATTTTTGTGCGTATAAGTCTAGACACCCTTACCATACAGACTATTTTGAGTTTCTTACTTGCAATGATACGCGTCCAAGGATTTTTTTTAACAGCACCGATATTCTCTAAAGGAAGTATTCCAGCTCAAATAAAAATCGGACTCTCAGCAGTTTTTTGTTTTACTTTTTATAACACAATTTTTTCTACAGTTAGCACTACCATACCTACTAGTGATTTAGCTTTGAGTTTATTTATCGTGCTGGAACTTATTCTGGGAGCTGCTTTGGGCTTCTTGATTTCATTGATATTTGAAGCGATTTCAACTTTTGCACATCTATTGGGTATTCAAATGGGACAGAGTGCTGGACAAATGTTTAACCCATCATCAGGTGAATCAACCAATGCCATCTCAGCTTTCTATGGGGATTTGGCGATGCTCTTTTTCTTATTAACAGGTGGTCTTTATAACCTGGCTTTGATTTTGAAAAAAAGTTTTGAAATCATTCCGCTTGCTAGTTTTGATTTTAACTATGGGATTTTGGCAGAGAACTATCTCAAGGTCTTCAATAATATTTTTATTGCTGGCTTGAAGATGATCTTCCCCATGATGGCAGTGATGTTCATCATAGATATTTTTATCGCGATGTTCTCAAAGATCATGCCACAGTCAAGCATGTTCTTTTTGCTTGCACCGGCAAAGATCATGATTTTTTTAATAGTGTCTACGCTTATTGTTAACACGCTATATCTCAATATTGAACACTATTTCGCTGAAGATATTTATGATTACTTGGACCAGTTATTTTGGGTCTCGGGACCTTAAAGCGATATATAGAGCTTAACTTGGCTGTTAAGCGGGAATAAAATTTAAAGTGCTTAATTTAGGCAGATTTTTGCTTAAAACCTAATAAAAATGCCGCCCGACGCTGATAAACATTCAAAAACCGAAGCCGCCACTGGTAAAAAGCTGAATGAGGCTCGTGAGAAAGGTCAGGTTGCTAAATCTCAGGATCTCTCTGCTACAGTAGCGATGATTGCTGGGCTTTGTGCGATATCTCTATATTTGCCGAAATTAGTTCTTGGTATAAAAGTATTTTTTATTAGTGTAATTAAAGATTATAACTTTGCTGATATTGAAGGTCCCAATATTGATGCGGTTTTCCATTATACGGTTCAATCCATTGGTATTCTGGGTTTACCTATAATTTTGGTAGTTTGGGTTTCTTGTTTGGTTGCATCAACTGTTCAAGTTGGTTTTCATATTTCAACTAAAGCGCTTACTCCAAGCTTAGATAAATTAAATGTCATCAATGGTTTTAAAAATCTAATTTCCTTTAAAAGCATCATTAAGACTGGAATGTCAATTGCCAAGATGATTTTCATCGCTGTAATTGCCGGCTCGGTTTTGTTTACTGAGGATAAAGTTTTTACAATATTTGCTTTGAACGATATTAATCTTGTCATTAATAAATCTGCCGCATTACTTTGGGAATTGATTTTTAAGGTATCAATGACACTATTCATCATGGCTGTAATAGATTACTTCTATCAGAAATGGCAATTTTCAGAAGATATGAAGATGACGAAGCAAGAGGTTCAGGACGAACATAAACAGCAAGAAGGTAACCCAACAATCAAGGGTAGGATCAGATCTATTCAGCGTGCAGCCGCTTCTAAACGTGGTTTGCAGCAGAGTGTCAGTGAGGCAGATGTGGTTGTAGTTAACCCATTTCATATTGCAGTGGCACTTAAATACGATAGAGAGAGTGGTAATGCAGCTCCGATAGTCGTAGCCAAAGGTGCTCGCTTATTGGCTTCTAGAATTAAAGAATTTGCTAAAGAGTCTAAAATTGAAATCATTCAGAATGTACCGCTTGCACGCGCACTTTATAAACAATGCAGGGTTGGTTTGGAAATTAGTCCTGATCTATATATTGCAGTAGCAGAGGTGCTGGCGATAGTCTTTAAGAAACGCGAGAAAAAGTTTTAATAAGTAACAATCGAAAACACATCAACGCCGAACTCTTCGAGCTTTTTGCGTCCAGCAAGAAATTCGAGTTCAACTACAAATGCTGCGCCAACTACTTTGCCACCAAGCTTTCTAATAAGCTCCGTTGCTGCACTAGAGCTGCCTCCGGTAGCAAGTAAATCATCGACAATAAGTACATTTGCACTATGCTCAAAGGCATCTTCATGCATATAAAGTGTATCGCTGCCATATTCTAGGTCATAGCTTTGGCTAATTTTCTTAGCAGGCAATTTACCTGATTTGCGAATTAAGGTCAAACCTGCATTGAGATTGAGTGCCATTGGTGCACCAAAAATAAATCCTCGTGACTCTGGTACAGCAATAAAGTCTATTGCAGTGTCTCTGTATCTTTCAGTTAAGGCTTCAATACTCAGTTTGAAAGCTTCAGGATTAGAAATCAAGGTAGTAATATCTTTGAACATGATTCCTGGTTTCGGGAAATCAGGTACATCTCTAATTGCTTTTTTTATAATTTCTATGGACGGGTTGTTAGTACTGATCATGGGCAAAAGGTAAATATTATCACAGTTATTACGCTTTTACCTTCCTGATGGAAACTATAGTAATATACATATTTGAGGACCTATATGTCTTTTACGACAGTTCTAGATGCCAAAAGCAAAAAAGATTTCTATAGCTCTCATGTTTTCCATGAGAGGCAGATGAACTCATGTCCGATAGGATGTGCTGGTTGTGCGGTTTCTGCAGTTACTAATGCCAAAGGCTCGATTAATTATAAGGATTTACTTGCATTCTATAAAGAGGCAAGTGACTTAGGTGTATCTCTTAAGATTACTAAAGTTGAAGGCTATGACCCAGTATTTGTGAGCTATTCAGATGATACTGAAATTTCTTTTGCACAAACTATAAAAGATGCAATTGACTTTGGTCATCAAATTATTACCCCTGTTTGTACCACCGGAAGCTGGAAGTCTGACCGTACTAAATGGCAACTTGCTGAGCTTGGTAAATTAGATAACAAATACCGTAGCTATCACTATCCATCAGGAAATTCGGGGCAAGGCTTTGTGCTTTCTGTACCCAGAGAAATTAATCCTTTTGCTGGCGGCCGTTATAATTTTGACGAGCATTTAGATAAAATCGTTACTGATATTAATTTACTTACTCAAAATGGTGATCTTGAAGTTTTGATTTATTTCAATGACAAACTAGATGGCGACCAGGATTTGGCTATAAAAATCAAATCAAGCATTACTGTAAGGCTTGAAGATGAAGCTTTAAGCAAGGTGAAGTTCTCGGTTATGAATTTTAATAATGAAACTTTGCCTGAGTCTTGTTTTAGATACAGTAATAGTGTGCTTGTATCGGATAAAGGTTTTACCGAAATTAACCCAAAGACATTAGAATGGGAACTAGATCCTAATTTACTTAGCAAAGAAGATTTGCTTTCTAAATTAGCTTCAGTTAAATAATGTTGACTCCTGCAGAAACTTTTAAAGAAATTTTTGAAGATATAAAGTCTGTAATTAGGACTCCAACCGAGACCTTTACTAGGATTCTCAATTCACCTAGACTTTATTACTCTAAAATTTGGATAGTTTTCATTGTAGTGATGAATACTTACTATTTATTCTTGCCTTCAAACCTGGTAACCATGAACATTATAGCGATCGTTATGTTTTTCTTGATGATTGGCTTTACTTACTATTTTATGCAAGAAGTAACTATTGATTTTAAGGAAGCTAGATCAATAGAGGATGAAGACAAATCATTCTATAAAGTGGCTTATGCTTTTTCAATTGCTAATGCACCTGCTTTATTTTTAAACGTGCTGAACAACCTTCTCTGTTTGCTTTTAATGAAAAATTTAATTGCAGCGGTTTTTTTTGCTGGTTTAATCAGTTTGCCCATATCTATTTTTGGTTTGATTTATACAATGAAAGTTCTAAAAGTTATTTCTCACGGACAAGCAACTTTACAAGACTTAGTTGAAGTTAGTTCAAGAAGCTTCATTACCACTCTACAAGAGACTTTGGGCTTGCGTGCCATTCAAGAGTTGATAGAAGATTTTAAAGCGGCGCCTTAGGAATTTAACATTTCTCCGTAGAATCTTATTTTATAATCTGAAAATTATGGTAAGCAAAAAAATGGTTGATGAAGTTGGTAGAGCTGTAAATAATTTAAATACAAGAGCAGCCATGCAATTAAAAAAACGAAACAGAGAAATGCATAGTTCTCCTTTCGATAAGCCAGTAAAGGTTTCAGAAAATCCGGATATTTCTGATTTAGCCGCTCAAGCAGAGTATTCTCTTCGAGTACTTTCAGAACTTTCTAAGGATAGAGCTATAAAGGTATTGGTTAAGCCGAAACCTAATCATAGTCATGAGTCTGAGGGAAAAACTTCTCGTGTTGAAACTGAGGCTTCCATAGCTAAAAGAAAACAAGCCTTAAATGAAATTAATGATGATAGTAAGTTTATAGAATTGAAAAAAGGTTTTGAAACTGCTGCAAAAAACTTTACTGACTATTTAAGAGTAAAAGTTCCATCAATAATTTCTAATATTGATTTTAAAATTGCTGGCAAGAGAAAGTAAGTCCAAAAGTTTTAAGCAGTTATTCCTTTTTATTGGTTTAAAAGCTCTTAGTAATTCGTCAAATGTTCTACCAACAGCGCGTCTTGCAAAATTTATTCTTTCTCTGATTAGATTTGGATTTGTTTCAACTGCTGTTTTTAACTCTGTATTCTCTATACAAGATTGACATAAAACTCTTAAAGCATCTGAAAATGCTTCATTTTTAAATGGATCTGCCTCGGTTTGTAGTGGGGCGTTAGGTTTTACAGGAAGAGCTGCTTTTGTGGCTAATATGTTTGCTAATTCTTCCCCAACTTGTTTAAAAGTAATTGTTGGGTCTCGCTCTAACCGTTTTCCAAATTCACTCTGCGCGCGCATGGTTGCTGCACATAATATCATGAATGGTGGTTAAATTCCAAAATTTCTTTTGCGTATTTCAAAGTCTGCAAGAGCTTTTTCAAGTTCAGTCAGATCAAAATCCGCAGCGTCCATATCAGCAAAATATATCTCGGCATATGAAGCACCGATGATAACTGAATCTTCAAGTGATTTTGAATTTCCTCCAACTTTGATAATCAAATCAAATTCAGGCTCAAGATCTCTCACTGATTCATGAGTAATTTCTTCATTGGATAAAACCAAGTTTTTGAATTTCTCCAAAAGAGAATTACGGGCGTTATTTTTCTGTAGTAAAGATAGTTCAAAGCCATTCTCTGTAAGCTTTTGCGTGAAAGCTATGAGCTTCTCATCTTCAATGAAATCTATAATCAGTGCTAGTTTTTTGGTTTTAGTTTCGCTAAGCATTCTTCTTAATCAAGCTATTTAAGAGTAGTGGCGGTATTAAAGTGGTCACCATTACTACTATTACAGTTATAGCAAAAATTCTATCGTCGACTATTCCAAGCGATTTACCAACAGTAGCGAAGATCAAACCGACTTCGCCGCGAGGGATCATGCCGACTCCCACTATCATGCGATTTATAGGTTCCTTTGATGGAAAGCTCCATCCCGAAATAATCTTGCCAAATATCGCGACTAAAGTAATCACACTTGCAGCTATAACTACCGTTGAATCATTCAGTACGTCTAGGTTTACCTGCATGCCAGTCATCACGAAGAATATTGGTACTAAGAAAGTATTGAGTACTTTTATTTCGTCCATGATCTCGTAGTTATCATCAGGACTATATTTGAAATGATCTCCAACCAAGACCAGTCCAGTTGCAAAGGCACCGACTATTGCGGCAAGTCCAATTTGGTTTGCTAAGAAAGAGCCTATGAAACACAGTGCGAGTGCAGTTATGAGCATTAATCCAGGGGTTTCTTGTTTAGCTAAACTGCTTACTATATATCTAAATAAATAAACTCCAATCACAGTGAAAAGGACTAAAAATCCAATGGCTCTAGTGCTAATCAAACTTATGGATGCTAAATCTAAGTCTCCACTGCGTGCCATACCACTAGCGACAGCAAGTATGATAAGCCCTAGAACGTCGTCTATGACAGCAGCTCCAAGGACTATGCGTGCTTCAATGGCAGCTGTGAAATTGAGGTCCTTAAAGACGCGAGCTGTTATACCAACTGAAGTTGCAGTAAGTATGGCACCGATAAAAATTTGTTGAATTAAGGTTATCTCTGGCATTACTAGAGCTGAAACCCAGTAGCCAAGAGCAAAAGGGCAGACGACGCCTACGCAAGCAACCAGTAGTGAATTGATCCCTACGGCAAGCATGTCTTTAAGCTTAGTCTCCAAGCCGATTTCAAAGAGTAATAAGATCACTCCAAGTTCTGCAAAAACTTTTAGGATTTCTGAGTTTTCAAAACTTTCAAAGAGATTAAAGCCCAATAGGCTCAAATTACCAAGAACAACGCCGGCGATAATTTCACCCAGTACCGCAGGTTGTTTGAATTTTTCGAAAATAATTCCTGCGAATTTAGCTGTTATCAAAATAAAAAACAAGCCAAGTAAAACTGTAATTACTGGATCTGTGCCGCTGATAGTCTCAGATTCACCCATAAGCAAGCATACTAACACAATCTCTAATGGAATTTAATCAATTACTTATGATTTTAATGGGGCTTTTTGGTACTATTTCTCTTGGTCATTTAATTGTTGGCCAAATTTTTTTTAGAATTAAAAAGAGGAAATTAAAGCAATGGCAAGAGAAAAATTTGAAAGAAAGAAACCTAACGTTAACGTAGGAACTATTGGTCACGTTGACCACGGTAAAACGACTTTAACTGCTGCTATTTGTACAGTACTTGCTGCTGCAGGTATGGCTAAAGCAAAAAAATACGACGAGATCGATGCTGCTCCTGAAGAGAAAGCGCGTGGTATTACAATCAACACAGCAC
>CAZFCF010000022.1:0-19745 GCA_964517685.1 uncultured Gammaproteobacteria bacterium | reverse complement strand
GTGCTTAATCAGAAGAGTTTTACTTCTTAAATTACACAACTTTGGTGTACATCCACTTTTTGTCCATTGATTTTAATTATACAATGGTGGGCCTTCGGTGACTCGAACACCGGACCCCACGCTTATCAAGCGTGTGCTCTAACCAACTGAGCTAAAGGCCCCTATTTTCTGATCCAACCGCACACTCTTGCTAAGCGTGTGATCTTTTTTTCTACGAGGTCTACACCTCTTCGAGGTTTGCCTCTTGCCCAACTGAGCTAAAGGCCCCTAACGATCCACGCATACTAAGCATGCGCTTTGCTTTATTAAAGCAGGAAAAATTATAAACCATTAAAATAATTAGGTGAGTGCCTTAATCTTAATATAAGCTTTAATTGGCTAAGATTAGTTAGTAACCCCCATATGAATATTCACAACAAAAAAAGAGCAATAGTAATGGTAATAGATGCTTGTGGCATTGGTTCCATTCCCGACTATAAGGATTACGATGAAGAAAACACTTCTAATACCTTATTAAGTACTTGTAAATTTGCTCATGAAAAATATGGTGAAATTAAATTACCTAATTTACAAAAATTAGGACTTGGTAACATCATGCCACTTCCTGGTTTATCAAGTGTGGCAAGTCCCATTGGTTCTTTCGGCAAGATGGCAGAACTCAATCCTGCCAAAGACACTATTACTGGGCATTGGGAAATGATGGGCATTAAAGCTAGCAAAGGCTTTCCTTATTACCCTAAAGGTTTTCCACCTGAAATTATCGAAAAGTTCAAAAAACAAACTAGTGTTGGCGGTGTTTACTGCAACCTGCCAGCAAGCGGCACTGACGTGATTAACGAGTTCGGTGATGAGCATGCTAAGACTGGCTTCCCAATAATCTACACCAGTGCTGATTCAGTTTTACAAATCGCTTGTGATGTAGATGTAGTGCCTCTTGAAACACTTTACAAATGGTGTGAGATTGCTCGCGAGATCATGCGTGGTGATCATGAAGTAGCAAGAATCATTGCTCGACCTTTTCATCGCAATCCTAATTACCAAGAAGGTAGCAAACTTGCTGCTGATATGAAGTATGTAAGACTCGGTGATAAAAGACATGACTATTCAATTCTGCCTCATGCCAAATCCGCTCTAGATATAGTTTTGGAGAATAAAGGACACGTAATCGGCTTGGGCAAAATCCAAGATATTTTTGCTGGAGTTGGCGTGCCGGAAAATATTCACACTGACAACAATGAAGACGGTTTGAATAAATTAATTCATGTACTTAAAGAAACTAGCAATCACAATCAACCCTCTCCATTAACTCAAGGGATCAATGCTGATAAAGAAGTTATATTCATAAATTTAGTGGAAACTGATTCTAATTACGGACATCGCCGTGACCCAGATGGTTTTGCTAAAGCACTTGAAAGAATTGATTTGAGAATGCCAGAAATATTAGCAACTCTCAATAAAGGTGACATTCTTATGATTTCTGCAGATCACGGTTGTGATCCATGTTCACCAGGTTCTGATCACACTAGAGAGTATGTGCCGATTCTTGTATATGGTAATCAATTTGAGGCTAAAGATCTTGGTATAAGAGATACATTTGCTGATATTGGCGCTACTATATTAGACTGGTTTGATATAAAAAATGCTAATTTATCTATTAAAGCCCATTCACTTATAAACTAATGAGTTCCACAGTTATAGAAAAAGCACAAATCCAAAAGCTTTGCTTATTTGCAGGTGATGGTGCTCTTCCTATAATGCTTGCAAGAAACGCTGCTCGCGAAGGTGTTGAGTTAACGGTTTTTTCTTTTAGCAAAAAAAATCTTTCTGAGCTGAAGCAAATAACCAAAAATGTTTTTTACTATTCACCAATAGAAGTTTTTACCATGCTTGATAAACTCAAAGAGCTTGGAATTCACTATTTGACCTTCATTGGCAAAGTTCCTAAATTAGTTTTATTCCAAAACTTACACAAAATCGAGAAACGTCTTTTGGATAAAATCATGGAGTTGAAAAACTTAAATGATGATTCTTTACATCTAAAAATTGTCGATTTACTAGAGAAAGAAAATAATTTTAAAGTTGTCGACCAAACATTATTTCTCAAAGAACTTTTTCCAGGGGAAAAAGTTTTCACTGAGCGTAAACCTAAGCCAGATGAAATCGAAGAAGCTCATTACGGCTTGCAAATGGCAAAGGGAATTGCAGCTTTAGATATCGGGCAATCTGTAGTCGTACAAAACAAATCAGTAATCGCAGTAGAGGCAATTGAAGGAACTAATAGCTGTATTAAACGTGCTGCTCGAATTGCTTTTTGTCCATGGAATCCCAAAGCAAAGCAAATCTTTGTGTGCAAAGCCAGCAAACCTAATCAAGATCAGCGTTTTGACGTACCAACTGTCGGCATTAATACTGTTAAATCAATGCCTAAAAATTCTATATTAGTTTTTGAAGCCAATGAAGTTTTCTTTCCAAGTCAAGAAGAGACTATCAAGCTTGCTAATGCAAAAAATATTTGTGTGTTTTCGCTTAGACTGTCGTCATTGCGAGGAGCGTAGCGACGTGGCAATCCAGTTTACCGAAAACTTTTAGAAACCTGGATTGCTTCGCTACGCTCGCAATGACACCTAATACAAACTTATATTATCAATATCAATCAAGAAATTAAATTTCTCTGACTTAGTCTCAGTTCTAAAAGTTTTAAAACTCTCTTTCATATATTTAATATCATCTTCAAAACCTTCTTCCATCGGGATCTTGGCAATAATATGATAACGGTATTTATTTTTGATCTTGGCAATAAGTGCAGGACAAGGTCCTAACAAAGCGATGCCTCGTGAGTTACAACGATCAAATATTAGTTCATGAAAATCATTAGCTTTAGCAATCGCGGTATGTTCTTCTTCAGAACTAAAAAGAAACTTTATAACTTTACCAAAAGGTGGATATTTGAATTCCTCTCTAATTAAGATCTCCTTAGAAAAGAAATCTCTATAATCTTGCTTTTGCGCATCGATAATTACATCTTTATCTGGTTGATAAGTTTGGAAAACTACCAGTCCTGGCTTATCTGCACGTCCCGCTCTACCAGCGACTTGTGTGAGTAATTGAAAAGATCTTTCATCAGCATTGTAATCGAGCTGAGAGAAGTTAGTATCTGCAAAAACTACTCCAACTAAAGTGAGATTCGGAAAATCTAAACCTTTGGCAATCATCTGTGTACCAATCAGAACGTTAGTTCTACCTGCTCTAAAATCATTCCAAATAGATAAATAAGCATTTTTAATTTTAGAAGTATCGCTGTCGAGTCTTGCGATCTTAGCTTCTGGGAAAATTCTTCTCGTTTCATCTTCGAGTTTTTGTGTGCCCAAGCCAAAGAACTTGATCGCATTTGACTTACACTCAGGGCACTCTTTAGGATGTGCTTCGCTATAACCACAGTGGTGACAGAGAAGCAAAGCCTTATCTGCATGATAAACAGTCTTGCTATCGCAATGTTTACATTTATAAATGAAGCCACAATTTCTACAAAAGACATGAGAAGCAGATCCGCGCTTATTTAGGAACAGAATTACTTGTTCATTTTTTGCAAGCCTCTCTGTGATTTGATCTTTAAGGTAACGAGAAAAGATACTTTTATTAGCATTATTAAACTCTTCTTTCATATCAATGACTTTAACTTCAGGCATTGCAATATTCAGAACCCTGTTTTCAAGCGTGATTAAGTGGTTATTTGGGAACTCAGCAGAACTAGCTTTGTAATAAATTTCCAAACTTGGAGTAGCCGATCCATAAATCACTGGACAGTTATTTATTTCTGCTCGCTTCGAAGCAACTAGTTTAGCGTTATAACGCGGCGCTGGAGTATCTTGCTTATAAGAGTTCTCATGCTCTTCATCGATAATAATCAAACCAAGTTTTTTGACTGGACAAAAAATCGCTGACCTAGCACCTACAACTATCTTGGGATCATCTTCTTGAAGCCGCGCGTAAGTGTATTCTTTCTCAGAATTACTTAATGCACTATGCCAGATGAGTACCTTATCCTCACCGAAACGCTCTGCGATTCTTTCCAAGAGTTGCGGCGCAAGAGAAATTTCTGGTACTAAGAAGATTGAACTTTTAGCAGCCTGCAAAACTTGATCAATCAATCTCAAATAGATTTCTGTCTTGCCACTACCTGTTACCCCATGAATCAAAAATTCATTATATGAATTTAGTTTAGGACTAATGAAATCCAATGCTGAAGCTTGTTCCACACTAAGATCAAAAGGTTTAACATTCTGAGTTAATGAATAATTCCCAAGATGATTTTCCTGTTTTTTCTCACGAGGCTTTTTATTTTCGTAAACTATTTCAATAAGATTTTTTTGTCTGAGTTTAGAGATCTGTGATTTTAGTTCTTTGGCATCAAGACCAGAGAGTAATTGCAGACGCGTCCAGCTAAGTTGCTTGCCACGACCCTTATTTAAAATCTCCAATAGTGGATGATCCATAGTTTCAATATCTACTAACTTAACGATTTTATTTGCCTTCGGCACAATGCGACTTGGCAAAATTGCATCAAGCACTTCAGTATAAGAACAACAGTAATACTCAGCTACGAAGTTAATTAGCTCGACTAATTCTTGGCTATAGAGATTTGAAGAAATTAGATCTTCGATGTCGCGAATTTTAAATTTTTCTTCTTCACTTGAAAGAGAATTGTATTTATCAATAACCAGAGCATTTTCTTTACGGCTGCGAAAAGGTACTGAAACCAAGGACCCAATAACCAACTGATCTTTTAGTTCTTCCGGTATTGAATATGTGAGAGTCTGTAAACCTTGATTACTAAAAGTTTCTAAAGAGCCGCTCAGAATTACCCTACAAAAACCCATGTTTTGGTATTATTGTAGCTTGCGTTTAGCGTTTGTACTTTGCGTAATTGCGAATAAAAAAACTAAATTGCATTGGTGTGGAACCCCGTAAGGGCGTTTAGCTCAGTTGCCAGCAGTTCGTTAGAACTGCGTAACAAAAAGAATCTCATTCGAGATGCGATTGTTAAAAAGCAACATTGGGGCGTTTAGCTCAGTTGGTAGAGCATCTCGTTTACACCGAGGCGGTCGGAAGTTCGAGTCTTTCAACGCCCACCATTTTTATTACAATCCCAAACTGGTTGAGTTGCTCTATTTTGAATTAAGCTCTTGCTAGTCTACAAAGCTCATCCCACCTATCCGGCATTAAAATACTATCATTGCAATGATCATAGTGAGCTTTTGTGTTTTCAAAACTATTAAGTCCGTAATGCTTCAAAAGCTGATTAATTGCTGTTTGTACATTCTCTGGAGCTTGTTCTAAAATTTTCAAATAGTCAGCCAATTTTGTTTGAGATTTTTTTACTAAAAACGTATAAAGGAGATCAAGTAAAGTTTTAGCTTTATCAATTTGAGCTAAATCAATTAAAGGTTTTAGAGCAGACATAAGACCTGTTAATTTTTCATGTTGTTCGCCACTAGTATTCGCTAAGCTATTAGTAAGGTCGCTATATGCTAAAGCATCTCCTAATTGTGCAGCTTGTTCAACTTCAGTTCTCACTTTATGTAAATCTTGTTCATCTAATGGATGAATTGCATAGCCATCAGTATCATAAGCTCCAATATTTTCTCCGATGAAACTTTTTTCTTCTCCAGGTTTATGCATTCTTTGAAGACTTCCTAGCGTACCTCCTAGATTATTACCAAGACCAAGTGCTGAAATTAAATTAATCATAAAGATAATTTTACATGATATTAAATAAACTAACTTCTACTTTCATTAAAATAGGGACTTCATTTGGGGTCCGCAAAAAGCAAGGGAAATTTTGAAGATGAGAAAAGAATATGATTTGAAAAAAATGAAACTAAAACCAAATCCATATGCCAACAAGTTAAAAAAAAGTGTAACCATTCGATTAGATGTTGATGTTATTGATTATTTTAAAAATCTGTCTGAACAGCTAGATATGCCTTATCAAAGCCTAGTCAATGAGTATTTAAAAAATTGCAAAAACGAAAAACTAGTTCCTAAAACCACTTGGAAAAAAGCTGCCTTTAGCTAATTAAACTCTTTTACAAACTCCCTGATTAAGTCCTTATCTTCATTTGCTTGTTCTGGCTTAAAGTAAATTTCAATCAAAGTTACCGTTAAAGTATCATGGTGAAAAGCATAAATTATTCGAATTCCACTCATAGACCCCTTACCTTTTAAAGACTTACAGGCAAATTTTCTTAGCTTGCAGATCGTAAGATCTTTATCAGGAATTTTAGACATTACTTTTATACTGTAATTGTCAATATCGTGAAGATGAAAAACTTCAATAGCATTTTTTTTAGCATTTTCAATATCATCATTTAAAGTTGAAAACTTTTTTAGTAGACGTTGAAATTTTTTTTGGAAGATTTTTAATTCTTCATACTTAATCTTCTTCATCTTCGTAAGTTCTTACTGATGTCTCTGGGGTTCTATAAAAAACAGACTCATAGTCAATTTGTTTACCTTGCTGAGCAGTTTTCCAAGGTATATCTTCATGAGAATAGTCACTCAACCATTTTGCACTTTTATCTGCGAAACGATTAATTATTTCATCAATATGTTTAATTTCTTTTCCTGTAAGAATCTCTATATTCGCTTGCTCGACTGGAAGATATTTTTTTTGTGGATATTTAAAGAACTCACTTTCAACTAATATAATTTGTTTTTTACGGATCATATCCTTGGCAATTTCTTGAAATTCAAGAGGTGTTGGTCCGTAATGATTTTTGATGTAGGTTGCTCCAATTAATTGCTCTTCATATTTTTCATAAAAGTCAAAATCTATAAAATAAAACATTTTATAGATGACAGTTTCACCAACATTGGGTCTAGCTCCTATCTTCTCTAGAAGATACAAGAATACTTGTTTGAATTTTTCTACTTTCTCCGGATCAACTTTAATTTGAGGACGACTTTCTCTTAATTCAAAGATTTTTTTTGAAGATTTCTTTTTCTTTTCGCCCAGTATAACCTGCACTTCATGATCTTTGCATTGCATCAAATCTGCAAGATCTATATTAAAGAACTGAGCAATTTTTTGCGCTTCGGAAATAGTAATTTCTCTCTCACCATTTTCAATCTGTGAATAAGTTTGCCGAGTAAGTCCTAACAAACTTGACACCGCTTCCTGGGAGCTTCCCTTTTTATTGCGAAGTTCTTTTATAAATAGAGCTATTTCCATATTTAATCCATTGAATCACAATGATGATATCTATTTTAATTATACCAAAATGTTAGATATTTTTAACTAAGTTAATGTTAAGAATATTTAACTGCTATTAAATGCCTAGGAAATGGCTCTTTTTTGAAGAGTTAAGGAAATCAAAGCCTAAAAGACCCTTGTAATAACTCATCCCGTGACATTTTTCTTATAGATTCAATTCTTCCATCTCCTGAATCCTTATTTGGAGACACCTTTCGCCAAGTTGCTTCTTCTTTATCAGTTAACTTTAAAGAACTGCGAAGAGATTTAGCAAATTCAATAGCAGGTTCAGCATTCTGTTCGTTACCATGGAACTCTAGTAAATCAGCAAAATGAGAAAGGACTACTCGAGAAGCTTGATTACCAACAATTGGCTTCATAAACTCTTTAGTACGCTGAGCAGAACTTTTCTTTTCAGTGCTTATTGTTACAGGATTTAATTCTACTAATGCCTCTATAACTTCTTTCAAACCAGAAATTTCTCTTCGACCACTCGTAGAATTTATGTAATAACTTTTAAAAACTTTTTTTTCAAAATCTTCTTCAGACATTTCAGGAAAAAGTGTTTTCATTTGTTCAAAAAATTTGATTATAGATTGAGCATTGTCAAAAATTTGCTGAGCTTGTGGGGCATATTGCTTTGCATTAAGCTGCTCTATTTTACGAGTAGATGCAGCTGATAAATCAGGAACTCCAGCCACTACTTTGCCAAATGAAGTTACTTTAGACATTTCATCTAGAATTGTTTTTACATCCGGAGCAAACCACCTAAGTTGTTTAATACTGTATCCACAATATGAAGATATTGCTTCTGAAAAATCATTACTTAATTGCCTAAAGAAAAGCAAAGATTTTAAAACTTCATCTACAGCTACTGGAGCTATATGAATAGCTATATTTAAATCAGGAGATAAATCTGTTACAGACTTTTCTAAAGGTATACCCGCAGCTAAAGGTTTATTAGGAATTGCAGCTATATTTGTACTTTCAGAATTTACAGGATTCAACATACATTATTCATTATTCAACTAATTAAAAATTAGTTGAATAATGAATAATAGCACAAGATAAACTTCACGAATAAATCTTCAAACCAATAACTCCAACCAAGATCAAGCTTACACAGCCGATTTTGAAAAGGTTTGCTGGTTCGTCAAATAGAAGAATTCCTGCCGCTATAATACCCACTGTTCCTAGACTTGACCACAACGCATAGCCCAGACCTAAGTCAATCTTCTTAAACGCTATCGCCGCACAAGTGAAACTAAGCGCAAAGAGGATCACTGTATATATCGATGAATCCATCTTAGTGAATCCGTTTGAGAATTTTAATTGAATTGCTGCTGAGATTTCGAAACCCACAGCCAGTAAAAGCATTGCCCATGCCATGATAACCACCTTCTTTAATAGATAAAGGATTTAAACAAATAAGTCGAAAACTTCGACTTGTATTTTTATAACCTTTTTGTAAAACTGGATTGCCACACCCACTACGTGGGTCTGCAATAACAAAAAACGCACAGGCAAATAGAGCCTTGCGCCAAATCAATAAACGCTACGAAAATTCATGCTTAATTAATCTGTAAATTAACATTTGGAACACCGAAAAATTGTTGTTAATAGTATTATACCAAATTTTTTGACGTCTTACAAGGGGTATTTATAAATTCGGGTTAATCTAGCTCTCTTTTTCACGTATTTTCTGCCAATTAATAAGGGTTACCGCAAGTATAAGGAAAATAAACTCAATAGCATAGTAAGTATATAAGCCGGTTGCTAAGCCAGATGTAAAACCATAAGAATGCAAACCCACACCTAATAAGTTGATGCCAAACCAAGAAGTTATCACAACCACAGTCCCCAAAGCCGCTCCCGTAGCAAGGCCGATTGACTTAACTATACCCGATAGTCGCGCATGAAAGAGCATTGCACACCAAAGAACTATGATCAGTGCACCGTTCTCTTTCGGGTCCCATCCCCAGAAACGCCCCCAGCTTTGGTCTGCCCAAATACCGCCAAGCATAGTTCCAAGAAAACTAAAACACAAACCAAAACCTAAGACTCCAAGAATTAATCCTTGAGTTTTAGCTAAAAGTTTTTCTTCTGACTTGAAAAGAACTTGTAATAGATAAAGATGTCCAAGCAAACCTGCAAGCGCTACACCTGCATAACCAATACTCACACAAATCACATGAGTACTTAGCCAGAAATTAGAATTTAATACCGCAATTAGAACCTGCATAGTATCGCCTTCTGCAGCGAACTTGCCGGCGATCAAAAGTAAAACCAAACCAGAAAAAGCTGCAAGTAAATCTCCTAGCGAGTAACTCTTGTCCAAGCGATTAATGAGCATGCCAAGAATTACCATGATTAAACTCACGAAAATAAAAGTCTCATAGAGATTAGTAACTGGTGGTCTAGAGAGAATAATGATGCGGCTGATGATGCCGAAGAGGTGGAGGGCAAGACCGGTGAGAAGGAGTGTTTTTATGCCGTCATTGCGAGCCCATGTAATGGGCGTGGCAATCCATTTTGCGCCGAGGGATTGCTTCGTCGCTTCGCTCCTCGCAATGACAGCACTAGATTTACTCAAAGTGACAAGGCTCAACAAGAAAACCAAACCATATAAAATCTTTGCCCAAAGGAATGGATTGATTTGGTTATAAAACAGTTCAAGACCAATATGAGGCTTTTTAGTAATTTTAGAATCTATGATTTTATTAAGATTACTTATATTCTCATCAAAAGTTTTTTGATCATGATTTTGGTAAGCGATAAAAATATTTCTTAGAGTATATAGTTCACTACTATATTTATTCTCAGTACTCAATAAAGCATCCCAGGGGCTAAGCCAATCATTGGGATTGCCTTCCAAAGGGATTATGGCTAGCGGTTCTTCAGCGGGCATGAAATCTTTATAGGTTTTATGACTTTCGATCCAAGTAAACAAACTATAAGAAAGCACAAAAGCTTCTTGATTGCTTTGAATATTTTTTTCAAGTAACTTACTTCTACTCAGAATATCGAACAAAGAATTCTCATTAGTTTGTAGCTCTAATACTTCTAAAGTTTGCGGATTCTTAACTGAGAAGTCAGGATGCGAAGAATAGAACTGAAAATTTTCAATCAAATTAATATAGCAATGTAGATTCATAAAGACTCGAAGAAATTCTTTCTCAATTTCTGATCTTTCTTTCTCTGGCTTAGCAACTGCTTTTGCTGCGTACTCTTGAAGCTTAGACATGCCTAATTGCAATTGACTGAAACTATATGTTCTATGTAAGTCAGGCTCTACAGAAATAGCCTCGAGAACTTCAGGATTATTAATCAAGAAAATTTTATAATCAAAAGTTTTCTCAGAATCATAGAGAGCTTCAGCAAGCCAGCTGATTGCGGGTTTCTTCTTGTAACTAGATTTGCCCGAGAATCTTAGTAAAAGATTTCGTGCATAGCTATCTAGTGGTTTAAGACGACCTTGGTTGAGGATGGTGATTTTAGAAAAAGTTTTTAGTGAAATGTCATTGCGAGCCCTCGAAGAGGGCGTGGCAATCCAGTTGCTAGAGTCTTTCGGTAAAGTGGATTGCTTCGTCGCTTCGCTCCTCGCAATGACGGACAACGTCCCACATACCAACAACAAAACAATCAATAAACTTCGTTTAAACATTCACAAAATTCCTTTTGTACTTAAACACCTTTCTAATAAAAATCATAAACAAGCCTAATGACGTAAATAAACTTGCAATATAAGCCAAGACGAAGTTTGGATTTTTCACTACAGCTAGAACTGAGAACTCATTACCATTTTCATCGATACCATAATTAGACTGATATACCGTATAACCATGTGAGCGAAAGGGTTTGTTCATAGAGATAGTTAACTTACGTTCAAGATTATTTTCATTTACAGTGATTTCGCTTTTGTAGCTCTTGGCAATTTCCGTGCCTGGATGTAGATCACGTACTACATCATTTAAAGTGATTGCAAAAGGTAATTGATATTCTTCACGCTCAAAAATAAAAATATATTTCTTGCCACTTGAATCAAGCTCATAACTACTCTGCACTCCAGCATCTAAAATAAATTTCTCTTTGCCAACAACTAAAGCAAGAGCAGGACTATTCTTCTCATACTCTTTCTCTACGGGAAGCTCTTTAAAAATTCTGCCCGCAAACGGAGTATCAAAGAGCATTGCATTAACGTAACGCTTATCAATATTGATTTTCAGATCACCAACTACTAAACTTTTGCCTTTTTGTAAATCTTTATTATGAAAGTCTTTGAGCAATTTGCCTTTTTCATCCAGAACTAAAAGTTTCCATTCTTGATAGTCTTGCGATAGATCGCTCGTCTCACCTTCAGTCAAACTCACAAAACTCTCTTTACTAAATTCTTGATTTACAAAACCACTGATTAAAAGTATAAGCAAGCCTAGATGGGTAATTAATATTCTTGGTTTCTTGAGATCTTTTTGATATTTAAAAGCAAAACCCGAAATCAAGTTTAAGAAGAGAACCCACATTACTAACTTAGCTCCCGGGAAAGGCACCGGACCAATGAACAAAAAGAAAGAATCAAAGTATTTTTGCTGCGCTAAATAAAGACCGTGTTCGATTTGGTATAAAGTGCCACAGAAAATAAGAATGATTAATAGCAAAAGGCAAATGACTGTTAGTTTCAAAGAGCTAAAGAAGCGAATTACAAAGCTATTATTAGGAAAATTCATAGAATGAACTAAAGAAAATTATAGTATTGATGTAGGCTTTTTATGGCAAAACAGCAAATAGATATAACTATTTCTCAAGTATGGAATTTAGTTTGGCCTATTTTGATTGCCAATCTCTCCATTCCTCTCATTGGTGCTACGAATGTTGCAGTAATGGGTAGGATGCCCAGCCCCATTTATATAGGTGCAGTGGCACTCGGCGTAATAATTTTTCAAAGCATTTACTGGGGCTTTGCTTTCTTGCGCAGCGGTACTACCGGCGTAACTTCTCAAGCTTATGGTGCTGGCGACTCACGTCATGTAGTTATTGCTTTAATTAGATCTTTGACAGTAGCTTTCATTGTGGGCTTAGCTGTTATTGCTTTACAAAAACCAATTGCTTGGATTGCATTTCTTTTAATTGAAGGTTCAAGCGAAGTTGAAACTCTAGCACGCGATTATTTCGATGTAAGGATTTGGGGCACCTTTGCCAGTCTGGGTAATTATGCACTTCTCGGATGGTTCTATGGTATTCAGAAACCTAAACTTGCATTAATACTTAGAGTGGCTATGAATTTACTAAATATTCCATTGGCAATTTTCCTTGCTCTACATCTGGCTTGGGGAGTGAAGGGTACAGCATTCTCTGCCGTAAGCTCCAACTACATAATTCTCATTGTCGGATTAATTTTTGCATTAGGTCATATTAAAAAACTTCATCATAATGGTGAGTTTAAATTTGATGCTAATTTTTTTGAAGAACTTAAACATCCAGAACAGCTCTTTAGAATTTTCAAATTGAATAGCGATATTTTCATTAGAACGATTTTTGTCTTCTTAGTGTTTTCTTGGTTCACAGGATTGGGAGCAAAGCAAGGAGACATAGTACTTGCAGCCAATGCAATCCTCATAAATCTCTATTGGTTTATTAGCTATGCACTAGATAGCTGTTCTAATGCTGCAGAGGCTTTGGTAGGAGCATCAGTAGGCGCGCGCGATGAAAGCATGTTCAAGAAGTCTATTGAAATCTGTACGCGCATGGCAATTGCTTTCTCTTTAATTTTCAGCTTAATTTATCTACTCTTTGGCAAAGTCTTTATCAGCTGGCTGAGTGTGGACCTAAGTGTAAGAAGTGTTGCTGCCGAGTATTTGCCATGGCTCATCTTCATGCCTTTAATTGCAGTTGCTTGTTTTCAGCTTGATGGAATTTTTCTTGGCAGCACACAAACACGAACTATGCGTAACATGATGTGCATTGCTTTTGGAATTTTCTGTATTAGTATTTTAATCCTGCCAAAATATCTTGGCAATAATGGTCTATGGCTTTCACTTTACCTTTACTTAATTGCCAGAGCAGTAACTTTATATTTTCCTTTTAGGAAGTTGCATGAGAAAATTTTTGGTTAAGAATGTCATTGCGAGCGAAGCGAAGCAATCCCCCTGAGCAAGCCTTGACTGGATTGCCACGCCCTCTTCGAGGGCTCGCAATGACGACATTTGTCTTATACAATATAATTTATGCAAAAACTTACGCAAGGACTATTTCTCAGAGCACTTGCCTTAATTTACTTACTAGCTTTTAGCTCACTTGCTTTCCAAACAAAAGGCTTATATAGCCATAATGGTATAAGCCCAATAGAACTTTCAGTTAATGCACTTTTACAACATTCTTCTAGTAATCCATATATAAACTTCCTGAAGATCCCAAGTCTTTTTTGGTTCAAGCAAAGTGATTTTGCAATCAACATCCTTCCTTATATAGGAATGATTCTGGCATTAATTTTATTCACCTTACCCTTTGTTGCAAAGGTAAAAAAACAAAACTATTTAGAAGCCTTTATTTGCTTTTTGCTTTATCTAATTTATCTTTCATACGTAAACCTCGGCGGTGCTTTCATGAATTTCCAATGGGATATACTCCTCTTGGAGACTGGCTTTTGGACCACGTTATTTTGCATTTTTCGAAACAATATTTTGGCGAGCAAAGCCTTCACCTGGATATTTAGATTCTTGGTTTTCAAATTGATGTTTATGTCTGGCTTAGTAAAACTAAGCAGTGGAGATCCAACTTGGAGAAATCTAACTGCACTTAGCTATCATTACTACACGCAACCAATTCCTAATCCTTTAAGCTTCCTTGCACACCAGCTGCCAATGTGGTTTCATCAATTCACTTGCGCACTTATGTTCTTAGTAGAATTGATAGTGCCATTTTCTATTTTCATAAATTCCAGATTTAGATTAATTGCGGCTTTGCTATTCAGCGCATTACAAGTGATCATAATTGCCACAGGTAATTATTGCTTTTTTAATTTGCTAACTATAGCTCTTTGCTTATGGCTCATTGAAGACAAAGATCTTGAACCCTACTTACCAAGCAAGATACAAGCGACATTTCGTGACGATGCGATATATGATCCACAAGATTTAATTTCACAAACAATTACTAACAGATTAGAAAAGTTAGATATGGATTCAAAAATATTTAGTCAAAGAATTATCAAATACTTCACCTTGGCATTGAGTGTCTTTTATATCGGAACTTCATCAATATTTATTCTTGCTAATTTGCCAGTTGAATTTTCTTTACAAAATAATTTGAGAGAAGAGTCTAGAAAGTTTTTACAAGCAACTCATAGCTATATGATTAGCTGTCCTTATGGGCTTTTTGCCGTGATGACGACTAAGCGCTTTGAAATTGTTATTCAAGGTTTAGAGAGCGAGAATGCTTCCTGGAAAGACTATGAGTTCTTTTATAAACCTGGAGATACTAGACGTATGCCACCACAAGTCGCTCCCTATCAGCCGCGCTTAGACTGGCAGATGTGGTTTGCAGCTTTAAGTAACTATCAGCAAAATCCTTGGCTGGTTAATTTAGTCATTAGACTGCTGGAAGCTAAACCAGAAGTATTGAAACTGCTTGAGTATAATCCTTTCCCTGAGCATCCCCCTAGATTCATTCGCGCCATAGTTTATGAGTATAAATTCAATTCACTAGATGGCTTTAATCAAAGTGCTGAAGTCTGGACTCGCGAGCCCAAAGGACTTTATTTACCGGCTTTGAGCTTGAGGTAAGGGATAGAATACTTAAAACTTATTGGGTAAATTTGGGTACGTATGGATAATTTTATAGGTATTTGTGGGTATCTAGAACAAAAAGCTTCAAGAGAAAATATGTTTGAGTATAAATTACCAACTTTGTCTTCTCAAATAATGACCTTAATTAAAAAATATGAAAGGCTTACTATTAGTGAATTAGAAACTCTTACTAAAGCTAATCGCAACACTATTAAAAAACATCTTGCTTCACTAGTAAAAACTCAGCTTATTACTAAACATGGTCAAAGAAAAACAACCTGGTATACTCTTTAATCTAAAAAAGATGGCGCGCCCTGTAGGACTTGAACCCACGACATTTGGTGTTGGAGACCAACGTTCTACCAACTGAACTAAAGGCGCACATTTTTATTATGCCACACGAACGTTATACGACTTTTTTTTCGTTCTGTCGCAGCTAACACTGCTCCAGCAACTGAACTAAAGGCGCGTATGTAAATTATGTCACGCAGCTTAACAATTTAACATATTTTGATCCAAATAAATAAAAATATAACAACAAAGTAATTTTTAAAAATATAACTTTTTAAGCAGCAAGTTTATTCAATACGTCACTCGTCTTTCCAGACATCTTAATAGCAGCAGTTAAATACATTTGCAAATGTTTCTTTGCACTATCAACAAGAGTCAATAAATCATTTGGTGACTTCAATTCATTTGAATCTTTCCCTACTAACTCTGCAGCCAAAGTTTTAGGAAAAGCTCTTGAAATACTTTTTGCAACATCTTCATTACTAAAAGATAGTCCTACTTCTTGATCTACTAGTTCATCAAATTTAGTTAAAATTTGTGGTTGTAGATTCGGTTGAGTCGGATCTGCGCTCTTTTGATCATTCCAAATACTTTGACTTACAGCATTAAATAATTTTGGAAGCGGTGCATTTAAAAGACTTGTATTCATAATGAAATTATACCAAAGCTTTCTTCTCTTCGCCTTTATGCTTCAAAGCAAATTGCTTCATATCAAGTCCAAAGAGCTCAATAAAACCTAGTGCTGATGCGTGGTTGAAAGTATCACCACCATCATATGTAGCCAGCCCATGATCATAAAGTGAATTTGCAGATTCACGAGAAACCACACTTACAGAGCCTTTGTACAACTTCAGACCGATAGTACCACTGACATATTTTTGTGATTCATTCAAGAACGCATCCAGAGTGTATCTCAAAGGATTAAACCAACGACCAGAATAAATCAATTCAGAATATTTTTGGTCAATAATATTTTTGAAATGCTTCATTTCTTTAGTCATGGTTAGATACTCAAGATCATCATGTGCCATGTTAAGAATCACACCCGCAGGAGATTCATAAATTTCACGAGACTTAATTCCAATTACACGGTTTTCGATTTGATCAATTCTACCGATTCCATGCTTACCACCAAGTTCATTGATTTTTTCAACGAGTGCAATAGAACCTTCTGTAACTAAATTTAAATTAGAATCTAATGAATTACCAAACTCATAAACTTTAACTGGCACACCTTTATCAAATTCAACCTTTATATACTCAGGTCTATCAGCAGCTTTCAAAGGATTCATAGTAATGCCAAAAGCCTCTTCTGGAGGCTCTTTCGCGATATCTTCAAGAACTCCACACTCTGCTGATCTTCCCCAAAGATTTAAATCTACGGAGAAAGGATTTTTCTTAGACGTAGGTACTGGAATACCATTTTGTTCTGCATAGTTAATGCAATCTTCACGCGTCATATTCCACTCACGCGCTGGAGCAATAATTTTAAGTTCAGGACCAAGCGCCATAATCGATAAATCAAAACGCACTTGGTCATTGCCTTTAGCAGTACAACCATGAGAGATCGCATCAGCTTTAGTTTTCTTAGCGATATCAACAAGAATTTTTGCAATTAGTGGTCTTGCTGTTGCTGTTGCAAGTGGATAAGCACGATCATATTTTGCATTAGCCTTGAGCGCCTGAAAACAATATTCTTCTACAAACTCTTGGCGCGCATCAATCACATGAGATTCTGACGCACCAATTTTCAATGCCTTCTCTTGTATAGGACCTAGCTCTGCACCTTGTCCCAAATCAATTGCCACACAAACCACTTCATTACATTTATGCTCAAGCAGCCATTTAATAGCAACAGAGGTATCTAAACCACCACTGTAAGCTAGGACTACTTTATTGATTTTTTTATCAGGCATTTTGTTTATTTTACATTTTTAAGCTCTTTTGAAAGCAAAGGTTTTGTAAAAATGCATGTTGGAGATGTATTTAAATCAACAGAATTATCCCTATAGAGCAGGAATAACCATAACTGGAGGTCTTCCAGCTTCTGTTTCTGTTGTAGTTGGCATTGTAGTTGGAACTGGGTCTGGAATTAACACTGGAACTAATACCGGAGTTGGTGGTGGAGCTATAGGCATTGGAGCTGGTGCTATGGCACATCTTATAAGATCATTTTGTATACGAGTTATCTCACTTTCTATAAGTCGTATGTCTGATTCTAAATTTGCTATTGCTGCTTTTAGCAGCGTAACATTATTTGCAAGAGTTTGTGCTACAGCTGGGTCATAGAAAAGATTGAATACAGAATTATAGTCTGCTAAAATCTGCTCTTCCTCAGTAAGATCTATTCTAAATGAGTTCAATTGTGACTGCATCTGCGGATACTGTGGATCAGTAAGAAGCTGGGCTAAACGTATATTGAGATACGCTATAGCTTCTATACTGCATGTTGGGCCTTCTGTTCCTGGCGGTATTGTCGGTGGTGATGGTGGAATTAAATCATCAGCTTTAACTGCTGTTATCGTTAAGGCCAAAATAAGAAAGGTAATAAATATTCTAATGTTTTTCATGAAGTTGAATCTATCGAATTGTAACACGACAAGATAAGTAACCACAGTCTCCAAAAAAAATAATATACTTTTGATATGAATCTCACGCCCCAAATTATTAAACTCAGAACAAACAATTTATTCAATGCTTCACAGCATTTTTTAACTAAATATGATCAAAGTGTAAATCTCAGAGAAGATGCTTCGTTTAATGAGTTTTTCAATAGTAATCTTCATTACATTGAAAGTTATTTCAGACCATTTCTAGTCACTATTACTCACATCATTAATCTCACAGAAGCTGGGATAAAAGAACCTAAGTTAATTAGAACTGCCACAAATGCAATCTACTATTTACATGAAGCATGTATGGATTTTGAACAAAAGATAGCAGAAGAAAATAACTTACCACAAAATACCTTTAGAAAAAAAGGAATTGAAGTTTTAAACAGCTGGTGTGAAAAATTTTCTAATGTAGCTTATCATTTAATAAATTTAGCTGAGAGGGAAATTCCTAAATTAAATATTGTTAAAAATCTTGAACGTAAAGCTCTGTTCTATGGTTTCAATCAGTCCGCATAAACTATGCAGGTACTGCATAGCTCTTGGTATTTCCAGGCGGATTTTTTGTAGCTGATGCTACTTGAGCTTTTTGATCTGGATCTACCTTCTTACCCATAAAGAATCTGTAACCAAAATAAAGAGCTGCTCCACCGACTATCCATTTGAAAAGACCTTTGGTCATACGCCACACGAAGCCTAAGCCCATGTAAGCCACTCCACCACCGATAACTGGCTTCAACCATTCTGGAGCTTTGCTCACATAAGGAATAAAGCTTGCGATATATTTAAGTGGTCTGGTTATAAAATTACCTTGGATTTCTGGATTGTTCATTTGGCTTGCAATGCTACTTGCATTTTCTGAAACTGTACTAGTTAAAGCAGAAGCAATTGTTAAAGGATTTCCTGATTTAAAAGCATCTGTAATTTTTTGAGGAATTGCATTCTGTACAAAATCAGCCATAGCATTTACGAAATCATCACTAAATTGATCAGAGTCACCATGTAATAATTTATCAATTGCCTGATGCACATCCATTCCTAAATTTATTTTTCTATTATCGACATAGCCTTGAAGATTACTAGCAAGCCAAGTTTCAACTGTTTTAATTGCCATTCCTGCACCTGGAATTAATTCAGCAGTCGCAATTAAAGATTTTATTGGAGTGATAAAACTAATTAAATACATTTTCAGAGCATTACTAACTTTACTTGTAGCAGCAGCTTTTGCTTGACCAACTAATCCAGTTGCAAGCATTGAACCTAATCCTCTCTTCTCCTCTTGAGCTTCACCATGATCATGATCACATTCAGGACCATGTTTATGTGCGTGATCATGTTCAACACGATGTTGAGCAGATCTAGTTTCTGGCCTAGCTGCAGAAAGATTTTGATTTGGAATTCTGGATGAATTACTCATTGCTCAATAAATGTATTTACAAGATATATTGTATATTAATACAAGCGTTGAAAACCAGATTATTTTATAAAAAGTATATGCACCCAAGGGATTTCCCCGAGTGGGTTATTAATCTCTTTGAGATGTAATATCAAAACTGAATAGTATAGAGGTTAGCCTTGAAAAATCACTCCGCTAACAGGTCTTCGAGTTGACCTAGTAGTTTTACCTGTTAGTTTCATCGTGAACGACCTACCTTCTGCTTAATTATAGAGTCAAAGACTCTATTTTTTATAAGTTTGAGTATATTGATCGCAAGGTATAAACCACTGCAATCCTCTGTTAGAAGGATACTCCCTAAAAGGAGGTGATCCAGCCACACCTTCCGGTACGGCTACCTTGTTACGACTTCA
>CAZFCF010000021.1:0-25209 GCA_964517685.1 uncultured Gammaproteobacteria bacterium | reverse complement strand
AAGAAATAAAAAATAAGTTAGGGACTATTACTTTTGAATCTCAGTTTCAACAAGACCCTGTACCTATTCATGGTTCGATAATACAACGAGGATGGCTCAACTATTACACGACCTTACCTAACTTCTCTCGTATCCTTATGAGCTGGGATATAGCTTGCAAAACAGGCAAAAATAATGATTACAGTGTTTGCACGATTTGGGGAGTCAAGGGAGGTCAATACAGGGAGTACTATTTACTCCATGTTTATCGAGAAAAAATTGAATTTCCAAAATTGAGAAATAAGGTTAGGCACTTTTATAATCAATGTAAAGCAAGGTATGGCTGTCCAATATTTGTATTAGTCGAAGATACTGTTTCTGGAACACCACTTATACAAGATCTTAAGCAAGAACAGATGATTATTAAAGCAGTCCAACCCAAGGGAGATAAGGAAAGTAGATTTATAGAAACTTCTTCAATATTTGAGCAAGGCAGAGTATTTCTATCGAAAAAAGATGTTCCTTGGAAAACTGAATATATCAATGAACTGCTTAGATTTCCACAAACAAAACATGATGATCAGGTTGACAGTACAACTCAAGCTTTATTATGGGATTATCGTATAAGTGAAAGCTTCTTCAACCAAGTACAGCCTCCATGCATTAATGCTTACACTATAAATATTCGGAGACAGAATTCAGCAAGGGCAAACTTTGTAAGATACAATCCAGAAAGAAGACATAGCATGCGAGATAATGGCAAATATGATCATCTCTCACCTAAAGATGCTTTTATAATGCGTGAATTAGATCGTCCTTAAAGTTTTAATTTTTCGATGAAAGCTACTAATTCAAAAGGATCTTTTGGTCTATGTTGTGGTGTTCTTAAAACATGAAGCAAACTATATTTCTCAGCTAAGTTTTCTATCCACAAGCGTGGCACGTAAATTCTATTTGGCATTGGCTGATTTATTAGTTGAAAATCAGAACTTAATAGCGAATCTTCTTCACATTCTACCAACCAGCTAAGCCACTCATCATTACTGCCTTTGAACATCGGTACAAATTTAGCTTCCTTGCCGCAACAAGTCAATAATTAGGTGAACTTTACTTAAGCTTGCCAAAGAGAGCTTGATTAGTTGCCGCAAGCAAGCGTTAATGGTAGCCATGCAGGAAGAGATCGAAAAATTAAACGACAAGAGTTACGAAGAGCTAAAACAAGAATACGCAAAATTAATACCAAACAATTTCCCCAAAACTCATGTATTTTTAGTAAAAACTATAGCTTACAAGCTCCAAGAACGTGAATATGGCAAACTCAAAGCTAAATATAGAAGGGTTCTTGAGGAATCTACAGATAGAACAAAAAAACAAAAAGTGAAGTATGAATTAGATCAAGGTGAAAAAATTACTAAAGAATATCGAGGTAAAAAATACGAGGTTTTTGTTTATGACAAAAAGTATATTTACAACGGTGAAGAATTTAATAACTTAAGTCAGATAGCAAAACTTATTACTGGTAAACATCTATCTGGACCATTATTTTTTAATTTAAGGAGACGCAAACTTGGTTAAAATCAACTGTGCCATATACACACGCAAATCAACAGAAGAAGGTCTGGATCAGGCTTATAATAGCTTAGACAATCAATTTGATTCAGCAAGAGCCTATGTTGAAAGTCAAAAACACGAAGACTGGAAATTTTATAAACGTTACGACGATGGTGGCTACACTGGAGCTAATACTAAGCGACCAGGCTTACAAGAACTACTTAATGATATTGAAAAAGGCTACATACAATGCGTAGTAGTTTATAAGGTTGACAGGCTATCTCGCTCGTTAATCGATTTCTCAAAAATGATGGAAATTTTTGATGCTAAGCAAGTTAGCTTTGTTTCAGTTACTCAACATTTTAATACTGCAAACTCAATGGGTAAGCTAACTTTAAATGTTTTACTTTCATTTGCTCAATTTGAGAGAGAAGTTACAGCAGAAAGAATAAAAGATAAGATTGCCAACTCGCGTAAGAAAGGTATGTGGATGGGTGGTACGGTTCCTCATGGTTATAAGCTAGAAAACAAAAAGATATATATCTATCCGAAAGAAGCAGAAGAAGTTAAGTATATTTTTGAAAGTTATTTGCAAGCACCTTCAATTATGAAGTTGAAAGAAAAACTTAAAGCAGAAGGTTATAAAACAAGAGGTGGCAAATTTTGGTGTCATGGAGCACTTGGTCGTGTACTCCACAATCCAACTTATATTGGTAAAGTTAGACATAAGGAAAATGTCTATGATGGAATGCAAGAAGGATTCATCAGTGAAGATATATGGAATCAAGTACAAACTAAGCTCGAAGAGAATATGAATAGAGACTCTGAGAATTTAGTTGTTGGTAGGTATTTATTATTTAAAAAACTCTACAGTAACCATGGAGAGATGTATCGCTGTGATGCCAGTATCAAAGGAGTAGGCAAAGCTAAAAGAAAAGTTAGATACGAATACTATATCTCAGATGAAAAAAGGTTTAAAACTAGAAGAATTGATGATGTAGTTACGGAAGGCATGAAAAGCTTTCTGCAAATAAATAATGCTCTAGCTAGAGAAGAGCTAGATGAACTTGCAAAAATAAATTGGGACAAATTAACTTTTGAAAAACGCAGAAGTTTAATGCAATACCTTATCGATAAAGTAATTATTGAGGGCGATCAAGTTCGCATTGAGATTGAAAGAGAGAAGGTTAGCTATCTTAAGAAATGGCAAGATGCCATGGAAACTCAACAGGGTACAAAAGATCTGGACAATGTTTACCTCTCAAGTAATGGAAAAGTAATTAATATCATTACTAGCCTAGATAGTTTGCAAGTCAAAACTACAAACATAAATAATAGTCTACTTTGGAATATTGCTAAAGGACATCAGTATCGAGGATGGCTAGAATCAGGTATCTCTGTAAATGAAATTTCTAAACAAGAAGAAAAACGTACGAGCTTTATAATGAGGATTTTAAAGTTAGGATATTTAAGTCCAAAGATTATTGTGGAAATTATCAAAGGCAATTATAAAGAGGGATTAACAGTTGCACAATTAGAACAAATTTCATGTCATAGCGATTGGTTAGAACAAGAATTAGAAATTAAAGGATCTTTATTAGTCTTAGATCAAATTACGTTATATTCGAAACAAAGATAGTTTGCAATAAATTCAAAGAAGAATCTTGTAATGAGATCAGTTCTAAGTCTTGAATCTCACTTTCTAAAAACGTATCCAACTGAAAACCCATTTGTGTATTTTGCTCAAAAATATACAAATCATTATTGTGACAAATAAGCTTTAAATCTAGATCGTCAACATCATTTAGTCCTGCCTGTCTAAATATCTCTTTTAACTCCTGCCATTGCCTCTGGAGGTTGCTTTCTGCAACTTCAAGTTTCTCTATATCTCGATCAGTCCGCCTTACAGCGTCTATACTTACTCCAGAAGTTGCAAACCCACCTCCTTTCCCTTGACAAGTCTTTCCATTACTCAGAGTAACAAACGAATTAATATTCCCACCAATTCTTGGTCCATTTTTTTGTTTAAGTCCTCTTCGCAACTCATCTCGTTGAGAATTTGTAATAGGATTTGCCACTTCACAAGGTAGGTAATTTAATAATTCAGGCCAATTATTATCAACAATATTCAAAAGCTCCACATCAGAAAAATTCCCATGATTACCAACATCAATGCAATAAATAGAATCTTGACCAAGAATTGTGTAAAGTAACTCACTGGTTCTTTCAATAAAGAAAGGGTCTCTATGATGATTTACTAAACCTAAATGAAAATGATATATAGCCCACTCATTTAACAAATGATCATTTTCTCTACCATTATTATCAAAGTCTTTGACTCTATCACTTAAATGGCGATTTAAATTTTGCCCTTGTTCAATTTTATGTTTGAAATTTTGAAAAGATTGATTACAAACAGTACCTGCTGCTATTTTAGATGATAGTTCAGTAGAGACTCTGACTTGTCTTGATTTTATAGCAATAGTCCTTCGTAAAATATTCCAATATCCCATGAGAAGATCATCAAGATTCAACGTTGGATCAACAGCAATACCAGCTCTACTTAGGTCTGCATTAATCATGCTTTTAAGATCGTTTTTAAAATCAACCATTTTTACGTAGCGAAATTATAGCCTTTTAAGCATGTTTTGATTTTGAATTAACTGCCTACTTTTCATCAAAAGAGAGCTTTGCCATATTTAGCCTTGTTTACTCTCGAATGTCCAGCTCTCTGGTGTGTCTATAAAGTAAAAAGCCCGCGAGTTGCGGGCTTTTTATTCAATTTCGTGATTGAAAAACAATCACACAGTTATAGTGGCGGACGGGGAGAGATTCGAACTCTCGGTAAGTTGCCCTACGACAGTTTTCAAGACTGCTCCGATAAACCACTCTGGCACCCGTCCATCAGGTATTCTACTATATAGAGCTTTATATAGAACTTTTAAATTTTGTTAAGTTCAGAAAGCCGTATTAGGACTTAGTTTGACCAATTTCAAATAGGTATTCAGGTGCAAAATCTGCTCCATTATCCCAACTTATAGTCTCTAAATCAGGATTAAGTCTGACAGTTTTAAAATATTCGACATTATTGAGCGGCTGGAAAATTTTCCCATTTAATCGCCCTTCAAAATTTATAGTTTTAATTTCACCATTACTAAACAAGATTTCTATTTCAAAATCTTTTAGGTACTTTGCTTTTTTTATAGTGAGCAAATCTAACATAGAAACTATTTTACCAGAGAACTTATCTTGGGTGAATTTCGACCCCTTTCATTTCTAGAAGCCGCTTGCTACAACTAAATCTGTGCGCGGGGGGATTATATTTTTGCTATTGCTTATAACCAGTGGCTTTGCCAATGCTAGTGCTCTAGGAAGCTTTTCCAATCCTAGTTTAAGCAGCGCCGCACCCACATCTCAACTAAAATCACAAAGCCCAAGTAAATTCGCACTCAGTATCAAACAACAAAAAGAAAGAACTCTTGAAATCAAAGATGCAGTAATTTGGCATACACCTAATAAAATTTTTCTGGGTAAGAAACTCACTGAAGATGAAATCCAAAACTTAGATAGTGCGGCACTGGAGATTTTAATTGCAGGACTTAGTGTAAACAATGCAAATTTTGCAGCAAGTAGCAAGAAAGTATCAAGTAAAAATTTTATTCTCAAACTCGGTGACATCGCCAAAGCCAGTGGTAATGAGCCGATTTCTAATCTTGGAGCTTTCATGGTCAATAGCAGGCAGGAAGCTGATAGTTATGTACGAAAGACTCTGGCACAGGTTTATAAAGAGTATGGGATTTTCAAAGAAATTTATCAAGCCAAACAAATCAGAGACTTAAAAGCTGATGACTATAGTTTAAATGCACGCAAAAATCTCATTTACCTTTGTGGCAATCAAGCAGTTGAAGAAGTAGAAAATTTATGGAGGCGAGACGAATGAAATTACCAATGAAATTAATTATATGCATAGTACTTTTGTCTTTGGGCTTACACGCTGGTGCCCAAACAATTAAAATCAGTGAAGGCAAAATCTCACTTATAGATTTAGGTTCACTTATGGTATCTAAACCCATCTTAAGTGACCAAACTTTATTTAAAGTATATGAACTGTCGGCACTGGAAAGTGAAGAGCATAGAAACATTCTGGCAATTCAAGGGCTAAAAGCTAGTGGTGAAGCAGATCTCAGCGTCAAGACAAGCTCAGGTTTTGAGCAATTTCATTTACTACTTAGTAAGGAGCCAAATGATTTAGTGGCGGATCTTGTAAACTCCAAATTAAAAGTCAGAACTGAAATTCTCCACATGGAGCCTAACCGGTCCACTTTAATCAAAGTCTCAGAACCAATCAATGAATATGTTTTGTGTGGGAATCCTAATCTCATTCAAATTAAGCATGTAGTTGATTATTACGATGTAGATTTTCTAAAAGTATTTTTGCTAAATGCAAATAGCTACGAAGGCGAAACCGACATCGTCATACCCACGGCTCGCGCTGCCTACAAATTAAAAGTAAGAATTCATCAAGGAGCAAATCATGAAAGTAATATTAGTCTTAATTAGCTTGGTATTAGCCTTTAGCCTAAATCCCAATGTTTATGCGGCATACCAAGAGCAAGAATTAACCGAAGTCACAGTCGATGATCTAAAAGAAGAGCGTGCCTTACCATCACGCAGAAAACAATATCCAATCTTAAATGAGTTTGAGAAGCAACTTTATCCTGGAAGAAATTTTCACAAAGAAGATCCAGGTAAACGTTTAGAGCGTATTGAGATTGCAGTTTTTGGCAATAAACAAAGTGGTGGAATTAAATCTAGGATTACTGCCTTAGAAAATGAATTAGAAGCCTGGACCATTGCACATGCAAAAGTGCCTTCAAAGTCTTCTAGTAAAAATTCAAAGCTTGTCCAAACTCCAGTCAATCAATTCCAGCAGCCCTATTATCAGCCTGCACCAGTAGCTAGGACCTTTACCAAACCAAAAAAACAAGTTGACTATGATTATATGAATTATAGAATGGTCACGCCATTAATTCAGAATGCAGGTCGGAGAGCTATTTCGAGGGTGTTTGCAAATGATAGGAACTAACTTTCAGCGTCATTGCGAGCGTAGCGAAGCAATCCATAACCACCATAATCTTCTATTAGACTGGATTGCCACGCCCTCTTCGAGGGCTCGCAATGACGGCATTTGTTTTACAATACTCACACTCCTTGCAATGACGATCTTCAATCCCTGCCACGCAGACCCCAATACTTACCTAATCAAACATCAAACAGGCAAGAACTCCAAATCCATTCTCGATAAAAAATTCATTCATTTAAATGCACCGACCCAAGTCGTGATTAATGAAAATAGTGATAGCAAAGGCTTAGAGACACTTTCTTCAAACATTCAGAAAACAACTTTACCCATAATAAAATCTAAGCCATTGATTATCAAACCGAGTAAAGTAAAAGCATCTCCTGCCAAAGACAATTCAACTTGGAATGACTATGCTGTAGAGGACTCATCAATAGAGAGTTTCGAGGAGCTGGATGTGAATGCCGTCATCGTGAGCCCATGAAATGGGCGTAGCGATCCATGTCATTGCGAGCGTCTTGTCCTACGAAGCCTTGGCGAAGTAGGAAGCGAAGCAATGACGCGCAAACTGGATGACAGCACTTAAAACTAACTCACTAAAGTCGGACCAAGCGAAGCTTTATACTGCTCTTCTTGGATTTTCACTAATTCTTTCAATGAACCATCACATTTGTGAAGTTTGATAAAGTTCACTGCGCTACGCGCTGCGATTGGTAAACCACCAGTGATTAAAATAGTCTCACCCTGTTCTATAACACCAGCAGCAAGCAGATCTTCTTCAATATTGATAAAGGTCTGAGTAGTACTGTGAATACGATTGAAGAACATTGGCTCTACACCCCAAACTAATGAAAGATAGTTATAAGTATGGTGATAAGTAGTCACAGCAATGATCTTAGCTTTAGGTCTAAGTTTAGAAATCAATTGAATACTTTGACCAGAACAAGAGAAAGCAATAATCTTCTTGACTTTAGAAATTTTTACTAAGTTCTTAATGCCTTCAGCAATTGCAATTGCATTAATTCTATTTTCATCTTCAATTCCCTCAGGATTAATAGTAAATTTCTCTGGATCGATCAAGCCACTAGACTCTACTTCTAGAGCAACTTTGCGCATGTAATCCACTGCTTGCACTGGATATAAACCAGCAGCAGTTTCACCAGAAAGCATCACGGCATCAGTACCATCAAGAATCGCATTTGCTACGTCTGAAACTTCGGCACGAGTTGGAAATGGATTTTTGATCATCGAATCCATCATCTGTGTAGCAGTAATTACAAACTTCTCATTGAGGTTAGCTTGTTTGATAATTTCTTTTTGCAGAATTGGCACTTTCTCAGGCTCAAGCTCCACGCCTAGATCACCACGCGCAACCATCACTCCATCTACTTCCTGAAGTATTTCATGTAAGTGATCCATTGCTTGAGGCTTCTCAATTTTTGCAATAGTTTTGATTGGAGTAATTGGACAAGCATCTTTAATCAATTGCTTGAGTTCACGAATATCATCCGCTACTCTCACAAAAGATAGTGCAATAAAATCTACACCAGCTTTAACCGCTTCAATTAAATCTTCGCGATCTTTTTTAGTAATAGCTTCCACGCCTAACTGCGCAGACTCCGGCAAATTCACTCCCTTATTAGATTTGAGAATCCCACCAACCATTACTTCACATTTAACATCATGACCTTTGATCTCTAGAGCTTTCATTCTCAAAAGACCATCGTCAAGTAAAACTCTTTGACCGGGTTCTACCTCAGTAGGGAACTGTGGGTAATTTCTAATAAAAACTCTTCTTGGTTTACTTTCATAATCAGCAGTAGTTTCATCAATAGTAAGAATAATAATTTCGCCTTCAGTAATTGCGATTCCATCTTCAGGTAAAGTCCCTGTACGAATTTTAGGACCTTGCAGATCCGCCATAATTCCAATTGGTTGATTGAACTCTTTAGACAAATTACGAATCAAATCTATTCTCATACGTCTGGTTTCCCAATCACCATGAGAGCAATTTATACGCGCAACGTTCATGCCGGCTTCAATCATGGCGCGCAGAGTTTTTTCATCATCGCTAGAAGGTCCGAGGGTTGCGACAATTTTAGTTAAACAGTGTCTTTTTACAGTAGATTCTTGATTATTTGACATAATGATATTTGGTTTCTTATTTTGCTTGGCGCTTAAGGTAACGCTATAACACCTAATATAGTAGCTCTTTTAGCCCCTGTAGAGCTAGGAACATTATTATTTATTTTCTCATAGCAGGTGAAAGCTAAGAGCGAAAATAACATTGCTTCTTTAAATTGACCTCTTATGTTAAATTCATCGTGATTAAGGAAAGTCACTCCAGAGTTCATCGCCTCTAAGTAATGCATGATGAATTTATTGTGCATGCCTCCACCAGAAACATAAACTTTTTTGATGTTATATTTTTTCAGTTCTACGCTGATAGTATGCGCTGTAAAGTAAGAGACATTGGTAATGATGTTTTCTTTATTTCCTAAATCCAAAAATCTATCGGCATACTTCTCATCGAAAAGTTCTCTACCAGTAGCTTTCGGCGGCTCTTGTTTAAAGTAAGGCGTTCTATAAATTGTTTGCTCAATAAAGCGTTGATCAATTCTGCCTTGAAAAGCAACTTGACCATCGAGATCAAAGTCTTGTTTGAAGAGCTTCTTCATTAGGCAATCTATGAGAGTGTTTCCGGGACCGGTATCATAAGCAATAGTTTGCTGACCTGGTTCCATAACTGTAATATTAGCGATACCACCTATATTCAAAGTAGCAATAGATTCATGTGGCGAGCGCAATATTTGATCATCAAAGAAACTCATCAAAGGCGCGCCACAACCATTCAAAGCAATATCACCAGAGCGAAAATCGCCAATGGTCATAATGCCAGTTAGCTTGGCAACCACTGATGGATTACCAAGTTGCATAGTTGCAGCAAGGCCATGAAACACAGTCTGACCGTGCATTCCAATCAGTTCAATTTTATATTCAGGAGTTTCTTGAATAAAATCTAGAGTCAAAGCTGCAGTAAATTGACTTAATTTAAAATTGAGCTGGGCTAATTCTTCAAGCGTGCATTTTTGCTTGGCAATTAAAACTTCTATTTCTTTTTTAACAATAGGATCAAATTCAAAACTCAATTCCTTGATAATTTTGAATTTCTTTAAATCATTGGCATCCCAGTCTACTAGAGCAAAATCCAGCCCATCAACTGAAGTGCCAGAATTAATCCCTAAGACAAGCACAAACTTTGATTATACACTGCTCGTCATCCCACAATATTATTTTGAAAAGTGAATTGTAAAGACGCGGCCCCTAGTGCATCGCCAAGAAATTCGCCAGTAGCTCTTTGCCATATTCTGAAAGTATCGACTCAGGATGATACTGCACCCCCACCAGGTTTGGATACTTTACGTGTGAGACTGCCATGACCAAACCATTATCAGTCCAGGCTTCTAGTTGTAGATCGGGAGCAGAGTCTAATGCCTCACGATCAATGACCAGTGAATGATAACGCGTAGAAGTATATGGACTTGGAATGCCCTTGAAAAGTGGGTTTGCAGACTTGTGATGTATCTGACTGGTTTTACCATGCATAAGTTCTGGTGCATGAACTACTTTCGCTCCATAGATCTCACCAATAGCTTGGCAACCAAGACAGACACCAAGTATAGGAATCTCACCTTTAAGTTCACGTATGATATCGAGACTGATACCAGAAGAACTTGGCTTACCTGGACCAGGAGAAATTAGAATATGCGTTGGCTTAATTTCATTACGGATAGTAGCAATGCAAGTCTCTGTAGGCAGCGCATCATTACGTATGACTTCCACCTCAGCACCAAGCTCAGCCAAATATTGCACTAGGTTATAGACAAAACTATCGTAGTTATCGATTACTAATACTTTAGACATTTTTTAATTGGACTTACCTGAAGAGCCTCTTAAATTCTAGCTTTTATAAGATTTTCGAGTGCTAAATTTATATTTAACCTGATCATAGTTTAAAGGGGGCATGCTATGATATATACAGAATGTATATACGACGAGAACATAGAATTTGAGTGGGATGAAAGTAAAAATCAAAGCAATATTGAAAAGCATGGAATTGATTTTTTACAAGCTGCAAAAACTTTTCGTACAGTATATATGATCGAAACAATTGAACGGATGTTTTTACTTGAAACCAGATATAAATGTCTTAGTCAATTTAATGAAGATGTTCTATCAATCATATATACAATCAGAGCAAATAAAATCAGAATAATTTCTGCAAGAAAAGCTTCAAGACAAGAAAGGAGAAGATTCTATGAAAAAGAAAAGTAAAATAGTTAGAATAAAATTTAAAGATATACCACCAATTACAGAAGAGGATATTAAAAGAATAGATGCTATTCGTGACGAAGATATTGATTTCAGCGATATCCCAGAGCTTGATGAAAACTTTTTCAAAAATGCTAAAGTAATAAAATTTATACCAAAACCTAAAAAAGCCATCTCTTTAAGAGTAGACGAAAAAATTCTTGACTGGTTCAAAGCTCAAGGCAGAGGCTACCAAACCCTTATGAATGCTGTGCTTCATACTTATTATGAAGCACATAAAAATTACAAAAAGAAATAATTTAGTGATGCAAACTTACTTTTCTATTTCTCTTTTGATGAGGAGTAGCTTTTTTAAATTTAATTTTTGAGAAATCTGGCTTAGGCTTTGGAGTGAACACTTTAAATATTGATCTTGTTATAAAACCAAAATCATTAGATTTTTCAGGAAGAAGCTGCTGACAGATTCGAAAATTTTGCGATATTGCAGAGAATTTAGTAATATTTTTTAAAATTTCTTGGCTAATTTTCGAGTCATAGCTTGATTCAAGCAAATCGGCTAGTATACGAGCTTTTAATAAAGATTTTTTATCAAGCAAAAGTTTTTCATACAGAAATTTCTTGACATCATCAAAGCTACTTTCTGCAGCATTCGGCATACCTAATAATGCAGCCATAATTTGAGAAGTTGAATTTATTGTGGAATGATCTAGTTCTCTACTTCTTTTGAGGAGCACTTCAAAAGGAGTTGGATCTATAAGACTTAAATGGTAAATAAATTTTTCTTGCATAGTATAATTTGAGTTTTCGAAATTTTCAATTACAAAATTTGTAAATCGACTCTTGAGAAAGAAGTCATCTTGAATAATTGCATGAAGAATATATCCTGCACCAGGTACTCGAGGATTGCTTCTTATCAGATCGCTAATTACTGTAAAAATTTCATTTGGAATTTGTGATGCTATTTGTCTTAAAGAAGATATATTCTCTTCAAAATTAGAATTGTCTTCACTTCGTAAAATTTTCTGAATTAAATCATTTGCCACATAAAATCTATAGACATTAATAATAGGATTTTCTTTGCGAAAAATTCCTAACCAACGATTTGGTTTCATTTCCGCTGCCTGAGCATATCTCGCTACTAACTCTAAATCTGGTTCTGACTGATAAGGTAAGGATTCTGATAATTTTCCCAGCAACTTTCTTGCTAAATCTGGCGAAGTAATTGGAAGGAGGTCTCTTAATTCTTCATCGCGCAGAACTAAACACCCATTAACTAAAGATCTAATTCCAAAACCAGTTTCACAAAGATCTCTACTATTAGTCCTCATCATCAAAGCCTACAGGTAGCGATATTATCAGTGATTAGTTTATCTTGTCAAACGGTTCCGCTAAGAAGCAAGCCTAATGTAAATTACGCTGCAGCTTTAGCTCTTTGCCCTTTAATCTCTTCAGCTATATTAGGAGGAACTTCTTCGTAAGCGTAGAACTCCATTGTGAAGGTTCCTTGACCTTTAGTTTTGTTACGAATATCAGTTGCATAACCAAACATGTTTGATAATGGAACGTAAGTTGTAACAAAAGAAAGACCATTATTAGTTTCCATTTTCTCAACGCGACCACGTCTTGAAGAAATGTCTCCAATAACGTCGCCCATGAATGCTTCAGGAACTTCAATATCAACTTTCATTGTTGGCTCAAGAATTACAGGTCTTGCTTTATTAACACCTTCTTTAAGTGCCATTGAAGCTGCAATGTTAAACGCCATCTCAGAAGAGTCAACCTCATGGAATGAACCATGATTAAGAGTCGCTTTGATACCGATAACTTCGTAACCAGCAAGCACACCGCCTGACATAGCTTCTTTGATACCTTTCTCAACTGCTGGAATAAATTCTCTTGGAATCACACCACCAACGATCTTGTTAACGAATTCAAGTGTAGGTTTCTCTTCCCCATCTTCAGCTTTACCAAACTCAATCGGTTCAAAGTCAATAACAACGTGACCGTACTGACCTTTACCACCAGACTGCTTAGCGTATTTAACATCTGCAGTTGATTTACCTCTGATAGTCTCTCTGTAAGCAACTTGTGGCTTACCAACATCAGCTTCTACTTTAAACTCTCTTCTTAGACGATCCACAAGAATCTCTAAGTGAAGCTCACCCATACCAGAAATAATTGTTTGACCAGTTTCATGATCAACTCTAACTCTGAATGTCGGATCTTCTTCAGCTAATTTGTGAAGAGCTGTTGAAAGCTTCTCTTGGTCAGCTTTTGTCTTAGGTTCAATCGCAACTGAAATTACAGGTTCTGGAACGTGAAGTGATTCAAGGATTACTTGTTTTTTCTCGTCGCAGAAAGTATCGCCAGTTGTTGTGTCTTTGAAACCAACAATCGCGCAAATATCTCCAGCTCTAACTTCATCGATCTCTTGTCTTTGATCAGCTTGAAGTTTGATTAGACGTGAAACACGCTCTTTAGCGCCTTTCACAGAGTTGTAAACGTATGAACCTGAAGTGATAACTCCAGAATACATTCTAATAAATGTTAATCTACCTACAAACGGGTCAGTCATTACTTTAAATGCAAGACCAGCCATTGGCTCGTTATCATCACAGTTACGAATTACTTCTTCACCTTGAAGATCAATGCCTCTAATTTGTTGAACTTGAAGAGGATTTGGAAGGTAATCAACAACTGCATCTAGAAGCTTTTGAACACCTTTATTTTTAAATGCACTACCGCAAAGTACAGGAATAATCAAATTCTTAACTACTGCATGACGTAAGCCTTCTTGAATTTCTTCAACGCTGAATGCTTCTTCACCGTGCTCAAGGTATTTCTCCATCATTGCTTCTTCGTTCTCTGCAATTGACTCTACAAGCTCGGTTCTGAGTTGATTGCATTTCTCTGCAAGATCAGCAGGGAAGCCGTCAGTGATTACAACATCTTTACCGATGTCATCGTTGTGAATATATGTTTTCTTTTCGATCAAATCAATAACGCCTTTGAATTGGTCTTCAGCTCCAATAGGAACTTGAATAGGACGAGCGTTCACACGCACATCATTACGCAATTGACCAACAACTCTAAAGAAGTCAGCACCTGATCTGTCCATTTTGTTAACGAACACGATACGCGGAACTTTGTAACGATCAGCTTGTCTCCAAACTGTTTTAGTTTGTGGTTGTACACCACCAACAGAACATAGAACGATGATAACGCCGTCAAGTACACGCATTGAACGCTCTACTTCAATAGTAAAGTCCACGTGTCCCGGGGTATCAATAAGGTTGATATATTTGTCTTTCCACTCAGTAGAAATCGCAGCTGCGGTAATCGTGATACCACGCTCTTTCTCTTGCTCCATCCAGTCAGTAACAGATGTACCTTCGTGAACTTCACCAATTTTGTGGATCTTTCCAGAATAAAAAAGAATTCTCTCTGTAGTTGTAGTTTTGCCAGCATCGATGTGAGCTGCAATTCCAATATTTCTATAATCTTCGTATTTAACTTTTCTTGCCATAGGTATTATTTCCCGTTGAAAATTCTAGAATCTCTTGGCTAGCACTGTCTATGACTAAGTTAAAACCTTATTATTATTTAGTAATAAGACCTTTTACAAAAGCTAAGTTCGAGTATAGTTGAGAGAAATAAATCATATTGACGTATTTGCACGCTTTATATTGGCTTTGGCTTTTCAAGTTCTGCTTTAAAAGGTAAAAACTCATAACTTGCTTCTTCATCTGGATTTTCTTTTATATAAAGATCACAAAGATTTTGAAACTTTTGGAACTGTTCATCAGTATGTTCAATTGCAAAAAAATCTGTAACATAATGAGATGAACGCAAATTAGGATATTTTTTCACAAAATCTATTAATTGCTTTTTACGTCTTAAATAATCATCTTCACGTGGACTAGCAATGAATATTCCCCTTAGTCCACTGAGATATAGTCCTTTTTGGTTATCATTACCAAATTTTGCAAGATCTTTAGGAACTTCATCTAAGCGTGATAAATGATCTTTAGAAGTTATTTCAAGAAGCCAACAATAATTTTTCCTAATATCTTTTGGTAACTCACTTACTATAGCAATTTGTTTGTTAATGAAAGCCGTTGGCTGATTAAGTTCGACAGCAGCTGAGAATACTTTTTCGAATTCATCTGGCTCCAGGTTATTGCTAAATAAAGTAAATAAATCTTCAATTTCACTGCGAACAATTTTTTGTTGTTGATCCAAAGCAGCTTCACGAAGTTCTCCACGTGCTTCCTTGTTTGGGACATCTCTTAACGAATTAATTTGCTTATTGATAAATGCGATTTGTTCAGGATCATTTACTTTACTAACTAATTGAGTAAAAGCTGTATATGGATCTGTTGATTCTACATTTAGCAGGATTCTCCAGATTTGTGTTTGACTGTTGCCTAATTTTTTTTCTAAGGAACTTGCTACCTCCGCCCATTCTGAATCTGCTTTATATAACTTTGCATAAGTATGAGCTGCTGCTATAGGTTTTTGTCCATTAAAGGGAGAATAGTTTCTATGTTGCTGATGAAAATCATCTGCTTGATTTAAAAACATAGCAGCAAAATAATTCATTCTTGACTCATCTAAATTTTCATTAGCAAGTACTCTCAAGGCAGCTGTTAAAGAGTTTTTTAAGTCTGATTGTGCCAGCATTTGTTTATGAAGAGTAGGACCCTGTCTTTTTATTCCATTGACTACTAAAGTTACACTGTTGTGTTCTACTTGTGCTAATTTCCCGGCTTCAGGATTATTAGCTTGGCCACTAGCAGTGGATTGAGCAGCTGTGGGAGTTGAAACTGGAACAGAAGTTGCTACTGGCGGAGTTGAATTTGCAGGAGAAGGATTGCTTGTATTTGGAATGCTGCGATTTGGAGGTAGTGGATCAGACATAATTTAGATAATAAACCATATTTAGTTAAAATGTAAAGACTGAAATACCGGATGGATTAACTTTATTTAATTTATGACATTTTTATCAGCTAAAAACTAGCAATAATGCACACTTTAAATTTGCTAAAATTATATTAATATCAAAATTCAATATCGAAATACGTTTTACTTTACAGTACTTTTACCTTTATTTGAGACAAATAAACTATGCAAACTTTAGAAAGAAATTCCCTAATAGATAATTTAAGCGAACTTAAATTCGCCAAAGTAATTTTGCAGCTAATTATTATCAAAGACTTACATTCAAACTGTAAAGATCCCGAAAGCTACGAAATTGAACTTGGAAACTTCTTTGGCTTACTAGAGAATTTTGCTTCAGAACAATCTAACTATGAACATTTCTGCAGTTTAAGAGACGAGCTCTTAGACAATTTAGGGCTTGCAATAAACGATCTAAAAGCTGCATCTAAACAAAAAGATCTATCTGAGGATAAGCAAAAATTCAATAAAGAACTTTTAAAAATTGCAAATAAATTTTTTACACAGATAGTTGCTTTAAGGGATTAGTTAAGCGCCATAGGATTGCTTCGTCGCACTTCGTGCTCCTCGCAATGACGGGTTTTACAACTAACGTCTCTTTTTCTCAGGCTCTGTTTCTTCAAACTTACCCGTCGGTGACTTCAATCTAGAGCTCAGCTGGAACTCACTATAAACACGATTATTTTCTTCGTAGTCACGCGTGCCCATGATTTGTACATCTTCGACATATTCAGAATGACTATTAAGATTGATCGCAAAATTTGAAACATCATCAGCAGTTTGCGCTTTACCAAAAACCATAACTTTCATCTTGGTAGCATTCAAACGCTCGAACCATAAATCTTTTGGAGTGAGTTTACTAATATCAGCAAGAATAGCTGCCCACGGGGTTCTACGTCTGGTGATATCTAAATAGAAATCCTTTTCTGCACTCATCGCAGCTTTTTCTTTTTGCAGAGATTTAATTTCATTGACATATTTTTTATTTTTTATAGCTTCAGCTTCTAGTTTATTTTTCTCTGAATTTGCTGCCAAGTTCATTAAACTTAGTAAGATCGTTAGAACAAGTAGTAGCGCAAAAATTCCACCAGAAGCAATCAGAGTGATGTTTCTAGGGGTCATTGGGATTGGTGCTCTTGGTAGTTTAATTTCCTTTGCAATATTAAGTTGCTCAGGAGCTTTATATAAATTATTTAAAAGATATCTAGTTGGATCATTGAAAATTACATGTGGATAAGTAAGCCCAAAGCCAAGCGCTGAGTCTCTCATACGCGGACCGAACAAATAAACCATTGATAAATTCAAATTATCAACATGATCAAAATACTGAACTATAAATCTATTTACATCAGCTGTTTGGTCACCATTGTTAGGAATGTAACTCATGGCAAGCGGGCTATCTTTACCCCAAATGACAATCTCTGAGCGATCTTCACCTAACCATGCCGTAGCGCGCAATTCATTAACTGGCTCTGCACCCAAAACCATAAAGCTTGGGATCACTGAGAATAACTTGGTTTCAAGAGCTTTTTCTATTTCAATAATTCGCGACAGTACTTCGGCTTTTGGAGACAGAATTAAATAATCACAAAGAGGCTGCTCACCTTCATCACGCTTGGTTACATCGAGGCGCATTACACCAAAATGTTTACCAATGAGCTTTCTATTGATTTCAAGTCCAAGGAAAACTAATTTGTCTTTGTCACTGACATTGTCAGGCAAAGTAACTACTTGATAATTAATACAAGCAAGGGGGATCGAAACAATAAGATCAGTAAAGATGATCTCTTTAGCCTTGAGTTCCGCACGAAGCGACTCTAAAGCGATTTCAGGACTATTAAAGATGTCATTAACACGAGTAGATAGCTGCTCAGAGCTACCATTAAAATGCATGGCAACTTGTTCTTCACTAAAATCTAGAATCAGGTAATTTAACATTGTAGATAAAACGATTCCGTAGTGTCTTACACCACTAACCCAAAATCATCATAGCAGCTAAAAAACATATAGCCAACGCAGCTCCAAGTGGAATTTTTTGGGTGAAATAATTTTCTTGGGCATGGCTTTCTTTTTTAGTACCTCCAAATAGAGACTTAATATATAGAAAAAGTTTCCAGAAAAGAAAAAATACCAAAGCTACATTGAATGCGGCAAACAGCACGAGGAAAGCATTCTTGAACCCTATTACTACTGCAAAGAAAGCAGTCATCGCAATATCACCGCCACCTAGAACAGTTTTCAGCTCCTCTGGATCTCCTTCATGGTTCAAATGCGCAAAACCAGATAATTGTGAAGCGAAGTAGCCAAAAATTATTTCAAGCATTAAATACAAAAAGCCCAGAACGGCAAAAACCATGGTTAAAGTGTCGGTTTTACTACTTAATGCCAAAGATCCCATAACCAAGATAATAAGAAAATAAATTTTGCCGATATGGTGATTGAGGAAGCCGAAGTTCATAGTTAGAGCAGGACTGGTGCATCTAACCGCTTTGTCTTTGAAAAGCGCAAGATTGAGAAAGTCAGTAAAAGCATCCAGGCAAAAGAAAACGATGCCAAGCTGTATTAAAGAAGCAAAGAAATTTTCAAACCAAGGATTAGATACAAAGCTTAGAGACATATCGTAGAAAGGATTTTGCACGAAGGTGTAAACCAAAATAGCAATCACAATTCCTGAATAAGTTAGAGCATGCGGCAAGATCTTAGTCTCAAGATCAATAAAGGCAAGGGCTACAACTAAACTAATTAGAATTAAATAGAAAGAAAAGATAAAGACGTTGGGACTCTTAGCTATAAAAGGATAAGCCAAAAAAACTACCAAAAGCTCTACCAATGGGTATCTTATTGGGATTCTAATTTTGCAATTAAAACATTTGGCTAGAAGAAATATATAACTTAGTACTGGAATTTTATGCCAAAAGCGCAAAGGCACTTCGCAACTAGGGCAAGCAGAGGGCGGATTGAATACCGATTTATGCCTTGGAATTCGGTAAATAAGCACATTTGTGAAGCTACCGAAGAGTAGTGCAAGTAATAAATAAAATCCTTGGATTGCAATGATAAATTTAATTTACCATCAATTTTAGCTTTTCTATAACTTTCTTGGTTGAAAAGCACTGTGTTATTACGATATGATTCTAGCCCTATGGCAAGATACACAGGCCCCAAAGATAAATTATCCAGAAGATACGGTGAACTACTAAATGGTATGCCGGTATTTGAAGTGGCAAAAAGGCCATACAAATCTGGTCAACACGGACAACGTAAATCTAAGGTTTCCGAGTTTGGTTTGCTATTGAAAGAAAAACAAAAATTGCGTTTCTCTTTTGGTGTTCTTAGCGAGAAACAATTCGTTAAGTATGTTGATAAGGCAACTAGAGCAAACGGTCCTACTGGTGAGATTCTTATGCAACTTCTTGAGACAAGATTAGATAGTCTTGTTTACAGAATGGGCTTTGCGCCTACTGTACTTGCAGCAAGACAACTTGTTGGTCATGGTCATGTTTTTGTAAATGGTTTTAAAGTAGATATCCCTTCTTATGCAGTTAAAGCCGGAGATAAAATCTCTGTTGCTCCTAAAGCTCAGAAATTGACTTTAGTAACTGAATCAATGAAAAACTGGATTGATGTACTTCCTTATATCAAAAGAGAAAAAAATTCATTTGAAGCTGAACTTATCGAAGTTCCTTCTCGTGAGCAAATTCCAGTTACTGTTAACGAACGTATGATCGTTGAGTACTATTCACGTTAATTTTTAGCATTATTCCTCTTAACCGGTTCTTAATCTAGGAGACCCATAATTAATATATGGGTAAGAGGATTGTTTTTAGTTTGGCATTAGTCTTTGTGTTAATTGGTGCTGTGCTTTTCACTCCACCAGTTAAATCTGCAATCCAATCCCAACCTTTGGTCGGTGGTAGTCCTTCAAGCCAAGGCTATTCCAATACCAGTAGCGCAACCTTTAAACTTCAAGCCCAAGATGCAGAGACTAGTTTCGTACCTTCAAATGTCGGCATTATTGGCATCAAATACCTTCACCAACCAGGTAATATGAGTACAGTAATCGAAATTTACCCTGGCACTCCTGCACAAAAAGCTGGTATACGAGTTGGTGACAGGCTTTTAGAAGTTGATGGCATGAATATCATACCTTTAAGTTCTGATGAGGTTTTTGGCGTGATAGCAGGTAGACCTGGAGAAATGGTCCATTTAAAATTAATGCGTTGTACAACCAATTACGGTAGCCATCTTGGTTGTAACGCTTATAGCGTGGATATCAAACGCATGGATATGAATCAAGTTGCATCTGATCAAGTCTATAAAGTCTATAAATACGGCAGCATGTATTAGAATTGAGATGTGATCGAAAAGACCATCTCCTCTAAACTGCTTCTGAAAGGCAAATTCCTCGACTTCATCGAAGATATAATCGAGATTGAAAATCATGATGGCAAGCATTACACCCGCCAGTACCTAGTACATCCTGGTGGAGTTTGCGTGGTACCAATTCTAGACGATAAAAGAATCGTCTTAGTTAAACAGTTCAGAAAGCCACTTGAAAAAACTATTTTAGAAATTCCCGCAGGTAAAATAGATCCTGGCGAACCAGAGACTCTAGAAACCGCTCGTAGAGAGCTTCGTGAAGAGACGGGATTTACGGCAGAAAATTGGAAATATTTAGGTGAAATTTATCCATGTCCAGGATATTCAACTGAGATTTTATATATTTATGTGGCAACCGGATTGAAAGCCGGTGATCAAGATCTTGATGAAGGTGAAGTAGTGGAAACAGAAATTCTATCTCTCCCTGAAATCACCGAAAAAATTAATTCCGGTGAGATCAAAGATAGCAAAACTATCAGTGCCGTTTTTATGGCATTAGAGTATTTGATTTAAGAGGGTTCTGAAACCCCGACTTCTAAATTTCGATAATTGAACTCTTGAGAGCAATCACAACAGCTTCGGTTCGATTCTTCGCACCGAGTTTTTGTAAAATACTTCTGACATGATTTTCAACAGTCTTAGTACTTAAACCTAAATTAGCTGCTATTTCTGGATTTCTCAATCCATCTTTAATTTGCAGAATCACGTCCAGCTCTCTTTTAGAGAGAGTACCTTTTTCTTTAGCTGTATCTGTTGACCAATCCATTTTTTCTGAAAACATTATTATCCCCCGTCACTATTAAAAGGACCCTTTAGTCCTTATTTTTTTTAACAGTGTTTCTAAAAAATCTTTAGGATGGAAGTCCAGCTCCAGTTCAGCAACAACAAATTCACTTTTCAATTCTTCTGGTATTCTTGCTAAATCTTTTCTAGTTGTTATTAAGTTTATTCCCAGGGATACTACCCTGGTAACTTCATCTAGGTAAAATTGGTGATGATCAGGGAAAAACCAGGTTTTAATCTGATTTCTATCAAACTGAATCCCATCTTTTTTTAATTTATTTTCCACCATTTGCATGAGAGTTTCAGGATCAGCTATTCCCGTAAAAATACCTATCTGCTTATTAAGGTCTATGTTTTTAGTTAAGCTCAGGTTAAATTTGGCAGAAATCTTATTCGGATTTTTTTCAAGCCATTCATTATTAACTTTTGTGTAGACCAAGTAATCAGCATTTTTTTCGGCACAAGCAAATTCCCTATAAAAACCTTTTTCATTGATATTCTTCAAAACCAGATCCAAAGTGCGATCCAGGCTTATGTGCTGCAAGCCATCATCTAGAATAAAAAGATTCGTATCAAATTTATTAATTGCAGCCAAGCCAGAGTCATAACGGTTCTTGCCAATAGCCAAAGACAAATTGCCGGGACTGTTTGAAAAAGCTTCAAGCATTTCACAGGGCTCGTCGCCAATATTAATCGCTGAATATTGTTTAAGATCTTGTTCTTTACTATTTATTAGTACAGGCGCATCACCAAGATTCTTTGCTTTATAACCTCTAGTTAGTACCGTTACCTTATAACCATTAGCAGCAAAATACTTAGCAATCTCAATTGTGATCGGGGTTTTACCAGTGCCACCAAAAGAAATATTACCAACGGAAATCACAGGAACTGGCAATTTATTTTTGTGGTACAGACCTAATAACTTATAAAGTAAAACTCTTACAGTATGAATAGCTTGATAAGGGAAGCTAATTATTGTTTTGATCATAGAAGCTCCTTTATCTTCTTAGTCATCTCTAAAATTACTTTACGATTTTTTTCAGTGAAGCTTTTACCATTAGCTCCCATCAAAATTCTTTTATCATCATCTTCAATCAAGCTCTGCAAATTGATTCTAATATCTTCTTTGGTTTCACAAATAACCAAACCCTCAGCATCTTCAAGCGCAGTAAACATCGCTCTATTCTTGTGATAATGCGGTCCTGAGATTACCGGAATATTACAAACAGCAGGCTCAAGAACATTGTGACCACCAATTTTTTCATTGATAGTGCCACCAACAAAAGCAAAATTCGCAATTGAATAAATATCAAAAAGATCACCGATAGTATCTACCATAAGCACATCATTCATCGCAAAAACTCTACGACTAGAAATTTCTTCTGTAGCTTTACTTGCTTCCTCAGCTTTAAGAAGATCGTCAAAATTATCAGTCTTAGAAAGATATTTGCCTTGAAGATATTTCTTCACTTCAGATAGCCTGATAGGAATTAGCTTAGCTGCACTATTAATAATGGTTTCAACCACCCCAAAACGTTGTGGATGCCGAGGAGCGATGACTAAACGTAAATTCTCAAAATATTCTTTAAGTTCTTGAAATATTGATATAAGTAGGACCTCCTCCTCTTCATGGGTACTACCGCAGACCCAAACTAATTCATTACCAGAATAGCCCAGCATATTTCTTAGCTTGTTTCTGCGCTCATAAGAAAGATTTGGCAAAGCAGAGAATTTCATATTGCCAAGCATAAAAAGCTTTTCTGGAGCGACTTTCAGGTTAAGATACTTTCTACTATCAGCAGAAGATTGTGCCAAAACTAAATCAAAGAGCTTAAATATTGGTTCGAAAATAAAACCTAAGAAGTAATAGATTTTATAAGATCCATCTGAAATTTTGGCATTAAGAATGATTAGCTTAGATTTATTATTCTTTGCTGCAATAATTAACCCAGGCCAGATCTCGCTCTCCATAAGGAGTATAGCCTGTGGATTAATTCTTTTAACTACTGCATTTATAATTGCTGGATGATCCCAAGGCATATAAAAAACTTTGATGAAATTATTTTCGATTTCATCTTTTAGTTTTTTAGTGGCTAGTTCATAAGCAGTATTGGTAGTAACGCTGAGAATAATTTTCATACCAAAGAACTGTTTAAGCAAAGGTAGAAGTGCATTAAACTCACCAACAGAGACCGCATGAAACCAAATGGGATTTTTAAAAGTAAAAATATCTTCTGGAATTTGCCCGATGCGCATTTTCAAGCCAGGCTTCCATTTTTTTATAACTAAAGATGCCAAGAGATAGAGACAGGGAAGGATTAAAGTCCAAACTATGTAATAAAAAAAATAAAAAATTCTTAGCATTAGATTGATGCGGTTGCTTTATTGGCGTCTAATTCAAGCCTTTGGAAAATTGCTTCAGTATTAGGATTGACTTCAATTCCTTCTAGAGAGTCATCGATTTTACTAAGGTTAAAAGTTGTACTTAATATGGTCGAGCGATTTGCACTAGAGTCGTTAACTAAACCTAAATTAGAAAATATCTTAGTAGAGAGATTTGGCATTAATGGTGCCAGGTAAAACGCTGCACGCTTGCAAGCTTCAGCAGCAGTCGCCAAAGAGATTCCAGCAGTCTTAAATTCTACCGAACCTGGTTCTGCGTTCTTTAGTAACTTCCATGGTTCTTTTACATTTATATCTGCATTAACTTTATCGAGCATTTTAAAGACAGTCTCTAATGCCAAGAATGAATCTAGATTATCAATAGCTTCTAAAATAGTCTCATGTGCTTGCTTAAATTCAGCTTCTAGAGCAGGATCTAAGCCAAAGCTTGGGACCTTACCATTAAAATTTTTGTTAATTAACTTAAGAGCACGATTGAGTAAGTTACCCAAATTATTAGCTAAATCAGAATTCAAACGCAGAATAAAACTTTCATCAGTGTAATCGCCATCACGCCCAAACATAATCTCTCTTAGGAAATAGAATTTAACAGCTTCTGCGCCAAACTTCTCAGAGAGGGCGATTGGATCAATAACATTACCAAGAGTCTTGCCCATCTTCATACCATCTTTAGTCAGGAAGCCGTGTCCAAAGACTTTGGCAGGAAGTGGATACTCCGCCGACATAAGCATAGCTGGCCAGTAGATAGCATGGAATCTTAGAATGTCTTTGCCAATAATATGAATGACTTTACCATCGGCACCATTCTTCCAATACTTATCCTTCTGCACGCCTAGACCTGAGATATAACTCAATAATGCATCGAACCAAACATAGATTTTTTGTCCTTCATTATCTCCAGGGACAGGAATACCCCACTCAAGACCAACACGCGAAATTGGGAAGTCTTTCAAACCTTCTTTAAACCAGCCCAAAACCTCATTACGACGGTATTCTGGGCAAATAAATTCTGGATTGTCATTAATATACTGTTTCAATCTCTCTTCATACTTAGATAATTTGAAGAAGTAATTTTTCTGTGAATATTCTTCGACTTTAGTTTTATGAGTCGGGCAAATGTTACCTTCACCAAGATCTTTTTCTAACCAAAAATCTTCACAACTTACACAGTACAAACCTTTATAGTCACCAACATAAATATCACCACTAGCTTGTACTTTAGTGAAAAAATCAGCAACGAATTTTTTGTGTTCAGCGCTAGAAGTACGGACAAAAAATTGATAATCAATATCAAGAATCTCCCAGAGTTTCTTGAACTCTTCGGAAATAAAATCACAATGCTCTTGAGGATTTTTATTTTGTGCCGCTGCCGCTTTCTCTATCTTTTGACCATGCTCGTCAGTACCAGTTAAAAATGCTGTATCGATAGCTCTTTGGCGCATATGCCCAGCAAAGAAATCACAAGCAATAGTTGGATAAGCACTACCTATATGCGGCAAATCATTTACATAAAAAATTGGCGTAGTGATGTAATAAGTCATTCTTACTTATTATAAACAGCTTGTTCAGCATAAATTATATGTGACACATAATATAAAGATTTAAGAGCCTCTTCGAAAAGCTCCCAGATGCAAGGCTTGCGAGGAGTGAGGGAGCGGAGTTGACTTAGTGTCAATGAGCGACTGAGGGACGAGCGTAACAACTGTCTTAAAAGTCAAGTATAAATAGGCTTACCTTCATAA
>CAZFCF010000020.1:0-41902 GCA_964517685.1 uncultured Gammaproteobacteria bacterium | reverse complement strand
GAGTTTCACTGTCTTCTTTTAGTTCCCTACTTTACACAAACTTGAGGTAGAACCTTAATTCTTTTTATTTGAAAATCTAGCGATTTTCAATATCTTCTTCTCCGCCATTATTTAAGTTCTGCGCCTTTCGTCGGTCCGCCATTTTAAAAAGAAAGACTGATCCACATTATACAGATGACATAATGATGGAAGAATAACTAATGCATAAAATTTTAGTAACTGGAGCAAATGGCTATGTTGGTCAAAGATTAATCATCTCTCTACTTGCACAAGGTTATAAAGTAGTGTGCTTAGTAAGAGATCCAGGTCGTTTTGATACTAAACGTCTATTAAGTTTCAATTCAGATTTATATATATCTAATAATCAGAAAATCCTAGATGAAAATTTACGCAAAAACAATATTGAAGTAATACAAGGTGATCTTCTTGACTTAGATTCGCTCAAAGACATTCCCCAAGATATTTCGGCAGCTTACTATTTGGTACATTCCATGAGCAATAAAAATCGCAAGGACTTTGAAAAGCTAGAAGCTTTATCTGCAGAAAATTTCATAGAAGCCACAAAAAACACCAAACTAGAGCAAGTGATTTACTTAGGTGGTATTACCAACGACACGAATCTCTCTCAGCATCTCAAATCACGAGGAAATGTTGAGCTAATTTTACGCAAAGGTAAATTCAATCTAACTGTTTTAAGAGCAGCGATCATCATTGGTTCAGGCAGTGCATCCTTCGAAATCATACGAGATTTAGTAGAGAAGCTTCCAGTTATGATTGCTCCCAAATGGCTGAATGTTAAATGCCAGCCAATTGGTATTAGAAATGTTATTCAATATCTCACTGGTGTAATTCTTAAAACAGAGACTTATAATAGAGTTTTTGATATTGGTGGACCAGATATACTCACTTACAAAGAAATGCTATTTGGTTATGCAAAGATACGAAAGCTCAAACGCTGGATCTTCACTGTACCAGTAATGACTCCACGTTTATCATCATACTGGCTTCAATTAGTAACTTCAACAAATTATGCCCTGGCAAAGGCTTTGGTAAGCAGCTTACGAAATGAAGTAATCTGTGCAAACAATGACATTCAAAATATAGTACCCATCAAACTCTCTGGCTATGAGGGATCTATCACCCAAGCTCTTTATCGAGTTTCAGCAAATGAAATCCCTTCAAGCTGGACGGATGCATTAAATTTAGAGTCTAACAATAGAACTTTTGGCATGAATAATAAAAATGCAGTGCCCGAATTTGGCTGTCTTTCTTATCTATCTGAGATTGAATTTGATCGTGATCTCGAAGAAGTTAAAAACAATCTGTGGCAAATTGGTGGCAACAGAGGTTGGTACTATTTAAATTGGGTCTGGAAGCTTCGTGGCAATCTAGACAAACTAGTGGGCGGTGTTGGCTTAAGACGTGGACGCAGAGAAGATTTAAATCTCAAAACAGGAGATGCTATTGATTTCTGGCGAGTACTTTATGCAAATAAAGAAGAAGGGCATCTAATACTTTTTGCAGAGATGAAAGTCCCTGGTGAAGCATGGTTAGAGTTTAGGATATTACCAAAAGCTCAAGGTGGTGGAATCTTACAACAGAAAGCTAGCTTTAGACCTCATGGTCTTTCAGGAAGACTCTACTGGTATGCTCTGGTACCAATACATGGCTTTATATTTCAAGGAATGGCAAAAGCAATTATTGAATATCACTCTTAAAACTGCTTCCCAATAACCATCGACGGCAGAATCCTTCCTTTACTATCTAACCAGCGACCATCAGCAAGCATAGAGCCAGTGTAATTCTGTTTCGTAGTTGGAAGAACTTTTCTAACTAATTGATTTGCTGAACATGAAAGTAAACTTTCCCAGAAAATCAAAAACTGCTTAGCAATCAAACCATGAGTCTCAGTGTATTTGGTGCTCAGAGGTTTCATTCTAGAACTAATTAAATGCGAAAGCGCAGGACCCAAAGCCAGAAGAGGTAAAGAAGGTATTTTAGTGCTGAGTTTAGTTGCGAGCTTCGTTAGTGCTGACTGCAGAAGATCCACTGGCAGTCTATCACTTAAGCCTTTGATAGTATTCAATTCTATTTTTTGATTTGGTTTAATTAAATCATAAACACTCAGTAAGCCCAATGCTAGTTGCCCCAAACTAGAGTCCGCAAGCTTATCACCCAAATTAAAAAAAATATTTTCAGGCAGATGCATCAGTGATCTAATCATCTTGCCATCGAGTTGCGGAAAAGGAATTTTTTCTTTTAAAACTTGAGCAATTTTTGCATGAGGAATTTGATGAAGATTCTTACAAGCCAAAACAAGCCCAAGAGCTGATGGCAAACTGAGTACAGACGGCACTAGATTAGAAATTTTTTGACCAAGAGAAGAATAAATAGCATCTACGAAGTGCATTAGACCTTGCCCCAGTACACCATCAAATAAATTCCATGATATTTCCCTTGAGCGAATATGCGTGGGTAAAGAAAGAACTGTAGCTGTGGAACCTAATGCCGCCGCCAAAGCCAATAGAGGACTAGATTTAAAGAACTGCGTTGCAGTACTACTAAGAAGAGAATGCACATGATGAATTGCTGATCTACTTAAAGTGCCGTTAATAGTTTCAAAATTCATTTTGAAATTCAAATCATCTTTGAAGCCCAGATTTTTCATCAATGCAGCACTACTCACAGTTAATGCCGCCAAGCCCGCACCAGGACTAGAAGACAAATCTTCACCCAATACAGAAAAGAAAGAATCAAAGAAATGTAATGGTGACCTTATAAGCCTGCCACCGAGTTTAAAGAATGAAAATTCAGAAGAGAGGAAAGGCAATTTAATTTTATCTGCGACTAAAGCAGTACCTAAAGTAGCCACACTCGTAAATGCCTTAAGAGGAAAAGGCAATCTCTGACTTACTGCAGCACCTATGCTTGAAAAAATTGAATCCCACAATGAAACACTTGAAGATCTCAAACTACTTGCAAGAGTTTCAAAGTCTGTATTTTGATTTAATAAATCACTAGAAAAATTTCGCGACTTTTCATTAATATCTATTTCATATTCGGCAATTTCTTCTTTAGTAAAAATTTCTGAGGGGGTTTTAATAGGAATCTTTGGCAAAGTAGATTGCCAAGAGCCTGTAAAGTACAGGTTTAAAAGACCATGAGCATGTTGCATTAGCCACCTTTAGTTCATCGCTAAATAGCTGTATCTGCAAAAAGAGCATTCCGACTTTACGGCTGCGGGACAGTGTGGGACTTTCACCCAACTTTCCTCCTAGTGCATCCATCATTCTACCTGGTACTTGTTACAATATTAATTCGATGAAAAAATTTCCTTTTATCTTTTTAATTCTTATTGGTCTTTTAAATGGTTGTAGCAACAACAACCCTGATGCCCCACGTAAACTACAAGCAAATGAATCGGTTTATGACAACAATAAATTAAAATCTGGCAACTTCTTTTACCTGATGCCAGGTTCTTGGCAGAAAACTAGTCCAACCAATCCAATGCGTCTTGAGGAATATATAATCGACCCAACGACTCAAACGATCCTCGCTGTGCACTATTTCGAAGGCATGTCGGGAAACATAGATAGCAATTTAGAAAGATGGAAGAAACAATTTGTCCAAGATGAAAACTTTAAAGAACTAGAAAAAACTCAATTCAATAAAGATGGTATCCCAGTAACTATTTATCATTTGACTGGTACCTACCTAGAATCAGAGAATCCTATGGATCCACAGTCTGCTAAAAGCTCTCGACCAGAGTTCTCTATGATTACTACTGCAGTAGAATTAGAAAATGGTACTTGGTTCTTTAAAACTTACGGACCAAAAAATACTATAGATCCACAAAGAACTAGGTTTGACGAACTTATACAAACTTTTAGAGTTGAGGACTAAACGAAAATTTCAATGATGAGTGAAACACAAGAAACTACTTTTCCTGTAATCCAGGCTCCATGGGGCACTTGGCAAGTATTGGATGATTCAGAAAATTTCAAAGTTAAAAAGATAACTATGAAACCTGGTCAAAGACTAAGTTACCAAAAGCACTTCAAAAGAGAAGAGAATTGGTTTGTGGTGCAAGGTGTCGCAGAAGTCACTCTCGATGATGCGAAACATCAATTACAAGTAGGTGAATTTATTCATATTCCAACAGAAAGTAAACATCGCATTGCGAATCCTTCAACTAATCAAGATTTGATTTTTATTGAGATACAGCGTGGCACTTACTTTGGTGAAGAAGATATAGTGCGCTTTCAAGATGATTACGGCAGAAACTAACTTAAAGTAATTTAAAATAAAATAAATAAATTTGGTATTATCTGCAAAATGCTTAGTACATTACATTATACAAATCCACTTAGAGAATTATTTAGGTCTGTTAATCGCAAGATGGAAGGTATTAAAGGCCGACTAAATAAGCTTGAGGGACAAGCGGAAAACCTGGGAACTAAATCCAAGAATAGATTTAATAACAGAATAAATAGAGCTTGCAATAAACTCGATTTACTTCATGGAAGAGTTGACCCCAATTCCCCGATTGCAACCAAAACACTTCTGAATGCTGCAAGAAAATATTCCAACGATCCTGAAGAAATTACTTTCAGGCAGTTTCTCACTGACAAATTAGGCATCAATCAAAGTCTTTTTCGCCTCAAAACAAGAATAAAAGCAATAGAACGCATACAGCAAAATCCACAAACTCAGGAATCAATACAAGAAGCTCTTCTGACTATCCATTTAATGGCTTTTGGTGAGCCTTATGATGCCGAGGCCGCAGAGGAGCAACTGAAACTTTTTTCGTGGAATAGCGAGAAGCAAGCCAGTAACTTTATTGAACAAATTATTGCTCTAGAAGGAGATGAATTAAAAGCATTTCTAGCAAACCATGACAATAAAGTTTTTTTCAAAAAGTTAACTAATATACCATTATTTTTTGGACATATTTTAATGGGTTCTATCTCCCCAGAACTCAGTCTTAATGAGCAATTGGAGCAATATAGTAAAGTGCTTAAATTAGTAATAGAACAAGAAATCCCAACTTTTAGCAAAAATTTACATCCTGGTATTATCGAGCAATTCAATGGAGAATCGCTAGAAAAAGCAATAGCAACTCAGAAACTAATTTGTGATTTATTGAATAAATATTATAAATCAGATACTAAATCTACATTCACGGAGTTTATTCAATCTCAAAATCCTAGAATTAAAAACATTAATTTAAATCAATTACTAAAATTGATGATGGAAAGAACAGTAGTTAATAAACTCAATGAGTCGAATTATAAGTCTTACCATGATCGCATCACTCGAGTTCAAACTCAGTCATTACCTATATTTGTATCTTTTCTTTATACATTAGTGACAGATTTAAAATTATCAGAATATGATCTACAAAAAATGCAACAAGATTCTTTTATGCGAGAATCTGATCAAAACAAATATACTCAGCAATTAATTACTATGTTTTTAAAGAATCCAGGTCAAGGATATTTAGAACTTTTCAAACCTTTAGATTTATTTTTGTTAAAAGTTCTTTATACATTAAGCTATGACTGCTTAAATTTATCTCACAGGGGTTCTACGAAAGAAACTGCTTCCAAAGCTAAAGATTCTTCTTCATACCAACAAAGAAGAGAGCTTAGCATTGATCAAAATGCTTTTGACAGATTAATAGACTTTGTTCATAACTATAAAACTGCCACTAGTAGCCCAGCCCACGGGAACAGCCCTCTTCTTAAATCACAAGAAAGCAAATTATAGTAAAGTATAGATATGGACTATATCCTGATCACCCTGTCCCTAATTGAACTTGGCATTATTGCATTCCTATTAATTAGAGACTTTAAAAGACAAGACCAATCTAAACCACAAGAACAACTGCTAAGCACGATCCTAACAACCTTAGGCACTAAGCATGATACTTTGGCACAAATTCTAGAAAAAACCGAAAGAACTTTTCGTGAAGAGATTTCTCGTAATCGTGAAGAGATGGGCACTAATCTAAAAAACTCTAGTGATGTTCTGGCAAGTAATTTCCAAAATCTTTCTAAACTGCAAAGCGAACAGTTAAATAATTTTGCTGCAAACCTTAAAACCATTGGTGATGGCAGTCGTAATGATCTTCAGCAGATGCGCACGACGATGGAAACTAACTTAAAAAATTTACAAGAGGACAATACTAAGAAACTCGAAGAGATGAGAAAAACTGTAGATGAAAAATTACAAACCACTCTTGAGCAACGTATTTCACTTTCATTCCAAACTGTAAGCGAGAGACTAGAACTAGTTCACAAAGGACTTGGCGAGATGCAGACACTGGCTATTGGTGTGGGTGATCTCAAAAAAGTTCTTAGTAATGTTAAAACTCGCGGTACTTGGGGTGAAGTACAGCTTGGTAATTTACTTGAGCAAATACTCAGTCCAGATCAATATGAAGCCAATGTACAAACCAAGCCAGGATCTAGTGAGCGAGTGGATTTTGCAATTAAACTTCCAGGCAAAGACGATGATGGTAATCCAGTTTGGTTACCAATCGATGCTAAATTCCCACAAGAAGATTATCAACGTTTAGTACTTGCTCAAGATTCAGGCAATGTCGAAGAAGCTGATCTTGCGATCAAACAATTAGAGAATCGCATTAAGCTTGAAGCAAAAAGTATCAGAGATAAATATATAGACCCTCCACATACAACAGATTTTGCATTAATGTTTTTGCCAACTGAAGGTCTATATGCAGAGATGATTCGTAGACCAGGTTTAATGGATAAACTCCAAAGCGAATGTCGTATTAATTTAGTTGGACCAACTACTCTTGCTGCACTACTCAATAGTTTACAAATGGGCTTTAGAACTCTTACTATCCAAAAACGCTCAAGCGAAGTCTGGAAGTATCTTGCAGAAGTGAAGAAACACTTCGGTACCTTTGGTGATCTTCTTGCTAAAGCCTATGAGAAAGTTGATCAAGCAAGCAAGGTGATTGAAGATGCCGGCAAACGTTCACGCACTATTGAAGCTAAATTAAATAAAGTTGGTGAGCTTTCTGGCATAGTAGAAACTGAGCCTACGGATTTATTAAGCGCATTAAAGAATTAGAGTGTCATTGCGAGCCACGAAGTGGCGTGGCAATCCACTTACCAAAAACTAACTGTTTACAAGTAGCCTAAAGCCTCTATCAATAGTAGTTCTACCGGTTTTGACTTTAAATTCAAGATCCAGGATTTTCTCTAAAAGTGCATCCAGATGACTTTCTTGCATAGTAGCGACTTCTTTTTTCTTATGAAAAAGACTTTGAGGACTTGCACTCAGGAGCTGAGCTATTTCAGCATCTGACCTGTGTTCTTGCAAAGCAAGTTTTAGTTTCAGATATTTAGAGATGATGGTATCAAGCATCGCCAAAATACCTAAATGTAATTCTTTAGCAATGATGATTTTCTCTAGCTCTTTATTGGCTTGAGCGACTTTAGCTTCAGCAAGTAAGCGCGCAAATTTAAAAACATCATGACGAGCTTGGCATTCTTGATCTATAAGCGCCTCAGTAAAAGGCTTTCCCAGGATAATTAATTTCTTGAGTTCTGAATATAATTTAGAACTATCTTCTACGCCAGTTTGTTCTGCAAAGTACTCCAAAACATCTGGACTTGGCGCAGTAAGCTTACTATCAAGTTCTTTAAGCAAGAGAGGAAAGATATATCTAAGCCAACCCGCTGCAGGCTTAGCTTCCCAACTATTAAAGGCTTTGCATTCTTCTAATTCAAGACCGGGTAAGTTTTTCAATTGCTTAACGAGCTTGATGACTCCAGATATTTTATCGGAATCAAAAATTATAATATTAGACTCTGGCAAATTTGAAAGACTTTCCAGAATGCTAGTTACTTCTTCATCCTCTGCTTTATTTTCCAAGTAACTAAAGTTCTTGATATGAATAATTTTTTTACCAAAGCCAAAAGCTGGAGTATTAATCAAGGACACAAAATCAATCAACAAAGGATTTTCAGCGTGTACTAAATTTAAAGCTTCCATTCCAGGTTCAAGATACTCAGCCTTAAGAGCAGAGATCCTGAGCTGCTTGCGGAATAAATCTTGACCATGAATAATATGAATCACTAATTTAGAGATTATAGCTTCTCTGCTTGAGCAAAGATCCAAGCTCTTCATAAAATTCTTTATTGCTAATTTTTGTATCTTTCAATTTATCCAAACATTCTATTAAAGCCGAGGAAGTCGGATTAGATTTACTTAGCAAGGAAAATATTTTTGAGTTAATTGGATTTTTTTCTGCCGGGACTTCCGCTTTATCCAGCTCTTCACAGAATTTAACAAATTCTGTACCTACGATAAGTCCCAAAACGTTGTCGATAACTTCTTCTCTCGGAGAACTCTCATACATATCCAAATAAATTCTATATTGTATTGCTTTTTGCTTTGTGGAAATAGAGTTGGTACCATCTACCGCAATCGTTTCAAGTGAAGTAGCTTCCTTGTTTTTGCAATCACCAGCTAAATCAGCTGCTATCAATGCCGCAGCCATTGGGATTCTTAAACGATCCATCACATCCGGCTTCTGATCACGCTTCATAATCCTAATTTTAGCATATTTAAGATAAATGGCTAGGGGGTTTTACCCATTCTCATTACTATCTGAGTAAATTAGCAATAGTCTTAGGTGTTCTCGTGAAAGCCACTTGTTTAGCCGCACTAACATTAACAGTAGGCTTTATTGCTAAAGATCTTGGGTCTTGAACTAAGTCAGAACTTACAGACTCAGTAAAGATTTGGGTTTTAAGCTCAGAAACCTCATCAATAGCTTGATCCAGTATCCCTTCTTCTTTAAGTCTATTGCCAACAGGATTTAAACGCTGTAATAAAGTTGGAGTTTGATATTTTACATCAGGAATTTGTGGTCTTTGCACGGGCTTAGCTCTCTCCGGCAAAGGCTTTCTCATAGTGGTCTTCAAGCCGAGCTTAGAATCCAAGAAGGATTGAAGTACTACATTAATAGAACCTTGAATTGAAGTTCCGGCACTGGAAGCTGCAATAGCAGAGATACGTAGATATTGTTTACCTAATACTCTTTCATTTATTAGGGTTTTTACAGACTTGCCTTTGTGTGAACTCAATATGATTTTTCCTTACTAACATTTTGCTTGAGAAAAGTTAAGCCAAAGTAAAGAACAGTTTCATAAGTCCATTGTTCTTTATTAAGGTTTTTGGAAATTTGTATCTCTAGTGTTACACGCCAGGCTATTATAGTGACTCGCGCCAGTATGAGGGCTTTTTAAAAGGTTCCTTGTATGGATGCAATCTAAGCTCTTTTGTCGTAAGAGCTGAAAACCCAGACCAAGAAACGGAAAAAACATGGCCCTAAAATACTTCAAACCTAGAACTCCAGGTAGTCGCGGAACGATCTTATTAGATCGCAGCGATATTACTACTACTACACCGGAGAAAACTTTAACTAAGAAACTTCGCAAAGACACCGGCAGATCTAACGGTAAGATCACTTGCCGTCATAAAGGCGGAGCTCAAAAGAGAAAATACAGACTTATTGATTTCAAACGTAACAAGTTCGGCATCAAAGGCACTGTTAAAACTATTGAGTACGATCCAAACAGAAATACTCACATCGCTCTAGTTGTTTATGCTGATGGCGAGAAAAGATATATCCCTTGTCCTAAAGGACTTACTATTGGCACAGTGATCGAATCAGGTCCTGAAGCTGAAATCAAAGTAGGTAACGCACTTGCTCTTAGAGATATGCCTTTAGGTAGTACTGTTCATTGTATTGAACTTACTCCTGGTAAAGGTGCACAGATAGTGAGATCTGCAGGTAACTCAGCTCAACTTCTTGCAAAAGAAAACGATAAAGCTGTTCTTAGATTGCCTTCTGGCGAAATGAGAAGAGTAAGCGTTGACTGTATCGCAACTCTTGGTGAGCTTGGTAACTCTGATTGGAAAAACATCGTTTGGGGTAAAGCAGGCCGTAGCAGAAACAGAGGTATCAGACCTACAGTTCGTGGTTCTGCGATGAACCCAGTTGATCACCCTCATGGTGGTGGTGAAGGTAAGTGTCCTATCGGTGGTATTCCTAAATCTTATACAGGAAAGAGACTTGGTAAAAAGACTCGTAAACCTAAGAGACATTCTTCTCAACACATTATTACTAACCGTAAAGGTAAGAAGGTAGCAAAGGCTTAATTAGCACGGAGACAAATATATAAATGGCAAGATCACAGAAAAAAGGACCTTATGTACACGAATCACTCTGGAAAAAAATCAGAGAGTGCGTAGCTAAGGGCGAAAAGAAAGTTATCAAAACTTACAAAAGAGCTTCAATGATTCTTCCAGAGATGGTTGGATTCACTATTGCAGTTCACAACGGTCGTAAATTTATCCCTGTATACTGCACAGAGTCAATGGTTGGTCATAGACTTGGTGAATTTTCACTAACTAGAACTTTCAAAGGTCACGCTGGTGCAAAAAAGGCAACTGTCGGTAAGAAATAATTTCAAATAGGAAAACCTCATGGCTACAGAAACAAAACAAAAAATAGCAAAAGCACACTTGTCATTCCTCAGACAAACTCCTCGTAAAGTTAGACGTACAGCTAATCTAGTTCGTTTAATGACTGCAGGTGAAGCTACTGAACAACTTAAATTCTCAGCATTTGCTGCTGCAGAACCAATTAGAAAGCTCATCATGAGTGCAATGGCAAACGCTAAAAACAATTTAGGCGTTGAAACTCCCGAAGAACTTCAAATCTCTCAATTACTTGTTGATGAAAACAACACTTACAAGAGATGGAGAGCAATGAACAAGGGACGTGCGTACACTATCCTTAAAAGAACTGCAAAAATTAGCGTAGTTCTAAGTGAAATGAACGCAGCAGAATATTCTAAATTCGTTTGGGATAATTCTCCACGTAATAAAAAGAACCCAATTAATAAAGCTTATAACCGTAAGGCAAAAGCAGCTGAAGGCGCTGAAGCTAAAGCTCCGAAAGCTAAAACTAAAGCAGCGACAACAACAGCTAAGCCAAAGAAAACTGCAACTTCCGGCTCCGCTAAAGCTTCCACCTCCGCCAAGGCTACGGTGGACAAGCCTAAGAACAATAATAAAGAAGGTAACAACTAACTATGGGACAAAAAGTACCACCAAGAGCAAATAGACTCGGAATTACTGAAGACTCAGATTCAACAACTTACGCTGATTTTAAAGGCGGCGAGTTTGCAGCTATTCTTCAAGAAGATACAGCTATCAGAACTTTCTTGAAAAAGAAACTTAAGAACGCTGGTATTAGCAAAATTCTTATTCAACGTAAACCTGGTCAAATCCAAGTCGGCATCGTAACTGCAAGACCTGGTTTGATTTTCGGTAAAGCTGGTGAAGGACTTGAGTTACTCAAAAAAGAACTTGCATCATTAGTTTCAAGACCAGAATTAAACGTTATCGTTAATGTGTTTGAAGTTAACAAAATCGATCTTGATGCGCAATTAATTGCTGAATCAATCACTCAACAATTAGAGAGAAGAATTGCTTTCAGAAGAGCAATGAAACAATCAATTCAAAGAGCTATGAGAGCTGGTGCTAAAGGAATCAAAATTATTTCTTCAGGCAGATTATCAGGTATCGAGATTGCTAGAAGCGAGAAAGCTCATGAAGGCAGCGTTCCATGCCATACATGGAGAGCTGATATTCATTACGGTTTTGCAGAAGCGATGACAACTTACGGAATCATCGGTGTAAAAGTTTGGCTTAACAAAGGTCTTCTTCAACCTGGAGAAAAATCAAGACCTAACGTTAAAGCGGCAGCGGGTCACAACTCAGAGGATAATACAGCGATAGCTGCCTAAGAAAATAGGACTCAAGGAAAAGAATTTCAAGGATAGAAAAAAATAAATGCTATTACCTAAAAGAACAAAATATAGAAAGCAAATGCGCGGCAGAATGAAAGGCAAAGAGACGCGTGGAGCTGAAGTTAGCTTCGGTGAAATTGCACTTCAAACTCTTGAGCCAGGCTGGATCAACTCTAGACAGATCGAAGCTGCTAGAAGAGCGATGACTCGTCACATCAAACGTGGTGGTCGTATTTGGATTAGAATTTTCCCTGATAAACCGGTTACACAAAAACCTGCTGAGACGCGAATGGGCGCTGGTAAAGGTAATCCAGAGTATTGGGTAGCAGTTGTTAGACCCGGCAGAATATTTTTTGAAGTTGCTGGTGTTGATCTTAAAGTTGCAAAAAGAGCATTAGAACTTGCTGCAGCAAAATTCCCAGTTAAAACAAAAGTTATCGTAAGAGAAGGTATGGAAATTAAATAATGATAGTTAAGACTAAAGACCTTAGAGAGAAAAGCCCAGAAGAATTAGCAGCAGATTTAGCTAATTTCAAAACTGAATTATTCCAAGCGAAAATGGCTTTCCATTCTCGTAAATTAGAGAATAGTTCATTAATGAAAACTCTTAGAAAATCAATTGCTCAGATCAATACTATCGTTCAAGAACGTAGTCAAGAAGCAAACCAGGAGAATGTTTAAATGCCAAAGAAAATACTTAAAGGTGTAGTTGCAAGTGATAAAGGCGATAAAACAATCGTAGTAAAAGTTGCTAGAAAAATGAAGCACAAACTTTACCACAAGATTCTTACATTCACGAAGAAGTTCATGGCTCATGACGAAGAGAACACTGCTAAAGAGGGTGATACCGTTATGATCGAAGAATCAAGACCAATCTCTAAAAGAAAGACTTGGGTTTTAAAGGAAGTTGTTGAAAGAGCTGCGTAATATAAAACAGGTCTACAAGATATAAGGAAAACAAATGTTACAACAAGAAAGCGATTTAGTAGTAGCCGATAACACCGGAGCAAGAAGAATAAGAGTAATCAGAGTACTCAGAGCCAGTGCTGGCAATGCAACTCTAGGTACTGTAGTTGTTGGAACAGTTAAAGATGCAGTTCCTAACATGCCAGTTAAAAAATCTGAAATCGTTAAAGCTGTAATCATAAGAGTTCGTAAGAAAAACAAACGTAAAGATGGAAGCTGGATTAACTTTGATCAGAACGCTTGTGTAATCATCGACAAAGATGGCAACCCAAGAGGTTCTCGTGTATTTGGTCCAGTAGCTAGAGAGTTGAGAGAAGCTGGTTTCATGAAAATCGTTTCACTAGCACAAGAGGTTGTATAAGTTTAACTAAGGTAAAAGAAAATGGCAGCAAAAGCAAAAAAAGTAAGCATAAGATACACGAAAGCCCCTAAAGCTTCTAAAGTGAAGAAAGGTGGCATACTTCTTGTTTCTCAAGCATTGGTCAAAAAAACTAGAACTAATGCTAAACCAAAGCTTCATGTTAATAAAGGCGACGAAGTTGTAATTATTAGCGGTAGCGATAAAGGCAAAGTTGCAAAAATTTTAGAAGTATTTCGCGCAGATGGCAAAATTATCGTTGAAGGTATCAATGTAGTTAAAAGACACAAAAAAGCTACAGGACCAGGACAAGAAGGTGGAATCATTGAAATGGAATCACCAATATTTGCATCTAAAGTAATGCTTTGGGATGGTCAAAACAAAAAAGCATCAAGAGTAGGCAAGAAGACTCTTGAGAATGGCAAAAAAGTTAGAGTTCTAAAAACTAGCGGAGAGCAAGTAGAGTAATCAAGGACTAACGAAGACAGAAAATTATTACGGAGAAACTCATGAAAGCATTAAGAGAAATATACGAAACAGAATTAAAAGACAAGTTAAAAGATCAACTTCAACTTGAGAATGTAATGCAAATTCCTAGATTGGACAAAATTGTTATCAACTTTGGTCTTGGCGAATCTGCAACTAACGCAAAAACTCTTGAGAATGCTATTCAAGATTTAACTATGATCGCTGGACAAAAACCAGTTGTTACTAGAGCTAAGAAATCTATCGCTGCTTTTAAAGTTAGAGAGAACACAGCAATCGGTCTTAAAGTAACTTTGAGAAAAGCTAACATGTACAATTTCTTCTCAAAGCTAGTTAACGTAGCACTTCCACGTGTTAGAGATTTCCAAGGACTTTCTAATAAGAGTTTTGACAGCAGAGGCAATTATACTTTTGGTGTTAAAGAACAACTTATTTTCCCTGAAATCAAATACGACAAAGTAGATGCAGTTAGAGGTATGGATATCACTATTTGTACTACAGCTGGTAATGACAAAGGCGCAAAAGCTTTACTTGAAATCATGGGCTTCCCATTCAAGAAAACTAAAGCAGCACCAAAGGCAGTAGCGGCATAGTTAAGGAGCAATTTTAAAAAAGAATCATGGCAAAAAAATCAACAGTTCAAAAATCACAACGCAAGAAAAAACTTATTGCTAAGTATGCAAAGCGTCGCGCTGATCTTAAAGCAGAGCTTGCTAATCCAGAATTAGATTTTGAGCAAAGAATGGATATCCAAAGAAAGATTGAAGGCTTGCCAAGTAACTCTTGTAAGATCAAACACAAAAATCGTTGTTGGCTTACAGGCAGACCAAGAGGCTATCACAGAGACCTCGGTCTTTGCAGAAATGCTTTAAGGCTAATGGCTCACCAAGGTTTAATCCCAGGAATGACAAAGGCAAGTTGGTAAGAGGTTAGAAAGAAATGACAAAAGAATTAGTAACAAAAAATAACAGAACAACAAACGATCCAATTGCTGATTTCCTTACAAGAATTCGCAATGGTCTTAAAATTTCGAAACAACAAATTGCTATTCCTTTTAGCAAAGTTAAACTGAATTTAGCTAACTTACTCAGAGAAGAAGGTTATTTAACAGATGTCCAAGTTATTAACGAAGATAATGTTGCTAGAAAATCAATTATTGTTGATATTAAATACGTCAACAAAAAGCCTGTTATCAAAGGTTTACGTAAAGTTTCAAAACCAGGATTACGCAAGTATGTGAAATCTAAATATGCTCCTAAGGTTTTAAGTGGACTTGGTATTAGCATACTATCTACAAATCAAGGGCTTATGACGGATAGAAAAGCTCGTGGTCAGAAAGTTGGAGGAGAATTGTTTTGCCAAGTTTGGTAATTCATTCATTTAAAGTTTTTAGTTAGAAAGAGGTCTACTATGTCAAGAATCGGTAAAAAAGAAATAAATATACCAAACGGAGCCGAAGTAAAAATCGACAAAACTCCTGATGGCTCAACTGTTATCACAGTTAAAGGTCCTAAAGGACAATTAACTCGCCAAATCAGGTCAGAGATTGGAGTTGCGGTTGAAGGTAACTTAATTAAAGTTACAAGAAATACTGAAACTAGATTGGCTAGATCATTACATGGACTTTACAGAACTCTAATCAATAACATGATTACAGGAGTTACTGAAGGTTTCAAGAAAGAATTAGATATCGTAGGGGTAGGTTACAGAGCGGCTTTGAAAGGTGCGCTTCTAGATTTCCAAATCGGCAAATCTCACCCGGTAATCGTAGAGCCTCCTAAAGGCATTGAGTTTGCACTTGCAGAGAACAATACAAGAGTTATTGTTACTGGCTATGACAAAGAATTAGTTGGTCAAATAGCTGCAAACATCATCGCTCTAAGACCACCAGAACCATATAAAGGTAAAGGTATCAGAGTGAAAGGTCAGCAAATCAAACGTAAAGCTGGTAAGTCAGGTAGCAAATAAATAATTTAAATCGGAGCTAAGAAAATGGCAGTACTAACAAAAAAAGAACAAAAAGACAAAAGACACTTTAGAGCAAGAAAGAAAATTCAAGGCTCTGCAGAAAGACCTCGTTTAGCGGTTTTCAGATCAAACAAGCATATCTCTGCTCAAGTAATCAATGACATTGAAGCAGTAACTTTGTGTGCTGTTGGTTCTTACTCAAAAGATCTTAAAGGCAAAATCAAAGGACATGATACTGCTGGTGCAGAAGCTATTGGCAAAGAAATTGCCGAGAAAGCTAAGGCTGCAGGAGTAGGATCTGTAGTATTTGATTGCGGCGGTAATAAATATCACGGTAGAGTTAAAGCTCTAGCTGAAGCAGCGCGTAAAGCAGGTTTAGATTTCTAGTTAACAAGGACAAACATTAATGACTGAAGAAAACAATATCAACAAAGAAGAATTAAATACAGAAGCAAAAAGCTCTGAGACTGAAACTCCAGTAGTTCCAGCTAATGAAGCTAGCCCTGTAGTTGAGAACAAAGAAGTTAAGGCTGAAGAAGTTAAAGCTGTAAATCCAGAAACTCCTAGAGCACCTTCTGCAAACGCTGATAAAAACAAAGAAGCTAGAGGCGGCGGCGGTTCACGTGGTGGTGGCAATGCTGGCGGTGGCGGCGGAAGAGGTGGTTCACGTGGCGGCGGTGGCGGCGGCGGAGACAGAAGAAATAATAATAACTCTCGTCGTAAAAGAACTGAGACTGAAGAACCTTCTGAATATATTGAAAAAGTTGTACAAGTTAGAAGAGTTACTAAAGTAGTTAAGGGTGGTAAAAAACTTTCTTTCAGAACTACTGTAATTATCGGTAACGAAAAAGGTAAAGTAGGCGTGGGCGTAGGTAAAGCGTCTGAAGTTTTGATTGCAATCAAGAAAGCAATTTCTGATGCTCGTAAAAACTTAGTAGATATCGAAACTGTAGCTAACACTAATACTATTTCTCACACAGTAATTGGTAGAGCAAGTGGAGCGAGAGTTCTTCTTAAACCAGCTGCTGAAGGTACTGGAATTATTGCTGGTGGTACAGCACGTATCGTTCTTGAGCTTGCAGGTGTAGGTGATATTCTTTCTAAATCACTAGCATCTAAGTCTCCACTAAACGTAGCGCGCGCAACCGTAAATGCGTTGAGCTCTCTGAGAAAATTCCAAGAAGTAGCAGCGTCAAGAGGTACATCAGTTAAAAAGATGCTATTTGCATAAATAAATAGAAAGGTTATTAATCATGGAAACAAAAGTAAAAGACTTAAAAATTAGAATGAAGAGAGGTTTCGCGAAAGCCGATAAAAGACAGCAAAAAATTCTTGCTGCTCTAGGAATTCGCAGAACAAACCAAACTGTTTTTCATGATGCAAGTGCAATCATCAAAGGCATGATCACTAAAGTTACTCATTTGCTTGAAGTAACACCAAACAAATAAATAAATAAATAGGAAATTAGTTTTAAGGAAAGAAAAATGGCAGAGACATTGAATAATTTAAGAGCAGCTAAGGGAGCAATCAAAAAACGTTTTAAAAAAGGACGTGGGATTAGTTCTGGATCTGGTAAAACGGCTGGCAGAGGTCACCGTGGACAAAAATGTCGTTCTGGCTATTCTAGACAAGCTCGTAGAGAAGGCGGTCAAACACCTTTATACAGAAGACTTCCTAAGAGACAAGTTAACGAAAGAGTAAACAGAAAAGAGTTTACTGTTATCAATCTCTGTGATCTTCAAGATTTAGCTGATATCAAAGTAACTGACATCAATGTTGAAAGTTTATTTGAATCTGGCTTCTTAAAGTCAATCGAGAACTGGGGTCTGAAGGTTCTTGGCAATGGTGAACTAACTGCTGCAGTTACTGTTACTGCACACAGAGTTAGTGAAACTGCTAAAGCTGCTATCGAGAAAGCTGGCGGTAAAATAAACTTAGTTTAGACACCCATGTTTTCATAAGAAAACAGGTAAGGTGGCTAATAGAAAAAGATAGATCTATAATACTGAATGAAAAACGAAAAAAGCAATAATTATAGTTTAAATTTCCAAGATATTTTTTCTACAACTGGGCTTCCAGAGAAGATTTGGTTCACAATTTGGATGTTAGCTATATATAGAATTGGAGTTCATATTCCTCTCTATGGTGTTGATCAAAATGCTCTTAAATCGAATTCAACATTATCTTCTGGCTTACTTGGTTTAGTAGATATGTTTGCTGGTGGTGCATTGAGCGCACTATCTATTTTTGCTCTAGGTATCGGACCTTATATTACTTCTAGTATCGTAGTTCAATTGCTCACTGAAGTAATTCCTCAACTCAAAGATTTACAAAGACACCAAGGCGAAGAAGGTAGAAAGCAATACCAAAGAATTATTCGTTTTGCAACTATAGTACTTTCAATCATCCAGAGTTTTGCTCTCGCGCGTTTCTTAGATGTAGCCCGCATAGCAACTGAGCCTGGCATGCCATTTTATTTAACAACAGTTTTAGTTCTTACAGTTTCATCATTACTAGTGATGTGGCTTGGAGAAGTTATCACTGAGAAAGGTATCGGCAATGGTGCTAGCTTATTAATTTTCATTGGTATCGCATCTAAGTTACCAATCATGATCAAAGATACTATGACTGCAGTAAGAATTGGATCTACTCCTCAATGGGGCATTATCACCTTACTTGCAATCTTCTTAGCTATCACTTACCTGATTATTTACTTACAAGAAGGTTCGAGAAATCTTCTTATCATCGGCTCTAAAAAAGCTGTTGGTGCTCAGCAAGTTAAAGGTCACTACCTACCTTTGAAAATCAATCCAGCAGGCGTTTTGCCAATTATTTTTGCTAGTGCTGTACTTTTCATGCCTATGCAATTACTTACTTTTGCGGGTATCCAAAACAAATCTGTTTCTATACTTATAAGAGATTTCTTTGCTAAGATTCCTGGGGTTATAAGCCTTTCAGGAACTGCTTTAGGTAACTTTGGTACTTGGTTATCAATGAGAATAGAATATATTTTCTCATACGCTAAAGTTGAGCACTCTATTGTTTACTTCATTCTAATCGTTGCTTTTAGTTTCTTCTATGCAACTATAGTAACTAACCCACGTGAAATGGCTGAGAACCTCAAGAAAGGTGGCAGTGCTATCGAGGGTGTGAAGCCAGGTAAAACTACTTGTGACTACTTAGAGAAAGTGCTCTCAAGAATTGTTTTCATCGGTTCCATTGCTATCGGTTTAATTGCTGTACTTCCAATTCATGCAGAGCAGTTCTGTCAGGTAACCACTCTTGGTGGACTTGGTTCAACTAGTTTGATCATTATGGTTGGTGTGGCTATCGACACACGTAACCAAATCCTTGCTTACGTGCATGGACATAGATATCAAGCTAAGTCACTTTTGAAAAGATAGGAAACCGTCATCCTGAGCCTCGAAGAGGCGTAAGGATCCAGTTTTGCTGGGGAATTTTTGATTTTAATAAGTCTTACCGCGTAATGTGATATTCCATATGGATTCAGTTACATTCACTTGCAGTAAATCAAGCTCGCCTTGTAACACGCTTCGCGACCGAAAAAATTTTCCCTTCGTTATCACATTTGAAAACTACGCGGCTTGCTGATTTACCTGGCAAGTTCATTTACCTCATCTCATATTCATATCAATTATTACGCTTACTAAGACTTATTAAAATCAAAATCCTAGTAAATAGAAGAAGTTACTAACTCAAAGAATAATAAGTCCCCTTCAGCTCCCCATGCTGTTTGAGCAACCCATTGCTAACTAAAGTTTTTAATTCCCGATTCAAAATTGCTCGTGAAAAATCTGGAAACTCTTTGATCAAATCTTTCATTCTTACAGAGCGTTTTTCTTTGACAAAGTTCAAAATCAATTCTTGTCTATCATTGACCCCATCAGAATAAATAGACTTCACTTCCATTTGCTCAAGCTTAGCTTTAAGCCTATCCATCATGCTTACAAGGGAATCAGCAAAGAACATCAACCATAAAGTTAAATCTTCTTCTGGCAGATAACGATGCTTCTGCCCTTCCATCAAGCTTTGATAGTAAAACTTTTTACGCTCTTCAATAATGTGCTCGAAAGAAATATATTCAGCAAAACTATATCCAGTTCTCAGCAAAAGTAAATTAGTCAGCAAGCGTGACAGCCTACCATTGCCATCTTGAAACGGATGTATAGAAAGAAACTCGTAAACAAAAATTGCAATCACTAGAAGTGGATGGTAATTGCTATCTGCAAGTTTAAGATTAGTCCAAGCAACTAACTCAGAAATTTCTTTCGGAGTTAAGAAAGGCTCAGTAGTATTAAAAATTACTTTCTCTATACCACCTGGATACTTCGCTACAACCTTGTTAGAGAGAGCTTTATATTCACCTCTATGCCGAGTATCTTTAGAACTATATTTAAGTAAAAGTTGATGCAAATATTTGAGATTAGCTTCACTTAATTGAATTTCAGCATAACTTGAATGAATCAAATCAAGCACTTCATAATATCCAGCCACCTCTTCTTGATCACGAGTCTTTAAATTATTTATATCCAGATTATTAATTAGCTCTCGAACCTCTACATCAGTTAAAGTTGAACCTTCAATCCTTGTAGAGGAACCAATACTTGCAATCGTCGCAAGTTCTCTCAGCTCCTTTAGAAATAACTCCGACCTAGAATCTAATTTAGAAAAATCAAATTTAAAACCATCAATAGCCCAAAACTTTTGTTGTAAAATTTCAGCGATGCTTGGTTTAAGTACAAGTTTTGTATTGAGATTTTGCTCTAAATTCATAAGATTTTATACCACTTTATATGCCATTATATCATTTTATACAGCAATATACACCATTCTCATCCCCTAAATGAGTTTTTTGCGTTAATTTAAGTCCTCTGAATCTAATATTGATCGACAAAAGCGAAAAGTGAAGTTTGTAAATTTACTTGAACATTTGAGGTGCTATGAGATGAAGCAAACTTTGATTGGTTAGCAAATTAGCAAGGCGCGAAGTTCGCAAGATTGTATCAAAGCATGATTATCATTCGGTCGCGAAGCGTTTTTCAAGCCGAGCTATATTTGCTCCAAGAAAAAGTTTAGCTGAATCCATATAAACCTCAACGTGAAAGTAATTTACAAACTTCACTTTTAACGTAAAAAATACTCTATATCCGTAACCACTCTAATATTCTTCTGCTCTTGAGTATAAAAATGAACAGGCTCTATAGTAAAAAGCCCTTGGTTAGCATGTTTGATACGACCTAACATACTACCAGAATTTTTAGCAAATTTCTCTGCTGCTTTGCGAGCTTCTTTAGTAGCCTCTTCGATCATCGCTGGTTTGATGTCATTAAGCTTAGTGTATAAATATTCGACGCTAGTCGATGAGAGTGTAACGCCCTTGCCAACTAGCTCACCAATCTCTTGCCCAGCTTTTTTAACTTTGTCGATTTTAGAAGTTTTGAGAAGTACACCAATCTCAGCTATATATCTTTGGCTACTTGCATTATTGTTCTCGTAATAAAGTTGCGCTTGCCTATCAGTAACTTGCGGTTGAGTGATGTTAATTTCATCATCAGTAAAACCTTTGGCTTTCAAGAAATCAACTATATATTTCTGGTTACTGCTTATTTGTGAAAATATTTCAGGCAGGCTATTTGCAGCAGCACTAGCTTTAATCGGCCAGAGCGCCAGGTCTGCAGTAACTTCTCTTTCAGACAAGCCTCTCACTGAAACAAACCTAGATCCAGTTCTAATATTAGAAATAGCAGTAGTTAGTAATAAAGCACTAACTAAAACTGCGATGCAAATATAAAGGGTAATTTTTTCTTCAAGTCTGAGGTCTTTGAGCATAGTCAAACCAAAATCTCTTTAGAGAACTAATGGCTTCAACTAGTTTATCAAATCTAGAACCTTTTACTAAGAAAGCATTAGCGCCATTCTCATAAGCGATTTCAATATCCGCTGGAGATCTAGAGCTAGTAAGAACAATTGTAAGAATATTTTTGAATCTTGGGTCTGATTTGATAAACTTCAGAACCTCATGCCCATTAACTTTTGGCATATTCAAATCAAGCAGCAATAAATCAGGCAAAGCATTTTGAGTATAAGTCTCTTCGAGCTTATCAATTAGCTCCTTACCATTTTTGAGCCAAGTAAGTTTATGTTTATAAATAGATCTATCCAAGGCTTCAGACATCAAGAAATAATCATCATCAGAATCCTCCGCAAGGAATATGTTAATTTCAGATAAGGCCTCAGTATCAGGCAAGGGGGTAAGAAGTGTTTCAGTCATATCCCTTTCAAAATCATCTTTAATAATAAAAGACGACATCTCTTGAGATTCATCATTCTCAACATCACACCTTTCTAGCGAAAAAAACTTTTTAAAACTCATTCTTATTTTTTACTCCATTGTATAAACCTTAAGAAACCATCTTAATGTTTTCTTTAGCAATTAAGCAAGTTATTTTTTTTTAATAACCCTTTATTCCGTATAGACATTAATCGAATAGCCATTCTTGCACGTTATTAAGCATTTTACTTTCATGTATTGCATGTCGGATTGCTTTAATAAACTTCAAGGCATCAATATTTCTTTTTGAAAAATAATTTGAAGCACCACATTGCATTGCCTCAACTGCTACTTCTTCATTGCCTTGACCTGTTAAAAAAATCACTGGCATTATAAATCCATGTTCACGAAAATCTTTTAAAACTCTGATACCATCACGTTTTCCAAGCTTATAATCAAGCAAGCATAAATCATAATCTCTACCATAGCAAGCTTCAATAGCTTGATCAAAATTAGCAGCAACAGTAATTTGAGGATTATTACTGTGCATATTCTCCTCTATAATTTCTTTGATGATCAAACAGTCATCAGGGTTATCGTCTACTATGAGAATGTTTGTGTTTTTTAGAGTTTTAGTTTCCGAGTTATCCACTGCAGTTTCCTCTCTTTTCTTCAATATTGACATATGTGCCTCCTTATAGTGCAAATTAGTATAGAGAATATTTCTTATTCTTAAATTAAAATAGTCCCAAAAATCAACTATTAAAATTACCTTTTGAAGCTGGTTTTAGAAATACCTAGGCTATATGACCTAGGTAAAAGCAGTTTCATGACCTTATCTAGATCAAATAGAGGAAGGAGGAATAAAACAGAGAAATTAGGCTGTTTTAAGAGGTTTAAAAAAAGGAATACAATATTTACAGATGAAAACATTGGAGATGAAATGTATTTAGGTAAAATTATTCTTGATAAGTTCTTCGATGCTATTCAGCAGGAAAGCCTAGAAAGGCTTGGTAGCCTTGATTATAAGCAACGTTTCGAAGCTTTAAAACATTTATACGCAGAGCAATATGGTCAAGAACCGAGTGGTATCCTTCTCTATCTATTAAGAAATAAGGCAAAAGCTCTCGTCAAATAATATGTGGTGAAATAGTATTTTATAATAGTGGGGCTTATTTATCATGGACCCAACAAAATCAAATATTGTAATAATCGATGATAATCCCAATGACATCGATATCGTAAAAGAAATTCTTGAAAACCAATCTGTAAATTTAAATATAGTAAGTTTTTTAGATCCTGAAAGAGCAGTAACTTTTTTACAAGACGAGTATAAACTTGACAACCAAAAAAATTGTGTTGTGTTAATGGATTTAAACATGCCACAAAAAAATGGTTTCGAACTTTTAAACCTACTTAAATCCGATAAAAGAACCAGCCATATTCAAGTTTTAATTTACACTAGTAGCAAAAGAAAAGAAGACATAATGAAAGCTTATTCACTTGGAGCTTCTTCTTATATAATCAAACCTCTAGAAATTGAAGATATCGAACATGTACTTGAAGGTGTAGTTCGCTATTGGACTAAAGTAATAGCAATATAAGGCTTAGAAAGCACTAGCCACCAAGCTTTAATCTAACAGTAAAACAACTACCTTCACCAGGTTTACTACTAACATCTATTGTACCGGAGTTAGTTTCAACAATTTTTTTCACTATAGCTAAACCCATACCAGTTCCCTCATATTCAGATCTGTCATGCAGACGCTGGAATTGTTGAAATATTTTTTCCTTGTACTCTTCTTCAAAACCAATGCCATTGTCTTGAATAGAAACTACTCTTTCTTGTTTGTCTTTAATCATTGAGATATGTAAAATTGGCTTGGTATCTTTTTTTCTAAATTTGATTGCATTGGTAATCAAATTCTGAAACAATCTACGCATCTGAGTTTCATCAGCTGTAACATAAAAATCAAAAACAGCTTGCTCCATAAATTTCTGATTAATTACTCCGTTTTCACTAAGTACAAACTTAGCGCCTTCTTCACCCAAAACATAAATTGATGATCCAGTGTCAGAGATTGTTTTTTCCAGATCTAAAATAGTTTGATTGAAAACTTTCCTTAAATCTATTTTTTGGAAATTTAATTTCTGGAAACTTACTCTTGAATAATCTAAAAGATCATCTAATAAACTTTGCATTCGCATTGTAGATCTTTTGATTCGCGCGAAATAGTCTTTAGAAGAATCATCTAATTGACTACTACTTCTATGTTCAATTTTCTCCGTAAAGGCAATGATAGTGCGCAACGGCTCTTGTAGATCATGAGATGCAACATAGGCAAAAGTTTCAAGCTCTTTATTGCTCTGCTTAAGCTTGTCAGAATAAACTTCTAATTGTTGAATTGTAGTTTCAAGTTGCAATCTCAATTTAGAACGCTCAATAGCATGACCTATTGTTCGCAATAAAACTTCAGTATCAATATTGTTTTTAGTTAAGTAATCTTGGGCACCTTCATGAATTGCATCAATCCATAAAGTGCTATCGATGTCCCCAGTTAAAACAATAATAGGAGTTGCAAAACGTATATTGATGAGGGTTTTGACAGTGTCTATACCAAAACTATCCGGCAAACTTAAATCACACAAAATTAAATCAAAAGGATTTTTTCTTATGGCTTCTACTGCTTCAGCAAGGTTCTCTACCCATACAATAGAAAATTGGAAATCCGCATAGCGACCTTTTTTGGTAGCTTGTTCTAAAATTTCCGTGATAAAATCCGCATCCGCGGGATTGTCTTCAACTAGCAAAATATCCAAATTAGACTTTGGCATATGGATGTATAATAGTCATAAATTAGTTAAATTACAAGCATCAATATAAATCCCAATATCCCATGTGGAGCTTTTTTAAAAAACTTTTTGATACCTCAGATTTCCCGGCAAGATGGCATTGCGGCAACTGGGATTTATTTTTAGGTTGGATACATATTATTTCCGACCTTGCTATCTGGGCAGCTTATATGGCGATACCAGTAATGCTGTTTTACTTTGTCAAAAAAAGTAAAGGTCAAGTTCCTTTCACTTATATCTTTTTACTTTTCTGTGCATTTATTTTTTGGTGCGGCACCGTACATTTAATTGAAGCAACTATTTTCTGGCATCCTTGGTACAGGCTTTCTGGCTTGATGAAATTTATTACTGCTGTAGTGTCGGTACTAACCGCCATAGAACTTTTCCGAATTATTCCTATGGCACTTAGTCTTAAAACCCCAACCGAGCTTGAGCAAACAGTAAGCCAAAGAACTTCAGAACTAAACGAACTTTCTTATAAACTTAAAAGATCAAATGAAGAATTAGAACAATTTGCTTACGTAGCATCTCATGACTTACAAGAGCCTTTAAGAATGGTGATTCAAAACACGAGAAGATTACAAACTATTTTTGAAAGCAATCTTGATGAGAAAACTCAAAAATATATCAACTTTACTATCGAAGGTTCTAAGAGAATGCAACAACTTATAGAAGATCTTTTAGACTACTCCAGATTCAATGCTGAAAATATTCAATTCAAGAAAGTTGATCTCAATGAAGTTATGCAAACTAGTTTGCTTGACTTAGAACAAAAAATCAAAGAGAGTGATGCCATTATTACTTCCGATAAATTACCAATTATTTTTGGTGACAAAGTTCAATTAATTAGGATGTTTGAGAATTTAATTTCAAACTCAATTAAATATCGCGACAATGAGAGACAACTTCTTGTCACTGTCACCGCTGAAGAGCATGAGAGTGAAGATGCCTGGATCATTTCTTTTAAAGACAATGGCATTGGCTTCAAACAAGAATATGCGGAAAGAATTTTCCAACTTTTCCAAAGGCTTCATAGCAAATCTGAATATCCTGGAACTGGCTTAGGGCTTACTATCTGTAAAAAAATCGTTAGCACTCACAACGGCAAGATTTGGGTGGACTCTGAACTAGGCGTGGGGTCCACGTTCCATGTTTGGCTTCCCAAGCTGTGAGCCTATTGAAAAGTCCCATCTGCTGCGCGTCATCATGAGGAGCCAGCGGGCGTAATGATCCAGGCATAATCTAAGCTTATTAAGTAAGACTGGATCCTTACGCTTCGCTCAGGATGACAGCGTTTATTGCATCTGGGAGCTTTTCAAAGAGGCTCTATCTAATCAATGTTTCAACAGAGTCATAGTAATATGAAGTAACTTCGAACCATGCGAGATGAGATCAAGTGAGCGAGGGATTGAGTCCCTTGAGCGTGTCCAACTTTTTGGACCGAAAGGAGACGAAGACCGAGTGAGCGCAGATTGAATCCGCAGAAGTGAGAGTGGATGAATATTGCTATGACTCTGTTGAACAAAAATTTGTTATAATGATGATATGAATTATGATCCAACAAACGCAGGTGGTTTTCAATCTGGAAGAAAAGAAAACACTGAGCAATCTTTCTTAGTAAGAGTTTTCAACTGGATGTTTATGGGCTTGCTAACTAGTGGAGTTGCAGCTTACTTAGTAGCAACCAATCCTCTAATTGTAAGAACTATATTTAATAATCCTTTTTTACCAATAGTTTTAGTTATTGGTCTTCTAGTTTTAGTTTGGAATCTATCAGCTAACATTCTGAAAATGTCTCCTCAGGCTGCAGCTAGCAATTTTTTTATTTACTCCGCATTGAACGGTGTTTTACTTAGTACTGTTTTACTTGTCTATACTACAAGCTCTATAGTAAATACCTTTGGTGTTACCGCTTGTACTTTTGGCGTGATGGCTCTTTATGGTGCAACCACTAAAAGTGACTTAAGTAAAATCGGCAATATGGCGATAATGGCTTTACTTGGCTTGATCATTGCGCAAGTGGCTAATATGTTTTTTCATAACACTGCTTTTGAAGCAGCGATCAGCTATATTGGCGTTCTTATATTCGTTGCGCTCACTGCGTATGATGTACAAAAGGTCAAAGAAATAGGGCAATCGAGCAATTTTCATCCAAATATGGCAGTAAGTGGCGCATTAGCTCTTTACCTTGACTTTATAAACCTTTTCTTATTTTTGCTCAGAATTATGGGAAATCGTAGAGACTAGATTACCAAGAACTCATCATCGGCTATAATATGAATTGTATTTAATTCTTGCTCTTCAAAAAAAGCAAGCAGGCACAAGGCCTGCTTTTTTATTAGAAAAATGCAAGATTTAGAAACTCATCCTGGAGAGTTCACATGTATAAAATTGGAAAACAATTAGTCGAGGCTGCCGAAGAAATCGAAAGATTAAAGAATATACCTAAAGAGGTATTCATTAGAGCTATTTGCGATTCAATAGCTGGCGCTTACAGAAAAAAAATGAAATTACTATCATCGGATTCTATCCATGTTCAATTGGAAGATGAAAGTGGCGAAATAGGTGTTTTCGTTCCTAAGACTGTAGTTGCTGAAGTTAATGACCCCGCAAGAGAAATTGGTCTTGCTGAAGCGAAGGAATATATCCCCGATGTAGTGGAAGGCGAAATTTTAGAACTTGATGTTACCCCTGATGACTTTGCAGAATTCGGACGTATTGCAGCAAGTACCGCAAAACAAATTATGACTCAGCGTATGAGAGAAGCTGAGAAACTTAACTTAAGAGAGGAGTTCCAATCCAAGCAATATACAACCATGGCTGGTAGTATCAAACGTATTGAATATACGGTTCGTGGACAGCCAAACGTTGTCGTTGACTTAGGTAGCTTTGATGTGCATATCCCTCTAAGATATCAACTTCAAAAAGAAAATTACCGCGTTGGTAATCGTATTAGAGTTTATATCCAAGAATACAGAGAAGATCGTAAAGTACCTATGATCATGGGTTCACATATTCATGAGAATTTAGTTAAAGAATTATTCGAACTTGAAGTACCAGAAATTGAAGATGGAACTGTAGTTATCAAGTCTATAGCAAGAGAAGCTGGACAAAGAACTAAGATTGCAGTTATGTCTTCAAGCGAAGATATTGATCCAGTTGGAGCTTGTATCGGAGCTAGAGGTTCAAGAATACAGAACGTTCTTTCGGAACTGAGAAGTGAAAAAATCGATATCGTCAGATATTCTGAAGATCCGGTTGATTACATTTCAAATGCATTAAGTCCTGCTGAAATCCTTACTGTGGCGTTGTTTGACAATGACCAAGGTAGAAGAGCAGAAGTAACAGTTGCATCTGATCAACTTAGTTTAGCAATAGGTCGAGGCGGTCAAAATGTTAGACTTGCAGCCAAATTAACTGGTTGGAAGATTGACATCAAGGAAGCTAAAGGAGTCGTAGTAAGTTCAGATACTGAAGAGTCTCCTGCACAGGAAGAGGATAACAGCGAGGCGCAAGCTCAGGTTTAAGGAGGTGGAACTAAAGCCACAAGCAAAGACAGTTCGCCAGTGTGTCTCTTGCAAACAAAAACTAGCTCGAATAAATTTCATACGAATTTTAAAGGAGCATAGAAGTGGTGAATATATAGTAAATCCTGGCACTAAAGTATTTGGAAAATCTTTCTATATATGCAAGTCTCTAAGCTGCATTGAAGATCTTAAAAAGAACAAGAGATACAAAGACAAAATAAACATAGAACAAATAAAAGAATTAATAAGTAATGGTAGTGAGTGGAAAAGTTAGAATCTATGATCTTGCAAGAAGCAAGGTTCCAGAAGAGTTAGATGAAAAAATCAAAAAAAAGGTTCAAGCTGAGCTAACCAGAGTAATTTTAAAATATGCCCAAGAAATGGGACAGAATGCAAAAACTGCGTCAAGTTCAATTGACAACGATGCTGTAGATCTAATTTTCAAAAAGATTTCTCTTGAAGAAATCATTAAAAACGAATCTAAGGCTGAGGCTAAAGATTCAGGAGATAAAACAATTAGTAAAAGAACTGAAACAAAACCTAAAGCTTCACCAGCAGCTGTAATACCAGCTGAAGCTCCAAAGAAACAATTAAAAATTGTTAGAAGAATTACAATCACTCAACAAGAAGAAGTGAAAAATGAAGAGGAGAGAGTTTTACAAGAAGCTGCAAATCCAACTCCAGTAGTCGAAGAGAAACCAGTTGAAACGGGCACAGCAGAAGAAACTGAAACCGTTGAAGACTCCAATGGTAATGGTGAAAATTTACAAGATTTAATTGGTAACAAAAAATCTGTTTATACAAGAGACTCTGTGGCATTTAAAGACATGAGCAATGTTCGCTCTATTCCTTTAAGACCAGTTAGTTCATATTCTCCGCCACAACAAAGTTATCAAGCACCAAGCACAAGTGCTGGGCAGAGCCCAAGTGCGCCAGGAGTGCCTTCACAACCTTATAGAGTAGCGAAGCCTACTATTTCTATCCAAGGCATGGGTAGAAAACGTAAACGCGGTCAAGCTACTGATGACAAACCAAAACAAATTAGAAGACCTAAAGCAGAAGCTATTGATGCAGGTCCAAAAGATATAACTATCACTAAACCAATGACGGTTAGAGAGTTGTCTCATACTATCAACTTACCTGAAACCCAGATTATCACTTACTTCTTCATGAGGAAAATTATCAAAACAGTAAATGATACTCTTGAGAAAGATTTGATTATTGAGTATCTTAAAACTCTCAATTACAATGTTCATACTAAGTTAGAAGAGGAAGTTCACACTGAACTTAAAAACACTCTTGCGCAAGATGAGAGCGCAGGTAACTTAATGACTCGCCCTCCTGTAGTTACAATCATGGGTCACGTAGACCATGGTAAGACTACGTTAGTAGACACCATTAGAAAAACCAAAGCTAAAATTGTTGATAAAGAATCTGGCGGCATAACTCAACACATCAGTACTTATAGAATTGAAGCTGAAGATTTTGATGGCAATATTAGAAAAATAACTTTACTAGACACTCCTGGTCATGAGGCTTTCACAGCGATGCGTAAACGTGGTGCTAATGTTACAGACATTGTAGTACTTATAGTTTCTGCAGATGACGGTGTGATGCCACAAACTCTTGAGTGTATTAAACACATCAAAGAAAATCATATTCCTTTTGTTGTTGCTATTAATAAAATCGACAAGCCAGGAGCTAATCCTGATAAGGTTCTAGCGCAACTTGCTGAGTACGACATTATTACTCAAGACTACGGCGGTAAAATTGAGTGCGCAAAAATCAGTGCCTTAAATAATCTCAATATTGATGACTTATTAATGAAAGTTACTTTGGTTGCAGATGCTGAGCTTGCAGACAAAATCCAATCTAACCCAAACAGGCTTGCAGTCGGTACTGTAATTGAAGCGCAACTTTCAAGAACCAAAGGTCCTATTGCAACAGTTCTTATTCAGAATGGTACTTTGCACAAAGGTGATTTCATAGCTGCTGGCGCAGTAAGCGGCAGAGTTAAAGCAATGGTTGATGAAACCGGAGCTTTAGTTGATGACGCTGAACCATCTACTGCGGTGCAAGTTCTAGGTCTAACCGGTGTGCCTAAAGCTGGAGATTCATTCAGAGCTTATAAATCAATTCAAGAAGCTAAGGAAGCTGCAGGAGAAATTGCTGAAATAGAAATTTCTCAAAAACGTTTCAGAGGTATTTCTTCATTCGCGTCAGAGATCAAAGAAGGTCAAGAAAAAGAATTGCGTATCATCATCAAAGCCGACGTACAAGGCTCTGCTGAAGCCATTTCACACGAACTTAACAAACTTTCAACAGGTGAAGTATTAGTTAAACCAATTTCAATTGATTCAGGTTCTATTACTTCTAATGATGTAGTAATGGCAGAGCAAACTGGAGCTGTAATAGTTGGTTTCCACGTTGGTGCCGATACTGCTCAAACAGCTAAACTTGCAGAGAGGCTTGGAGTAACAATTAAATCCTATGAGATTATTTACAAACTTACTGAAGATTTAGAAAGAGCTGTACTTGGTCTTCACGAACCAGAAATCGAAGAAGTTAAACTTGGCAAACTTGAAGTTAGAAAAATATTTGCTATTGATAACCGCAAGATTGCAGGTTCCTATGTTACCGAAGGTAAGATTTCAAGAAACGAGATTGCCAGAGTATTTAGAGATGGTGCAAAAATTTACGAAGGTAAGGTTGACTATCTAAGACGCTTTAAAGATGATGCAAAAGAAGTCAAAGAAGGCTTTGAATGTGGCTTGAGCTTTGAAAAATACAATGACTTACAAGAAGGTGACATTGTAGAGTGCTGGACAATAAAAGAGATCGCCAGAACTAAGTTATAAACTCAGCCAATAGTTAACGAGATGTCCGCGTCATGAAGAAAAGTTACGAACGAAGAGAAAAAGTTGCAAGAGCTATTCAAAGAGAATTAGCGAGCTTGATTCAACAAGGTGGAATTAAAGACGATAGATTAGATCAATTTATTTCTATTGTTGATGTTGATCTCAATTCCAGTCTTAGCAGCGCGCGAGTAATCTATTCCATAATGTCTAAAGACGACGCTGATGTTGGTGGCAAGGGTACTCAAGCTGCACTTGATGAAAGTGCTGGTTATTTAAGAGGGGTAGTCGGAAGAAAACTGAACTTAAGATATGCTCCTAGATTGATTTTCATAGCTACTGATGCTTTAAGTCAAGCTGTAGATATGGTTGGCTTAATTAATAGAACCGTAGAAGAAGATAAAGTAAAAAAAGAACAAAGTGACGACAACTAAAGAACTATCTGGATTTATAAATATAGACAAACCTGAAGGCTGGACTTCACATGATGTCGTAGCTAAACTTAGAAAACTTACAGGAATCAAAAAAATTGGTCACGCTGGAACTCTAGATCCTTTTGCTACTGGCGTACTACCTATGGCAATTGGCTCGGCAACAAGGCTAATACGTTTTCTTAGAAAATCAAAACAATATTCTGCTGAAATTGATTTAAGTTTCACTACTGATACCGATGATCTCACTGGAGAACCTTTAGAGAAGAATACAGAAACCATTGACCAAGCGACTTTCAGCGAAAGACTAAAAAAATTCCAAGGCACTATAGATCAAGTTCCTCCTTTATATAGCGCAAAGAAAGTTAATGGCAAAAAACTTTATGAATTAATGCGAGAAGGCAAGGATCTTAAACTTGAAGAGATTAAATCAAAGCAAGTAACCATTCATGAAATCAAGCTTATTGATTTTAATTTTCCTAAAGCAACTTTTGAAGTTGTATGTGGAGAAGGAACTTATATCAGATCCATCGCCCGTGACCTAGGCGGTCATTTAACTAAACTTCGCAGGCTTGAGTCTAATGGTTTTACTATAGAATCCTCAGTAAGGTTTGAAGACCTTGCAGAAGGATTAGCAGTCGATGATCTCGTACAGAAATCTGGAGAATTCATTGATTTACCTTTATTAAGTTTCCCGCGTCAAGATATTGTTGCTTTACAGCAAGGTCGAACTATTTATCTTAATCAAGAAAGAAGTGAGGATTTAGGTGAGTTCATCAATAACAATGGTGAAGAAAGCTATCTACAATGCTTAGATTCTTCTAAGGAACTAATTGGACTTGCAAATATTCTATTAGTAAAGGGCTCAGAGCTGCAAATCCAACCAAAAATTATATTATAGACCTTATTGATGACAAAAGATCCCCTTAAAGAAATTGGCTCTTTAATACAAGCGACAAGAGAACGTCTTGGTTTGAGTATTGATGCGCTTGCTCTTGAATCAAGAGTTTCATCAAAACATATTTTAAATATAGAAAACGCTAACAGAGCAGAATTACCAGAAGATACTTTTCTTGTAAGCTATTTAAACAAATTACTTAGAACTCTGAAAATTCCAAATATAGAAGAAGTAATCAATCGCTACCGCATGAATGAGGGTGATTTTATAGTACAGACTATTATTGATGTACAAGAAATTAATTCAGGCGAAGGAATCAGAGACGGTAAATATTTTAAAATTTATCATCTGTATATAGTGCTTGCTTTATTGATTATCCTTTGTGTCTGGATAGTAGTAAACAAAGCAAACGAAGACTACGAGTACAGTCCCGTATTAAGCAGCGAACCTATAGATGTAAAACCTACTAATAACTTTTTTGATTTACTCAGTAAACTTAATCCAATCAAAGATAAAGAAGAGTCTGAAGAAGAGAAAGACAAAAAAGAGAAAAAATCTGACGAAAAAGAAAAAGCAGAGAAAGATGCAAAAGTTAAAGCTGAAAAAAATAATGGTTCAACTTTAAACTCTAATGGTGCTCTTCATAGTGCTGTAACAATAGAAGAAACTAAAGCAGAAGAAATGAAAGCTCCAACTATTATCAGCGAACCAAGTCCAGCTCCAGCACCAACAAGAAGACATTCCATTACTAGAGGTAGTGGTGCTTACAACGTTAAGATAGGTGTTAAAGACAAAGCCTGGGTGCAAATCATTGGAGTAGGTTCGAAAAAAGTTTTATACGAAGGTGATGTCTCTCCGGACCAAGCTATATCAGCGCTTGATTTAAAAGACGATGTTGGTTTTGTTCTAGCAACTGGAAATGCTGGTGCATTTGATATAAACGTGGGTTCAGGTAATTTTAAACTTGGAAATAGTGGGCAATTGGTAAAATGGTTCTATCCGGAGTCAGCAAGGACAATTTATAAAAGCTGGTCTAAGACTCCAGTAAAGAACTAATTATGGACCCTTATTTTAGACCTATTCTCTTAGCTTCCGCAGTAGTTTTAGCATTAAATCTTCTTATTGTTCTGCCTATCATTGGACTACCATTAATTACTTATTTCATCGGTGGAATTTTAGCAGTATTATTTTTCAAAAAAGAATTTAAAGACACATACAAAGAAGTTAGAGCTTTTGATGTACTAGTCCTTGGCATAGGCACTGGAGTTGTAGTGGGCGCCGTCCTTACCTTAGTATTTTTACTCAAGATACAGGATGTGAATGTACAAAAAGAAATTATTGATACTGTGAATAAAAGTATGAGAATGCACTCCCAAAGAGAGTTTCAGTTCATGGAAGAACTTGGTCCAACTTTTAATTTTGTCTTTGCCATAGTGAATATAATTTCTTGTTGCTTGCTTTGTTCGTTTGGTAGCTTTGCTAGTTTGCCGTTTGTGAATAAAGGCAAGAAGTAATTTTATAAATGTGCCCATCGGGACATAATGTGATCTTCATATGGATTCAACTTCATTCCGCTTAGAGCAAATCTGGCTCGGTTTGAATTACGCTTCGCGACCGAAGAATTTTGCTAGAAATTTTAAATCTTAGAAACTTCGCACCTTCGCTGATTTGCTACTAAGCTCCACTTGTTTCATCTCATATTCCAATCAATATTACGTCCCGATGGGCACATTTATAAAATTATCAATAAGTTAACAAGGATTGTCTTAACCTAAAAAAGTACTTTCGACCCCTTTCATTTCAATAATGGATAGAGGTAAAATTAGTAAAAATGATTGAAAATATCGACCCACCTTTGCTTGCCCTTCTAACAGTTGCTATCATTACATCAGGAATGGCAGCATTTGGTTTGAATTTAATTAGGATCGCAAAGAAAGAAAAACAACAAGAACTAGAATTAGCCCGAAATAAAAACAACAACTTCAATATCAATTTTTCATAAATAAAAGTCGGGGGACCTTTAAATTTTCAAAAAACTAAGACTCTTTAGTCAAGGAGTTTGGGACTCTATTCTAGATGGATTCTCTACTAGGCTCTGTTATGGCTGTAGAAAATGCAGTGCAGATTTTAGGAATAAATTCTTTTGCCAGGCTTGCTATCGCACACTTAGACTAAGTTTCAAAGAATCCAAGAAGTACTTAGATTTTAGTTTCATGGAGCTTGATGAAATTCTTCAAGATGTAGATCCCATAGTTTATCCAAAAATATTTTTCACTTGCATTTACAACAAGCTCAGCAAAAGACTAATCAAAGATTTTAAATATCGCAAACCTTATTACAAAAATTTTTGGTCAAAGGAGCTACTGGTGTATATTACAGAAAATCTTAGTCTTATGCTAAGTGATACTGCAATCAATCATCAAGAGCTAAAGAGTCTTAGCAAAGAGAAAAAAGTAAATCTCCATGTTACTGCCGTGCCATTACATTCACAAAGACTTAAAAGCCGAACTTATAATCAAGCTGCTTTAGTCGCGAAAGCTACTGCTCAATATTTACAAGAACTAACTAAAAGCAAAACCTTAGTAAGTTACTATCAATCAGCTTATGGTTTCGACTTATACAGAATCAACAAAGTTAACTACTTAGACGAACTCTTCATTAGAACCAGAGCAACGGAAAATCTTTACAGCAAAGGCAAATACGAAAGACTAGAAATTCTGCAAGGAGTATTTTCAGTAAATCCAAATTTCAACTTCAAACAAATACAAAACAAAGATGAAAATGTATTAATAGTTTTGGATGATATATGCACTACAGGAGCTACTTTCTTAGAGCTTTTTAAAGAAATCCATAAAGCAAAATTAAAATTTGATGAAATAATTTTTCTGGCTTGCGCCGGTAGGAATTTTTATTAATGTCTTTGTACACCGTCATCGCGAGGCTACGTAGTAGCCGTGACGATCCAGAACTTCTAAGAACTGGATCCTTACGCCCTCTTCGAGGGCTCAGGATGACGAATCAAATGCTAGAATACTTCAGGTTATGCTAACTCCTACAGATTTTAGAAACGGATTAACAGTTAAATGGAATGGTCAGCTTTGGCAGATCATTGAATTCTTACATGTAAAGCCAGGTAAAGGCGCTGCCTTTGTTAGAAGCAAACTCAAAAATGTTGAGACTGGTGCTAACCGTGAAGAATCTTTTAGAATGAACGAGCAGTTTGAACCTGTATTCATCGAGAGAAAAGAAATGCAATACCTATATGCTGCTGGTGAGAACTATGCATTTATGGATATGAAAAGTTATGAGCAAATGGAACTTACTAGAGATTCTATTGGTCAAGATGTTCTTGATTTCCTGAAAGAAGAAGCTATTTGCACAGTAACTGCTTGTGAAGGTAAGATCATTTCAGTTGAATTGCCGAACTCTATTGAACTAAAAATTGTTGATACTGCACCTAATGAGAAAGGTAATACTTCATCAGGTGGTGGCAAACCTGCAACACTTGAGACAGGCGCAGTAATTACTATTCCATTCTTTGTTGATGTAGGTGAGACAATTAGAGTGAACCCAAGAACTAGAGAGTATCAAGACAGAGTTAAATAGAGAAGGAAATAAATAAACAATGGCTAAAGACGATTTGCCTATAGATAAAATTAAAAAACTATCCGAGATTTTGCAAGAGCAAAGCCTTACAGAGATTGAGATTGAATCAGATGGTTTCAAGATCAGAGTTCGTAAAGAAGCTGCACCAATGATTGCTTCTGGTTTTGCGCCAATGGCAAACCAAGCTCAAAGCAGTGCTCCTACAGCTTCCTCTAGCCCTGCGGCTCCTATTGAAAATCTTTTTGAGGTTAAATCTCCAATGGTAGGAAGCTTTTATGCATCTCCTTCACCAGATTCAGCACCATTTGTAAAAGTTGGCGACAAAGTTAAAAAAGGTGATCCTTTATGTATCATCGAAGCAATGAAATTAATGAATGAATTACCATCAGAAGTTGATGGAGAAATTGTTGATATAGTTGTTGCTAACTCAGATGCTATTTCATTTGGACAAGTCCTAATGAAAATCAGAAAAAGCTAAGCTTTATATTTGTGCAGATCACCAAAAAATATTCAATCACAAATGAAGCTTTATTAAAGCAAGCTTTAACACATAGTTCTTATACCAAAGATCATCCACAGAAATTAAACAACGAGAGATTAGAATTCTTTGGTGATGCAGTATTGAAACTAGTTTTCAGCAGATATGTCTTCAAGCATTACCCTCTTGCAGATGAAGGAATACTTACTAAATATAGAGCAAGATTAATTAGTGACGCGGTACTAGCTAAGGTTGGTAAAAAACTTGAAATCGAAAAGTATCTAATTGTTGGTGCTTCATTGCAAAACAAGAAACTCCCAGATTCAATAATTGGTGATGGTGTTGAAGCTCTGATCGCAGTAATCTATCTCGATAAAGGTTTTGAGATTGCAGAGAATTTTGTCCTTGAACTTTGGCATGATTTTATAGAGCTTTCTATTCAAGAATCAACTGAAATCGATTACAAATCTGCTTTACAAGAATTAATGCAAAAACTTTACAAAAGATCTCCTGAATACAAAACTCTAACAAGCTCTGGTCCTGATCACGAAAGAGAATTTGAGATCGGCGTCTACATAGACGAAACCCTCTTAGGCAAAGCTTTTGGTGCTACAAAAAAAGCTGCCGGACAAAATGCTGCTAAAATTGCCCTTGAGCATACTATATTAAAGGATCAAATTTAATATGTCAGAAGCCAGAGTTAAATTTATTGCCGAAGCATTACCATATATTCAAAAATATAGCGGCGAGATTTTTGTAATTAAATACGGCGGCTCTGCACTCAAGAATCAAGAAATTGCTGAAAGCACTATTAAAGATTTAGTTCTCTTAAACAGTGTTGGCATCAAGGTTATATTAGTGCATGGTGGCGGACCGGAAATCAACGAGATGTTAGAGAAACTTGGCAAAGAAGTTAAATTCGAAAATGGTCTGCGTACTACGGATCAAGAAACCATGGAAGTAGTTGAAATGGTTTTACATGGTAAAGTACAGCGTCGCTTAGTAACTATGATTAACTCGGCTGGAGCAAAAGCTCTAGGACTCAGTGGTAGAGACGGAAGCATTGTAATGGCAAAAAGACATCCTGGAGTTTCAGAAGACAATATGGTGGGAGAAATCACCTCAACTAATCTTGAATTACTACATGAAGTTTTGAAACTTGGATTGATTCCAGTAATTAGCTCAATCGCTGCCGATGAAAATGGAATTGCCTACAACCTTAATGCTGATCCAATGTGCGCAGAGATTGCAATTGGTATGAAAGCCAATAAAATGATTTTGATGACAGATACACCAGGAGTCTTACAAGACAAAAACGATCCTTCTTCTTTAATTACCGAATTGACTCTCGCTGAAACTAAAAAACTTATAGCGAATAAAACTATTGCTGGCGGTATGATTCCTAAAGCTGAGTGTTGCATTCATGCTATTGAATCTGGCGTAGAAGAAGCTATTATTCTTAATGGCTTGAATCTTCACAGTTTATTACTGGAAGTCTTTACTGATGAGGGATCAGGCACGCGCGTTAAATTTTAAATACCCACTTTCACTCCCTATTGCTTGACGCTTCTCCCAGCTTCGCCGCTCGAAGCGACGCAAACAGGGCGACCCTTAGTTCAAGTGAGTATTTAAAATTTAACTGCGGAGCTCGAATATTAATTTATTTATCTGCCTACTACGTGGCTTCGACTTCAAATCATGATGCTCGTATAAATAATCAAGGAAATCCTGTTCCAGTTTAGGTTTAACAAAATGCAATTCATTAGCAACTACAGCAGATTTCACACCAATCACTAAAGCTCTCTCTTTAGTTATTCTATGAGCGAAGGTATGAGTCCCAAGAGTACCTTTGGATTTTTTCATGAACTCATTCCATGCTTGCATAATAGTGTAATCAAAGATTTTTTCATCCAGGTTGAGATCCTTAAAAACCTTATCAAGAACGCCTTTCAGAGGCAATAAATCTTCTTGTTTAGTTTTTCTATAAGTTTTCTTCATGCCCAATTGTTAGCGTGCTGCTTGATTATGCCATTTTCAACTTCAAGAATTTGTGCGTTATTACTCCACTTATCAATATGGCTACCCAAATGAGTTGTAGTAATAATTACTTGAGTCTCATCATCAATTGCATCAAGCAAATAATCTTGACGACTTTCGTCTAATTCAGCAAGCACATCATCAAGTAGCAGTATAGGACTTCCTCTATGAGCTTCTTTTAAAAGTACTAGCTCTGCAAGCTTCAATGCCAAAGTAATAGTACGACGCTCACCTTGACTAGCAAAGGTTTTGGCAAGCCTGCCACCCAAAAGAAAATCAATTTCATCACGATGCGGTCCAACATGAGTGACTGCTCTAATTAAATCTTTAGTTCTACATTGTAATAAATCTAACTTATTAATTTCTTTACCATCATAAATAAAATCCAGAGCCAGATCAGAGTTAGCAATTTCTTGGTAATAAGCTTGAGCAATAGGTTGTAGCTTAAATAGATATTCAGTACGTTTGGCAGAAATATAATTAGCTGCTTCGATTAAGACTTCATCCCAAACTTCGAGTTGAGCTAATTGTTCTGGCTTCAGTTCTTCACTTCTAAATATGCCAATAGAATTTAGCCTTTTCAAGAAAGAATTTCTTTGCGAGAGAACTTCTTTGAGCTTGATACAACGCTCATTATAATTAAGTTCCAGCTGAATGATCACTGCATCAATCCAATCTCTACGCATCGATGGGCTGCCTTGAACAATTTCCAAATCATCCGCCATAAAAGAAACTGAATATATATGATGTAAAAATTCTTTAGGTTTTTTAGTAACATCATTGACCTTCACCGTTCTTCTGCCACTAGACCGGAGACCAAGAGCAATAGTTAGATCTGGCTCTATGGCTGCATGAATAAAAGCTTCACTCAAATTGAAATTTACTAACTCAGCATCTCTTACAGCACGTCTTGATTTACCTTGACTAAGTATTTGGATGACTTCCAGTAAATTGGTTTTGCCTTGAGCATTTTTGCCAATAATAATAGTCTTCTTCTTGTCGAAGAATAAATCTGCTTCAAGGTAATTTCTAAAGCCAAGTAATTTGATATTTTTAATAAACATGTGATTTAGTCAAGACATTCAATTATATCAAAGTACTTGCTGTCATCCTGAGCCCTTGAAAAGGGCGTAAGGATCCATGTCATTGCGAGCATAGCAAAGCAACCCCATTGCGTTATCTGGATCATTACGTCACTACGCTCCTCATGATGACGCCATTATGAGACTTTTTTTGGTTTATAACTTAGAATCATTACAGTGTACTTGGGCGAAAAGAAAAATTTAAACTTGATCTGTATAAACTGCGCCCTAGCTCTTGTTTTAACTAGTTTTCCACAACTTGCAAATGCAAAAGATAAGAAGGTTACCAAGCCAGCAACAACTAAAGCCGCAAAGAAAACTACAAAGAAAAATATTCAAGCTGCCTCTCCTGTAGCACAAGAGGTAGCCACAAATGCATATGGAATAAAAGCTGGACCTCCTGCTCCAGTAGTAAATGGAGAAGCGCTGAGTGAAAACATCAACAAGGAAATTATTATTCAAGAAAGCTCAGACGAACTGCCAGAAGAAGTAAATGTAGAAATCACTGCCGATGAAATTAATTACAACCAAGAAAAAAATTACTATGAAGCTCTCGGAAATTCTGAAGCTTTTATACCAAGCAAACAAGCAACTTTATATGCTGATAAAATAACCTTCACCTCAGAAACCAATCTACTAGAGGCTTGGGGCGATGTAAAAGTAATCCAAGGTGGTAACACTATTTATGGAACTTACATTTCTTTCAATACTACTAGTAATGAATATGAGTTAACTGAACCAAAGCTATTTGTAAATGGTTTGAAATTAAAAGCAAGATTAGCTAAATCTAGATACTACGATCTCAATAAACCTGAGAATAAAAAGAAAAAGAATGATGTTAATTTCTTCAATGGTGTTGCAGCATTTGAAGAACCTATTTCTCTTTTCCGTTACGGAGCAACTATGGGGACAAACTATAGCCGTGACATTAACCAATACAACATGCATAGGCACGTAGCTTGGCAAGACATTACCGATAAATCAAACCTCAAATATTCTGCTAAAGAAATTTTTATAGACAATACTAAAAAGACTAACAACATTAGAATTAAAGGTGCCAGAGTTTGGATTACCGATAAACTCAGTATCCCATCTCCTGTCCACATCACAGCAACAGCTGGAGATGGAGCTAATACAAGATTCAAAGGTCCAATTATTGGTACTCGTGAAAGAATTGGTGGTTTTGCTTTAGGTCCAAGATATTTTTTAGAAACTGATCCTGGTATTTTTTCAATAGTGCCACTCTTACAAATAGGTAATGGACCAAGTTTTGGTGGAGGTTTAATTGGTACCTTTAATACACCAGGCGATACAACTGCCTTAATGGCTGGTTATGGTAGTTTGCATAATAGATTTATTGGTAGCGTGCATCAATATCTAGGACATAGTTTCCATGCAAATGCACTTGTCAACCAGTTTCGTAGAGATAGTATTTTTGGTTTAAGCCAAGTAGGACAACTTTATGAAATCGCAAGTCTTTTTAGAGTTAAGCTACCGACATTTTTTGAAGGCAGAGGCATGAGAGTAAGAGCGGCAGCTGGTTGGGCGGCAGATAATTCAAGTCTCTACACTAATAAGGAAGCAGAAAACTTAAGAGCAGAAAGACCTGATGAGAGTCTAGAAGATCATAGTGGTTTTCGTTCTGAGATTGAAGCTTCCATGTATACCAAACCTATATGGCGCATGGGTACTGAAATTCACAACTTTAGCTTAAGAGGACGCGGACAAGGTGCATTTAGATTTTATGATACGGGTGATTACTTAGCGATTGCCAGATTCGGTCCAGCACTGGAAGCAAGGTTAGAGAATCTAGCTTTTGAAATTGATTATTTATTTGCTTCAGTTCAGGGACAGTCACCATTCTTATTCGACCAGTTTATCGATGGTAGCCAATCAGTAATTGTAGATGGAGATTACAGAGTAAACAAATGGTTCTCAGTTGGCACCTTACTTACTTACAACATTGATAGAGAGCGCTTGGTGCGAAGTGAATTTAGAACTGAATTCGGACCTGATGACTTTAAGTTAAGACTAAGTTATGACAGTGTGCGTAACCAAATAGATTTGGGCTTTAATTTGATATTTGGCGATCCGATTTCTTACGAAACACTACGCGTTCGAATGTAAGAAGAACTTGGTTTAAAATTCTCATCTGCTGCGTTTGTATGATAAATATCGAAATCCTTTAGTAGGATAAGAAAGCG
>CAZFCF010000019.1:0-45770 GCA_964517685.1 uncultured Gammaproteobacteria bacterium | reverse complement strand
ATCCTACTAAAGGATTTCGATATTTATCATACAAACGCAGCAGATGGGACTTTGCAGGTAGGATCTTTAACCACTTACTAGCTCTCCTCCATTAGGATGGATGATTTGTCCAGTAATATATGTACTATCATCAGAAGCTAAAAATACATAGGCTGGAGCAACTTCCACAGGTTGACCAGGTCTTTTCATCGGTACTTGAGTGCCAAATTTTTTTAATTTCTCTTTGGTAAAAGTAGACGGTATTAATGGAGTCCAAATAGGTCCTGGTGCTACGCCATTTACTCTAATACCTTTCTCTATTAATCTGCCAGAAAGTGATCTGGTTAATGCAACTATTGCTCCTTTAGTAGCAGCATAGTCTACAAGTTCTTCACTGCCTCTGTATGCAGTTACAGAAGTGGTGTTAATAATAGAACTCCCTTTTTTTAGATAAGGCATGGCATATTTAATGAAATAAAAAATTGAAAATATATTTGTTTCAAATACTTCTAGTAAATCTTTTTTGGTAATTTCGGTTAAATCATCGCGCATATGTTGCACTGCAGCGTTATTAATTAAAATATCTAGTTTGCCAAACTCTTTAATAGTGCGGGCTATAGCTTTTTTGCAGAAATTTTCATCCTTAATATCTCCTTCGATTAATAAGCATTCACTATTTTCTTGTTCAACTTCTGCTTTAGTTTGTTTAGCATCTTCGCTTTCTTTGCATTGAAATTATTTTAATACAAACTATTATGCTATATTTATTAAAAAACTACAATAGAAATATTTTTAAGTTTCCTTGAAGCCCAGTATGGGTTTTAAAAACTCTTGTAAGATAGTTAAAGATGAGTAGAGCAGGTTTAGTTTTGACAGGCTTAGGAGCCATGATTCTTTTAGGAGTATTTTTTTTCTTTGCTCTAACTATTCCTCTTTATAGAATTGCTAATGAAATCAATGCTTTAAATGATAATTTAGTGAAGCTTTCAGTAGTTAGTTCTGAACTTCAAGATTTAAATGGTAAGTTTGTTGCTCTCAATGATCATGTGGAAAAAGTTTCTGATATGAGTGGTGAACTTAAAGACTTGAGTGGGCAATTTAATCAGCTAAATAAACGTATTGGAAAATCCAGGTTACTTGGCTTTTAACTGATTGTTAATTTATATTTGTCTGAATACTAGTAGGGGTACGGAAATGACGTTAAAGAACTTTTTGAAATTATTTTTTTGTTTATTGATTCTGCCAAATCTTATGGCAGCTAAAGCCGCTGATGATACGGAGATCATGAAAAGGCTCAATACTTTAATGGCTATGCATTCTGAGTTTAATACTCGTGTTGATTATGAAGTTAGTAAAGGTGTAATTGTTTTACAAGGTGAAGTTACAAACTTTGCTGACAAGGCTTTTGTAGAGCGCATAGCTACTAATATTCCAGGTGTTTACCGAGTAAGAAATTTACTTGTGATTGATTATTCTAAAAAGTATTTTTAATAGATCCTTCGTGTTAAAATTTTAATTGTCGAACAGGGGTGCTGAGACGACTTAGCTGAGATTGTAGTGAACTACAAAACCCTTTGAACCTGATCTGGTTAATACCAGCGAAGGGAGGAATATATGTTTTCGTTTGTATCGCACTTATATAGCTATTGCTTTCCACCTATTAAAGCAAAGGCTACTAATGTCTTAGATAAGCTCAATGTTGTTGCTCGCGTTTCAGTTACGCCTATTGGTGTAGGAGTTTCTTTCTCTCCTTATTTAACAGAATGTTTAAAAGTCTTTCAAAAACACGGACTTAAAACTGATCCGGGTTCTTCAGGAACTGATCTTAGTGGTAATTTTGAAGCAATTCAAGAAAGTATAAGAGAGTGTCATCGTATACTGCATGAAAAGAAGGTTCCAAGAGTTATTACAACTGTAGAATACTGTACAAGACTTGATAAACCAAATCAAAGTATTGAGAGCAGGATTAATAGCATCGCAGCTTAATCAAATCAAATTCAAATTACTCAGATGGCGATATTTCCGAAAAAGTGTGTTTTTTAAGCACTTTTTCGACTGAAAAGTGTAATTTAAACACACTTTTTGGCTTAATCAGGGTATTTATGCGGGTTATCCGATTAAAATCCTTTGGAGTTAGAAAATATTTTTTAATTCTTTGTAGACTTCTTCTCTGCTAGCGAAGAGTTTTTCTTCAACCATTTTAAAAGTTCTTTTTTTAATTCATTTAAAGACAGTGATTTTTGTTTTTTAGATTTTTTAAATTCTTCTTCTAAATATTTATTTACCGTTTCGTTTTGCCAAAAATCAATATCATGCGGTGGTGTATATAGTTCCATGAATATATATTCTTTATATCATATGCTGGTAAAGAGCGTTATTTCTCTTCTTCAGTTTCAGAAGTCCTAGACTCAAACTTAGAAGCTATCTTCAAAGCTAATCCAGCAGGACCGCCTATGATATTCCCAACTACACTTGGAGCAATTTGGTTTGCAAATTTATCCATATATTTATCAGCTTGTGTTTCTTGCTGCATTGGCACTGGTCCTAATTTAGGACTAGCACAAGGTGGTTTTACTGGTGCATACATAGAGCTTTTAGCAAAGGCAATTTGGCATGGCAAAGCAACAAATGCAATTGCCAAAATAAGCGCGAAAATTTTCTTTGTGAAACTCACTTAATAAGCATATTCCACAGAAATCTCTATTTAACTTTGGCTTAACCTAATATTCTCGTTTAATATTGGTTATATATGGTTTTCTTTCTAGTTATAGGTGTTGTTTTAGTTTCTACCTCAGCTTTTATCGTTTTTAATAAGCAAAAAAAATATCTCAGTCCTGAACTCACAAAAAAATCTTGCTCTAAGATCCAGAAGACAAGTGCACTTGATACAAACCATTCACTAATGGAATCTCATAAAATTTTGATCTCAACTATTCAGCAAATGTATGATGGTAAAAGACTTAATGCATCAGAGTTATTAAACAAAGTTGCAAAGAGATTTCCTGATGAAAAAGAGATTTGGAAATTTCATCGCATGCGTAATAAAGCTGCACATGAAGTCGATTACCAAATTAGTGATGAAGAAGCGAAGGCTGCAAGAAAGGCTTTTAAAGCTGCTTTGAAGGCTTTAAGTGATTAAACAGGTAGTAATTTATCTTCTAAAGCTTTTGTTGCTGACTCTACAAGTTGTTTAATATCACCTAATATCACGTGGGTATAGTTTTCTCTAGAACCTATAATTTTAGGGAGGTTGTTTTTAAGAATAATTAATGCTTCGAGAAAGTTCTTATTAGTAGGTCTTTCAGATTCCTTTTGAGAGAATAAGCCTAACTTTATTGTGTCTAAAGCACTACCTAATTTTTTTCTATCATTATCTCTAATATTTGAATAAAGAATAGAGTCAGCCAGTAACACAATGGATGGTATTTTATTTGCTATTTCACCATTACTTCTCAATTCTTGAATATCATCTTGAGTAATGTGATTTAATAAATCATTATTTTCTTCTGCTATCTCAAAAGTTAATGGATGAGATAAGGATATAGAGGAAGAACCCGCTTTATTTAGTACAGATAGTACAGATCTAGGTTTAGGATCATTACTTGAAAAGCTTCCTTCGATTTCAGAAGGCTTGTCTTGCGCAACCCCATTCCAGAAAAAGGGATTTCGTGGGACAAGTCCATTTAAGTGATTTACCATTTAAGTCCTTTTAAAACTAAACAACACTGTTTAATTCGTATTGCTATGTTAGCAGAGTGAAGAATCTTTGTCAAGGTATTTGCCTTAACTTTTTACTTTCTCTATCATTGAATAGGCTTACCCTCGCAATTCATCTTGGTGTGCTGGGTTTACTATACTTCGAAAAGTGTAACAATGTAGAGAGTGCATAAGGAGTAGACTTAAGCTTAGTGCTCATAAATTTTTTGTACATAGTACTAGCTACAATTGCTAGTCTTAGTTTTTTCATTATTGTTTTTTCTCAAGTAGGTAAGCGAAGCGATGTTTTTTGTAAAGCTCCTGGCTTGGATCTCACTGTTGGAATTTTTACTTTTATCCCATGGATAGTGGGTTTCATGGTTGCTGGCTTTATGGGTTTCATAGCTACTGTCTTTGCTGAAGTACTGTGTCTCTATTTATTTAGTTATATTCATACTCACTTCATTAAGCAGTACAAAGGACCCAGGATCGACCATACGATGAATAAAGTAGTTGGTCTCTTGCGTAATCATGCTGGCTTACTTTTAAGCTTGCTTGCTTTACCAGCTTTTCTTGCAGTTAGGCTTGGAGAAATTTTTCTTTATCCGCCAATGGCAGCTATGCTTGGTTTTCCTAAATACAAAGTCAGTGAATGGATCAATGTCTCAAGACATAAATTCGAAGGCTTAGTTGGTTTTGATTTAATTTGGTGTCTCTATTGTGATTGGATGACTGGTGTTTATGCGCTTGGTGGTGAGATGTTGCGTAATGTAGAATCCTTCTGGTGCCCGATTCGTTACTATGAAGGTAAGAAATGCGACAACTGTAAAATCGATTTCCCTGATATTGAGAAATGGGTTCCTGCTGATGGAGAGATGATAGATGTGAAGAATTTACTTCTAGAGAAATATCCATTAAACTCTGATAAAGACAGAAGTTGGTTTGATCACCCCGATCGTAAATGAAAATAAAAACTATTCAATTTATTTTTTTGGTTCTATGTTTTGGATTAAGTGGATGTTCCAATAAAGATAAATTAGATGTAGTTTTAGATTCATACTTAGGATATAGTGCTGATGCTCTTTATCAGCGTTTAGGTAACCCTGTAGATATTCTTGAAGATGGTGAGAGGAAGTTACTTGTCTATGGATTTAAAAGAAGTTCTTATAGAATGCGACCTTCTTATAGTTCATTTGGTTATGGACGTTATGGTCGTGGTTTAAATAGCCTTGGTTATGCAGGTGCTGGTCTAGGATATACGACAATTTACGAGTGTCATTTAAGTTTCGTGGTTGATAAGCGGAGTAATAAAGTTCTCAGTAGTAGCTATAGCGGTAACTCATGTGACACTTACGCCAAAAGAAAGTATGTCAATCCAAGATTTATTATTGATTTACCAGAGCGCTCTTCACGCGAACTTGGCTTCACTTATAAACACAATAAAAAAGGTCTGAAAATAACTAAGATCAATGAAGCGAGTCAAGCTTATAAAGTGGGTTTGCGCGATGAAGATCTAATTCAGAAAATTAATGGCAAGAGTTTTGTAAATCTACCTGTTGAATTTGCTGATGATGTTTTTGCTAGCTATGATTCAACAACTCTTGAAGTCTTGCGCAATAAAGAAGTTATAAGTCTCAATATCAAAAAAACAGATTTCCCATTATTGTCTTTGTATAAAAAATCAACTAAGAAATTTTTGGGATTTTAAAACTAGGCAAGATTCATTTGTTAGACTAAAGTTATGGCAATTAAAGTAGCACTAGTAGGTTTTGGTAAGTCAGCTACAGTATTTCATTTACCATTACTAAGAGTTTTAAGTGAATATGAAATTGATTCGGTTATTTCTTCGCGTGAAGATGAGGTCCAGAAGCTTCTTCCAGGAGTTAAGGTCTTTGCAAATTTAGAAGAAGCTTTGGTTAACAGTTCTGCTGAATTGTATATCATAACTACTCCGCATCATTTGCACTATAGTCAGGCTAAACAAGTTCTGCATGCTGGGAAGCATGTAGTAATAGAGAAGCCTTTTGTGATGAGAATTTCAGAGGGTGAAGAGCTAATCAAACTTTCTGAAGAGAAACAAGTCATATTGTCTGTTTACCATAATCGTAGATGGGATTCTGGATTTTTGACTTTGCAAAAACTTATCAAAGAACATACCCTTGGTGAGATTTCTCTCTATGAATGTCGCTATGAACGTTTCAGGCCAGAAGTTCAAGACCGCTGGCGTGAAAATGACCCGCTCTATGGTGGTCTGTGGTGGGATCTTGCTCCTCATCTTATTGATCAAGCTTTAGTTCTTTTTGGTGAGCCGGATGACTATCATATAGATACTGCGATCCAAAGAGAAAAATCTCAAGTCATAGATTATTTCCAAATTATTTTTAAATATACTCAACGCCGAGTTCTACTTAAAGCGAACTTGCTTGCGCATTATAAAGCGCCACATTTATTAGTTCATGGTGCTAAAGCTAGTTTTCTAAGAGAAGAAATGGATAGTCAAGAAGAAGCTTTGAAATTAGGTTTGGATCCGTCTTCGTCAAATTGGGGTAAGGATGTTAAGCCGTGTAGTTATTTGATCACTCATGCTGCTGCTGAAACCCAGCCAATAACTGCGGTTCCAGGTGCGTATGAGAATTTCTATAAACTCTTATATCAAAGCATTATAGAGAAAACTGAGCCACCAGTTACTGGGAAAGAAGCTCTAAAAGTGATTCAGATTCTGGAGAGCTTGGTTCTTCCACATCCGGCAGCATAGCAGCATTTCTTAAAAGCCTCTTCATGACTTCTTCATTTTCAGCCAGTTTGGGTATTAAAAACTTCTGTAAATTATGAGTGAGGAAATTTCTTGTAAGAATAAACTTTGTTGCAGCGTCAGTACCTTTGATTATATTGTTATCAATAGGTTTTCTTTCTGCTTCATACTCATCGAGTAGAGAAGAATCTTGATTAGCAATTAATACTGCTGCTAATTTGGCAGCGAGGTTGAAAGCGTCATGGATACCGGCGTTCATGCCTTGTCCACCAATTGGGCTATGTATATGTGCAGCATCTCCTAGGAGAAATAAATTACCTTTTCTGAATTCATTTACCATACGATGATGTACATGAAAAAATCCTAGCCAATTAGCAGTTTCTATTTTAAGGTCGATGGCTTTGATTTCCTGTGTAAGTTTATGAATATCATCTATGCTGGCTGTATTTCTATCGCCTTCATAATCTTTTGGAACAGTGGTAATAATTCGCCAGCGATGAGCTTCTTTAAATGGAGCTAAAAACAGCACCCTCTGGCTAGTAAGAAAGCCATAAACAGAGTTTTGTTTTAAATCAGATTCTAGAACAACGTCAGCCAGGAAAAATTCATAATCATAACTGCCGCCTTCAAAATCAATCCCAGCTTGCTTTCTACAAGTACTGTGAGCGCCATCGCAGCCTAATATATAATCAAAAACTTCTTCTTCTATTTCTTGTTTATCATTCCTGATTTTTACTTGATGCTGAAATTGTAAATTCCTTAGTTCAACTAACTCTTTATTCCATTCAATATTTTTATGTTTGCTTAGTAAATTCTCTTCAAGAATTTTCTCTGTATCATGCTGACTAATACTAAGCATATAGTTGTAACTACTTGGGATTTCAGTAAAATTTATTTCAGCAATTTGCTTTTCATCCGCGTAAATATTTGCATGCTCGACTTTATTGCCCTGCTTAATAAAATTATGAGTGAGATTTAGATTCTCAAAAAGCTCTAATGTTCGGGCGTGTATTACTAAGGCTTTTGAGTGCTCAGAGATAGTTGCTTTCTTGTCGATTATTCTAAAATCGATTCCGTAATGAATTAGTAAATTAGCTAGAGCAAGGCCTACTGGACCTGCACCGACTATTAAGCATTTGCAATCTTGCATAGTTTAATCTTAGCTAAAATTAGGTGTATTTACTAGAACCTAATTACCGACCTGATACTTTTACCTTCTTTCATATAAGTAAAAGCATCATTGATTTTTTCAAGTGGCATCTCGAAGCTCACCATATCATCTAGGTTGATTTCGCCAGCCATATATTTATCTACATATCCAGGTAATTCTGTTCTACCTTTAACTCCACCAAAGGCAGTCCCTTTCCAAATTCTACCGGTAACTAATTGAAAAGGCCTGGTGCTAATTTTTTCACCAGCAGCAGCTACACCAATAATAATAGATTCCCCCCAACCTTTATGGCAGCATTCTAAAGCTGCACGCATAAGTTTCACATTACCAATGCACTCAAATGAATAATCAACTCCACCATCAGTCATTTCTATAATCACTTCTTGAATTTGACGGTTATGTTCTTTTGGATTAACACAATCAGTTGCTCCGAGTTTCCTTGCAATAGCAAATTTATCTGGGTTGATATCGATGGCAATTATTCTCCCAGCCTTTGCGATCTTAGCTCCTTGAATAACGGATAAACCAATGCCACCTAAACCAAAGACTGCAATGCTTGATCCAGCACTAACTTTAGCGGTGTTAATCACTGCACCAATTCCAGTGGTTACTCCACAACCTAGTAGACATACCTTCTCTAATGGTGCACTAGGATTGATTTTGGCAAGAGAGATTTCTGGTACTACCGTGTATTCAGCGAAGGTCGAAGTGCCCATATAGTGATAAATTATTTTGCCATCTTTGGAGAATCTACTGGTACCATCAGGCATTAAACCTTTGCCTTGAGTCTCTCTAACTTTTTGGCAGAGATTAGTTTTACCAGATTTGCAAAATTTACATTCACGACACTCTGGTATATAAAGAGGAATTACATGATCGCCTTTCTTCAGTGTAGTAACACCTTCACCGACTTCTTCGACTATGCCACCACCTTCATGTCCAAGTATTACGGGGAATACTCCTTCGGAATCAGCTCCTGATAAGGTATAGGCATCGGTATGACAAACACCTGAAGCAATGATCTTTACTAGGACTTCGCCTTTCTTTGGTCCTTCTAAATCTACTTCTTCAATTGATAAGGGTTGGTTCGCTGCCCAAGCTACTGCTGCTTTTACTTTCATGTATAAAATAGATCAACCGGTATGGCTAAGTTTTCCATAAGTTTTAGTAAAACTATATCCAACTTCTTGTGCTGACAGGAAGTCCATCATATATTCCTCATAATAAAATTCGATTTTCGGTATGAAGTTATGTAACTCAGCCTCCCAGAAACCCACATGTCCACCATGTTCTGTAACTATTAGATGAAGATTAGAATTTTCTTTTGCTTCCTGGTAAGGATAACATCTTGGTCCAAGGAAGGGATCGTCTTTAGCTACTAAGAGTAAAGTAGGTATGGTAATTTTAGTAAGCCAAGGTTTAGAACTAGCTTTATGCCAATAATCTACTTCATTTTCAAAACCATTTAATGGTGCTGTATAGCACTTGTCGTATTCATGAAAATTTTCTATATCAAGGAAATCTCTACTATCAATCAAGTATGGAAATAATTTTTCTTTGAGTCGAACTTTTTTGTAAAGCTTATCAAGAAAGTATTTCATGTAAATTTTGCATTCGGGTCTGGCAAGTGCGTTTGCACAACACTCAAGATCTATAGGTGCAGAGAAGGATACTGCTTTTTTGATTCTTGGATCAAGCTTATCTCCTTGTTCTCCGAGGTACTTAAGTATGATATTGCCACCCACACTAAAACCAATAAGGGTTATTTCTGTATATTTTTCTGTATGAAGAATATGATCTATCACTGTAGCTAGGTCTTCGCTTTTACCGCTGTGATAAGACTTTACAAGAAGATTCGGTCTACCACTACAGCCACGAAGATTCATGGCAACAGCATCGTAGTTAAGTGCTCGTAGCTTTGCAATTGAGTTTTTTATATAAGCACCACCGCTTGCACCTTCTAAGCCATGAATAAGAAGTGCTAATTTATTACTATTTTGATTTTCATTAATTCGTGACCAATCTAAATCAATAAAATCATTATCAGGGGTAGGAATAGTTACTCGAAGATATTTGATGTTAGGTGGCAACCTAAAAACAGTGGGTACGATTGTCTGTATGTGTGGGTTTTGTAAAAGGTTCATTTGTGATTTTCTATAGTAATACTCATTATCATAATATACCGAGTAAAGATATTGCAAGTGAGAGTTGTTACCGTGGTTACCTTGCTACAATAGTTTTTAATACAACGAAGAGGAGTGCTCATGAAATTACAAGAAACTGCAAACACGCATATTAATATTGGTTTACAAGAACGCGATAGAGACGCCATATCTGAGGGTTTATCAAGATTACTTGCTGACACCTATACCCTTTACCTTAAAACTCATAATTTTCATTGGAACGTAACTGGTCCTATGTTTAACACTTTGCATTTAATGTTTGAAACACAATACACAGAACTTGCTCTGGCTGTAGATTTAATCGCTGAGAGGATTAGAGCACTTGGTTACTTTGCACCAGGCAGTTACAAAGCCTTTGCAGAACTAACTAGTATCGTTGAAGAGACGGAAGTTCCTAAAGCAGAAGAGATGATCAAATTACTTGTTGAAGCTAATGAAACAGTCATTAGAACTGCAAGAGAAGTATTTCCACTTGCAGAACATGCTCACGATGAAGCTAGTTGTGATTTACTAACTCAACGTATGCAATCCCACGAGAAGACTGCATGGATGCTTAGAAGTTTAATTTCATAAATTAACTAGCAAATGGATTGCTTCGTCGTTTCGCTCCTCGCAATGACGACACAACAAAAAAATAAGACCTCTGCCCGACGCAGAGGCCTTTTATTTTCCCTACTCTATAGGAAAAGCTTTAGAGATTGTCATTAATTAGTCATTATCAATGACAAGTAAATTCTTTACTTCAGTAACACCTGGAGTGTTTACTGCAAGTCTCTCGGCAAGTGCTTTTTCGTTTTTGTTATCGACTTCACCTTTCAAAGTGACTTCTCCATTTTTAACAATAACTTTTACATCATGATCAATATCATCATGTGCATTGATACTGTTGTTTAATTTATCTCTGATTACTTTATCACTATTTGTAGCATAAACCATTCCGTGTGCTGCGAAGCTTAGAGAAAGGGCTACTGTTGCTAATGTTTTTATTTGTTTATTCATTTTAATACCTCCTGGGGAATTTGAATTATCTATTGAGAACATGGTTTATTAGTTATGAATGTTGCGCCAGCTCGTTTGGCTTCACATTTATTTTTAAAAGTTTTTTCTGAAATATCTATTGGTGAGAAAAGTAATCTACCGCAGACGGGTTGATTATTCTCCACACATCCAGTTTGAGATTTTATATTTATGCGAATTGGAATCTTCTTGTCTTCAATTAAGCTTCCCTCTTTACTCACATATGTTTGTAGCTGAATTATGTCGGAGAATGGTTCTATAACATCTTTAACTATTAGAGTATGCTTAGAGCTTCTTTTGCGTACTTTAGTAACCCTATCTTCAATATCAATACGCTTATCAATATCTTTTTCTGATCTAATTTGAGTTTGAACAACATTACTATTCAAATTTATAATTTCTAATTTATATTTTATATTTGCGTCTAATTCTAGTATTTGTGCTGGGCCAGTGCCTTGAGCATTATAAGAAAGCTTAGACTTGGAAGATGAAAATAAACCCTTACTTTCTGCTGGCAGAGCTTGATATTGCAAAGTTAAAGCAGAGCTAATAGCTAATAAGAGAAATTTCTTTACTGCTGATTGCATTTTATCCTCCTTAATTTAGGCAATGATCAAATCATTTCAGTTCAAATGATTATAGCTGAAATATTTACAAAAAGGAAGAGTCCTAAGGCTTTCTTAATATTTCAAGGAATTTTTTCCAACCAGATTTTTTAGCTCTCTTTCTATAGTGACGGCGTGGAGTTGTAGGTTTTACATTAGAACAAGCGCTTGGTTCTTTCAATTCAGATTCAACATTGGCAAGTTTTATTCTTAGCCTTTCTACATCAGCGCATGGAATATTTTCGTTGAAACTTAGATCTAAATATAACCTTCTTTGAGTAAGTTCGGGGTTTAAATTATTAGGTTCTAATGAATAAAGTAGGTCGCCTACACCTTTTTCTATTTTATTGTCTTCAAGAGTTAGATAAACCAAATTAAGTTTAGATAGTGGAGTTATATCTTTGATTTGATTTCTACTTAGGTCTAAAATTTTCAATTTTTTTAGTCCACTCAAGGCATCAATTGTTTGAATTTTATTATTGCGTAAGTATAGTTCAATTAAATCTTGATTCTCTTCAAGTGGGCTCAGTGAGCTGATCTTATTGTCGTTTAAATTTAAAAAAGATAGTTTGTTTAATTTTGAGACAGCATCCATATTACTAATCTCATTAGCTTCAAGATTAATCTTTCTCAGTTCTTGAAGTTCAGCTAAAGGACTTAAGTCTTTGATTTTATTTTTGAAAAGATTTAATTCTTTGAGTTCTTCAAGATTAGTTAAATTCTTGAGATCAGAAATCTTGTTATTGTTTAGATTGAGACTGGTAAGTTTTTTGAGTTTACTTAGATCATTTATTGAACTTAAACCACTATCTTCTAGTATTAGAATTTCTAGAAAAGCCAGTTCGTTTAACAAAGCAGTAGAATTTAATCGAGAATGTGAAAGATCTAGTTCATTTATATATTTAAAACTTTCTAAACCATTGAGATCGTTGATATATAAGGGCTTACCGGTTTTTGAAAAATTCACTGGGCATTTAACTTGTTTGAGCTGGTAGACGTATTCATAGGAGTTATCCACCGAAATCTTTTTTAGACAGCCTCTCAATTGCTCATCTTGAACAATCTTTAAAGCTTCTTTAATAGATTGCCTTTTATTAGTTTTGGCCAATAAAAGTATAATGGATACTATTAGGGCAACTAAAATGATTACTTTTATATATTTTTTTATGAAATTAATTATGACCACGGGGATTTATTCTTAAATAAAAATTCTAACTAATAATGAACAAAAAACCCTTAAATCTTCATTCTCTCTCTAATCAAATTATAAATACCAAAAATTTATTTCTTACACAGTATAAAGAGTTTGATGAACAAAATAATCATCCCCTAAAACAGTTGGGTGCATCACTTGTTGTTTTCCTTGTTGCAGTACCTTTATGTCTTAGTGTCGCAATCGCTTCTGGAGTGCCGCCTATATATGGTTTTATAACCGGCATTATTGGCGGCATGATAACTGGTAGTCTTTCAGGTTGTCCTTTACAGATTGCAGGGCCCGCTGGAAGTTTGATTGTAATTGTTTCTGAAATAATTAATAGCTTTGGTATCGATAAATTAGGACCAATTGTTTTTTTTGCAGGGCTTATACAAATCATAATTGGTGCTACTGGTCTTGCCACTTGGTTCCAAATCGTCTCACCGTCTGTTATAAGAGGCATGCTGAGCGGAATTGGTGTAGTGGTCTTTGCTAGCCAAATGCACATTATGCTTGGCGATAAATCTCTGAATAATCCACTGGCTAATATTCTTACGTTACCGAATCTTTTGAAGGAGACTTTATTACCTTCTGGCGAAACCACCTATCATATAGCTGCAGGTGTAGGAATACTAACTTTACTTGGAATAATGCTCTGGTCAAATATTCCCTCTAGGAGAATTAAATTTATACCTTCAAATTTATTTGCAATACTTTTTGCAGTTGTTGTTGCAAACGTTTTGGATTTGCCAATTAATTTTGTCGACATGCCAGATGATATTTTTCGTGATTTCCATTTTGTGGATTTCTCTAAAATTGGAGAAATTTTTGGTTCAGTTGATATGGTAATTGAGATTTTTGCTTTGGCATTTATCGCTAGCATCACTACACTGATTGCTACGACAACCGTTGACAGGATCATTGCTAATTCACATACAAATTATAGTAAAGAAATTTTTGCTCATGGAGTTGGTAATAGTGTTGCTGGGCTAGTTTCATCTTTACCTTTGACTGGTCTCGTGGTGAGAAGTATTGTTGCTCTGAATTCTGGTGGTAGTACTAAATTAGTTTCTATTCTCCAAGGTTTCTGGTTACTCCTTGCTCTTTTATTCTTTAGTAATATAGTTGAGTTCATACCTTTGGCTTCACTTGCAGCAATTCTTGTTTATATCAGTATTAGATTAATTGATGTCAAAGAATTTAAAACAATTTATCATTTCGGAATTTTGGAATTGTTGATTTATATCACAACTTTTATTCTGGTAATTACTGCAAATGTTTTTACCGGGGTTTTAGTGGGCATGGCTCTTTCATCGATTAAATTACTTTGTAATTTGTCGAAATTTGATTGTAAGATAGACATCACTGATGCTGGTGATTATGAGCTCTTCTTGAAAGGTGCAGTTAATTTTATTAACCTACCAAGATTGAATATGCTTTTGAAGAAAATTCATGATGGTAAAACTGTCATTGTAAATATTTCTAATTTGCAATATATTGATCATGCTTGTTTTGACTTACTTTCCAATTGGGAAAAACAATATACTTTGAATGGTGGTGTGATTGTTGCGACTTGGGATGATCTTAGAGCCAAGATATTTTTGAAGAACCAATGACACTTCATAATCTATAAACTAAACCCATATTCATTGAGAACGGCGCAATATCATCATTTAAACCAAAGAACGCTGTCGCAGTACCGACAAAATTTTCTTTAAAAGCATAAGTTGCAACAGTTGCTAAGCCAAGAGCATTTCTCTCATGACCGCTCAGTGACCAAATCCCAAAAATCTCTTCACCGATAGATATTTTTTTTGTAAGATTGTAGTCTAATCCAAAGACATATGGAATTTGAGTTTGAGTATAATCATCAGTACCCATTATTCTGCGATTGGTAAAAAGCAAAGAGATATTTGTAATTGCAGATACTTTATCACTTAAGGCTTTATCCATAGTTACTTTGTAACTATGTGTAAAGTTATTTCTGTAAAAATCATGATCGATTGGAATTAAAAAATCTACAATGATGTCAGCATTTGGTATTAAGCCATGTTCCTGAGTTAAGCCGATCTTGGTGCCCAAGCTCATACTACCGATGCCCACTTGTGATTCTTTGAAATTTAAACCAAAGAGCCTGGTGCGCGCTTCCAGACGATTATCCATCAATCCATATCTAAATAAAGTCCCGGCGGTCTCAAAGCGATTACCTCTGTCTTTATTTAAATTGATGTAGGTAAAAGCTGATGATTCAATTTGTAAATGACCTTGAGGAATTATGCCGGGTGCATCAGAGGCACCGCCTTGTTCGAATTTTATTAGTTCCGCTTTGGATGATTGAATTGAAATCAAACATAGAATTATAGAAAAAGATATAGACAGGTAGAACTTTTTATTAAACATTCTTCATTCATTATTTAGTATAATCTTTCGGGATATGTCTACTACTGTAAGAAAATTATTTAGAAGAAAAGTTATAACTGAAGTTGCTGCTGAGGAACCAATAGATAGTGGTGCTCATATATCGCTGAATAAAATTCTGACGACTCGGGATCTGACAGCACTTGGTGTTGCTGCAATTATTGGTGCTGGAGTTTTTTCTACTATAGGTAGAGCTTGTTTTAATGGTGGACCTGCAGTTTCACTCTTGTTTGTTTTTACTGCTATAACTTGTACTTTCTGTGCGCTTTGTTATGCAGAGTTCGCGTCTAGAGTGCCGATCGCTGGTAGCGCTTATACATATGCGTATGTTGCTTTCGGTGAGTTAGTTGCCTGGATTATAGGTTGGAATTTGATTATGGAATATGCGATTGGTAATATTACTGTTGCTATTTCTTGGTCTGCTAATTTGGTTAGTTTCTTGCGCAACTTAGGACTTGTTATTCCTGAATTTTTGGCTACTAGTTATATGGCAGCTGAGAAAGGACATACTAAATTTATCGAACTTAGCCAAGCGGGTAAAGAAATTCCTGAACATATAGCTAATTTATATATGCTCTGGGAAACTGCTCCACAAATAGGTTCTATGCATGTGATTTTTAATTTGCCTGCATTTGTAGCAGTAGCTGCGATCACTGCTTTGGTGTATGTCGGAGTGAAAGAGTCTCGTAACACAACTATATTTATGGTTGTATTCAAAGTTTTTGTCGTACTAGCTGTAATCTTGATTGGTATGTTCTATGTGAATCCAGCTAACTGGGTGCCCTTTGCTCCTAATGGACTTTCAGGTGTAATGCAAGGTGTTTCAGCTGTGTTCTTTGCTTATGTTGGTTTTGATGCAGTCTCAACTACTGCAGAAGAATGTAAAAATCCCCAAAAAGATTTGCCTCAAGGCATGATCAACTCTCTACTTATATGTACTGCTCTTTACATTGCAATTTCTATAGTGCTTACAGGTATGGTTCACTACACTAAACTCAATGTGGGTGACTTCCTTGCTGTAGCTTTTGAATCAGTTGGTTTACACTGGCTTGGTGGAATCTTGGCGCTGAGTGCAGTTGTGGCAACGACAAGTGTTTTACTTGTGTTCCAACTTGCTCAACCAAGAATATGGATGGCAATGAGCAGAGATGGTCTATTACCAAAAAAATTCTCTTATATACATCCAAAATTTAGAACACCTAGTTTTGCTACTTTAGTTATGGGCTTTATGGTTGCAATTCCTGCATTGATTCTAGATTCAGAACTAGCAACAGACCTGAATAGCATCGGTACATTGTTTGCCTTTGTTTCTGTTTGTGCTGGAGTTTTAATGTTGCCTAAAAATGATCATGTAAGTAAATTTACAGTTCCATTCTTTAACGGCAAATATATTTTCCCTATTATGGTTGTGATTTCAATGTTGCTTCTCTATGTTTACAATGTTAATTTCTATACTGACCTCTTTACCCTGCAAGATCCAACAAGATCAATGTCAGAGGTATTTATGCATAAACTGCCTTACTTCACTTTCTTTGGCTTGGTAGTTTTGATGAGTGTTTTAAGCTTCTTGAAAAAACTATCTTTGATTCCAGTTCTGGGTTTGGTTTCATGTTTCTATCTAATGACGGAGCTTGGTATTACTAACTGGCAAAGATTTGGAATCTGGCTTCTTATAGGTTTAGTAATTTATTTCATCTATGGTTTCCAAAATAGTAAAATGAATGCTCCAAAGAAGTAATAACTAATTAATTTAAAATCTTTAGAATTCAAATTGCCTTGAATTTCAATCATTTTTTTGTTAAATGAAATTTTTTTTAATATCTCCTGACTTTAGTTCTTAAATAAGAAGCCGAGGGTTATCTAAGTGAAGGTTTTTGCCTTTACGAAAGGAAGATTGATGAAAAAACTATCAAGTTTATTAGTACTTTTTTTTATGATGCAAGCCAGCTTTGCTGATGAAATAAAAAATGAACCTGTTAGCAGTGCAGAAGTTGTTCTTGCTGCTTATAACGATGAAAATATATTAGTGCCACTTGGTGAGCCTGTAAAAGTAGAAGCAGATGGTAGTTTTAATATCAATTTGCCAGAAGGATTTCCTGAACATATAGCAGTCTTTGCGATTGCTCAAGATCCTAATGGCGAAGGTATTCCACAAGTTTCGGCACTTACTGGTGATGTCACCACTATTGATGCTGCTAATACTGCAATTGCAAATACTTTACAAACTTTTTTAAGTAGTACTGATGGAATTGATCCAGTAAGTGTTGATATTAGTCAAGTTAAACAATTTGTTGAAAAGATGGGAGAAGCACTTGAAGGAGTACCATCGGCTGATACAGCTGCTGCAACTGTAGATAGAATGGCTCAAGCACTGAGTTTAAAGCCAGATGCTCTATTGCAAGCTGTTGATGGTAATTTCAATGTGAAGCCAGAAGATACTTTGAAAGTTGCATCTTTGATTGATAAAGCTGCAGCTCCAGAAGGTTTTAATCCGCTTGGTGGCACTCAACCACCACCTTTGCCTAGTGATTTTCCACCAGGTATAAGTACAGCAGGCTTATTGTCACCAGAATTGGTGTCAAAGATGTCTACAAAAGGTTTTGATTTTAATAAAACATTTGGTGATACCGTTGTGCCTCCAGGAGGTCTCCAATATCTAGATGCAAGTGGTAAGCAGGTACCAATTCCAGCAGGAAGTTATACGATGCCTCCAGTTACTGCTAATCCAAATGTAAAGTTTCCAGTGAATGCATTTATTCCAGCTGGTGCAACTGTTCCGGCAGGTTTTAACTTGCCACCAAATGCAACTCTTTCGCCGGGTGTTTCAGTTGGACCAGGAGTTGAGTTTCCTAAAGGTTTTCAAATTCCTCCAGGAGTTGCTCTTCCGGAAGGTTTTGATGTAGCTAAATCTGGTGTAGTGCAATTGGATTCTTTTGTACCACAGCCAAATTTTGTGATGCCGCCAGGTTTTGCGATGTTAAATCAAGCAGGTGGAGTCGGAGTACCGCAAGGTATGGCATATCCATCAGGAGTAAAAGTTCCTGGCAATGTAATGCAAATGCCACCACAACCAGGTTTCGATGCATCTAAGTTGCCACCGCCGCCAAAGGGTTCTGAAGCAATTAGTTCTTTTCAAGTTCCACCATTATCAGCAGATGCATTCGATGCAAATACAGTTTTACCATCTGGATTTAATCCACAAAATTATGGTATGCAGCAACCTCCTGGTTACCAAGGCAAAGTTCCACCACCACCAGTTGATATGGGACAATTTAAAGGAGATAATTTTGTACCGTTTGATCCATTTGGAGGTACTTTTAAACCAGGTCAAACTGTTCCGCCTTCAATGGGAAATATTGATCCTACGGCAGCTTTCATGCCTGCACCTAATGTAGGACCAAACAATCCAGGCAATTCAGGTGGAGGACAAGGACCAGCAACTGGAGGAAATAATCCAGGACAAGGTTCGGCAAATCCAGAAGGAGGAGGCAATAAAGGACCAAACAATCCAGGCTATTCAGGTGGAGGTCAAGGACCAGCAACTGGAGGAGCTAATCAACCAGCAACTGGAGGAAGTAATCCAAGTTCAGGAAGTGGTTCGGCACCAACTGGACCAGCACCAGCGCCTTCGGCACCAGCACCAACTGGACCAGCACCAGCGCCTTCGGCACCAGCACCAACTGGACCAGCACCAGCGCCTTCGGCACCAGCACCAACTGGAGCAGCGCCAGCACCTTCAGCACCACCGCCAAGCGCGCCGCCACCACCGCCACCAAGCGCGCCGTCGGCACCACCACCACAGTCACGTAAATTTAGTGTAACTTCGACTGCTGCAAATAATGCAAAAACAATTTCTGTTTTAGCAAGTGAAGCGGAAAGTGTGAAGGTTGGTTCTAGATTGGATCTTACAGTATCAACTAAAGCTAAGGCACGTAAAGTAACTGCAAGCCAAGGTGTCTATTCTATAGGCAAAGCTAAAGCGGGTGCAAGCTCTACCAAACTTGCTTTAATTGTAGATCCTAGCGTTAGTGCAAGTACAGTTAAAGTTACTATCGCTGCAACTGATAATTCAGTTGAAGTTACTGATTTGAGTTTGGATAAAGAGAATGTGACACAATTAATCACTCAACTTGGCTCAAAGATAGAAATGACTACTGCGGGTACTGATATTGAAGATCTTGGTATCTCTAGTGTCACTGGTTATATTCTTGCACCAGGAACTAGTGCTGTAACTTTGAAATCGGCAATCCCTGTTAAGGGAGTGGTTCAAGAAGGTACTAGTGGACAGATTGTATCTTTCACTAAACCTAAAAAACCTCTTGCAGATGGAGTTTACACAATAGTATTCCAAGATGGAGATGAAACCTATTATGGAAAATTTACTGTCGGTACGCCTAAAACTAGAAAAATTACTGGTACAGTTTTAGCTCCTGGTGGTAAACTCTAAGAGTATAAATTTGCATAAACGAAAAAGCCTCGCAGAAATGTGAGGCTTTTTTTATTTTTATTCCGAAGAAAAACAAGCGGCGTCATTGCGAGGAGTTAAACGACGTGTCATTGCGAGCGTAAGCGAAGCAATCCCCCTGCGCACGGGACGCTATAATTACTAATCATGAGGCAATGGCTTTTAGCATTTGTAATTACTGCCATTGCCATTGTGCTAATTATGAATTTTAAAAAAAATACTGACTCTAATATTCCTGCAACTAATCTTGCAACTTTTGCTGGTGGTTGTTTCTGGTGTGTTGAAAGTAGGTTTGCTAAACTGCCTGGAGTTGTGAGCGTGACCTCTGGTTATATTGGCGGCGATGCTGCTAGAGCTAATTATGAGGAAGTTTCAGAAGGTGATACTGGTCACTATGAAGCCATTCAGATTAATTTTGATCCAGAGCAAACAAGCTATGAGAAACTTCTAGACACCTTCCTCAAAGAGATTGACCCAACTGATCCTAAAGGACAGTTTGCAGATAGAGGTGATCAATACAAGCCAGCAATTTTTTATCATACTGCTGAGCAGAAAATTACCGCAGAAAAAATTCTTAAAGAGCTTGATGAGTCTAAGGTATTTAATAAGCCAATAGTAGTTGAAGTTTTGCCGGCAGAAGAATTTTATCCAGCAGAAGATTATCATCAAGACTATTACCAAAAAAATCCACAACATTATAAGAGTTATCGTTCTGGTTCAGGTAGAGAACCATTTGTGCAGAAGACTTGGGGTAAGCTGCTTGATAAGTTTGGTTTTTCTGAAGCGGATGCAAAGACAAAGCCTGATTTGAAAAATAAACTTACTGATTTGCAATATCATGTGACCCAGGAGTGCGGCACTGAACCTGCTTTTAGAAATGAATACTGGAATAACAAAGAGCCCGGTATTTATGTAGATGTAGTAACTGGAGAAGCGCTTTTTAGTTCTAAGGATAAATTTGATTCAGGTACCGGCTGGCCTTCTTTTACTCAACCTTTAGATCCTGCTGCGGTAGTTAGTACTAAAGACATAAGCCATGGCATGCTGAGAACTGAAGTGAAATCCAAATCAGGCAATTCACATTTAGGACATGTCTTTGATGATGGTCCCAAACCTAGTGGTCAGCGCTATTGTATAAACTCGGCATCGCTCAGATTTATTCCTGTAACTAAGTTAAAACAGGAAGGATATGGGCAATACATAAAGCTTTTCGAATAGGCTCTGAGCTACTTTGAATTATGTTAAGACGAATACCGGAAAAAAGATTAACTTTAAGCAAATTTAATCTTTCTCCTGCTAGCTTTATAGGTGTTAGAGGCGGGCTCCCAAGTTTGCTTCGTGGGTAGCCAGCGCGTAAGTTGCTGAGCATTAAAAAAAGGCAACAATTATTTTGACTAAATTCGTAGATTTAAATTTATCGGACTCTTTATTAAAGAGCATTAAAGACATGGGGTTTACTACTCCAACTGAAATTCAGGGAAAAACCATCCCAGTTTTATTAGAAGGCAAGGACATTATTGGGCAGGCAGGAACTGGTACTGGTAAGACACTTGCTTTTGCAATTCCTACTATTGAGAAACTTGATCCAGATGTAGAAGGTCTGCAAGTTTTAGTTCTTTGTCCAACTAGAGAATTAGTTGTGCAAGTTGCAGATCAATATGCAGCTTTGGTAAAACATCAACAAGATATTTCTGTTGTTCCTATATATGGTGGTCAGAATATTAGTATCCAACTTAAAGCTCTGAAACAAGGTGCACAAATCGTTGTGGGCACACCAGGAAGAATTATGGATCATATGGATCGTAAATCTCTTGATCTAAGTGAAGTTGCTTTCGTGGTGCTTGATGAAGCTGATCAAATGTTGAACATGGGTTTTAGAGATGATATGGAAACAATTCTCAAGGAAACTCCAAAAACTAGACAGACTATAATGTTCTCAGCGACTGTATCTAAGGACATTTCTAAGTTGATGCAAAAATACCAAAAGCATCCAGAACATATTAATGTGACTTCTACTACAGAGCAAAGTGCACAAATCGATCAGTTCTATTTTGAAATTAATAACAAAAGTAAAGTAGAAGCGGTAAAGCGTTTAGTTGCTTTTCATAAACTTCAATCAGCTTTGATTTTCTGTAATATGAAATCAAAAGTTGATGAGCTCGTTAGTACTCTAAACTCTAAAGGTTTCAGTTCAGCTGGTTTACACGGCGATATGGAACAAAGAATGCGTGATTCAGTTATGCAGAATTTCCGTAAAGAAAAAGTTAGATTTTTAGTTGCAACTGACATCGCTGCTAGAGGTATTGATGTTAATGATATCGAAGCAGTATTCAATTTTGATCTTCCAAGATTTGATCAAGACTATATTCACCGTATTGGTAGAACTGGTCGTGCTGGTAAAGCTGGTAAGGCATTCTCTTTCGTGGTTGGTAAAGAAGTTGATCACATGAAGCGTATTGCAAGAATCAATAACCTTAAAATTGAACCTGCAAAGATCCCTGAGGCAGAAGATCTAGAAGGTGCATCATTAGAGACATTGAAAGAATTGTTAGAGAAAGATATTAAGATTGGCAAGTCATACAAAAAATATGAAAAAATGCTCCAAGATCTTGAAATGGATTGTCCTGCAGAGCAAATACCTGCAATACTTCTGAAATTAGTTCTAAGTAAAGAAGGTGCTAGTTTCGATTCAAGAGTTGACTTCAGCCCTGAAGAATATAGAGGCGGTAGAAGTTCAGGTGGCAGAAGCTCTGGCGGCGGTAGAAGTTTCGGTGGTGGTAGATCATCTGAAGGCAGAAGTTCTTCTGGAGATAGAAGCTATAGCGGCAGAAGCTCTGGTGGCAGATCGGAAAGAAGCTCAGAAAGAAGCTCAGAAAGAAGTTCTTCAAGTAGAAGTTCATCTGGCGGCGAAGGCAGATCATCTAGAAGTTCTGAGAGAAGCGAGCCTAGAAGCTCAGCGGGTAGAACCTCTGATAAAAGTTTTAGTAGTAGAAGCTCAGAGAGATCTGGCGGTAGATCTGAAAGAAGCGAAGGCAGAAGTTCAAGCAAAAGTAGTTCTTCTGGAAGATCAAGCTTTGGTAATCAAGCAGCAAGAGCTCCAAGCAAGAGACCTGAAAGACCTGCGGCTAAGAGTGCTGATGGTGCAAAAAAATTCAGCCCTAAAAAAAAGTAGTAAGCTTTTTCTAGATGTCTAAGTTACTTACAGCTTCTGAAGAAAATTTAGCTAAGCTTGCAAAGCTTCTAAGTCAAGGTGAAGTCGTAGCTTTCCCGACTGAGACTGTTTATGGTCTTGGCGCAGATGCCAGTAATGAAGAAGCGGTTGCAAAAATTTATGCGATAAAAAATCGCCCAAGTTTTAATCCTTTAATTTCTCATTACAGCTCTGCAGAGAAAGCTTGGAAGGATGTAATTCCTAATGAGCTTGCTTATAAGCTTGCTGAAAAATTCTGGCCAGGTCCACTTACAATGATTTTGCCTAAATCTAAAAATTCACGCATTAGTAGTTTAGCTACAGCAGGTTTGGATTGTGCTGCTGTCCGCGTGCCTGCACATCCAGTAGCCATGGGACTTCTAGAGAAATTAGATATTCCTGTTGTAGCTCCAAGTGCAAATCCTTCTACGAAGCTAAGTCCAGTTAGCGCAGAGCATGTACTAAACTCACTTGGCAAAAAGCTTGATTATATTTTAGATGGTGGAGAGTGTGAAGTAGGTTTGGAGTCTACGGTAATTGATTTAACTATGGATACTCCAGTTATTTTGCGTGCTGGAGTAATTACTGAAGAGGAAATCATTGCCGTCATCCTGAGCCCGCATGGCGGGCGTAAGGATCCAGATTGCAAGACGCCTGGATCCTCACGCCCGCTGGCTCCTCAGGATGGTAACTCCCTAAAATCTCCGGGTATGATGGAAAAACATTACTCACCTAATGTGCGACTCCGCCTAACCACTAACAATCCTCAACCCAACGAAGCCCTCTTAGCCTTTGGTTCTGAAAATATTCCACAAGGATTTTCTTTTATAAAAAATTTAAGCCCAGGAGGAAATCTCCAAGAAGCTGCAGCAAATCTTTTTAAATATTTGCATGAGCTTGATGCTATGAATGTCTCAGGTATAGCGGTAATGTCTATTCCTGATGAAGGTATAGGTGTGGCAATAAATGACCGTTTGCGAAGAGCTGCTGCGCAATGACATACAGTGAGGTCTAGTATAATTGAGTAGGGGATAATTATTCCTATGCAACTTATTTAAAATGGATTTTTGGTCATTAATCTCTGATATAGGAATTCTCCTACTTGCTTGTTTGCTGTTTGGCAGTATTGCAATTAGATTAGGCATGAGTCCAATTGTTGGATATTTACTTGCTGGAGTATTTCTTGATGGTCCAGGCAGTTTAAATTTAATTAAATCAACAACTGAAATTGAAGCTATTGCTGAGCTTGGTGTCTCTTTATTACTTTTTAGTTTAGGTCTTGAATTCTCTTGGACTGAAATGAAGCGATTTAAGTCCAGTCATATTAAAGCTGGTTTCTTGCAAGTATTGTTAACACCTTTGTTAATTATTGGACTGGGCTTGCTGAGTGGTTTTGACTTGAAGATAGTAGTGATCATGGGTCTTATGCTCACACTTAGTAGTACTGCAATTGTACTTAGAACTCTTCAAGATCTTACCGAGATTGATAGTGCCTATGGTAGAAATTCAATCGCCTTACTCTTAATCCAAGATCTTGCAGTAGTACCTTTCTCTATAATTGTTTCTTTGATTGCTGCTGGTAACCAAGCTAGTTTTAATATCAATGACATTTGGTATACCTTGGCTGGAATTTTAATGCTCTTTTTGATTTTATTTGTTGTTTTAGACAAACTTGCTCTAAAAGCTTTAGGTTTCTTTGTTATGGAACATAACCGTGAAATGGCGATGCTGCTAACGGTTATTACTGGAATTGGCTCAGCATGGTTGGCTCATCAGATCGGTATATCGCCTGCAATTGGAGCCTTTGTCGCTGGTATGTTCTTAGGTAACTCACCTTTCTCCATGCAAATAAGAGCAGATATTTCTTCGCTGAAAGTTATTCTTCTCACTTTGTTCTTTGGTGCAGTTGGTATGCTGGCTGATCCTACTTGGATTATGGATAATTTTCTTCTAGTGTTTCTGGCTACCTTGTTTATTCTGCTTTTCAAAACTATTTTAAATACTTTGATTTTTATATTCTGCCAAAATACAATTGCAATTGCAGTGACCACCGCTTTATGTGTTTCACAAGTAGGAGAGTTTGCTTTTGTTCTTGGCAGTCTTGCTTCAGAGGCTAATTTAATCGGTCCTGATACGTATCAGTTAATTCTTTCTGTTACTATCTCCAGTTTATTGATAGCACCATTCTTGATCAAAATAGCGCCATTATTGGGGTTGAAGGTACAGAGAATCTTTGGCGGGCCGGACTTAGGTTCTAAGTCTGTAGGCACAGCTAAAGAGCAATCAGCGGATGAAATTTTTGTTCTAGGCTTTGGTCCCGCTGGTTTAGAAGTTGCAAGAAGACTTAAAGAGCGTAAAGTGAAACCAGTAATAATTGATCTAAATAAAGAATCTATTATGGAAGCTGAATCAATGGGTTTGAAATCTTATATAGGTGATGTAAGGCAAATAGAAGTTCTGCAGCATTTTGGGCTTGATAATGCAAAGCTTGTTGTTGTAACAATTCCAAGTCTTGATGCTGTAATTAAAGCTATCGATAATATTAGGCGTTTAGCACCAGGTTCATTTATTATAGTTAGATCAAGATACCAGGCTTATAAACCTGATTTTGAACAAGCAGGAGCTGATTTGGTAATTAATGAGGAGTTTACCGTAGGTGATAAATTAGCAAGGGTAACGATTCAACATCTGCGAGCTAATTTTAATTTAGAATAATTAGATATGAAGAGAACTTTTATTTATATATCAGTTTTGTTTTTGATTTTTATAAATCCTGTAGGTGCTGCTAAAGTAAAGGGTTCTACAAGTAATATTGATATTACTTATTTCTCTTCTAATAAACTAGATAGCTATAGAATACAGAAAGAAGATGAGATCACTTTTATTTACACTTATCCAGATGGCAAACAAAATACCTACACACGACTGCAAATTTTCCCAAACGGCAAAATGATTATTCCTGGAGTCGGCGAAGTTGAAGTCTTTAATAAAACTAGTTTAGATCTGAAAAAACTTATTGAAGAAGTTACAGGAGAAGCTTTTAAAGCAGAAGTTCTGATTTTTAGATTGCCTGATAATATTTCTGTTTTGGGTGAAGTTAGAAATCCTGGTAGCTATACTCATAACAACATTAAGACTGTATATGATGCTATTGCTAAAGCTGGGGGATTTACAAATGATGCTAAGAAATCGGAAGTTACTTTAGTGAGACAAAGAGTTGACGGTACCCGGGTTTCGTATTTTATAAATTTCCCTAAAGAAGTTTTTCAAGCTTATGAACCAGGAACCGGTGTGGGTGAAGATGTTTATGTTTTGCAAGAAGGTGATTTGATTTTTGTGCCAACCAATAGATGGTTTCAAGTTGGTCACTTCGCTCTAAAAGCCTTTAATTTAGCTACTTTGGGCGTTATGACTGGTATCTTTACTGCTATTATTAGTAATACTCTAAATAATTAGACTAAGCTCAATTGTTCACAAGACTTTTCAAGTGTCGTGATGAAATCATAAGCCCATTTCTGCACAGAGTTGTTATGAAGATATATCTCATAATCATCAAGGCTTTGTTTTTGATAGCCTGGATGTTCCAGGCAATATTTAATCATATTGGCAATCTGTTGCTTGTGATAAGGATTAACAGTTGCAACTTGTTTAAACTCTTCAGCAGCTCCTGCCATTTCACTCAAAATCAAAGCTGCATTGGTTTTTCGTGCAATTATGAATTCTTTTGCCACGAGATTCATACCATCTCTTAATGGTGTTATTAAAGCAAAGTCTGCTAATTTGTAATATTCAACTAATTGCTCAAATGGAATTGATTTGTTGATATAAAGAATCGGTTGCCAGTCTAAATTTCCATACTGTCCATTTATGCTGCTGATTAATTGTTCACAATTAAATTTGTAAGTCTGATAATCTGGTACTTCTCCTCGGCTGGGTACTGCAATTTGAATGAAAGTCATTTGGTGTCTGTATTTTGGATTCTTCTTGAAAAAATAATCAATGGCTTGAAGTCTTTCATATATACCTTTGGTATAGTCCAGCCTATCTACTCCTAAGCCGATTTTAAGATCCTTATCAAATACTTTACTGTGTTGATTTAAATGTGGTCGTTTGTTGCTTCTGTGAACCAGTTTTTGAATGGCTTTTGCATCTATAGAAATAGGAAAATCTTTTATATAAGTTCTATGATTTTGGTATTCGATGTAGCCAGCAGGTTCGTTTAGAGTTGCTTCGCGAATAAAGTTTCTAACGCAGCGAAAAAAATTTGTTACGTAGTTTTTAGTGTGAAATCCAATTAAATCGTTTGCAAGAAGTGATCTCAATATCTCTTCTCTTTGTGGCAGTAATCTGAAAATTTCAAAAGTGGGAAAGGGTATGTGTAGAAAGAAGCTAATCTTATTCTTTACTCCCTGCTGTCGTAATAAATTGGCGGCAAGTAGTAGATGATAGTCATGAATCCAAATGCTTGCATCGGGGTTTTCTAGGGCTGATTGAGCGATCTTGTTGGTAATAGTTTCGTTTACTTTTTTATAGCTTGTCCAGTTCTCTTCATCGAATAAGCATTTGCTGGGGAAATAATGAAAGAGTGGCCAGATTAAAGAATTGGAATAACCCTCATAATAGAATTTGTAGTCTTTTTTACTAATGTTGACAGGCTTTAATGTATAACCGAGAGCTTTGGGTGATTCGTAACTATTTGATATATTATCGTCACTAGCAAAAATCCATATGGCTTCTCTCTCCACTGCGATACCATGCATCGCTGATACAAGCCCGCCAATGGTGAGCTTCTTGGGACCTTGATAGATGTTTGTAACTGGAGCACGATTAGTTGCAATGATTAATTTTTGTGTCATAAGATTTTAGTTCTAATCATTATAACGAACCTGAAAAATTGAAGGGCAGATTATAATTAATTTGGTGGCTAAGCTCGACTATGGTGTAATTGGAAATTGTCAGATCGTTGCATTAGTAGATCCTAATGCCAGTATTGATTGGTCATGTTTCCCCAGATTTGATAGCCCCTCTGTTTTTGCCAAAATATTAGACGTAAATCATGGAGGGCATTTTAGTATACGGCCAGAGAATAAGGCTGCAACTAGTAAACAGTTTTATTTACGAAATACAAATATATTAGTTACTCAATTTACTTGCCCTGATGAAGGGAGGTTTGAAGTTATTGATTTTATTCCTCGATTCAAATTATTTGAAAGATATTTCAAGCCAATAGCTATCTATCGAAAAATACGTTGTATTGAAGGTACTCCTAGAGTGATCATTGATTGTGATCCTAAGCTTGATTATGCACGAATAAGTCCAAAGGTTAAGCTGGGTAGTAATCATATTAATTATGATGATGATTTGAGACTCTCTACCAATGCACCTTTGTCCTATGTTCTTGAGAGGAAAGCTTTTAAATTAGAGTGTAATATTTATTGTGTACTTTCTTATGGTGAGTTTCTTGAAGCTCCATTGAAAGAAACATATGAAGATTTCTACGATAAAACAAAGGATTATTGGATCGAGTGGGTAAAGCGAACACGAATTCCATTTCTTTACCAAGATGAAGTTATTAGAGCAGCCCTTGCTTTGAAGTTACATTGTTTTAATGACACCGGTGCTGTTATTGCTTCTTGCACTACTTCTATTCCTGAATCTGATGGCTCGGGGAGAAATTGGGATTATCGGTATTGCTGGTTTAGAGATGCATTCTTTACTATCAAAGCTTTACATGACTTAGGTCATTTCGAAGAGAAAGAAAAATTTGTTTCATACCTTTCAAATATAATTTATGCAAATTTAGGGCGTGAGTTTTTACAACCACTTTATGGTATCTCTGGAGAGAAGGATTTGTTTGAAATTGAATTAGATCATCTTGCTGGATTTGAAGGCAATAAGCCTGTGAGAATTGGTAACGATGCTTATACTCACTGTCAATACGACCTTTATGGTGAGATGGTTCTATGCCTTGCACCAATATTTTTTGATCGTAGATTAATTACTTATGATTTGGATAAATTATTTGTTGACTTTAAACATTTGGTTGAGAAATCAATTAGTCTCTTTGGTCGCAATGATGCTGGTCTCTGGGAGTTTAGATCAGAAGGTGGAGTTCATACTTTCACACAGATATTCTGCTGGGCTGCTGCTTGTAAAGGCTCAGAAGTAGCTGCACATCTAGGTTATAGAGATCTGGCTACTGCCTGGCTTGATAAAGCTGATGCAATGAAAACAAGAATTTTAAAAGAAGCTTGGAATGAAGAGAAACAAATGTTCACTCAACGTTTCAATGACACCAATGCCGATGCTTCAAATTTACTGATGGCAACTTTGGGCATTATTGATCCTAAAGATCCAAAATTTATTTCTACAGTTGAGCAGTACGGAAAGATTCTGCGTAAAGATGACTACGTTTATCGTTATGTAAATAAAGATGACTTTGGTTACCCTGAAGTTAGTTTTAGTATTTGTACTTTTTGGTATATAGATAGCCTTATTGAAATCGGCGAGGTGGCTGAAGCCAAGCGCCTTTATGATAATCTACTCTTAAGAAGAAATCATGTAGGGCTTCTATCAGAAGACATAGATCCTGTTACCGGCGAGCTTTGGGGTAATTATCCGCAAACCTACTCACTGGTTGGCATTATTAATACAGCTATGAAACTAAATAAAGCCATGGGTTCTTCAATGCTCTAAGCCTGTTCGCAAAGTCCCATCTGCGTCGTTACGCTCACCCCTCGTCGTCCTCATTGACGACTAGTCAACTCCGGCTCCTCGGGGACTCGCAAGCCTAGCATCTGGGAGCTTTTCAAATAGGCTTAATTTTTTATTAGAAGGTTTTTGCTTAGTAGTTCGTATAATAAATAGAATCCCTCACTATGCCAAGTTCGCCCATAATAAATGATTTTGCCATTGTTAGTGATGCTGATCTTGTTGCGCTAATTAAAACTGAACGTAGTCATAAGGCATTTGAAATTTTGGTAAAAAAATATACTACTAAATTATACTCACTTGCATTTAGAATGCTTGGCAATCAAGCTGAAGCCGAAGACGTGGTCCAAGAATCTTTTGTGAAATTATGGGAGCAACCAGAGAAATGGCAGAGTAATAAAAATGCTGAATTCCTAACTTGGTTCTATCGTGTGGTGATTAATGCTTGTGTAGATCGCTTGCGTAAGAAAAAAATCAATCAAATTCCTGAAAACTTTGATCTTCAATCAACAATTAACTTAGAGGCAGATTTGGATTTACGTTTAAAACAAGCAGATCTAGAAAAACTTTTAAAAGCACTTCCGCAAAATCAGCGCATTGCTGTAAATCTTTGTTTCTACGAAGATCTTAGTAATAAAGAAGCTGCGGAAGTTATGAATTTAAATTTAAAAGCTTTGCAGTCGCTATTAATGCGTGCAAAAGAAAAATTAAAAATTGGTATGAAAAATAAGGAGAATAGTTATGAAGTTTCACGATAAGGATTTAAATGCTTTCCTTGAACTCAGAGCTTCGGTGCCGGTATCAAGAGGTTTGGAAGAACGCATAATTAGTTTTGTAGCTAGAGGTGCTAATCAACAAGTGATTCAATCTATGAGTATCATGGGCTTTATACAGGAAGCTCTTTCTAGCTTAATTTCAGTTAGATATACTTATGCTTTTTCTGGTGTTTTGCTTGTGGGACTGGCATTAGGCTTTATCAATTCTGTGATTCTCTCTAATTTTGATTATTTACCTTATGCTGAGTTGCTTTATCATGAGGAGAGTTTGTTATGAATAAAAATATAAAAATCGTTTTTGCAATATCTATCCTAGTTAATATCTTTTTACTTGGATTTATAGTTGGTGATGTCTCGAAAATGTTGCGCTTTGAATCTCGCAAAGGTTTTTGTTACAAAAAATTCGAAGATAAATTTTCACCATCTTCAAAAATTTTATTTCAAGAAAAAATAAAAAATTTCAAGAGTAGTGATAAAGAATTTTCTTTAGAAGTTAAAAAAGCTAGAGAAGATGTGCTTGCGGTACTCACAGCCCAGGAGTTTGATAAACAGCTTTATAGAGAAAAACTCGATATCTTAAGAGGGTTACACCGTAGTCGTATGGATGCTTTCGCTGGAATTATAGAAGATCTTGCTTCCCAAATGCCACAAAAAGATAGAATTACTTTAGCTCGTGCCTTGGAGAAATTCGCAAGGGAAGGGCATCGTAGTCGTAAACATTAAGAGCTTTTCACAGAGGCTCTAAAATCTTGTGAAGAACTTTCGAAGGTTTTTTTCTCAGGAGTCGTTAAAGAGATAGATAAATTTTTTAAAGGAGATTATATGAAAAAATTAACAATATCGTTCTTGGTTTTAATTGTTTTGAATGCTTTGGCAATTGAAACTAAAGCTTGTCATAAAGATGGTAAAGATCATAAGGATAAATACTTTGGTTATATAGATGCTAATAAAGATGGCAAGTTAACTCAAGGAGAGATGGTTGATCATTCAACTAAAATGTTCAAAGAGCAGGACAAAAACAAAGATGGCTTTGTTGATAAAGATGAGTTAAGAGCTCACTTCCAAGCAAAGCATAAAGATTCTTGCAAATCTAAGTAAGATTTAGTTTCTCCAGAATCGGTACCCGCAGGATACCGATATCCTTGGGAGGCTGTAATGATTTTCATTACAGCCTTTTTTTATTTGTAAGCCTGCGCGAATAAGCTCTTTCTCTATAAGGAATTAAATTTACCAGTTGCTGAATCCAGCTCTTGAATATCACCACTACCAATATCGTAATACCAACCATGTAAGAAGAGATGCCCTGCCTCTACTTTTTCTTTAACAAATGGAAGTTTAAGTAAATTATCGAGTTGCAATTTTATATTCTCCTGTGTGCAATAGAGCTGCATAGAATTTTCATTACAATCTGTGTGATCATGCAAAGCATGCTCTTTGACTATTTGTATATTTTTAAGCCAATGCTCAATATATTCTAATTTGAACTCGTTTGCTGAATTATTAATTAAGGCGCTTAAAGCACCACAATTACTGTGACCACAGACAATGATATTCTCTATTTTTAAAACTCTTAAAGCGTATTCAATAGTGGCAAGCTCACCACTAGCTTTTGCAGCATCTACATCTGGAACAATATTTCCCGCATTCCTTATTATGAAAAGCTCACCAGGATTGCTTTGTGTCATTAGATTTGGATTAATTCTAGAATCAGAACAAGTTATAAAAAGTATTTTAGGGTTTTGTTTATCTTTGTAGTATTCAAATAAAGGTTTGTTAATTTTATAGTCAAATTCGTGAAATTTCTTCACTCCAGCTAAAATTTTTGCGTAAGATTCGATCATTCTTATGATTTTAGCAAAAATGATTTATTTATTACATATGTGGAAATGCTTATTTCATTAAGTTGAATAAAGATCTATAATCAGTTTTAGTTAAAAATTGGTTTTGCAAGATGAATAAGAACTTTTGGTCTTTAGCTTTCCTGGTACTAATTTTATTGGTAATAACGATTGATCCAGTTAACGCTTTCACGATAAATCTACTAGAGAGTATTAATGGTGATGTGCTGGATACGCTCACTATGAATGGTGATGCTACTCTGAGTAACATATTTAACGAAGGTTTCGCGGGAGCTACAAGAACTTATACTGGCTACTTAGATTATAGAGTTGAAACTACGGTGAAGGATAAGCGCTTAGGAGCTGTAACTTCAAGAATATCTGGTCTTGGCTTCTATGATGACAGAATAAATACTTTTATGGAAGATCCGATAATTGATTTGCCTGAACTTTTTTATAGAAAAGATTTTATAGATAAAAAAAGATCTACAGATAGTTTCTTTGTGTTCGGTAAGTTTGCTAATAGAAGGTATTTCAATAAAGATGAGTACTCTACTGATCCTCAAGACATTGGCGAGAGAAGGTTTGCAAGTGCTCAGGTTAATACTTTAAATATTTTTAGTGGCATTAATGAATTCCGTGATGAAGACCAAAGACAGTCTTTAAGTCGTGATGCTACGGGTTCTTATGGTTTTGTTTTTGGAGCTAAGAATAAATACAACATTGATTTTAGACAAGCTTTTGCAGTTGCGCGTATGAATAACTTTGCAGGTAATTTTTATGGAATTTCAGAGTTGAGTAAAGAGTTTAATGCTGGTACTAATCACCCTTCAAAAATCATGGCGGGGTATTTATATGCCAATGATTCGGTTTTTAGACTTCCTAATAGTAATAAAAATTCTCATTTGATTTATTCAATGTACACAGCTAAGTATAAGAAGCTTAGTTATTATGCAAGATATGGTGTTTTGTATGGTAACTCAGGTGGCGATAATTTTAGTGCCAATGAAGCAAGGCTAGGAGCTACTTATAGAGTAACTCCCAAAGACGCAATTACATTGTGGGGAGGGTACTTTGATACTCCATATATAGCTAATCAAGATCATTCTGTGGCTTTAACGACTACTTATAGAAGAGTAATTAATAACTATACGAACTTACTTTTTGCTTATACTGCAAGATTCAATGACAATAATCCTATTGCTAGAAATTCGAAAGACAATGATATGAGCTTCATGGTACATCTCCAATTCCACTTCTGAAAATTAATGCGTATAAAAAATTATTGGTTTATCTTTCTGTTTGCTGCGGTACTTTATTTAGCTTTTTTAGGGAGCTATCCTCTTTTTGATAAGGATGAACCATATTACGCAGAAGCGGCGCGAGAAATGATTGAAAGGAATTCATATGTAATTCCTTATTTTAATTATGTCCCACGTTATGAAAAACCAATCCTTTTTTATTTGCTTGAAGTCCTTTCCTTTAAAGCTTTTGGGGTTAATGAATTTGCAGCGCGTTTACCTTCAGCTTTACTTGCAATCGCCTTACTCTTAGTAAATTACTTTTTTACAAAACGAATTGATGATAATTCATTTAGTAATTCTAGGTTTGCTCTATATAGTTCTTTAATACTAGCGACTAGCTTGGAATTTTTTATTTTGGCGCGAATGTCTATCACTGATATGACCTTAAACTTTTTTATCAGTACTGCTTTAATTTGTTTTTTTATTTTTTATGAAAAGAATCTTTTTAAAGAATCAATTAAAAAGCAATCATTGTTTCTATATATAACAGCAATAGCTATTGCTGGAGGGGTTCTAACCAAAGGTCCTATCGCTATATTATTGCCGGGTTTGATAGTAGTAACTTTTTTAATTGTTTCCAAAAAACTACTTAGCTTTATTAAAAGATTTTATTTGCAAATACTTTTGTCTATATTAATCGTTGTGCTTATTGCTGCTCCTTGGTATATCGCTGCGCATATAGAAAGCGCTGGAGATTTTACTAAAGCATTTTTTTTAGAAGAAAACTTCAATCGTTTTTTTAGTTCAGTTAAAGTTCATAAAGCCTCACCGTGGTGGTTCTATTTACCCGTTGTTTTAGTTGGGTTTATGCCATGGACTTTAGCCTTACCCAAAGCCTTATCCAGTCTCAAATCTCAGCTTGCACGAAATGACATAAAAAAGGATTTGCTAATTTATGCCTTGATTTGGTTTTTGTGCTTTTTTATTTTTTATTCAATCGCAAAAGTAAAATTGATTAATTATATTTTGCCAGTTTATTTACCTCTGTCATTGATTGCGGCGTTGGCTTTAACTGATCTTAAAAAAATCTTTTTTACTGTGCTTAGTATCGCCTTTCTGCTTTATTTTCTTGCTGCGGCATTTATTTTTCCTATGGTTAATAATAAAAAACAATATACGCTTATTGGATTTGCTACGACAGTTCCAGTTTCTGAAAAGATCTACAGTATTGGCTTTGAATCTCCTGTAGCAGTGTTCTCAGCAAAAAGGGAAATTCATTTAATTAAGTTAAAAGAATTTACACAGAAGATTGATAACAAAGAAAAAGCATATTTTATAATTCGTAATTCTGAGTATAAGAAACTGCCTGATAACCATAAAAAATTAATAGTTATCACATCAGAAGATAGAAAAAATTTCTACGGGTATTTTTAAAGAGTTGTTGTTAGTTAGTGGTTCTGCTATAAATTCTCTCAATCCTTCTTTCTATAGGAGGATGAGTGCTCATCATTTCCACAAGGAAGTCTCCGGTGAAAGGATTTACCGTATAAAGTGAAGCAAAAGCTGGGCGTAAAGTTTGAGCTTGTTGCTTTTGTGAAATTTCATGAATTTTTTGTAAAGCATTTACTAAGCCGTTTGGATTAAAAGTCATATCAATTGCAGTTTGATCAGCTCTATATTCACGAGATCTAGATATAGCTAATTGGATAATGAGAGCTAAAAGAGGTGCCAGTATCACCATAATTAGCATTACTATTGGATTAGAATTTTGCCCATTTTCATCTCTGCCGCGATTCAAGCTACCAAATATATAAGCAACTTGTGCAATTGAAGAAATTGTGCCAGCCATTACTACAGCTATAGTTGAAAGAAATACATCTTTATTTTTGATATGTCCTAATTCATGTGCAATAACAGCTTCTAATTCTTCGGGAGTTAAAAATTCAAGTAAACCTCTAGTAACTGCTATGGCGGAATGATGAACATCTCTTCCAGTAGCAAAAGCATTAGGTATCGCTTCAGGAGTTATATAGAGTTCTGGCAGCGGTAAATTAGCCCGATTGACAAGCTTGCGCGTGATTGAAAATAATTGTGGATAATCCTGCTCGTTTATTTCTTCAGCACTGTTCATCGAAAGGGCAATTTTGCCCGAATTCCAATAAGTTATACCTTGAATAATAATTGAGAAGAAAAGCGCAAATATAAGCCCGTCAGTGCCTGCCAGAGATTGTCCTACAATCATTGTTAGAGCCGTGAGGCTACTAATTAGAACAAAGAGCCTGATTGTACTAGAAAGGTTAGGCATAGTTTAATTAATCTCTAATTTAATCTTAATTATATAGTAAGAGAGGGATAGTTTTCAGATAAAGGTTAAACAGTATAAAATAACTTTGTGCTTTTAGGATTTGTTGGTCTTTATATCTTAATTACTCTTTTAATCGGAGTATATTTTTCGCGTTTTGTAAAAACGGCAAAAGATTTTGCCGTTGCAAGCAAGAAGATGCCAATTTTCATTACTTCTGCAGCCTTCTTTGCAACATGGTTTGGTTCAGAAACGATAATTGGGGCTTCGGCTGAGATTCTTGATCATGGTGTCTTGGGTATTATTGAAGAGCCCTTTGGTGCCGCACTCTGTCTGCTTTTGGTAGGTTTTTTCTTCGCTCGTAGTCTTTATAATATGAATTTGCTTACAATGGGAGATTTTTTCCGTAAGCGTTACGGCCCGAAAGTTGAATTGATCGCGAGTGCCTTTATGATCTTTTCTTACTTTGGTTGGATAGCTGCTCAGTTGGTTGCATTTGCAATTGTGCTCCAGGTGATTAGTGGTCTTGATCTGCAAGTTGGAATCTGGGTAGTAGCTGCGATTACTTTCTTCTATACCTACACTGGTGGTATGTGGGCAGTATCTATTACCGACTTCATACAAAGTATTGCCATCATTATAGGCTTGCTGGCTTTATTTGTTACTTTATTAATGAAAGCTGGTGGAGATATCATGCCAGTTATACAATCCTATCCAAGTGGATTTTTTAACTTCTTTCCTAACCCTGACCCACAGAGTGTTATAGATTATTCTGCAGCATGGATGATTGTTGGTTTAGGTTCTATTATTCAACCAGATATTTTCCAAAGGGTTATGGCTGCTGACTCTGCTAAGACTGCTTCAAGAGGTGCACTAATTGGTGGTTTCATGTACCTAACTATTGGTATGCTGCCATTAATCAATGTAATCATCGTTAAGTACTTATATCCAGAAATTGCAAGCATGAATGGACAGATGGTTTTAGTTAATGCGGTACTTCAACACACGCATGTTTTCATTCAAATACTTTTCTTTGGTGCTCTACTCTCTGCAGTTATGAGTACTGCTAGTGGTGCGATTCTTGCTCCATCTACAACTCTTGCAGAGAACATTATCAAACCAAGGTTAACAAATGTTTCTGAAAAAGATTTTCTTGCGATATTGAGAATTTCAGTTATCATCATCACGGTAATTTCTGTGTTAGTTGCAAATGTAAATCAGGATATTTATCATCTAGTAGGCGAGGCTTCTGGGATCAATTTAGTTTCAGTAGTAGTTCCGTTTATTGCTGGAATGTGGTTTAAACAATCTTCTGGCCTTGGAGCATTACTTTCTATATTTACTGGAATTAGCTCTTGGCTTTTAGTGAAAATTTTTGGTTGTAATATTTTTGGTGTAGAAATGCCAGCGATTGTAGTAGGTTTTACTGTAAGCCTCTTGGCAATGATTGCTGGAAGTTGGATCCAAAAAGCGGATTATCAGGCTGAAGAAGCAGTCAAAAACGTTGATTTTGCTTAATTTTCGGGCATTTCACCCAAAATTAAAGTCTCGTGTTAATCTGCTAATTAAGTAGGGTATATCTTTTAATAGTAACCCTTTTGGAGAAATATGTCCGTGCTAAGAGATAATAAAAAACTGTCGCAATGTGCGATGTGTGGAAGTTTAATGAGTATGCCTACAGCTTCTGGAGTCTGTAGCGATTGTTGGGATAAAGACGAAGAAATGTATCAGAAAGTCAAATCCACAATGAAGTTTGGTCAAAAACTTCTTCCTGAAGAATTGGCTTCTAAGACTGGTGTTGATATTAAGCATATACAACGTTGGATAGTTCAAGGCCGTTTCGGCTAGAACCTTCTCAAAATTCCCATCTGCGTCGTTACGCTCATTTTTTGGTCGCTCATTTACGTATAGTAAACTCCGCTCCCTAAAAAACTCGCAAGCCTAGCATCTGGGAGCTTTTGAAAAGGTTCTAGAATAAGTTTAATAAATTTCGATTACCTTAATTCTATAAAAAATATCTTTCTGTGAATGCAGATATTTTGCTTTCAGAGTAAATAAATTTTTGTAATGAAGCTTTTGTTTAGCTAGTTCATGTTTAATAGCTTTAGGTTTGAATTTATCAGGGTTCCAAATCAAAATCGCTTTCTGTTCTAAATTGAGTTTATCGCCTTTCTTTAAAACCCCAAGTTTGGCTTGTGGATAAAAAAGTTTTATTGCTGCAATGTTGCCGATTTCTCGGAAAGAATAAATTTTTACTTCAGTGATTGAGTCTTTGATAATCCCCTGATCTTTGAGGCGCTCCTCAAGCTTGCCGTAGACTGCTTTGTAGGGATTGTGAACAAAGGTAAGTCCATAATAATCTGGTAGAAAATAACTTATAGCTTTGATGCCATAAATTACTAAGACCAAAATTATCACTGCGCTCAAAAATAATCTTTCTCTTTTGAAAAAGTTTTTTTTAGAGACCTGTTTTTGCTCAAGTCCCACTTTCGCAACAGGTCTACTAAAATCTACAAGAGTAAAAAGACCCAAAATGAAAGGGAAGTAAAGAGTTGCAAGCCAGCGATTAGTTAAGTTGCCAGTCTTTAATGCTAAGACCATTATGATAGGAACTAGGATGCTATAGATGGCAAGCCATCTTAAAAGTTGAATCTTTGAGTTATCCTCATTGCGTTTGAAAAATAATGCATTAAAGAAAAAGCAAAGAAAAATTATAAGATAAAGTAAGTGGTTCCAAAAACCAAGCCACAATACTTCTAAAACCTGTATGATTCCGAGGTTTGGACTGCCAGCTTGGCTGCGATCCATCGCATAATTCAGAGTTATAAAGTCATTATCTATGAGCCATAAAGTATGCGGGGCTAATACTAAACTAAAGCAAACTAAGCTAAGAAGAGTTTTGTATGAAAAAAATACTTTGCGACCTTCTTTGAAACTTAAACTACTTAAAACTAGAATCGCAATAAACAGCAGAAAATTATATTTGGAAAGCATTCCTAGAGCGAAGCTCAGCCCTAGTAAAATGTAATTTAGAGTAGATTTCTTTTCTAAAAGATTCAAGTAGATTAGAAGACTGATCGCGGCAATAGTGGTCATGAGAATGCTATGGATCATATAGCGATAATAGTCATAGGAATATAGAAATATAAAAACTAAGCTTGAGCTGATTATTAGTGATTGTTTTTCATCCCAAAGCTTTCTTGCAATTAGATAAAAAACTCCAAAGAAAATAAAAATCAAACTATGAGTGGTTATCATCATTAGCGGGATGTTTAAGCCAAAAACTAGAGAAAGTGTTTTGAGTATCCAACTAAATAAAGGTGGTTGATCGGAATAGCCGAGATAGAACTCTTGGCTGTCAAAGAGTTGTTCTGCTTCATCGAAAGTAAAACCATTAATGGATGCTGAAAGCCTTAATAAGAGGAAAACAAAGCAATAAATAAAAATAAGTACTAAGTTTTTGTAATCTCTTTTTAATAACACTGAAACATCCTAATTCGGTAATATTATAAACCGACGGGGTCCAATGCCTAAAAGCAAAGAAAAAATATTAATTGGCAGGCAGGAAAAAATAGATTTTCCTAGTATGGGCTTGGTTGATATAGATGCCAAAATTGATACCGGTGCTTATACTTCATCAATTCATTGTCATACTATCTATTTAAATAAAATTGGTTCTAAGATTTATTTGTTTTTTAATTTATTAGATCCTAAGCATCCTAAATTCAAGAAGAGATTATTCCAATTCGAAACTTTTAAAAACAAGAATATCAAAAACTCTTTTGGTGATACTGAAAGACGTTATGTGATTGATGTTCCAATTATGATTGGTGGCAAGAAAATTATGACAGAGTTTTCTTTGACTGATAGAAGTAAAATGAAATATCCTATTTTGCTTGGGCGCAAATTACTGCAGAACCATTTTATAGTGGACGTTTCAAGGCAAAATATTGGGCAACCGGTCAATCAAAAAGTCAGAACTTCTAAAAAAACTAAAGGGGAAATTTAATGAAAATAGTAATTCTATCTACAAAGCAAAGCTTGTATTCAACTCAAAGCTTGAAGAAAGCTGCACTCAAAAGGGGACATGAAGTTCTGGTTATAAATCATATGAAATGCTCTTTAGTGATTGAGAAAGGTAATCCAGCTATTTTCTATGAAGGTAAAGAGCTTAAAAATATTGATGCGATTATTCCAAGAATTGGCGCTTCGGTGACTATGTTTGGAACTGCGGTGGTGAGACAGTTTGAAGCGCAAAAAGTAATTACTGCAGCGGGCGCGCATGCAATTGAAATTGCTCGCGATAAATTAAAGAGCCAACAATTATTTTCTATGAATAATATTGATATTCCAAAAACAGCATTTGCAAAATTTCCTAAGAAAAATGAAATTACAAGTCTCATACAGCATATTGGTGGAGTGCCGCTTGTCGTTAAGCTTTTGCAAGGTACTCAAGGATTAGGAGTGGTGCTAGCAGAAACTAAGAGTGCTGCAAAATCAGTAATAGATGCATTCTCTTCTCAAAAAACTAATTTGCTAGTTCAGGAATTTGTTAAAGAAGCTAATAGATCAGATATTCGCGCCATAGTTGTTAATGGTAAAGTTGTCGCGGCGATGAAAAGACAAGGTGAAGAAGGTGAATTCAGATCTAACTTACATCAAGGTGGTAAAGCAGAGCAAGTTCATTTAAGTCCTGAAGATCAAATGATTGCTGTTAAAGCTGCACAAGCAGTTGGTTTGAGAGTAGCTGGTGTGGATATGCTGCCTTCGGACCGTGGACTCTTAATTATGGAAGTCAATTCATCACCAGGTTTTGAGGGCATAGAGCAAGTCACAGGAATAGATGTTTCAGGAAGCATCATCGACTTTCTGGAAGAAGAGTTCTCAGCTAGAGAAAAACTAGCAAGTTCCTTTATTTTTTCTTAATTTTTGGCTATACTAAGTAGATGATTTTTAAGTTGGAGCCTCGGGATTGATAGATAATAGGCATCTTTTTGAGAATTGAAGCTCATTAAAATGCTAAAAATATTATAAAGGAGATTAAGATATGCAAGAAAATAATGAGAGAAGGGATAATCCGGCTCTAGCAATTTCGCTTTTAGTTCTTGGTAGTGCAGCTGGCTATTTAGCTGGAATACTAACAGCTAAAAAAACTGGTCAGGAGTTAAGACAAGAGATTAATAATGAAGCACAAAAGACTATGAGAATGGCTCAAGAAAGTTGTTCTAGACTTTGTGGTCAAGCTGAGGAGAAAGTTTCTAAATTTAAACAAGAAGCCATGAAAAGATATGAAGAAATGAAGATTGCAACTCAAGGTGAAAAATTCAACCTTGCAAAGCAAATCAATCAAATCTTTCATAGATCCAAAAATGAAGCTCAAGAAGTTCAAAATCGCTAATTAGCTATTCGTTAATTACGAGGACAATAAAGCAATCCAGTTAACCAAATTGGATTGCTTTTTTGTTTGTTTCGAGTAAAGGTGAGGCGCCGTTTCAAGCTAATATTGATTTATGTTCCAACATAGAGTTGAACTTGAAGTAAGAGATTATGAATGCGATTTGCAAGGTATTGTAAATAATGCAAACTATTTGCACTATTTAGAGCATGCACGTCATCAATGTTTGAAGGCACTCGGTATAAGCTTTGCTCAGTATCATCAAGAGAAAAAAGATTTAGTAGTAATTGAGGCACAAATTAAATATCATAAATCTCTTTTGCCAGGAGATAAATTTCTAATAAAAACTATTTTTGAAAGACGCTCAAAATTGCGCTTGGCATTCGTGCAAAATATTTATAGAACAAATACCCCTGGAACTGAAGAATTGATTTTAAGTTCGGAATTTATCGGTGTTTGTATTGATCAAGTGTTGCAAAAGCCAATAGTTCTGGAGATTAGTAGTAAACCTCTTTCGAAATCGTAGCTTTCGTAAAAAGAGGTTCTTAAAAAGATCTAAAGCCGCAGAATAACCCCTGAAATTAAGTAAATTTAAGCTTCTGCCTTTCTAACTAGTCGAGATACATATATAGATGGTTTGTCTTTTAAAAAGCTTTTTTACAGCTTTGCTAATTCTGATTTTGTGTACTGGAGCGTCTCTTGCAAGCTCAGAGCTTGATTTGGGCTTTATGCCTGGCCAGATAATTAGTGATGCTCAAAACACCATATTTATTGTTGATCAAAAAAATAATCAAATAAAAATACTTGATGAAAAAGAGAATATTTCTGTCTATGCAGGCTCATTAAAAGCTGGTTATAAAAACGGTATGAAAGACGAAGCGAGTTTTAAGCATCCACATGGAATGGTTGCGGATAAATTTGGCAATCTCTACATCAGTGATACTTTCAATAATGTAATTCGTAAAATTGATAAAACTGGTTTGGTGACTACACTTTCTGGTAGTGGCATAAATGGCTTTGCTGACGGTAAAGCTACAGAGGCTAAATTCAATAGTCCAATGGGACTTGCCATTGATAAAGATGGTAGTTTATATGTCGCTGATCAAAGAAATCAGAGAATAAGAAAAATTAGTCCTAGTGGTGATGTTACAACGCTAGCAGGTTTAGGTTTTCAAGGATATAAAGATGGAGCTGGGCATGAAGCTATGTTCAGTTATCCAGAAGCTGTTGCGGTGGGTATGGACGGTAATATTTATGTGGCTGACAAAGTTAATCATGCAATAAGGGTGATTAGTAAAGCAGGAGTGGTGTCGACTTTAACTGGTAAGCCGGTTAGAGGTTTTCTCGATGGAAGCTTGAACCTGGCTTTGTTTGATATGCCTTCAGATTTATCTGTGGATAGTCTTGGAAATTTACTAGTAGTTGATAGTCACAATAATGCAATCAGAAAAATTGATTTGAAAAATTCTACTGTGATTACAGTTTATGGTTCTAATTTAACTGCAAGCGATAGTGTTTTAAATGGACCTTGTACATTATTAAAACTTAGTGACAAGCAATTTCTTGTGGGTGAGAGAACTAATTTGAGTTTGATGAAACTTTCTATTTAATAAGTCTGCGTAATGTGATATTTGATATGGATTCAACTTCATTTCGCTTGGAGCAAATCAAGCTCGCTTTGAAAGCGCTCCGCTACCGAAAGTATTTTATAAACTACTATAAACTCGCGAACTTCGCAGCTTGCTGATTTGCTTACCAAGCTACATTTGTTTCATCTCATATACATATCAACATTACGCAGACTTATTAAATAGAAGTTTTTTTTATTAAAGAGGATGTTATGATCAAACTAAATGAGTGACTTAGAGAAAAAAGTTTCTTTTGTAGTTAAGTTTGCAACGGCGTTACACAAATACGGAGCAACTGCACAGAGTCTTGAAGGTGCTCTTGCAAATGTCATGAAGACTCTCGGGCTTGATGGGCAATTCTTTGCCACGCCTACATTAGTGCTTGCTAGTTTTCATACTGATGATGGTGAAAAACATTCTGTTACTAGATTGAAGCCTGGAGTTGTAGATCTGGAGAAGATTTCAGAACTTGATCTATTAGGCGATATGGTTATCGAGAAGCAAATCTCTATTGATGATGCTTTGATAAGTTTGGACAATATTACTCAGAAATCTAATCGTTATCCTAAATCATTAGAACTTCTTGCTTATGGTTTAATTTCAGCAGCGGTCTCGGTATTCTTCAGTGCCAGTATTGAAGAGATTTTGATTTCATTATTTCTGGGTTTGATAATAGGATTTTTTGCTGTAACAATTGGTTACAAACAAAGAACCAGTACTTTCTTGGAATTTTTTGCTGGCTTCTTTGCAACTTTTACTGCAGCATTTATTTATAAATTCTTTTTCCAATTTTCAGTAGAGATAGTTACTATCGCGAGTTTGATAGTTTTTATTCCTGGTTTGACTTTAACTATATCGATGACGGAATTAGCTACAGAAAATCTTGCTTCAGGAACTGCAAGATTCTTTCAAGCAATTTTGATTTTCTTGAAACTAGCTTTTGGAGTATTCCTTGGTACTAAAATTGCAACAGCGATGTTTGGCAAAATTATTTTAGAAGATTTTAGACTCTCCTCAGTGCCTGACTTCTATGAGGTTCCAGCTTTGGTAGTTGCTGTAGTTTCTTTGATGATACTTTTCAGAGCGAAGCCCAGAGATTTGAAATGGATGATGCTTGCCGGGTTTATAAGTTTCTATTCAGCTAAATTTGGTTCACAGTTATTAGGTTTGGACTTTGGTGCTTTCTTGGGAAGTTTTCTGGTGGGTCTTACTAGTAATTTATTTGCGCGTTTCAGAAAACGCCCCGCAGCGATTATGTTCATGCCTGGTTTACTTTTATTAGTACCAGGAAGTATTGGTTTTAAAGGTCTGGCTTTTCTGGCTGAGAAGCAGACTATCGCTGGCATTGATGCAACGTTTCAGATGTTTATCATTGCGACCGCACTTGTAGCAGGTTTACTACTTGCAAATATTATTGTGGTGTCGAAGCGTAACCTCTAGTCTTAGCTCAATTAAGGCAGAACAGTGTATTCCAGAAATACCACAACTTTCCCAGCTGTCAAAGCCTCGCCTGCAAGCGAGAGTTGAACATTGCGTGTTGCGGTTGTCTTCTCTGAGATATTAGTAATCAGACCATTCTGAATCGCAGCGTGTGTGCCTGCATCCCAAGGATTTGATGCATCGCTGATTGCAATTGGTGCAAGTATTCCAGCAACGTCATCGCTAGGAATGCTTATACCAACAAGACTTGCATCGGTTGCTGATCTTAAAGTTGTAAGCACTTCATACCAAGCTCTAGTAACTCTTGCTCTAGCGGGAAGACTGGCATTGCGTAAATTAATAGTACCTACTACACCACCATCGACTGCAAAATCATATTCGCCTCTAAGTATGCCTGCAAGCATTCCTGATCCTGCAAGATAGACACTGGCATTACCATTGCTGGTAGTGAGAGAAACTGTGCTTGCTCCACTTAAAGTAAGTTTGCCGTTTGCAGAAGTGCCACTTTTAAGAGTGGTTGCAGCAATAGTACCTCCAGCTTGAGAGACAGTATGACTGTTCCAAACTAAGTCACCATTTGATACTGTGAGTGTATAACCATTAATTGTAAGTTGCTTCGGAACGAGTGTGCCGCTTGAATTAATGAATTTTTTGCTGTTCCAAGCTAAGGTACCATTTGCATCTGAAGTTAAGGCTTTATCGTTAAGTATTAAAGACTCAGTAAGAATTGTTGTTGCATTTACATTCTCTGCATTGATGTCCTCGTCTGGTGGAGAGGGATTTGCAGTATCTGCATCGGCTTTATTGAAAATTACTATTGGGAATGTGTCTCCATTCTCACTACTTACATTACCACCACTTACTTTTAGTAATAAACTTTTTGTTGAACTCACACTCGGTGCTACAAATTTAAATCCTTGTGGACTTGTAACTGATGGTTCAATATTTACTGCATAAGCAACTCCATCACCGTCTATAAGACTAATGTTTAATGGGTTTGCAGTTGTATTAAATTTGGTGCCGAGAGCTGTAATAGTATCGCCTTCAAAAAGGATTGAAGGTTTTATTTTAGTGATTTTAGAATCAACTTCGAGATTTGATAAAATCCCCAATAACAAAATTAGAACCCTGATAATTCTTGGCATAAGCTTTTCATGCCACAGAGTACCTAGTCTAAATGACCCAATATGGAATTATTTATATTAAGACTTGCATTATGACACTGAAATGAAAGCCTTAAAACATTATGTTTTATAAGAATGAAGTCTCTTTAATTCTTGGATATTCTAAATTGTTCTGATCTTGTTGCAACTACAGCTGCAAATTTGTGTCCAAGCTTTTTTAATTGATTGAAAAGTTTGTTGTTATTAAAAATTTTATTACATTCTGCATCATTTATTTCTCTTAGAAGATTCGGTACTTCTGCTCGTTTACTACTAGAAGACAATGAAGTGCTTGATAGTAAACTAATGAGGTCCTCATAATGATTTATAGAGTTTGTTACTTGAGAAGGATTTGGAAAAGGACTTCTTGCAACTATCTTTGGTTTGGGTGGCTCCACTCCTAAACTCCTCGCAGGTATCAGCTTAATATGCATAATGCGTATTATCGTATCAGAATAAGCGAAGAATTACTATTATTGTTAAATAATTGAATGTGTTAATATGTAATTCATGAGCGAGGTTGATTATTTTAAGCCACTGCGGGCTCCCTGAATTCCAGCCTGAAAGGAAATTCATAAAAGTACAGGGAAAGTCCTAGTCGT
>CAZFCF010000018.1:0-47015 GCA_964517685.1 uncultured Gammaproteobacteria bacterium | reverse complement strand
TCCTACTAAAGGATTTCGATATTTATCATACAAACGCAGCAGATGGGACTTTGCGGATAGGTTTGTGTTAAAATGTAACTGCTGTAGCTGATGGTGAAAGCTAGTGAACCTGGTCAGGTAGGAAACTAAGCAGCCATAAGCTATAACTTTTAGGTATCGCTACAGCATTTTTTCTGAGTTAACAGTAAAATATAAATGATGGCTGAAGAAAAAAAACATTACAAACTCGGAGAGATTTTAATTAATCTCGGTGCACTCACTGAAGATGAATTACAGCAAGCATTACAAATACAAGCTCAGCAAGCTGCCGATGAAAAATTCCCTATAGGAAGAATTTTACTCGAAGAAGGTTTTATCGAACCTAACGATTTGATCGAAGCGATCAAAATTCAATCAATGCAACAGTCATAAGTCAATGGATCTTATTGATTGCTATGCAAAAGATTATCCAATCGAAAATAAAATTCGGAGACTAAATAAATTAGTTTCTCAGGATTGCTTTGATCCTAAATTACCCAAAGTAATTAGCAGATGTCCAGGACGTATCAGTCTTAGTAAACATGCAGATTACATCAATAGTGATTTGCTTTATGTCCTTGATGATAGAGATCTTTTTGCAGCAGTGCAATTGATTAAAGATCCGCAGCATAAATCCTATGGATCTTTAATACTAAAAAATTCCGATGAAAATTTTCCAGACCTCAAACTCGATCTTAAAACATTGAGCTTTGATAATCTTGATAAAAATCATTGGAGTTTTTATATACTTAAACTACTAGAAGAATTAAATCTTCAAAACAATCTCAAAGATTGTGGTTTAGTAATTGCAGTTGATAGTGAAATTCCAGTTGGTGGCGGCTTGAGCTCTTCTCATGCGCTACTACTCTCATGCCTACTTGCTCTTACTAAAGTTTTTAATTTAAATTCATATATAGAAATCTTAGAATCAAGATACGACATAGAGAACGCCAATAAAGAAGCTTTGCTAGAGATTCTAAAACTCTGCCAAAGAATAGAAGCTGCCAAAGGTTTCAATTCAGGACTAGGAGATCAAAGCGCCCAATTACTTTCCAGGAAAGATCATTTTACTTTTATAAAAATTTTTCCTGAACTTAAGGTCTGCTATAAAGCTATACCTGATGATATTGCAATTATTTCTGCACCTACATTTATCAAAGCAGAAAAATCATTACCTGAATTCAAAGCAGCAAATGAAAATATTGCTTTGTATAAAACAATCAATGAACTAAGTAGTCACTTAAACGCTAAGTATCTTGCTGACTTGGTTTACAGCAAGGACGAAAAAGAAATTTTCCAGTTTCTCGAAAATATAGAGGATACTAAAATTCGTGGTCTAGCTTTATATGGTTTGGCAGAAGCTAAACGTGTCTCTAATTTAAAATCGCAGCTTAATTTACTTGACCTCGGTAAACACCTAAATCTTTCACACGAAGCCGAACTTAATTTCAGCTATGACAAGCAAAACCAGTCATTAAAAGCTTTTAGCGAAGAGGATAAATTAAATTATATTTTTGATTGCAAGAAAGAGCTTGCTGAACATTGCGGAAGCTATAGAGCCAGTACTGCTGCTAATGATGAGTTACATTACCTAGCATGCGCTATCCAAGGGGTTTACGGTTGCTCTATTAGTGGCGCTGGCTTAGGTGGCAATAATACAATTATTTGCCGAAAAGACCAAGCTGAAAGAGTTAAGGCAGAATTAATTGAAAGCTACTATAAGCCTAAAGGTCTAGAAACCAGAGCTCAAGAGGCTTTGCATATATCAAGTTCTAGCGCTGCTGCAACAATTCTAATGAGTTCTTAATAATTCCCGGGAAGAATTATTTACATGGAATGCTTTCAACGAAGATGGCAAAAATCCTCAGTATATATTTTCATAGTACTTAGTTTTTTCATTAGCACAAACCCTGTCTTAGCCGAGATTACAGCTAATGAAGAACCTGCACTACCAACTTATAGTATCAAAGATGATACCGAACTTAACAACGAAGAATATAAATTTCAAGAGAAAAAAACTTTAGATCAAAGTAGCTTTAAAGCTACTTACAAAGAAAAGAAAAAGAAAAAAAACAAACGCAGTCATAAAAATCTTTCAAAAAGATTTGGACCACTAGAACTTGGTTTAAAGGTAAACCCTTTCAATACCAGCAATTCATCAATAGGAGTTCATATAGATATTTTGCATTCATATGAAATCATTTCTAATACTCCAACAAGTTTTCATGAATTAAAAGAAGCTTTCAAGCCTGATCCTAATTCACACTGGATCGACCCAGAGATTATTGGTTATATTAGACATCCGAAGAAGTTTATTGGAGCTATTAGTAGTCAGTAATTAGAAGAACTCTTCCTATTATTTAAATAGTATTCATCCAAAGGATAAGCCTGGGGGATGAAGACCTGTTCTTGCTTGAAATGGTTTAATTAAATCTGTTGAGGAACTACAAGGAAGGGAGCTGAGAATGATAGAACAAATGATTGATCTGGTGTTTAAGGTATGTGATTTTACTACTTTAATTATTGGAGGGGTACTTTTTTTAGAAACACTGAGTCTAATCGGGGTTTTCAAATAAGGACTATAACTTTAAGAGATTTATATGAAATTAATTACTACTATTTTAGCGTTGTTATTACTAAATTCTAATATTGTTGCGGCTGAAAATCAAAGACAGTATATTAAATTTGCCAATGACAACGCAACTCAAAATCATACTATTAGCAATGAACTTGAAAACATAAAAACGCATTTGCAATCTATTACACCAATACCAAGCTCACTTGGTGATTACTCTTTAAGAGTAACTAATAACGACGGTGATCAGATTTTTAATCGGGATACCAGTTTTGATGACATTGTTGGCACATATATTTTGAATGATGGAAGTGACTCTTCTACCTTAATCATGGACATAATTGATGCCAGAATTGAAGATGGTAGCGGTGAAGTTGAATTTGCTCTAAGTGATACAGAAGGTTTTATTGTTGAGCATAGCCTAGCGGTTCTCTTAAATAAACGCTTGATTTTCCAGAGATTGTTTTTAAACGGTGGACAATACTATATATTCAATCTTGAACCAACCGAGAATGGTAATTATGAAGGTGGAACAATTATAGAATTCACTTCTACAGATTGTTTTGATGAATCTGGTGATGGAGTGATTGAACTTAATGAGTTTTACACATGTAAATTTACTAAACCGATAATTAGAAGTTCTTTTACTAATCTAATACGCTTAAATTAGTGATTTACCCTTTTTATTGATGAGATGAACATAATTCAATTCCTCTTCAATAGAACCTTTCACCTTTATTCTAAATAGATTCTAAATTCCCCAAGGATAGGTTTCAGGGACTTCTTCTGAAATCGGAGTTACATGTAATGGATGTAAGGCCTGAGTCTCTTCTAAATACATGAATGCATCATATCTTCTTGATAAACTAGTGGGCACATAATTACCAAGTCTTTCATAAAGTGGATCATAAACTACTCCAATAGCTCGGTGACCTTTGTATTGTGAGAAAAACTCTTTATTTCGCTCATCGAAAACAATTAAAGTATCGCGACCATATTCATTATGGAAATACTCTTCCCAACTGCCTTTTTGAGCTTTAGGCATTGACATAACTTCCATTTCAGCACCCCAGGATGATCCGGCAATTACAGTACCTTCATAAGTTCCAAAACCAAGAGTGAAACTATCATCTTGATATTTCTCTCTAATTAATTGACCAATATTAAACATGCCAGCACTTTGCATATCAGTTGCTCGTGCATCTCCAACATGAGTATTGTGCTCCCAAATAATGACCTTGGAGTTTTTATCATATTTATTAATATAGAAATTAATTAAACGTTCCAAAGTTTCAAACATATGCCTATCTCGTAAATTCCAAGAACTCGGTCCGCCCTTAATCATGGCTCTATAGTACCTTTCAGCATTAATCGCGACGTAAGCATTTTGTTCTAAACTAAAAATGTCTTCTTTACTACCTTGATATTGATTACGATTTTTTTGAATATCACAAAGCAACTGCACCACTTCCTCTTCACAGTTTTTTGGAACTAATGCTGTATAGCGCGCATAAGCAATTGAGTCTTCTGCAAAATGTTCAAAACAAAGCCAAGCTTTTCTTGCTGCTTCTGCGGCATCATGATGATTATGATGTTCTAAATAGGAAATTATTGATTCAAGAGATTCCCAAAGTGAATAAACATCTAAACCATAAAAACCCACTTGTTTACCACTACTAGAATTAAAGAGTTTAAGCCATTCTGCCAATTCGTTAATTTCCCAATTTGCCCACATCCAAGTAGGCCATCTATTGAACGCGAATAATACATCTTTAGCTTTTTCAGCACTTCTATCTAAGTCTTTTATATATTGGTTTAAACGATAACAATCAGGCCAATCACCTTCAACTGCAATAAAATTAAAGCCCTTTTCTTCAATTAATTTTTTTGTGATTTTAGATCTCCATTTGTAAAAGTCGGATGTTCCATGAGATGCTTCTCCTAATAAGACGAAATGCGCATCACCAATGGCATCTACTAACAGATCTAGGTCTAAAGTTTTTTTAGTTTCATACATATTTTTCATTTTAAATCCTTATCTACAAGGGAAACTCCAAGGAAACAATAATTCTTCAGTTTTTTCATCCTTATTCAAGATTTCTTTGGCTCTATTTAAGTAGTGTAAAACTTCACAATCATTGAGTTGAGTGAAATCTTCATAGAAGTTCCCCACAGCATAAAATGGTTCTTTCTCAAGCAAGGTTATAAATTTACATAAATTAGAAAATTTTTCATAACAACTTTTAGGAGAAACCGGTACTGCAAAAATAATTTCTTTTGCTTTGAGTTTTTTTAAAGCTTGGATAGTGACTTGAGCGGTTACGCCAGTTGCTAAACCATCATCAATTAAAACTACTACTTTATCTTTTACATCAATTAAAGGTCTACCATGTCTATAAAGTTTTTTTCTTCTCGTTAATTCAATTTCTTGGTCATTGATAATATCTTTTAAAACTAATTCATCAATGCCTAATCTTGAACAATCTTCTTTGTTAATAATCATTTCACCTGTTTCGGTGATTGCGCCAATGCCATATTCAGGTTGCCAAGGAACAGCTAATTTTCTTGTTATGAATACTTCCAAAGGTGCTTTTAATTCTTTTGCTACTTCATAAGCAACTGGTACTCCTCCTCTCGGCATCGCTAAAATAACTAGATCTTCTCCGTTAAGAAAATTGAGAGCTTTTGCAAGTTCCTTCCCTGCATAGGTTCTGTTTTGATACATAAAATTCCTTTTGGTTTTTAAAAGTATAAATAAGATATAGCTGTAATACATCAGCCTTTAGGATAAAGAATTGCTACTTAGGGATGATGTTTCAAATCGCCTCAAAATGCTTTAATCGTTATAAGCAATAAAGGAGGATTATATGAAAATAAATTTGGATACAAATATACAATTTATTATGCAAAAAAAATTAATTACAATTGAACCAGATACTACAATCGTTTCAGCAGCAAAGATAATGAGAGACAAGAATGTAGGGACTCTTCTAATTGCGATATCAAATAAACTTTTAGGAATCTTAACTGATAGACAGATAGTTACTAATGGGGTGGCTACTACAAGGAACCTTAAACTTGATCCCGTAGAAGATATTATGACAAGGTTACCAGTTACTATTAGCCCAGAAATGACTTGTAGAGATGTATTGAAATTAATGGCTAAGCATGGCTATAGAAGGTTACCTGTTGAAGAGAATTGTAAATTAGTTGGCATAGTTTCTGTCAGCGATATAACCAATAAAATTAAATATTTTGATGAAGATGCTATTAATAATTTACGTAAAATTTCCTGTAGTGATATTGAGCGGGATTATTATTTATTTTTTTAAATTAGATAATTTTCAAACCAATCTTTAGCTAAATTAGTAACTTCCTCAAGTGTGCCTGGTTCTTCAAATAAATGTGTAGCACCTGGAACTATTTTTAGTTCTTTATTGCAATTCAATTCTTTATAAGCCTTTTGATTAAGTTCTATTACTCCAAAATCCTCACCACCTACAATTAAAAGAACTGAGGCTTTTACTTGTGATAAATAAATTTCAGCAAGATCTGGTCTACCACCTCTAGAAACAACTGCAGCAATTTCTGGGTATTTAGCTGCCGCGATAAGAGCTGCAGCCGCACCAGTACTGGCACCAAAATATCCTTGAGTGAGATCTTTAGTTTTACTATATTCCTCAGCCCAATTGCTTGCAATTAAAAGTCGCTCTGCTAACAAAGGAATATTAAAACGATACTCTTTGGTGATCAAATCTTCCTTTTCCTCATTATCAGTTAATAAGTCAATTAAAAGAGTGGCAAAATTAGCTCGATTAAGCTCTGTAGCCACATAAATATTTCGCTTACTAAACCTGCTACTGCCACTACCGTGTGCAAATATTACTAGACCTTTTGCTGATTCTGGGACATGCAAATTAGCATTGATAAAACCTTCATTGACACTAATTCCTACAGATTCACTATAAACAAGATGTTCTAAACTCATAATTTAATATCATCTCTCAAAGCTCGATATATAGCCTCATCCCAAAGAATAATTATGAACTTCCAGCTATCTAGAAATTAACTTCAGGCTATTATAATTCAAATTGGAATTTTTTTTCAAAAAAAATATGCGATACAGAATCCTGTCAGAGAGAATGTTTTACAATAAACGAGATGGAAAAAAGAATGATAGAAATCTTATTAGTAGAAGATCATCAATTAACTCTTCTTGGTATTAAAACATCTCTACAAAAATTTAAAAATTTAAAAATTTGTGGCGAAACTGCAAGTGGCAAAGAAGCCATAACTTTAGCTAATGAACTTAAACCAGATGTAATATTAATGGACATTAGTCTTCATGACTTAGATGGAGTTGAAGCTACAAAAAGAATTAAAGAACAAAACCCAAACATAAAAATTATTATGCTAACAAATCATGAGTCCGAAAAAGAGATATTAGGAAGTCTCAAGAGCGGAGCAGATGGTTATTCCCTAAAGGAATCTGGTATCGATCAAATTAAAACCGCCATAGAAACAGTTGTTCAAGGAGATGTTTGGCTTTCTAGCCAAATTGCTGAAAAAGTACTTAAAAATTTAAATAGAATGAAAGTTTCTCATAGTAAAGAATATACGATTCCCTTATCAGAGCGTGAAATGGAAGTTTTGCAAATGATTGTAGATGGTAAGAGCAATCAAGAAATAGCACAAATTTTATTCTTAAGTTTGGCAACAGCTAAATCACATGTACGAAATATTCTTACTAAGCTTTGTGTAGACGATAGAACACAAGCCGCAGTAAAAGCCATGCGGGAAGGTATGGTTAATTAATACAAAGGATTGTCTTAGCAAAACTCAGAAATCTTTCTTGATCCTTAGAAAAATAAATATCCAAATCTAATTCTTTAGTTGATGGTATATTCTGCGTTTCAGAAAATCTCTTCTCAAAAAACTTTAATGCCAACTTCGCCGGATCTATAAATTTAAATTTCACCTCATTAGGATCGACTAAAAATGCATAATGAGTGCAACCTACTATTACGTTTTCAATCTCAGAAGGAAGTGTTGCTAAATATTTTTGCCATTCTTCACGCGCAGCCAGCATATCTCCAGCCTCAACCAAAGGCACTATCGAAGGACATTTCACTGGGTAAATATTCATAGCCCAGTCTTTGTATTTGCCCGAATCAATATTGGCACTAGTAGCCATTAAAGCCACTGCTTTTTGCTCCAACTTTAAACTATTACCCCAATCATCATTATCAAAAAAATCTTTCATTACTTCAAAAAGATTTATAGTTTTAAAGTTATAAACACTCAAGTCAATTTTATTTATTAACATCGAAGTAGTGTTACAAGCAGAGATTACTATATCTACTTGTTTAGCTTGCATATAATCAAGAATCTCTTTGATAAAACCTAAAAGCTCTGCTTCGGTTCTACTGCCATAAGGTGCTCTAGCGGAATCACCGAAATAAACATAGGAGAAATCTTTTTGGTATCTACTTACAAATTCTCTAAGGACTGAAATTCCTCCAAGTCCTGAATCATAGAAACCTAATTTCACTATCTACTTTTTATCCTCAAAATACTTAACTAAGCCTTCGGTAACAGCTTTGGCAATCTTGTTCTGGTAGCCATCTTGAGCTAATCTGTCTCTTTCTTTAGAGTTGGTCATAAATCCTAATTCTAGGAGTACCGAGGGTGAGTCGGTATATTTACAAACCCAAAAATTAGCTTTTCTAATTCTTTGATCTGGCATACCGACACCTTCTAATAAATTTCTATGCAAAAACTGTGCAAGCTTTAAATCATCCCCACTAAAGTAATAGGTTTGCAAACCTTCCATATTTGGATTTGATACCAAAGCATTTGCATGTACTGAAACAAAAGCATCAGCCTTAGTTGAATTTGAAATCTCAACTCTCTCAGCCAAAGAAACAAATCTATCATCATCTCTAGTCATAAACACATTGATTCCAGCTTGTTTCAATAATTCTTCAATCTTAGTTGCCACGCCAATAGTTATATCTTTTTCGTTATGTCCACCGTAGATAGCACCATGATCGTAACCACCATGTCCTGCATCAATAATGACTCTTGGTGCATTTTCATTACGCGGATCTGGAGCAATTAAAGCTCCTGATTCTACTTGCTGGCTTACAAATTTTGCATCAGCGCCAGGCTCGGCATTACCAGTAAATTTCACATAGAGTCCATTACCAGTAAGACTTGGGCTCAAATCTTCAACAATATTTTTACCGCGTAAATCAAAAACCATTCTAGTAATCGGTCTACCAAGTGAAGCAATGCCAAATCTAAGATCTCTTACTAAATCTGTTTCTCTCTGTAAATTAAAACCAAGAGAATCATCGAACTCAGTATCAATCAAATCCACAACCAATCTTTCAGGATCATGCAATCTTAAATATTTAAATTCAACCTTCTTGTCTAACTCGAGTAAATAAGTAGTCTCTGATTTAGAGGCTTTAAGAAGTTTTATAGTATTAATTTTTTTAATCAGACCATCAGGTTTATTACTAGCTTTACTAGCTTCGCCCAATACTAAAATTTGCTTTTCAGTGTTGCTGATTCTTACTTCTCTCGCTTGAGATTTAGCTCCAGTAAAAACTATCCTTACTATGGAAGGGTCTGACTGAGCGATTCTTACAGTCTCAGCTCCATTAGTTAGAGTTTTAGCCTGGCTAGCACTCTTCAATTGAGCACCAATTAAATCCAGAACCAATCTATCTGGCGCATCTAATAAAATTGTTCTTGGTACTAAAGTACCATCTGCATTAATTCTCAGATCACCTTCATCAAAAGCAATATCTATGATATTTACATTAGGTACAGAAAACTTAAAGAGTAAAGTCTGACCTAAGCCTTCGACTTTGATTTTTTCTAGAGCAGTTATACTGCTAGCTTCACAAACTACTCTTACTATATCTTTCTCAAATTGAGAGACCCGAACAGCTTTAATATCCTTACCAGCTGCCAAATTAAATGTATAAGCTTTAGGAATTCTAGTATTGTAGAGATCGTAAACAAATCTTGGCGGACCATCAAGAATAGACTTCTTGAATTTGATATCTCCTAGAGATTCATGCTTAATAGATAGAACATCACCTTTAAGGCTTACTTCTTTGATCTCAATAATTTTCTCAGCAGCAAAAGCAGGAACGATCAAAGAGCAAATCAATAAGGTAAGTACAAAAAATTTCAGGGAAAAAGCTCTCATATAAATTATTATATTAGTATAGCTTAATCAAAAAGTGCAGACCCTTAAATCATTTACCTGAAATAACACCTAATGAACTCAAAAAAACAAATCGCAATAATCGGCTCTACTGGCTACACTGGAGCTACCTTAGTAAGGATTCTAAGCGCGCACCCTCAAGTAGAAATTAAATATTTATCTTCGAATCAATATGCTGGACAAAAATACTCTTCAGTGTTTCCAGAATTTACTGGAAAAGTTGATTTGGAATGCGTGAATGCAGACGAAAAATTTTTTGAAACAGTAGATGTTGATTTAGTTTTTTTTGCAACACCTAATGGACTTGCAAATAAGTTCGTACCAAATTTAATTGCCAAAGGAATTCACGTAGTTGATCTCAGTGCAGATTATCGTTTTAAAGATCTTAGTACTTATGAAACTTGGTATGGCTTTAAACGTGATGATAAAGATACTAATGCAAAAGCTGTTTATGGTTTAGTTGAATTCAATCGTAAACAAGTGAAAGCGAATAACTCGGGTTCGATTATTGGGAATCCAGGCTGTTACACTACTTCAAGTATTCTTGCTTTAGGACCACTATTAAAATATGCCGCTGAAAAAGACTCTGCTTTAATCGACTGGAACTCAATTATTATCGATGGCAAATCTGCAATCAGCGGTGCCGGTCGCAAAGCTGAAACTCAATTACTCTACACTGAACTTAATGAAAGCTGCTCGCCATATAACCTTGGTGGCAAACACCGTCACATACCAGAGCTTGAAGAGTTCTTCTCTGATTTATGCAAGAAAGAAATCAATCTAACCTTCTCTCCGCATTTAGTGCCCATGAGCTCTGGCTTGCTTACTACTTGCTATGTGAGTGTTAAAGATCCTAAATTTGCAGAAAAGACTTTACGAGAAATTTACCAGAAAGCATATCAAGATGAATATTTTGTTCATTTACTAGATGAAGGTGTTTATCCTAAAACTCTCTCAGTAGTTAATACTAACAATGCTCATTTACAAGTATCCTATGATGCTAAAACTCAGAAAGCCATCATCACCTGTGCTATCGATAATCTCTATAAAGGTGCTGCCGGACAGGCTGTGCAGAATATGAATTTGGTTTTTGGGTTTGAAGAAAGCTTAGGACTCTAGGGCACGTCATTGCGAGAAGCGTAGCGACGAAGCAATCCACACTACTAAAGTCTACAAATTTCAGAATACAAATCTAGCCATTCAGGATTTAAGATTTTTATTAATTTCAACTTTGCTGATCTAGAACCACCTTTCAATTGTTTCTCTCTTTTAATTGCCTCAATGATGGTTTCAAAAATTTCATAATATACAAACAAATGACAAGAATATTGTGTTGTAAACCCAGGTATCAATTGGTTTTGATGTTCATAAACCCGTTTAATTAAATTCGAAGTTACTCCAACATACAGAGTGCCATTCCTTTTATTTGCCATTATATAAATAGCAGGTCTTTTCATAAGCTATAATTTAACCCGTTAAATCATAGCAATATGGATTGCTTCGTCGCTACGCTTCTCGCAATGACGCAGCTATCGACTCTAGACTACAGTCAAAATGAAAAAATACAAAATAGCTATATTAGGTGCAACAGGAAACGTCGGTAGATTACTTCTTGAGATTCTTGAAGAAAGAAATTTCCCTTACGAATCTATCAAATTACTTGCAAGCGAAAGATCAGTTGGACAAAAAGTAACTTCAGGTAAAGGCGATACGTACACAGTAGAACTTGCTTGCCCTGAAGCTTTTGATGGTATTGAGATTGTCTTTGCTTCAGCGGGCGCGTCTGTTAGTAAAGCTCTAGCTCCAGAAATTGTAAAACGTGGTGGCGTGATAATCGATAACTCTAGTGCATTTAGAATGGATGATAATGTGCCTCTTGTAGTACCAGAAGTAAATGCTGAAGATATAAAAAAACATCAAGGCATTATTGCAAATCCAAATTGCTCAACAGCTCCGCTTGTACTTGCACTCAAACAACTCGATGAGAAATTTAAACTTAAACGTGTAGTTGTTAGTACTTACCAAAGTGTCTCAGGCGCTGGCAAAGCTGCAATGGACGAACTTAGAGTTGCAACTGAGAAACAATTAAAGAACGAGAAACATGAGCATCAAGCTTTCGTTCATCCGATTGCTTTCAATCTCATTCCGCAAATCGATGTGTTTATGGAAAATGGTTATACCAAAGAAGAAATGAAACTTATAAATGAAAGCCGCAAAATGCTTCATAGACCAGATCTAGCGATAACTTGCACTGCAGTGAGAGTGCCAGTTTATATCAGTCATTCTGAATCTGTGAATTTTGAATTTGAGAAGCCAACTACTCTTGCTCAAGTTAAAGAAGTTTTGTCAAAAACTAAATCTCTTGAAATAATGGATGATCCTGCTAACAAGATTTATCCAATGCCAGCTCAAGTAGCTGGTAAAGACCCAGTATATGTTGGCAGATTAAGAGCAGATGAGAGCCATCCAAACACTTTCAACATGTGGCTTGTATCGGATAATTTGAGAATTGGCGCGGCTTTGAATGCTGTAAGGATTGGGGAAGCGTTAATCGGCTACTTAGCCCCAAAGTGCTAAACTCTTAAGTTATGGATTTCGGCGCAATTATCACAGCAATGATCACCCCTTTCAAAGAAGATAAGCCTTCGGAGATTGATTATATTGCTTGCGAAAAGATCATCAAACATCTTCTAAAAAATGGTTCTGATTCACTAGTAATTTCAGGTACCACTGGTGAGAGCCCAACTCTTACTCATGATGAAGAAATAGAATTACTCAAATTCACCAAAGCACTTCTCAAAAAAGAAAACTCTAATGCCAAAATTATTTTTGGTGCTGGTTCTAATTGCACTCAAACCGCAATCACCATGAGCCAAAGAGCCGAAGCCAATGGTGCTGATGCTCTGCTTATAGTTACACCTTATTACAATAAACCTAACCAAAAAGGTCTCTATGAGCACTATAAACTGATTGCTAACTCTACTAAATTACCAATCATTCTTTACAATGTGCCAGGACGCACCAATATTAGCCTTCAAGCCTGCACTATAGCTAGCTTAGTAAAAGATTTTCCTCATATTTGTGGGCTCAAAGAAGCTTCGACTAACTTTGATCTGATTTCAAAACTTAGAACACTACTCAACCCATCTGAACTTAAAATATATTCGGGCGATGATAGTCTAACCCTGCCAATGCTGGCAATTGGCGCTGAAGGAGTGATTTCCGTGGCATCGCATTTGGTTGGTAATGAGATGCAAGAGATGTTTAAACAGTTTAAAGCCGGGAATATAGAAGTAGCTAAGAAAATTCATTTAGAGCTTTTTCCTCTTTTTGAAGCATTATTCACTGAGCCAAACCCAACTTGCATTAAAGAAGCGTTGGCAATCCTCGGTTTATCCTCTTCAAAACTCCGTTCACCTCTAGTTCAGCTAGATTCACAACAGAAAGAAAGTCTAAAGAAAGTAATAGAGGCAGTTGTGAAAAAGAAAGCGCTAGTTTAGAATGATTAGCAAGAGTGTTGATAAAATACTCATCCAAGTTTTTTGCAACGAAGAAGTTAGCAAATAAAAGTTTTTACTTTTCATGGTCAATTCCATAACACGCAAAACTAGAAAACTATTAGAGAACAAGGCTGTCATCAAGACCCAGGTTCAAGATCATGTCATTTTAAATTCTAAGATTGATTTAGATCCTTCTAAAAAAGTCAGAGTAATTTCCTTGGGTGGACTTTTTGAAATCGGAAAGAACACTTGGGTTTATGAATGTGGCGAAGATATCATGCTCGTGGATGCTGGTCTTGCCTTCCCAACTGTAGACATGATTGGTGTCGATATAGTTCTTCCTAAATTAAACTACCTTGTTGAAAACAAGGATCGTATCAGAGGCATGATCATTACTCATGGACATGAGGATCACATTGGTGGCGTTGTGCCCATGCTTAAAGAGATTGATATACCTGTGATGTACGCGCCAGGTTTAGCTTCCGCATTACTTAAACATAAATTCTCTGAGCACGGCATTATCTACGATGCTATGCATGTGACTAAAGATAGAGAAACAGTACAGATCGGTGCTTATTTCTCTGTAACTTATATTCGTAACAATCACAGTATTGCTGATAGTTTTAGTTTGATTATTGATACTCCAGCAGGAAGAATAATTCACACTGGTGATTTTAAATTCGATCATAGCCCAATTGATAATCTTTATTTTGATGTAGCGTCACTTGCAAAAGCTGGTGAAGAGGGAGTAACACTTTTAATTAGCGATAGTACTAATGCTGAAAAGCCTACCTACACACCTTCAGAGAGAGCTGTAATTCCTAAGCTCAAAGAAATTATTACCACTGCCAAAAGAAGAGTTTATATAACTACTTTTGCTAGTCAGGTTCTCAGAGTCAAACTCATCATGGAGATTGTACTTAAAGCTGGTAAAAAACTTACTATATTTGGTAGATCAATGGTCAACCTAGCGAGCATTTCCAAAGATCTTGGTTATATAAAACTTCCAGACAATTTTATTGTTAAACCAGAAGATGTAAATAAAATTCCTCCAGAGGATTTAGTGATTCTAACCACTGGCTCTCAGGGAGAGCAGTTCGCGGCACTTTCACGTATCGCGCGTAACGAGCACAAACAATTACAATTGCAACCTGGTGATCATGTGGTCATGAGCGCTTCACCAATTCCTGGTAATGAGAAGTCTGTAAATCATCTTATCGATATGCTTTTCCAAAGAGGCGCAGAAGTTATTTATGGTGCAGGACAATCAGTCCATGTATCTGGTCACGCGAGTGCAGAAGAACAAAAGATCATGCTTAACTTAGCTAAGCCTAAATATTTTATGCCTTGTCATGGTGAGTATCGCATGCTGGTCAAACATGGTGAAACAGGCGTAGCCTGTGGTGTTGATCCAGAGAATGTTTTCCTAATGGATAATGGTGATGTTTTGGAATTACAAAACAATACTTGCAAACTTGTAGAGAATGTTGAAGCCGGCATCATCATGGTAGATAATGCCAATGTCGGTGAACTTGATACAGCAATTATGCTTGAGCGCAGGTTAATCGCTTCAGAAGGCTTACTAACTATTGTTCTAACTGTAAATGCTTACGGCGAATTAATGGGCGAACCAAAAATTTATTCACGTGGTTTGATTTTGTCACCGAATGAAACCAAAATCGGTTTCTTTGATAAAGTAGTAGAGATCGCTAAAGGTGCTCTAGAAGCCAGTCCACACAGCCCTAAAAATCTTGCCAAGCTTACTCGCAAAACCGTTACAAATCCAGTTTTAGAACTTGATAAAATCCAACTGGATATTAAATCAGAAATCCATAGATTCGTTGATGACCGTATGCACCGTCATCCTCTTCTAGAAGTTTTATTAATGGAATATACTGGCAAACCATCTGCTATGGTTGTTGGTGCTTAACCTCATCCTCGCTCCTTTACAGAAGGGGCGGGAACCCAGAACTACTAGTAAATCTTGTAATTAATTGGGTGTCCGAATCGCTATACGATTCGATAGTGACGAAGCTAGCTACGCAGCTTTCCATCTTCCAGCTATCCCCAAATTTTTTATACTTTTTCTTCACCGCAGACCAGACTACTTTACTTGCTGTTGCTTTCGTAAATTCATCTTTATTTTTATATGGCATAATACTCCTTAAAAGCGAATGAGCAACAAGAAGGGTGTCCACCTGCTGCTCAATGCTCTGTGAATTTAAACTGATGAATGCCCAAGTTTAAAATCTATTGTCTATAAATTCCAATACGGTTGATAGCCATACTGAGTGTAAATTTCTTCGTTATTGAATTTGCTATCAGCAAAATCCGGCCAATCGCTCTTGTCGAATCCTTTTGCTTTCTGTAATGTCTCTTTAGAAACACTTAAAACAAACTCATGTTTATCTTTATCTAGACTTAAAGCTTGCCATGGAATAGCAAAGAGTTTTTCTCCAAGACCCATAAAGCCTCCAAAAGACAGAACAGCATAAGAAACTTTACCGTTGTAGGTATCTATCATTATTTCTTTAATCTCACCTATGTGTTCACCTTGAGGATTTCTAACTTTATCGCCGCATAATGTTGATGCAGCCAAAGAAACTATATTTTTCTTTTTAGTGTCAGTAAGCATAATAACTCCTTTTAATTTCAGTACTAATATTAAGTACCTAAATCATTCGTACTCAAAGTATAGCAAGACTTAGCTCTTTTTAAGATGATTTTTCTCTAATTCGTAATGAAAGATGCCCGCAGTTTACGCAATACCCTTAATTCTTTCTGATTTTTTCGTTATTTAATGCTTAACATAAGGCTTTCTTACATTAAAATTTTAATAAGCTGCTAAAACGGATAGCAGAGAAATTTTAAATTCCAAGGAGAAAACTATGCCTGTCGTCAATTACGAACAATACTGCAAAATGCTTGATAACGCAAAGAAAAATAGATTTGCTTTTCCTGCAATCAACATCACTTCTATTACTACTATCAATGCAACTCTTAAAGGTCTTGCAGATGCTAAGTCTGACGGTATCATCCAAGTTTCTACAGGTGGTGCAGAGTTTGCTTCTGGTCTCAACCAAAAAGACATGGTGCTCGGCGCGCAAGTTCTTGCTGAAGCAATTCACACAATCGCAGCTAAATACAATATCTATGTAGCCATTCATACTGATCATTGCCACGCAGATAAAGTTGATAAATTCCTGAAACCTCTTATCGCTCTAACTGAAGCTAGAAGAGCTAAAGGTCTTCCAAATCTTTTCAATTCACATATGTTTGATGGTTCTACTTTGAATCTTCAAGAAAACCTCAAAACTTCAAAAGAACTTCTTGAGCTTTGTGCACGCAACCAAATCATTCTTGAAGTTGAGACTGGTGTAGTTGGCGGTGAAGAGGATGGTCACGACACTTCAAACGTGGGCAAAGAGAAACTTTATACAACTCCAGAAGACATGGTTGAAGTTTACGAAACTTTAAATCCAGTTGGCGGCAGATTTATGCTTGCAGCTACTTTTGGAAACGTACATGGTGTTTACAAACCAGGCAATGTAAAACTTAAACCAACTATTCTTAAAGATGGTCAAACTGCACTTGTTGCTAAACATGGCTCAAAAGCTCATCTTGATTTAGTTTTCCATGGTGGTTCAGGTTCTGAATTATCAGATATTCATGAAACTTTAGATTACGGCGTAATAAAAATGAACGTTGATACTGATACTCAGTATGCGTTTACCAGACCTATTGCTGATCATATGTTCAAAAACTATGATGGCGTTCTTAAAGTTGATGCAGAAGTCGGCAACAAAAAAGTTTATGATCCAAGATCATACTTGAAACTTGCTGAAAAGAGCATGGCAGAACGTATTCAACAAGCTTGTGACGATCTTAAATCTACAGGTAAGTCATTACTTTCTGGTGCTGTTTTAGCTTAGTCAAAAAAATATAACCAAGAAAAAAACGACTCTCAGAAATGGGAGTCGTTTTGTTTTAAAGTCATTAGTATTTTAATTTCGTTAAACCAATTAAGAGCGATCTACAATTGCTTGTAATTTAGCAGCATATTCATTTTTTTGCTCAGCGGTTAGAGTAGGATATAAATTAATTTCAGCCAAATGAACAGCAGCTTGATCCGCTAAACTACCAACTCCTTTAAATTTCACATTTGGATTTGCAAGGATTTTTTTATCAGCTTCTGAAATTATTGTTTCTATTCGTTGAGGTACTGGAATCATTCTACGAGCTTTATCTTCAGCAAGTTTCATGGGAATAAATCCACGAGAAAGATCTCTTGAATTTGGGAAACTACATTTACCATTAATACATTCCATAACCCTTGTTATGTTAACACGACTTCCAGTAAAAAATAAACTCCCACCAAATAAAAAAGCTTTTGGCGGGGGGTCCAAAAGCCTTTTTATTTTTCGACTAATCTAATAGTCTAAAACCTTGTATCTATGCTGCTTCTTTAAAATTAAGCTTGCATTGATAGTCAGACGCTTGCTTAGTTTTAATAGTTTCCATTTTAGCATCTTCTAGGCTAAGTGTCGGAGCTAATTGTTCTTCAACTTCTACACTATCTACTAACTCATCGAAACAATTCAGCAAATTAATTTCCTTGTTAAGTGTTAGCTTGTTTTGCCCCATCAAAACATCAAAAAATGATTTGACTACAAGCTTGTTCACTTGACCTTTTAGATAAGAGAGTGTCAAACTGAAAATGGTACGAATGTTACTTGTATCGTAGCCAATGTCGTAATAGAATTTTTGTAGAGATTCTATTTGCTTGATTAGCTCTTGTCTCTTAGTATTTGGGTTTAATGTTGTGTTTGCTTCAACTTTGAAATCTACCATGATAACCTCCTTTATTTGTCTTTTCTCTGATCTCTTCGTCTTTGAAGTGTAATCATAGAATCCAGATAACTCTCTTAAGCTGTGATCTTAATTTGTAATCTTGGTTTACTTTGGTTGATCTTTTTAACTGTTTACAGTATCAGGCCACTTTTCATTTCTGTCCAGAGAAAATAGATTAAATTTTACTCATTATTGGAACTTTAATTCGTCAAGGTCTTGACGCAAAAAATATCCATATCACAATAGGAGAGTTTACCTTTGATAGAAGGTGATATAAATAAATCATGAGCCTTAACCCCGAAATTTACACAGTTGGTATTGATATGGGCGGTACCAAAATCGCTGCAGCACCCTTCTATAATGGAAAATTACTTGAAGATGAAATTATAAAAGAAGCGACGCCACAAAATGATTCGCAGGCAATCCTGACTACTATGTCAGCAATGGTAAATGAGTTTAAGAAAAAGTACGACATAAAAGGTGTCGGCATTTCAACGGCAGGTATTGTCAATGATAAAGGCGAAATGGTTGGTGGTTGCGGCAACATCAAAGGCTGGAAAGGCACACGAGTAAAAGAAGAACTCGAAAAAGTTTTAAAGATTCCAGTGATAGTAGAAAATGATGCGAACTGTGCAGCATTTGCAGAATATTCAGTTGGCTCAGGTAAAGGCTTTGATCCAGTACTAGTAGTTATAGTAGGAACTGGTATTGGTGGTGGTTTGATTTATAGAAATCAAATTTGGCGTGGTGCACATTTTGCAGGCGGAGAAATTGGTCATATAAAGATTTCAGATCAACAAGTTCGTAAATGTACTTGTGGTGCCTGGGATTGCTGGGAAGCTTATGCTTCAGGCAACGGTCTACAAAACACTGCTCACTTACTTTTCACAGATCCGCGCATGGATAATTATAGATTAATGGAATTGCATCATAAAGGCGATGAGACTGCACTAGAAGTAATTAATACTTGGCATGACTATCTTGCTTTAGGTATGGCAAGTATCATCAATACTCTAGATCCAGATACTGTAATTCTTAGCGGTGGCATGGCTCAATTTATCAACTATCCAAAACTCAACAAGAAAGTTAGAGATAAAGTTGTTGATGCGATTAAAGACAATGTCAATATTCTTAAAGGTAGTTTAGGCAATGATTCTGGAATGATAGGAGCTGCTTGCTTAGCGAATCTTACGGCTTCAATATTGCAAAAACTTTAAGCAGCGCTAGTTGCTAATGCAGGAGCTGCGAGAGCAGGCTTGTTAAGCTTTATCGGAACGTCTTCACGTTGAAGAATTTTTCTCTTCTTAGGTGGCACGTAGTACCACTTTCTAACCATTCCAATCAGTGGAGCTGTAATCCAACCGATTACTGGGAATTTATAAATGCCTTCCTGGAAGGTACCTAGCGAGTTATAAATACTCTGTGAACTTCTCTCCTCATCTGTTAGTCCATCTGTTCTCTTAGCAAAGAACCAACCTTTACCAAGCATCGTTCTCATACCAATTCTAATTGCACCAACTAACTCAGATGCTTTTACTGATGGCTCTTGTGATCTTGCAGTCTTTTCAATCTCCTGCATCAAATTACTCATTGTTTCTTCATCTCTAAAAGTAAATTCATCGACAGCAATTGTCTTATCTAAGATTTCAGCTAGATAAGTATTCAAACCCAATAAAGGTATTTTACGAATAAACTGAATTGTCTTTTTAAATTGAAGGTCAGGATTATAATCATTATTACCTTGTGATTTTAGAATTCTATATTTCATTTGAATCCCTTTCAAAATCAATTGAGGGACTCGCGTAGAAAGTGCATAGATAAGGTAGTTTGGTATAGAAAGAACCATTGAGTTAATTCCCATCAAACGGTCAAAGACTCTCAAAGTTCTTTTCGCGTTATCTGCGACATAAGGATCATTCAACGAAACAAAAGCATTTGGTAAAAGCATTAGAAGAGATTGTATGGGATGCAATAAATCAAATACTTCTTTAAAGAACATTTTTTTATTTATCCCAAGGAAATAATTATCTTTGAATGTTTCTGATTCAATAGCAGTCGGGTTATGTCCAGCAAGTACATTTCCATCTTGATCTACAGGACGAATTTTAGCAAAAATATTTTTCATAGGTTGAGAGGAGTTGAAGAAAGCTTCTAAAAGCTGCTTCGGATAGCTATCTATTCTTTCTAAGAATTTTCCAACAAAAGTCCCAACTTTATCTTGCATAACAGATACAGTGTCTTCCTTAAACAAGCCTACAGACTTAATTTGAGCAGCACACTCACCGACTAAATCTTGACAATGGTTTACAAATTTATATTTCTCATCTTGATCTTTTTCTCTTAAAATTTCTTTTGCCTTAGAAAAAACACCAAAGAAATAAGGTAGTGAAAGAAAGGAACCAATACCACCTTGCAAAACATGCAAATAACTAATATTATATTTCCCAAAGAAAAGTGATAGAGATTTTTTATTTGCAACAGTACTAGTGTAAGAATCTATAAAAGCTTTTGCAGAACTATATAAGGAAGAAAGATTAGAGACAATCGGTGTAAATAAATCTGTTACTTTGGAAAATTCTCTAGAGATATTATAGAGTTTTTGATTGCCACTATATGCAAAGATTACTCCAAAAAGATTTGCTGGAATAATAGTTGCAGCAGACATTAAAGAACTGACCCATCTAAATGGACTCAAGATTTTTGCTGAAGCCTCAAGTATAGTCGTGGAGACATTACTAGCACTTTGCTTCAAAGAATCATCTTCGTCATGTTCCTCCGAAGGCACAATAAAAGTATTTGGAAACATATTAAAAATCACCCTACGAAAAGTGAATAGTAATGAAGTAAATTCTTTAGAAACATTTGGATGTAATAATCTACGAAAAGTATCTTGTGACAAACTTGGTCTTTCATTATGACTAACATCATCTTCATGTTCTTTATGAACAATTACATTATTGAAAAGTAATCTTGGTAAAATAGACAGACTTTCAATAACGTAAGCTATATAACTAACTGTGTTTCTTCCTTGAACCTCTTGCTTCCCATATTTAGAAATGTTTTCAGCTTGATTAATAAAACTACTAAACACCAATGGTGTCGCCGCAAACAATTGACCAATACTAACCAAGTCTCTACTGAATTTTTGAATACCAGATCCTTCATTCAAGTTTGTTTCTGGTTTTTTCTCGGCTTCAGGATTATTTTCTGCCGGCGTATTTGCAGCTGCTTGTGGAAGTTGGTTGAGAAGATTTGCTAAAGCAGCATCAGGTAAATTTCCGGCAGCACTATTTCCTGGCAAGTTTGGGTTTGCCATCGCTGGAGAATTTGCACCCACGGCAGGATTTAAAACCTGCTTAGGCAAATTAAGATTTGGAGCTGTAGAGTTTAGCTCGGCCATTTTTCCTTATATGTACTTTAGCTCCTCGCTTTCGCAAGAAGATAAAAAGTATTTACCTTTCTCTAAAAGATAGAGAATCGGTAATAACATTTTAGCAACTTATAAATACAGAATGTGGGTAAAGCCTAGTAAAAATGGCGCGCCTGGAGGGACTCGAACCCCCGACACCTGATTCCGGAAACCAGTGCTCTATCCAACTGAGCTACAGACGCAGGTAAAGCCTAGACTTTCAAATCTTTATTCTGCCGCAGCTTTTGAAACTCTTCTAATAATTTTTTCTCTTCTGAGTTTAGTTTTTTAGGTGTTTTTACCTGTATCGCAACAGTTTGATCACCAAAACGCGCTGGATTATTTAATTTCGGAAAACCTTCATTCTTAAGCACAGCAGTTTCGCCAGACTGGGTACCCGGTGCAATTTCAATTTGTTTCTCACCATTAATAGTAGGCACTTTGATTTTAATCCCTAATGCAGCATCCGCAAAACCGATTTCAAGTTTTGAATAAACATTTGGTCCTTCTCTTTCAAAGCGAGGATCATCTTTGACATGAATATGCAAATAAATATCACCAGGAGGTCCACCATTTTTACCGGCATCACCAATCCCTGAAAGTCTCATTGCAGCACCGTTATAGACACCTGCTGGAATTTTAACTTCAACTTCTTTCTCTTCTCTTTTAACACCTCTGCCACGACATGAACCACAAGGATTCTTGATCATCTTTCCAGTTCCATTACAACTATGACAAGTTGTAGTTTGCCTAATCTGCCCCAGGACTGTGTTCTGGACAGCAGTGTATTGTCCAGCACCATTACAAGTTGTGCAAGTAGATATATCACTTACAGATTTTGCTCCCGAACCATCGCATGTGGAGCAAGTTACAAGAGGATTAATTCTAATTTTTTTCTTGAGCTCTTTAATTGGATCAAGAAAGTTCAAATGGATCTCTACACTCTGATCCTGTCCACGACTAGGTCTTTGAGCAGAGGAGCCACCTCTTCCAGAAAAACCTCCACCAAAGAAACTAGAAAAAATATCACCAAGGTCTTCAAAACCAGCTCCACCACCGAATCCTCCGGCACCAAAGCCACCAGCACCACCAGCACCTTTAAGTCCTTCAGCTCCATATTGATCGTAAATTGTTTTTTTCTGAGGATCACTTAAGACCTCATAAGCTTCTGCTATTTTTTTAAATAATTCCTCGTTACCAGTCTCTCTATTATCAGGATGGTATTTTCTTGCAGCTTTTTTATAGGCGGATTTAATAGTCTTTTCGTCAGACCCTTTGTCTATACCTAATAATTCGTAAAAATCTTCTTTTCCGCTAACCACCACGTTGAAATATTCTAACATGAAGAACCAATTAGCTATATATATTAGAAGCTAGCGATTTAAAAGCCCATCTTTATGGGTAGAAAATTTTTATGACTAAAATTCTAGTTTTTGCAGAGACCAAAGGCGAATCACTTTCAAATTCATCAAAAGAACTCATTAAATTTTCAGCATCACAATATCAAGATGCAAATATCGCCGTAGTACTTTTTGGCTTGAATAATTCTTCAGCCGCAGGAGAAGCTGCAAGCTCTGGTGCAAATAAAGTTTATTACATAGATGATAAAGAATTTGAAACTTTTAGAAGTGATCTTTATCTAAATGAATTTTTGAAAATTTACTCACAAGAAAATCCTGATCTTTGTTTTGCAAATAACTCTGTAGATGGTGAAGCTCTCTATGGCTTAGCTGCAGCAAAAACTCAAAGCAACATTGCAACTGACTGTACAGCAATAGATACAAGCTCTGGAGAAATTACTCGCAACATGTATTCTAATAAATTACAGATCAAAGCAAAATTAAGTGCAGGCAAAAAATCTTTTATCACTTTCAGAGCAAACAGTCTCAGAGGAGACGCTGCTGTTAATTCAAATGGTGAACTGATAAAAGTTAGCCCAAGTGGAACATCAAAAATCAAATTAGAATCCGTTGTTAAAGCAGATACAAAAGAAATTCCTCTTACCGAAGCAAGCATTATTGTTTCTGGTGGTAGAGCAATGGGCAATGGAGAAAATTTCCAAATCTTGAGAAGCTTTGCAGGCAAAATCGGTGCTGCAGTTGGAGCATCAAGAGCAGCTGTAGATAGCGGTTATGCACCTCATAGTATGCAGGTAGGACAAACAGGTAAAGTTGTTAGTCCGAATTTGTATATAGCTTGTGGAATCTCCGGAGCAATTCAGCATTTTGCAGGAATGGGTTCTAGTAAAGTTATAGTTGCTATTAATAAAGATCCAGAAGCGCCTATATTTAAAAAAGCTGACTACGGTATAGTTGGTGATTTATTTGAGATAGTACCGGCAATGACTGAAGTTGTTGATTGTGTTTTAAAGTAAATCTATTTAGGAAGCGCAGGTTTTGTAAAAAGAGACCTAAAAAAAGATCTAAAGTACAATAGTATGTAGATAATGAGTGAAGCTTTTCTACAAAACTATAATCAATTTTTGCAAGAGCATAATCTCTCTTTTTTATTACTTTTTGCAACTGGATTTGTCGGTGGCTTAGCATCTAGTTTACTGCCTTGTGTTCTTTCCTTATTACCAGTCAACCTTGCTTATATTGGAACTTTAGAAGCTCACAATAAATGGGAAGCACTCAAAGATGTTTCAATGTTTGTTCTGGGAGTGAGCATAGTTATCACTTTACTTGGAGTCTCTGGCAGCTTTGCTTTCGGCGTTTTTACAGAATACAAAGGAATAATCAATATCATTGTAGGTTTATTGATTATCTGCATGGCATTTTCCTTATTTGATTTTTTCAGAATACCCTTTCCTCAAATATTTAAAAAAATTCCTGACACTCATCCGTTTATCATTGGTTTAGTATTTGCGCTAGTAAGCTCACCATGCTCAAGCCCAGTCCTGATCAGTGTTATATCAGTAGCTGCTGCAAGCAAATCTTTGCTTACAAGTTTTATAATTACTTTTGGTTATTCCTTGGGCTATACCGCAATAATTTTTGTCGCGAGTTTATCAACAGGTCTTATCAAACAATTAGACTGGTTTAAACATAACCACGACAAAGTTGTTAAGATTAGTGCGACAGTTTTATTCTTAGTTGGCGTTTATTATACAATTGTTGGTATCAGCAATTTAATATAGATGCCATTAATGGAAGAAAAATTTATTATAAAAGTAAAAGAAGACATATGTAAAAGAGTGTCAGAGAAAAGATTTAAACATATTGAATCAGTCACTGAAACTGCTTTGAGAATTGCAAATCACTTTGCAAATTTAGATATTGAGCAAGTTTCCGACCAAAAATTAAAACCTAAAATAAAAGCAATCAAAGAAATTCTCAATACTGATAGTTATATTGAGAAAATAGAAGTCGCAGCTTTATTACATGATAGCTGTAAAGAAATTCCAGGTATGGATTTACTTAAACTTGCTGAGTTTTACAAAATCAAAGTTTTCGATGAAGATCTAGAGTTTCCCAATATATTACATGCAAGGATAGGGGCTGCCTGGGCTGAAGAAGAATATAAAATCAAAGACCCACATATTTTACATGCCATTGAAGAACACACCCTTGGTGGCAACAATATGTTGCTCTCTTCAAAGATTGTATATCTTGCTGATATGTTAGAGCCTAATCGAGATGCCGGACTTAAAGCTAAGGATCCTGAACTAATAACAGAGTTAGATTTAATTAGAAATCATATCTTTATAGAAAATGACTTAGATAAAGCTTTAATTCAAGCAATGAATCAGAAAATCATTGAAGTACTTAAAGAAAACAAATTAATTCATCCACTTAGCGTGGAGTCTAGAAACTGTTTGGTTTTAGGCTCATGTTGAGCGTAGATGCTGTCATTGCGAAGCGAAGCAATCCATTTACTAGTCACCACACTGGGATTGCTTCGTCAGGCTTTGCCTTCCTCGCAATGACACTCCTCCCCCCAACGGTTGATAAGAAAATTCCAGAATGAAAGCCTCTATAGGTTTTTGTAACTAAGGGATATGGGTACTTACTAAATAGTGCAAGAAAACGGCACCATAACAAAATCTTTACAGCTCATCAAAAATGAAAAACTTGATGAAGCTGAATTATTATTGAGGCAACAACTTTTAAAAAATCCTTCTCAACTGCAAGTACTAAATATTCTTGGACAAGTGTATCTACACAAAAATGACTTAGGTTCTGCAATTAAACAATTAGAAAAGTCTATAAGAATCAATCCCAAAGACTATTTGGTTCACTATCATCTCGGACTTGCATATCAAAAAAATAAAGAATACCTAAAAGCAATAAATTCATTTGAAGCCAGTTATAAACTTAACAAAAATAATCCTGCAATTTATAAATCCCTTGGGTTTGTTAATGCAAAAGATCATTACTACTCAACAGCTTATGATTACTACAAAAAAGCTTCTAAGCATTTTAGAAACGACATAGAAGTTCTAACTAATTTATTCTATATAACTAAAAAACTTGGCTTATATAAAGAATGTTTAGCTTACTGTCGTGAATTATACAAACTTCAAAGCAGCCCAGAGAATTTAATGAATTTGATTTTCAATTCTCATAAAGATCCTGATTTAGGCTTGGCAGATTTTAAAGTACTTGCAGAAGAATACTACAATAAATTTCTTAAAAGAGAACATATTGCTGCTGATTTTTCACAACAATTAACCGCTAAGAAGTGCTTGAAAATTGGCTTCGTGAGCTATGATCTACGCGCGCACCCAGTAAGCACCTTTTTGATTTCAATACTTGAAAGATTGAATAAAGAGGAATTTGAAATAGTTTTATATTCAACAAACTCAAAACAAGATCATATAACTGAAAAATTTAAATCGATAGCTAAAACTTTTAGAGAAATTCATGAACTAAATGATCTCGATGCTGCTAATTTAATTCACAACGACGGGGTAGATATTTTATTTGATTTATCTGGCTTTACTCTTGGGCACAGGCTTGGTGTTTTTGCCCACAAAGCAGCACCTCTACAAATTTCATACATAGGTTACTTCGGCACTTTAGCTATGCCAGAAATGGATTATATTATCGCCGATGAAAATTTAGTAAAAGAAAATGAAGAACAGTTCTTTACGGAAAAGATATTAAAACTAAATCCTTGTTTTACTCATGCTAATTTAATTGAACTGCATGCAGCAAGCTCCAAGACTGCCTTTAGCAAAAATGGTTTTATTACTTTTGGCTGCACCAATAGATGGTACAAAGTTTCAGAAGCTAGCGTTAAGACCTGGTCAGAGATTCTGAAACAAGTTCCTGCATCAAAGTTTCTTTTAAACTGTGCCACTTTCGTTAGGGAATGTAATAGAACTTTTGTAGAAAATCTTTTTTCTAAACATGGCATCAAAAAAGATAGATTAATTTTCAAACACTCTCTACCAAGAGAAGAGTTTCTTGACGACTATAAGGAAATTGATATATTGCTAGATCCTTTTCCATATGGTGGCGGTACAACATCACTAGAAAGCCTATTAAATGGAGTCCCTGTAATCACTATCGATGGTGATAGATGGGTGTCTAGAATGACTAGCACTAAACTTAAAGCCATTGCTTGCAATGAACTTGTTGCTAAGGATAATGACGAATACATTCAACTTGCAGTAAATCTGGCACAAGATCGTGAAAAAATAAAAAACTATCGTTTGACATTAAATTCAAGGATACAAAACTCTGAATTGAATATTGATAAATTCACTCAGAGATTTGAAAAAGCTCTAAAAGACATATGGCAAAAGGAATCTAACAAATCATGAAAGCAGTAATCCTAGCAGGTGGACTTGGTACCAGAATATCAGAAGAAACTACAGTAAGACCTAAACCAATGGTAGAGGTTGGCGGCAAACCGATACTTTGGCACATCATGAAAATTTATTCTATGCATGGCATAAATGAATTTGTAATTTGCGCTGGCTACAAAGGCTATATGATCAAAGAGTACTTTGCAAATTATTTCTTGCATAAATCAAACGTAACTTTTGATCTTGCAAACTATAAAATGCATATCCATGATCACCAATGTGAGCCTTGGAAAATCACTGTAATAGATACTGGTGAAGAATCAATGACTGGCGGCAGATTAAAAAGAGCTGCTCCTTATCTTCAAGGTGAAGATTTCTGTCTAACTTATGGTGACGGCGTTTCGAACGTAGATATCACCGAACTAATTAGATTTCATAAAGATCATGGTAAATTAGCGACCCTGACTGCAGTTGCACCAGCAGGTAGATTTGGTTCACTTGGCTTAAGCGATGATAATCAAGTAGAAAAATTCCAAGAGAAATTACCTGGTGATGGTAGCTGGATCAATGGAGGATTTTTCGTAATGAATCCTAAGGTTATTGATTACATTGATGGAGATGAGACTGTTTTAGAGCGTGAACCTCTTGAGAGACTTGCAAGTCAAGGAGAGTTGTTTGCTTACAAACATGATGATTTCTGGATGCCAATGGATACTCTGAGAGATAAAATTCGCTTAGAAGAGATGTGGTCAACTGGCAATCCACCTTGGTTACCAAAAAAACATGCTCAACAATAAATTTAAAAACAAAAAAATATTAGTCACAGGTCATACTGGCTTTAAAGGCTCATGGCTTTCAATGATGCTTCTAGAGCTAGGTGCAGAACTAATTGGTTATGCTCTAGAGCCAGAGACAGAGCCAAATCTCTTTACCGAACTTAAACTAGAGAAAAAGCTTAAAAATTATTTTGGTGATATTAGAGATTATGAAAAACTTCTAAACGTTATTAAAACAGAAAAACCAGAAATAATTTTTCATATGGCAGCTCAGCCTTTAGTAAGACGTTCTTACAGAGAACCTGTTCTAACCTATGAAACTAATGTCATGGGCACGGTAAATCTTCTGGAAGCATGCCGTATTAATAATTCTGTTAAAACCGTGATTAACATTACCACTGACAAGTGTTATGAAAACAAAGAATGGGTTTACAGTTATCGTGAAGTAGATAGACTTGGTGGCTATGATCCTTACAGTGCAAGTAAAGCCTGCGCTGAATTGGTAGCTTCATCTTATAGAAACTCTTTCTTTAACAATAAAGATTATGGTAAAACTCATAACCTCGCCTTGGCATCAGTACGCGCCGGAAATGTAATTGGTGGCGGCGATTGGTCTGAAGATAGATTAGTACCAGATTGCATTAAAGCTTTAAGCCAAAATCAAAATATCCAAATTCGCAATCCAAATTCTATTAGACCTTGGCAACATGTATTAGAACCTCTCACAGGTTATTTAACGCTTGCTGCTCATATGAGCGACCATCCAATGGAGTATGCAGAAGCTTGGAATTTTGGACCAAATGAAGATGCCGCTATTAACGTAAAAGAGTTAACAGATAAATTAATAAAATACTGGGGATCTGGCTCAGTAAATATTGATAAAGGTCCACATCCTCATGAAGCAAATTTTCTTAAATTAGACATTAGTAAAGCTGCAGCTAAATTAAACTTTAAGCCCTGCCTAAATATAGACGAAACCCTGAGCATGACAGTGAATTGGTATAAAGCTTTCTACAATAACCCAGAAGAAATTTCTGCTTTTACCAAAAACCAAATACAATGGTATTTGGAAAGACAATCAGAAAAATCATGCTTGAGAACACATTTAGAAATTTAATCAAACAGCTTGCGGGGATATATTTCAAGCTTTACAAGAGCGAGAAGAGCTTATTCGGCTCTATACAAAACAAAAAATACATTCCAGTATCTGGCAAGGTAATCGATGGCGCAGAACTTAAAAATTTAATCGATGCAAGCTTAGATCTTTGGTTAACTGCTGGTAGATTCAATGATGAGTTTGAAGAAAAATTAGCTAAGTTTCTCGGCATGAGATTTGCTAGCACCACTAACTCTGGATCATCTGCTAACTTACTTGCTATCAGCACTTTAACTTCTATAACTCTCGGTGACAGAGCTCTGAAACCAGGTGATGAAGTCATTACTGTTGCAGCTGGATTCCCAACCACTATCAATCCAATTATCCAAAATAACTTAGTTCCAGTTTTTGTAGATGTAGAGCTAGGCACCAATAATATCGATGCGAGTCAAATTGAAAATGCAATCACTCCAAAGACTAAAGCAATTTTTGTAGCGCATACTTTAGGTAATGTTTTTGAGCTTGATAAAATTCAAAGTCTTTGTAAAAAATATAATCTCTGGCTTGTCGAAGATAACTGTGATGCGCTTGGTTCCAAGTTCCTAGGGCAATATACAGGAACCTTTGGTGATATTTGTACTCTAAGTTTCTATCCTGCACATCACATTACTATGGGTGAAGGCGGAGCAGTTTTAACTAATAATCCTTTACTTAAAAAAATCATTTGTTCATTTAGAGATTGGGGCAGAGATTGCTGGTGCCCACCTGGCAAAGACAATACTTGCAACAATCGTTTTGGATTTCAGCTCGGTACTTTACCAGAAGGATATGATCATAAATATATCTACACTCACATTGGCTACAATCTAAAGATCTCTGATTTCCAAGCTGCATGCGGTCTTGCACAATTGGATAAGTTACAAGGTTTCATCGAGGCTCGCAAAATAAACTTTGATTATTTACACAGTAAATTTCAAGAATTTGCAGAGTACTTTGAACTGCCAAGAGCAGTACAGGGAGCAGAGCCTAGCTGGTTTGGTTTTCCACTTATTGTAAAGAAAACTGCACCTTTCACAAAGATAGAACTTACAAAATTTCTTGAAGATCAAGGTATTGGAACTAGGCAAATTTTTGCAGGAAACATACTCAGGCAGCCTGCTTACCGCAATTACAATTTCAAAATGAGAATAAAAAATTCTGAACTTTTAGAGAGCAAAGATCTTAAAGACAAGCACTACCAAATGCTGCCAAACTCTGATGTAATCATGAACCAAGCGTTCTGGTTAGGACTCTGGCCAGGACTTAATACAAATGACCTAGACCGTATAGTCGACAGTACAAGGGCCTTTATCTCACAAAGATCACTCACTGCTTGTAGTGTTTAAGCGCTTAGACTTAAGGCTTTAGTTTCCAAAAGTGGAATAAAGCTCTAAGATCTTATGCAAAAAACTAAACTTGGGCTTACTAACGACTTAATCCTTACCGCAGGACCAGCCATTGACTACAGGGAAGTAGAGTATGCTGCAGATGCCGCACAGAATGGTTGGAATCACCATCATAGTGATTATCTTAAAAGGTTTGAAAATGATTTTAAAAAATATGTTGGTGTAAGAAATGGTTTTGCCACATCTAGTTGCACTGGTGCATTGCATATAGCTCTCAAAGCTATGGGCATTGGTCCTGGCGATGAAGTGATAGTACCTGAGACAAGCTGGATTGCAACTGCAGCTGCAGTAGTTTACGTTGGTGCAAAACCGGTCTTTGCAGATATTCAACCTGATACCTGGGTTCTCAATACTAATGATCTTGAAAAATATATTACTCCTAAAACTAAAGCAGTAATTCCCGTTCATCTCTATGGGCAGCCTGTGGACATGGAACCACTTTGGGCACTTGCTAGAAAATATAATTTATACATTCTTGAAGATGCAGCACCATCAATCGGAACTATCTACAAAGGCAAAAAAACTGGAAGCCTTGGACATGCAGCCGCATTTAGTTTCCAAGGAGCTAAAGCTGTAGTTACTGGTGAAGGTGGTTTCTTCCTTACTGATGATGAAGAGCTAATGAAAAGAGCTTGGTTCATTAATGACCATGGCAGAGATCCTAATCGTGCTCTTTATAATATCGAGATTGGTCACAAATATAAAATGTCAAATATCCAAGCAGCGATTGGTCTTGCACAAATGGACAAGATCGAAGATATCGTTGCACAAAAAAGACAAATCTTCTCTTGGTACCAAGAAAGACTATCTGACATTGAAGAATTTAGTTTAAATGTAGAGAAACCAGATACTAGAAATATTTACTGGATGAGTTCTATCGTTCTTAGTGAGAAGCTTTCATTCACTAGAGATGAATTTATGAAAGAACTGAAATCTAGAAATATTGATTCTAGACCAATGTTCTATCCAATGAGTGGCTTCCCAATGTTTGAGAGCCAAGAATCTCTTAACCCTGTTGCTTATTCAGTTCCACTAAGAGGAATTAATTTACCAAGTGGTCATGATAGAACTGAAGAAGAGATCGACTATGTTTGCTCACATATTCGTGACATATTAGATAGAGGTGTTGGTAAGACTTCTGTAGCGCAACCTAGTGGCTGGATGGCTCACAGAGATAAGGTTGAGAATTTCATCAAAGATGTTAAAGATCCAACGCAATTAGAAAAGAATACTCTTGAATTGCACAACGATGATGGTTCTTTAGCTGGGTATTTAAAACCTGTTACTTATCTAAGTGCTGGTAGTGTAGAACAAATTAAATTATTTGCTGAGTGGAGAGAGAAAATCCAACAGTGGTTCCCTTCACAATTTAAAGTAACTGAAGAAGGCACTAAGAGATGGGTTGAAAATGGCATTCTAAATCTTAAAGACCGTGTTCTTTACTGGGTTTTAGATACACAGAAAAAACCAATTGGACATGTTGGTCTATTCAGATTCAATCATCAAGAAAAATATTGTGAACTAGACAATATTGTTCGTGGAGTAGAGAATACAAGCCCTGGCATTATGAAAGTAGCTTGCCAAGCTCTTGTAGATCTTTGCAAAAATGAACTTGATCAAAAAGATATCTATCTTAGAGTTTTCTCTGACAATAGTAAAGCAGTCAAACTCTATGAGGATATGGGTTTCAAAGAAATCCAAAGATCACCTTTACGTAAAATTGTCGAAGGTGAAACGGTTAAATGGCTTGATGTGATCAAAAGCCCTTATGAAGCTGTAGAGAGATATTTCGTAACAATGAAATTACTAGACCTGTAGCGTAAGCTAAACAGGTCTTCTGAAAAAAACTTTGAGATATGGTGGTTAAACAAGCGCAAAATACAATAAAGGAAATTCGTAAATCAATTCTACAAATGGTTTACAAAGCTAAAACCTCTCATGTTGGTACTGCTTTTTCTATTGTAGAAATTTTGTATGCACTTTACTTTCATGTGATGAATGTCGATCCTGAAAATCCTAAGAAAAGTGACAGAGATAGATTCATTCTTAGTAAAGCTCACGGCAGTGCTGCTCTCTACGCCACATTAGCTCACAAAGGATTTTTTCCTTTAGAGTATTTAGACCAATATTGTACTAACGATGGCATACTACCAGGACATCTGGATAAGGATGCTGTTGCAGGAGTAGAAATTTCTGCAGGTTCACTTGGACATGGCTTACCAATTGCAGTAGGTATGGCAATTGCAAGCAGAGCTGCACAAAATGGCAGTCAAACATATTGCATTGTTGGTGATGGTGAATGTAATGAAGGATCTATTTGGGAAGCTGCAATGTTAGCTGCAAGTCAAAAACTGGATAACCTTACTGTAATAGTTGATTTCAATAAAATTCAATCTTTTGGTAACACTGAAGACATTATCAACCAAAACAATATGACTGAAAGGTGGCAGGCATTTGGCTTTCAGGTTTATGAAGTAGAAGGACATAACGTAGCCAAACTCATCAAAACTTTTAAAGCTGAGTTTAATGAAAAACCAAAAGCGATCATAGCTCACACGGTAAAAGGTAGCGGAGTAAGTTTCATGGAAAACAATCTTGCATGGCATTATAAATCACCTAATGATCAAGAGTTAGAGCAAGCCATAAAAGAAATCGAGGAAAGCTGTTAATGCGCAAAACTTTTATAGACACTTTAATAGAATTAGCTCGAATCGACAAAAGAGTTTTCTTGGTGACAGCAGACATGGGCTACGGTGTCCTAGAGCCTTTCAGAGATGAGTTCCCTGATAGATTCTTAAACACTGGTATTGCAGAACAAAACACCATTGGTGTAGCTGCAGGTTTAGCATTATCAGGATATATAGTTTATGCCTATAGCATAGTGCCTTTTATAACGATGAGATGCTACGAGCAGATCAGAGTTGATCTGGCTTATATGAATACGAAGGTCAGATTAATTGGCGTTGGAGCTGGCTTTGAATACGGCTCTGCCGGTGCTACTCATCATGCCATTGAAGATATATCACTAATGAGATCTCTACCAAATATGACGGTATGCTGCCCGGGAGATAATTTGGAAGCCAAAGAAATTCTAGAGCAAAGCTTATTATTTCCTGGACCAATGTATATTCGCATCGGTAAAAATAAAGATGCTTTTTATCATGATAGCGGTGACAAGATTACTATTGGTAAAGCTTCAACATTAGAAGAAGGTCAGGATATAGCTTTGATCACTACTAGCAATATGCTCGGCATGGGTAAAAAACTTTGCGAGGATTTAAAATCTCAAGGACGCAAACCTTATCTTATTAGCATGCACACAGTCAAACCACTAGATACAAATGTAATTTTAGATCTAGTCAATCGTGGTGTAGAAATTTATACCCTCGAAGAGCACAATATTATAAATGGCTTAGGCAGCGCAGTTGCTGAAGTCATCGCCGAAAGCGGCAAAGCGGTGAAATTCAAACGTATCGGAATCCCTGATACCTTCTCACATTATATTGGTAATCAAGATTACTTAAGAGAGAAGTTTGAGCTCAACAAATTACCTATATAACTTTTGAAATAATTTTTGCGTTAGGCATGTGATTTGAAGTAACTTTTTCACCTTACGAGATGAAAACAAGTAAGAGAGGGACTGAATCCCTTGAGCGTGTCCATCTCTTTGGACCGAAAGGAGATGAAGACCGAACGAACGCAGTTTGAATCCGTAAAAGTGAAACGTGGATGAAAATCATATGCCTAATGCAAAAATTTGAGTCTCCAAATATCCTCAAACGCCTTCTCAAAATCCTTCACATATAGTTCTATATTCATTCTAGAGTTTTCCATATCTGATCTAAGATTTTTACGATAGTTTTCTATACGCGCTGGATCTTGAGCTAATTTCACATATTCATTAATATAATCTTGGATATTAGAGACAACCAACTCTGGATGTCCAGTGGTTTTCAGCTTAGTTGCAGCCATTCGGCTTACCCAAGTATTACCTTCGATAGTAATCAAAGGCACACCCATCATACAGCTTTCGATAGTACTAGTACCACCACTATAAGGGAAAGTATCTAAGACAATATCAAGTTCATTATAAGTCGGCAGGAAATCTTTTCTAAATTCATTAGATCTAATTTTTATACGATCTCTATTAATTCCATATTTCTCAAAACTAAGCCAAACGAATTCTCTATTACACTCAGAGCTTAAAGTTTGTGAATCGAAAACCAAAACCGAATTTTCAACTCTTTGCAGAATCTGAGACCAGGTTGCTATCACGAGTTCAGAAACTTTATGAAAAGTATTCATACAACCAAAAGTAATAAATTTATTCTTGCTGTAAGGCAATTCCATTGAGGCTTCTGGCATATTAAAAAGCGCCGCATGAGTAAAAACACCAGGAAACCTATAAACAGTCTCAGTAAAGAATTGTTCCTCACCTTCTTTAACCACAGTATTATCAGCAAAAATAAAATCTATTTGCGGAATAGCCAAAGTTCCAGGATAACCTAAATGTGCCACCTGAACTGGAGCTGGCTTTAATCTAAAAATCCCCAAACGCTCACCGAAAGTATATCCAGAAAGATCTACCAGAATATCAACTTCATCCTCATAGATCATATCTGCAGCAGTGTGATCATCTATCTTTAATATAGAAGTAAATTTAGCAGTTGCATTTTGTAAACGTTCAGTCACAGCATCATAGCTTTTAGAACTGTAATAAAGAAATACTTCAAACTTAGTTTTATCGAGTCTTTCCAAAACACTAACTAAGTAAAGACCTACGGGATGAGATTTATAATCACCCGAGACAAACCCAATCCTATAGCGAGTTTTAGAGGTAGATCTAGAAGAAAAATCATAGTCTCTTTTCACTTCAACTTTTGAAAGCATTTTTTCATAGTAAGCTGCAGCCATTCGTTGTAAGTCAGCAAGGGTGCTTTCAGGATTTTTATGACTAATAAGTATTGGACTGGTAAAGTATTCTGGCTGACCACTAATTTCATAAGCGAGATCAAAGTACTCTTTAGCTAAATGCCAAAGACCAATATCATTATAAGAACAAGCAAGACCTGCATAGATTTCAGGATTGTCTTTTATAGTCTCTAAAGCTTTTTTGAAATAATCAATAGCAGCGTATTGCTGGCAGTCTTTAACAAGAATTCTGGCGAGGTTATAGTAAGCTAAACCAAAATTTGCATCAATCCTTATAGCTTTTTTACACAGCTCAATTGCTTTAGAATATTGCTCTTCACCTTCATAAGCCAAAGCCAAGAGGAAAATTATCATAGTATCTTTGCTTGAATAACGTAATGACTTTTCAAAACAAGTAATTGCTTCTTTGAATTTTTTTTGTCTTAGATAAACCTGACCAAGCAAATTTTGGATATTAATTTGACTTGGATGTTTTTTTTGTAGATTACTTAATACAGAACCAGCCTCATCAAGGCTTGCAGCAGCCATTAATTGCTGGGCTTTTTTCAGTTCTAGATCTAAACTCACTTACTTATTATTCCCTGTGTAGTTCTGGGTTTTAGATATCAAGCTCAGCAAAAAAACCTAGGTTACAGACTAATCCTAGAGAGGGAATGAAATGAGAGTATGTCTATTTCCATACGATATATTTACTCTGCATGTATCGTAATCACTACGCCTGATTTAAAAATTGTTTGTGATCCTTGGTTTAAGGATGGTATTTTTGATGGAAGCTGGTACACCTTTCCTAGGCTAAATGACCCACTTACAAAAATCGGAGACGTAGACTATATCTATATCTCACATATTCATCCCGATCACTATGATCCAGAAACTTTAAAAGCCTATCAAGAAAAATATGGTAAGAAGAAAATCTTAATTGGTAATTTCTCAGTAAATCATCTTTTTAAAAAGATGCAAAGTGAGAAGTTCGATGTTGAAGTTATAGAATCAAAACAAATCGGCGATACTATCCTGCACATACTTCCAAATGAAACCGGAAGTATTAGCGATATAGATACCGCTTTAATAGTGCAACATAAAGACTCTTCAGTACTAAATATGAATGACTGTGTTTATAATCCTAAGCATGTTAGCAAGATCAAAGAATTAGTTCCAAATCCTGATATTGCATTGCTCGCCTACACTGGAGCTAGCGCTTATCCACAGACTTTCTATGATACTGCCATACTACCAGAGAAAGTTGAAGAAAGAAAACAAGTTTATTTCGACAGATACAAAAAAATGAATGCACACTTAGGTGCAAAAGTTAATTTACCTTTTGCTGGACAATATTTACTTGGTGGAAAATTACACGATATGAATTTTTCTCGCGGTGTAGCTGATGCTGTAGAGGTGCTTGAGTTTGATCCAAAAGCAATCATCATGGAAGATGGTGGTGATGCTGAAATCTCAACTGATACTTTAATTCCAACAAGAAAAAGAACTCAGAAATATTCCGCTGAAATTTATAAACATAGAATTGATGAAATCAAAAATCAACCTCTTGCTTATGAAACTTTCATCACGATTCCCGAAGAAGATATTCCTTTCTCACGCTTAATTCGTGCAGCTTACCAAAAGGCTCTGATTAAAAGTGAAGCAGATTTCGATTATTACTTTTGTCTCAAACTCAGTGATGGCTTCCATGTACTGAATGCGAATTCGGGGAAACAGGAATATCACATAGAACAAGATGTCTCTAAATTATCACCACGCAGTGAAATCTATGTCGACTATAGGTATCTCTATGGCTTGCTTACAGGAGTCTTCCATTGGAATAATGCCTATGTCGGTAGCATGTATATGACTCGCCGAGAGCCAGATCAATATTTCAAAGAAGTGCAAGATTTTCTAAACTTTCTGTCAGTGTTGTAAAGGTCATCCTTCCTAACTGGGGCCGCGTCTTTACAATTCACTTTTCCAGATAATATCGACGTGCCTCGTTAGCGTCCACTCTGGGACTTATTTTGAAAAGTGAATTGTAAAGACGCGGCCCCAACAGAATAGAAAATAGCGTATATTTTAGTTAGTATACTACGGAAATAGCGTATAATTTCGTAGTATACTAACTAAAATATCGTGTTTGAACCAATTAAAAGACATTTAAAGTTAATTAAAGACCATAGTCTATTTTTATTTGGGCCCCGTGGTTCTGGGAAAAGTACCCTAATCCAAAATGAATTTGCAAAGAATTCTTACTATATAAATTTATTAGATATTGATACAGAAGAATTATTTATTCAAAACCCTGGTGAATTAAAAAATATTGCAAACAAGTTAAACAAAAAAACTACTCATATCATCATAGATGAAATTCAAAAAATTCCCAAACTCTTAGATCTAGTTCACCTGCTCATCGAAAGTACCGATAAAATTTTTATACTCACTGCCTCTAGTGCCCGTAAATTAAAATATGGCAATGCTAATCTTTTAGCGGGAAGAGCCTTTGTCTATAACTTACATCCTTTCACTAGCTTAGAACTTGGAAAAGATTTCAACTTAGATGAAACCCTGCATTGGGGAGGCTTACCTAAAATACATGAACTTGATACTGTAGAGAAAAAGACTCTCTTTCTTACAAGCTACGCACAAACCTATCTCAAAGAAGAAATACAAGCCGAACAATTAGTAAGAAAACTTACTCCTTTTAGGAACTTCCTTCGAGTTGCAGCACAGATGAATGGCAAAATTATTAATCTTTCAAAAATTTCAAGAGATGTAAAAGTAGAAGACAAAACTATCGGCGAGTATTATTCCATTCTGGAAGATACTTTGCTCGGATTTACACTGCATGGTTTTGAAAACTCCTTTCGCAAACAATTAAGTACTAAACCTAAGTTTTATTTTTTTGATATAGGTGTTACTAGAGCATTGAACAGAAGCCTAGAAAACACTTTACAGGAAGGAACTTATGCATATGGAGATGCCTTCGAGCATTTTATAATTCTTGAGTGCATTAAACTTGCCAGCTATTTTAAATATGAGTATCGTTTTAATTACCTAAAAACTAAAGACGACGTAGAGATAGACTTAGTTGTAGACAGACCAGGCAAACCAATACTATTTATTGAGATCAAAAGCTCTAAACAAGTCATGGAAGAAGATTTGACAAGTTTTATAAGATTAGTGAGGGACTTTAAAAAAGCTGAAGGCGAGTGTGAGGCAATTTGTTTCTCAAGAGACGCTTATAAAAAACAACTTGGTGATATTACAGTTTTCCCTTGGCAAGAAGGTCTTAAGGAGTATTTTTATAACTAATATGATTATTCTTGCCTCAGGCTCTCTCACACGCAAAGCAATGCTCGAAAGAGTTGATTTAGATTTTAGCGTAGTTAGTCCTCTAGTAGATGAAGACGAGCTTAAACTAAAATTCAAAGATCTAAACTTTTATCAGCTTGGCTTAGAATTAGCCAAAGCTAAAGCACTCTCAGTAAGCACACTTCATAAAGATGCATATGTCATCGGCGCCGATCAAATTTGTTTACTAGGTAATCATGCTTTTGATAAACCTGGTGATTTTGAAAATGCATTTAAACAACTTCGAGAACTTGCTGGCAAAGAACATGAGCAAATCTGCTCTGCATGCATTGCTCATAACGGTAAAATAATTTGGCAATCTCAGGAGAGTGCATTTCTTCAAATGCGTAATTTAACTGACTCTGAGATCAAAGCCTATATTGAAATTGAAAAACCTTTTAACGCTTGCGGAAGCTTTATGTTCGAGAAGCATGGCAAGCATTTGTTTGCCAAAGTCAAAGGCAGTGAGGATATAATTCTGGGGCTGCCTGTAGTTGAGATTTTGAATGAGTTCTATAGCTTAGGTGTATTGAAATTAAAATGAACGTCATTGCGAGCCCACATAGTGGGCGTGGCAATCCAGTAAATGGATCCTCACGTCGGGCTTCGCCCTCCTCAGGATGACGAGACTGTCTTCATCCACTCCACGCACTTTTCAACTTCAACTTTAAAGGCCTCAGGATGTGCATGAAATCTGCGCCCATGTCCCGGTAAAAGCCACCACCAATAATAGTCAATAAGCTTTTCCATAGATTCAATTTGTTTAGACCAAGACCAACAATAATCCTTGAAAGCCACTAATTGATTGCGCTTTGCTGAATAAGCTAAATGATCACCAGAGAATAAAAATTTCTTTTTGTAATCCAGAACCATACTCCCTTTAGTATGTCCGGGCACATGAATCATCACCAGCTCATCTTCAGCATCATCTATCTTGCTATGAAAATCATGCTCAACGATAATCTCAGCATCAGGAATTGCAGCAGCATCTCCTCGATGAATAATACGTTTACAACCGAAGTGCTCATGAAATTTTTGATGATCCGCAATATCATCTTGATGAGTAAGGAACATATACTTCACTCCACCCAAGGCTTCAAGCTCTTTCACAAAGGGCATTGTAAAGCGTGGACTATCTACCAAAACATTACCGGCATCACGCTTAATGAAATAACTGGCTGCTCCATAAGATTTCTCAGAATGATAGCCACAATGATAGACATTGTCCTCAATTAAAATCGGAAAAGTATTTTGGACTTCTTGAATATTTATATCTTTGCCCAAATAACCAATAGAAGCAGTGGGACAAGAAATCAAAGCCTGCATTGCTTGCAGCGATTGAATTTCATTAGAGGGCTGTTTATATACAGCCGATTGCTCTCCAGCTTTAGTAAAAACATCTGGCGCCATCCATCTGCAGGTATCACAATCAATACAGGAACTATCTACAAAGAAATCTCCAGCAATGTTTTCTGCGCGGCGTTTAGATTCTTGTGCCATTTAGAAGAACCAAAATTTCTTGACACTGGCTTTACTATCTTTAGGGAATAATTTATCGAAAATTTCAAGAATTATAGGTTTTTTTTTATGAGTTGTTCTCGCCCATTGACTATGAATCTCGTAATATTCTTTTTCTTCTTCAAAAGTCATATCCTTAATATCATGAGAAATTCTCTCTCGAGCTTCTCTCATAAATTTCACGGCATCAAATTTTTTTTCTTTACTCATAAATTAAAACCTCTGAGTTATTGATCACAATGGATTGATTATAAAACTTTAGCTTATGTTAAACTTACTTAGCAATCAAGAGACCAATAAGCCAAGAAAGTAATTGAGTCTACAATTTCGACTGCAGCATAGTCAGCAGCCCCATCAGTTAGTTTTTAAAGTGAATTAATACGACTTCGCAAAATCCAATGAGTTATTTTGATACAATTATGGCGAACAATGGCGAAGAAAATCAAGAATTTTAAAAATTATACACCTCCTCCTCGAAAGCCACTTCTTTCAAAACAAATTCCTAGAGAACAAAAAGACTTATTCCCAATACTTTGGAAAAGCCCTGAGTTAGAAAATGATCTTAAAAAAAGAGATGTTAATCCTCAAGCAATCTCTTCTTTACAAACTGCTTCTGTTGGAGCAATAGCAATAGCCGAACATACTTCAAAATTACAACCAGCAATACAAAGTCCCGCTGCAGAACTACAAGTTATAAATATTGGCAACAATTTTATCAGTAAGAATATTAGGCTCATTGATGAACTTAAAGCTGTAGCAAAATTTAAAGGTTTTCAAATAAATATAGATCCTAAAATAAGTGGGTTTGAAATGTGGCTTGGTAATAGTCACACCGTGCTTGCAGATGGAAAAATATATTATCCTTGGCTTCTTGATCACAGAATATCAATTTCAGATTGTAATAAGATTAGTAACGCTGCAAAATGTTTAGATGGTTATCTATCAAGCTTTGACCCTATAAGTTCTGTATTTAATGCGGTTCTAAGTTTAAAGAGAGATGAAGTTGTAAAGAGAGAAACTGTAGGTAAGTATAAAATTGGCGAATGTGTTTTAGAGGCTGGCAATGTACGACCTGCAATTAAAAAAAATGGTGAGCACGGTGTAATCATTGGATCTACAAGCCTTTATGCTTCATTACTTTTGCTAGATAAACAAAAAAAATTTACAGCTGAAATGGTTAGCAATGAGATAAGTCGCCTAAAATCTAGCAACCAAAATTTTGATTTGCAAATAGAAGATGTTGAAAAACGTTTAAGTAATTCTTTTAATTTATTCGAAACTTTAAAAGGGTATTTAACGAAACGTAACAATGATCTATTTGAAATATTTGATATACGAGATATTTTAAAACGCTACTATCCAGCAGAAGCAAGTAATGAATTATCAAAGAAAAAAGCTGAAGAATTTCTAGCTAAATTAGAACTCACTAAAAAAGCTATTGCAGAAGATTTAGAAGTTAAGGTAGAACAAATAACTTTTGTTGATCAACCCTATACTTTCCATTTAGATATGATTATGCGAGAACATCCTAAGCAAGGTTTACTAGTTCAAGATGATGCTTTATCACTTAAGCTTTTGAACTACTTAAAAACCATTCCAAAAGTTACTGAGATGTACAAGCAAGATTTAAATGAATATATTGAAGGAGCAGAAGAAAGAATAAAAAATGATGGAGCAAGATTAGAGCAGATGTATCAACAATTAGAATCAGCAGGTTATCAAGTTATTCGAGTTCCAGGTTTTTTTGCAAGAAAACCTAGTGTGGAAAGTAGATTTAATTTAGGTAGTTCATCTGGGAAAGGGGTGATTTTAGATGAAAGTCCATTTGAAATAGATTTATTGAATGGCATTTCTTTTAGAGATAAGGATGGAAAATCATGCTTAATAACATTTGGAGGTAACGCCATTCCCGTTAATAATGCAGCTGCATATTTCATGACTAGTAATAAAATTTTTGATGAAATTTATTTATTAGGGCAATCTGATACAAATGGTCACGGTCACTATCAAACTAGTCATTCTTTAGGTCAACAAGGTGGTGGCTTAAAATGCATGACCTACGAAACAAGAAAATTAGAAACTTGATTTTTTAAACCCTCTTAGCAATCACCAAACCACCAAGCAACCAAGAAATAATGCAATCAGCAATTCCCACTAAAGAATAATCAGGCGCAAAGCCCCAATAGTTCCAGTTTGCACCATAACTATTGATACCGATGATAAAACCTAAAAAGGTAATTAAAAAAACTTTAGTCGAATAACCAAGATCCACCATTCTGGAAATCAGGATAGATATAAAAGTAGCAGTTAATACTTGGATCAATAAACCAATTAACATACTTTGCATCATGCTTAAATGCCTAGGCACATAAGCAATAAAAATATGCGGTTCAGTTGGAGTCGCTGGCTTACATTCATCAGGCAAGTAATAAATCTTAGATGAAGTCGGCTGAGCATTTTTCATCATTACCTGAGTCACTTCATCTGCATTAACGACTTTATTTAAAGTGCTTTGATGCCAAGGTAAAACCATCCACGAAAGCGCACCCCAAGCAAAGACCAAAATACCTGCAAATAAACCAGTTAAAATTATTTTTTTCATGATGAAGGGTTCCTTTAAAGCTAATTATAATCTTTAAATTAGAGCAGTTTCTTTGGCATCGATAATATTATTCTCAACTAAAAGTTTTTAGATTTCCTATGCTGCAACAGATAGTTTTGTAAGTTGTTTTCTTGCAGACTCTAATTTTTCCAATATAGTATTTTTAAGCTGCTCATTATTAGTTTGAGTATCTGTAAGTAACTTAGAGGCTCTGTTTATATATTCTTTTGATTCATTAATTGGATCTGCTTGGGTTGAAGGTACTTGTAACACCTTATCTGCTATGTCGGCGATTCTTACTGAGTATGTGCGTGCTGATGGCATATTATTATTCCTTATTACATTATTATTATAAATTCAGTAATAAAATATTAGCATGTGATATTCAATTGTTTAAAAGTGGTGCTGGGGAAAAGATTTGAACTCTCGACCGCCTGATTACAAGTCAGATGCTCTACCAACTGAGCTACCCCAGCACGGGGTTTTTGTTGCCTTTAAAATATTACCAAAAAGATTTTTTTTCTAAGGCTAAAAGAATTAAAAATACTATAAAGGTTTCTGATCAAGGTCAGTAATGTAATTTACACCCGACTGAACATGTCTAGACAAAAGCACGTGCCTGCCGTCAACATCAAGAACCATAAGCTCAGAGCCATCTGGAAGCAATTTAGTCTGAATTATTTCCATTTTATATAGATCTAGTTGCTTTTGTTCGGTTAAAGCTTTCAGCGTGGGAATCTTGGACAAGAAGAATTCAGGTATTTTAATCTGACCTGATTTGATCTTAAGCACCAGGTAGTTAAGGAAGTACCAAAGGAAAAGCAAGAAAAAAATTATAATCACTAATCTCTTACCGAGATTAAAACCAATATCGTTTGATACCATGTCTTCCACAAGAAAATTATATATCAATAAATGGCTTCTAACTACTTTTCAATCTTCTGATAAATAAAACAAGCCTGCCTTATTTGCGCATCTTCATTGAAATCTAGAGAATCTATGAGTTTATCTACTAATCTAGGTTCATCGACAAAAGTTTCAGCAATCATTTTCCAAATAGCTTTTTGATGTTTATTCTTCAAAGTCAAAACAATCTCTTGATAATTTTTTTCTACTAAATTATATTTAGCAAAAACTTTTTGGAATTTTTCTCTCGTATAAACCTTTTCATAATTGCCTTCATAAAAGGATTCCAAGAGTTCTTTAGTTTTCATCGCAATAGGATTAGAAGTCAAAGCCGCTAAACCAGAATAGAATTCAATATTTGTTTGCAGCATTTTTTTCTCTGCACCACCCAATGAATTTTCAAAAGCAAAGCTTGGAGCAAGAGTATTAAAAACAATAAATCCAGAATCTTTGAGAGACTTAGACATAGACTCCAAAGCCTTACCTAATTTAGGAAATAAATGCAAAGCATTCATCACAAAAAGCAGATCAATATCAGAATTAAATTTATTAGATAAATCTTCTGCATTTAATTTTACATATTGAACTTTAGTGCCTAATTTTTTCTTGGCTTCATTGAGAACTGCATTGGAAGAATCCACTAAAGTCACTTTCTTTAAATCCAAGGCTAAGAGCTGCTGAGCCAGCACACCTGTACCTGCACCCAGGTCCACCACATTCCAGTTTTTGTTTAACTTGAGATTGTTGGTAACAAAATTTATAACCTGCGAAGAACTAATAAAATAAATTGCTTCTGAGTCTTGGACTTCAGAAGATTTTTTTTGTGAAAATAGATTTTGTGCGTCAGCCATCTATACTTAGTCTACTAGACCAAGCTCAACTTCTCTATTGTTTTGCGCACCAGCAAGTTGAGTAATTCTTAAACCGAAGTTATCATCGATAACTACGACCTCACCCCTAGCGATTAATTTATTATTAACGAATAAATCTACCGGCTCACCTGAATATCTATCCAGTTCAATAATCGAACCTTTAGTAAGCTTTAAAATATCTTTTAAATGCATTTCTGCTCTACCGAGCTCAACAATAAGCCCCATTCTAATATCTAAAAGTAAATTCAGATTTTTCTTCTCATCCACATCTTCTGGATTATGAGTATCAACGATTTGCGCAAAGCTGGTACCCATATAGTCACCAACAGTTTTTTCATCTTCACTCATGTTCTCACCTGCACTTGGTAATTCAAAAGTATTTAGAAGAGTCTCTGCTAAAGTTCCTGAAATTTCAGCATAAGCAGTAAATGTAGATCCAGTTACATTCAATTGGATTTCAACACCAGTTGCATCTTTATTACTTTGCAAAGCAGTTAAAGCTGCATTATTAGTTGCATCAACTAATTCTGTTTTAAATGCTTTAAATGAAAATTTATTTGAATCTAATTGAAGTTGTTTTAGACCTTCTTTGAAAGCTTGCTCTAGAGCAGAGTTAAGAGCATCTTGTTTAACAGAATCGAAGTCACTCAATTCTTTACTACCCATCATCATGCAAGCAAGTTGAATTGCACTGTCAAGCTCAAGCACTATTGCAAGTGAGCCTAAAGAAGCATCTTCGAAACTAACTGTGGTTAAAGCTTTTTGTGCACTGAGATCTAAACTATTAGAAGAAATTTTTGCTTCAACTACATTGATAGCTGAAACTGAAACTTCAGAATTAAGCAACAGAGTAAGAGAACTTGTTACTTGTTTTGAAAGTTGCTCGGCAATTTGCTGAATTTGGAACTGCATATTTTTGTCGAGAGGCATGGTTTTTTACACTCCCATTCAAAACTTATGCCCCATAAACCCACTAAAAACCTAGGTTCTTGAGTTAGATTAGCTGTAAGAACTAGGCTGTTTGGTGTAGCTCTCAATGCTCCTTAACGACTTTAGTCGAGCTATTGGTTGTGTTATTATTTTCAGCCGTGATCTCTTCCTCTGCGAACCCAGCAAACAACCCTGATTTGGCGACCTTGGTCCAAAATCTAAGATCAGACCGAACCGTAAATCAGGAAGAGAAAGAAAAACTCTTTAAAGATATTCAACGAAGCAACTCTTTACCAATCTGGGACTTATTAAAACTTGAAAAAATTAAAACGCCCTTAGGTGCCTTCACTTCAACAAAGTCATTAAGAGAGTCTGCACAAAATTTACTTCGCCATAGAAGTGGTGGTGATGACTCAGTACTTTTAAGCATCCGCGATTTGATGCTAAATGAAAGCTATAGGATTGCAAGATTCATAAGCCTAGTAGCTGAATCAGAAAATAAATTAGAATTGCAAGATTATAAAATTGAACATGGATGTGGTGACAATAAACCTGCAACTGATATGTCTTTTGAAACAAGTGATGGTTATAAATTCAGATCTAAGTTTGCAATGACAAGCTTAGACTGGATGACTAATAGAAATTTTGAGCATGGATTAAATATTACAAGTTTTCATCATCATTCGCCTTTTAATACAATTCACACAGAAATAGTCCATGCTTATGGTGATGAGATACCACCGCAATCAGGTATTCTTCTCTCTAAACTAGATGGCACTGAAGAAGGGGAATGTTTCTCTGATAATATAGGTCTCGATACCGAATCTGATCCAGCAATGAATCATTTAGATGTACTCACAAACCCAGAACGTGTCTCTCTAAAAAGAGTTTACGATTAACTCAAAGCAACTTTTAGTTTCTGGTTTAACTGTATTTTTGTATAACATCTAAAGTTTTCAAAAGGTATATCGTATACGACAGAGAGAAAATTCATAACCTTATAAGGCATGGTTCTAATATTTACCACAGCATCTTTAATTTTATCTATGCCGTAATAACGTTGAATCTCATGAAAATCATTCATTTGACCTCGGGTTACAACTTTCTCAATCACATATTTATAATTTTTATCAAAGTCTACTTTGGAATAATCAGAATCCCAAAAAAGATATTTAGAAAGTGATGGAAACTTTTTGGGTTCTACCTCAAGTTTGTGTAAAGTAGGGAACTAAAAGAAGACAGTGAAAC
>CAZFCF010000017.1:0-48673 GCA_964517685.1 uncultured Gammaproteobacteria bacterium | reverse complement strand
TTATGAAGGTAAGCCTATTTATACTTGACTTTTAAGACAGTTGTTACACTCGTCAATCAGTCGCTCATTGACAGAAGTCAACTCCGCTCCCTCACTCCTCGCAAGCCTTGCATCTGAGAGCTTTTAAACTAAGTTCTTGTTGAGATTATAAAAAAGATAAATTTTACTATCAAATTTATTTGGAACTTTACCTTATATAAGCACATTCAAGGAAGTCCCCCCGAATCGAATCAAAAAAGCATGTCTATGACATGCTTTTTTACTTTAGCTTTCTTTCATGCCACTAACAGCAATACCTCGGACGAAATATTTCTGCGTCATTAAGAACAAAATCACTACTGGCAAAACCATAATTACCACAGATGCCATTAGGGGTCCCCACTCAGCACCACCTAACTTCGATTGAAATTGCTGCAAGCCTAAAGACAGAGTATATTGTTTTTCATCTATTAAGAAGATACTTGGTTTAAGTAAATCATTCCAACTTATAAGGAACTGAAAAAGCGCTACTACCATTAAAGCTGGCTTAGCAAGTGGCATATAAATATCCCACCAGATGGTAAGTTCATTTGCACCATCAATACGTGCACTTTGGGCGAGTTCTTGCGGCACACTCAAGAAAAATTGGCGCAAGAGAAATATATAAAAAGGCAAACCACAAAAATAAGGCACTATAAGTGGAAGCATAGTTCCATACCAACCAAGATATTTAAACAGCATAAATTGTGGTACTGCTAAAACCATATCGGGAAGCATAATTGTCGCAAGTGTAATCATAAAGACTAACTCACGCCCTTTCCATTTCAAAACCGAAAACGCATAAGCCGCCATTGATGAAGCTATTACAACTCCGATGATATTAAATACTGCAAGGTATAGAGTATTGAGAAAACAATTTAGAAAATTGATTTTCTTAAAAGCATCAGCATAATTAGTCCAAGAAAAACTTTCTGGAAGCCAATGAAAAGTAGAACTGTAAATTTCAGCAGAACCTTTGAAGCTGGTCATCAGCATGGCAAAGACAGGAATTAAAAAAACAAAACAAATTACTGTTAAAAGAATTTGAGTTAGAAACTTTTTCATTTTTTTACAAACCAATTACCATTTGCTCTAGCAACGAGTTTACCTTCTTTGGTTTTCACTCCACCTTCTACATAGTAAATAGTTCTACCGGCTTTGACTACCTCTGCATAAGCAATTAAAGTATCACCTGGCATACCTGGTTTGAGGAAATATACATTCATCTGCATGGTAACTACTGCTTCAGCAGCTTTGATATCAGCGAAATTACAAGTCACGGCACCTGAAAGTGCAATGTCACACATGGCATTAATTACACCACCATGAACTGCTCTTGCAATATTCAAATGATTCTCGCCCACTTCAAGTTCTATTTCACAAGAGCCTTGAGAGTATTTAGTAAATTTGACATTTAAAAAACTTTCAAAAGAATTTTGGTAACGTTTCTTTGTGAGTTCTACAGCGGTTTCTAGATTCATATTCTTATTTTAATTCATTTTCGTGATTTCCGTCATTGCGAGGAATGAAATGACGAAGCAATCTATACTACAGGAAATTCCAATAATGGATTGCCACGCCGCTACGCGGCTCGCAATGACGGCACTTGTCCATGCTACGATCGAATAAGACTAGAATGCTTACGTTCTTTGTATTTAGTGAAACGACTGTTATTTATTCTTGTATTCTTATATTTTTCTGCGCTAGGCAACCAAGCAGCAGATGGGCTTGCCCACAATAGCTTTAGCGAAGGTGGGGCTTTACAGCCAGTCTCCAAGAAGTATTTGATCATTACGCTAAACGATGCCCTAGAAACAGCTCTACAGCACAATCCCAAACTCAATCTCACCAGAGCCAAACTAGCTATTTATGATGCTGATATTACAATCTCTAAAGCCAGGTACAATCCTTCACTTGTTTCAGATAGTGGTATTGCAGAAAAAACTTACAGGTTAGGTATTGAGAAAATTTTTGAGTTAGGTAATAAAAGAGGCAAACGCATTGAAGTTGCCAAAGCCAATAAGGAAGTTAACCTTGCTGAACTTGAAGTTCAGACCTTAGACCTTAAAGCTGAAACCAGGCAAGCTTATACTCAACTATATATACTCCAAGAAAAGAATAAATCTTATGAAGAGATCTCAAGTGCAGCAGAAGCATTTCACAAGATTGCCATAAAACGTGAAGAAGGTGGTGAGATAGCCAATCTAGAGGTCTTGGAAATCGAACTCTCTTTACTCAATACTAGAAATGAGCTTGAAGACATTAAAGCACAATTAGTAGAAGCACAACTCAAATTTAATTCGCTACTGAATTATCCTTTAGATACTAAACTTGAATTATTGAATCCAGCACAGGTATTAGATACTAGCGCCAGTGATTCTAAATATCTTCAGGCACAAATCAATGAAAACTTAGCTAATTTACAAGAGCTCACAAGTTCTGCACTTCTAAATCGACCAGAACTAAAACAAAATTTTCACAGTAAAATATCTTCCCAAAAAGAACTAGAGCTAGCTAAAGCTAGTCGTATACCGAATCTTGCACTGACAGTTGGACCAGACTTAGTACTAAATGATTCAGGCAATGATATAGGAGTTTTCATCATGAGCAACTTGCAACTTCCTATATTAAATCGCCAGCAAGGTCAAATCCAATCAGCTCTAGCGAAACAATCTATTTTCGATAAAGAATATTTAGCTTTAGAGAATCAAATTAAATATGAAGTACATTCTGCTTTTAATACTTTCAGTTATAACAAAGAAAGAATAAAAAGATATGAAGAAGAATTACTACCTAAAGCACAAACCATAAATGATAAATCCAAACGCTGTTTTGAAGAAGGCAAGTGCTCAGCATTAATTCCAATCGCGGCTCAGAGATCCCTTATAAACACTAAGCTTGGCTATTTGGAATCACTCATGGCATACCAAAATTCTATTAGTAATTTAGAAAGATCTACAGGAACTGAACTATGAAGAAACTATCTCCCATTATTTATTTACTAGTACTACTCTGTGTAAGCAGTTGTAGCCTCAACAAAAAAGAAGCTAATGAAACAGCTGCGGATTCAGAATTAATAAGCATATCTGATCAAGCAATTAAAGCCAATAAAATCACTACGATTAAAATTGGCAGCAAAACCCTTAAAGTACCACTAGTTTCAACAGGACAGTTGAAACTCAATGAGGATACTGTTTACAAAGTTAGTTCCATGATTTCTGGAAGAGTTGTAGAAGATTTTGTAAAACTTGGAGATTCAGTTTATAGAGGGCAAACTCTGGCACAAATCGAGAATCCAGAAATAGCAAAAATCCAAACTAACTATATTCATGATCTCCACCAAAGCGATATTGAAATAATGCAAGCTAAAACTAGATTAGATCTAGCAAGCATTACACTTGCTCGCGAGAAAAAACTTTACAGTGAAGGCATAAGTCCTAAAAAAGATTATTTACAAGCTCAAGCCGATGCAAGCATTGCAAGTTCAGAACTAAGTATCAAAGAGCATCATAAAGAACATTTGCTTTCTGAAGCTAAAGCGCTACTTGAAGCTTATGGCTTAGAATTCAATGACCTCAAACCAAGTGGAGTAACCACGAATACAAGCATTACAGCGATTAGGTCAGGAGTAATCACCAAGAAGAATATTACAGTAGGAGCTATTGTCAATCCCGAACTAGAACTTTATGAAATTGCAGACCTCTCTAAACTTTGGCTAGATATAAATATTTACTCAGGGGATATTAGTAAAATCAAAAAGAACCAAGTTATTAATTTCAAAACTGATAGCTACCCAGATACAATTTTTAGTGGACATATAGATTACATTCAAACAAGCAGTATCAATAGCTCAGGTACTTATATTGCAAGAGCTTTTGTTGATAATAGTAAATTTCTGCTTAAACCAGGAATGTTTGGCGAAGTAATTATAGAGCAAGATGAATCCAGCACTAAAGTTTTCGTACCAGATGAGTGTATACAAAAATATGGCAAAGAATATTTTGCATTTGAAGCGATTGATAAAAATCATTTCCGCAAACGCACTATTGATCTAGGAAGCAAGGTCAAGGGTGGACATATGATAAATAGTGGGGTTGAAGAGAGAGCCACTTTAGTTAGCAAAGGAAGCTTTCTCCTAAAAGCAGAATTACTTAAAAGTAGTTTTGCAGAAGAAGAATAAACCAGCATGGAAAAATTTATAAATAAACTCATCCATAAACCAATATTAGTTTATATTGCTTTTGGCATATGCTTTATTGCTGGAATCATATCTTTTCAGAAACTCCCTATTGATGCCTTCCCTGATCTTACTAACAACCAAGTACAAATTTTAATCGACTCTCCAGGCATGGCTCCTGTGGAAGTAGAAGAATTAATAACTATTCCTATAGAATCGCTAATGAGTGGCTTACCAAAGGTTCAAGAGTTAAGATCCATTTCTAAATTTGGACTCTCAGTTATTACTGTAGTTTTCAAAGACAACACTAATATTTATTTTGCAAGACAAATAGTCAACGAAAAGCTCCAAGAAGCAAAAAATAAACTACCTGTAGAAAGCACTGCTGAATTAGGTCCTATAACTACCGGCATGGGTGAGATTTATCAGTACATAGTAACTGGCAACGGTTATAGCCCAATGGAACTTAAGTCTATTCAGGATATAGATATCAAAAATAAACTACGTAGCATTCAAGGTGTAAATGAAGTAAACACTTGGGGTGGTTTTACTCAAGAATACCAAATCATTCTTAGCCCAGAAAAATTATTACTCTACAATATAAGTCTTCAAGAAGTATTTGATGCTATTTCAAACAATAATGAGAATTTTAGTGGTGGCATTATCGAACATAATTCTGAACAATATACAGTTAGAGGTTTAGGTAAAATCCAATCACTTGAAGATATAGAAAATATTCTTATTCATAATGATTCAGGCAATCCAGTTCGTGTAAGAAACATTGCAGAACTAAGAATTGGAGAAGCTCTTAGACAAGGTGCGGTAACTAAAGATGGTAAAGGTGAAGTAGTTGCCGGTATAGTCATGATGCTTAAAGGCGAGAACAGCAGAGAAGTTATCAAAAGAGTAAAAGAAAAAATCAAGGAAATCAATAAAAGCCTACCTGAAAGCGTGCGAGTAACTGCCTTTTACGATCAAACTAATTTAGTCGAACAAACCATCAAAACGGTTAAAACTAATTTACTAGAAGGAGGACTTTTAGTCCTAGTGGTTTTACTTTTGATGCTCGGCAATCTCAGAGCTGCATTAATTGCAGCTGTATCCATACCAATATCTCTAATGTTTTCTTTTATTGGCATGAAAGCTCTGGGCATCACAGCAAACATTATGAGCCTGGGAGCAATTGACTTCGGCATGATTGTCGATGGCTCCATTGTAATGGTTGAGAATATACTCAGAAAATTTTCTCACAATAGCCCAGACACTAAAGAAACTATCATCAAGGACTCAATCCATGAAATGGCTAAGCCCATTGCTTTTGGCATAGTCATTATTAGCATTGTTTACTTACCAATACTTAGTTTAGAAGGCATTGAGTACAAGATGTTCTCACCAATGGTATTCACTCTAAGTTTCGCTTTATTGGGATCTTTACTTTGTGCATTAATTTTGGTTCCAGTTCTAGCTAAATTCTTTCTACAAAAAGACCTAGCCGAAAAAGAAAATTGGCTAATCCATAAAGTCAAACAACCATACTTAAAGACACTGAAACGCTTTCTAGAAAAGCCTTCTGCTTTAATTAAAATCACTTTACTTGCATTTATAATCGCTTTGTTTTCCTTACCTTTTCTAGGCACTGAATTTGTACCAAGATTGGATGAAGGTGATTTGATGATTGAAATGAGAAATCTACCGAGCATCTCCTTAAGCCAAGCGGTGAATAATACTACTGTCGTAGAGCAAGCGATCAAACGAGTCCCAGAAGTCCTTGCAGTCGTATCTAAAACTGGAAGACCAGATTTAGGCACAGACCCAATGGGAGTATTTGCCTCAGATATTTATGTACATCTGAAACCTAAATCCAAATGGAGATATGGTTTCAACAAAGAAAAATTAATTGAAAGCATTAGCCAGCAGCTCAATAAATCTATCATTGGAGTGTCTTATAACTTCACTCAACCTATTGCTATGCGCGTAGACGAGCTAGTTTCAGGAGTACGCTCAGATGTGGCAGTTAAGATCTTTGGCAAAGATACAAATATACTTTTGGATAAAGCTACAGAGATCGAAAAGCAAATAAAAACAGTAAAAGGACAAAGCGACTTACAAGTAGAAAAAATTGTAGGGTCTAAGCAATTAGTTATTCGTCCTAATCGTAAAGCCATGGCACTCTATAACGTTGATGTCTCAGATCTGCGCGATGCTATTAATACGGCTATCATCGGTACTCAAGTAACTGAAATCCTCGACGGTAAAAAACGCTATGCACTTCGAGTAAAACTATCTAATGACTTAAAAATAGACCCGGATGCATTTGGAGCTTTATTAATTGAAACTCATAGCGAAAGTAAAATTCCACTATCGCAACTAAGTCAATTAGAAATTGTTGAAGGTATAGAAACCATCAATAGAGAATTTGGTGAACGCAGAATTGTCGTACAAATGAATGTTCATGGGCGTGACATGGGTTCATTTGTTAAAGAAGCCAAAAAGAAAATTGAAAAGTCAGTTAATTTAGCTCCTGGATATTTCATCGAGTGGGGTGGTCAATTTGAGAATCAAGAGCGCGCTATGAAAAAATTAATGTGGGTAGTACCATTAGCTATCTTATTAATTCTTGGACTCTTAGTACTAACTTTCAACTCACTTAAAGATGCTTTGATTGTTTTCATCAATATACCTTTTGCACTAATTGGCGGGGTTCTAGCCTTATGGCTGAGAGGCATGTATTTAAGTGTGCCTGCAGTAATTGGTTTCATCGCACTCTTCGGTGTTGCCGTATTAAATGGTTTAGTTTTAATTAGCACGATTAAAAAACTTCATAATGAAAATCACAATTTAGAAGAAGCGATCCTACTAGGAGCTGAAACCAGATTACGACCAGTTCTAATGACAGCAATGGTTGCAGTCTTAGGATTCTTGCCAATGGCAATCTCTCATGGTGCTGGTGCTGAGATTCAGAAACCTCTTGCAAGTGTAGTCATTGGAGGATTAATCAGCTCTACTTTGCTTACGCTAGTAGTGTTGCCTGTAATTTATTTCTTAGCAAATAAAAAAAACAACTAGAAAAATTATATAAAAACGAGTTTTAATCTTACTAGAAGCGTAATATTGATAGGAATCTGAGGCGAAACGAATGAAGCATGGAAAACGAATCAGCGAGTCGCGAAGTCACCAAAATTCGAAGGATTTTAATAAGTTTTTAAATACGCGAAGCGTAATTCAAGACGAGCTTGATTCGTTCCACGCGTAATGAAGTTGAGCCCAGATGTATATCACATTACGCTTCTTAAGATTAAACGAGAGCCTGTGATACAATATGTGACTGGTCTTCACATCATGGCAACTACTAAGAAAAATAAAATAACTCTACAACAACCAGATTTCTCTATATCCAAAAGCAATCAAGAGAAAGGCAACTTACTTTATAACAATTTCTATAACGGTACTAAGACTCGCCTCGAAAGAAATCCTAAGGCTTTCTCTTCTATGGCTTTAATCCAAAGAACTATTAAACAATCCAAAGAAGATCCAAGTATGGAATTCATTATGGAAGTAATCAGAAGGTTAGAGAAAGACAAAGTCAATTCTGAAACCGCTTTGCAAATCGCTGAAATCGCTCAATCCCAAAGTCAACAAATGCAAAAAATCACTTTATTAAAGATGATTCCTTTCTTTGTCGGATTACTTGGGATGATGGTTTTTGCAGTTTTAAGTTTTACAGTTAGACCTTTAAGCTTCACAAATCCAGAATTACTTAAGTTTATGATTCCAATGGCTTTATTTATTCCAATTTTCATTTGGGGACTTAAAAGAAGAAAAGATTCTAAATTTGATTTACTTGCAGCAAATGTAGTTATGCAAGGTGCCTCAGCTTACTCATCAGCGAAAATGCAAGGTAAAGGTCAAATCGGTGCTCTTCAGAACTTAGAAGAGATGCGTCGTAGAGCTAAAACCATGCAGGCTAAAGAAACTGAAGCTAAGAAGAAAGACGATAAAAAAGAAAAGACTAAGAAGTAAACTTGTTAAACTTATTGATAATTTTTTTTGTAGTTCTTTTAGATCAAGGCACTAAGTTCTTGGCTGAGAAATTTTTACAGAATGATACGCATATAACTTTAGTGCCAAACTTTCTAGAATTAGTTTTAAGAAAGAACACTGGGATTGCTTTTAGTTTATTTGATGCCTATCCACAAATCCTCACGATTCTAATTAGTATAGTAATTGCATATTTAATTTACAGTAATGCACGCCAAGGCAAAATCAATCCAGGACTAGCTTGTATCCTAGGTGGGGGCGTTGGCAATCTTATTGATAGACTGACTAGAGGCTATGTAGTTGATTTTATAAATCCACTATTTATAGACTTTGCAGTTTTTAATGTTGCTGACATTGCTTTAAATGTTGGAGTTGCGCTAATTATAATTGAGCAAATACTTGCCTTAAGGAAAAAATGAAATTTACTATTGATGAAAACCACTTAGACGAAAGATTAGATTTCTTTATCACCACTTTAGATGGCGAAAAGATTTCAAGATCATACGCGAAAACCCTTATAGAGAATGGCAACGTTAAAGTCAATCAGAAAGCCAGCAAAGGCAGTTATAAACTAAAATCCAATGATGAAGTTGAAGTAGATCTACCTGAACCAGAACTAGTTAATGTAGTTGCTGAAAATATTCCACTCGATATTGTTTATGAAGATGACCATTTAATTGTCGTCAACAAGCCAATCGGCATGGTTACACATCCTGCTCCAGGAACCTACACAGGCACTTTAGTAAATGCAGTACTTTATCATGTACAAGAGCAAGCTAAAGCTGGAAAGTCTTCAGGACTCTCAGATATGAATGGAGTTCTACGTCCTGGAATCGTTCACAGATTGGACAAAGATACTTCGGGGTTGATTGTAGTCGCCAAAAGCAATGAAGCACACCAATCACTCAGCACGCAGATTCAAGATCGCACTTGCAGTAGAGTTTATAACTGTATAGTTCATGACAATATTAAAGAAGATCAAGGCGTCATTAATAAACCGATTGGAAGAAATCCGGTTGAACGCCACAAGATGACTACTTTCGAGCATGTGAATATCAAAAATAATTCTCGAGATGCTCGCACTAGATTTAAAGTACTTGAAAGATTTCTACACAAAGGTAAAACTTATACACTTGTAGAATGCAAACTAGATACTGGACGCACTCACCAAATCCGCGTGCATATGTCTTGGATGAAAAGACCTATAGTAGGAGATTTCATTTATTCAGCTCCAGAAAAAATTCCGTTTAAAGTTAACAGACCAATGCTTCATGCCGTAGAGCTGAGCTTCAACCATCCAATTACTGGTGAAGAGCTAACGTTCAAATCCACTCCAACAGAGGATTTCCAAAGGATTCTTACTATATTAAGAGGGATTTAAAGGATTCTGTTATCAATAGCAATATATTGGTATAATGATAAAAAACATCATTATACCAATATGGTAACACTAGCACAATATATCAAAAATATCAGAGCAAAGGGCAAGAGAAGTTTTACAAAACAAGAAGCTCTTAAAGACCTTAAAATCTCTAATGATAGTTTTAATCATCGTATTGAGCGTTTAAAGAAAACTGGAGATCTTATAAGTCCTGCTAGAAACTTCTATGTTATCGTACCACCAGAGCATAGAGCTCTAGGTTCAATACCAGCAGATGAATTAGTAGCTTTATTGATGAAGTATAAGAAACTAGATTACTATGCCTGCTTATTGACTGCTGCTCAATATCATGGAGCTGCCCATCAAAGAGCAATGGTATTTCAAGTGATGACTAATAAGCAATTACAGTCTTTAAAGTTTGGGGCTGTAAGGATTGATTTTGTTTATAAAAAATCTTTAGCAGCATTACCAATACAGGATTTCAAAACTGCTTATGAGGTAATAAAAGTATCTAGTCCAGAACTAACAGCTATGGACCTTTTACAGTATCCGGAAAGGTCCCTTGGCTTAAGCAATATTGCTACTATTTTCTACGAATTAATAGAAGCCATTAACCCAGTTAAATTAATGGAGCTTATAAAATCTTTTGGAGAAAATTCCTGGGTTCAGCGTATGGGCTATATCTTAGAACAGATAGATACTTGGGATGATAAGGCTGCTAAAAGAAAAACCCAAGTAATAGGAAAGCTGGAGAGTTATATAAAAAAACATAACCCTTCTTATGTGCCTCTTTATGCTTCTCTTCCTATAAAAGCTTGCTCTAGAAACAGCAAATGGAGGATAATTGAAAACTCAAGTATCGAAGCTGACTTATGATAGATAGAAACATTTTAGAAGAATGGAGAGAGATCGCTGCACCGTGGCGCTCACTGAATATGGTTGAGCATGATCTAATTCTTACTAGAGTCTTAGTTGAGATTTATAAGCAACCTAAAGTTGCTGAGAATCTAGCTTTCAGAGGTGGCACTGCTCTTAATAAGCTCTACATTAAACCGCCTGCTCGTTTCAGTGAAGATATAGATCTGGTTCAGATTAAATCAGAACCCATAGGCGAAACCTTAGATCAGTTGCGTGCCAGCATAGATTCTTTTCTTGGTAGACCCAAGTGGAAAATAACTAGAAGAAGTGTCAAACTTCTTTATCAATATCAGACTTGGGAAGGAAAAGAAGAAAAGCTCAAAATAGAAATTAACACCACTGAACATTTTCATTTACTGGATTTACAAAAGTTAAATTTGTCTATGAACTCAGAATGGTTTAGTGGTGAAGCAGATATATTAACCTACCAGTTTGAAGAGATGATGGCGACTAAGTTTAAGGCACTCTACCAGAGACGCAAGGGCAGAGATCTATTTGATTCATGGATGATTCTTAAGCGTGGAGATATTGATATAGATAGAACTATCAAACTACTAGAAGAGTATTGTGAGAAGGTAGATGAGCAAATTACTAGAGCATTATTTGAGCGAAATCTCATTCTTAAACGAGGTCATCCTGATTTCAACTTTGATATGGAATCATTACTTGCTACTCACGCTGAATGGGATTTTGATAGGGCGTTTGAAATGATAATGACTGAGTTTATACCAAAACTTAAGGGTGAGGCATGGAAGAGAGTGGAGGAAGAGGCTTAACTAACTTGAACTAATTTAAATGAAACAGCAGCAGCCCACTAGGCATGTTTCAAACTCAGCCTTTTTTCATTAAGAACCGGTTAACGACTTTTATATTAAATCCAAATCCCAGGCTTCTATATATGTATCGAAGCCCATGAATAACGTATTTTCAAACCTAACTTACGAAGCAGCATTGGATATCATTTATTCTCACACTAGAGAAAGACAAGCCATGTCCACTAGCTTTGCAGGAATTTTGAATAATACAGAAAGAGATTTAATAGAGAGAAATATTCATAGCAGTATTGCCAGAGTACAAGAAGAAAAATTTATCGCTGAAGACATCAGTGATAGTTTTTACAAAAAAGTTTTTGAGGCTTGCAATTCTCAAGTAAATGAAGTTAAAGCACAAACTTCTTACCATTTACCAAGAATAGATTTTTCACAATTTAGTATCTAGAACAAAACAAACATAGGGGGTATCTATGTCAGAAGAAAAAAAGAATGAAGTAATTAAAAACGTTAAAAAGATTTTTGAACAAGCTAATCGCGAAGAAAACAAAAGATTGAAGCAAATTTTCCAGGAAGTCATTAAAGATCCTCATTACAAAGAGAATATGCTGCATTACTTTAAGCAATTTTTGACAGAGAAGTATTAATGCTGAGACTTCAGCTCAGCAAAGACATGGGCTTTAAGAACTGATATAATTAACTAGATATGGACCCAAATGAGCATCAGCTCAAAAAGCAGATCAAACTTGATTTAGACAAAGTGCCACTAAGCTCTTTAGAATCAGTTGCTGGTTTCATCAAAAGTATAATTAAACCTAATAATGCCAAAACAAATCAAGAAGATGTTTCATTATATGGCTGCATGAAAACTAATTTAAATGATGATTCTATAGATCAAGCCATCAAACAATCCCGTACAGAAATGGTTAATGATTTGGAGAAAAGAGTTTCTCGTTGGACTACTTAGCTGATACAGTTGCTTTCATTAGATTTATTACAGGCTCAAAAAACATTGGTAAGTCTGCCTTGAATATCATGCTCACTGCAAATGAGCTTGGTGACAATCACATCATTCTCTCATCAGTTTCTTTAATGGAAATCATGTACAACTCAGAGAAAGGAAGGATACCTTTAAGTCTCTCTGAGACTTTGGACAAATTAAACAAACATCCAAATTTCTCTGCAATAAGCTTAGATGAAAATATTGTTAGAATAGCTGAGACCATTAAAGGTCTGGAGCTACATGATCGCATGATTGTTGCTACTGCAAAGTATTTAGAAATACCATTGTTAACCTGTGATCAAAAAATCATTGAAAGCAAGGCAGTAAAAACAATTTGGGATTAATACAACAAGAAGATGTCCAACAAATCAAAAACTATAGGAATATTTGCTCCCTCGGCGGCTTTAAAAGATGGCGAGAAAGAATTCCTAGATCAAGGCATTAAAATCCTTGAAGAACATGATTTCAAAGTAAAACTTGCAACTAATATTTATTCAAAAGTTGAATTATTTTCTGAATCAGAATATTTCATAGCAGGAGATACTCAAGAACGTTTAAATGCTTTTCATGAAATCTATCAAGATCCTGAAGTAGATCTGCTCTTAGCTTTACGTGGTGGCTACGGTTCTGTGTATTTATTACCAGGACTTGATTACGAAATGATCGCAACTAATCCAAAACCAATACTTGGCTACAGCGATCTTACAGCTTTATTCATGGCTATCATAAAAAAAACCAAGATGCAATGTTTTCACACCCCAATGCTAGTAGAGCTTTCACGTCTAAATGGTGCTAGCAGAGATAGCTTTTTTAATATTCTTTCTCTGGCGGAAAATTTCAAGATTGAGAAAAAAAATAAAAAAATTCTTGGTGGTAATTTAACAGTACTTGCAAGTTTAATCGGCACAGATTATTTGCCCGATTTCAAAAATGCAGTACTTTTTCTTGAAGACTGTAATGAAGAAGCTTATAAAATAGATCGTTTAATTAATCAGTTATATCTAGCCGGATTTTTTGATAATGTAGATGAGATCTGGCTTGGCAAAGCCTTAGGGACCAAATACAATATTCAACTACTGCAAAAAATCGCTGACGATAAAAAAATAAGCTTGAAAAGCAATCTAGATATAGGTCATGCTGAAACTAAGCTTGGACTTGTTCTTGGATAATTATCCCTGCTGCATGTTGTTTACTTTTCTCACGTGGCATGCCTTCAAAAATCAGCATCTGTGAAGTCCAAACCAAATTAAAATCATTAGATATATCTTTGAATGATTCATTAAGACTTTCATTAATGATAAATCTAAAACTCATTGCAGTTTTATCAAAATGAACAAACTTTTCAGCAAAAGCATGAATGAAATCAAAAATTTGAGTTGACTGCTTAGGATGAATTATAAATTCAAAAGTCTCTCCATGAGAGCTATTGCGGCGAATGCAAAAAGCATAGATTTGTTCAATTTTAATCGAACTACAAAAAACAAAAACATTTTCGAGATTTTTTTCAAAGAAATTCCCTTGACGATATAAAGCATCTCTATATTCAATAATTTGTGCATCGATATCATGCTCAACTAATTGAGGAACATCATCATGATCAGCATCTCTACAATAAATACTTATTTGAGTTTTCTCATTTGGAGAATGACTAGTGCCATCATATTCATAACAAAAATTTCTATTAAAACGTTTGAAGCCACAAGAATTCATGAATTCAATATCAGCAACTTGGTTTTGTTCATCAAGTTCTCTAAAAAAATATCTGATTTTTCTTTTTTTAGCAAAGGTTTCCGTAAAGACCTTGGTCAGCTCTTTGGTTCTAGTTTCAATATTATGAATTTCAATTACTTCATCATGACCATAAGTGTGCGAGTAAAGAATTGAATCAAGCAATTTACCTTGATCCAGTAAAGCATAATAGTATTTACCCCAAAGCAAATCTTTTTTTAGTTTATAAATATCGACAAAATTTAGAATCTTAGTTTTTGGCATTGGCTGTGTCTCATTAATCGACTGATTTCGATCAATGATAATATTATAAAGTGAATTTTCTGAGAATATTGTTTTTCACCTGTTTTACGTGCTTGCTCGTAGTGGCACCAACACAGGCATACTATCCAAAAGGCGAAGTTGATATTAAAAATACAAAAATGCCTAATAAAAGAGCAACTGAATTAGATAACTTATGGTTAGCCTATCTCAAGGATAATCCTGAAAACATTAAACCCGCTGGCAAGAAATATTCTATAGATCAATTTTGCAGATATACAGTGGATCTCACAGCGAATGGTAATCTTGCGTATGACACACTCAAACTCATTAAACAGAAAAGAGCAAATCCTGGTTACAACCTTGCTGCAATAGAATTCATTAGAAGTCAAAATTTAAAACTTAAAAAGAGAAAAGCAGATAAACCATTAACTATAGATTTCAAATACTACGCATTCTAAAACACGATTACTTTCTATCGTGTAATTCTCTAAGATATTTATAAGTAGTTAGTTCTTCATTAGTAAGTGAAGAAGCAATATCAACAATCACATGCACATAGTGATCACTAATAGCATCAGTTTTAGGATTTTTCATTCCTTTAGAACGTAGCCTTAGAATCCTGCCGTTATGAGTGTTTGGTGGGATAACAAGTTCCACAGTATCTTCCAAGGTAGGAATTTTCTTAGTAGCACCGAGAACTGCTTCATGCGGGAGCAGAATCAATTCACTATGAACATTTTCATCTTCCAACCAAAAATGATCATGCTGTTTGAGTTTGACTTTTAAATAAAGATCTCCATTAGCTGCAGAATTTTTACCTGGTTTACCTTCATTAGCAACTTTGATTTTGGTACCATTTTGCACACCTGCTGGAATACTAACTTCCAATCTTCTTACAGATTGTTGTCCAGAACCACTGATTTCAATCTTGCGAATACAGCCATGAAAAGCTTCTTCTAGGGAGAGTTCTATCTCCATTTCAAAATCTTCACCACGCGGTAAATTAGCAGAAGGCTTGGCTGTTGCAGTATCAGCTCCAGCAGCAGCGGCAGTACGCTCTTTATATTTACCAAAAAACATTTCAAAGAAATCACTAAAATTATTAGGATCTTGCTTAGACTGTTGTCTCATGCGCTCTTGAGTTCTAGTTTGCATATGCTCGCGCTCTTTCTCTTTATAGAATTCAGTAAATGAATTTAAATCAGAATACATCTTCTTCTGTTTAAAGGTTTGAGTCTTACTATTAAAGCCATTTTCACCGCTTTTACTGCTACCTCCTCCATTACCATGCGGGAAGCTGGTGCGATGATCATAGATGTAGTCGTAACTAACACGTTTATCCTTGTCGCGAAGCACTTCGTAGGCTTCATTGAGCTCTTTGAATTTATCTTCTGAGCCATGCTCAGTATCAGGGTGATGTTGTTTAGCGAGCTTTTTAAAAGCGTCCTTTATTTCCTTATCACCGGCTTTTTTATTCAGTCCTAAAGTCTTATAGTAATCTTTAAACTCTGGCATCTTGATAGACTTTGTTTAAAATTACTCCAGTTGCTACCGAAACATTGAGACTTTCAAATTTCATCGGAATGTAAATTGAAAAATCACATTGCTTCTGGAGTAAATCTCCTAATCCTTTACCTTCATTCCCAACTAAAAGGACAGTCTTTGCATCGAATTTAATTTTATCCAGAGCGATTGCGGTATTATCCGTAACACTGGTTCCGTAAATCCAGAAACCAGCATCTTTAAGCTTACGTATCACGTTGGAAATATTACCCAGTCTAACTATTTTAGTCCTGAAAACCGCTCCAGCACTGGTTGATACCACGGTCGAATTAACAGGAGTAGATTTGCGTGAATTAATAGCGAGTACATCTACATCAAAAGCATGAGCCGTCCTGATAATAGCTCCCAGATTATGTGGGTCTTCAATATTTACAGGAATCAAAATAGTACGAATATCTTTGTTAGTAAATAAATACTCTTCTTCATAGACAGTAATAGGAGAAATCTCTGCAATTACCGATCTATGATCTTCACCTTGAGAAATTTTATCCAAAGCTTTCCTATCAACTTTCAGAACTGGAATTTTATGCTCGCGAGCTTTAAGTTCAATCTCCTTCAGTTTAGGATTTGGACTGTCAGTCATTACCCAGATCTTAGATATGGTTTGCGGAGAAGATTCTAAACATTCAAGAATAGAATTTTTCCCAAAGACTAAGTTGTCAGTATTTCTTCCACCAGAAGCTTCTTTATTCATCATCATCCCTAGATGTACTTAAAACCTTAGTTGCAGGTTGAGATGATGTTGTAGACTTGGTTTGATTTTTGCTCTCTTCATCAATCTTAAATACTTTAGGTTTTGGTGTAGGAGTTGCAGCCTGGGAAGCAGATTCTGGATTTTTTAACTGTGATGCTTCTTTCAAATCTCTATCTTCTTTAGAAACATTTTTCTCTAGATCGTAGAATTTATTATCATTTTTATCACGAGTTTTTATTTTATCCGCTTCAGGAACTGGTGCAGCATCTTTCGGTTCAGTACCTGGTTTAAAGCGTTTATAGACTGGGTTTGGAGTGTATTCATTTGCCAAGAGTCCAGTAAGTGGATCAATTGCAACTAATTTATACTCTTCACTGAATGAAAATCCTTTAGCTGGTTTCGGTCTAGCTTCATAGTACTTAGTCATGAACTCACGCCACACCCAAGCTGGAGTAGCGCCACCTGTGGCATAACTAGAACCTACTTCTCTATTTTTCTCATTACCGCACCATACTGCAGTTACATAGTCAGTAGTAAAACCAATGAACCACGTATCTCTACTACCATCTGCCGTACCAGTTTTACCTGCTGCAGGACGGTTAGGGATCTTAGCCATTGCACCAGTACCGTACTCTACGACATCTTGAAGTATGTTAACTAATTGATCTACGTATCTTTCTGGCAAGCTGTTTTTCGTTACGGCTTTATTGTCTTCAAGTACTTTACCTTTAGTGTCGACAATCTTACGAATAATAATCGGTTCTATATGTACTCCACCACGAGCCAGCGTAGAGTAGGCATCAGCAACTTCAAGAGGAGTGAAGGCTTGCGCGCCTAGTGCAAGAGAAAGCAAAGGTTGCATTTCTGTTTTGATACCAGCAAGCTTAGCGGTATCAATGATATTAGGAATGCCAGTTTTCATGGCAACTTTTACTGCTGGAATATTTCTTGAATAAACAATTGCAGCCTTGACTGTAATTGGACCATGGAACTCTTCATCAAAGTTTTGTGGAATCCAATACCCAGAAGGGAGTGAAGAGTCAGGAATGCGAATCTCTTCATCTTCTATAACAGTACTTGGATCAACAACGCCTTTCATGAAAGCCGTTAAATAAACAAAAGGCTTAAAGGCACTACCAATGGTGTGAACATTTACAGCTCGGTTATATTGGTGCTCCCAGAAATTACCGACACCACCAACTAAAGCTCTAACTTGACCAGTACCTATATCGATACTAACAAGGGCTCCCTGATTGATTCCTGAAGCTGCGCTCTTAATACCTTCTTCAAGCATTTGTTCAGCAAGAACTTGAGCTTTAGGATCTAAGCCAGTATAGATTTTCAAACCAATAGTTTGTAATTCATTTCTGTTAAATCTCTTAGCGAGTAATTGTTCTACGTAGCTGAAGTAGTAGGGAAATAAAGCAAAGTTACCTTTGGTATATCTAAAATTTAATTTGGCTTTCGAAGCTTTCTCATATTCTTTCTTGCTTATATAGCCATTCTCAAGCATCTTGCTAAGAACATATTTTTGTCTTTGCATTGCAGCTTTAAGATCTTTAGAAAGCTGCGAAGGAGCAGTTAGTAAAGAGGCTAAGTAAGCAGCTTCTTCAATGTTTAACTGAGAAGAAGGCTTGCTGAAATAGCGTTGTGAAGCGCGTTCTATACCATAAGCAAGATTACCGAAATAAACTTGGTTGAGATAGACTTCAAGAATTTTGTCTTTAGGATATCTACTTTCAACCTCAAGTGAAATCAAAAGCTCTACAACTTTACGAGAGATTGTTCTTTTATATCTTTCGTCTTCATTGATAAAGAGGTTCTTTACCATTTGTTGCGTGATAGTACTTCCACCCTGAACGACTCTACCAGCCTTCATGTTGCTCATCATCGCTCGCGCAGTAGAACTCAGGCTGAAGCCACCATGTTTATAGAATTCGCTATCCTCAGCTGCCAGTACGGCTTGTATCGCATACGGAGAAATCTGATTTAACTTAACTACTTGCCTATCTTCTTTACCTTGAAGCACACCAACAAACTTGTCTTGGTAATCGTAAACTTCAATACTACCTATAGGATGATAGTCATCAAGAATTGAAAGATCAGGCATACCCACAATGCGATTAACAACTGGCAAAGCACCTCTAACGACAAGGGGCACTACTATAAAGAAAAACAAAAGTATGCCCACTAAAACCATAGTAAGAATTTTTATTAGTTTGTCATTGCCATCACCGCCACCTGGAGAACCCTGTCTTGGGGGCTCTTGTGGATTACGATAATTGCCTAAATTGGGGTTAAATCTGAAATTCATCTTGTATAAAAGTTAGATACTAGGATATTGTATCTCAATAAATTCACCTTTATCGAGTTTATCTAAAATAATTAAATTTCCCAAATACTTCTTATCAATCATTTCATTGTTCAAATAATCTTTTAAGACAATATTAGAAATTCTTATTCTAAATAGATCTGTGACTGCATTATCAAGCGCTGCAACCATTTTACGGATCTGGCGATTATATCCCTGTTTAAGTACCACTTTAAATTGATTCTCAGAGTATCTTTGAGTTAAACACGGAGATGTTAAAACTTTATCCTTTTCATCATTTTCTTTTGTGATCCAAATACCTGTAGAAAATTTTTCAAGAAATTCATCATCAAAGTTTTTTTTGCAAGTAACTAAATATTCTTTCTCATGTTCATATTTAGGATGCGTAAGTTTTTGTGTAAGATCTCCATCATTAGTAATGATCATGAGTCCCCTAGAATCTTTATCCAATCTACCAATATGATGATATTGATTCTCAGCTAATGCTTCATAACGTTCAGGACTTCCTTGAAATAAATCTGGATTCTCTGCAAGGAAGTCATAGACATTGGTTCCTTCATTAGTTTGTGCAGTGCATATAATTCCTGATGGTTTATTAAAAGCCAAATATACTTTTTCTAGATCATTCTCTAATTCATCTTCACCCTCAAAAACAAATTCTTGATTTGAATAAGAGACTAAATCCTTAGGAACTAACTTCTGCCCCAAGATCGCAGGCGCGCCATTAACAAGAACCTTTCCAATAGTAATGAAGTGGTCTATTGTTCTTCTTGACCCGAAACCTAATTTAGCTAAAAACTTATTTACGCGCACTAATAAAGTATAATGTCATTGCGAGGAGCGCAGCGACGTGGCAATCCAGAAAATTGCTTAAGAACTTCGGTAAAACTGGATCCTCACGCCATCTTCGATGGCTCAGGATGACGAACATGGAACTTAACGAAATCACCTATAACCTCACTGAGCTACAAAGCGAATATAACTCTTTAAAGGAGTATCTTTGACACTGAGCAGTTAAAAACTGAAATTTCGGCTCTCGAAACCGAGATGCAAGATCCAAACTTCTGGAACAACCCAAACGAAGCCCAAAGTAAATCACAAAATCTAAGTTATAAAAAAGCTGAATTAGAAAGATTCTCCAGTTGGGAAACTAGAGTCAATGATCTTCTAGATCTCGAGCAAATGATGCTTGAAGAGAAAAAAGAAAATTCTCAAAGCAGCGAGATTGCAGAATTCGAGAAAACCATAATCCAAGAATTTCAAGCACTCAAAAATGAATTCAAAAAATTTGAATTCGAAAGAATGCTTTCTGGCACATACGATAAATCAGATGCCATGGTCTCTATCAATGCTGGTGCTGGTGGTACCGACGCGCAAGATTGGGCGGAGATGTTACTAAGAATGTATTCACGTTGGGCAGAGAGTTTCAGAGGCTATAAAGTAGAACTCTTAGAAAGATCTGATGGTGAAGAAGCTGGTATTAAATCTGCAACCTTTAAAGTTAGTGGACCATATGCTTACGGTTATCTCAGTGCCGAGAAAGGTGCACATCGCTTAGTAAGAAAGTCTCCCTTCAAATCTAGTGGTGATAGCAGGCAAACAAGCTTTGCTGGATTAGAAGTTAGTCCAGTAGTAGAAGATTCAAGTAGCAAGATAGATCTTCCTGATCAAGATTTAGAAATTGAAACTATGCGCTCTGGTGGCGCTGGCGGGCAGAACGTCAACAAAGTAGAAACAGCAGTCAGGGTGAAGCATATACCAACAGGCATTGTCGTGAAATGTACACAAGAGCGTAGCCAAGTACAAAACAAAGAAAAAGCTCTTGAATTATTACGCTCAAAGATTCTGGCTCTACAAGAAGAAGAACAAAAGAAAAAACTTGCTGAGCTCAAAGGCGAGATGGTTTCTGCTTCCTGGGGCAATGCTATACGCTCTTATATCCTTGATGAAGGACGGGTCAAAGATGCTCGCACTAAACATGAGACTCGTAACGTCCAAAGCGTTTTAGATGGTGATTTAGACGAATTTATCGAAGCATATTTGAAATATTGTTGTAAAACATAAGACTCTTCGAAAACCTTAACCTGCCCATAACGAAGTCATGGTGTAGTACTTATAACCTTCAGAACAAGGAGAGTCACTATTATGTCAGCGATTAATTCAACCACTCAATTAGCAAAAATTCGAAGCCAAATAGACGCCTTACAGCAAATCGTTGGCCAATTAGAAACAAATTTACAAGGATCTATTTTAGGAGACCCTAGTAGCGTTAGTGGCGGAACCGTTGGCGCTGTAGTTCAGGACATACAAGGCATCTTTGATGGAGTAATGGGTGGAAGTTACTTAGGAGCAGCTTTCCATACTGGTGTTAAAAGTTATTACGAAGAAAAAAATGGTGTTCCAACAAATCTCAATACCGAATTACCAGAACAAGATATTTTAAGACATATGCTTTATCAAGCAAGAGCACTTTTAGGTGAGTTGCGTGTTGAAGAGCAACAATGGAACACAGAAGTTCAAGAAGAAAAAGCTCGTAAGAAAGAGCTTACAGATTTTGCTAAAGGTTAACCGATTAGTTCCTTAAACGCGAGTGGAACAAAGCCAACTATATCAGTTGCGATAGTGCCATATTCAGTCAGCTCTATAGAAGCAAATTCACCAGCACGTGCATGTAAATAAGTAGCGAGAATAGCTGCTTGAGTTAAAACAGTAATTTCTGGATTTGGGTTTATAGCTCTTAAAGAAATCTGTGCAACTAAACCACTGATGATTCCCGTAAGCACATCACCAGAGCCTGCGGTAGCTAAAGCAGAATTACCATGAGGCATTACAAATACATGCCCTTTGGCATCAGCAATCAAAGTAGGATTACCTTTTAAGAGAATGATTGCTTTTAATTCTTCAGCTCTTTTTTTAAGGGCGCTAATGATTTCAATAGGCTTAGAGTATTCATTAAAATCATCAGGAAACAATCTTAGATACTCACCACGATGTGGAGTAAGCAGTAACTCAGAATGATGATCTTTAAATTTCTTATAATCACCAGCAAAACTATTCAAGCCGTCAGCATCAAGAATAATTGGAGCAGTTGAATGTTTGAGTATATGTTCTATAGTAGATTTCTGTTCTTTACCAAGACCAGGTCCAATACAAATAGCATCGTAAGAGCTTTTCATGAGCTCTTTAACAGTATTCAATGCTGAACTTTTAGATTCAGCATAAGAATAGTAGACTGCTTCAGTAAGTTTAGTTGCCATGATTTTGGTAGATTCCAAATCACTAATAACTTTTACTAAACCTGCACCTGATTTATATGCAGCATAAGCTGATAGAACCCCTGCCCCAGACATGCCCGGAGAAGCTGACAATGACAGCACTACACCATGATCAAATTTAGAACCATCAATTTTACGACGCGGTAAAGCTTTCTTAAAAAAGTTCATTGTTGGGAAAAACAATCCATACTCTAAAGAGCTTTGAACAATTTCCAAAGGATAATCAAGACCCTCAATCAAAGTACTAGAGAAATGATATTTAGCTGGATAGAAGTAAGAACCAAGCTTAGGGAAACCAATTGAGACTGTTAAATTTGCAGTAAAAGCATTTTCATAAACTTCTCCAGAATCCGCATCAACACCTGAAGGTATATCAATAGCAACCAATCTAGTACGCTCTTGATTAGCTCTAATGACGTTGTTGATTTGTTTAATAGCAGTAGCAATTAAATCTCGTGGCGCGCCAGTTGCACCAACACCAAGTAGCGCATCAATTACATAATTAACTGAATCACTTTTATCCAAGGCATTGATACAAATATTGATTTGATCTTCACGATTTATAAAACGATGATAGAGATTATCAGGATCGCGCTTTTGTAATTCAGCATAAGCAAGCGCTGCTTCAGCTTTAATCTCAGTGGGATCAGCAATTATAAAAGCCAAAACATTGTAGCCTTGGTCTATGAGATAACTTGCAAGCAAAATACCATCACCACCATTGTTACCCTTACCAGCAAAAATAAAATATGTGACGGGACTAAAGTTTTTACTATCCTGAATCACAATATCCAAGAGCGCTTGAGTGGCTTTTTGCATTAAAGCAAAACCTTTATTTAAATTTCCTGCGATTGCTTTTTTTTCAATCGCTTGCATTTCTTTGGTTGTGCAAACGGGGATAAGGTCCATTAGTAAATTTTAGCTTGTTGGAGCGGGATTGAGTTTTTGCATGATTCTTTGACGTTTTGCTGACTCAGATTTATTTGCATAATCTCTAACTAAATCAAAAGGAGTTTCTTGAGAATAATTAGTAATATTTTTAATAGAAGTAGCAGCAGTATTACTCCTATCTAGGTCCAAGATATAATCAACAATTTCTTCACTTAATAACTGTCCTGCCATATGTAAATGTGTGTTGCCAAGACCATCTTGCAAATCTTTTTTAAAGCCATGGAAACTACTAAGCACTCTATACAATCCAAAAGCCTTTTGGGCTACAGCAAAATGTCCTGGAGATGCATATCTGCCAAGACCTTCATTTAAATCTTCGGGATGATCAAGTAGATAGTTTAATAAGGTTTGAATTGCAAATAATGTGGCAGAAGAGTTACTTAAAGATTGGAGTAACTCTTCTCTAGTAGGATGGCTATTACCAATATCCATAGAAAGTAATTGCCTGGCTAAATAGATAAGGCCGTTTCTTTTTACAGATTCTAACCTCACTGGAGTTGTTTGCTCACTACTTGCTCGTCCACCATTAGCTTCACTATGGGGACTGAGGTAACAATGATTGTTAAAACTGACAATTTGCATAAATCAAAATAATATCATTTCTTGGCAAGTTTATTGGTATTGAATTTGATACAAAATTAATTAAATATAGCTTGAAACCACACTAGGCTAAAGGCATATTAGAATGTTCAAGGTTGGTGAGCGACGTCATTGCGAGGAACGTAGAGACGAAGCAAATCCATTCAAGCTCCTGTAGCTCAGTTGGCTGGAGTATCCGAAGCGTAAGCGGAGGATGCGACAAATGAAAAGAATCAGTCACTTGACTGCGGTGCGCATAAATAACAAGCTCCTGTAGCTCAGTTGGTCAGAGCAGTCGACTCATAATCGATTGGTCGCGTGTTCAAGTCACGCCGGGAGCACCACTTTAAAAAGAAAAAATACCTAGCACCTTTTACAAAGAGGACTGTTTTGGGTTAAGCTTTTGTGCACAAAAGCTTAACCCAAAACAGTCCTCTTGTCAATTCAGGATCCGCAAAAAGATCCGCAATATATTCATTAAGAACTGGGTATAATACAATAAATATCCATTAAATAAAGGATATTTTACTATTAGATATCCGCAAAAAGATCCGCAATAATTACTGCAAAAATCTCATAAAATGACCAAAGCTCGGCCCACTAAACCAACTAAATCACTACCTCATCTAGAATCCATTTCTTCGATGGAGCCAATGCTGCCTGAAGAAAATAATCGTGAACTTGAAGACCTAACAGTAGACCTTATTACTAAAGCAAGTAAGTTAGCTTCAAGACTCAGCCCTAAATTACAACTAAGTGTTGCTGATTTGGTTCGTTCAATGAATTGTTACTATAGTAATTTAATTGAAGGTCATAATACTCACCCACGCGATATAGAAAAAGCGCTTCAAGAAAACTTTAGTAGCAATATAGAAAAAAGAAATTTGCAACTAGAAGCGAAAGCACATATCGAAGTCCAAAAAGTAATTGACGAGGGTGATTACTGGGGTATCGATGACCTTCTATCTAAAAACTTCATCACAAAAATACACGAAGAATTTTATAAATTACTCCCTGAAGAACTTTGCATAGTCACTAATCCAGATACAGGCAAAGAAATAAAAGTAGTACCAGGAGCACTCAGGAAAGGAGATGTAGTTGTAGGTAAACACATAGCTCCTTCAGCTAAAAATCTTGATACCTTCTTAAACCGTTTCCAGGAAGCTTATTCACTAAGCAAACTCTCTCGTTTAAGACAAATCATTGCAATCGCAGCATCTCATCACAGATTAGTTTGGATACACCCATTCTATGATGGTAACGGTAGAGTAACTAGATTGTTTTCTCATGCGCTTCTCAAATATCTTGGAATTGGTTCTGGCTTATGGTCTATATCAAGAGGACTTGCAAGACAGAACAGTGAATATAAAAGCTCACTACAAGAAGCTGATAGCCCACGCAAAGGAGATTTAGATGGTAGAGGTAATTTATCTCAGCAAGGTTTAACTAATTTCTGTAAATTCTTTTTAAGCTGCAGTATTGATCAAGTAGATTACATGTCATCAATTCTTGAACCCAGCGAACTTTTACGACGTATAGAAATTTATACAGAAGATGAAATTAGAGCCAATAGATTACCAAAAGGTTCTTTCCAACTATTGCGTGAAGCAGTGTTGCAAGGTGAGCTTGAAAGAGGCAAAGCCGCAGAGATTACTGGTTATAAGAGTAGACAAGCAACAACTTTAATCTCTGAACTAACGAGTAGAGGTTTATTAGTATCAGATACTCCCAAAGGCGCTGTTAGATTAGGTTTCCCGGTAGCAGTATTAGAACGTTGGTTTCCGTTACTTTATCCATTATAGTTAGTGGAGGTAATAAAAAATAATCGATTAACCTCATCAAATTCCTCTTTCGTAATCACTTCCAACAAAAGCAAAGCTTCCAAAATATCTTCACAACTAAGCACTTGATTTGTACCCAGTAAATCTTGAGCTATTAAAAAAGCAGAACCATCATTAGTTGCAAAGAAACTATCTTCCAAGTTATAGGATGCAATTATTGACGCTGCTTCGCCTAAACCTATTCCTTCACGTGACATCAAATCATCTCTTAGTTTCAGTTCATCTTTATCTAACTTTATATTTGTTAGATTACCTTTCTGAGACTCTTTAAAAAACAAATCAACAATTGCTTTAGAAGCTCTACCCTTCCTAATTTCCTCAATGACTTCCCCTGCAACATGTACAGAGAACGACGAGCAAAAATGTTGAAAGACATTACCTGAACACAGATAAATAATTATATTTGTGTCAGAAATTACAACTTTCTTCTTCACAGTAATGGATTCGAACGCTCCATTTTAGGCAATTTAGGTGCTTTAAGCTGCAATTCAAGCAGTAATTGTTTTTGATCAACAACTGGATGTTCAAAAATTTCACACAACTTACCCACACTAATATAGCCATTACGAAAGGCTTCTATGGAAATACTTCTAAGACGACTAATAAAGTTTTTATTAGTGAAATCTTCATCACATAAATTATCTTCGTTACTATAAAGTTTATTTTTGATAGCTTGGATACTATCATAAGTTTGAGTTCTCATTGATTCATAAATATTTTCAGTAATGAGTTCTAAATTTCTTAATCTATAAGTTGTGGCATCGAAGCTCACACCATAGTTATGAGAGATATGAATAATGTCATGAATAGTAATTGACTTGGAATTTTTATCCAAACTATTTCTCACAAAATTTTTCACACCTTCTTCTGGCATTAACAATGCAGCAGCAAAAGCATTTGCTCTAATCTCTCTATAATTACGATTAAACTTTTCTTCAAATGGATTAAAGACTTCTGTTTGTTCAGGTGATTGGCTCATAAAAGCACTGTCTATGAGGAAATGGCAAAGCTCATGCGCAATTGAAAATCTCTTACGCGCTTCTTTATGAGATGCATTAATAAGAATCAAAGGCATCTTTTTATACTGAAAATAGATACCAGATATATTTGTAGTTATTTCTTTTTTAAAATCAAAAAATAAAGTGACTACATTCAATAGCTCACAAACTCTTAGTATGTTAAAGAGAGGATACTCTCCTAAACCTAAATTATTACGAATAGATTTTGCCAATAATTCACCTTGCCTAACAGCATCTGATTTATTGAGAGGCGCTCTATAATTAGGATTAGTCCAAAAATTATAATTTTTATCTGTTAATGAATGTGGATATGTTTTTTCTAGTAGATCAAAATATAATTTAACATTCGTATATAAGTCTTTAAATTCTTTTTTGGTTTTTTCATTTTGTAGAACTTCTTCAGATCTAAAATACACGGAAAGTTCTTTGTCCTGATTTTGCTTAAGCTCATCTACAGTGGTGTCATATAAAGCTGCAAGCTTAGTAAGAATTTCTTCCGTGATTTTCTTACGCCCAAATTCAAGATCTATAATTGATTTATGAGAAGCAAAGCCTAAGGCCTTAGCTACCTCAGTAGAACTAAGTCCTTTTTTCTTACGAAATTCATAGAGACTTTCGCTTATAGAATTGTCCAAATCATTAGGCATAGCCTTATTATTATCTTCTACCTCTTTAATGTCAATTATAACAAATTAAAGTAAATTTTTGGTTAAATATGTTATAATTCCTGTATGAGTAAAGAAGAATTAAAAAAGTGATAGCATCCTTTCTCCATCTGACTTTAGTACTTTCCTCGGAAACTTACCAAGATTTCACTCCAATTAATTAACATCCGCAAAAACATCCGCAAAAATTACACTGCATTAAGCAACCCAGCTTTCCCAAGATTAGCTTTAACTCTTTCCAAGACAGTTCCCTTACCTTGTAAATCTGGCGTAAATGATTTTCCAGTAATTAAATCATGCACTTGAATATATTTCCCAGAAGTTTTAAGCAGAAGCTCTTCGCCGACTCCAGTCTCTTGAATCTTCTCATCAGACATTCCATCTTTTCTCATTGCTTCAACTTTCCTGCGAATTGGATCTTTATCAAATGACTCTGGGTCTTTAGCTGCAGCGTAAGCCTGATTATAACTGCCTTCAGCCTCGCCACCAAACCAATAACGGCTTGAATCTGGAGTAAGAACTTCATCAATTACAAACAACTTGCCATCTACAGTTCTTCCAAATTCAAATTTAGTATCAGCTAAGATGATTCCTTTTTTCGCAGCGTACTCTTCTGCTGCCGCAAATAATTCTTTAGCAAACTCTCTAACTCTATCCCAATCTTGCTTACCAACTATTGCTGAAGCTTGAGCATCAGTTACAGGTATATCATCCTTACCTTTAGTAGTTGGGTCAACTACTATTTGATCTAATTTTTGATTTCTCTTGATTCCTGGTGCAAGTTTGTGATCACCAAAAATAGTATCTCGTTGAGCAATACTTCCTTTCTCAGCTTCTACATAACGCTTATGAGCCGTGCCAGTTATATACCTTCTCACCACTACTTCAACAGGTAGAGGAATCACTTTATTAGCAACGGTTACATTCGGATCAATATTTTCTTTCCCCTTTTGTATATGAATGCCAATATTATGCTTCTTTAAAAGTGGTTTAGCAAAATCCAACCAGAAATTAGTCATTGAAGTTAGCAACGCACCTTTATGTGGGACAAAGCCTATATTCGGAATATTCAAGGCTGAAACTCTATCACTTGCAATAGAGACAAAAGTTTTACCATCCAGAACATAATTGTCACGCACTTTTCCTTCTTTCCTAGCAACGCTTGCCGCAGACCAATGCCAATTTTCCGAGTCAGCTAGAGTATTTTTTAAAACATTTTCCATATCTTTTGCACTTGGCGTGTATGAAGCCTCACTTAATTTTGGAGCATCAATTTTTTGATTTGCCCCATCTACGTTAGCTACTGGTAAATCATATTTAAATCCTAAATAAGGTTCTAGCCTAGCCTTCATTGCTTGAACTTGAACAGAATCAATTTCTTTTCGTCCAGGCGTGGTCAAAGTTTTAAAATCTGCAACTAAATTTTGCATTTCACTCTTTAAAGTAGATGGGAATTGATGTCCCCAAAGTTCAAAATCACCCTTACTGGATTGTAAACTCAATAAATTTGCTACTCCTGTAACGGTCGTCAGTATTAAGCTAGCTAGATTCTTTAAAGGACTAATACTTTCAGCTTTTTTACTAACTGCTTTTTCAAGACGTGAATGATCTATAAATGTTATTGCCATGCTAAGCATCCTAACTACAATCCAAGATATTAATCAAGGCAAGACAAATTGAATTTAATCTATAATCTCTATTAACCTTGCATATCAAAACACCTCTCATCTCTTCCAAATTAAGCTCTGTACCTGGGCTTGAAGTCCAACTTAAATTAGAAAATTTACAACCAGTTCAGTCTTTTAAAATTCGTGGCATCGGGCATATATGTACAGAACTTTATAAAACCGGAGCAAGACATTTCGTATCATCCTCTGGCGGTAATGCTGGCTATGCAGTAGCTTATGCAGGCAAAGAACTTGGAGCAAAAGTAAATGTTTTCGTACCTAGAACTAGCTCACAAACTACAATTGAAAAACTAAAAAGTTTAAATGCAGAAGTGATTCAGATTGGATCTGATTGGAATGAGACTAACGAGTATGCTTTAAATTTCTCACAAGAACATCAAGCCCAATATATATCTCCCTTTGATCATCCTTTAATCTGGGAGGGACATTCCACTTTAATTGATGAACTGGCTCAGCAAACAAGCAAACCAGATGCAATTATTCTTTCAGTTGGCGGTGGCGGCTTACTCTGTGGCGTTCTTCAAGGTCTGCATAAAAATTCTTGGCAAGATGTACCAGTTATAGCAGTTGAAACTGAAGGCACCCAATCTCTAGCGGCTTCAATGAAAGCAAATAAGCTAATAACTTTAAGTAATATTAGTGGTATTGCAACTAGCTTAGGCTCCAGAACTGTTGCTAAAGAAGCTTTTGCTTGGACTAAAAAACATGATATTAGATCTTTAGTAGTAAGTGATGAAGAAGCTTTATCTGCTTGTATGAATTTCAAAGCCGCACATGATTATTTAGTAGAACCCGCTTGTGGTGCAAGCTTAGCGGCCTTAAATCACTCTGCAGTTTTAGCAGGCTTGCAATCTGTAATAGTTATTGTTTGTGGTGGTATTAATACCAACCTCGTTAAAAAATGACGCCCTAATCCGCAATTATGATTTACACTAATGATTATGGTAGACACCAGTAAATGTCCATGCGGCACAGGTAAACCTTATCCAGAATGCTGTAAGCCTTTACATCAGGGCTTAGCATCTGCAAAGACAGCCGAAGAACTAATGCGCTCACGATACACCGCTTATGTCAAAAAACTAAAAGACTATTTATTAGCAACTTGGCATCCAAATAAAAGAGAAGAAATGAAGAATCTTGATTTCGAGGATGGTCTCCGCTGGCTTGGTCTAAAAATTACTTCGACAAAAGCTGGTCTGGAAAACGACAGTGAAGGGGAAGTAAATTTTATCGCTAGCTATAGCTTCAATAGCAAAAGTGCTCAAGTAAATGAACATAGCCATTTTATTAAAGAAGATGGTTACTGGTACTATACCGGAGAGATGAATTAGTTTTAAGAAAGAAGGGCTTCTTTCTCTTGCAGGAATTCATCTTTGATTTCCTCATTTTCATCTTCACTTAAAACTTTTTCAGCTTTTTTAAACATCTTCTCTTCTTCTTCTTCAACGTGATGCTCAACATTTTCTCTTAGAACAGCGAATTTAGCTTTCCACTCTTCGTTGTTAACTTTCATTTCTTCTAATTCATTTAAAAGCATTTCCACCACATGGTGTTCTTCTCTACCTTCCAGAATAATGTCTTTAGTTTTTTCATCCTCAACTAATTTACTGTAGTAAGCAATATCTTCTGCTTGACTATGAGCAAGCAATTCTTGCTTCATAATTGTAAAAATTTCTTTTGCTTCTTTAGTATTGTTCTCTTCAAGAGCAGACTCAATTTCTTTCATCATCTCTTTTACCTTTTTATGGTCTTTTTTTAATTCCTTCTCTATAGGGTTAGTTTTTAGTGTAGTCATTTTTTTGCTCCTTAATTATTTAAAACTTTGATTTCCATCAACTTGAAATAATTATACCACAAACCATTCGTATTCAAATGATTTTTTATTAAGCTTATTAAAAGGCGCTTAAAACAAGGGTTTTTAGCTCCTCTATTAAAATATTAAGAGCCTACTTCTCAAGCTCCCAGATGCTAGGCTTGCGAGAACTGAGGAAGCGGAGTTTACTTAGTGTAAATGAGCGACCGAAGGGCGAGCGTAACAACGCAGATGGGACTTTTCGGCTAGGCTCTTTTATATATGACTTATAACTGGACTATCTATCCAAAAAACTCTTTACCAGAAGAAGTCTTGGCGTTAAGCCAAGGAGATAGTCTTTTAGCAAGATTACTTATGAACCGCAATGTTCATTCTAAAGATCTTGCACAATATTTTTTAGACCTAGAAAATGTCATTCCTAGCGATGCTTATGAAATTCCTGAATTGGATAAAGCAATTGCCCGAATTAATAAAGCAATAACTGCAAAAGAAAAAATTACTATCTATGGTGATTACGATGTCGATGGTACTAGTTCTACAGCACTTTTAATTAGAGCCTTTGCCATGATCGGTATAGCCGTTGATTACTATATTCCAAGTAGGCATACGGAAGGCTATGGACTTAATATAGATGCCATCCAGAAAATCTATCAAGAAAAAAAATCAACACTACTTATAACTTGTGATTGCGGCATTAGTAACTATGCTGAAGTTGAATTTGCAAACTCTATTGGACTAGATGTGATCATCACAGATCATCACTCTATTCCTAAATTAACTCCACCAAGTATTGCTAATTGCAATCCTAAGACTTTAGACCCTTTACATCCACTGCACTATTTGCCAGGAGTAGGTGTTGCTTACAAGCTTGCAGAGAAATTATTAGAATTACACATACCAGACCCTTTAGTTGCAAAAGCTCATGCAGAATCGCTTTTGGATTTAGTAGCTTTAGGCATGATCGCAGATATGGCTTCACTGAGAGCAGAGAATAGATACTTAACTATCCGCGGACTTAGCGTGCTGAGCAAAACTACTAAAGTTGGTCTAAGAGAATTACTCTTCACTTCTGGAGTGAATGGTAAAGCAGATAGCGAACATATTGGTTTTGGACTAGCACCACGTATCAATGCCGCAGGACGTTTAGCCGATGCCGCAAAAGCCGTGGAACTGATGATTACAGAAGATCAGGATTACGCGCAAGAATTATGCTCAGACCTGGATAGTGGTAATCGTGAAAGGCAAGTGCTTTGCCAAAAAATTATTGCTCATGCTTTAGAAAAATTACAAAACGATTCTGGTTTCCAAAATCACAATTGCATCGTAGTCTCTGATAGAGATTGGCATCATGGAGTTATCGGCATAGTAGCAAGTAAACTACTTGATACTTTTCATTTGCCAGTTTTTATTATGTCTATTGAAAATGACTCAGCGAGAGGCTCTGTAAGGAGTATTAATCTAAGTGACTTAGATATTTTCGAGGAAATGCAAGCGATACAAAATAAAGCGGGTTTATTTACTAAATTCGGTGGACACAAAATGGCAGCAGGCTTTAGTTGCAAAAGTTCAGATGTCGAAGCGCTTACTACTGCAATTAAAGATCACTTCAAAACTAAACTTGCAGAAGCCAACCTAATCAAAAAAGTAAAAATTGACACCGCACTAAAACTTACAGAAGTAAATTCAAGACTACTTGATAGAATAGCGAAGCTCGCTCCTTATGGCATTGACAATCCTCAACCCTTATTCTTAGTGGGTCCTGTCATAGTAGATAGAATAAAAATACTAGGCAAAGACCAAAAACATCTCAAGCTATTTATAAAAGATATTGACGGCAAAAGATCTTATGAAGCAGTTCTTTGGAATAGAGCAGAAGAATTTTTAGCGAAATATCCTTTACTAACCAAGCCAGAATTATGCATTGTTTTTTCAGCAAAACTTAATGAATTCAATGGTGAAGTTTCTATACAGCTTGATATCAAGGATTGGAAGGATACTGATCAAGTAGATGATAGTTTCTTTGCACGCTTCAAGGCTATGGAAGCTCATTTGCGCAATTAAGATTCACTAATGCTCATGCTATGATTTTTGGCGTATGACTACAATTAAAACAGCATTCGTATTTCCAGGACAAGGCGCTCAAGCAGTAGGCATGGGTAAAGAAAGCTCTGAGCAAGATTCTAAAATCAAATCTATTTATAATTCAGCAGATAAAATTTTTGCAGAATTTCATAGCAACACTACAAATTTAAGTAATAAATCAGTTGCAGAAATTTCTTTCAATGGTCCTGAAACTGAGCTGGCAAGAACCATCTATACTCAACCTGCAATCCTTACTTTAAGTATTGCTTTAGCAGCAAAGCTCAAAGAAGAAATCGCTTCAGGTAAAATTTCTAAACCAAATTTTGTTGCAGGACATTCTCTTGGAGAATTTTCTGCACTATATATGGCAGACGTGCTTAGCCTTGAAGATGTAATTAAACTAGTCACGAAGAGAGCAGCTCTAATGGAAAATGCTCTTCCTGGTGCCATGACTGCAATCATCGGCATGAATGAAGAGCAGGTAAACACTATAATCGCTTCTATCAAAGATTCATCAGTAGCCAATTACAACGCACCAGATCAAATAGTTGCTACGGGTACCAAAGAAGCAATGCAAAAACTTGGTGAAGAAATTACTGCTTATGCCACAGCTAATTCTCTAAGCGCAAGAGTTATACCTTTAAATGTTGGTGGAGCTTTCCACTCACCACTAATGGCAGGAGCTGCTGCAGAGTTTGCTCAAGAAATCGATAAAGCAGATTTCAAGGATGCAAGTATTCCTGTAATTCAGAATATCAACGCCGAAGCAGTGACTGACGCTCAGCAGATCAAAGAAAATCTTAAAAAGCAAATGACCGGTTCTGTTCAATGGACCAAGACTGTACAGAAATTAATCGATGAAACTAACGGCGTGAGCGAGATCTGGGAAATCGGTCCTGGAAAGGTTTTAGCAGGACTTACTAAAAAACAAAATCGCAGATTCCCAGTTACCAATATTTCTTCTGTTAGTGAATTAGAGACTGCACTTAAAGTGGCGGTGTAGTGCGTCAACTGTAAATATTGCCGTCATTGCGAGCAAAGCGAAGCGTCATTGCTTCGTCAGGCTTTGCCTTCCTCGCAATGACAAAAAAAGTACTTTCGACCCCTTTCATTTTCTCTTACAGTGGTTTTAGAATTTTATACATGGGGGACAATCTATCTAAATTCTCGGCAAATGCTAATTTCACTGTAGGTTTTACCTTATTCAGTCCAATTGGAATTAATATTTTTAATTTGATTACTAGAGAAGATACTTTTTTAACGGAGAGATATTGCCTTAATCTATTTACATCTGGAGTATTTGCTTTATTTGGACTAATATTAATCTTAAGATCTTTAACAATCATGAAGGACTTGGATAAAAAAATAACAAGGAGAAATTTAAATGAATACTGAAGTAGATGCAAATTTAATTATAGGAATGGTTATTATTACAACAGTTACTCTTGGTGTGCTATCAATATTCACCTGGATCACCACTCATGAATATAATGATAGTTTTATTGAATATTTAACAGAACCATTTACCCGCAAAAAGCCCAAAGATGAACCTAGCCCTACAATTTAACTGGTATCCAGGTCATATAGCGAAAGCTGAAAGACAACTCAAAGAAAAGATCAAACTTATAGATTTGATCATTGAGCTAAGAGACGCGCGTATTCCAGAATCTAGTCGTCATAAGGATTTACCTGAATGGGCCTGTGGTAAGCCAATAATTTCTGTTCTTAACAAAACTGATCTCAGCGATTTAAATAAACTTAAAACCTATATCAAAAATTCTTCTGAGAAAATTTTCTTACTGAGTACCAAAAACAAAAATGAACATCTAAAACTACTGATCAAAGAAATTGAAAAATATGCTGACCAAGTTAGCGCCAAATTCAAAGCTAAAGGTGTACTGAAACGCTCTGCCCGAGTGCTTGTCGTGGGTTACCCAAATGTTGGCAAATCCAGTCTAATTAATTTACTTGCCAAAAGTAAAAAAGCCAAAGTCGAAGATCGTCCTGGTGTCACTCGTAGTCAGCAATGGGTAGATGTAAAAAGTGAAATTGAAATCAAGCTTCTTGATACTCCCGGAATTATTCCAACCAAACTTTACTCACTTGATCAAGGTGTGAAACTTGCAATGTGCAATTGTGTTAGTGACCAAGCTTATGACCCAGTTGAAATATCAATTCTTGGCATGAAGGTTATTGAAGAACAGTACCCTGGTTTAATTGCCAAATACTACGGAGTTGAGGGCGAGCTGAATTTAGAGAATATTGCAGTTGCAAAAAAATTATTAAGGAACAAAGAAGCTGATACAGAAAGGGCTGCAATCAAACTCATCAATGACTTTCAGGATGGCAAATTCGGCAAACTAGTACTTGATATGCTATAAATTATCTTATGGCAGCCTTAGTATTTGCATTACAACTTATTTCTGGAATTCTTACAGTGTTCTTTATTCTTATTAAAGATCCTAAGTCAGAAGGTCTTGGTGCAATTGGCTCATCAGCTCATTCTTTTAAAGGTGTAAGAACCAGCGCAGACGAAAAACTCGACAAGATGACTTGGATTTTTGTAACTTCATTTATGGTTTGCTCAGCACTTCTTGGTTTTAAATTAGTATAGGTTTATTGCAATCACACTCGGTCTCGGGTAATTATATTTTGGATCATGAGGCCAGAGACTTTTGTTATTGTCCTCACCTGGATGTTGCACAGAAAGAAACAAAGTCTTGTAATCATCACTAAAACTAGGTCCTGTGAATTCAGCTCCTGGAGGCGCTGAAGCGAATCTATAAATTTTTCCAGCATTCGCTCCTTGAGTTGGAATTACAAATAAAGAATTATTGCCGTGATACTTGAAAGGTATCTTATCCAAAAGCATTCCTTTAATATCAGTTGTAAGCCAAAGATTAGCTTTATTATCGAAAGCCATATTATCAGGACAACTCAAACCTATCTCTTTACCACCAATCAAGAATTCCTCATGACTAAACTCTAGATCAGTATAATCATCTTCATCTATCTTCATTATCGAACCATGCAAATTGCCTTTCAAATAATTTTGCGTAAGCGATACAAAGATAGAACCATGACTAGGACCTATTTCCACATCTTCAGGTCTGGCTAAGGGAGTGGCATCCAATAGCTTAGAAGCCTTACGTACACTGATCAAAAGCTCAGCCTGATTTGAAAATTTTCCCGAGAGTTTTGGGTTTTCTAAACTTAACTCTAACCAAGAACCTTGAGTCTTAGACTCCATCCTAGCCACATATAATTTGCCTTCGCTTAATAATTTAGAATTTTCTTCTTTGCTGGCACTACTAGAAAATTTGTTTGTGGAAATAAATTTATAGAGATGTTCATTCTCAGAATCATCACCCATATAAACTACAACTCGCCCATCTTTAGCAAGAACGATTCCAGCATTTTCATGTTCAAGATGCCCTAAAGCACTATGTTTGCGAGCTTTGAACTCTGGATTATATGGATCAATTTCCACAACCCAACCATAATGTTCTAGATTTACATTTTGCCAATGATATTTTTCTATAGCATCATCAAAATTTTCTTCACAACTAAGTACGGTACCCCAAGGAGTCTTACCTCCACTACAATTAGCAAAAGTGCCAAACACTTGAGGATATTTTTCTTTCACAGGACCAGTAATTAGCATCGGTGAATTAGCATCATAACGACGATTATACTTAGCCACCAAAGCCTTATCAGCACTAGCTTTCCAGCCACTTGTATCTTTTTCAATAGCGAATATAGAGCCACCTAGATTCTTTTTTTGCTCTGCCATATCTGAAATTTGTTTTACATCGACATATTCATGATTCACCCAAAGTAATGCTTGCTTATCATTCAATGGAAAGAAAGCAGTAAAATCATTGTTGAAACCAAAATTTATTCCAGGAGCAATTTCATCACCCCAGGATTTGAGAATCTTATAACTGAAGCCTTCGGGCAAAACCACTTCATCAGCAGTGCTCGAAGGAATTGGTTTAAAACTAAAATTGCCAGTATGAAAATCAGCTGTGGTAGTTTTAAGTTCTATTTCCTTACAAGCAGCTAAGCCTAAAGTAGTTAGACCAAGAAATTTTAGAAAGTCGCGGCGCGTAAATTGCATAGAATAATATTTTATAATCAGTCTTTAATAAATCTGATTATAAAGATTTTAAAGCAATTAAATTAATTATGATAATATCGAGATATGCCCAGTGCTTTAGCATCATATTTAGCTCCTGATCCATTCTGTGACATTGGCGTATTGGCAGGATCTGAACCATTTAGAGCAACCAAAGAAGAAGCTCTAATTGCTGAGACTGCAAGAGCTATCAAAATTTCGCCAAGATCAATAGTAGCTAAAGAATTATCACTCGATCGTAAAATACCTATAACCATTAGTGTTCCTAATGAGCGTATAACTAAAGAAGATGATAAATCCTTTTTATCTCTTAGTTATCCAAAAGTAATTTCAATTTTACTTGCTGCTGTAAACTCAAAACAAATTTCTTCAACTAAAGTTATCAGTGCTTTCAATGGAGATCCTGATATTTTTTCCAAACTAGAACAACTAGCAAAAGTTCGAGAATTTCACTATAAATTATCCATTCCTATAACCAGAAATCTATCTTGTAATAAAGTTTCTATGTATCCAGAAGCTTTAATTGATGCAGCCAAAACAGTAGTTAAAGATTTCTCTTATTATGGTTCATCTCATTTGTTCAAGATAGTAATGCAACGAGAAGCAGAATGTTATGAAGATCAAGAATTAGCTAAGATAACTCGTGGTCTAAAAATTGCAACACCTGAAAATCCTATCGCAAAGACTTTATCTAAGCCTTTTGAAACAAGACCTATAACTTTTACCATTGATTCAGAGCTTCATTTAGAGCCAGGAAGCACTACAAAATCCACATCATTGAAATTACATCCATATAAATTACTTTCTATTGTTCAAAATGCTATTAAAGATGGCAGTCTTAGTGCAACTAAAGTTTTTAGCAATGAAATTCAATTTATAAAAAACAAATTAGAAAAACTAAAACAGATATTCATGTATAGAACCCCATCTAGATATCAAGATTTAGAAGCTACTGTTGATAAGAATGGTGATTTTATAACAAGCCAAGAAGCTTTGATTTATGCCATTCAAGCTTTCATTTCAAAATTACAATAAATCTGAATCACAAATATGAGCACCATCGAACCATTATCACCCAGACCAATTACTCAACTTTCATCACAAACATCATCCGTTCCTGAGTCTGATTACGAACTAAACAAGGAAATTGCAGATGCTGCAAGAGCAATAGGGCAGCCTAATATTGCAGGAGCTGAACCATTATCAGATAGCAAAGAAACAATTGTTATCAACGTTCCATACGCAAGTTGGCACAACGATAAGAGAATGCGACTATTACTAACTAGATCAGACCTTATTTCAATTTTAATTGAAGCAGTTGAGGCAAAGCAAATTCCAATTGACAAAGTTAAAAACGCTTTCCAAAGAAAAGATGACGAGGATATACTTGCAAAACTAGAAAAACTTGCAGAATCAATTGATTTTGACAGTACTGTTTTGGTGCCATTACCAGAACAATGCCTGAGAGTTTTCAAAAAACCATTTAATCCCAATGTCTTAGTTGATATAGATCCTCAAACTATAATTAGAAAAGTTCAAGGAATTGTTAGTGAATTAATAGACTTTGATACAAAAAGCGATGAGGTCAAAAATCAAATTATGTTTGAGAATCAATCACGAATATAATTAGCTTCTTGAGTAATATTCACCTAATAAATACAAAGACCCAGTAATCACCAATAAATCTTTTTCAGATTTACGTTTTTGAGCTTGGTTGAAAGCCTCGCCAGGATTGCTTTCTACAATTATTTTCGCATTGGGAAATTTATTTTCAATAATCTCACTAAGTTCTCTAGCACTAGTAGCTCTATCTGAATCTACTTGAGTACAGATTACCAAATCACGCGCAGGATCAAAAACATCAATAAAAAGTTCAGTAATAATTTCATTTACATCTTTATCCAAGAAAGCTAATACAAAAATTTTTCCAACTTGAACAAGATTATGCTTTTGCATAAATGCATTCAAAGCTTTAGCTCCGTGAGCATTATGCGCGCCATCAACGAGAACTCCAGATTCAGCATCATAGCTGAAACGTCCTTTATATCTGCTTTTGAAGCGAGCTAAAATTTCAGCTTTATCAGAATCAGAGACTTTTATTTTAGTTAGGTCTTCAAAGACACGGAGGGCTAGGAGGAAATTCACACCATTAATTGCATTGGGGTCGGTGCCTGGATTGCCACGTCGGACTCCGTCCTCCTCGCAATGACGACCGGTTTCTGGTAGTGTGGATTGCTTCGCTTCGCTCGCAATGACGCTCACATTTTCGAGCGACACACTAGATTCACCCTCATAATGCGGCACACCATCACGTTTAATTGTTTCTTTCTCAGCACGAATTTCTTCTAGACTATTACCCAAATAATCCATATGATCCCAACCAACATTGGTAAGCACTGTTGCCAAGCGGTTTTCAGCGGCAGTAGTATTAGTGGCATCCCAGCGCGCGCCAAGTCCTGCTTCTAAAATAGCTATTTCAACACCTTTACGCTTGAAATATTCAAAAGCAATCAAGGTCAATTTTTCAAAGGGACTAAGGAAGCCATTATTAAATGGATTGAAGATACTATTTTCGTTAAATAGTTCGTTTTTAATATTATCGAATTCTTCTTCAGTGATGTCCTGCCCATTAACTGAAATCCGCTCAGTAAATGAAACCAAATGAGGGCTAATATATTTGCCGATCTTGCCAAGGGCAAAATGCAAATAAAGTAATTCAAGAAAAGTAGTAACGGAACCTTTACCATTAGTTCCTACTATATGAATAGATTTATAAGCATTCTGTGGATTCTTAATCCTCTCTAAAGCTAAACTAATTCGTTTAAGAGATGGATTGATGTTCTGCCCTAAGACCTGAACTAGTTTGAGCTTTGCTTTCAGTGGAACCTTAGTCAGTGTCATGCTTTGACTCATAAGAGAAGTCAGCTTCTACTGCATGAGTATTACCAAAAGATTTACTTTTGGTAAGCTTGCTTGTTTCATCAACACTCACTGCAAAATCACTTTCTGAATATTTAGGAATAGATTTCTCTGGTCTCGCTTCAGAGCGAGCAGTAGCAACAGCCATATCAGCTCCAGTCCCTAGTGGACTTTCAACTGCTACTTTAGGTTCGCCACCTTCAGTTGCTTCACCTGGAGGTCTAGATGGTCTTGGACCCCTTTGGTTATAACGGTTGTTGTTAGATCTAGGATTTCTTCTATTTCTATCATTCCTATCGCGATTGTCGCCACGATCTCTATTGTCATTTCTATCTCTGTTATCAGATCCACGATTATCGTTACGATCTCTATTATCCTGTCCACGATGTTCTGATCTGTCGCTTGCTAATCTATCGCGATTCTCTCTGTTATCAGGTCTGTCGCGATTGTCGCTGCGATCTCTATTGTCGTGTCTCTCTCTGTTGTCATTGCGATTATGAGATGATCTTGCACCTTGGTTTCTTCTATCTCTATCGCCGTGATCTCTATCTTTAAATCTATTATTACTGCTATGTGTGTGAGTATCGTCTCCTTTGAGATTGAAAATCACACCAGAGCCAGAACAGTGTTGGCAAGTATTTCCAAAGATCTCAGCAAGTGCTTGACCAGATCTTTTACGAGTAATTTCTACTAAGCAAAGATCCGAAAGCTGTCCAATCTGTGGCTTAGCTTTATCGTGTCTAATCGCAGTTTCTAAAATTTCCATCACTGAAATTCTATCTGCTCTATCAGCCATATCAATAAAGTCGATGATAATCATCCCACCAATATTTCTTAGACGCATTTGTCTTGCGATTTCAACTGCAGCTTCCATATTAGTTCTACGAACTGTCTCTCTCAAAGTCGCACTGCTAGTAAATTTCCCGGAGTTAATATCGATAGCAGTTAAAGCTTCCATACCTTGGATAACTATATAGCCGCCGCTTGGTAAGTTAACCCTGTTAGAGAGGCAATTACGAATCTCTCTTAGAACATCAGTTCTAGAAAGAATTTCATTAGCATCATGGTAAGCGATATTTACTTCTCTTCCCGTCCAGCTAGTTAGATACTCTTGGCATCTGTATTTAGACTGAATGCTACCTACTACAACTTCATCAATAGTGTTGTTGAAAGCATCTCTAAGAGTGGTGTATAAGAAATCCGATTCTTTATAGATAGGTGAATAGCTGTCACATCTGTCGTATTTCTCAACGATGTTTTTCCATTTCTCCCAGATATTCAAGAAATCTTCTTCAAGTTCTTCTTGAGATCTGCCTGCAGCTTCGGTTCTGATTACAGCACCAAGCTCTTCAGGTTTCATTAAATTAGTGATCGATCTTAATCTGTCTCTTTCAGCATTCTCGCTAATTCTTCTACTAATAGCGATGCTGTTGTTTTCGGTTGTCAGAACAAAATATCTTCCCGCAATACTGATAGATAAGTTCACTCTAGGACCCTTATTACCAGTAGGTTCTTTAACGATCTGAACCAAAAGTCTTTGACCTGGATTCAGTCTTTCATATAAGGTACCTCTTCCTGGGATGTCATTTGCATGCAAGAAACCCATTTGACCTTCTGCGAGTTTAACGAAAACCGCATTAATTGAAGGCATTATATTTTCTACTACTACAGAGTAGACATCGCCTACACCGTATTCATTTTTTGAGATGTAAAAATCAATCGCTTTTCCATCTTCGATCAAAGCCGCGATATTATCACTCTCTGATATAACTAATTGACGCATTTATTTTAGTACTCCTATGCAATCAGACTCAAATCAATAGCCTGCACTTGTTAATTCCTATTCAATCTCAAAAAACTATGACTAGTTTCTTAAGCGAATTTTTGTGTAGTTTTGCGTATACTCCAAATCGCATTAGGTAATAAAGCATTAAGAACTTGATCAGCTCGTAGAGCTCCACTAAGTTCCATTTCTATAAGATCATTTTCTAAAGGCTTCATTGATTTAATTTCGGACCTAATGTCCACGGAATTTTCGTTCTTGTTTTTGTTTTTAGAGAACTTCAGGATATTTATCTCTTTTCGTAACAAAAACTCATCAATCAACTGACTAATATTAAGCTGTTTAATAAAACTTCCATCAGTAGCAATATCTGTTGTCACTTTGTCCACTGAGCTTGTAAGGGATGACTCCAATAACTTAGCTTGATAAACGGTTTCAGATACTTTTGAGATTGATAACTTCTCTTCAGGAGTAACGTTAACTACATCTACAATTCTAGCCTCTTTTGGTAACTGTTGGTTTAAAATTTGCTTTAATTTTTCTAAATCACCAAAAAATTCTGCTAGCTCTATCTCCAGATATTCCCCTTCACTTTCAATGAATAACGGCAAAGCATTCCCCCATGTGACTTTCATTCTTTGGTTATAGCCAACCGAATGTATTACGGGTAGACCGGTTCTTCTTAGAGCTCTTTCCACTAAACGCTGAAAATCCAGGTGACCTATGTATTTCAGATCATCCAACTTTGTTATCTTAAGCCTTAGTTTTTGCTGCCCTTGGGTATTTTTGACTATAACCTTAGGGCCGCCATTATTCTCACGAGCTTCTTCCGTTACTTTCTTCTCAAAGACATCGAAATCAAAAAGCTCTTCTGATTTAGCTTGAGTTTTTTGTTCAAGAATGATGTCACTTTGATTTTTCATCTTAGAAAATTTCTCTTCAAGATTTTCAATAAAATCAGCGCAACTAGTTTTGCGCTTCTCTACATCAATCTCAGTCACAAAGGGATTTGCATCAGAAAGATTTTTGGTAACTAAATTTTTCACATCTAAATTAAAACAAACTCCACAAGCATGGCATTTATTCTCAGTACAAGGTAAAGTCTCAGCGGCATTAACTGCTTGATTCCATTCCTTCACTAAGAATTCTTTAGTGAACCCTATAGAAAGCACATCCCAAGGCTGTTTCGAGCCTGGTTCTCGGTGGCAAGTTGCCTCTTCGTTTAGATCTAAAGAAAATTTAGCAGCTGCTGCAGACCAACGCTTCAGATCGAAATTCTCAGCCCAAGATTCAAATCTAGAACCAGTGCTCCAAAGCTCCTCTATGACTTGTCCCCAACGTCTATCACCACGAGAAAGAACTCCTTCAATTAATGCAAGACCTGGTTCAGTACAGTTGAGCTTCACTGTGCGTGTTAATCTACGGTCTCTCAAACCCGACATCAAGTAATCTTGTTTACGCTGGAACTCATCAAGCGCGCACTGGGAGAACCATTGAAAGGCTGTAAATGACTTAGGTACAAAGGTAGAAATAGTACAAGTGATCTCGATTGGCTTTTTAAATTTATTGCGATTGTTCTTGCGTAATTGCCAAGCCATATTTTCTGTCCAGCTAAGTATGTCGAGGATTCCATCTAGATCTTCATCAGTCTCAAAGGGCAAACCGATCATAAAGTAAAGTTTGATATGTGCCCAACCTTCTAGGTAAGCACCATAGATAGCTTTCTTAATATCAGTTTCCGTGAGACCTTTATTGATGATCTTTCTAAGTCTCTCGGTACCTGCTTCTGGAGCGAAGGTCATACCTGACTTACGCACTTGATTTACTTCAGATGCTAAATGCAAATTAAATCTATCTGCTCTCTGTGAAGGCATAGAAAGTGAAACACCAGATTCAGCATGCTCATCGTTAATCGCTCTAGCAGCTTCGGTTAGACAAGTATAGTCACTTGCTGAAAGTGAGAGTAAAGTGAAATCTTCATAGCCGGATTTTTTAACGGACTCTTGGCTAAGGCGAAACAGATCCTCTGGACTACGCTCTCTGACTGGCAGATAAGTATAACCAACTTGGCAGAATCTACACCCACGATCACAACCACGGCGTATTTCTAAAACTTGTTTATCCTGAACTGCACTAATGACGGGCACTGGACCTGCGATAGGTTGATTGAAATCTTCTAGAGTTTTAGTGATGCGCTTATATACTGGATATGGAACATCTTCCCTAATTGGTTTAGCGCTGTAGTTCTCTTGCTCGTCTGGCTTATAGAATTTCGGCACATAGATACCTTGAAGCTGTGCCATATTGAAGAGGATTTGCTCTCTGAGTTGTAAAGATTGATCTTGGGGCAGAGTGAAATTTTTGAGTTGTTGTATGTTCTGAGTAATCTCATCTGTGCCTGTAATTGTGGCGATCTCTGCATTGATCTCAGGATAAGTTTCTAAGAAAGTTTTTTTAGTTTGGATTAGTGAGTCCTGGATTTCAGTTATCAGTTCTTCACCATCACCAACTATATAGAAGTCGATATAGTTTGCCATGATCTCGGGATTAAATACCGCCGGACCACCAGCAAAAATGATAGGGTCTTGGTGATTACGTTCCAAGCTCTTAAAAGAGATCTTACATAAATCCAGAATAGTTAGAATGCTGCTGTAGCAAAGCTCATAAGCCAGTGAGAAACCGAGCATATCAAACTCAGCAAGAGGTTTATAACTTTCCCAGCCCCAAAGCGGCAAATCACGCTCGCGTAAAAGCTTCTCCATATCTGCCATCGGCGCGTACGCCCGATCACAGAGATAATCAGGATGATTATTGACTATGTTGTAAAGAATCTTGATGCCAAAGTTTGACATTCCCAGCTCATAAAGATCAGGGTAAATGATAGCGATGCGAGATTTAGCTTGATCCCAATCCTTACGCCAAGCACCCCACTCCATACCAAGGTACTGACCAGGTTTCTGGACTCTAGGAAGGAGTTCGTTACGTAAAATTTCTTGAAGCATTGATTGTCGCTATGCTCCTTGCAATGACGTCATTTGAAGTGACTTATACTTTAACCGAAATATCAACACCAGCTGGAAGATCCAACTCTTTAAGTGCAACTGTAGTTTCTTGAGTTGAATCAAGAAGATCAATTAATCTTGAATGTGTTTTGATTTGGAAATGCTCACGAGATTTCTTGTCTACGTGTGGTGATCTAAGTACACAATATCTTCTGATATTGCTTGGTAAAGGGATTGGGCCTGAAACTCTCGCGCCAGTTCTTTCAGCGGCATCTACGATCTGCTTAGCAGAAGCATCTAAATTAGCAGCATCGTAGCTTTTAAGCTTGATTCTTATGCGGTTTTGTAATTTTTTACGTGATTTAGTTGCCATACAGACTAGTAATTATATAATTTCTGGGCTTAGACTGCCCAAGACAAAGATAAAATCTTTGTTACTAAATATGGCTTTAATTCAAGCTTTTGGCGCAATATATAATATTTATACAATAAAAAGTGGCATTACTGTACTAAATTTTCAGTTAGTAATAAGCTCTGCTGTGCCAAAAATTTAGGACAGTAGGTTAAAAGCCGTCAAACAACTCATTGTCAAATTTTGCGAGGGATAAATTTCTCAAGATTAGCTAACAGTTCAGCAAATGTCATTTTTTTACTTGCTTTTAAAAAAGCATTTTTAAAGTGTATAAGTAGTTCTTCAAGGACTATAGCTTTAGCAGGATCTTGATCATTCTTGCTAAGAACAAAGCTCGTCTTAGTCTCCGTACTTTTTCCTCCATTAATCTTTTCAAGCACTAAATTCCTAATTTTCTCTGCATTTTTTGGCACATGTTTTTTAAATACAATCTCTAATTTATTTTCAGGTTTAGGTAAAGGCGGTACAGAGAATAATTCAAGCAATTCTATAAGTAACTCTTTTGCTTTGGATCTAGTTAAAAATAATGAGGCATATGGACCGTTTTCAAATGGATCTGTGAGTAGATCAAAAAACTTTAGATTTGGGAAGCGGCTGAACCTATGTTCTATAGTTGTAATGAGTCCTTTAATAACTCCTGTTTCTCGATTCCTTTCTTTATTATCATCTAATTTCCCGTCACTGTTTTTTGTAAATAATTGTTGTTTCTCAATAGATTGTTTAAATTCTTTGAACAAGTCTTTCAAGGTTATCTCAGGATATTTATAGACTATTTTTCTAAAATGCCTAAATAGATCTTGCTTAATTAAATATATTTCGCGTTCAGAAGTTTCTAAAAAATCTGTTTCTATTTTTAGACGTCCTTCACCACTAATATGCATCGCTTCTAAGTCTTTCCTCCAAGTTGACCGAACTTGACGACTTTCAGGAATTATTTCTTTCCTACTACATCTTCTTGTAGTTTTGTCTGAAGACGAATCTAATATATCACGCTTTTTAGCAATTGCAGCAACCATAAGTCACAGGCAATGATACCACGAAAACCACATTAGGACTGGATCACGTACACTCACTCCAAAGTGATAGCATTAAGACTTAGCCTTTTCCTCAATTACACATTCATATTTACGATTAAATATTGGCGATTCAATTTTATAAGACTCTTTACCTAAAATCCAAATTTCATGAGGAGATTTTAGTCTTTGTATAGCTACTTGCATGTCACAATTTAAAACCAAATCTTTACCTTGCGGACCCCTTATACGAAGGCTGCAACCAGAAGCTAAATATTTTAGAATGCTATTTACTTTTTGCATAAAATCTCTAGCAGAGTCTGCTTTTAAAGTTAGCTCCTGTGGTGCAAGTCTTTTTGTTTTAACAAAGCTTATATCGTCAGAATTAGCCCTTTTTATTACTGTAGGATTATTTTTTTGATTATAAATTCGCAATTTACGATTAACTGCATCATAATCCAAAGCATCTCCCTCACGAAGAAAGCCTTTGTAAATCTCTTGTTCACCAGAATAAACAACTACCTCATTTTTATGAAAACCTTGTTGAAGTAACCTTTTATTTGCTTGTATTAAAGTATGGTTCTGTAGCGTTAAATCACTAAACTTAAAATCGAGTTTCTCAACATTATCTGGCTTTTTACGAGTCTCTGGTTTTGTTAATTTATCTAAGCACTCCTGCCAATAAGCCTTTCTACTCGCTTCGTTAGATCTATAAGATTGAACCCATTTTTTCTTTGGTGCTGTCGCTATTTTTGCTGTCGGTGCTGCTTCTAACTCTGGTGTTGGTTCTAGTTCTGATGTCGTTTCTAACTCTGGTGCTGATACTTCGACCACAAGAGGCTCAGAAACTAAATTTGCTTGTTGCAAGTCTTGGTGTTGAGCTTCTATAGTCGGTGTATTAGCAACTACTGCTTCAATAGCAGCAGGTTGCACAACAAGTGATTCTTGAAATTTTCTTCTCATACTTTCTGCTGAGGTTTGAGTATCATAAAGCCCGACTGTTTTAGATGAATTACCTGGCTTGGCACTCTTAAATTCTCTAAAATTTATTTTCAATGGAGATTTCCCTAAGTCAATTGCTACCATGCCTGTGTCAGCAGAAAAAACAACTAATTGACGGCTGCTTTTTGTTACGCTCCAGTCTAATGACTGCAAACCAAAAAACTTATACGGCGTTGCTTGACCATGTATATGCAACGTTACAACAACATTCAAATTTTTAAGTCTGTCTATCAGGTCTTGTAATTTTGGCAACCCTGAAATAGAATCTCCTTTTTTAAAGCTAGGAAGCGATAAAGTATTTCTATCTAACAAAGGTCCTGAGAAAAAACCTTCAAAAGTAATTTGTGGATCTATAGAGGAAGACATGGGCAAACAAAATAATATCACAAAACACATTAAGGCTGGATCGCCACAGCTGCTATGCGGCTTCGCGATGACGGCACCTAAATTCATTACAGCAATGACGGCATCTAGATTACATTCACCTACAAAAAAACAACCCGCCTCTTGCGAAGCGGGTTGATAAACTCGAAAGTTTTGAGGGGGGGGGACCTTTTAATTACTGGATGATAGAAGAAACAACTCCAGCGCCAACAGTTCTGCCGCCTTCACGAATTGCGAATCTCATACCTTCTTCCATTGCAACTGGTTGAATAAGTTCAACAGTCATCTCAATGTTATCTCCAGGCATAACCATTTCTACTCCATCTGGAAGTACAACGTTACCAGTAACGTCTGTAGTTCTCATGTAGAACTGTGGACGATAGCCTTTGAAGAATGGTGTGTGTCTTCCACCTTCATCCTTGGTAAGAACGTAAACGCTACCAACGAATTTAGTGTGAGGCTTGATAGAACCAGGTTTAGCAATAACTTGACCTCTTTCGATATCGTTTCTATCAACACCACGAAGAAGAACACCAGCATTGTCGCCAGCTTCAACTGTATCAAGAGTCTTACGGAACATCTCACAACCAGTTACAACTGTCTTCTTAGAATCTTCTTTAAGACCGATAACTTCAACTTCGTCACCAACTTTGATAACTCCTCTCTCAACACGGCCTGTAGCAACAGTACCACGACCAGTGATCGTGAATACATCCTCAACAGCCATCAAGAATGGTTTGTCTTTATCACGGATAGGAGTTGGAACTGAAGCATCAACTGCATCAATAAGATCGTAGATCTTGTCTACCCATTCGTTTTGACCTTTTTGAGTAGTAGGAGCAGCAATCATCGCTTCAACAGCTTTAAGTGCAGAACCTCTGATGAAAGTGATATTATCGCCATCAAATTCATACTTAGAAAGAAGCTCTCTTGTCTCCATTTCAACTAACTCTAATAATTCAGCATCATCAACCATGTCGCATTTGTTCATGAACACAACGATATGTGGAACACCTACTTGTCTTGCAAGAAGGATATGCTCACGTGTCTGAGGCATAGGACCGTCAGAAGCAGATACTACAAGGATCGCTCCATCCATCTGCGCAGCACCAGTAATCATGTTCTTAACATAGTCAGCGTGACCTGGACAGTCTACGTGTGCGTAATGTCTTGTAGCTGATTCATACTCAACGTGTGCTGTGTTGATTGTAATACCACGCG
>CAZFCF010000016.1:0-49334 GCA_964517685.1 uncultured Gammaproteobacteria bacterium | reverse complement strand
TATGAATTCACTAATACAGTACTTGAAAAATTTGGAAGCTAATCCAGATGCGGACAAGAAACTTATAGATAAAATAAAGAAAGATTTGCTGAGTAATTCTTAATTATCAGGGTCAAGTATTGGAAGCTGAATCTATGATTAAGGATGTGGCGTGAAAAGCCAAGTAAAATAATTATACCCTATTTTACCCTGTTATAACCAGGTAAAATAGGGTATAATTATCCTTATGAAGCAGGATGGAATTTATGAAATCATACGCTCATGGCAGGATGAAATTCTGAATTCCCAGGGTTTAGAACGCTATTGTGAAAAACAAATTCTGGAAGCCATGAGTTCAAAACCAGTAAAAATTATTAGTGGTTTTCGTCGAGTTGGTAAGTCATATTTATGCAAACGTATTGCTAAAAAATTACTCGATGATGGTTACAAGATAGAAAATATTCTCTATCTTAATTTTGAAGATTACAAATTAAATTGGGTCACTGATGCTTATAAATTGGGAGAGATCTACGATGTATTCCAAAAATTCTTCACGAAAGAAGATCAAAGTACTCTTTTAATCTTTGATGAAATTCAGAAAGTGAAGGATTGGGAAGCCTTCATAAGAACACTCTATGAAAAAAATAAACTTAATCAAATTATCATCACTGGTTCTAATTCAGATATGCTTTCATCTGAATTAAGCTCTAGCCTTGCTGGAAGATTTATTGAATTTACAATATTGCCTTTTTCTTTTGAAGAATATCTCATCTATCATAAACAAAACTACACTAGGCGCACATCCTTAATTACAAACCAATTCTATGAATATCTCAAGCTGGGTGGACTACCAGAAATATATACCATTAGCGACCCCGATACCCAAGCCTCTTATATAGACAGCCTTATAAGCAAAGTTATTTTAGATGATGTCATTAAAAGGTTTGCTGTGAGAAATGAAATTGCTATCGAAATGATAATTAAGTTTGTATTTGCAAATAATGGTAGAACCTTATCGTTTTCCAAAATTACTAAATATCTAAAAAATCTAGGAATGAAAATTCAAGAAGAAACTGTAATCGAGTATGTAAATCACATCAAAAAAACTTTTGCAATTATTGAAGTTCCTAAGTTTGACTGGACCAGTAAAAAAATATTTGCTAGCTCAAAAAAATATTATGCGATTGATGTCGGTATAAGTAACCAATTCCAGAATTTAATCAGTAACATGAGCTTTAATTTAGAGAATATAGTGCTTCTGAAATTAAAACAAAATCCAAAAATAAAAAATATTTTTTACGGCTCAACAACTGAAGCAGAAATAGATTTTATTACGGAAGATTATCAGGGCAAGCTTAGTCGTTATCAAGTAAGTCAGGAATTAAATAACGATAACCGTGAACGTGAACTTAATGCATTTATCAAGAGTGATAAATATCTTGCCAAAAGCCCAGCATATATGGTCACCCTAGAAGGTATAAGTCACTCTCTAGAAGGCAAATATAAATCAATAAAACAAATCAATCTAATTGATTGGTTGTTGGACATGGAGAGTTAATGAAATAGAGGTTTTGCCAAAAGTGGTGCCAAAAAGTACTGTAATTAGAGAAAAAGTCGTACTAAAAAGTACTAAATTTAATATGAAAGTCATACCAAAAAAGTAGTAAAATACTAATAAAGTCGTGGCATAAAGTACTTAAACATGAAAAGACACATAGAAACAAAGCTTTCAGAATGGCTGATCAAATCCAAAAGACAACCTTTAATTCTTCTTGGAGCCAGGCAAGTTGGCAAAACCTATACTTTGAAAAAATTTGCTTCAGAGAATTTTAAGCAACATCATTATATTAATTGCGAAAAAGAGAAAGTAAACTTTAGCAAAGTTTTTGATCCTGATCTTGATCCTCAAAAAATCATAGATAGATTATCTCTGCAATTAAATAAACCCATCAAAAAATCTGATCTAATTATTTTCGATGAAATTCAAACGATACCAAATGCTCTCACTTCTTTGAAATACTTCGGTGAAGAAATGCCTGAACTACCAATCATTGCAGCAGGATCATTACTTGGATTAAAACTAGATGATGTATCTTTTCCAGTTGGCAAAGTAGATTACCTACATATGTATCCATTTACTTTTTTTGAATTTCTTGAAGGCATAGGAGATAAACTTCTATTAGAAAATTTATTTAAAGAACTTAAACACAAAAATCAACCCCTCCCTGATCTAGTCCATGGGAAGCTTTGGGAGAAATTGAAAATTTATTTTGTCATAGGAGGTTTGCCTGTAGCTATTAATACTTATAAAGATACTAAAGGATCTGCTTTCGAAAAATATTCAGCAGTAAGAGAAAGCCAGGAAAAACTCATTGACTCATATTTCGATGATATATCCAAACACAGCGGTAAAGAAAATGCCATGCATATAGAAAGACTTTGGAAAAATATTCCTAATCAATTAGCTAGAGAGCAAGATGGTTCAAGCTCTAAATTTCAATTCAAAGGAATTATACCGGGTATAAAATCATATTCAAACCTAGTTGGAATAATAGATTGGCTTGAAGCTGCAAGGTTAATCATTAAAGTCAAAATTGTTGATCAAGTCAGCACGCCGTTATCAGCTTTTACAAAAGAAAATCGTTTTAAATTATTTTGTTTTGATGTTGGCTTGCTTGGTGCAATGAGTGAACTGAAGCCAAAAGAAATTCTTGATTATGATTACGGAGAATACAAAGGATATTTTGCAGAAAACTTTGTCGCACAAGAATTACAAGCTAAAGATTTCAAGAATAATAATTTATATTCTTGGGCAGAAGCTAGTGCTGAAATAGAATTTATAATCAATACTAATGAACATGGGATTATTCCCATTGAAGTTAAGTCAGGCTCTAATACACAAGCCAAGAGCCTTAAATCGTTTCAAGATAGGTATAAGCCTGAGTTTGGATTAATACTTAGTGCTCTAAATTTTTCTTTTGACATTCATAAAAAAACTTATAAATATCCACTATATTTGGCTAGTTTAGTAACAGAGTTGATTTAAAGAAGGTTAGCCTTTTAATGATCTTTCTGAAAGACTTTGTGCCACTATAGTATTTCCTTCTTCTATAGGTTGCAGTTGTATTTTATCCTTTGTAAAACATAGCGCCAAGTCTAACCTAGAGCCTGCGGAGTTTAGTAATATCAGGAATGATACGGCTATATCATCCATATTATTTTTTTCACTATCTTTAATTAATGCTTTTAGAATTATAGCGATAACTTGTCCTTTATGTAAGACTGCTAGATCGGCGTGACCTTGCTGCTTTGCAGCATCAAGAACAAAGTTCTTAACACCTTGATACCACTGTTGATCTATTCCTTGATTGTCAATCATAAAACCTATGCCTAGAAGATCAAACATGTCTTTTACTGATAATCCTATATTTTGTGCAGCATTTGATAGAACCCTATTCAATGCAGATTCAGTGTCCACTCCTTCTAATTGATCTGGTAATTTTAGTGCTCGAATGATGTTAATGATTTCCTGTGGGGATGGCTTATTATCAGCCGTTGGCGTCATTTCAATCAATAGACCACCGATTAATTTCAATTCTCTTAATACCTTGTTGGTACCATCAGCACTATGATGCAATTCTTGAGCATAATTTATTCCATTTGTAGTAAAAATATTTCCTTCATCGGCATTTCTAGCAGTTCGTCCACCAGCTATTATCATAAAATTTCTCGAGTCATTAAATATTTTACTAAGTATTGCGACTACAGAAACTCTGTCTATAACTGCATTATTATCGATTGACATAGGTAGTCCCCATAAAGTATTTGTTATGCCTGATAGCGCAGAATAAATATCTCCATATTTATTAATGCTATAAAAATTTAAAAATGAGTCTAAGTTAAGACTTGGGTTTAATTCAGTTAAATAATCGTTGAAGGTTTTAACAAGTTGGGATGGAGCTTGAATCTGTTCTAACCACCATTCTTTTCCTTTACTTTTAATTGCATCAATAGCAATCTGCTCAGGGGTTTGAGCTGTACTTCCAATCTCTAAAATCTTCCTCAATTCTTCATCAGTATCAATAAGTTTTGCAAAGCCTAAGCCAGGATACTGACTATCAGCAAACTTTATAAATGATTTTAAAATTTCTAAACCTGCAGTAGCTTTTTGAGAATCTCCAAAAATTTGTTTATCACCAACTAGAGAAGCGCTGACGAAAAACTTCTGCTGTTCATCACTAACTAGGAATTCTGCTGATGGTAATTGATTTAAAAAGTTATCAACTAATCTAAACCAAGCAGCTTTTTGCTTAAATTCTGGGATAGATGGCGAAGATTTTAAAATATCAAGAAACATTTGAGACAATTTAGGATTACCCTTCAAAATAGTTTTGTATAAGTTCCCAAAAATGATAAAAGAATCACCATATTGATGACTAATCCAAGATTTGGATCGATCATCGAACCATGCATCAGATGCATTAACTACTGAACCTCCTCTAGTTTTGAAATAATCAAGAAAATTATAATGAACTATCAATTTAGAGTAGTTATGTTTCAATTGATCTTCAGGACTACTACAAAAACTTAGTGGTCTCGTATGATTATTAACATAGTTTGGAAATAAATCGAAAGCTATTAATTGCTGTGAGAATCCAAGACTTGCATCAGGGAAATCCTCTCTTGATAAAAAGCCATCTATCCCCTCTTCTCTAGCATAGTGATTAGCTTCAATTCCTCTCAAATAATGTACTTTTAATTCTTTATAATCAGGAAATTCTTTTATTGCTGAGACTGTCAAGCCACTTGCTGGTATTGCGGTTTCAAAAACAAATTTTATAAATTCTGCAGGATGAGTTCTTGGGTTTACTCTTAATCTATTTATCTCAGCATCAGGATAATTTTTATCAGTAAATAATCTCATTTCTGCTAAACTTCTCACACCAGTGAGTTTAGGAAACTCTGCAATTACTTCGCTTAGATCCATGCCGATAAAATCAAGCCATTTTCTGAAAATCTCTTGATTCTTTGGATCTTTTGTTATAGTCGCTTCATTACCAAAAGCAATATCAAGCGAACTTGGACGTGATATAACCATCATCTCATCAGGATATTTTTCATTGAATTCACTTATTTTTGTTATAACTTCTTCAATTGATAAAGGGCTTAAATGATCCATTAATTTTCGATACCAATCTCTATTTTGTTTTTCAAGTGCCTCAATAAATAATTTCCTAGTCTTATCATCATCAAACTTTGTACTAGTTTTTTTAATAACACTTTGCCAAGCCCCATTTTTATATTCAGAACTATAAGTGTCTAAAACAGTCATGGTTGTACCCTTCTTTTCAAATCTAAGTTCAAATTTATTGTTATACACATACAGAGTTTCAGTTGTTTTCGAGGTTTTAGAATCTTGTGCTATATCAATAACAGTTGGAATATCTTTCTTACCGTTATCAGCAATAATCATATAGTCCTCACCCCAAATGCTTTTAAGAATATTTCTACTAAGTATTGCTTCTTTTTGATTTTCAGCAAATGGCGGGATTTCAGCTTTAGTCTGATTGGAAATTAAACGAATTGGTTCTGCATAAAATTTTACTGGATCTTCTAATTTCATCCGTACTGCCATGTCATTAAGGCTTAAGCCTAGTTCTGTTCCAAGTTCTTTTACATAATTAATGGTTCTCCCATTACCTGATTTACTAACAGCTTCATTAATATCAAAACGTTCTTCTGATTTAGCTGCAGCAATCAATTCAACGTCACTAAAAATTCCGGTCAACTTAGGCAAAGCGGTAACAACATCTATAAGTTCAATTGGACTTGGTGAGTCTTTAGTTTTATCTTCCAAAAAGCTAATATAAGCCCTCAAATATGCTTGGCCTTCAGCTTTGCTGGTACTATCACGGTAGTCCCCATTGATTAATTTTATAGCTTCTTGAAGAGACTCTTTATCTAATAAAGCATCAGGATGTTTTGTAAATAAATATTCTCCAATTAATTCCGAGTTAGTAGTAGAGTTCTTGGTTAATTTAGCCAAGTCCGCATTAAACTTACTCCTATCAACTTGTCCTAGAACTTGATTAACTAATAGAGTTGCTTCTTCAACATTTCTAATACCAAGCAGCGTCGGGAATTCAGGAATAAGCTCATCTAAATTCATATCAAAACTTTGTGCAAATTCTCTAAGTAAATCTTGATCCTCTTTTGTTAATTTATTAGGATGAACAGCTCCACTTAGAATATTTATTAGATGTTCATCATCCAAATATGAGGTGGTTCTGGCTAAAGTTGTTTTGTGATTTCTTAATTCTGTCCTAGTATCAATATCATCCTCTGTACTTTTCAGTTCAGCTATTGATTCATTGAAACTATGTTCAGATTTGTTGATAAATTTATCTATGGCAAAAGCTAAGCGAGTTTTTAAATTTAAACTCAGTTCTTGACTAGTAAATTTAGATTGAATTGCTTTATCAAGATGCGCAACCCAAGCAAGATTTGAATTTACTAAATCAATTCTTCTTTCCAATGGAGACTCAGCTTGAATACTAGATTCAATACGATCCGCATGGACATTATGATTAAAATCATTATCAGTGATAACGACGTTTCTATTAATACCCCAAACCTTAGCTAGAATTTGGTTATAAAGTACTTGTCTGGTAATTTCATTTAAATGATTAGTTTGCTGATTTAAACTATTTCCATTTCCAGTAGCTCTTTCTTTTGAGATATTGGCTAAATATTCTGCAATTTGATTTTTTGCACTATTAGTGATTATAGTTTGATCTGAACCTAGATGATAATCTGTAATGGAATTAACCAAAGTAGCAAAGTCTATGCCTAAATCATCATATATAGTCTGTTTAAAGAAAGTATCTAAATCTAAAGCAGGACCATCGGGATATTTATTGACAAGTAAATTTTGCAACCTTTCAAAACTTACATGTGGTATTTGACCTGTAAGATTTGGAAATAATTCTCTTGTATCTCTAAAATTCATTCTAGGAATAGAATTAATAAGAAGACCTATAAGCTTAGTATCATTAGTGATACCGCTAAATACTTGGATAATATGCCTAACAAAGGCTCTGTCTTCAAAATATTTTGGTCCAAATTTATCATAAATAAGTTCGGCAAATTTTTTGGAACGTATTGCTAAGGAACGATCGTAAGGAAGAGCCGGTACTATTCCTAAATGTTTATCCAGGTAATCATGCCAGTTCCAATTAATTTGCTCAGTAAAATTTCTATTATTCATCATTTCTCTAAAAGCAAATGCAAATGATTTTTTTGCCTGTTGTTCATTTTTGATACCAACTAATTCAGGTGCATATACAGCAACATCTTCAGGTTTTATTGTCATTAAAATTAAAAATTGTCTAAATAAATCATGATCAATTTTTCTTCCTTGAATAATTTCTTTTATTTCATTAATAGATTTGCCAATACCATTGAAAGTACTTGCAATCTTTGTAAGAGCATCGTCTAAACTATCTCCAGGATAATTGGTCGAAATTAACGGTGCTAATCCTCTTTCAAGCCAGTATACATGAGCATCATGAAGAGCTTCTTGCGCAATTCTTGCTGTAACTCTGGTCACTTCAGCAATATTTACTGGACCTATTCCTCCTAATGGTTCATCAGGATCTTTACTAATAGGAGTAAGCTGAACTCCATTGCGTAAATAATCTTGACATCGTTCTAATTGTCGTGGATCTAGGAACCATTGGTTCATGATCCCCCCTTGTGCATCAGTGGTACAAGCATGTCCCAATGCACGAAGTAAAGCAATTTCCGAATTAATAAAATTTGCATGCACAACATGAGTAACCTGTGGATTGTGGTATTTTTGTAAAGCTTCTAATTCCACAAGAATACCAGAAGAAGTTTCACCAGTAGATTCAAAATCATTTAACACATTCGATTCAGTTTCTCGCCTTGGTTCTAAGATTTCACGTCTAAGTTCTGAACCATCGTCTCCATAAACAGGTGCTTGTAAAGTGCCAGTAGCTTCACTTTGATAAGATCCTTTCATACGTCCTATAAAAATCTTAGGATTAGCTTGCGGGATATTAGCTGTAAGTAATTGGCATAGTAATTCTGCATGATCCGCTGAATCTGCAATAATTCTCCACTTCTGCCCTGGTTGATAATGTGCTTTGATTTCCTTAACGAGTTGAGCATTAATACTATCTGCTTGTATGGTTCCTAGAGTATCAATTAATAAATTATGATTTGTTAATTGCCGAAGAGCTTGATTTATTGATTCTCCTGTACTAATAGTTCCTGTAAGTTGAATAGTACTAGGCGCAACTTTTTTTAAAGGACCTTCTGATTCTTCATAATTACCTGGTATTACTATTTGACTTAAAGGTGGGAATAGATTTTGAAAATCTATTAAAGTATCATTGAATCTTCGACTACTAGGAGATCCTTCTTCCCTCTGATAAGGAGTGGAACTAAAACCTATTAAAGCGGTAGGATCAGTAGTGTGGGAATTAGTTTCTCGCAGTAAACTTAATAAAATTTTGCAATAACCATCGTTTGCAAAACCAGTATATTCATGAACATCATCCACTAATATCTCTTTAATTTCATTGAGTGGAATATATTCATTGAGTCTTCTGTGCTCTAAACTTATGGTTCCAAGGTTATTGGTTACTGGTTGAAAACTTTCATTGCTATCATATAAATTTTTCAGAACATCCGTACTTATGATGTAAGTGATTCCATTGGTATTAGAATTAGTGTTTCTAATATTATTCAGATCTTCTAAACTATCTATAATCACAATTCTTGCTGCAAGATTTCCTCGATTTTGTCTTGGAGTAAAATCAATCATTGACTGAGCTATACGCTGTCTTTGATACTTAGAATTTGCAAGTACTATACTTGACTGACCTTTCTCCATATTAGCTAAAGCTTTATTGGCTAATATTATTGTCAAACCTTTTCCCGAGAGACTAGTAACGCCTGTACTTAAAAAATTAATAGTTTCAAGTTTAGTTTCAGAATGAAAGGGTGTTGGTATACGTCGCAAGCGAAAGTTCAATAAATCCGATAGAGTAAATCCTCTTCTCCTTGAAAGCTGCGCAGTAACGCTATGAGATTGAGAATTGATTCTATATAAAGCATTGTCTTGATAGGGTCTTAAATATTTTTGTTCTCTATTTAAATCTAAAGTTACAGCTTCAGATCTTTGCTGGTCATCGACTCCGGTTGTCGCCTGAATAACTTGACTGTCTGAACCAGCGTTTGTATTAGAAACTGATATTACTGCTTGTTCTTGATTGGGTTCTACTTTTATTGAATCATCAACTTTAGTAGTTATGCTTTTTGATGGTTCTGGAGTGGTTGAAGAAAGTTCCTTTTTATTTTTTTTAGCTTTGAGATTAGAACCAAATTCAGGAAGTCGCTCCCATAATTTGAATTCTTTTGATGATGATAGTGAATTTGACATGTATTAATGGGACCTAAACAATATAAAGATAACATCAGCTAAGGATGTATGGTACTTTAGTTAACCTTTACTTAAGCTAAAAACCCAATATCGAAGCCATTTATTACCTAAATTCGATGAATTTGCACCCTAATGTTAGACTAAAACCCATATGGTTAAAATCGGCGATGTTTTCGAAGAAATGTCTAAGCACTTCAATGCAGGTGCGGCAGCAAACACAAATGCAAGTTATCAATTCAATATTTCTGGCCCCGAAGGTGGAATTTGGGCTTTCAAAATTGCAAGTGGCACTTGTGAGCTCGTTAAAGGTGGAGTACCAACTCCTTCAGTAGAGATTTCTCTAGCTGATAAAGATTGGATGGCGATTCGTGAAGGTAAGCTAAATTCACAAATGGCTTTTATGCAAGGTAAGCTCAAAATCAAGGGCGATATGAATCTTGCGATGAAGCTTCAGACGATATTTCCTATTGCATAATATTGCGCAGGGGGATTGCTTCGTCACTTCGTTCCTCGCAATGACGAGTCTTTAACTCTTTACCAACTGCAACTTCTTAACCAAAGTTCTAATTGCATCTTTTGCTTTATCGTGTTCATTCGCGCGAGCAAGACTACTTATATCTTCGAAGCTTTCGGCAAATTCTTGATCATCTAATTCAAAGTCAATTTTAGCTTTGTAGATTTTTTCAGTAAGCTTAGAATCCACAAACTCACTTGCTGTGAGCAGTTCCTCATAAAGCTTCTCGCCTTCTTTAAGACCAATAACATTAATAGGAATATCTTCTTCATCAAAACCAGATAAGCGAATGAATTGTCTTGCAAGTTCATAGATCTTAATCGGCTCGCCCATATCCAGGAGCATGATCTGACCACTTGCTGCTTTAGCTGCTGCTTGAATCACCAGTTGCGAAGCTTCAGGAATAGTCATAAAGAATCTAATTGCATCCTTATGTGTAACGGTAATTGCTAAGCCATTTTGGAGTTGCTTCTCCCAAACTTTAATCACAGAACCTCTGCTACCAAGCACATTACCAAATCTCACCACAGTAAATTTAGTCTCTGGAAATTCTTTGGAAAGTAAGAGTACAACTTTCTCGGCAAGGTTCTTAGTCGAGCCCATGATACTTGTCGGATTTACTGCTTTATCAGTACTAATCAAAACAAATGCTTCTACTTTATGAATACCAGAGAGTTTTGCCACATTGCGAGTACCAATAGCATTATTCTCAAAAGCCTCACAGGGATTGACCTCCATAAGGTGTACATGTTTATGCGCTGCGGCATGAAACACTACCTCAGGCTTGAAATCTTTGAAAATTCTGTCCATCCTGTCGTAGTTACGGATATCACAAATTTTGGTTTCGATAGTGAGTTTAGGATTTTTAAGTTTAGCTTCTCTAATATCTTGGGAAGCTTCGAAAATTGAATTCTCACCTTTACCAAGTAAACACATACTTGCAATATTACATTTAGTAGTGAGCTGTAAACAAAGCTCTCTACCAATAGAACCGCCTGCTCCAGTCACTAGAACACGCTTACCATCAAGGAAGCGTAAGACTTCATCTGAACCAAGATCTACTTCTTCTCTACCAAGTAAATCTTCCATACTTAGTTTACGGATTTTCTCTACTTCTACATGACCCCCAGCAAGCTGATCTACACCTGGAACTATGCGTACATCAGCATCAGTTTCAGTACACAGTAAATTTATTCTCTTTTGGTCTTTAAGATTCAAACTTGGAATTGCAATAATGATTTGATCTATTCCAAGCTCAGTGACCCAATATTTAACATCGGCAATAGCCCCGCGAACCTGCACACCATTGACTTTCATGCCATGCTTGCGAGTGTCATCATCAAGCACTGCTACTACATTGAGACCAAGCTCTGGGTGATTAGCAATAGATTTGATTACTTCTAATCCAGCTTCTCCAGCACCGATAATTAATGCTTGTTTCGAGTTGCTGCCTAAATCCTTAAATCTGCGACGAATGTTTTTCTGTTCTACTAAATATGAACGCAACATTCTTATTGCACTCAAGAAGATAGTCGAGAGTAAAAAGTTAATTACGAGAACTCCATAAGAGATTGCTAGTAAATCAAAGTGTTTAGGACTTAAACCAAATAATCGAGGAAGCAAAAGTACTAAAGAAGCGATGAAGAGTGATCTTGCCAGATGCAAGATGTCATTAATACCTGTGTATCTCCAAAATCTTCTATAAGTACCGAAAGCAAATAGTGCTGAAAGTTCAACCAAACTTACTATAGGAAGAATAGTAAGAAGCTGTTTAGTCCAAATAAATTTCTCTACATTGTTAACAATATGACCTTCAAGACGCGTGAGAGTAGCTAAAGCTAAAGCCGAAGCAAGTAATAGTAAATCCAATAAAATTCTTAGTAAGTTTTTGGGCTTAAACAACAATTCAAATTATCTCTTTCAGGGCTGCAAGAAGCCTTTGGTTCTCTTCAGCAGTGCCAATCGTAACACGTAAGCTGCTTGGGCTGACACTCTTCATGGCTCTGATAATTATAGCCTTAGACATTAGTTTTTCGACTATATAATCTGCCAGAAAGCCCAAGTTTTTAAAATCAATCAAATAAAAATTAGATTGTGTATTAAAGACTTCAAAACCAAGGCCAAGAAATTTATCTTTCAATAATTCTCTTTGAATTTTATTCGACTCTACAATTTTATTTAAATGTTCTTGATCTGCCAGTGCTGCTTTCGCTGCTGCAATACTTGGACGTGAACAAAGGAATGGGGTCATGTGGCTGAAGTATTGTTTTTGTAACTCTTTAGAGACTAAAGCATAGCCAACTCTAAAACCCGCCATAGCATAGGCTTTCGAGAAAGTAAAACCAAAAACTATATTTGGATATTTTTTTATTAGATCAGTTGCATTGTATTTCTTGTCAGAGAAATCTATATAAGCATGATCAACAAAAAGAATGATATTTTTTTCTAATAAAAATTTAGCGAGATCTTCTATTTGTGATTTTTCGGTAGCACCGCCATCTGGATTATTTGGCGTACATAAAAATACTAATTTAGTATTAGCTTTGATAGAACTTTTGATTCCAGCAAAATCAATTTCATAACTTAGCAAAGTCCCATCATTAGTGAGCTTCCTTGGCACATCAATAATTTCAATACCAAGCCTTTGCATAACGAACTGATAGTAAATAAAAGTAGGTGGCAAATTAATTACCGATGCTGATGAATTAGCAAAAAGCATAAGAATATGATCAATGACGCTGTCCATACCATTACCAACAACTACTCCAACTTGATTTAAATCAAAACCCTCTTGAGCAAATTTATTTTCTAATGCTTCTACTAAAGGTTCAGAAGCTGGCTCATCATAAAAATTAGATTCAAGAAGCGCTTGTTTAGCTGCTTCTATAGCTTTAGGACTAGTTCCCATGGTGCTTTCATTACCAGCTAATCTAAGAATCTCCTCTCTTTTATAGCCATATTTCTCCATGACATACTCAAAGGTCTTGCCTGCGGCATATTCCTTAGAGTTCAGGAGCCATGGGTTTAAAATTTGATCTAACTTCATTCTAAACCTTTGCAATATCTGTTGCTGCATGCTCAACACACTTAGCAAGATTCTTCAAAACTTCATGAGCAATTCTTTGTTTACTCTGTCTTGGAAGCGTAGTCACCAAAGGCATTATATCTGCACGTTTCTTCGAAGCTACCACAGTAACTTCTGCTTGTTCAGCACCGAAAGCATCTGGACTATTTGCAACTAAGAAATCTAAATCTTTATGAGCAACTTTATTGCGAGCGTTTTCGATTGCATTCTCTGTCTCAACGCTAAAGCCGATCATCACTTGGTTTGGTTGTTTAACTTTAGCAACTTCAAAAAGAATATCAGGTGTCTTTTCAAATTCCAGCATTAAATTACCAGCTCTATCATTGGCTTGGTTAATCAAATTCACAATATTATTAATAGTGGAATTCGTTTGACCATTGTCTTGGAATTTTCTGATTTTATCGTCAGAAGGATTTCTTGGTCTGAAGTCTGCTACTGCAGCTACCATAATGAGTGCATCAGCAGGCGTAGTAAATAGAGTTGATTTAGTGAACTCATTAAATACTGCGTGATACATCTCATCACAAGTTTCCACTTTAATGAGTTTGAGATCTTTAATCCAAGGCTCAGCAATATTAATAGTACTTATTAAAGTTACGTTAGCTCCTTGATTAAGCGCTTCTTTAGCAAGATAGAAACCCATCTTCCCAGAACTTCTATTAGTAATAAATCTTACTGGATCAATTTTTTCTCTGGTAGCACCTACAGTGATAATGATTTTCTTGCCTACTAATCCATCAATTGAAGGGAAGTTTTCATCTTCATCATTCAACATAGTTGAAGAAGTAAACTTTTCTTCTTTAATTGGAGTTTTTGGAGCTTCCTCTTGAATCACTCTCTGTGGCTGGGTTTCAACAATAGTCTCAGTTTTAGTTATTAGCGGCTGTGCTGAAATTGAAGTTTTTTTTTCCGGCATTGGATTATTGTCCAGAATAGATTTAGCTTTATTAATGATGGCTTCAATCTCTGGCAATCTACCCTGACCAACATGACCGCAAGCAAGGGTACCTGATTCAGGTTCAATGAAATGATAGTTTAAAGATTCTTTTAGTACATGAATATTTCTTTTTGTAGTTGCATGCTCCCACATATTAGTATTCATCGCAGGTGCAATGAGTATCGGTGCTTTAGTAGCAAGCACTAGATCATAAAGAATGCCATCACTAATACCAGTAACAAATTTCGCCAGGGCATTTGCAGTTGCAGGTGCAATTAAAACTAGATCAGCTTCATCAGCTAATTTAATATGATCAATATCTGTGCTTGTTTCTGAAACTAAAATTTCTTGAGAGTAGATTTTGTTACCACTCATTACTTGGAGGCTAAGAGGAGAAACAAATTTCGCCGCATTTTCAGTAAGAACTACATGAACTTCTGCACCTTCTTTGGTGAGTTGTGAAACTAAATCGACAGCCTTATAAGCAGCAATGCCTCCACAAATTCCTAAAATTATTTTCTTAGCTTTCATCAATCCTTATCCCCGTCCCCTCTAAAAAATAATACTACGAATATGGCTAATTAAGAAGAAAAAACATAAGCTCTTCCCGCTGCCTCTGCAAGTTTTTTATCAAGAGTCCAAATTTTATAGTTATACTTCCAAGCCACTGTAATAACGAAGGCATCAATAATTCCTACGCCCTTGTTTTTCCATTTGTAATTAAAAGAGTTAATTCCAGCTTCAACCCAAATATGACCTTCATTAATATGAGGCAATGCATCCCAGAAACACAATATGTCGTCGATTTCAGCTTTAGATTTAGCTCCTTGAACTAATTCTGCTAGCAAGGGCTCTAATATTAATAAATTATGTTCTAAAGCTAACTCTTCAAGGGCATCCAAGTAATTATTCTTAGCTCTTAAAGCCTCTATCCAAATAGAACTATCAGCAATAATCATTAATTTATTTTCTATTTAATTCTCGTAGTTCTTTTGCCGAATACTTGAATTCAAGAGGATTCTTTCTAATTTTATTAAAAAGTTTTTTCAGATCTTCTTTCTTCAACCAATCATCTAAAGCAAGTATTAAAGATTCAGTTATATTTTTAGCACCGGTATGCTTTTTAACACCATTAACTATATAGTCTGGCAATAAGGCTGTCACTTTGGTTTTGCTAACAACTGGCTTTGTTGAAGTTTTCTTAACAGTATTTGTGCGGCGCATATTATACGATATTATAACATTTTTTATCGTATAATAATTCTCTTAAGGCTAAATATGAAAACTAGAGTTCTTGTTACAGATAAATTAGATGAAGCAGGATTAGATATCCTCAAACAAGCTTCGGATGTTGATTACAAACCAGGAATCTCTGCAGATGACCTTAAAAAAATTATTGGTACTTACGATGCACTTCTGGTGCGCTCGCAAACCCAAGCTACAAAAGATATTCTTGAGCATGCTACTAACCTAAAAATCATTGGTAGAGCTGGTGTTGGCGTGGACAACATTGATGTAGAAACTGCCACAGAGCGCGGTATCATCGTGGTAAATTCTCCAGAAGGTAATACCATTGCTGCAGCTGAACACACAATCGCTCTAATGATGGCACTTTCACGTCATATCGCTGCTGCTGATAAATCTTGTAAAGAACATAAATGGGATAGAGCTAAGTTTGTTGGTAATGAACTTAATGGCAATGTACTTGGAATTATTGGTCTCGGTAAAATTGGACAACGCGTTGGCAAAGTCGCTCTTTCACTTGGCATGAAGGTTCTAGGCTTTGATCCTTTTGTTTCTAAAGAAAAAGCTGAAGACCTGGGTTTCCGCAAAGCAGAACTCGAAGAAATTTATTCTAAAGCTGATTACATCACTCTTCATGTCCCTAAGACTAAAGAGACAATGAACATGATCAACAAAGAAACCATCGCTAAGATGAAAGCCAATGTGCGTATCATAAATTGTGCTCGTGGTGGACTTATTAATGAGCAAGATCTTGCTGATGCAATTAACGCTGCTAAAGTAGCAGGTGCTGCAGTAGATGTATTTCCTGAAGAACCATGTTTAGATTCTCCATTACACAAATGTGGCGATAAAGTTTTACTAACTCCTCACTTAGGCGCAAGCACTACTCAAGCGCAGCTAAACGTGGCAATCGATGTCGCTGAGCAGATTAGAGATGTACTTAAAGGTGGCGTTGCTAAAGCAGCTGTGAATCTTCCTGGACTAAAACCTGAATTAGTTCAACACATCAAACATTACCTTGGTCTTGCAGAGATCATGGGATCATTTCTGGCACAGATCACTCCAGGCGCAATTAAATCAATCGAGATCGAAGCACTTGGTAAACTTGCCGACAAAAATATCGAAGGTCTCAAGCTTGCAATCTTGAAAGGAATACTTTCTCACAGCCTTGATGGTGTGACTTTCGTGAATGCTCCTCTAATTGCTAAAGAGCGCCAAATCAAAGTCAATGAACTTAAATCAGAAGACTCTGGTGCTTACATAGACAAACTAGTAGTGCGCATCAACTCCAGTGAAGGTGAGCATTCCATGGCAGGGACTGTACTCCAGGGCAATATTCCTTCGATTATACAAATTGATGATTTCAATCTAAACTTCGGACCAGAGAAACGTTTCATTATTACTTTCCACCAAGATCAACCTGGTATCGTTGCCCAAGCTTCTAAAATCCTTTGGGACAAGAAAGTCAATATCAGTGGCATGAGCCTCGGTCGCACTAAAGGTACTACCGCAGTAGTGATGATTATTGGTGTGGATGATCCAGTAGATGATGATTCACTAAAACAAATTCAAACTATCAATGGCATTGATATTGCTAAGTATGTGCAGTTGGTGAAGATTTAAATAATCGTCATCCTGAGCATGTGTGTCAACTTAAGCTCAAGTGCTGTCATTGCAAGCCCTTGAAAAGGGCGTGGCAATCCAGTCTGCCAAAAATCACAATTGCTCATTTTTTTTATTTTTAGACCTTGCCATATCTTGCGGAAAAATGACATTTGTCGTTTTGTCGCAAGATTTATAGTTAAAACCCTAGCAACCAACGCTTAATATTGAGTTTATTTACTAAACTATCACCCACAACTAATTGTGAACTAGCTTCATCAAGAGAAAGAAAGTAATTCTCTCCTCCCTTAAGAAATTTATCTACTTGTTCAAAAACACCTAACTCTCGCTTCTGATTTAATGAATTAAGTTCTTTACTAATTTGATATTTGTTATATGCCCTGCTAGAGCTATCTTGGACTATAAAATCTATTTCTCTATCACCACTTAAACCATAATGGATATCAGCGATCCCGCTTCTACGTCTTAATTCTAAATAGCAAATATTCTCTAATCGCCTTGAATAATTGTTAGCAAGCGGTCTATATAAAAACGCTAACCCAGGATCTACACTATAGTACTTTTTAGACGTATTAAAAACCTTAGTAGTTTTCCAATCAAATTTCTGTACTTCGTACAAGAAAAAGCTTTTGACAAAATAGCTAGCATAATTAACCAAAGTAACATCATCGACACTGGCATCAATCTGTTCTAAATGATCAGCTATACGGGCAAACGAAATAGCATTACCAACATTAGCGATTAAATATATTAAGACTCTGTCTAATACGTAGCTATTTTTGATCTGAAATCTTTCTATGATGTCATCAAGAATTACTTTACTCTTAACACCTTCCAGGTAAGAGTATAAAGGCTCTAATTGACTAATAGAAAAGGTTTCTGGCATGCCACCTTGCTCCATATACCGCTCAAATAAACTAGAAATTTTGGTTTGATGTTTATGAAAATCTTTCTCTGATTTAATTACCAGCCCATGATATTTACAATATTCCTTAAACGAAAAAGGCAGAATTTTAAATTCAATAAATCTTCCGGCTAAATTAGAACCGAGTTCTGAAGATAGTAACTCGGAGTTAGATCCAGTAATAATTATCTCAAGCTCAGTCCCGGTAATAGATTCATATACACTACGGACAAACCTATCCCAATCTTTGATATTTTGTACTTCATCGAGAATAATCAATTTAGGTTTAGTTTCATCTGCTCTTGCACTAAACCACTCATAAGATCGATTAAGTTCTTGTGCATTATTAATCAAATCCCTAGTAGCCAAATCTTCAAAATTTAAATAGAGAATATTTTCAAGCTCATAATGATTATTCTCGACTAGTAACTTAGCTACTCGTCTCACCACAAATGACTTACCTGATCTTCTAAAACCAGTAAGAATTTTGATAGGTTTAGAACCCATAGCCCCAAGCAAATCCTTCTCAAAACCTCTTTCAATACCTTCGATTTGAAGAATTTTGGCTTGCCAGCTAGTAATTACAGTCTCTAATTTCTCAAAATCCATAGTTTTCTTGACCCTACTCCAGGTTTATAGGCATATTATACCAGATAGAATAGAGAAAATAACTATTATTCTGATAAAATCTTGAGTATAATAGGTATTTTTAAGGATTTTCCCTTTAATAGAATCATATTTTACAAGCCCCAACCACCAGAGACTTCCAGGTTCTGCCCAGTAATATAATCACTAGATACTAAGAACAAAACTGCATCTGCAACCTCATCAAGACTAGCTAAACGTCCTAAAGGAATTTTGGAAATAGCATTATGCTTCACCGTATTCTCCATACTACCTGGAGAAACCATATTCACTACTACTCCATTTGCAGCTTCAGACTTAGCCAGTCCCTGAGTTAAACTTAGCAAGCCCATTTTAGCAGCGTGATAAGCAATGATATTAGGCTCGGGACTACGATTCTCTAAACTCGCAAAGCCAATATTAATGATCTTCCCATGAGACTCGCGCAAATATGGCAAAGCATACTTAGACATATAAAAACTTGAATTAAGATTAGAGCCCACAAGATCTTGCCACTCACTAACCGAAATATCATCAATAGACTTAGCAACATAGTTACCAACATTATTCACCAGCAAATCTAACCTGCCATATTTTTCTATAACCAGGCGCACTACCTTCAAACAATCTTCACTCTTAGTTAAATCAAAATCCTTAGATCTAATTTCCAATGGCTTCTCATAACCAAGCTCTACAAGCCTTTCAGAGATTGCTTTTCCTAAACCTTTATGATTCCCAGTAACTAGAGCAACTTTCTTAGACATGAATAACTATTCTTGGACTTCCTCTTGCTCCCAAGATTTTTCTTTCTTGTCGTAATAAAGGATTTGATTGTACTCGCCGAAATCTATAATGCGTAAAGTTGGACTATGTAAAGTTCTGATTTTTTTATCATCAAAAATTCCTGAAGGATATTTTCCATGATTCACAAGTTCTATAAAATCAGCTTTAAATTCTTTGAAGTATAATTCGCTTTGCTTGTTGAAAATCGCTAAGTAAGGCTCTTTGCGCTTAGTATTCCAAACTATTACCGCAGTTTCAGTATCGCCATCCATATCAAAGTCACAAGACTCAGCTTTGAGTAATTGAGACTTACTAACCTTCTCAAGATTCTTACGAGCATAGATGTAATATTCCATCAGCTCTACTTCACCTTTATGACCCAGGCGAGCTGTTTTATTTCTTGGCAACTCCATTGGGTAGAGATCATAAACATTCGCTCTCCTATAATCATCACCATAACGTTCATGAATACTATGATCTAGACGCTCATCTAATTTATTTCTTGGAATCTCACGATTCATATCATCTATAACTAATTTTTTAGAACTTGGTTTAACTACTTTGAAATCATCTTTCTTTGCAAGAAGCGGCAAGCTAAATGAAACACTGATTAAAACACTTAGAATGATTTGTTTGACTGATCTCATAATCAAACTGCTACTGTGCTTTCAGCGATTTGTCCAAAAGCATAGAACTTCTTAACTCTAGCCTCATAAAGCTCTTCTCCACTAGACTTCATTAATTCACGTAAATTTCTAAGAATTGCTTCTTGGATATTTTGGGTAATCATAGTCCAATCTTTATGAGCACCACCTAAAGGCTCATGAATAATTTCATCAATTACTTTCAAACCTAATAAATCTTTAGCAGTAATCTTCAATGCATCTGCTGCATCTGCTGCTTTATCTCTGGTTCTCCAAAGAATCGCAGCACAGCCTTCTGGACTAATTACTGAATAAATTGCATTCTCTAACATCAAAACTTTATTAGCTACGCCGATTGCAAGCGCACCGCCAGAACCACCTTCACCAGTGACAATTGCTACAACTGGTACTTTCAGCTCAGCAAGAGCTTTTAAGTTCTCGGCAATCGCAATTGATTGACCATTAGCTTCAGCATTAACTCCAGGATAAGCACCTGGCGTATCAATGAAAGTAACTATAGGTAAATTAAATTTCTGAGCATACTCAAAAAATCTTTTGGCTTTTCTGTAACCTTCAGGTTGCGGCATACCAAAATTACATTTCTGGTTGTCTTTAATGCTACGTCCTTTCTTAGTACCGATAGCAATAAAATGAATTCCATCCATTTCAACTAAAGCAGTTAACATCGCTTGATCATCAGTACCAGCTCTATCACCGTGAAGCTCTATCCATTTATCTTTACCACAAGTCATGGTGAGATAGTCTTCAACATTAGGACGATTTGGGTGACGCGCAATCTTTGTAATATCAATTGCTGAGAGGTTTTGATAGATACTTTGTTCTACCTTCGCATAATTCTCTTTCAGTTTAGTAAGTAACTGTTGATCGTTTTCAGAGCTGATTTGTTTTTCAATAGTTTGAATTTCAGCTTGAATTTTCAGAAGAGGTTTTTCAAAATCCATAGGAATGTCTTTCTTCGGCATCTTCACAGAAGTGGAATCTGTGTCGAGCGCTTTTCCTGCAGCATCTGGTACTTTGAAATCAGCAGGGTAGAAACCGTGCATTCTTAGCAACTGTGCAATTTTAGATTTAAGATCTTTTCTTTCTACAATCAAATCAACTTGACCATGCTCAAGAAGATATTCTGCAGATTGGAAATCAGCAGGAAGTTTTTCTCTTACAGTTTCTTCAATAACTCTTCTGCCTGCAAAACCAATCCTAGCCTTAGGTTCAGCGATAATAATATCTCCTAAAGTAGCAAAGCTCGCAGAAACTCCACCGTAAGTTGGGTCAGTAAGTAATGAAATATATGGTAGTGAAGCTCTAGAAAGTTTTTCTAAAGCGATACTAGTTTTAGCCATTTGCATCAGACTTAAAATACCTTCATGCATTCTTGCTCCACCTGAACTAGATAAAGCAATAAATGGAAGATTCTTTTTGATTGCAGCTTCGACAATCCTAGTAAACTTCTCACCAACCACTGTCCCCATACTCCCGCCAAGAAAATCAAAATTCATAACTGCAATGGCTACTTTAATACCTTCCATTTCAGCAAAGCCCGTAACAAGAGCTTCTTTAAAACCAGTTTTACGTTGTGCCTTAGCAACTGTCTCACAGTAAGGCTTACCATCATTAAAATTCAAAGGATCACAAGGACTAAGCTCAGTATCAATTTCCTGGAAACTACCTTTATCAATTAAAGAATCAATACGTTCGTGTATAGAAATTCTGCCGTGAAAACCGCATTCGGTACACACGCATAAATTGTTAATATAATTAGATTTATAAATAGTAGCGGCACAACTTTTACATTGAATCCAATTTGCTGCTATTTCTTCATCGCTTAAACCAAGAATTGCTGGGTTTGTTGAAGCCTTGTTAGCAAATTTCTTAGCTCTAACGCTCTTAAAAAAGTCTCTTAAACTCATATTCTAGTAATTATACTATAGTAAATACAGATTAGCAAGTAGTTTCTATCGCAGTTTCGAGGGTATTTCCTAAAGCAGCGTCTTAAATACACAAGTTCAGAGCCAATTTTGATATATTAATACATATCATTAATACATATTTGCCTTGCGATGAGACTAAATCCTTTATCACTATTTAATAACACTAAGAAGCCAGGCCAAGGGACAGCACTTGCAACTGAGGAAAAAACCAGTCCGGCAGATTCTCGTAAGAAGGCTGAAGAATTAGCTGTAGCGAATGTAAGTGAAGCTGTACCTAAATTTCAAACCATAAAAACACTTGATGATTTAGCTACTATGCTAGTTTCAACTAATAAAGAAGAGGATTCTAAATTAAGAAGCTCAGCACAAAAAGTTTTAAAGGCAATTAGATTCGGTGCTGCAGTTCCGAAAGAACAATTTATTGAAGGACATATTGCCAATAGTGGGTCAGATCCAAAGACAGGCGCTGCCAAGCTTGTAGTAGATATGAGCGGCAAGGAAGCAATAAAAAGATATTTCAAAACAGGATTTATACATACTCTGTTTGGCTGGGTACCAAGATTATTTGGTCGAGCAAATCAATCTTACGGAATAAAATGGCTTAAACAAAATAGTGGTATTCAATTCTTTGATCCAAGTGGAGGTCACTCGAAGATGGATGATCCTAAGCGAGTTAAAGAGCTCTTGTCTTCCGGTCGCTATGCGGTTTCTGTAGTTTATAAAACTGATAAGGATGGTAACTTCACGAAAGAACCAGAATCAATTGTGCTCTTAGATCTATTACATAAAGTCATGGAAGATATGGAGCAAAAAATTGATTCAATCCCTAAAGATTTACAAAATGATATGCGTGAAAAAATCAAACGCTTTAAAAAAGAACAGTTGAATTCATATTGCATGGTGAATACGGCTCTAATTAATCCTAAGAGTAAATCTTTATATGATAAAAATGATGATGAGTCTTTAGCTCAGCGAGAAACCCTTTTATCATCAGTGTTTGAAAGCCTCGATGAGCACACTAGCTTTATAGTACCTAATGAAGTATTTGGTTCACGCGATGCCAAAACTAATAAATATCAATATGATCAATTACCAGATATGGCATTCATTTATACAAATAAAGATCAAAGCCAAGTTGGGACTTTTGGGAAAACAGCTACTTTAGTAACTAATAGAACTATTCATAAAGAAAAAATTCCTGAAAAAGATCTTAGTGAATTAATGGCAATAGCAATGGCTAGTGAGCATATTTCTACAGGCTCAACCATGATAGAACCTCTTAATAAAGCAATGTCTGAAATTGAATCAAAAAACACTAAAGCCTTTGAAGTATTGAATGCCAAGCTGGCATCATAATTATTAGAAAATTTAAATCACCTTGGATTTCCAGCAAAGAATGCTGAAAATCACCTTGGATTTTCCGCAAAACCGGGCTAACTTGTTATACTTATTTAAATTATGAGCTCAGATACACTAGTTCCAATTGCATCTGGCTTAAGTAACTTAGCTCTTTCATCTAATCCAGTTTCTACAAATCCTTCTTCAACTCCAAACCAATCTGATATATCAACTACGGCAACTCAAATTGATGCCACACAACTTCACTCTGCAAATTTAAATTTCAATCCTAAACTTATACAAACTCTACCAGAAGTAAAATTTACTCCAGCTAAAGCTTTCATTGGCGAACCTTTTTATAGTTCTGTAGAAATTCCAGAATCCTTGCAACTGAGAAATCCTGAGATCATTTTACTAAGCCCTCCACTGGATCCTATTAACATTACAAAAACAAAACTAGTAGAATTGCAAACTGACTCAACCGAAAATTCTATAACCAAATTAAATATAAGATCTTTCAAACCGATTCCAGCAACTACTGCTTTTAATTTCCCAGTAATTATTACAGAAGCAGGGAAACCTGTAGCTAAGTCAATGATTGAGATTGGAACAAGAAAATTAAAAGCAGAAGAGCAAAATTTCATGAAACAAATTGGTGATAATTTTGCACAAGGCAAATCATTTACAACAACTTATCCTTCAGGATCTGCACAACCAACTATTAAAATCCAATATAATAAAGCTCCTCAATCAGGTAAAATTGCAGCTGCTCTACAAGCATTATGGAAAATGCTCACTACAGGCAAAGGAACTAATCCAATTGAAGATTTATTAAATACCGAGAACAAAAGCCCTGAACAACGTCACAAAGAAAGAGATGCTGCTACTGATTATTTAAATATAGAAATTTTAAACAGCAATGGCAAAATGAAATCTCGTTTCAACGCTTGGGGAGATTATTTGGGAATGCCAAATAGATGGGGAGCTGGGATTATACTAAAAGCTTGGGATGATGGCTACGACAGCGGTTCAATTGGTGGTGGTGCAGGTCCTATATTTAATTCAGCAGCGGAGTTTGCAACTTTTGCACTTAATAATTTTGCTTTTGCTGAACAAGAAAATTTTGCGCCACAATTTACTGCTCAAAAACCTCGACCGTCAATGTCCAAAGAACGAGAAAACAGAGCTCCTCTAAAAGTCCCTGCTGGAACATCTGTAAATATGGCAGCTTAGCTGATTTTAGCTAAATCTAAGTATTAAGCCAGTTATAGCCAATTTTTGGTCAAAAATAGGGGTATAATTTTAGAAAAATTGGACATTTTCAGGGGTAAGTTTTGGAGTAAATTATATTTCCAACCCAGGACTCAATTTCTCAGGTATTTTAACTGTTGACGTTTCAAGCGAAGCCACAGGATATCCACAGTAATCAGCTGCGTAATAAGCGCTAGGTCTATGGTTACCGCTATCACCGATGCCACCGAAAGGCGCATTACTGCTAGCACCTGTGACTTGATTATTCCAATTAGCTAAACCTGCTTTAATTCTAAAAAAGAAATCTTCAAAGAGCTTGGCATTGTCAGAAATTAATCCTGAACTTAAACCATATTTAGTTGCATTAGCTTTTTCTATGGCTGCATCCCAATCTTTAACCATGTGTACTTGGAGTAATGGACCAAAGACTTCTTCATCTTCTAAATCGTGCACTCCTGTTACATCAATAATTGCAGGGCTAATAAAAGCCTTAGATGAAAAATCTAAAAGTTTAGGTTCTAGCAAAGTCTTAGCTCCTTTAGAACTCAGATCTTTGTATGCAGAGTAAATCTTTGTAGCTTGTTTCTCTGAAATTACTGGTCCCATAAAAATATCTGTCATTGGGTCACCAATTTTTATTTTGCCTGTCATTTCTACAAGCAGGTCTAGAAATTTATGTGACTCTTCATTATCAATCAGGATGAGCCTTCTAGCACAGGTACATCTTTGACCTGAAGTTAGAAAAGCAGATTGAATCGTCATATAGGCAGCAGCTTTGAGATCATTTACTTGATGCATGATTAAAGGATTATTGCCACCCATTTCTAGTGCAAGAATTTTAGCTGTGTCTCCTGCAAATTGTTTATGAATTAATTTTCCGGTGCGTGAACTTCCGGTAAATAAAATTCCATCAATATCATGATGAGCAGATAGATGCATTCCAGTCTCCACTTCACCTTGAACTGCGTTAAGTACACCTTCTGGCAATCCTGAGTCTTGCCAACATTTGATCATTAATTCAGAAGAATAAGGTGTAAGCTCACTTGGTTTAAAAACCAAAGTATTGCCAGCAATAAGCGCTGGCATAATATGTCCGTTAGGAGTATGCATTGGAAAATTATAAGGACCAAAGACTGCAAGCACTCCATGAGGCTTATGGCGAGTAATACTAAAAGTATCTGCTGCACCAAATGGTAATTTTCTTTCTTTACAGCGATCTTGATAAGCTTCAACAGAAATTTTAAATTTATTAGCAAATGATGACACCTCTGTACGAGCCTCCCAGAGAGGCTTACCCACGTCTGCAGTTAATGCCAAAGCTAAATCTTCTTTCTTAGTTTCTACTATTTGCACAAATTTCTCTAAGTAACTAATTCTCTGCTCAACACTTAACCTTGCCCAAGAAGGAAAAGCTTTACGTGCAGATTCAACAGCAGAATTAATTTCAACTAAAGTTGCAGCGTTACCTTGCCAAATTACAGAAGCGTCAGCAGGATTTAGCGATTGAAAACGTTTCCCTAATCCTTCTTGCCATTTACCATTAATGTAATTTGTCATAGATTAAAGTATCTCCTGGATTAAGCTTCATCATTTGTGATGAACTCATAGCTATTAAAATTCCGTTACTTCCCTCTTTTAGTTTAACTAGCCCAGCAACAAAATCCTTAGAGGCTTTAGCTGCAAAAGTCATAGCAGAATCTTCAAAAAGTTCATCAGAAACTACATCAATAATTTTAGCTTGCTTAGAATTTTTTACTGTAGCAATATCACTAACTTTAACTTGGACTCTTGGACCTGCATCAAAAATATCTACATGATCATCTCTTTTAAAACCTTCCGCTTCCAGAAATGCCATCGCTGGAACTGTGTCTGTATGCAGCTTTCCAATACATGCAATAACTTCATCTTTAAGTAAAGGGATATACAAAGGAAAATGTGGCATTAGATCTGCAATAAAACCTTTATCCTTAGCGCTGAGATAATCTGCTTTATCAAATTCCATATCAAAGAAATGCCTAACAGTTCCTTCCCAAAAAGGTGACTTGCCTTCTGGATTTATATAACCGCGCATTTCAGCAATAATATTTTCTGTAAATCTATTACGAAATAAGGCTATAAAGAAGAACCTAGTTCTACTTAAAAACTTTCCTAGTTTTAAATTACGATATTCCGGATCAACAATAAGTGAACTAACAATAGTTGGTCCATTATGCTCCTTGCAAAGTTCCAGGAAAGGAATTTCTTTATCTACACCCAAATCCTTTGAAGCATGCTTGGCTAGCTTGATTTCATAAGAATAGGAAGGTTCAAAGCCACCAACTCTAGCTCTAATTGCACAGATACCAATGATTTTATTTTCGGGCAAAAGCTCCAGAACAAATCTATATGATTCATTACCGATCTTGCTTGGTTCAATTGCAAAGCTATTAAGAGACTCTTGAATTTTGGCTTTTAGTAAATCAATATCAGCTGGCAAGGAAGTCATACCCGGACCAGTTTTACCGGCAAGATCATAGACCTTATCAAGATCTTCCATCTTTATGGGTCTTATAATAAACTCAGGCTTAGGAGTAGACATTTTAATCAGGATATTTGACTCTATCATGATTTTGAGTTTTCCAAGCTCTTAAAAAAGCTTCCTTAACTTTTTTCAAATCTGCTCTAGTTAAACCAGTGAAGCGCAATTCGCCTTCATTAACTCTAGCTTTGACAATTTTTTCTATCATGTCCTTGGCTTTCTCTTCATCAATAATATCTTTGATACTTCTTAAAGCTGCTTCCACACTATCTGCCATCATTGCAACTCCAGTCTCTTTAGAATTTGGTCTTGGTCCAGGATAACGGTAATCCTCAGCATTTACATTTTCTTTGCCATATCTATCTATAGCTTTGCGATAGAAGAAATTAGTAATAGTTGTACCTTGATGCATTGGAATAAAGTCAATAACTGGATCTGGCAAGTTATATTTTTTAGCCAGCTTAATCCCTTCCGTCACATGCGCAATAATAATTTCAGCAGAAATTGTAGGGTCATCTAAAGTCGTATGGGGATTAGGTTTGCCGAGAGTATTTTCAATAAAATATTCCGGTGCATGAGTTTTACCAATATCATGATAAAGCAAACCCACCCTCATTAATTCAGTATTCAAACTAAGAGCCAAGCCCGCTTCTTCAGACAATCTTGTAACACTAAGAGCATGTTGGTAAGTGCCAGGTGCTTCTTGTTTAAGCAGTTTCAGCAGAGGTTGGTTAGGGTTAGAAAGTTCTTCAAGTTTAAATGGTGTAATTAATTTTAATCCTGATTCTAAATACGGCAACACTGCAATTGCAAAGAATCCTGAAGCAATGCCACCAATAGCATAGAAGGAAGCCACTATCATTACCGTTGGTACATAGAAATTTTCCATAGCAACAATAACAGTCAATAGAAAAACAAAAACTTGAACCAAGGCAACTTTAAAACCAGCATTAACTAGATCTTCGCGCAAATGAATACGACGAGTAAGAAAGATTCCGCATAAAGATCCTACATACTGCGGTAAAACCTGCCAAAAGTTCATGTCTATTGTCTTTGTGAGGAAGAAGCAGAGTATGGTAACTGCAATACTTCCCATAGCTGGCATATAGAATATAGTAAGTAACATTCCCACGGTTGCAAGTGGAATCAATGGTAATTTATCAACACCCCACATCGCAATTGGAGCAATGATCAAGCAGACCGTAATTGGAATTAAAAAGATTGCCAAGATTTGATTAATGGAATATTTTTTCAAACTACTAAGAGTTATGACCAGACTGATAATAATGACTAAAACAGAAATGAGATATAGATTGTTTTGAATCTCGTTGTAATCAGTGCCCAAACGCAATAAGCCAAGCTGTTTGAGGAAGTGATAGTTTCTTGCATTAACTACCTTACCTTTCTCTGCAAGTAATGAACCTTTCTTAAGAGTAGTTTTAATAGATTTCACTGAAGACATTGCCTTCATTTCCAATTCAAAAACCTTAGTCCAATCTATCTGTATATTGGCTATAGTACTAACATCTATTAGCTTTTCAACCAATAATTCTTCTTCTGCAGTTAAAGATGGATATAGGATACGGATGTTTTCATGAATCTTTGCTCTTGGCATTCCTATAACAATTCCTAGATCAAGAAGCTTTTTCTGAATCATAAAAGCTCTTCTGAAGATAGTTTCATAATCAGTAGTTTTTATTAAGTCAAAAAATTCTTTACCCAAAGCTGTTTTCACTTCATTTGCTTGCAACTGTTGAGTACGAATAGAACTTAAGTTTTCAAAGAAATATTTTCTTTCAATCTCATTTAATTTACTTACTTCATCTATAAGAATATTTTTAGTAACTAAACTTAAATCAGTATTAGCTGCGAAATACTTATCAATAGTGGTTTCCAGGTCGGTACTTAAAGTTATTTGATTATATTTTTCATCATCTAATTTCAAAAGTAAATCTTGGATTTCAAGTGAAATTTTTGGATTTAAAGGTACTGTCTGCTGTTCACGATGATGTATTTTATTCCTGACAACTTGAATAACGAATTTCAGTTTGTCAAAATTCCTTCCGGTTATTTTATCGTCGACATTTAAAATCTCTTCGTTATTAACGTTTTTAAGGGCTTCAAGTTTAGCCTTAGTTTTAGCGCGATCAGTTTGTTCTTGGTCAATGACTTCTCGATCTTTTTTGAGAATTACTGTCCTTGGGCTGACATCGTTAATTTGAATTCTTGGTTTATACCAAGATCTGACGCTAAGTAAAGTAGTTAAAAGAGCTGTACCTAATATGAGAACGACAACAATTAAAATTGCATTGCGAATTTTGAATTTCATTTGTCGTGCCGGCATTAGTGGAACACCCTAGTAAATTTCGTACCCAACTCTTATTGTATGATATCGCTTGAAAGCTTGTGGTTTATTCAATAAAACATCTAAATTTTATTATTCAAAAACTTGAGGATGACGCAGACTTTGTCTCTATCTGCGGACCAACTTGCACGGGTAAAACTGACTTAGCCCTTGCTCTTGCTGAAAAACTCAACATACCTATTATCAATGCAGATAGCAGATTGATTTTCTCAGAAATGGATATAGGCACAGCTAAGCCAAGCGATGAAGAATTAGAAAAAATAAAACACTATCTAGTTAATATCAAAAATCCCAATGAAACTTATTCTGCTGGAGATTATAGAAAAGATTTCGATGCATGCTTTGCAGAAATCAAAAAAAATTCTTCACAAAAAAATGGACCTTATGCAGTAGTAGTAGGTGGCACAGGTCTATATCTACAATCAGCTTTAGAAAATTTGGAAATGCCTTCAGTAAATCGTGATGACGACCTACGCAAAGAATTAAGTACATTAGAACTTCCTGAACTTCTTGCAATAATGAACGACTTAGATCCTGATGCCCAGAATGCAGTTGATACCAAAAATAAAATCAGAATAATTAGAGCTATTGAAATTCTTAAAAGCACTGGTAAAGCACTTTCCGAAGCTCGTAGTAAGAATACTGAGAACAGATATAATGTGATTTCTTTTGGTTTGAATTTCTCTTCACGCGAAATTCATAATGAGCTAATTAATAAGCGAGTGCTAGTCATGCTGGAGAAAGGTTTAGTAAAAGAAGTTGACGAATTAATAAATAAATATGGTGTCACTCGCACTATGCTTGCGACTATTGGTTATAAGGAAATTATTGCTTATCTACAGAAAGAATGCAGCCTTGAAGAAGCTTACGCCGAGATCCAACAAAGAACCAGAGCCTACGCCAAAAGACAAATGACTTGGTTTAAACGAAACCAAGATATAATTTGGCTTAATGCAGATGAAATCCTTATTCCTAGCTGATCCGCTCAATACCTTTATTAAAGACCACGACAGCACCTGGGCACTTATGCAAGCAGCTCTTAAATTAGGTCATCAAGTTTTTTTTGCTGAAGCTAATAGTTTATGCTTGATCAATAATGCGCCACATGCAAAATGTTTTGGGTTTGATGGTCGTCATTGCGAGGAACAAAGTGACGAAGCAATCTCTCCAGCACGTCATTGCGAGCCACGAAGTGGCGTGGCAATCCAGTCCACCGCACTCGACACTTATAACTTAGTCTTCATGCGCAAAGACCCTCCCTTGGACTCTCTTTACTTACACCAAGTCCAAATTCTCAGCCTCTGCAAAAAAGCAAAAGTTATAAACGATCCTACCGCTCTAATAAAATTCAACGAGAAACTTAGTATTTTTAATTTCCCGGAATTAATATCTCCAACTATAGTTTCCAATGACAAAAATGAAATCAAAGACTTCTTAAAACAGCATGGCAAGATAGTTCTAAAGCCTATAGATGGCAAAGGTGGCGAAGGAGTTTTTGTAATTGAAGATGGTGATTTAAATCTCAATTCAACCATAGAAACTTTAAGCGGAACTTATAACAAAGCAAATCCAAGTTTAATCATGGCGCAAAAATATATTCCCGAGATTAAAGCCGGTGGTGATAAAAGAATAATTTTATTCAATGGCAAAGTTGCTGGTGCTCTAGCTCGCATACCTTCATCTACAGATCATCGTGGCAATCTAGCTGCTGGCGGCAATTTCAGTAAGTATGCTTTAAATTCTCGCGATAAAGAAATCTGCCAGAACTTAGAAAGTTTCTTGATTGAAAATAAAATTTACTTCGCTGGTATTGATGTGATTGGTGATTACTTAACTGAAATCAATATTACTTCACCTACTTGTCTTCAGGAAATCAATCGTCTAGATGGTCTTGAGGATATGAGCAAGATTGAATTTAAGTTGCTTGAATCTCTATATTGAAATTACTCTTACACAGATTAATTTCAATATAGAGATTCTTTTTGGTATTAGATTTATCAGATATTTAAGAAAGTGAGATCGTTGCGAAGCGGAGCGAAGCAAGCGAGGAGAATATGGTCGAGGATATAATTTATCATCCGAGAACATATTTGACTGAGCGGGATCGAACGGTTAAATATCTGTAAATCTAATAGAATTTATGCAGCACAAGACACAGGTGCTTCATGACGGCTTATTAAACTAAAATCCGCAATATCTTCAAAAACTTTACTTGCATAAGCAACCAATGCTTGACGATTAGCTTTTACTTTCTCGTCTTCAGCATTGACTAAAACATTATCAAAGAAAGCATTAATAGGCTTAACAACATTAATCACTGCTTCTGGTTTTAATATAGGTTCATAAGCTAAATTTTGTTTATCACCAATGTCAATTGCTGTAACAGTTTCAAACAAATCCTTCTCATAATCAGTCTCGAAAAGTTCAGCTTTGATTTTAGACTTAGCAATTAATTTATCAGGATAATTTTTAGAGATATTAATGATACGAGTAACAGCTTCAGCAAGAGTTTTGAATTCTGCTTTTTCTTGCAAGCCGTACATTAAATGCACCATCATATGACGTTTGTTGAGCTCAGAGAGAGGAGCCGCTTTAGCAAGTACCGCTTTATTAATCTCACTGTGTCTATGACAAGCCTCGAAGACAAATGCAATTCTCTGCTCAAGGAATTCTTTTACTTCATCAGCAGTACCTTCCCATTTAAGTTCTGGGACTTTAACTTCCACACGATCTTCACCACGCCCCTTTAGCTTGGTAACGATCTCACCTTGACCAAACTCAGCTTCTTGAAGTTTCACCACGAAATCAACAAGAGCATCAATATTTAAAATCAAGTGACTATGTAGTGCTACTTGTAATAAACCATTAGCTTGTCTTCTTAGTGCAAAGGGATCAGCAGAACCTGAGGGAATTTTACCAAGAGCAAAAGCACAAACTATAGTATCTAGTTTATCTGCCATGGAAAGAATCTTCGCGCCAATAGATTCTGGTTCAGAATCATCAGCAAATCTAGGCTTGTAATGATCTGAAACAGCGTCAGCGACTTGTTTATCAAGTCCTTGCTTTAATGCATAAATTCCACCAATCTCACCTTGTAACTCAGTAAATTCAAAAACCAATGAAGTACTTAAATCTGCCTTAGCAAGTAATGCTGCTTGTAGAATATTTTTCTCATTTGCAGCATCAAGACTCTCATTAGGAATTTTCTTTGCAGGATTGCCCACATAATTAGGTTTCAGCTCTTCTATAAGATACTTAGAGATTTTCTCTAAACGCTTAGCTTTCTGCAGCATAGTACCTTTAAGGAAATTCAATTTCTCAAGTTTAGCCACTCTGTCTTGCAGAGAGGTTTTCATATCTTCTTGCACAAAGAACTCTGCATCTTTAAATCTAGGAACTATAACTTTCTCGTTACCAGATTTGATATTTTTGCGTGCCTGCTCCAAAGGATTATTAGATACCGCAATGAAGTATGGAAGTAATTTAAAATCTTTTTCTATAGGTAAGTATCTTTGATGTTTAATCATCACAGTCTTGAGAACACAATCAGGTATCTTCAAGAATTCAGTATTAAAATCACAAAGAACTGGCGTTGGATTTTCAGTAATCATCACTACTTCTTCAATAAGTGACTCATCTACAACCAGCTCACCACCTAGGCTTTGAGCAAGCTTCTGCGCTTCATCGAGGATTTTTTTCTTGCGATCTTCAGAGTTAATAAAGACTCCTCTTTCTGCAAGTTTAGAAATATATTCTTCCTTAGAATTAAATTCAAACTTTTCAGGATTTAAAAAGCGATGACCAAAACTTGCTTGAGAAGCTTTAGTACCCTCAACTTCAAAATTCAAAAGAATTTTTTCACCTGATGCCTTGGCAATAAATGCAAGAATCCATTGTATAGGGCGAGCAAATTTCATATCACCCTCACGCGAGCGCATAAAACGCGTTCCCTGAGTGCTCGCTATAATATTAGGAAACTCAGTTTCAAATAGAGTAATTGCAGACTGACCTTTAACGGTTTGCTTGGCATTTAAATATCCATCTTTTATAAATAGATCTTTTTCTTCTAGATTGTTCTTTTTAGCAAAGCCCAGAGCGGCTTGAGTAAAAACGCCATCTGCCATCGCGATCTTCTCTGGAGGACCTTTAATCTCAAGAGTTTTGTCTTTGACTTCTAAATCAATATCTTTAATCTCAATAAAAATGCGACGTGGTGAATATAAGGCATTAAATGCAGCGAAATTTATCTCGGCATCAGTTAGAATTTTTTCTAAGGCAGTTTGGATTTGCTGAGAGATAGATCTGATTTGGCTTGCAGGAAGTTCTTCAGCGCCAATTTCAAAAAGTAAAGTTCCAATGTTAGAAACAGTCATTAAGAAGATTATAGTAGCAGCAATACATGTCTATCAAGCTATGACGCTGAGAAGAAGCGCTTGCTGCCGCTTTCATCCTTCTTGCTCGCAGTATGCAGTAGAGGCTATTGATAAATATGGGATTTTAAGAGGCTCATTCAAGACAATGAAGAGATTGTTAAAGTGCCATCCCCTTGGACCTTATGGATTTGATCCGCCTTAATTTAAAATCCAGAAATTCCAAAAATATCTTTTATGTCTTTTTCTTAATTCTAGAAGTTCTTCTTCTGAGTATCTTTCTGGATACATTTCATGATCATATCGTAATAAATGTCTCACCTTATACAGAGACACTAATACTGGTATCGCCATAAATCCATAATAAAGATACATGTGATTTCGCACAAATTCATCGATTGCTTCTAACATAATCATCCACCCTTTCGTTTGCTTGAGCTAAAAAGAAACACCCATAAATAAACAAACAAGCTGCTATAAACAATTTTAAAACAAAAAACTCATCTTTGCCAGCATCGTAATTATTTACAAGTAAATTGAATACAATTCCACATAAAGGTGTGCAAAGCACAATACCAATGGCTTTTGACTCATTAGCCTTAAATTTAACTACTTCAAAATCCCCCATAATTACGATATTTTGCCAAATAACTCGTTAGAATGAAAGGGGTCGAAAGTACTTTTTGACTCAAGAGAAGAAAATGAAAATCGCCGTAATCCAACTCAACAGCACTAATGACAAGAAAAGAAATCTTGCCAAGATTAGAGAATTTTTCATGGAAGCTAAAAAAGCAAACTCTAATCTAGTTGCTTTACCAGAAGTATTTAATTGCAGATGCAGCCTGGAAGAAATTCCACAATATCTTGAAAGCATCCATGAAAGCCCTTCACTACAAGCATTACAAGCAATGGCACAGGAATTTAATTTCTGGATTCTTGCTGGTTCATTACTACTGCGCGAAGATCCTGCACAGCTTCCATTTAATACAAGCTTTGTTATAAATCCCAATGGCAAACTAGAAAGTAAATATTCAAAGATCCATTTATTTAAAGTCCAGCTCGATAATAAAAAAATCGATGAAACAGAAAGAAGCCAAGCAGGTTCAAAACCAGTAATTGCAACCCTTTCAGAAGGACTAAAATTAGGCATGAGTATTTGCTATGACCTAAGATTTCCTGAACTCTACAGAATCTATGCTCAAGAAAAAGTTGAAATGCTGTATGTGCCCTCAGCATTCACCCGCAAAACTGGTGAAGCCCACTGGGAAGTACTTCTTAGAGCAAGAGCAATTGAGAATCAAGCTTTTATAATTGCACCAAATCAATGTGGTGAAGCTAATGGTGTAGAAAATTATGGACACAGTATGATCATTGATCCTTGGGGGAATGTCTTGGCAAGAGCGTCTGAAGACCAAGAAGAAATAATTTACGCTGAGATAGATTTGAATCTATTAAAAAACATTCGCGCAAACATTCCTGCTTTAGACCATCGCAAACTTTAAGGCGTCAAAGAATTTAATTTCTTACCTTCTATCTGTGATAATTGGTAAACTCTCTCAAAAACTTTTACAGCAAGCTTAGTAAATTGATGATGAACTAATTTCACTCCTAACTTAGTAAGCGCTTCCATGTCGTTGTATTGGCGCTGAAAGCTTTTCATCATCAGTCTTTCAAAATTAATATCGGGCTCTAATTTCTCAATAGATTGTCTTTTTTCTATACTAGTTAGATCAGGTTCTTCTCTTTCATATATAGCCTGACTTTTATTACTACAGTGAGCAAATTCAATAAAGGTTTTATTGGGATTAAGGACAACACCATCTTCAACTCTTTTATAAACTTTACTTTCTATCAATTTATCAAGAGCTTCATCTGCTGCTTGTTTGATAACAGGAATATAGCTATCAGAATTTACTGCGGAACTTTTGGAATCCAGGTTTGCCTCTTCATCCATAATTTGGTACCAAGTAAAAATTGCTTCTTCAAATTTACCCAGCTCTTCATATACTTTTGCAAGCCCACTCATAAATGGAGCTTTGAATCTGGTTAACTCCAAACCCTTTAGGTAAGAGAGTTCTGCTTTTAGATATTCGCCTTGAGAGCGATAAGTAAAACCTAAATTTAAATACGCGGAGGGATCTAAAAGATCGATTGATAAAATTTTACTGATAGACTTTTCAGCTTCCTTCCAATTGGCTTGCGCAGAGTGATCAGTAAATTGTTTGTAATAATCCCATTTCTTAATAAACAATTTATAACGTTTGTATTCATCGCAATCATCTTCTTTAATAAGAATCTTCATTGCTTCCACAGCAAGATCCCAACTAAAACCATCTTTACTAAGTTTTTTTTGTTCGTTTTTGCCATAGGGCACCAGATCAGGCAAATGATATAATTCCGCCTCAAACGGATCTAATTCAAGCAAAAGGTATTTTTTACCAAACAAATTCAGTATCTTAGCCTCAGATTTTTAAATAAAGTAATCCCCACTTTAAAAAATCTTAAGATTTATAATTGATTACGTCAAGAACTAGAACTCGCTTCCTAAAAGGTTTTTAAAAACTAGTTCCTGCTGTTGCCTCAAAACTCAGTGAATTTTACCCCATTTCAACAGCAGGTCGCCAGTCATTCCCCCGCCACTGCTTAATTAAATAAGCACTTAACTATTTATAATTGTATATCTTGAACAGAGCCCTGGTCAAGTTAAAATCCTCTAATTTTTCCCCAGATTAAGGCAAACCCTTAGGCTTTTAGTTGAATGGAAATTGCCTAACCCACTTAGTTGCTATCCATTTCTCACCTTGAGTTATCGGTAAACCACAATGCATGGAATCATAATTGGGGGAATTGTTTATATAGTTTTTCCAAATTAGCATGCGTCCTTTTTTAGGCAGGATAGCAATATCAATTTTCGGGAAATAAGTTTCTCCTCCTACAAAATTATCGTTCAAATAAAAAATTGCAGTGAAGAACCTATCTCCACCTCTTTGCGTCTCCTCTTCTAAATGATGTAAAAAATCATAATGCTCTTTATACTCTTGTCCAACTGTATATTTGATTATCGACAATAGTTCTTGATTAGCCAAAGCCAATGAAGTGAAATCAGCAACGATCTCATCAAGACTTTTAGTAAGATCGGTAGCAGCTGCAAAAAAATAATCTGAACTGGTTCGATAGTTTTCAATTTGATCACCAAGAATTCCAGATGACTTTAAATGATCTTTACTATGCTGAATTAATTCATCACATAACTGTGGTGAAATCGCTTCATCTAAAACAATAATCCAATCATTGATTACATTTAAATTTTTATCCATAAGAATGAAACTTAGAACCTACCTCTGCAAATCCTTTCTGCTTGTTACGCTTGCTCTTAATTGATCTAAAAAAAACTGGAGCGGGGGAGCTCCAGTTCAGGGGAATTAATTTCTTACTTCTTTTTCCGTGGCGGGGACGGTGGTGGTGGTGACGGTGGACGTGGGGCTGGCGGTGGCGTCGCATACTTCTCTGCGACATCGGTTGCCCAACCTAATGCACCAGCGAGTCCTGCAGCTATAAGAGATCCTGTAAAGAAACCTAAATGTAGATTTTGTATTTCTGTTTCTATAACATCTCTAATTAATTGAATCATAGTATAAGGGCTATGACCTTTTGCTCCAGCATAGCTAGCTATTTCTGTTTTTAAAGATTCAATAGTTTTTTTCAATGAAGGATTAGCATCAATAGCTAACTTAGCTTGATTCGATAACTTTAATATCGTTACTCCGACATCTCCATCATCTTCGGCTTCTAATTCTCTAATAAGCTTAGTAACACCATGTCCCTCTAAAACTTTCACATAGTCTCTAGTGCACTCTATTAAGTCAGCTTTGATTGCCAATGGCAATGCAGTATGAAGTTCTTTAGTTGCCGATTTGGCTGGCATAAATTTTTTACTCACACCTGCGCTTATATTAGCTGCCAAATTTTTAGCAGTTCCAGCAATCAGATCAAACTTACTAAGACCGTAACCTGGATTGAGTGCTAACGCATCTCCCATAATTTCCTCCTCCTCTTTTTTCAGACCTGGTTCAAGCTTCACTTTTACAACCGGGCCATATCAGTTAAGCTCTTAACTAATTTACAAATTATTTTACAGTTTCCAAGAAATAAAAGTCAAGTTAAAGTTACTTAATTTAAAAGGCTTTAAAGCATATATTGTCCCGAATAATGGACAGATATATTTGGTAATATGCGAATGAAAGCTTCTCTGTATCGAGGTTTCATGTACTTTGATCTAAGATGTTGAATTTTTTGGAATGGTTAAAAAAAATTTCTTAAGCCAAAAATTTTTTAGTTAGGGGCTTACATGAGGGTTTCGAAAAGCCCAGTGCTATTAGGTAAATACGCTCAATTTTGGCTTAGCAAAGCCATTTCTAAGTGAATTCACTGTTTTTAACTCAAAATTAACTCAAATTTGTTTATTAGTTGTAGATCTTATTTTAACTAATAGGTATTTTCATATACAAAAATTGAGGAAGTTAAAAAAATGTCACTATCATTCACACCAAATCTAAGTCCTAAATTAAGTGCCCCGGCCACGAACCCTGCTATTTCAAGTTCTTTGCGAAAAGACGGAAAAGATGAACTCAACGCTTCGGGCGTAAATGTTCTAATTCCCGAGAAGGCAAGAGAAGAAGCTTCTAAAACTAAAAGTTCTGGCAGCATTGCAAATTCAGCTGTCAAAAAAAATCTTAGTTCTAGCAAAAGCTCAGCACAAACCAGTTCTAAAGGAACTCAAGTTGCCGATGCTAGTAACTCTACAAGCGTTCCTAATTCAGGTACTGATGGAGATAGTAGATTTGGTGACCTGGTAAAAAATGGTGGACACGGTCTTCAAACAGAAATTGATAAATCTCGCGCTGACACCAAAGAAAAAATCGGTGGCGATACTAAAGATCCTGCTTCTGAAACAAACTCTGGCGGTGGTTCTGGCGGAGCCGGCGCTTACTCATTACCTGGGACAGGTGCTGGTACTGCGATAGGCCCAGGAGCAAACAGTGGACCTAACTTCGGTACTATCAATAATAATTTTGGAAATCAGAATATTGGCGGGAATCAAAGTCTTGATGGAGTTCAGAATAATGATCCATTTATAAATATGCCGAACGTGACTACACCACCTGCAAGTCCTGAAGTAGCTGTGCCGCAGATGGAATTAACACCTACAGGTGTTAATTTAGACCAGCCGTATTCTGATTCACAGGATTTTTAGAAACTAAGCTTTTAACTCCATCAACATAATCTTGCTCAATTTTTTTAGCTTGATCTGAATCTAATTTACTTAAATCAGGGACTAACGCTGAATAATTTGATAAGTTGTTAGCAACTTTTTTAATATTCTCAGGATTATTGTTTTGTTCAAACATTGCTTTTAAGTATCTTGTAGCAACTAATGATGTTGCCAAACTTTCCGAACTTAAAAAGTTTTTTATATCATCGGTAGATAATAAATTGCGGTCATTTAAAAATTTTAAATTAGCAAGTAATCCTTTAAATTGACTAGGATATAAACGTTTAGATCTATCTAAAATCTGATTTATGTGATTAAGTTCATTTGGTATAAACTTTTCTGAAATCGCTTTCTCAATGATTCTTTCGGTTTCGTTACGAGGAGGCGTTTTTGCAAAATCTTGCCATGGTTTAACTTCCACTGTTTGTACATCATCAATTTTAGCTGCCGCAACTTCTTTACCACGCGGCTTTGCAAGTAATTTTCCGGTTGTTGAATTCCCTACAAATGCATCGACAGTTGATTCAGCAGCAGAACTAGTTTTGATGGCAGCAGCTGGTTCCTTCCCTGAAGCCAATTCTGGACCAGCTCCTAATGCGGCCGCAGCCATTAAAGGGCCTGCTATAGTTCTTCTAACTGTAGTTCCAATATTATTGATAAAACCTGTTTTTGGAGTAGGCATAATTATTTAAGATTCTAGCAAGGGCTTTTACCTAAAGTAAAGCTTAAGACTGTAAATTCTTTGAATCTTGATAAATATTCCCAAATCCTCACTAAGAATAGGTTAAAGGTTAAAGAACTGATATTTTTAAATATTATCCTCAGAAGATTAACCCTATCAAAAAGTAAGCCTACATTGACAAAATAAATTATCCTCCAAAGAAAAACTTATAACCGCTAATAGTTTTAAGAAAATGGATCAAAGCTTCATAGCCAGTCTTTTTATAGGGCTTGTCGTGAGCTTGAACTTTTATTAGTTCTTTTTCTGATTGTTGAAGATCTTCAAAAGTCACGTTGTGTTTTTTGATTAGCTCGGATAGAAAACTAAAATCTCCTTTGAACATGAGAGCAAAGAAATGACTGTTTAGAATTTTTGTAAATTGATCAATGAACTGAGTGCGCGTAAGTTTAGACCAAGGAATGGAAATTATAGAAGTAAAAACTGGATCACTGTTATAAGTAAGTTTACCTGAATCAGCAAACTTATGTTTTTGCCATAAGCGCCTTATACCTTGCTCGATTGAAGTCCCTTCCGTAAAATGAGTACTATTTGAAATCGTTGATATGATTCATCCCTCCCCGAATAAAATTAAACTTGGATTACATTATAGATAAGCGCTTAAGCAGATGTCAAGGGCTTTTCAGAAATTCTTCGAAAATCATCGTCCAGTATCCTGGATAGCCCTAGAATTACTTATCGAAAAGTATTTTTAGATCTGGGTGTTCTTGCTTAGCCTTTTGCAAAATAGCTTTCCGTTCCTGCTTAGTAATAGGATTCTTGCGTAAATCAATAAGAGTAAGGCTCGTAGGAATATTTAATGAACCCAGATTATCAATTTGATTTATGCGCAAATCTAATTTCTGAAGATTCGGCGGTAAATTCAATGTCGCTAAATCTTCATTGCCCATAATCGTAAAAGATAGGTCTAAACTTTCAAGAGATTCAGGCAAGATGAGGTTACTGAAATCAAGGCTGTGAGAAGTACCACCAATATCAAGATGCTTGAGACCTTGCGGTAGTTTTACAAGAGTGTAATCTTGAAATTTATTTGCACCTATATAAAGCTGATCTAGATTGTTGTTTAAGTTAGTGCCATTGAATTTAATTAATTCATTAGAGCCAAAACTTAAAATAGTCATTTGATTGTGAAAAGGTAAGTGGTTAATTTCTGTAAATTGATTATTGAAAAAATCCAAAACAACTAAATTACTTTCAGTAAAATCAATCCCATTAAATGTAGAAATTTTATTTTCATCTAAATATAATTTTTTTAAATTAAAAGTAATTTTAAAGTTTTCAATAGTCTCAATTTCATTAAAGAAAAAATATAATTCTTCTAAATTTGAATTTACAGATAAAGTTGATGGGTCTTGAATTTTATTAATACCTACACTAAGGATTTTCAAACTTGCTGGCAGGCTGAGTTCTGTCAAATCTACAATTTGATTTTTATTAAGATTGATTTTTACTACACCTTCTCTAAAATGTAATCCTGAAACATCGCTAATACCTCGATTAGATAGATTAACTACTTTAGATTTAGCAACTACAACTAAATTAGAAAGTAAAAACAAGCTTATTAGTAAAAAAACTTTTCTCATATTTAAAGATTTTAATTCTATTTTTTCTTTTTGCCTCCTTGTTTAGAATCATTATTTTTCTTATTGTCATTGTCTTTTGTGTTGCCATTGGTATTTGAACCAGATGCAGCTGGTTTTGCAGGACTAGGATTATTGCCTGTACTAGTACTGGGTTGAGTTGCAGTATTAGTAGAGCTTTGAGCAGGTTTCATTCTATCTGGCAAAGTACCATATTTCATATAGTTATTAAATTCAAGACGACTTTGTTCATAAACTACTTTGGCTTCTTCTCTTGTTTGCTTTGCTTGATTTAAAGCTGCCGTATTATTGTTATATTTTTGTTTCTTCCAATAATCTTCCTTCGCCCGCGCATAATCCAACAAAGCACCAAACTGTGCATCATCCAACTTACGAGCATTGTCGTCCTTGTAGACTACATCTTGAAAACCAAAGATTTTTTTCACCATAGCTAAGTCTGCGTAACGCAGCTCATGACCTAGATAAACCATCTCATCATCATTAAGTTCTTTGAGAATATGATCTTGCCAAGGTTCATTGCCAGAATTGATGTTGAGTTTTGTGTCGCGTTCGATATCACTCTGAACATTGATCCAAAGCTGGTTTGCTTGGCTTGCAGTTTTGCCGGGAAATAATTGTGCTACAGAGAAAAATTCATATAAATCTGCGCCCATATGTTTTGTGCCTGGTGCGGTATAAAATTTATTGAAATCAAAACAAGACCCAGAGCGGCATTCAAATTTATTTTTATCATTGAGTGCATTTGCTCCGAAGTAAGTAATCAAGGCTCCTGACTCTGGATCATAAACTCTAAAATCATCAAACTTATTCAAACCAGGTCTACCACCAGTTTCTGGGGCTTTGGTGCCAACTATAACAAAGCCTTTTGGAATAATAATGCCATTGACTACAAAGGCTGTATCAGTAGTGGTGTAACGTTTCTTACCGCGAGGTAGAGTATCCATTTTAATTGAATAGCCCGAAGAATTAGCGAGGTTAGTATTTGCATTCTCATCCACTAAAGTAAGAGTTGCTGAGCTGAATGTAGTATTGGCATTCAGAGTACCCTTAACGGTGTTCACGCTGTTTACCTTAGCATCACCTATACCAACGTTGATATAACCATCATCAGCAACATAAAGAACTGAGTAACCGCCTTCTTTGGTATTGATGATGCGAATCGGATTATCCTTATTGATTGGCTTTGTGGGATCATAAACAATCGCACGTTTATCAGCAGGAATTAAACTAAATTCGATTTCCGTAATCTGTGGATTAGGAACTGGATTAATAATCGGAGTAACTGGCGGCTGGCTAGTTGGTGGTGGATTAGGAATCACTGGCGGTGGGTTAGTTACCGGCGGAAGAGCAGGTGGTGTAACTGACGGCGCAGGTACAACAGTATTAATCGTAGTTTCAGCTATTCTAATTTGAGCAGTTGAAATTAATTTAGTTTCACGAATTTTAGTTTTATCGGCAGCAAGATCAGAATCATATTTGATATTTAGTTTCACACCAGTTGGTAAAGTCGCCACATCAAGTCCATCGTCTGCAATCTCAGTAGCAAAGTGGCTTTGGTTAGCTTTAATAATTTCGGCAGCATTGGCACCAAGCAAAGTTTGTAAAAGATTTTCTGTGACTCTTAATTTACCTGAATCATTTAGAGTGGTGATTTTTTGAGGATCGACAGTGCTAGAAACTTTATCTTCACTGATTAAAGTCGAAGTATATTTTTTATCCTCAGCTACAATGCTGGCTGGAACATAGTTTGAATGAATCAAACTGTAAGTGTAATCTTGATATTTTTGTTTATCATTTAAACCATTTGCATTATTGAAATTCAAACCTTGGTTAATTGTGCTCGGCAGAGCTGTAGTAAGCTTCGTTGAAAACTGCTCAAGAAGCGCGTTTCGCGTCTCGGCTTGCAAGTCCAGAGTAGTGCTATTGCTTTGGAAAGCTTCAATACTAAGTTTGTAAGATTCTTGCAAAGCACTCAGAAATTCACTCGATTCTTTACTCACACGATTGGCCGAAGCTAAACTTGCCAAGTCCCAATTCCTAAAAGGATTCACACGATCATGAAATTTCTGAAAACTAATAAAAGTGCTGTAAAGAAAAAGCGAAAAAATTATGCCAATAGCTATAACTAAAAAATTAAACTGAACCATATTTCCCCCCTTGGTTTCATCTAAATTGGAAAATTATTCTAGCAAAAATTTTTCAAAATTAATTTGCGAATTAAGAATTAACAAGATAATTCCGATCAATAAAATTGAGAAATCGAAAATTCACATTGCCGTATATGGCTTTATCACGGAATTACATTATAAAAAATATGTAAAAGCAGGCCATAGATTATTCTCTGGAATATTAAATTCGCGAAAGGCAATGATTGAAGCTGATAGAATAAGTTTTATGACGTTAAGAGGATTGCCTAGAGATCCAGATGCTTTACGTAGAATGTTAGGTCTGGATAAAAAACACATAAGTGATGCTGCATCTCAGCGCATCGGAATGGTGCCCTAGCGTTACTAAAGAAACTTTATCAAGAAGAGACTCAGCAGTAGGATTTTCACAACCAATGAATCATAATTCATCGGTTGGTGATAGTTGTGGAGGGAATGGTTGCCTAGGCAATAATGACAATAGTCGCCATTCTTTACATCGGCCTTCTTCTAGCATTATTGAGCTTTCTAGGCCTGCAGCAAATGCAGCAGCCTGAAGTTGCTTAATCTAAATTAGTACAAATTGATCCATACTGCCAAGATTTCGGTAGTGTGGATTGCCACGTCGCTGCGCTCCTCGCAATGACGGCATTTGATCTATACCAACGCAGTAAATTTCTGCGAAGCTGACTTACGCAAATTCTCACAAACATAATCAACTTGCTCAGCACTAAGCTCAGGATAAATTGGCAAGCAAAGTATAGACTTCGATGCCAGTAATGAATTATAGAAATCCTCTTCTTTATGACCGAGGTCTTGATAAAGTTTTTGCATATGCAATGGTAATGGATAGTAGATTTCAGAGGCGATGCCGTTTGCCTTAAAAGTACCTCTGATTAAGTCACGCAATTTAGCATGTTCACTTAAGTCCTTACTAGCTGCGAGTTCTATACGAATAGTATATTGATGGAAAATATGAGTGCCATTAACAATCGCAGGAGGAATAATTTTAAACTCTGCATTGGAAAGATCCTTCAGAGCTTCAGTGTATTTAGCGGCGATTTTTGCGCGCGCTTCATTCCACTCTTGGATATAGTTGAGTTTGATTCTGAGAATCGCTGCTTGAACTTCATCAAGCCTGCTGTTTACACCAAACTCATCATGATAGTAACGTCTTGAAGAACCATGCGCTCTAATTCGTTTAAGTCTTTCAGCAAGCTCAGCACTATTAGTAGTAAGCATACCGCCATCACCTGCACAAGAAAGATTCTTAGTTGGATAGAAACTGTAAGTTCCGATGTCAGCTATTGTGCCCGCAAACCTAGATCCCAACTGCGTTCCAAATGCTTGTGCAGTATCTTCAATCACGCGCAAATTATATTTTTTCGCGATCTGCATGACAGCATCCATATCACAAGCTTGACCATAAAGATGCACTACGATAATTGCTTTAGTTTTGTTAGTAATTTTTTTCTCAATATCTAGAGGATCGATATTGTAAGTATCAATATTGATATCAGTGAAGACTGGCGTTGCGCCAGTTTGTGTGATCGCTTCTGCTGTCGCTACGAAGGTAAATGCTGTAGTAATAACTTCATCACCGGGTCCTACATCAAGTGCTCTTAAAGCTATATGCAATGCATCAGAACCATTCGCGCAACCAATCGCATGCTTAGCTCCAAGAAATTCTGCTGCTTCCTTCTCAAAAGCATTTAGATTTGGACCGAGTATATAATGACCAGAGCGCAATACATCCAAAACAACTTTCTCTATTTCGTTTTGGATTTTATCGTACTGAGCTTTTAAATTTAAAATTGGAATTTCCAAGGATAATTAATTAAGCTTTCTTTGCCTTTCTTTTTGCTACTTTAGCTGCTCTTTTTTTACCTGCTTGTTGCTTATCTGGGTTAATTTTCTTAGACATAATAATTTCCTCTCGTCATATTTTACCAATTAAAGGTAGGGGTCAATTATTTAGAAAAAATATGATTATGGCTTTATACAAACTCTTTTAAGAACCTGTTTACCAGCCAGAAAACCTTTGTACAAGCAAGTTCCCGCACTTGCTCGCGAGTAAGAGGACGATTACGCCAATCAAGCCTATTACTATAAAGAAAATCCTTCTTGCCTGGTATGTGGATAGCTATACCTATATAGATAGTGCCGATTGGTTTACCTTCAGTGGCACCATCAGGGCCCGCAATGCCTGTAATCGAGACATTAATCTCAGAACCACTGATCTTGGCAAGACCTTGAACCATAGCTTCCGCACATTCAACCGATACCGCTCCATGCTGATTTATGATCTCTTCTTTGACACCTAAGAGTTTCATTTTTGATTCATTAGAATAAGTTACTAAATTAAATTTGATAAACTTCGACGCGCCAGGAATATCTGTCATAAGTTTACTTGCAAGCCCACCAGTACAAGATTCAGCAAAGGCAATTGAAAGATTGTGCTTAAGCAGGTTTGCAGCTAAGACACTTTGCACTGAATCATCATCGAAGCCATAAATATTTTCTGCAAATAATTTATAGAGATCAGTAACCGTTTCATGAATTAATTTATCTGCTTCATCATGAGTTTTGGCAGAGGCAGTAACTCTGAGATAAGTCTCTCCCAGAGTGGCATAGGGAGCAAGAGATGGATTAGCATTCATAAATGGATTTGCTTTACCAAGCTGCAAGTAATGATCAAGAATCATCTGTGCCATCTTCGATTCAGTAATATTAAAAAGTTTTACGCGCTTAGATTTGATGATGCCATCTAAACCACGCTTGGATAATTCTGCTTGCAAAGAAGGAATTTGCGATTCAAGCATTGTTTCCATTTCCGAAGGCACACCTGGGAAGCTCATTAGAATTGAGTTTCCTTGTTTGACTTGCATACCAATTGCAGTGCCGATAGGATTTGGAATTACAGTAGCCCCATCTATTACTCGCGCTTGACGATAATTGATTTGTGGAATTTCGGTGGTACCAATGCGATGAAACTTTTCTTCAAGAATTTGCAGCTCTCGAGAATCTTCAGTTAGAGCTTTATTAAGTGCCTTAGCAATGACATCATGGCTAATATCATCATCAGTAGGACCCAGTCCACCAGTGCAAATTACCAAATCAGAACGCGAGAAAGCTAAGTTGAGACATTCAATAATTCTGCCTTCGTTGTCACCAACGCTAGTGTGATAAAAAACACTGATACCAATTTCACTAAGACGCTCAGAGATATAAGTAGCATTGGTGTTCACTGTGTGACCGATGATTAATTCAGTACCGATGCTAATTACTTCTGCTTTCATGCTTTATTTAGTATATTGCATACTCCTCTTGCTCTTTGCAAATAAGGACACCTAATTGTGCAGCAGCTTGCTGCACAAATTGGAATATCTGTCTTTTTAATTGTGCAGGCAGCTCCTGCACAAATTAATTCCTAATTATATTTCTTCAAATCAATCTGCCTAAACAGCTCAGTATATTTAGTATATTCATTTCTGGCTCTTTGCAGATCTGCTTGATCTTTTATTTTCCAAGATCTCCAAACTGTTATTAAACCAACTTTATCCCCTGCAAGAATATTTTTGTAAAGCATTGCTTCACCAGCTCCCGGTCTAAATGAAGTTGAAGGACATTCAATATAGTGCTCAATTGTTTTCAAACCATTTTGTTCATAGTCTTTCAATTCAGAACGTTTGAAATTCTTACAAGTATTTTCATTCAGTGGACTTGATGCCAGTATAATCTCATGCGCTTCTTTATAATCAGGAGTGAAAGCAACACCTTTCAGCGTCAGCGAAATCATATCTTCCCAAGATGCAATATCTTGCTTCTGAGGAACGTACTCAGTAATAAAACCACCTGGCAAATCATTGTGGAAAACATTCTTCCAACCTTTAGGTACATTGAACAAAAGATTATAACTACCTAATTCTGCTGAACTCAAAACAAGATTTTGTGCTTCTAATTCATTAGGTTTAAAACCTGAGCTGTTATTTAGTGAGCAGGATTGTAAAAGGCATGAAGCATTTACAACTAATAAAAACACTAAGACTTTTTTCAAATATTTATTCATTGAAATGCTGATTGTAACAAGAATTTACCCAAGATGAACAGATTGTCGTGACAGTGTCGCGACAATTAACCCAGCTAAATTGTCGTATCAATGATACGACAATTACTTTGGTTATTAACTTAACCTTTTCGTGAATTCTTAATTTGTCCAGGATACTGGATAGAATGGATTTACTATGAATTCAACAGGAAAACTTTTTACAGATACTCTATTCAAAGATCTACAAACATTAATTGACTCAACTCGTCAGTCAGTTGCCATTACAGTTAACTCGGCAATGACGCTTCTATATTGGGAAATAGGACAAAAAATTCATATAGAGATTTTAAAGGGTGAGCGAGCTGAATATGGGAAACAAGTTATAGCTGAGCTTGCAGAACGTTTAACACTTCAATATGGTACAGGATGGAGTGAAAGACAATTATGGTATTGTTTACACTTTATTGAGGTTTTCTCTGACAAAAACATTCTGCACACACTGTGTGCAGAATTGACTTGGTCTCATTTCAAACAATTAATTACTATTAAAGATTCCCTTAAAAGAGATTTTTATATAGAACTTTGTAGGCTTGAAAATTGGTCTGTAAGGCAGCTTCGTGAACGCATTAATTCTATGCTTTTTGAGAGAACGGCTATTTCCAAAAAACCAGATGAAACTATCAAAAACGATCTAGAAATGTTACGCAAAGAAAAGAAACTATCACCAGAACTTGTCTTTAGAGATCCTTATTTTTTGGATTTTCTCAGTCTAAGAGAAGCATACTCAGAAAAAGATTTGGAATCAGCCATCCTAATAGAATTACAAAAATTCATTATCGAATTAGGGCAAGATTTTGCTTTTATCGCTAGGCAAAAAAGAATTACTATTGATACTCGTGATTACTATATTGATTTACTCTTCTATCATCGTAGGCTTAAATCACTGATAGTAATTGACCTGAAGATAGGTGAGTTTGAAGCTGGATATAAAGGGCAACTTGAACTATATCTCCGCTATCTAGAAAAATATGAATGTCTTGAACATGAGAACTCACCTATTGGATTAATTTTATGTACAGGAACAGGTAAACATGAAGAACATATAGAACTTTTGCAACTAAGTCAAAGCAATATCAGAATTGCCGAATATTTGACAGAACTGCCTTCCAAAGAGCTGTTGCAAGCAAAATTGCATCAATCTATTGAAATAGCAAAAAATAAGTTATTGAAAACAAATGAGTAAATGGCTTTGAGATGGCAGAAATTCAAGTTATAAACATACGCGCTCATATTCAATTACGCGAGTTATGCGATTAACTCCTTGATGTTCATAAGTGCGACCATTGGGAGCAAAGCCAGCTTTACACCAGAACACAGCAACATCGTTATCATCCGAAACGCCCAAGCGAAAATGCCGTATGTTGTATTTTTGGATGCAATATTTTTCTAGCAATTCGTAAGCGGCACTGCCTAGTCCGCATCGTTGAAGAGACTCAATGAGAAGAAGGAGTCCGATATAAGCAATGTTTTCTTCTGGGTGGTGAGCAAGCAATTCAGCCACGCCTATAGGCTCGCCTTGGTTATAAAGAATCAGAAATTCTTTATGAAAAGCTGCAGAGAGTTTCGTCGGTCTACAGGTTATTTCCTTGCGAGCCGTCTCCATAGTAGGGAGAGCATTATCAACGCGCAGAAAATATGTGGGAGATTTTTTAAATATCTCAAAGACGATATCTTCATCAGTTGCGCTGGCCAGACGGAACAATAAATCCGATTGATTTTCCATATCTAACATATTGAAATTTATAATTCTATATGTTAGCCGCCCTGAGCCCGCGGATTTTATTTTAATGGCGGAGAGGGAGATATTGAAAACCGCCAGGTTCTACCTCAAGTTTGTGTAAAGTAGGGAACTAAAAGAAGACAGTGAAACTC
>CAZFCF010000015.1:0-58696 GCA_964517685.1 uncultured Gammaproteobacteria bacterium | reverse complement strand
ATCCTACTAAAGGATTTCGATATTTATCATACAAACGCAGCAGATGGGACTTTGCGAAAGGCTCACGCTTATATAAGACCGACTTGGGAGTTGAAATATTCTTGCATTTTGCCACGAATAAAAGTTCTCGCTTCTTCATTTAATGCACGCTGTAGTGCCCAACGCATTGCAGTATCTGGCTTGCAATTCTTAGTGGCACAAAACTTTTTCAAGACAGCATCAAATTCTTCCTGCTTAGCATAAGCCAAGTTATCAAGATCGCCGCCTAATTGAATACCTCTAGTACACATATAATTTAGTTTAACTCAAGTTCCGCTTTCACAACAGGTCTCAAAAAAAAGAGCTGCCCGAAAGCAACTCTTTATCATTCAAAATTATTTAAATACTAATTACTTAAGAGTAACTGTTGCACCAGCAGCTTCAAGTTTAGTTTTGATTGAATCAGCTTCTTCTTTAGCAACATTCTCTTTAAGAGCTTTTGGAGCTGCTTCTACAAGATCTTTAGCTTCTTTAAGTCCTAAGCCAGTAATCTCACGAACAACTTTGATAACACCAATTTTCTGAGAACCAGCACTTGTAAGTTCAACAGTGAAAGCAGTTTTCTCAGCAGCAGCTTCACCGCCACCAGCAGCAGCAACCATTGCTACACCTGATGCAGCCGTGATACCGAACTTTTCTTCCATTGCTGTTTTCAATTCAGCAGCTTCTAAAACTGTTAAACCTGAAATTGACTCTAATACATCCATTACTTTACTCATAATATTTTTTCCTCTCGTTGTTTTTACTTTGCTTAAGCTTTACTATTCTGCCTTTGGCTCCTCTTTGTTTTCGTCTCCACTTGAAGCGCCCACGGCAGTTTCAACGATAAAATCTTTTAATTTTGCAGCTTGATCTTCTTTTTTACCAAGCTCACTAAAAATGTATGCGATAGATTGGGTGTTTTGTACAAGCATGCCAGCAATTTGGCTAAGAATAACTTCTCTAGAAGGAAGGCTTGCTACTTTCTCTGCTTTAGCTTGATCAAGAGTCTCACCATCAAAGAATGCAGAAAGAATTTCTATACTGTTTTTGTTTGCAGCTGAGAATTTCTTCATTTTGCCTGCAGGACTAATTGCATCTTCATAACAAAAAAGAAATGCAGTAGTGCCTTTTAGATCTTTAGTTAATGCTTCGAAGTCTGTACCTTCAGCAGCTTTTTTAAAAAGTGTATTTTTTGCAATTTTGAATTCAGCACCTAATGGTCTTACTTCATTACGTAGAGCGGTAATTAATTTAACTGAAAGGCCAAGTTGCTTAGTGTTAAACACTGACTTTGCTCTAGAGAACTTGTCTTTAAGTTCTGCTACTGTTTCTTGTTTATCAGATTTGGTTACCATTAGTTGTCTCTTTATATAAAGTGGGGTTCTAAGAGCCTCTTATTTGACCCACGGGTATGAGATTATAACAGCATGGCTAAGCTAATTTCAGCTATCTAAACATTGAGTAATGCTTAAATTTTTCAATAGCCATGCTGGTTCTCGGACTTTGGGTAAACTGACAATTCCCCTCCGGCAATTTTAAAAAATAATATCCCAACAATAATTCGTCTTACAGGTAATGTATAATTACATGTATAATATAATTCTCTAAGGGAAATCGAAACAAAAGGTTAAAAAAGAATATGGGTATTTTTGGTTTTGGAAGTAAAACAGCGGTAGCAGAGAAGCCTGTAACGGGCCCAGATGCAACAAACAAAACAGCAGAAGCGGAAACAAAACAAACTTCAACTACTGTAAATGCAGAAGCAGAAAGAATGAGAGCTGAAGCTGCAGCATTAAATGCGAAATTAGGAACTCCTCTTGAACCAGTTAAATTAGCAGATAAAAATATCGACTTTGAAATACTGAACAAAGGTTCAGTAGCAAATCTTAGTGAAGAAGAACAATACATCTTTAATAGATATGCTGGAGATAGTACTACTAATTTTGCAATGAAGAGTAAAGATGGCGAAACAGTTGTCACTCTTTGCGATGGAAAAACTTCATACAAACAACAATTCAATAATGGAACTCTCAATTGGATGTTCGGTTGGCTAAGTGGCAAACAGAATCGTTATGGACTTAATTGGGTTAAAACTAAACAAGAAGAAAGCGAAGCAAAAAATCCTTCAGCTTTCAATCTAGAACCACCTAAGCATATAGCGAACTCCTTAAAAGCTGGTGATTACAGAGCTTTATCAATATTCAAGAAAGTAGACGGTAAATTCCAAAAAGAGCCAGAAGTAATAATGATTATTGATTCTCTTGGAAAATTCCCAGAAGAAGTAACAAATAATACAGACTTAAAACCTTTTGCAGAAAAAGCGGAGAAAGCAATTAAAGGCTTACAACAAACTTACCTAATGGATCAAGTTATTGCTAACCCTAACGGCAATACAGCGAAGAACCCAGCTCTTCTAACTTCAATACTTCATCAAGGTACAGAAGCTTTCTTTAAAGCAGAAAGAGAACAAAATAAAGATGATTTAAGCAAAGCAGCAAATACAGTCTTCATCCCAGGTAATCTAAGACAAGCTCGCTTTGCTGAATCAAATGATATCGGTTATGCAACGCTTGATTGGAAACATCCAGTACAGAAGAAAGATGGCAGCTTTGCTTCATTGAGCGAAGTGGAACCAAATGCAATCAATCAAATGACAATAGCAAGATCTGGAAAACTTGGACCTATCAATCCAGAATTTGCTTTCCCAGTTGCATGGGCACAATTAGCTGAAGGAAATAGTTTCCCAACTGATAAAGAAGTTATTGCAAACTATGCAATTGGATTGCCTGAAAAGAATGCAGAATCTATTGCTAAGTTTAATGCTCAACTAACACCTAAAACTGTTGTAGAAGGAAAGCCAGCACCGGTTCCAACAACATAAATGACTGTTAGTTCTGTAACTAGTTCAACTTCTACTAACGCTATTGGTTCATCAGTAGCAACAACTACCGCAACCACAGGCTTGAATACTGTGGCAAGCACGCCCTCAAGTGCAAACCAGTCAATGACTGTATTACATCAAGCACCCTCTACGCCTCAAGTAGCTCAATTAAAAAATTACAGCTTCAAAAAAATCACTTTAGAAGACAAGGATCTTGCGCCTGAATTAATAAAGATTCTGAACCGTCATAAAATTCTTAGTGAAGAAGAGTACCGTCACAATAAAGCTGTTCTTAGTGATGATGGTAATACTTTAGTTATGACCTTAGACGGTAAAACAACTCTTGCCAATTATTTTGGTGGCAAGGGAGCTATCAAAAGATTTTACTCAAAGACACTTGGTGCTATTCCAAGAACTTTTGGTTCACCAAATACTTTACTAGGTGCAAGAAAATATAAAGAACTATATAACCCAGATCAAACTGCAGAACCGAATGGAGAAAAAGGTGAGAGCTTATCCGAACTTATTAGAGGTTTATATAGTAACCATTACCACAGTGTAGTTATTTTCCAAAAAGATCCTGTCACAGGTCAATTTGAAAAAGCTCCAAAAGCGCTTGCCATCACTGATTCATACATGATGTTAATTAGAGCAAACATTAAAGTTATTAAAGCTGATGCAACTGAAGAGGAGATCAAAGCTCTTGAACAGCGCTTCAAAAAATATTATTCACTTGATAAAGTTCTGCCATTTTTCTCTATGGAAGAGGCTCAAAAACTTGGAATTGATTTCAATGAAATTAGGCACAAAATTATTGAAGGTCTATACCAAGCTCAGGGATTTGATTTACTTGCAGTAGCATCTCAAATTGATCCTAGTCCAAATTCTAATACTAATGATTTAAATTACAAGCGAATTGAATGTCATACTGTCACGCAGAACAACAATGATGAGCTAAAGGCAAAAGGTGATCCAAAATTAGTGACTGATACAACTTTTTCTACTGCTTCAGAAAAAGAAGAGTATTTAAAAAATCTTCAATCTCAAAATAGATCTACTACCATTGTCAGACCTATTGCCGAAGCTAATAAGCCCTTACCTAAAGAACTAGCGCTATTAGATGGCATATCACAAATGAGCTCAGGGACTAAGTCACGGGTAAGTGAAAAAGATTTCAAATTGATTCAACAAGCAGCTAAAGTTAATGGAAACACTCTAGCTACACAAGCAGCTTAAAGCTACAATAGTGATAATGGGTTTACATCACAATCGAAGAGATTTTTTGGCAACAACTGTAACTGGGGCAGCAGGATTAAGTCTTTCACCAATACCCTATCTAAGTAAAGCTGGTTTCCTACATAGTTTAACAACCTACTCATCCGAAATTATTGGGAAAAAATATACTGAGTTTCTAATAATTTCTGAAAGTATAAGAAAGTCAAATATTTTATTTAAGAATTTGACTCCTGAAAGTAAATTCCAACTCGAGCGTATGATTTGTAAAACACTTGGAGATCTTATGTTTGACAATACTTCTACTGGTATAGAAGCAAAGGTAAAATTAGAAAGCTTATATAAAACTCTCTCAGAAATAATCAAAACTAATCCTAAAAATCTAGAAAAAATAATCGATAACCTTATACAAAGTTCTTCTGATAAATACTACGATAGATTAGCAAACATTTCTGAAATATCGAGTAGTCTCAATTACTTGATTCCATATAATCGATTCAATAATGATGATGAATTGAAATTCTTCAATTATCAATATGCTCATTTCATAAAAACTTTAGCCACAAGAGAAAACTTAGAAAGTAATCAATGCTATGAATTATTAAAAGCTTTTTTCGATAATGCGAAGAATTCAATAGAAAGCAATTATAGATTAAACAATAGAAGAACTTTAGTTCAACAGCTTTCTACACCAACAACCTAAAATTCTCACCTAGATAAAACTTCCTAACAATTTCATCAGCCGCAATTTCTTCTGATGTTCCTTCGCGAATAATTTTACCGTCAGTAACTATATAAGCTCTGTCAGTAATTGAAAGTGTTGCAGCCGGGTTGTGATCGGTGATTAGAAGTCCAATATTTTTTTTCTTACAAAGATCTTTGATAATTAATTGAATGTCTTCAATTGCAATTGGATCTATACCAGTGAAAGGTTCATCCAATAAAATAAACTTAGGGTCAGTAACAAGCACACGAGCGATTTCTAATCTTCTACGCTCACCACCTGAAAGACTGATCGCCAGTGAATCTTCAAGCCTTAGGATACTGAATTCTTCTAGAATTTCTGTGATCTTCTGATCAATTTTGGCTTTAGAGAATCCATGCATCTCTAATACAAGTTCTAAATTTTCTCTTACGGTTAAAGCTCTGAATGCACTTGGTTCTTGAGTTAAGTAACCTATGCCTAATTTTGAGCGCTCATGAATTTTGAGCTTAGTGATATCTCTGCTACCTAAGAAGATCTGACCTCCATTAGGTTTAACTAAACCTACGACCATATCAAAGCTAGTCGTCTTGCCGGCTCCATTAGGACCCAACAAAGCCACTATCTCGCCAGGAGCGACACTGAAACTAATCTGGTCAACTACCTTGCGAGATTCGTAGATTTTTTCTAAATTAATAGCTTTTAAAGCCTCTCTGTGAGGCATATAAGCTCCTTATCTATTGTTGTTGTGGTAACCACCGCCGCCGTAGCCCTGGTTGTCGCCGCCACGATAGCCTCCGCCACCTTGGTTGCCACCGCCGTAACCGCCGCCGCCTTGGTTATCGCGTGGATTGTCTCCACGAGAGTTACCGCCATTGCCGCCGCTACCATTACCAGATCTCGGGGGTCTATTTGCGTTAAAAACTGCCTTACGTTTAGCTTCTTCAGCTTTACGTTTTCTTCTTTGTCTTGGGCTTTCGTAGTGTTTACGTTTTTTAACTTCTAAAATAATTCCGGCCTTGAGAACTTCACGCTTAAATCTTCTAAGCGCAGCCTCTATTGATTCGCCTTCTCCTACTCTTACTTCTGCCAATTTATTAATCACCACCTTCGATCGTCAACTTATTCTAGCAACGCATAGCCCTTATAAATCCTGGGTTTCTTGCTTTTTGATATTTTCTTTAGAATCTTATGGGTTAAATAGAATTTTGTTGAGAAAAGGTCTAGAGTCTGTTCGAAAAGCTCCCAGATGCTAGGCTTGCGAATCCCCGAGAAGCCGGAGTTGACTTGCTGTCAATGAGGACCTTCGAGGGGTGAGCGTAACGACGCAGATGGGACTTTGCGGATAGACTCAGGCTGAAGATATGGCAAAGGTAGGGTGAGATCCTCCCCTTTCCTATAAAAACCAATGATTTTCAGGTCATTGCTCTTGCCACCTATATATAAAGTAGGTGCTTGATTGGGATTGGCAAGCTGTTCTCTCAAATTAGGCATTTGCGTAAAAGCATATCTCAGATACTTTTTATGCAGCTTGGGATCATCGTGATAAATCAGAGCTGCCATTAAATACCAATAAGGATTCCCTCCACTATACGCAATGGCCTTATCAATCGAAATTTTGGCAGCAGGAATTTTCCCATTAGCAAGCTCTGCCGCTGCAAGATAGCCATAATAGAATCCAAGATTTGGAGTTAGCTGAACTGCAGTTTTGAAATCTTTTTCACTTTGCACTGTATCAATATTTAAGTAATCAAAACCTCTCATTAAGTAATAAAGAGAATTTTGTTTATCCCACTCAATAGCATTATTGAAATTGCCTCGATCAAAAAAATAATGTCCGACTAAAGATGGGACTTGCACATATAAAGAAATCAACAAGGCAAGAACTATTACAATTTTTGCCAAAACTCCTTTGAATTGAAATTTACTTAATTCAAAGTCTTTTATACACAGCGGCATAAACAACAAACTTGCAATTAAAATTTGGCTGAAACTCACTAAGGAAGCATCAAAGAGAGTTACTACCAAAAACGGAATGAATGCAGGTTTGGCATTTTTATATACCAGAAAAACTAATGCCGCAAAAAGTAAAAATCCCCAAATGCCTAATTCAAAAAGATAATGAAAAAGCATACTGTGCCCATGAGCTACGAATTGATCAGCCCTTGAACCCCAAGAATCAGAAGTAAGTTTGGTAGTAGAGAAATCAAGCGGAAAAGTTCCCAAACCAAAACCACTAAAAGGTTTTTGTAGAAAGCCATGTAAACAAGAATTCCAAATCGCCAACCTTGAGAGAACTGATTTCTCAAAAAAATTATTTAAATTAGCATAACCAATAAAAATCAAAACTCCTGCAAGCGGAAGCAAGAGTAAAAGGAAACGTTTTTGAAAATTTTTAAGTAAAACAGTGAGGTAGCCTATGAAAGCTATGACTTTGGCAGAGAGTCCCAGGGAAAGACCACTCAAGCCATAAACCCACAAATGCGCTCTAGGATTAGGATAGTAAAGAGCCAAGAATACTGGTAACCACAATAGCAAGGAGCCATGTTCACTAAATTCCAATTCAATAAAATGAAAAACACAAATAGCCAAGAAAGTGACTAAGAGAAAAGTTCTTTTTTTATTTTCTGCAAGCTGAAGCCACCAATCACTAAAACCCCATGCCATGAAACCAGAGGCTAAGAAGAAATACTCCAAACTAAATCTGGGCTCTTGAGCAAAGAAAAAACAAAAAGCAAGTAAGATCCAAAATAAAAAATACTTGGATACTTTATGTAAGTAAATTAATGAGAAAAGGAAAGTAGCTACATGAACTGGGAAGTAAGCTATACCGCTACAACCACCAAGTAGAATGATTCCCAGAAATGTAATTAAGAAAAGCACTAAGGCTAATTATACTTGAAGACTTTGGCAGTATGGATTGCTTCGTTCCTCGCAATGACACCTATTTATCAAAAACCATGTCCAACTGGAATCTACCTTTAGCTGAAGTACCTGGACGACTAAGTACACCAGTCACCCTTGCCGTACCACTTGGTCTTTTACCTCTATCTGCCGTAACTTTTTCAACTGACATCAATGCACCAACATCAACAATTGAATTTATTTGAGCAGCAAGAAATCTTTGGATCGCAAGATTTCTAAGTTTAGTTTTAAGTTTCTTAGTGAAAGTTCTTCTCTTTCCACCAATCATTTTCTTTTTAAATAGTTCTTCAAGATTATGACTTCCAGCACTATCAGCACCAAGACCTGTCCCCTGAATATCATCCTGAGATGCATAGGCTAGAGTCGCCTGAGTATCTCTTGTAACATAGCTTCCATGCGAATAAGCAGATACCTTAGCTGGAATTGGTAAATCAAACCAATATTTTGGCATAGAGGAACTTACAACTGTATCTTCTTCTACACTGACATAGTTTGCACCTGCTTTATAAGTACCCTTAACATTAATTGTTTTAGTTCCAATAGCAGTAGTACCTGAACCTTTGAAAATATTTTCTAAATCGCCAGGTATTTCTCGCCCTCCAGACAACTCCACAAAGCCAGTAACGGTCGCACCCACCGAAGTTATTCTAATAGGTTTTACTGGACGCTTCTTTCTTAGAGGACTCGCCGAAGCAATATTTGCCAACATCGCTGTTACTAAAAACAGAACAAAACTCTTTACTATGATATTTTTCATAAAATTCCTTTTTAAACTAGTTATCTCTTAAAGTCTATTAATCGAAAGTCATTTTCAAAGCAAATCTACCTTTTGCTGAACTTCCAGTACGAACAAAGGTACCTTTGACAATTCCTTTATTACCTTTTCTTGTTGCAGTAACTTTTTTAACTGACATTAGCGCACCAAAGTCACTAATAGAAGCAGTTCTACCATTTAAGAATCTTTGTACTGCTAGTTTTCTTAGTTTGGTTTTAAATTTATTAGCAAAAACTTTTTTCTTGCCATTGGTACCAGAGACTCTCTTTTTGAAAAGTTTTACAAGGCTGCTATTACCACCATTGCCATCACCGTCATCGTCACCATCTCCGCCGCCGCCAGAACCACTATCACCATCAATATCATCTTGTGAAACAAATGACAAAGTTGCGTAAGTATTTGAAGTAGTAAATCTTCCAGAAGCATGTGATGACACTTGAGCTGGGATTGGCAAATCAAATCTATATTTAGGAATTGAAGAACTTACTACTTTATCTTCTTCAACACTGACAAAGCTTGCACCAGCAACGTAAGTACCTTTAACATTAATTCTTTTACCTTTTGGATCAATAGTAATAGAGCTATCTGAACCTTTATAAATTTCAAGTAGATCATCTGGAAAGTTCAATGAAGTTTTACTGAGCAAATCTACATAGCCTGTAACAGTCGCGCCCACCGATGGGATTTTAACTGGTTTTTTAGCAGCAAAAGCAATATTAGAAGAGATCATTGCTGTTATTAAAAACAGAGCAAAAGTTTTAGCTATAAGATTTTTTTTCATTGGGTTCCTTTAAATTTGTAAATTGGCCACTCGGCTTATTATGCCTCGAAGTGTTAATTTTTGAAATCAACTATTTACATTAGGCTATTAAGTAAAAACTTGCAGCAGAGCAGGACTTACCATACTAAGAACGGCAATGGTGGTCTAAAAATGAAGAAAGAAAAAGTAATAATTATTTGAGCTACGGTGAAGGTTAGCACTACCGCAACTTCAGTGAATCCACTCAGTTCAAAATGATGGTGCAATGGCGCCATTTTAAAGATTCTTACATCCTTATGTAGAAATTTCCTAGAAAGGATAGCACTTGAAACCTGCAATATTACTGACAAGGTCTCCAATACAGGTACAAAAGCAAAAACCAACAGATACCACTCAAAATTAGTTACGTAAGCCAAGCCTCCCAAACCCATTCCTAATGCAAGACTACCAGTATCACCCATGAAAACTTTTGCGGGTTTGAAATTAAAAACCAGAAAAGCTGATAAAGCAAAAACCACTGCAACACAGAAAAATACTGTATAACTATCACCTTGAAGCCAGAGGAAATAACCCATGGCACCAAAGGCAAGCATAGAAAGCATTGTAGCCAGTCCATCTAAGCCATCTGAAAGATTAATAGCATTGGAAGTACCTGCAATTACAAAAAATGCCCAAATAAACTCACATATTGCTGGAATATATCCAACATTTAAAAAACCCGAATCAATCACTGGAAACAAATATCTACCAGAGAAAACTACTATTAATGAACTGACTAAAAATTGCAAAATAATTTTTTGCAATGAACTTATTCCTTTGTAGTTCGAGCGCAGAATCTTCACTGCATCATCTGCAGCACCCATAATGGCACCTGCAAGAAAAGCAATGAATATGAGTAACATGGTCTTGCTCTGAGATTGAAAAATCAAATAGATACTTGATAAAAATATAGGCACTAGAAAAATCAAGCCACCCATTGTAGGCGTGCCCGCCTTCTCAGTAATATGGGACTGTGGACCAAGTTCTCTAAAACTTTGAATAGATTTTAATTTCTTTAGCCAATTAATAATCGGCTTAGCAATAAAGAATGCCAAAGTGAAATTTAAAAAAGCAAATACTAAAATACTCAGCATAAATCAAAAAGTTAAGACTACGAATTGCCTTAAAATATATTGCAGAAGATTGAGACAAAGAAAGGCAACAATTACCGAAAAGTCAAAGCCACCCACTGGAGGAATAATTCCTCGAAAAAGTTTGGCGTAAGGATAAACAATCTTGTCAATATAAGCGTAAAATTTAGTTGTCGTAAATTGAGGGAACCAGGAACCAATTACCCAAATCAAAAGAATATAGCTATAAATTTCTATTGCCTGAATTAAAAGTGCAATCAGCTTAACCAACATACTATTATCATATAACGTAATTCAAAGAAGTTGGGATCATTATATATACAGCGTGGAAACTACAGAATTAACTGAAATCAAAAATAAACTTGAGCACGATTTAATAACTGCTTTAGAAAAACAAAAGCGGGATAAGGAGGCAATCGATTTAGTCTTGAAGGCTTATCGTTTTGCTTTTGAAAGACACATAGAACAAAAAAGAAAAAGCGGTGAACCTTATATTATTCACCCAGTTGCCGTTGCCCTCGAGTTAACCAAACTTAAATCTGACACTTCAACCATTTGTGCCGGACTTCTACATGATGTCCTTGAAGATACTAAAACCGATGCCGCTGAAATGATTGAAAAATTCGGCAGAGATATTTATGAACTGGTTGACGGTGTGACCAAACTTGGAAAACTTAACTTTAAATCTTCGCAACAAGAACAAGCAAATAATTTTCGTAAAATGTTAATGGCTATCGCTCAAGACATGAGAGTAGTTTTAGTAAAACTTGCTGATCGTCTCAACAACATGCAAACACTGCAATATCTTGCACCTGAGAAGCAATTTAGAATCGCCAAAGAAACTTTAGATATTTTCGCTCCACTTGCAAATCGTTTCGGTTTACATTCAGTAAAAATCGAATTGGAAGATCTCTGCTTCAAATACTTATATCCAGATGAATACGAGAAAGTAAAAGACCTGATCAGCAGTAAAAAAAGTGAAAGAGATGCTCAAGTCCTTATCATCAAAGAAAAGATCCGTGAAACTTTAGCTAAACATGGCATTGAAGCAGAGATTAAAGGTAGAGCCAAACATTTCTATAGTATCTACAAAAAACTTAGAGACCCAGTTACAGGTGAAATTAATCTGGACCAAGAATTACAAATTTATGATTTGCTTGGAATCAGAGTAGTAGTAAAAGATGTCAAAGATTGCTATGCAGCTTTAGGTATAGTACATGAAAGCTTTAGACCTATGCCTGGGCGTTTTAAAGATTACATTGCAGTTCCAAAAAGCAATCTATATCAGTCTTTGCACACCACGGTAATTACTCCATTTGGCAAGCCACTTGAAGTGCAATTCCGTACTCATGAAATGCATGAGATCGCAGAGAATGGTATTGCTGCCCATTGGCATTATAAAGAGAGCGATGGCTCAGATGGTGCTATACAGAACAAGGAGCTTGAAGAGCTTGCTTGGATTAGACAACTCATTACTTGGCAAACTGATGTAGAAGATGCTGAAGAGTATGTAGATGCTGTTAAAAAAGATATTCTTAGCCAAGAAGTTTATATACTTACACCGAAAGGTGATGTTTTTACTTTACCTACAGAGTCGACACCGATTGACTTTGCTTATAAGATTCACTCGAAAGTTGGTGATGCTTGTACTGGTGCCAAAGTCAATGACAGAATAGTTCCAATCAATTACAAACTACAAAATGGTGATCTAGTAGAAATTATCACTTCAAAAAATGCTCACCCAAATTTAAGTTGGCTAAATTTCGTCAAAACATCTCAAGCCAAACATAAAATCAAAGCTTGGTATAAAAGACAGAATCGCGATAGGCATATTCAAATGGGCAAACAAATGCTCGAAGAGAAAACCGGCAAAGAAGGTTTTGATCAGTTTATACATTCTGATGAACTCTTAGACGTCGCTCAGAGATTGAATTACAAAACTTCTGAAGATTTAATTGCTAGCGTAGGTTCTGGCGACACAACAGTCTCACAAGTAATTGGCAAGTTACACGGAACCAAATATGGTCATGCCGAAGATGATGATATTCTTGATCCTAGAAAAATGAAAACTGCGCGTAAAGCACCAACAAAAGGTGAAGACGCAGATATTCCAGAACTCGACGGTTTACTTTATAGCATTGCTAAATGCTGCATGCCTATTCCTGGAGAACCGGTCATTGGCGTAGTTTCCAAAGGTAAAGGTATTACCATACATAGATCAGAATGTTCTAACCTCAAACAAGTTGAGCAAGACAGAGTTATGCGTATTGAGTGGAAAGATAAATCTGAAAAAACTTATCCAACAAATATAACTATTGAAGTAGTAGATAGAGTGGGTGTTGTAAAAGATTTACTCACGCTTGTAGCTGATGCTGGAATTAATATCAGTGATTTCAAAGTAAAAGAAAGACCAAGCGAAAGTACTGCAATCTTAAAAGTAATTCTGAATGTCAGTAGCCAAGCACAACTCACTAAGACTATGACTTCTATCAAGAACATGAGTGATGTATTAACGATTGAAAGATTGTAAATGCTTAGGAAAACTTTCAAAAAATCTGCTATTATAATTTCTTAAGTTTACCAAAACCGCATTCGTGAAATTTATAGCGAAATTCAACTCCTTATTAAAAGGAGAGAGTTAATTATGAACGATGGTGTTCGCCTAACTGGTGGTACTAATGCGGCTGCAGTTCCTGTTAATACAGTACTGGAAACCTGCAAAAGAAATTTTAATCAAGCTGTTGTTTTAATACAAAAACTTTCGGCTAATGATGAGGCTTTTAAATATGCCTTTGAAGGTATAAAGAAAAGACTTGCGGCAGAATTTACCGTTAGATTTCCTGCAGATATACAAGAAATGGATGCCGTAAAAGAGACAGGCTCTATAGTCATAAAAGTCCCTAGACATATTTTTGCAGAGAATTCTTCTTTAGAAGCTGCTGTTCATTGCCTTTTAAAAGGATTCTTAAAAATGGTTAATGCACGCTTAGACCCAACAGTAAAATTTGATAAACTCCTTGAACATCTAGAAACTCAAATTACTCAACAAGTTCAAGCTGTTGTACGTGAAAAGACTGATGCTGCTGTTTTAGAAATTCTAGGAACAGCTCCTGATACACAAGCAACTCCTCAAGAGCTTGCAAAAGCTTCTCCCGTACAATCTTCTGCAACCTCTCCTCGTAGAGATCCTGCTATGGACGATACGGCAGTTGAAGAAAGAGCAAGAGTTCCTATTCAAATAAGGAAAGCAAAACCTAGTGAGCCTGAAACTGAAGTAGTTGAAAAATCAGATACCACAGATCTACGAACTGATAAACAACGCAATACCGAAGAGAAGATTGGCTTAAGATCAAAAGATTATGGTCCAATAATAGCAGCAGTACTTAGGTTATATACACAATCTCCTAACCTAAATGATGCTTGGAAATCTTTTGGAGAAGTTCTTAGTAAGGTTAATCACAGCAAAGAACTCACTGCAAATGCTTTAGAGAAAATAATAAATATTTTCTTTTGGCGCAAATTGCAAGATCATAAAGCAACAGTATTGTCAGCGACTGATCTTAAAGGACTGTGGCAAGAAACTCAAACTGCACTAATAATCAATTTACGTGATTATATTATAGGAACCAATCCTGATGATTTAGCTGGACAAAATGCAAATAAAGTTTTTCTAACTGAAGCTATCGATGCCATAACTCCTAAAAATCTTTTAGATGAATTACAAGATTCTAATGTTCTAGATTTGAATCAATTGCAGCAAGCTATACGCAATATTTCTTTAGACTTTAAACAAAGAACGAGTTCAAATATTCCAACATCGTTAGGAACCATTGTTGCCGCTAGCACAAGCGAGGCAAAAGGACTTGGCTATAGACAAAGGTTCTTAACGGGAGAAACAAGCAAGATCGATCCAAAAAATATTAACTTAATGGCAATTGCAATTGAACCTGATTTTCTTGAACTCATAAATGTTGGAGAATATCATTCAACTAAAGGTTTTGCAGAGTCATTAAGTAGCGCTATTACCACTGATATAAAAACTGCTGAAGATCCTTTTGATGGGAAAATTCATGAAGGCTTATTTTCTGATTTCACTAATGCGATACAAAGAGATAGAGAGAAAAAACTTGAAGTAATGCCAGAATATTTATTGCCATTTAAAAATTTAGATGAGTTAGTAGAGTACTTCAAAACATTGGCTAATGCTTTAAATTCATGTGAATCGTTACAAGAAACCTGTTCAAGTACAAATATAAGCCCGACGCAATATGCTTTGCCATATATTCTAATGAATTACCTCAAAACGAAGCCCGAATTCAAAGAAGACTGTTTGCAAGCTCTCGAAAAATTAGATTCTAACAATATCAAAAACTTTATTGGCATGAAAGATACTTTGAATAATCTGCTTAATAGTTTCCAGAAAAAAGAAGAAAGAAAACGCTTGGAACAAAAACAAGCAGAATTAGCCAAAGCTAAAGAATGGAGGGAAAACCAATATGCTGTTGTTGTTAATGAATTTGCACATAGCGCAAATTCAGTTAATGGAAGAGTATTTCATTTGATTGGGAAAAATACTGAAAATAAATATTCTCGAATGAATGCAGGAAGTTTCTTCATGAGATTAATGCTGCCAAATTTAACTAAAGATTCTACTCACCAACTATTGAATTATGATCAAGACATTGCAATAGAAGAAATTTTCTATTTGGTTACTGGCAACATTCTTTTGAGTCCAATAAGTGGCTCAAGCTGTAAAGTATTCAATTCAGAAAGCAATCACCTAGAGACTTTAACCAGATCTGAGCTTTCAGCACAATATGCAAAAGCATGTAGAAGTTTGCTTAGTGAATTCCATCCGGATAATATAAACAGAGGCAGCTTTATGTTAACTATTATTGCAAAGTTGCTTGGTCCAACAACAAAGACTGAATCACAATCTAAACAAAGTTCCAATATTGAACTTGCAGCTAGAATAGGACAACAAGCCTCTTCATTTATAGAGGATGTTGGAAACTTAATACAAACAGGAGCAGGATGGCAGACTGAAAAGTTTGGTAATGTAATTGCTCATTTGCGTACAGAGCTTAATCAATTTAAACAAACCGGCTTCATTCCATTACTGAATGATTTTGCATCTAATCCTGAATCTAGCAAACGTTTGGCTCAAAAAATTATTGATACTAAAGCTGAACAAGTGGAATCCAGCCAAGAACTTACTGCGAATATACAAGAACACAAAAATGCAATTGCCCAACTCAGTAATGAACTTGAAGTTACTCAAGAACAACAGAAAAAAACTATTGAACATAGTTCTTTAATAGTCAAAACTTTAAGCAGTATTTGGCGTAGTATTTCTGGCTCAATGACTAACGTTGAACAAGTAAAAAATATTTCAAACAGTCTGAAACAACTTAGTGCATAGCCCTAATCATCTCCTTTGCAAAATCTGAACGCGGATTAACAAAATGTTTTTCTAAAATATATTTGTAAATTTTTTGGGCACGATGGTCAACAGAAAGTTTGAGTAAATTCTCATAAAAGTCACTTGGCAAGTCCTTTATATGATCAGTAAAGATTTGCAAAATTTCCGGCTTATCACCAAGTACTATCTGCAAAACTAAGGTGGAATGGCGCTCTTGTAAATCTCTAGAACTAACTGAAAGCAATCTAATAAATTTTTGTTTAGCACCCGCAGAAGCTGCTGCCATTAGCGCTGAAACTTTATGACTGTCTTTCAAATAAGGATCTGCACCTTCACTGAGCAACTTTTCAAGTAAAGCTAAATCATCATACTTGGAAGCCGCAGCTAAAATTAACGGAAAGCTTTCTTTGCTGCGAGCACAATTATTACTCTTATCGTTTTCAGAAACATTAATGGGAATATTAATTCCTGTTTTTGAAGAAATGATTTGCTCATCAATTAATTTTTTTACACGCTCTATCCAAATAGTTAATTTGCTCAAATCATTATGATTAATAGCTTCCAACAAAAGCTGATCATTTGCTACTTTAGATAAAGATTCAATTTTAGTTCTAGTAACTTTAGCATTTTGATTTCGGCACTCCGAAGTAGAATTTTCTTCAACTTCAAAGCCCAATGCCTTGCCTACTTGCCTCACCATTGAAGCAAGCATATGTATAACCATAAAATCTCTCCCTTTTATTTCTTTTGGTTATGTAAGTTATTAGCTTTAGAAAAGGTCATGAACACTGGATTACATCAACGTAATTCAAACACAAGTAGTTATTTAATATTGTTAAAAATCATTGTAGCAAATATAAAGAAAAAAATCAATTTTTATTTTAGATTTGAATCGCATTGGAATACGATTCAAGACTTTACAGTTTAAAATACTTTCATGGAAACAATAACTAGCAGAGAAGACGGAAGAAGAAATAATCAAATTAGAAATTATAGTTTTGAAAGAAATTTTATTAAAACAGCAGAAGGATCTGTTTTAGTTTCTTGTGGTGACACGCGCGTCATAGTTACAGCTAAAGTTGAAGCAACTGTGCCGCCACACTTGCGCGATGCAAATCCGCCTCAGGGCTGGGTTACAGCAGAGTACTCAATGCTTCCAGGTTCAAGTCATAGCCGAGTATCAAGAGAGCGTACTAAAGCAAATGCAAGATCACTTGAAATCCAAAGACTCATTGGTCGTACCTTGAGAGCAATGATTGATCTAAAAAAATTACCACCGATCACTATCAATATTGACGCCGATGTCATTCAAGCTGATGGTGGTACTAGAACCGCTAGCATCACTGGAGCTTATATTGCTGTGTATGATTGTCTAAGACATTTACAAGAGAATGGAATTAAAATCAAAGATCAATTCATCAAACCTTTCCAAGATGGATTACCGATCATAAATCAAGTTGCCGCAATTTCTGTCGGCATTAAAGATGGCATTCCACTTCTTGATTTAAATTACATAGAAGATAGTAGTGCCGAGGCCGATGCTAATTTTATTCTCACAGCAAAGGGGGATATTATTGAGATTCAAGCCACCGCTGAAAACGGAGTAGTTACTAAAGAACAATTTGAAGAGATGTTCTTGCTTGCCAGAGAGGGCGTTGTGGAGCTTTGTAAATTACAAGATGCTATTCTTTTATAAAATCTGTTAACAACTTTTAAACTCTTTCCAACCATCTATAGGCTGCCAATTATCCAAAGCTTCAAGTTCCTTAGGATTTGTAGGTAGTTCCATTTGCTTACCCCACTCCTCTAGTTCATAATAATTGAAATAATTACCAGATAGCCTCTGAGGCATACCACCAATAATACTATTAACTCTATTTTTTTTAGGTTGAAGGTTTAATGGAATTGGCTTTCGTTCTCTACCATTCTTTACCTTTTTAGCTTTTAAAGTCAGTAATTTTAATTGATGATTCATTGCATTGTTTAACCGATGAGCAATTGAACCATTTGTTGAATCTACGGCAATTATTGGCTTATTTTGGGGATCTAAACCGGCAAAAACTCTTTTGTAAGCTTGAAGAGTTCCATGTGGATTTTCTGAATCGCCAGATAAATTTTCAATAACTAAATATTTAGTACCTAAATGAACTAAGAAATCTACAGCTGCATAAGTGTTTTGCCCGACAGCAGTACAACTCTTAGCTCTATTGCCTATAAAAAGCTGACGACCAATATCTTTTGGATTAGCAAAATGTATTCGATAATTTTTAGCTTTAACTTTTTTAGGCTTACAGTTATATTCAAGAACTTCATTGCAAATATCTTCTAGATTGTAAACTTCTTCTGGAAGAGCAACATCCTCTTCATTGGCACAATTTAAGACTTTATTCAAAAAGTCTGACAACTCATCTTGGCTACATCCTTGTAAATGCTTTAAAACAAGTGCATATCCAAATTTTGCAATACCAGGTTTTAATCCATTAAAGTGAGGCTGAATAAGCGAAAATTTTCTTTGTAAGCGAGAGATTTCCTTAGCTTCTATATTAGTTTTTCGTGCTACTCGATTTAGGAAACTATCTATCAAGGGAGAAGCTTTCTGAAAGATTTCATCAAAATCATTGACTATATCTATTACTTCTCTTTGATCTCCATCACCTACAGCACAGTCATGATGTTTGATAACGCTATCTTCATGAGCATTAAGCCAGATATTCACATCAATTCCTTTCCTTTCCATTTCTCTTAATAGATGCAGATTCATTCTTCTAATATAAAGAACTTGTTCTTGTGATTCTTGATTTCCGTAGATTTCCAGAGGATAATTTTTATATGCAGGAGGCCAAATGATCCCATCTTCGGTGCCTTCTAATTTGGCTTTAATTAGTACTTTAAAAATATCTTTAGAGAAATTCTGATTTTTAAAACTTGCAACTAAAGTCCCTAAATAACGCAAATCCCAATCTTCCAAAAATTTATCAGCTGTAATTTTTTCAAAATCAATTTCTATATCCAAATTTCTTTCACTACATAATTCTTGAATTAAAGTTAAACCTAAGTTATATAAAAGAGATTCTTTGGATCCTGTATTATTCTCAAGTATTGCCTTAAAACTTTTATTATGATTTGCAGCAATATCTAAACCAAAGAGCTTGAAAGCATTTAAATACCCTATAAAATCAAGTAAAAGTAAAGGTTCAGTATTGAAAAATTGAGTATTGTTTTGGATAAAATTTCTTAAAACTACTATTTCTGTGGGTTTTAAGAAAGCTGAAGTTTGAAAAATCTCTTCAAACATAGGTAAATATTGCCTTTGAGCAAGGAAAGTATCCAAAATATGTTTGGTAATATTTCCGGATATTGCTTTTAAATTAAAATATGCCTGGAAATTTTTTTCAAAAAAATCCTTTAAATCGATTTGAGCCTTTTTCCTGGAAGCAGCGTTGATTTGAGCAATCTTATTCATAAGAGTTGTAACTTCTTTATAATCTTTTTTTTCGAAAGAGAAATTAAGTTCTGGATATTGTTTTAATTGATGAACTTTAGCTACTGAATTTAATGGCAAAGCCAATCCCTGAGCTTCCTTGATAATCGATTTGTAAAATTCATGATCAATTGAACTGAAGCCGGCTTCTAGTCCTTTCAAAATTAATTCTGCTAATTTAGATCTATCTTCAAGTTTACTAATACTAGGGCAGAATTTTTGTAATCTAGAAATATTTTCAAAATGTTTATCATAAAATTCTTCAGAAACCAAGTTCTTGTCTTTAAGAGCAAATAAAAGTTCATGATAAGCATATATGGTTTCAAAATCATTAGATCTATAATCAATTACATATTGTAAAAGTCTATTAATATAAGCATTTAATTCTTGCTCATTAAGCTTCACATCATAATTAATAGCCTTTGCTAAAAATTTAAAAGCATGAGATAAATCAGATTTTTTAAAAGTTTCATCATCATCATCAGAAAATCCATCGCTTTTATAAAAATGAACAATATCATCTATTAATGAATTGAAATCATCAATATAGCCTTTTTTGTAAGCTTCAAAAATAACTTCATCAATAATTGGTATTTGAGCTAAAGGGATGCTGTCTCCTATACTTTTTTTTAAATGATTAAATTCTTCAAAAGCTTTATTGAATTCTTCTTTATTGCTAATGACACCCATATCAAACGCTATTTGAAAAAGATTAGGAGTTTCTGCAATAAATTTTTTTGTTTTTTTCCCATGTTGTTCAATTAAATTACAGGTGTATCGTCGGGTTAAAGTTTCCTTATCTAAAACAGGCTTGTCTTTTTTTAGACCAGCTTTATATACACTCATCTCAAAAATTAAATTATATATTTTGTGATCAATGAGTTTCAAAGCTGACAACATTTGTTCAACTTGTTCTTTGCTAAATAAATCTTTACTTATAGAATCAATCAAATATCGCCAATAAGGTTTACAAAGCGTGAAGCGAAAGAGATAATTAAAATTGGGGTTTAGAAACGGATTTTTATTACTCAACCCTTTACTGTAAGCCATTAAGTCTAAAAAAAATCTTGAACTTTCTGAATCTTTACGCGTTTTATCATCGTTAATATTCTTATTTAAGCAATCTAAAACATGGCTATAGTCTTCTTGGCTTTTAATTAGATTCTTGAAAATGCCTGCACTAAAACAGGGAATGAGAATTGCTACAGGATTGTAATCGAGATCATACTTTCTTCTTTCTATATATTCAAAATTTATTGATGAAATTAAATCAGTGCAATTTCGAATAACTCCTTTATCAATAGCTTTCTCAATGACTTCTTCCCATGGATAAAAAGAGATATTTTTAAGTTCAATAGGGCTAGTAATGACGCCTTTATCAAGCGCTTGTATTATAAGTTCTTTGAATTCGAAGGTTTCACTATTATTGGATTTATAAGTAGAAGACTTAAAAGTATCAGGTATTAAATTTAAAATCTTATCAAAGTTATTAAGATGACCTCTTTCAATGGATTTCTTTATGTGTGCTAAATAACTTTCTAGATCTAATTCTTCAAGCTTAGTTTCATCAATGCTATTCCAATCAATTTTGTAGTCCAAATTTAAACCAGTTAAATATAAAAAAAATTGATAATCAAAGAGTAAAGAATTGTATTCATTATCGTCATCATTTCTATCAGTATCTCTGGCAATTTCAGCCAAAGAAAATAAGGTGTTTAATGTTATTTTTTTGCGTTCTAAACTTTCAGTTGCTGAGTCTTGGATCTTAACTTTAGCCCAATTATTATCTACAAAACATAATTCCTTTTCTATCTTTGGCTTTAATAAAATCGCTAATGGAGTAGAGTGGCTATTAATTTCGTCTCTTGTAGTGAGAGAATTGATTATGGCGGAATAAGCTAATTCACTGGAGGGGGGAGATGGGCTTTTTTTTGAAATTACCGAAGACACTTTTACAATAATAGCAGTGCATCACCCCTTGTCGCGGGTTATCCCTGTTAAATCAGGGGATTAGCCATATTTTTCAAGCTTTTTGTCAATTTTTCCATACTCTTCGGCTTTATACCTATATAAAGGTCGGTTAGAAAAAATGTCAGCCCTAGCAAAACAATATAAATTAAGCCAAGAAGAAAAGATTAGAATGTCTAATCGCATTAATTATTTTCGTACTATACCGAATCAAATTTTAAAATCAGCATCAGACTTAGAGAGTGGAGTGAAAACCATACTCCGTGAAGTTGTCAATCACGAAATCAAGTCCGTTCTTGTTAACGGTAGAGTAATGGTTTTAAATGTAAAATGAGCTAAGTGCTCAAGGATCTCAAAAATCGAATAACCGTTGCCAAAGTTGGTATTAGCCCAGACCTTATAAAAAAGAGATATTGGCACAGATTTTTTTTCTTGATACTTTTAATAGCTATTTGGCAATTAGTTGCTTGGCTAAAAATTTACCCTGATTATTTATTACCAAGTCCACTACAAGTTTGGGACTCACTTAGTTTTGGTTTTAAAGAAGCAGATTATGTAATGGTCATTGTAAATTCCTTACGCCGAGTTCTTGTCGGATTTTTAATTGCTCTATTTTTTGGAACCTTGGTAGGCATTGCAATTGCAAGATATAAAGTCCTGGACAATACTATTGGTGCAACTCTTACAGCATTACAATCAATCCCAAGTGTAGCTTGGGTTCCACTTGCTTTATTATGGTTTGGAATTTCAGAAGCAGCAGTACTATTTATAGTTACTCTAGAAGCTTTTATTCCATGCGCATTGGGAGTAAGAACGGGCATGATCACAATTCCTAAAGAACTTATTAGAGCCGCACAGACATTAGGTTCTAAAAACCTCGATCTTTATTTGCGAGTTATATTTCCAGCAATTTTACCAAACTTCGTTAGCAGTTTACGTTTGAGTTGGGCTTTTGCTTGGAGAGCATTAATAGCTGGTGAACTATTTGTAACGGGTTTGGGCATTGGGCAAACTCTAGAACTTGCACGCAGTCTGGCAGACATGGCACAGGTTATATCAATGATTTTGATTGTGGCGATTTTAGGATATATTACTGACAACGTTATATTCCGTAGTATAGAAAAGAAAGTCCAAAAGATATGGGGATTTAACCAATGATAGTTTTAGAAAACGTTTCATTAAAATATCCAAATTCAAAAGATAAGCATTATGTTTTGAAGGATCTAAAATTAAATATTGCTGCGGGTGAATTCGTTTGCTTATTAGGTCCCAGTGGCTGTGGTAAAAGTTCACTACTTGGTTTAGTAGCTGGCTTTGTCAAAGCTAGTCACGGACAGATTCTTGTAAATGGTAAAAAAGTTACTCGACCTGATATTAATAGGACTTTGGTTTTCCAAGAGTATGCTTTATTTCCTTGGCTGAATGTCATTCAGAATGTAGCTTTCGGTCTCAGATACACGATCAACAATAAAGAAGAAAGATACATGATCGCAAGCCGTTACCTAAAAATGGTTGGCTTATTAGATCATGCCAAAGACAAAATCACTGATCTTTCAGGTGGCATGAAACAAAGAGTTGCAATAGCAAGAGCGCTTGCTGTTAAACCAGATGTGCTTTTGATGGACGAGCCTTTTGGAGCACTCGATGACAAAACTAGATCTGATATGCAGAAAGAATTAATTAGCATATGCAAGGAATTAAAACCAAGTATTATTTTCGTCACACATAGTATTGATGAAGCTTTAATCCTTGCAGATAGAATTATCGTGATGAACAAAATAAAATCTAAGGGTGATTTACTAGAACCTCAGGGAGAGATTCAAGCTGATATTAAAATGACTTCAGCTAGACCTAGAACTTTATCTGAGCTAAATGGATATCGGAATCAAATTGTTGATGTAATTTATGGCTCAAAAGGTGAGAGTTCTGATACTTTTGACGCTATGATTTAAAGGTCGCTTGCAAAGGGAATAATTTATTGAATGGCAAAATTTGCTTTAGAAGATTTTTTACAACATACTGATGAGCTTGCAACTATATCGCCAGCTGTAGTTGAGCTAATTAATAAAATTAATGCAAGTTCAACTACTAGAGAAGAAATTGCTAAGTTAGTTTCGATCGATGAAGTACTTTACGCAAATGTATTTAAAATCGTAAACTCCGCAGCCTTAGGACTTGTAAGAAGACCTCAAACTGTTTCTGAAGCTATAGACATCATTGGACTCAATGGACTTAGAAATTTAGTTTTCATTGTTGCAGCAAAAAAAGTATTTGTAGATTTAGATCTTTGGTATAAAAGTGTTTTTGTAGCATTTTCTTCTCAGAGAATAGCACTCAGAGCTGGACTCAGCGCACAACAAACTAGTGATATTTATATTGCCGGCTTGATGCAATCAATGGGCATTTTAATTTTCAAAGTTTTCTACAAAAAATTCTATGAAGAAATCTTACAAGTAAAAAATACGGGACAGCGGAAGATCAAAGAAAAAGAAATTTTTGGCATTAGCAGTGATGAACTTGCTTATGAAATAGTCAAAAGCTATGGCTTACCAGAGAATATAGTTAAAATCATCGAGAACCAAAGTAAAGATTGGGAAGAAACAGGCTTTACTGTTGAAAACGCAATCATCAAACTCTCTACAGCACTCGGTGACCTGGATAAAGATGATATTGAAACTCAATTATATATTGATGATGCAATTAATTTCAGCATGCTTACTAAATTTGGCATTGCTAACTTAAATATTGATACTGAATTTTTAAAAGCACTTCATCAAGAAACAAATGATTTCGTTCGCGTAAAAGTTTAAACTCTGTGCAGTTCATTTATTAGAGCAATAGCAGTTAAAGCCACTTCTTTACCCTTATCTTCTTTAAGCTTTGAGGCTCTAAGCTCCGCTTGTTCAGCAGTATTACAAGCAAGAATGCCATTTAACACTGGCACTCCAGTCTGAAGCATCACATCCATAATTCCTCTAGCTGATTCATTTGCAACTATCTCGAAATGATAAGTTGAGCCTTTAATGATTGTGGCAAAACAAATAATCGCATCATAGGATTTAGTTTGCGCTAGCTTCAAAGCTAAAACTGGAATCTCAAAAGCCCCTGGGACTTCAAAACGCTCTAATTTATTTTCAGCTAAACCACATTTAAGCAGAGTTTCATGAGCTGACTGGAGCATTTCGTCATTGTAGCTATTGTTCCATTTAGCAACTATCACTGCAATCTTAGTATGGGAGCCAATTTGTAAATTTAGAAAACTTGGTTTTGAGTCGCGCATAAATAGTATTTTAGCTTAAATTATAATCACAAGTAGTCTTATTGAATAACAGTTAATTTATTTATAAAACTATTTACCAATACAAAATCTAGAGAAAACATTATCTAAAAGCTCTTCCGTAAGCGTCTCACCAGTAATCTCCCCTAAAGCTGCAATAGCTCCCTTGAGATCTATAGTCCAAAAATCTTCCGCTTCATACTTACTAGCTTCCAATGAATGAACCAAAGAATCTTTAGCTTTACGCAAAAGATCCGCTTGTCTATGATTGATCTTAACTTCTTGATTAGTATTTTGTGAAAGTATGCGTTTATAAATTAGTTCTTTAAGTGATTCTATATTCTCTGCGTTTAAAGCCGAAATTGCAACATCATATTTCATGGAAGAAGTGCTATTTATCAAATCCATTTTATTACCAATCACCAAATGGTTTTTAGTTTTTACTTCTTCATAGATCTCATCAAGCACAGGAGAACCTAGATCCATAAGATACAGAACTAAATCAGCCTCTTCAATAGCCTTACGACTTCTTTCTATACCAAGCTTTTCAACAGTATCTACACTCTCTCTAATTCCTGCCGTATCTAAAAGCACTATTGGTAAACCTTTAATTGAATATGACTCCTCAATAATATCGCGAGTAGTTCCAGCAATATCAGTAACTATTGCTCGTTCTTTTTTAAGTAGGGTATTGAGAAGAGTAGATTTCCCTGCATTCGGATTACCCACCAAAGCGACTTTATATCCATATCTTAGGATATGACCTTCTTGTTCACCTAATAGTAAATCATTGACCTTTTCAATGACTGAAGCGATTTGAGAATTATAAAGTTTACGATTGTAATCTCCCACTTCATCCGGGAAATCAATACTTGCCGTCACAGCACCAAGAGTATCTAGCAATTGATTTCTAATTGCATGAATAGCTTCACCCAAAAAGCCTTGATAGATTTTAATTGCATTTTCGCTAGAACCTTGTGAGCGAGCTTGAATAATATCAATGATAGCTTCTGCTTGACTAAGATCAATTTTATGATTAAAGAATGCTCTTTCGGTAAACTCACCTGGTTTAGCAAGCTTAGCTCCCTCATTTAGAACTAACTCTAGAATCTTCTCAGAGACCCAGATTCCACCATGTGAATGGATTTCAATTAAATCTTCACCTGTGTAACTATGTGGCGCCTTAAAAGGTAAAACTAAAACTTGATCAATTTTTTCATTAGCAGAATTCTTAATCCAAGCCAGTTCTATTAATCTATGTTGGAAATTTTTCTTGGTTAATTTTTCTGCAATAGCCCAACTAGAGTCACCGCTAATTTTTATAATCGCGACAGCAGCTTCTCCTGGAGCAGTTATTATGGCACTAATCGTGGACATTTCTCTATGGATGGTAGCATGGAGTTCCCTGCCAATCTATTGCAATATTCCAGTGAGCCTTATCGCGTAATTTTGATATAAATATGAGATGAAGCAAATGAGCTTGGTAAGCAAATCTGCAAGTCGCGAAGTGCCCGAGTCTATAGCTATTAATGGAGTCATTCGGTCGCGAAGCGTATTTCAAGACGAGCAAGATTTGCTCCAAGCGAATGTAGCTGAATCCATATGAAATATCACGTTACGCGATAAGGCTCACTGGAATATGGTTTAAAGTTCCAGAGTAGAGCTAATAGCATTCCTACCCTTACGTTTCGACAAATAAAGAGCTTTATCAGCCTGAGTTTTAAAGCTCTCATAGTTATATTCATCATGAGGAGTACCAGAGACACCCATGCTGCATGTTAATGGCTTAGGCCAGGTACTGTGTTTAGCTTTAGCTAAATTATTAGCAATTCTATGAGCAACTTTAATCGCATCATCAATATGAGTATTAGGAAGCAGAACTATAAATTCATCACCACCAAAACGTCCAACTATATCTGAAATTCGTTTATTAATATCACCTACGGGAGTTTGTCTAACAGTGTTAGAAAGGACTTCAGAGAGCATACGAATAGCTTCATCACCAGCTTCATGACCACCAAATTCATTATCATCATTAATATCTTTTAGATGATCGACATCAACTAGCATGAAAGAAATATTTCTATTATTCTCTTTGGCTTTAAGAATTTCCGATTCAGCAATTTCTCTAAAATAACGCTTGTTATAGAGTCCGGTATCAGGATCCATCTTATTGAATTTATTGATGGTATCAAATAGCGCAGCATGCTCTAAGGCAATTGCAGCCTCAGATGCAACTCTAAAAACAAATTCAATCTCTTCAGGCAAGAATAATCTCTCGCGATCACATTGATGAATATTAATGGTGCCCAGCAACTTCCCACGAGCTATCAAAGGCACAGCTAGATAGCTTTTTAGAGAGATTACTTCAGCAATTTTAATCAAATCAGAATTCTCTTCTTCTAAAGTTAATTTAATAGATGGAATATTTAAAATTTCAAAAGATCTTCTATCCTTATTTACCTGAGTGAGTTTTTCAATCCAACGTTTCTCAAAACCAAAAATCATATCTGCGCAAGGTGCATAACCATTAGAACAATACTCTTCTTCAGTTTTAAAAATATTATAGTCTTCTGCAAATCTACGTACAAAGCAGCGATTCAATCCTAGAACTTCACCAATACCTCTAGCGATCTGCCCCATTACAACTGAGATATCCAAGCTATCTCTAATATCATTACTAAGCTTATGCAGTAATGCCATTTGTCTTTTGGTTTGTTGTGATTCCTGGTAGATTGCTGCTTGCATCAAAGCAATTTCAAGCTGCTTAGCTGCACCTTCTAAAAGAAGCTGTTCATCATAAGTCCAATTGCGCAGCTTGGCAAAACAGCCAACTGCTAGTATCGCCACTAATTCTTTGGTATCGTCCTTGAATAAACCACTGAGCATCAAAGACTTCAAACCAATATCTTTAAGTCTTTTGAATTGATGATTTTCAGTAAGTTCCAAATCACCGATTAAAATAGTAGGTTCAAACCAAGTTGGCTCTAGTTCTGTTTTTAAAATTGCATACAGTGCTTCTGACATGCTTTGGTCATAGACATCAGATACAGACCAGGTTTTATGATTTGAATAAGAAATTTTTCTATCAAGAATAATTAAGCCACAGGACTCAACCGACATTACTTGAGCTATCTCCTGGACTGCAGTATCAATAATATTATTCACTACTAAAGATTCTCTAATTTTAGTTGTAATTTGATTTAGCAAAAATTCTCTTTGAGCCAAGGTGAGACTTTCATTATGCAGTTCATGCTGATTAAAAACTGTAGCCATCTGTTCAGCAAAAATCTCAAATGTTCTTTCCAGGTCAGAAGTCCATGGTATTTTCCTTGACGCTACAATTACACCCCACTCTCTACCTCTTGCAGTAACTCTAACTTTGAAAGTTTTTGTATAAGTATCTGCTTCAACAAAAGCATGACTCTCAACTTCTTCAAATTGCATTACCTTGCTCAAGTTCTCAGGGAAATAATTGTTTTCGCCATTATAAAACGACAAGGAATAGCCTTTGAAAAGCTCTTCATCAGAGTCACTGACATTTAATAACCTAGTAAAGAAATAAAAATTATCTAAGTCCGCATAACTTTTTAAAGTCAAATAGATTTTTTCAATTGCCAGATCAGGCCTCAGAGTTTTTCTAATTTCTGAAGTTAGAGTACTAGTTATTTCTGTTTTGATTTTCAATTCAGCACTGTACATAAACAAAGCAATTGAATCAACTAAATCCATCCAGAATTTTTCTTTTTCAGGATGCGTGTCATGGAAAATATATAAATTACCCCAATCTTGAATAGGATAAGAATTTAAATCTGGACTTTCTAGATCAATGTCTTTTTCTTTTACATTGCTCGAACAGAAAAACTTAGTATTAGCGCTATTAATAATGAATGCCTGCTTACAAAAACCGTTCTCCAGAAGCAAATCAAGAAATTCAGAAATAGCAAAATCAAGATCAAGATCTTGATCCTGAAGTGAATTAGTTAAATATTTTGTAAGCTTAGCTAACCTCTTAACCATTTAATAACCTTGATCCAGTACTTTATACCCATAGCCTATGCCTGAATTTCACAGCCCAAACGTAACAAATCTCTATGATGCAATGCATTCCAGTATGCAACGAATTGGCGTCATACAGACCAACATGGAGAACATTAACACTGTTGGCTACAAAAGTGTACATCCAGATTCAGCTCTTTTTGCAAATACCCTCCAAGAAGTCTTTCGCGACAATGGACAGGGGGATTTAATCCACACCAATAATACACTAGATTTGGCAATTTCCAAAGCTAATGCTTATTTCCTTGTTGAAGGAGAATCAGGTCCAGAAAAAACCAGAGATGGCCAATTCCATATAAATGAAGATGGCAAAATCGTAGATGTTCAAAATAGAGAATTAGTAATTTTAGATCAAAAAGCTAATAAACCAATCGCTCCAGAAATCGTCAAAGGTGGCGAAGTTGAAGTAGATAAAGATGGTCATCTTAGAATTGACGGAGAGCTTTACGGAAGAATTCCTATTGATTATTTATCTCAAGGACCTGGAGATGAAGCATATATACTCCAAGGTAGATTAGAAGCTTCAAACGTTGATCTCCAAGAGAACATCATTAAAATCATGCAAGTCAAACGACATATCGATACAGTCCAAGGCATGCTTGCCATGGAGCTGGGAGTCGATAAGGCATTAGTGGAGACATACGGTAGAAATGTATAACCAATACACATATAAAAGCATGGGCACTGTAAATCGCAACATGAGAGTGTTGGGTGATAAAGTTGCAGACATCAATAATATTTTTACTAACGGTTACAAAGGTAAATCAACTAGCTTTCATGAAACTGTTAATGGCATGAAAACTGTTGAGAGACGCGATCTCAGTAATGGATCTTCTAAAAAAACTAATAGAGAATTAGATTTTGCAATTGAAGGTAAAGGCTATTTTGAAATTGAACTTCCAGATGGTTCTTATGCTTACACCAGAGATGGTTCATTTAGCGTAGGACCTAATGGTGATTTAATTTCTTCTCAAGGATATCCAGTAGTATTACATAGCCCTGATTCAGAATACATCGCAAAAAATTATGATGATATCGCTTCAGGTTCTTCAAGCGCATTTGATGTAGGAGTAGGTTCTAGTAAAAGTTTCATTCCAGCAGGAACCACCTTAAACATAGATGAGAGCGGTGTTTTACAAACAGCAGAAGGACAAGTAGTTGGAAAAATTAGCATAGTCAATTTTACTAACCCTGATGGTTTAAAAGATATTGGCGACAATTTGTACTTAGCTACAGGCGAGTGTGGAGAAATCCAAGAAGCTAAAATTGGTGCGCTTAATAACCAAACCAAAATTAGACAAGGTTATATAGAATCAGCAAATGTTTCTATATTGAATAACATGTCCAGTGTAGTGCAATTAAATACTGCTATTAAATCAGAAATGAAAATTATCAAGATGTTAGATCAAATGCAGGAAAACCTGACATCAACTATCACAAGAAACTTATAAAAGGAAAAACATATGTCATCTTACAATTCATCATATTCATACGCAGGGAATCCAGCAGCTGGGATGTTAACTTCAGCAATGGATGCTTACGGTGGTGGCTACGCAAGTGGCGCTGGTGGCGGTGGTATGCTAGGTCAACAGTTTGGCAATGTTATGAGTTCGCTCTCAGGCAATATCACTCAAAGTGCGCAGAGAGGATTAATTCCAGGAATGGTTAATGCAAATCAAATGACACCTCAACAAATTGCAGCACAAATGCAATATGGTGGTCCATTAAGTGTGCTTCCTTTCTTAGGAAATAGTTTTATTCCAAAATTAGTTTTCCCTCTTGCAGGTGCATGGACTCTATATGATGGTGTTAAATCCATACACAATATGAGAACTGAGCTTAAATACGAAGAAGCTACTAATAAAAGATTTGATCCAACTAAATTAAGTTACGAGCAAACAATGGCAGATATTGATGGCGGTGGTGATTTAGAAAGATATGGCTTTAGAAAGCCGCATGCGCAGTAGATTCTAATTTTTTTCAACCTAAAATATATGGTTCATAATTCACGTTATGCTTTTATGGATTCAAACTTCGTTCATTTCAGGCTTCGCCTCCTTTCGGTCCAACACGCAAGCGAATATATTAATTAAAAAATAATCTAAGATACTAGTTATTGTGGACACTTAAGGGGCTCAGCTCCTTATTCACTCGTTTTCATCTCATAAAGCATAAAAGTTCCTTCTGAACCATATATTTAGGCTTGATATCAAAAGCATGAACAAAAAATTTAGAACCTAATGAGTATAATTTAATTAGAATGGAAGCAAAACTAAAAATAGGAATCGTAGGTCTTGGCCTTATTGGCGGCTCGATCGAAAAAAGACTTCTACAAGAACCCGATAAATTTGAAGTGCTTTCTGTAAGTGTTAGCCAAGGTCGTGAATATAAACTTGAAGATCTTCATGATGCAGATATTGTTTTCCTTTGTGGACCACAATCAACTATTCCTAAGCAACTAGAAAAAATTGCTCTCCTTATTTCTAAATCAAGTCAAGAAGGAGCTGTTCCTCCTGAAGAAAGAGCTTTTGCAAAAACTATTATTACCGATGTAGCAAGTACAAAAAGACAAATCACAGAGAAAGCTAAAGAACTTGGTTTAACTAATTTTATTCCTGGTCATCCAATGGCAGGCACTGAGCATCAAGGTTATGAAGCAAGCTTCCCTGAATTATTTGAAAATGCTAACTGGGTTGTAGGAGAGAGCAATATTCAAACAGCTAAATTAGAGAAATTAATTACAGAAACTTTCAAAGCTAAATTAGTTATTTTAGATGCTGAAACTCATGATAGATGTGTTGCACTGGTAAGCCATCTTCCTCTATTACTCAGCTTGGCTCTATCTGAAAGTGTGAGCGCTTATCCACAAGCACAAAAAGTTATTGGTCCTGGATTCAAGTCTATGACTAGGCTTGCAAATGGTAATCCAGAATTAGGTAGAGAAATTATTGGACTTAATAAGTCAAATATAAAAGATGCTTGGGATTTCTTCAAAGAAGAAATTGATAGATTACTTGCAATTAAAGGTGAAACTTTAGAATTTGAATTAGTAGATATCAAAGAAAAATTACAGGCACTGGTTGCATAAATGTTTATAGATAAAGTACGAATTAAAATCTCCAGTGGTAAGGGTGGAAATGGCGCGAATACATTTCGCCAAGAGAAATTTGTGGCTTATGGAGGTCCAGATGGTGGTGATGGTGGGCGCGGTGGCAGTGTCTACCTAGAAGCTTCCAATGATCTCAGCACTTTACTTGACTTCAAATACAAAAGTTTTTTCAAAGCTGACGATGGTGATCGTGGTGCTAACAGTGACAAGACTGGTAGAAGTGCTAAAGATCTAATTATCAAAGTACCAGTAGGAACTATAGTAAGAGATCCTGAAGCAGATATAAATATAGCTGACCTTAAGGAAGACGGTCAGAGAGTGCTTTTGGCAGAAGGTGGGCGCGGTGGCAGAGGTAATGCCAAATTCAAAAGTAATAAAATTCGCGTACCAAATTTTTCTGAGCCAGGTGATCCAGCAATTGAAAGAGAACTAGAACTAGAATTGAAGATGATTGCTGATGTTGGAATTATTGGCTTTCCAAATGCCGGTAAATCTACTTTGATTTCGAAAGTTAGTGCAGCCAAACCTAAAATTGCTGATTATGCTTTCACGACATTAGTGCCTAATCTTGGAGTAGTGCGCAGAGAAGATGATCAAGCCTTTGTTATGGCAGATATACCTGGACTTATTGAAGGTGCAAGCGAAGGACAAGGTCTTGGACACAAGTTCCTAAGACACGTAGAGCGTACTCGCTTACTTATACATATGATCGATGTCTGGGGATTCACAGGATCTAATGTTGATCAATATACAGCTAAGGGCACTGAAGATCCACTTAACAACTTCGTACAGATTAACTATGAACTCGATCATTACAGTAAGAAGCTTTCGTCAAAAAAACAAATTATTGTTTTAAATAAAATCGAAGGCTATCCTGATGAGGAACTCACAGCTTTAGTAAAAAGATTTGAAGAATATACAGGCTTAAAACTCGGAGATAGAGATTTCTTAGATAAGCCAGAAAATTACGAAAGTAATTTTATTGGGTTCTTTGCTATTTCCACAATGTCTTCTGAAGGGTTTAATGAAGAGTACGTTAGATACAATAACGGTTTAACAGATCTTAAAAGATATGTAGAAGCCGCTCTAGATCTAATTCCTAGAGAAGAGCTTGAAGTTGAAGTGGACTTCGATCCAGTTGCAACTGATCACGATGATAGTGGCTTTGTAATAGAACAAGAACCTGATGAAGATGACGAGAGCAAAACTAAATGGTTAGTTCATTGTGGCAAACTAGAACGTCTAATGAAAATTACTAACTTAAAAGAACTTGACTCTCTAAATCATCTTTTCTATATCACTAAAGCTATTGGAGTAATTAGTGAACTTAAAGCTCTAGGAGCTGCTCCTGGAGACACTCTCAATATAGATGGTGTTGATTTTGAAGTTACTGATGCTGTTTTGCTTTAAAGTAACTATCAAAATTACCTATACTAGATCGCTGTAAAATTTGAGCTATTTCTTGTTGCTGCGCTAATGTAGGTTCTAATCTTATGCCTCCAGAAAAACTTTCATCGATTGATTTTAAGGTCTCATTAAAATAGTTCAAACTATTAGAACAGCTACCAAAAGGAAAGTTTGTTAGAAAACCAGCTTGCCATTGCCATTGACCACTATCTTTTGTAAAACATACTTGTTGATTGGAAAATAAACTACCTAAAGGAATTACAATGGTGTTGCCATTATATAGTTTCACTTCACCTAGACTCCACTTCCCGTCTGAAAGTGCTTTAACAAATTTATCAGTTGTTGTTTTTATTCTCTCTTTTTTATAACGTTCTAGTAAATTTTGAATACTTGCTTGGGCTGTTGAATCAAACTCTTGCAAAGCTATGTGATTATCGGGTGGCGTTAAAAATCGATCTTTCTGAACTTCAGGATTAGATTCTAGAACAGCAAGTCCTAAAACTTCAGGAGAATCATCTGAATTTAATCGTATTCCTAATAACTCATGTCCAGATAAATCAGTTACACGAAAATGACTATGAGTTATTTCCTCAACATCAGGCACTAAACGATATTCATTAGGCTTAATTTCAATTGCCTGCAGCAATTCAACAGCTCTTTTTTGTAAAAGTTTAGTATATGCTTTTTGTGTTACTTTTACGAACAGGTCTGCAGCTCCATATTGTTCAGCTAGTTGATCTTTATTTAAATTAACTAGCATTCCTTCTATTACATCATCAGATATTTGTCCATCTGGATCACCCATAATAGTTTCGGTAACGGGTCTACCTTCTGGCTTTAAAGAATTCAATATTCTAACTACTCGATTAAAATCTACTACACGCATAGGATCAAAACTATCACGCTCACCCTAATTTAATCAAGTTAATACCGGCTATTACTTTAAGACAAATTTATATTAGGCTTAATTTCTACTTTAGCTGGTTTCTTAGAAAATAATCCGCCTAGGTAAGCAAAGAAAATTGCTATAAAAGTCATGGTTCCAAAACATATTAGAAGTCCGACAGATTGTGAAATTTCATTCATCTTTATTTATTATGCCCCCAATCATAAATAGAATTATACCGAATAAAAGTGCTGCAAGAGAAATTAATATGGATTTAGTGGAGACTTCATTACCAAAAATAATTTCTAGGAAACACTTACCTGCAGGAATACTACATGCAAAACCATAATATTTAAGTACATCAGCAAGAAACTTTTTATTGAACCCCTCCATATAGAAAGTTCTAGCAAGCCAGAATTAAAAAAGAAAGGGGTCGAAATTCACCCAAGATAACTGCCGTTATAGACTATAATCAATCCCCATCGCTGACTTAACTTGCTTCATGGTTGCTAAAACTTTTTCACGCGCTTCATTAGTACCACGCTTCACAATAGACATCACTGTTTTAGTATCTTTGGCAAGTTCTTCGCGGCGCGCGCGAATTGGCGCAAGCTTAGCATCTAACACTTCCATGACATATTTTTTTACAACCATATCACCCAAACCACCACGAGTATAATGAGCTTTCATTTCAGCAACGCGTGCCACATCATCAGCAAATGCATCCAAGTAAGTAAAACAAACATTACCCTCTACCTGTCCAGGATCCTGCACTTGTAAATGATTTGGATCAGTATACATTTGGCGAATTTTTTGCCAAAGCTCATCACTAGTATCTTTCAAGTAAATCGCATTACAAAGAGACTTAGACATTTTGGCTTTGCCATCAAGTCCCACCAAACGTGAAAAATTCTCTGGTACCAAAGCCTCGCATTCTTTGAAAACTTCTTGCTTGTAAGTTTGATTAAATTTACGCGCAATCATATTCGTGTCTTCAATCATAGGAATCTGATCTGCACCTACAGGAACCAGATCAGCATTGAAAGCCAGGATATCAGCAGCTTGTGAAACTGGATAAATTAAAAAACCCATCGGTACTTTATTTTCAAAATTCTTTTGGCGTATTTCTTCTTTAACAGTTGGATTACGCTCTACTTGATTAAGCGTAAGTAGATTCAAGAAATACATTGTCAATTCAGAAATTTCTGGAATTTGAGATTGGATAAAAATTGAACTAAGTTTTGGATCAATGCCAACTGCAAGATAGTCAAGAACAACATTTAAAATATTCTCACTAACAATTTCTGGTGTTTCGAAATTATCAGTAAGTGCTTGCATGTCAGCAATCAAAATATATGACTTGTATTTCAAATCACCAGATGATGTTTTTTCGTTTTGAAGTTTTACACGATTTTGCAAGGAACCCACATAGTGACCTAAATGCAAAGGTCCTGTTGGCCTGTCTCCCGTGAGTATAATTTGCTGCACGAAACTATCATACGCTATAATTAGCTTCATGAAAAAAACTAATATCCTGGCTTTAATCTTAGTTGCTTTTTTAACTTGCAGCTGTGATGAAACTAACAATGGCATTGTTGGTGGCAATCCTAAACCAACCTTACCTGCAGGATATGAAACTCATCAATCAGCGTTGGAGTCTTTATTAGAATCTTCTTCGAAACCAGCAGTAATCAAGTTTTATGCAACGTGGTGTTCTAGCTGCAAAGACTATGCTCCTAGCTATAATGCCGTCAAAAATAAATTGTCTTCAGAAGTAGATTTCTTTGAAATCGATATCGACAAAAAGGATAGTAAAAAGCTCGTACGTGAATTGAGAATTTCAAGAATCCCTGAAACAATATTCGTTACGAAAAACAGAAAGAATGTTTCTAGAGAGCTTGGAGCAATCTCTGCAGAAAGTCTTAAAAAGCTAATTCATACTAAATTATTGGCTAAATAGAAGGCCTTATTTTATAATTGAAGATAACAGGTATTGACTTTTTAGCCTAAGTGTTATATTAATAATACCTAGGTATTGAAATCAATGACTTTAATGCAAGCAAAAATAGGCACTAATGTAAAAATTGCAAAAACAGCAATTATTGAAGATGGTGTTGAAATCGGAGACAATAGCGAAATTTCTGACTTCGTAATCATTCGCTCTGGAGTCAAGATTGGTTCTAACTGTAAAATATTTCCTCACTCTGTGATTGGAGAGGGACCACAAGACAAAAATTTTAGTGACGAACACTCTTACGTAGAAATCGGCAACAATAATGTTTTCCGCGAATTTACCACTATTCATAAAGCTGTAGGAGTCAATCAAGCTACCAAAATTGGTAACAATAACTACTTCATGGTTATGGCTCACATTGGACACAATGTGCAAATTGGCAACAATGTAATTCTTGCTAACAAAGTAGCCTTAGGTGGTCATGTAATCATAGAAGACTTTGCAAACATTGGTGGTGGAGCAGTTGTACATCAAAATTGCCGCATTGGTAAATATTGCATGGTAAGCGGACTCTCTGCTACAAACCATGATCTAGTACCTTACTTTACTTACGGAGGTATCCCGAGTGGTGCAGTTTCAACAAATCGTTTTGCTTTAAAGAAAGCAGGTTATGACCAGGTTATAAGAACCGAAATCATGAGAGCCTTCAAAATCATCTATTCATCTCAATCTGCCATACCAAGAATACTTGAGAGATTAGAAACTGAACTCTTACGTAGCGATGAAATCAATTACATAATTGATTTCATTAAAAATTCTAAGAGAAACATTTCTTTAACAAGAATGGCTATGGGTAGGAGTCGTGACGACAACGAAGTGGCATAATAAATATAGATGTCTTCTGCTGAACAAAAATATTTTGATATAGCTAAATTTGGTGAAGAAGTTCTTCGCAAGCCAAGTTCAGCCATTACTAAATTTGATCGCAAACTAGAAAAGCTTGCACAAAAAATGATCAAGACCATGTACAACGAAGATGGTGTCGGTCTTGCAGCACCTCAAGTCGGAGTCAATCAAAGATTAATAGTTATCGATGTAGATTATGCAAGCGATAGATATGATGAAACTAAGAAAGGTGCAAAAGCTGAACCTGATTACAATCCATTCATCATGGTTAATCCAGTAATTGTTTACAGAGAAGGTGAAATAGAAAGCTATGAAGGCTGCCTAAGTTTTCCAGAAGTTTTTTTCAAAGTTAAACGCGCACGCAAAATTGTTTTTAAATTTCAAGACATCAGCGGTAAAGAATATCGCATGGAAGCAGAAGAAGATTTATTCTGCCGCTGCGTGCAACATGAGATAGATCACCTCGATGGCAGACTCTTCATCGACATCGCCCTCGATAAAGCCATTGCTCGTGACGAGCTCGGCAAGCACGGTCTAGGCGATGTGAATTCTCCTGCGCCTTTTATTTTAGGGTAGTAGTTTTCGTTTAAAATAAATTTTAATTAGTTACAAGTAATGAGTAAATTTATTTCTGCAGTGAACTTATGGAGCGAATGTGACACAATTTGCGAATTGAGAGCATCGTAGCCCGTAGGGGAAGGCCGTTGGGTGCCGCCCCGGAGGGCGTTAAGCGATGCTTGAAGATGAGCAAGTATTGTGACCATGAGTGAATCGTGAACAAAGAAATAAATTTACGGTTGACTTAAAGTAAACTGGATCATTACGTCGCTTCGCTCCTCATGATGACGATTATTTTGAACGAAAAAGTACTTTCGACCCCTTTCATTTTTGAACCACACTATCTATCATTATCAAAACAAAGGGGACTACACTACAGATGAACGAAAGCAACAACACAGAGAAATATAGACCAGGACTGAAACCTAGCTCATTTATCAAAATACCAGAAATCAAATTCAGGAATATAAAATTCAGTGAAAAACAAATTTTGGTATTAGAGAATGTAGCTGAAGGACTTGAAAATAAAGATATAGCTACGATACTTAAGGTTTCAATCAGGACAATAGAGGCACACATTTACAATATACGTAAAATGCTCTCAAAAGAGCTTGGTTACAAGCTTAGTGATAGAGAAATAGTGCTATTTGCAAAAGAGATGATTAATGGATTTACCAAATTCATTGAAAATAAATTTGCTAAGCCTGAAAGTAAAAATACCATCACTACAAAAAATGGCATTGAGATTATCGAAGACTGGGATGAAGACGAAGATGATGATTACTATACTCCAATCAAACCTAAAGATGACGATGATGGAGGCAGTTTTCAGATGAACGAATTTACTAGCGAAGAAATTATCCCTTCAAACAAGATGAATAATTTTTGTTTTGTTTGAAAGGTCTTAGCTAAGAATTTTAGAACCAAGTAGTAATTCGCAAGGTTGATCAGGGGGACTATTTGGTTTTAAAACGTGAATCTAAACTCATTCTAATTACTCCCAAGAGTCATATTCATTAAGTTTGAGTTTGGATAAATCACGTAAAAAGGGTGGGTAGGCGCTGAAACACACAGGGGGACTCAGCGCTAAGCCCTTGATTAGTAGGAAGTGAGGTAAAATTATGTATATGAACGATGGAACATTAGCTATAACTCTTATGTTCGCAATGGCGAGTATTTTTCTAATATCAATGGTTGTTTACTTCATTACAGAAAACCGTAAATTTGAACGTAAACATGGAAGAAAGTTACAAATATTTGAGTAATACTACATCTTCTCAGGCGCGCTCAAACCAAGAATCTCAAGTCCATTATGAATAGTGATTTTAGTTGCCCAAACCAGTGATAATCTAGCTTTCATCAATTCATGATTATCAGAAATTACTCTATTGTGAGTATAAAATTGATGAAACTCTGTAGCCAAAGTTTTCAAATAGTAAGCAATTTTATATGCCGATCTAGTAACTGCCGCATCTTTTATTAAATCAGGGAAACTTGCCAAAGTTAAAATCAAAGATTTAGTACTTTTTAGTTCATTTTCATTTAAAGCCGCAAAGTTCTTTAGAAAAAGCCCAGAAACATTTTTAAAACTATTTTTCAATTCACTCAATTCTTGCTCAGAGAGAATTGGTTTTACAACTTTCGCTTGTGTCTCCCCCATAGCTTCTTGATCTACTTGCGTAGCAACTAGGTTTCTAAAAATACTAGAAGCGCGCGCGTGAGCGTATTGAATATAGTAAATTGGATTGTCCTTATCTTTCTTGGTAGCAAGATCCATATCAAAAACTATTCTGTTATTAGCTTGGCTTTCAATCAGAAAATATCTAAAGGCATCAACTCCAACTTCTTCAACCAGATCTCTAACAGTGATGAAATTGCCGGAACGTTTAGACATCTTGACCTCTTCGCCTGCTTTAACTAGAGATACTAACTGTACTAGAACTATTTCAAGTTTCTCCGCTGGCTCACCAAGCGCTTGCAGAGCACCTTTGATACCAGGAATTTGTCCATGATGGTCTGCACCCCATACATCAATTAGTTTCCCATAGCCCCGAGCAATTTTGTCCTGATGATAAGCAAGGTCAGCAGCAAGGTAAGTATAGTTACCATCAGCTTTACGCAAGACTCTATCGCGCTCATCTCCAAACTCTGTCGCTCTAAACCAAGTTGCATCAGCTTCTTTATAAGCATGACCTGAGGCTAAGAGTTTTTCAACAGTAGCATCTACCTTGGTCTTACCCTGCGCATCTTTTACATGCAAATTCTCTTGCTCTGAATACCACACATCAAAATCAGTTTTAATTTCATGAAGAATTTTTTTCTGTTCTAAAAGAAATATCTTCTTGGCTATAGTTGAGTAAACTTCTATATCAATTTCTTTAAGGTCAATAATCAAATGCTTCGGATCTGCAGGGTCTTGAGTTGCAGGCACCAAGCCTTCTTTAGCGAAGCGCAGAATCTCTGGCAAATATAGATCATCTGTTAGAAATTCTTGCATTGAAGAAAATGGATAATTATTTTCTTCATCGTAATCAGCCTTATCTAGAAGTTTTTCTTCAATTAATATTGCTTGCTTAGCTGAGTTACCCAGCTTGCCAATTTGCGAGCCGGCATCATTGATATAGAACTCACGCGAAACTTTATAACCCGCCCACTCAAGTAAATTAGACAGCGAGCTACCAATCACCGCCTGTCTCCCATGACCTAAATGCAAATCACCAGTTGGGTTAGCTGAAACATATTCAACCAATACTGACGAAAAACTTTTATCAGGTCTTGAGTCAAAATCAGCCTGACCATATTTATTTTCAAGCGTGCTGAGTTCAGAAATAAACTCTTCAAATATAGTCCAGTCCAAAGTTACATTAATAAAACCCGGTCCAGCTATGTCAATTTGTTTAAAATATTTTTTATCAAGATTTTCTACAATAGTTTCTGCTATTACTCTTGGTGGCAACTTAGCTTCTTTAGTAAGCTTCATCGCGATACTTACTGCTTTATCACCGTGTTCAGGATTTTTAGTTTGCTCAATTGCCACTTCATGGGGAACTGCCTGCAACTCACCAAGCTTGCCTTGTGCAAAAGCTAACTGCATTGCATTAATAAAAATTTCTTCTAGTTTTTGGTTAAGCACTAAGTTCCTTTTGATTTTCGATAATCGTTATCTAGTTTCAATGTTAACAGTTCAATTGGACCTTTAAAATCATTTAATGACTTGCCCACTGCTTTTGAGAGAGACAGGAAATAATCATCCATATAATTAATTGCTATTTGTTCAACGAACTTACGCTTTAGAACAAAATACATTAAGCCACAACAAATAGCGCGAATAAAGGCTGTGATTGGCTTTTCACCAGCACGCTGCTTAGCATAACCATAGACTTGATCAAAACCATCATCCTTCAAAAGCAAGTATGAGAAATTAGGTGTAGATACCTGAGATAAATCAATTGCAAATATTGGCTTATCCGTGTCAACCACTGGAATCATACTGAGTACATCCAAGTCATTAACCAAAATCACGAAATCACAAGTCTCCAAACTTACTTCTTGAATATCCAGAAAAGCAAAAATATTTCTGAGCATCATCAAAAGAAATTGATTTAGTTTCTTGGAATTAGAGACTATATGACCTTTGAGTTTAATTTTTTTACTGAAGACATAATGTCTCATTAAATTTAATACCGGTGAACCCAGCTTATAATCAACGATTGAACAAACAGAACTGGCTTTATTTTCCTTGATTAATTTATCCAAATAAATTTCTTCAGCTATATCAAGACCATATTTGGTTTCTATTTTTATGCGCGGATGAATACCAGTAAAAATTATTTCATCAAAGAATTGATGATTCTTGATGATGTGCATGTAATGAGCAATATTATTTTCTCTGCGAGCTTTAAACCTGGCTATCTTATTGACATCGATTTTTTGTTCAAGCTTATGCCATTCAGACATAGCTTCTTGGTCTTGTCCTTGAGAAGCTGCAAACTTATGACTATAGTAAGACCATCTAAACAAATCCTCATCAACACTGGACTGTACGTCAATAAGCTCAATCATCAAGAATCTGGTTTGCTTAGTTCCAGGATATTTTTTTTCAAACTGCGAGAATAAATACAGAAGTTTATTAAAGCGATCATTCAACTCACGAGCAGTTAGATTGTGATTAGCAAATCCATGTTTTAGTTCCGAACCTGCAAGTTCACCAAAAATAAAAGTCTCAAGATCAATGTATACGACTCTTGCATCTGTAATATCACTGCAGTAATTTTTGCCAAGGAACTCTGCATACCTATCAAACTCTTCTATATTGGTATTTGAATAGTACATTGATTTCTTTTAGAACTTTTGATTTTGATTCTGATTAAAGAAACCTGGCATTAAAGCTTTCGCCATGCCAGTTGCACCACTCTCTTGCTTCACTGGAATGACCTTCACCGCATTGACGTTACTATAAGCTGCATTAGAGCCGTAGAAGTTAGCAGTTTTGGTGATACTGTTTCCGAGAGCATCTTCATAGGTAACTAAAGCTTCAAAGTAACAAAACTTATTTAGTAATTCAGCATCCTTCTCAGGGTCAAGCTTTACTTTAAACTCTGCTCTTGAACCAAACTGTTCACCGATTTCGGTAAATTCTGGAGCAACATGCAAATGGTTTCCTTCAAGTTCAGTCTCGCCTTGCTCTTTTGAAGAAACTAACTTAATACATTTAGCTCCTGGGGCTACTACCAAAACCTCTATATCAGAGCCAAGCACCACACTTGCTGGTAAATACATCTTGGGCTCTTGCTGACGTGAACCTAGCATGTATTTGAGCATATTAAACTCAGGGCCTGCGTTTGCCTTTAGTTGGCTAGAGAACAAGGATAGCGCTAAAACCATGAAAAAGCCGTGTCTACGGGAAATCATAAGAAAATTATATAGGCAGTTCGCGATATAGGCGGATATTAAGATACTTAAAATTTCATTTAAAAGGTAATACTCTTAGCACCAAATGCTAGAATAATCAGCCGCATGCCTACAATACAGCAATTAATTAGAAAACGTCGCAAAAGCTCTGTAAAAAAGAGTAAGAGTCCTGCGCTTGAGAAATGTCCTTTAAAAAGAGGTGTATGTACTAAGGTTCGTACCGCAACACCTAAGAAACCAAACTCAGCAATGAGAAAGATCGCCAGAGTTAGATTGACTAATGGTGAAGAAGTTACAGCATACATTGGTGGAGAAGGTCACAACCTTCAGGAACACTCGGTTGTTCTCATCCGTGGTGGTCGTGTAAAAGATTTACCTGGTGTGCGTTACCACATCGTTAGAGGAGCTTTAGATACTCAAGGTGTTAGTGGCCGTAAACAATCAAGATCAAAATACGGTACTAAAGTAGATAAAAAAGCTAAAACAGCTGCAAAAAAATAATTTAAAAAAGAGACTAATATGCCAAGAAAACCAAATTTTAGAAGAAGAGAAACTAGACCCGATGCAAAATTCGGCAGCAAACAAGCTGGTTCATTCATTAACAGAATGATGTACAGTGGCAAGAAATCGCTTGCTGAGAAAATTTTCTACGATGCTCTTGATAAATTACAAGGCAAAGTTGAAAACAAAGAGCCAATTGATATTTTCAAAACCGCTGTAAGAAACGCAATGCCAATCGTGAAAGTTAAAGCACGTCGTATTGGTGGTGCTACTTACCAAGTACCGGTTGAAGTAGATCCAAGAGTTAGTGAAGCTCTATCTCACAGATGGTTAATTGGTGCTGCTCGTAAGAGATCTGGTAAGACTTTTGCAGACAAGCTAATGAACGAACTTCTAGATGCTTTTAACAATAAAGGTAAAGCTGTAGAAACTAAAGAATCTACTCATAAGATGGCAGAAGCTAACAAAGCTTATGCTCACTTCAGATAGAATTCAATTTTTGATTTGTGGTATTAATTGCACCATCGATACTTTCGGCAGATTTTTCTAATCTTGAATCTGAAATTAGGAAAGTAGAAGAAGGCGGAGCTGATTGGCTTCACATCGATGTCATGGACGGTAACTTCGTTCCTAATCTTACTTTTGGCGCGCCCATTGTAAAGAAGATCAGACCCAAGTCTAAGTTATTTTTCGATACTCACTTAATGGTTTTTGAACCACATAAATATATCGATGACTTTGCTGAGGCAGGCTCGGATATGATTACGATTCATTTGGAAGCTTATAGGCTTTCTAAAGAAACTGGAATATTAGCATCGCGTGGGCAAGGTGATACGAAACACTGGTGGGGCAACAAAAGCCAAGAAGAATGGGAATGCCATGGTACTCATCCAGAAGATTACGATGTCGAGCTTATTCTCGATACACTAAAAAAAATCAAAGCAAAAAATATGCGTGCAGGTATTTCAATTAACCCAGCAACACCAATTTCAGCTCTTGAACCAGTTCTCAAAGAAACTAATATGATTTTGATCATGTCGGTAAACCCTGGCTTTGCTGGACAAAAATTTAAGCCCGTTGTTTTAGAAAAGATTGTGCAATTACAAAAAATGCTTGCAGAGCAAGGTTTAAAGCAAGGGACGAATTTTAATACAGGTGAAATAGCTATTGAAATCGACGGCGGTATTTACGTAGGTGACATTGCAGATCAAGTAAAAGCTGCGGGTTTTGATGTTATTGTTGCTGGCTCAGCTATTTATGGTGCTGCTGATATAAAACAAACAATTACAAATCTAAAATGCTAAAAGTATTGTTAGAGCAGTTCTAATTAAGAACACAAGTGAGGCTGAAATGAACAAAACAACCAAACCCAATATCAAAATTCATGAAGCTACCCAAGTTCTGGAAGGAATTAACAGAGTCACGCAGAATGGATTTGTAGCTTACAATCTCGAAGGCTTAATAACTTATTTCAATGACAGATTACAAGAAGTCACAGGTTGGCATGAATCTGAGATGCTAGGAAAGCCAATCAAAGAGCTGTTTCTATCTAATGATTATCTACAAATAAAAAACAATACTGATATTGCATCGAAGACGATTAATTTATTTACTCGTGATGGTAAACAATTAACAGTAGAAGCTAGAACTACTGGAATAGTAAATGCTGATAGTCAACTAGATGGTTATATAACTCTTTTATTAGTTGAAGGTTATAACAAAAACTTAGATAAGGCTCAGTCAGAATTTATCAGCACCGTTTCTCATGAATTAAGAACACCAATCACTAGTATCAAAGGCTTTGCTGCGACTCTATTACAGCAAGGAAGCGCGCTTGATGAAGAGAAAAAGAAAAAATACACCAAGATTATAAAAGACCAGGCGGAAAGACTTTCAAGACTTGTAGAAGATTTACTTTCTGTATCTAGATTAGAAAGTAAAAAAACTCAACTTACAATTCAACCAGTAAATCTCAAACCTATATTAGAGAACATTGCTGAGATTGTTTCTGCTAAATACAATCACAGTCACAAAATAGATACTAATTGTTCGGATATGTTGCCGAATGTTTGGGTGGATTCAGATCGTCTAGAACAAATCCTAACCAACCTTGTGGACAATGCTGTCAAATACTCTCCACAAGCAAATCTTGTAGAGATCAAAATCAGAACCTGCCAGCATAATGGCGAAGAAATGGTAAGAGTAAATGTTACAGATCATGGCATTGGTATTAAAGAAGACGACCAAAGAAAAATATTTACCAAGTTTAGTCGTTTAGACAATCCTCTCACTCGCGTTACTGAGGGAACAGGACTTGGCTTGTATATAAGTTTCTCGCTAGCTAAATTGCTTGGTGGAGATCTTAAAGTAAAAAGTGGTGAAGGTAAAACTACATTCTCACTTTATTTACCAACTAAGTTTCATGAAGGCGGATCTATATGGTGGGATTAATTCCACGTACTTATATACTCCATATTATCGGCAAAACTGGTGCTAAGCCAATTGAGCAGAACCCAGAGCTGGTAAGGATTTGCGAGAAAGAAGATATAGCGTTAATTTCAATTAGCGAAGAGAAGGATCTTAAACCAATTATTCGTGAATATCGTCCTGATATTTTACTAATCGAAGAAGATATTTTCAAAGCAAATCTTGCTGATCCCACTATTACTTATCACTCAAAATCTTGCCAACCTTTCAAATTAGTTTTTGCAAAAACAGGTCAAGGCAAAGAACAGATATTTGAACTTTTCAAACAAGGTGCTGATGAGATCATGACCAATGACAGCAGTGCCGAAGAAATATTTTTGAAATTCTTTTCGATACTGCGCAGAAAATCTATACTTGAACTCAATCAATTAACTAGCCTGCCTGCAATCAACAGAACTTATACAGTACTTGAACATTGCCGTAAGAATCTCAGTGACTGGGTTGCAGTGCATATAGATATTTTGCATTTCCAAAGTTACAGCTTAATGTATGGTGTTGCCAAAACTGATGAAACCATAAGTGAAACAGCCAAAGTATTACAAGAAACTTTTGCAGCTGGACATTCTGAATATTTCGTTGGACATTTAGGCAGGGACAATTTCTTAGTTATCAGTAACTCGAATGCTTTAGACTTCATCATCGATAAATCAAAAAAGAATTTCAAAAAAATTCTCTCAAAACTTTATAGAACTGCCGACTTAGAAAATAATTACATCATTAGTTCAGCACCTCAAAAAGTCAGACGCAAAGAGGGTTTGATGGATTTAAATATAGGCTTCTGTAATAGCATTGATAGAAACTTCCTATCAGGGACGGATATCATTGAGCAAGCTGTCAAAAATAAAAAAGACGAACCTGTTAAAAACAAAAAAGTCTTGATCATGGAAGAGGATGAGGACTTCGCGGCTCTATTAGAAGAAACTCTAAACTATGAAGGCAATGAAGCAAAAATTTCTCAAGGTGTAAATTTTCTTTTAGGAGAGGTTGAAGAATTTGAGCCTAGAACTTTGATCCTCGAAGCTGCCAAATTAGGACAAAAAGGCTTTATAGATCTTTGTGAGAAACTTAGCAAGTTTAAAGAAAAATTTGGACTTAAAATCGTAGTAACAACTACCATTCCTGGCTATCAAAACTTCTTAGCAGCAGGCGCTGATGTTTATATCCCTAAGCCTTATGACTTTGAAACTGTGCTCAAAGAAGTGCGTAGAATGCGTTACACGCATAGTTAAGTTATGCTCACCAGAAACTCCATAAAGTAAAAATTAATTTACCTACACTTATATCCTTAATCAAGCTAAAATTTGCTTTGGCGTGGCAGGTGTGGCCAAGTGGTTAAGGCACCGGGTTGTGGTTCCGGCATTCGTGGGTTCAAGTCCCATCATCTGCCCCATTTTTAATTAGTGTACGTTCAGAGGCAGTTTCCCCTTGTGTTACCTTAGTTTTTAGGGTGGCGAACATTGGATCTAGTACCCATTCTTCACTCACCGCTTCTTGTATAAATTTTAACGGTTCAGCTAGTCTCACCTTAAGTTTTTGGTCTTGCAAGTAAAAGCGAGAACCTAAAGCTTGTAGAAGCATTTTTTTATCGTCATAGTTACCTTTGTGAAATAGGATATTAGCTACTTTACAAAATTCAAAGAGTTCGACAGTTTTGTCTATTCTGTAACTTTCAGAATCAGTGTCAAGGTACATAGAACTTTCTATTTGGTGCTTTTCTTCTATCAGCGAATTTTTCTTAATCTTAAATATCTCAGGTTCAATTTCATCATTAATTCTAAGCTCAAGAAGTTTATCAAGCTCTCGGTTAATTTTTTCTACTCTGAATTGCTGTTGCTTAAGAACGGAATCTCTTTTGACCTCGGCTACTTCTTTCTCTTGAAAAAGCCATTTTTTAACCCACCCCACAAATGAATCAGGCAATGAAACCGAGTCTAAAAGCTCTTGGAATTGTTTCTCTACGGCTTCTTCCCTGATAGCAGGCTGTTTGCAATCATGCTCAACTTTTCTGTGAGTGCAACGATAATAAGTTCTTTGATTGATAGATTTGTCTTTTCTGATTTTATTTTTCTGTTCAGCAGTAACGCTAGCACCACACTCACCACAATAAATTAGAGTTTTGAAAGCATATTTATGCTTAGCTGGTCTAGCAGCACATTTTTTACCTGAAATAATTTCTTGAACTCGATCAAATTCTTCTTTGGTTATAAGTGGCTCATGCTTGCCTTGATGAAGCTCACCGTGCCATCTAAAGAATCCATAGTAAAACGGATTTGAGAAAATACAATGCAAACCATGACGGCTTAGCTTCTTCCCGGCTGCTTTTCTTGTGGGTCTAGTCTTGAGACCTATTTGCTCAGCTTTTTTGATAATCTCACTTATACTTAGTTCCTCATCAAGTACTAAATCCCAAAGTTTACGAACTAAAGGCGCTCTTTCTTTATCAAGAACTATCACTCTTTCACCATTCGACAAATGAGGTGTATTCAAGTAACCAATAGGTGCAGTATTAGGATACTGACCTTTCTCTACTTTGAAATTCATTCCTCGTTTAACATTCTTGCCAAGGGCTATTGAGTACTCGGTTGCTAAGCCTAACTCTAGAGTCATCATCATTGAATTGTCATTTGGATAGTAAATTCTCTCGTAAGTAACTATCTGCTTGATTTTATTAGTCTGTAGAAAATATTGGATTTTACCGCCACATATTGGATTGCGGCTGAGCCTATCAAGCTTCCAGCAAATGATCCCATCAATAACACCATCTTCAATGTCTTTAATCATCTGCTCAAACTGTGGTCTTCTACCTGGAATTTTTGCAGACTTTTCTTCTTTGTAGATTTTAACTATCTTCAAATTATCTTTCCGAGCTTTCTCGGTAAGAACTTGAATTTGATTTTCAATGCTCTGTATTTGCTTACTATCATCTACGGTGGATTTTCTTGAATAAAGGGCAAATTTCATTTTCTTTAATTCTTCTTGCATAATTTTAACCTACTAGTTTCAAATCTGAAATAAATATTTTCTTCGCAGCATGATAAATTTCAAGCATTTGATCAGAAATAATGCCTAACTTAGATAATTCTTCCAATGAATAACTAACTCCATCTTGGAAAATTATTTCTTCTTCGGTTATGACCATATATAAGCTAAGTCTTTCTGACCATACGACTTTGAATTCAAGGGCAGTATTTTTAAACTGGTTAAAAACAATAAATCTATCTAGTATTTCTTTTGCTGTTTGCATTTCTTGTCTATTCTTTACAGTTGTATATTAGTAGAGATACTGCTGTACTACTGTATGTTTTAACCCTGATTATTCTTCTAAAAGCCAAATCAATTCCGTTAAACTATGATTGTTAGAATTATTTTCGCCAAATGTACTAGCTAAAACTTCTAATTGTTTCAGGGAGTCAATCGCATTATCAAAACTAATGGAGTATTTAAAACCATTGCAAAGAGTTTTTAAATCATTTAACTTCATTCTTTTGTTTTCACTACTTCTTAATTTGCTGATAATTTGCTTCATCATCTTTTTTGTGTTGTCAGTTTCAAGCTTAGAAATTACTTCTAATAAACTTTGCTTGAAGTAATCTGCCAAGGCTATTGCCTCCACTATAGATTCTTTAGTCAGAATTGTTTCCATTGAAGACCCTTCCATCTGTTTCTTATAAACCTGCTTGGCACATTCAGAAATTAACGCAAACTTGAGTGTATATGAGTCATCAATTCTAATTAAGGAGCTAATAAGATGAGATTCTTCTATTTCCTTATATTGCTCGCTTAAGATAGGATAAGTCTCATTCCAGTAGTCTCTTGCCTCATTACTAAATTGAAATTTTATGTTTCTAGTATTCGATAAAATGAAAATTTCTTCCAATAGTTGCTTAAACAGCAATTTACCTTCTTCTGATTTCACATTAGGAAAAGCTACTCTGGGTTTTGAATTAGTTGTAGTAGCAATCAACCAGCGTTGCAAATTACCAGAAACAAAATCTTCTTCTGTAAATTTCGAAAAAAATGACCGCTCTACACTTGCACCAACAATACTTACAGACGGATTCCTAATAAGTGGTAAATCTTCAGAAGTTTTATAAGCTGGTATGGGAGCTATATCTGGCGAATCAAACAAAGACAAGTAAAAAGGGATCATCCCAGCATTACGATCTAATTTCCAATCAGAGAGTAGCAAAGACAATTCCGATGCAACATAGATGATACCTCCTGCATAATCCTTAGCTAGTATTTCAGTCAATTTTTGAATACTTGTTAAAGACGGTAAAGTTAATGTTCTAATACCTGGATAAATAGGTTCTTCTTCTTGCGTTGCCTTGCCAGATTTTCTATCTTTTAAGTACTTTTCATATTTGATTTTATATTCTTTCAGTTTGGACCGCTTCTCTTCAAGCAAGGGGATCTCAATCTCGGAAAGCAATTTCCCAGCTATATTTAGAGCAGTAGTTTTTCCTTCACCAGAATTTGCGATATTAGCGATCCACACATGAGGTCTAATTTCTCCTAAAGGATGATCCAAGACTATGTTTTTCCCCATTGCGGCAGCGATAGCACCGATAAAGCCAGTAACAATAAATTCATCGGGAGCATGAGTAGAGTTAGTAGCCCATTCTCTAAATTTTCTTAAAGGTAAAGGTAATGCCTCAAAATTCATCTGGGATTTTATAGCAGGCTTGTTTATTAGTAAATCAATTTCTTTAGCTAAAAAATATTTTTTATCCAATTTAAAGTGAGGCGAATTTCCAGAAGGGTATTTTGAAATACTTTCTGCGATTCTATCTACTTCTGTGTAAGGCAATGGTGGTCGGCATTTATCTTCATTTAAACTCTTTAAGATTTCTCTAATATGCTCAACCCCTAATCCGATAGATCTCAGTTTCCCAGCAATGCTTGTTAAACTTTGATTCCTCTGACCTTCTGGAATAAGATCAGCTTGAGAAACAGAAGAATTATTAGTAGAGAAATTTTTAATAGCGGGAATTGAGTAATATATTTCTGGTAAATAGGAAATTTTGTAATCCACCTCTACCCATTTATAAAGCTTACGCGAGGCATGATTGCTCGGTGGTGCCACTATATACTTACCATCTGATTGAAAATCAATCCCTGGTAATTTTCTCGATAATTTTTTCCCAGAATATCGATAATAGAAATGCTTGCCACCGCCGCCAGTAGCAACTTCCAGAGTTTTTGGCAAAGGGCCAATGCTTGCTTCTAACTCTCGTATAGATTCATTTCCTTCATTCCTAGGGTCAATATCTATAACTTCAATGCTTGAAGTTGCACCCGTAGCTATGCCAATGTTGGCATAAGGTTCTTGAGTCCACCAATCAATAATTAGATCTACATTACCTGTTGCATTATGCACGCCATTTGGTGCTAACTTCCAGTGAGGATGTTTCCCAATACTAGAACAAGATAGATCGCCACAAGCACAACAACCATTATCGAGTACATGAAAAAGTGGAAGAACTTTGAAAGAACTTTTAACTGCATATTCGATTGCGGCTTGTAATTTTAAATTGCTTTTGTTATCATTTAAATAGATTTCAGGCTCGGTGTTTTGGACGGCAGCGAGCTTTTTTATTGGTTCAGATTCCATTCTCATTCTCCTTTTGATTTTCTAAAAATATGGCTCTATTGAAAATTTTCAATAGTCTTTCTGCTCTAATCTTTGCTTCCCTGGGACTGAGTTTTATGCCAAACTCCTTTTCACAGAGATCAGAGAATTCTTTGATAGCTTCATTAGGCATTACCATATTGCCCCTCCCCTTGGTAAGCTCGATCAATTAATATTCTTAATGTGCTGGAAATTGATCTATCCCACTTTAAAGCTAATTCTCTGACCTGTTTTTGGGTTGTTTCTGTAAGACAGAAATTTACTTTTTTACTTTTCTCTTTTAATGAATACATAAAGAAACCTCCTTTGATTAAAAGAGATTTTATGATGAATTAGAGCGACTCAAATAATTAAAAACGTAAAAAGCAGAATTACGTTTTTTGTAAAATTCCCAATTCCTTCAACAGACCTATCTGCCACTTAGCAAATATTTTTTCAAAATAGCCATCTAAAATACAAAAGAAAAGAGGATCAAATTTTCTATTTTCAAAGCAATAAACAATAATTTTCTTTAAAAAGATATCGCTTAAAAGAATTTCAGACTTAGCTATTAGAGGTATATTTAAAACCATTAAAGAAGAGTTTTTATATATGTCATATTGATCAATTGGTTTACCTGTCTCAATATTGATAACTAGTTTTGAGTCAATTATTTTTTGCGGAGGGAAAGTTGAAAAAATATAGTGTATTTGAGACTTAATAAAAGTTAAATCCTTCTTCACTAAAGTATTCCAGGGATCCTTTTGAGATTTTTTGTAATTTGATAATCTTTTTAAATCTTTTATTGTTCCCTCACTAGAATATTTCTTCAACTGTTTAAATAGCTTTAACTCATCATGCTGTTTTATTTCGTCAAGGGAAATTCCTTGCCAATTTTTTAATCCATTGCAATCTTCTATAAAATCACCAAATTCAACTATAGAGCGTATTTTAGGATTTTCCAGACTATTGAAATTGATTTTTTCAGCAAGTTCTACTTCTAATGCTTTCATCTGTTGCACTTTTCTTTTTAGTCTTCTAATTAGAGATTTAAAATTTTTATCACTGTCATTTAATCGTATTTTATTGTCTTGAAGTAGTTTAACTAGATTTTTTATTAATTCGGGTATTGATAAAGTATCTTCAAAAGAAGACTGTCTTTGTTGTTTTACAACTAGCAAACTATCCCAATTACATTTACTGCAAACATTCTGCAATAGAGTTTTCATCAAAAATTGAAAATTTTTTTCTATATTTTCAGGAAAATCTTTTGTTTTATATTTTGAAAATTGGTGATGTCTAAAATCTACAGGGAAAAGCTTACGTCCACAATTTAAACAAAAAAGCTCAACAGAAAAATATTTTTTTACAAATCGATTGTGACAGTTAAAAACTTCAGCTAAATATAACCAACCGATAAATATTTTAAACAGCTTTTTCCAATATTCATCTTTGGTATCAATAAAGTGACTTGTAACCTTAAAGCAAAGATAGAATCCAATATCTTCTTTCTCACTATTAGCTTCGAATTCCCATTGATTATTGAGTTCTACTTCTTGATCTAAATGATCTGTAAATTTAATTTCTTGTTTAAATCCTTTATAAGATTTAGTATCCATTGATTTTTGCAACCTCTACTTAAAGAACGATTCTTTAAAGTATATCTAATAATATTTGTAGAGACCGACACCATTTAATGTACTTGTGCTTAAGTAAAAGTGTTCACAGATTTGTACTCAGTACTCTCACCTAGTGTTTTTATGTGCGAGATGTTTTGATAGGTTGGGGGAAATGGAGACCGTTGGTATTGGGCACATTAGGTTACAGAAAATTCTCATGTATAGGAAAATTTACTTAGCTTTTGATTTTTTAAGTTCATAAACAACATCGTTAATATCAACGTCATAGACTAAACAAAGTCCCGCAAGTATATCGGCTCTGCATTTAATAATGTCTCTTTCTATTTTTGATAAATTTGGCTTAGAGCAAGCAATTTTCAAATCCTTTAAGCACTCAATAGCCACATCTTGAGGCATTTTTGATTTCTCTCTATATTCCTTTAAAGCCTTACCAATAAGCTTTCTAACCTGTTTCATATTAGAAACAATGTGTTAAAATTAAAACCCGTATTTCAAATTTGAAACAAAGGGTTTAAAAAACTAGGAGCTATATGGTAAAAAGGATTTTCTATAAAATAGTTTTAACTTTATTGATTTTCGTCGGAGCGAGCTTGTGTGCTTATGCCCGTGAGCCAATAGAAAATTTGGTTCAAAAGAATTCAACAACAAAAGAGCTGAATCTGAAATCTTCTTCTAATTTAACTACACAGGGTTGTTGCGGGAAAGCTTTTGTCATTGCACAGAATCTACTAGGTACTTATAAAATAATTGACTATTACGATAATCTTGATGAAATTGAAACCGTATATGCGGTAATCAACATTAAAAAAATTAACTTTGCACCATTGAGCGGCAATTTTATTGACTTTACTTATGATTTATACTATGAAAATTTTATTAGTAGCAGTCTCCAAGCTCAGGATCAGCTTGGGAGAGTCTATGAGAGACAAGTTCTTGTCTTTCATGAACCCCTAATTGATTTACAAGCTATATATTCAGTGCCAGTTAAATTCAAGAAAAATAAAATTGAATATGGAGTAGGTTATATGAACACTACTAATACTGCTCTTTCCTGTGATTTATCAACTGCTAATTTAGATTTGACTCAAGAATTTTTATTTAATCTAACTTGCGGTGCAAATTATCCAGTTAACGTAAAACAAAATTCATTTACACCAGTTCTTATGAAACAGATATGAAAAAAAGTATTTGCTTAGTCTTGCTCTCTCTATTTGCTACGCCTGCAATAGCCCAATACGAGCCTCTCAGCATTGATATTTTAGGCGGTTATCATTATATAGATACTGCTAATATTTCTTGCTCTAAAAACAGTTGTAAGGCTTATCATCAAATGAAAGAGCCAACAGGCAAAAAAGACAAGCAAGGTTTTGAAATTTACTATGTTAGATATAAAAGTCTGCGACTAGTGAGCTGTTTAGACCATACTTTTCGCACTATAGAGTCAATAGAATTTGATAAGAAAGGTAATATTGTTCAAATTACAAATGACCAAGCTGTTCATTCAGTTATGCCCGGCAGCGGGATTGCAGATTTTGAAGAAGCAGCTTGTAAAAAAGTTCCAGGTTATAAGCCTTTAAAAACTTAACTCCCTCGAAGTTCTAAAAATACTATAATTAGGAATCCGGTAAAACATATGTCCCTATCTAATTTAGTGAAAAGGAAACTAAGAGAAATAGCTAATGAATTTGATTCTTGCAAAGAACCTTTCTCTGAACACATAATTTGCGACAAGATGAGGGAAGAGGGAATGGAATCTGATCTAGATGACTTTGAAGAGCTTGCTGAATCTATTGCTTTTCGTTTTTCTGAAAATTATGGAGACAAAAATTATAACTGGGGTACATATTATGGCCCCTTAGCAATCCTAGGTAATGATAATGGCACTGTAACAATAACTCCTAGCTTAGATAAAGTTACCCCTGAAATGATTGCTTACTGGGAAAAGAGAGCCACAGAAGTTAACCACCCTATTCTAAAAGCTCGTTATGCTGATTTAGTTTGGGATTTCTCAGAGAAAGTCACTGGTAAAAAGCCTAATTATAAATTAGCTCTACAGGTAATAGAATCTAACTTAGAAATTGCGAAAAATAAATTACATAAATATAATCGAGCTGCTGTAATTAAATTAGAACGAGCTTTAGATTTGTCTATTGCTTTAAATCAACCTGACAAAATTACTGAAACCAAAAAGCTTATTTTTGATTTTGAAAATGAAACCGCTGAAATAGATAAACCTGGAAGTTGGGGTATCGCATACGATCTGTTAATGGACAAAAAAGGATTGTTAGATGTTGCAGAGATACAGCAGATTATAAGCAATTTAGAATCTAGATTGTCACAAATACTTTCGGATAAATCAATTTATTTAACCAACCCTTTTACGGTTGAGGCTTGTGCATTGCGTTTGGCTAATTACTATAGATCTCAACAAATACAATCTGATTTAGAGCGTGTTCTTACAGATATAGAGAGAGTTTACATGGAAATTGATCCTGCTTCTAGTCCTAACTCTATATTCAGTCTTGAGAAATTACAAAAGATGTATTTTGAGTATGGTCTTATGGAGCATGAAAAAAGAATTTTGAGATTAGTTGAACAGGCAGGCTCGCAAAGACTTCACGGAATGCAAACTGTAAAAGTCCCAATAAAATTTGATGTCAAAGAAGTTGATGATTTTATAGAAAAATTAACTAGCGGTAATTTAAAAAAAGCCGTAGCTAATATAGTTTCTTACCATGTACCTAGAAGAAATAAAATTGAACAGGAAATCAAAGATTTAATCAAGCAAGCACCCTTAACGTTTACTCTTAAAGAATCTCTAGTTGATGAGACTGGTAGGAAAATTGCAGAAATCGGTTCCATTGACAGTGATCCTGAAGGCAAAATCATTAATCATATAAGACGGAATCTATCCTTTGAAGCTTGGATACTAAATAAATCTATTGATTCACTTTTTAAGAAGCACGAGCTTGACCTAAATAAAATTCTTGATTTTTTATATGAGTCTCCAGTCTATTTAGAAGAGAGAAGGAAAATTATCAGTCGTGGAATCCAAGCCTACATTGAAAAAGATTATATAGTAGCCTTGAGTGTTTTAATTCCGCAAATAGAGAATATTTTTAGAACTATGCTGAATAATGTAGGTCATCCTATCTTAAAACCTAATAGGATAACTGGAGGACTTGATTTTATATCTTTAGATTCACTTTTAGCAGCAGAGCCATTAGAAAATATTTACAATAAAGACTTTACAGCTTATTTCCGAATACTTTTAACAGATCCTCGTGGTCTTAATTTAAGAAATGATGTTTGCCATGGTATACCTCTTGCTCACCATTTTGATGAGTTGAAAGCAGATAGAGTTTTTCACATTCTTCTATGTTTAGGAATACTTAGACTACAAGAAAAAGATAGCAATTAAGAATGGTATTGAGACTTGTTTAGAGCTAGTCCTATTGGATGTTCACCACTTTTAACCCTTCCCAACCATACGAGATCTGTTTTCAATTATCTATCTAAACTTGTCATTCAAGGAACAAATTTATAGAATAATTTTCAACAACAAGCTGATAGAGCTTTTATTGAAGGAAGAACTGAGAATTTACTAGATCATGGTGGTTACTATTAGCTACAAGAAAGAGCAGATGAAGCAAGAAGGCTTTACTATTAAATGTCATTCTTATTTTTGTAATCAATATGTTCTGAAAGCCACTTAGTAAACTGCTCAAGCACAAGAGCCCTTTCTCGCTGCATCTTTCTAAATTCATCATTCAAATCACCGTGAGCATGACTTCCAATAAGTCCAAAATCAATTTGCAACAGCTCTTGGAAAGATTTAATATAATTATCCCAATCCTTTTGATTTTTTATAAATTTCTTATACTCTTGTTTACTAGCTTTTTTTTCTACTCCATCGATTAGATTTTTTTGTTCTTGCATCCAAAGATTCATATATTTAATTGATCGCTCAAGCCTTTCATGATTATTACCACTCCAAGCTGGCTCTTCGCGATACATAACGTCAATTCTGTGTTCTTCTGGATCAACTTCTCCACCAATACCAAAAGTTATTCTATGAGCGCCTATTCTTTCATCTAAAGCTTTTACTATGCTATAGCCAGTATTGTTTACCCACTCAATTATTTCGGAGTCATTGCCTCCACCATGAATTGCATCATTGCAAATTTTTATTAAATTTAGTAATGCTTCTGTTTCAGCTACTTGAAATACTTCTTTTTGTTTCAGTTCTGCAATAGTTTCAAAAATATTTTTTGAAGTTGATACTCCGTATTTATCAGCAATAATTTCTAAACGCTTTTCTACATCTGTTCTGAGCTGAATAAATGCTGAGGTAATATCCTGAAATTTCATCGGAAGATGGTCTTCTTGATTTCTAATTGCAATAAAATTGGTTTGCTTAGAAACTACAGAACTAAATTCTTTGAGTCTTTTTAAAGTTATTTTTGTGTTCCCATGAGATAGTTCTTCAATGCTTCCTAAAATCTCAGAAATATTGTGCTGAAATTTAATCAGGAAAAAAGTAATTAAAATTAACAGAACAAATGGCCACTTAGCTAAATAATCTAATAAATGCCAAATATCGGGATGAATTTTACAATCTCGGCTCCAAAAACAAATACAGCTTACAAAAACAAGCATGATATGCATTTTATCTAATTAGATTAGGCAAAACTTAGTCTACATGCATCACAGTATTGGCTTGTTGTCTTAAAATATTCTTTAAATCATCTAAAAATATCTTGACTTCGGCAGAATTAGCGCCAGCTAGAAGCTCATATTCAAGACTCTTTATGCCTAAAGTCAGTAAGTCAAGTTTCATTCTCTGGAAAAAATTACTTAAACCTAACGCTCTTACTTCCCACAGAGGATTATCAAAAGGATTTTCATAATAAGGTATATTTTCTAAGGAAGTAATATCAATATTTTTTTCTTTCAAGAAGCCCAGCACATTAGACCAGTTATCCTGTATAAATTCAGAACACATATCACTCAATCTCTCTAAATTTTCAAGATCCTCTACACATCGTTGATAAATGGTTTTAACATCACTATCGGAATATATTTGCATTGCGAAAGCACGGTATTTATGTTCAATAGTATTAAGCTGTTCAATTTCGCTCCAGAAGTAATTAACTTCGGATCGAATTCTTTCTAAAACACTGTCATCACAACTAAAAATTACTTTTTGATTTTTTTCATGCTCAAGTTTCATGCTATGTAGCTTCTCCGCAGTATAGTGATCTTGGAACCGATCAATGCGAACATGATGAGGGTAACAAAGCAGAATCAAATTATCATAAGAGCATTTAAAGTCGTCATCAGTTTTAGAACTATATCTTGGCCCCTTTTGGCTTGGTGATTCAATATGACATATCTGCCCTATGAATAGGTTTTTTTCATCAATTAACGCCTGACTACAGCCTGGAAACGAACACTGATTACCAGACTTGCCAAACAAAGCTTGTAACGTAGGTTTGCTTACAGGTTTACGCATGTTTCAACATTATCATTACTAATCTATAGAAATTAATTAGCAACAAAACTTAGCTTATCTAAAAGCTTAAAATCCAATGATTTTATGACCTCAGGGTGGCGAACATTGTTAATCAGGCATGCCCCATTTTCAATTAGTTCAAAGGCTTATTCCTTGCTCTCTTGAATATATTTTTTTTCCTGTTGCTTTGATTGATTGTATAAAACCCGGATCAACAAAAGTTTCGTTATAAAATCGATCAGATGCCAAGGGCACTAATTGCAAATATGGTTCAAGCAAATCTGTTTTATCATAAATTTTCATAGCATTAGAATACATAGATTTTTCTGAATCAAATTCAGGAGAAACAACTGCTACATCAATATCACTACAATCAGTCTCTTGCCCTCTGGCATACGAACCAAAAAGCAAAATCTCATCAATATCTAAATTGGACACAATTTTTGTGACTACCTTATTCAGGAAATCATTTAATTCTATTTTATTTTTTTTTCCAGCCATTTGAATATTCCTATAGATTTAGGATGTACACCAAAGTTGTGTAATTTAAGAAGTAAAACTCTTCTGATTAAGCAC
>CAZFCF010000014.1:0-61445 GCA_964517685.1 uncultured Gammaproteobacteria bacterium | reverse complement strand
CGACTAGGACTTTCCCTGTACTTTTATGAATTTCCTTTCAGGCTGGAATTCAGGATACTCACTCAATCTAAGATAACATACCCTCTTCTGCTTTATCAAGCTAAAATCAATACTATGAAAAAAATCGTAGTCCTTGGCGCTTCCGATAAACCAGATAGATATTCATATCAAGCAGTGAACTTGCTTCACGAGAAGGGTTATGCAGTTTTGCCAATTAATCCTAAGCTGAAATTAATCTCAGGACTTAAAGTTTATGAAAGCTTAAATGCAGTTGCTGAAGCCTTTCCAGGAGACATTCATACACTCAGCCTCTATGTTAATCCAGAGATTTCATCTAAAGCTATTGCAGATATTCTTAAACTTAATCCACGTCGTGTGATCTTCAACCCAGGAACAGAGAATTCAGAATTAGAACTTGCTCTTAAAGAGCACAACATTGAAACCCTGGAAGCATGCACGCTTGTGATGTTGCGCACTGGGCAGTTTTAAAACAGCAAGAGCAAGCTAAGCCGGTTGGGGACTGCTTTTTATCAAATCTTAGTCACTTCGGGGTATAATATATATAATGCCTGCTGATAAAGCTAAACCAAAATTTTCAGATTATTTGTTTTGGGATGTTGATAAATCCAAGTTGGATTATGACGAATCTCCTAAATATGTTATAGAAAGAGTAACTCAATTAGGCAAATTACAAGACTGGCAAGAACTTAAGCGTTATTATGGACTTGAAAAGATAAAAGATACTGTGATTGAAAGTTACTACTTAGATAAAGTCACTCTGGGGTTTTTGTCTTTTTATTTCGACATACCTAAGGAAAATTTCAAATGCTACGCACAGAAACAGTCAATGAGCGCACTCTGGCCTTACTAAAAGAGTTAATGAATTTACCTGCACTAAAAGACTACTACTTAGTTGGTGGTACGTCACTTGCACTTCAATATGGGCATCGCATATCAATTGACTTAGACTTTTTTGGTAATTCTAAATTAGATTTCCAAACTTTTCTTTATGACTTGGAGTATAGATACAAACATGTTGAACCAAAAAGACAAGATCCACCAATATATCAATTGATCCTAGAAGGAGTAAAAGTAGATTTAGTTGAATATCCATATACTTTGATCAAGCCATTACAAGAATTTGATGATGTCAGATTAGCATCACCTGAAGATATTGCAGCAATGAAGATTACTGCAATTGGCACTAGGGCTGCCAAAAAAGATTTTTACGATTTATATTTTCTGTTGGAAAATTTTCACCTTTCTGAAATCATAGGATTTTGTGAAAAAAAATTCCCAGACAAAGATCTATATCATTACATTCGCAGTTTAATTTATTTTGATCAAGTGGAAAATGATGATGCAGAAATAAATTTAATTAAGCAAGTAAGCTGGGATAAAGTCAAAGAGCGCATTTTACAAGAGACCAAAAGATTTATGCAAAGTTCTGGAATTTAATTTAGCTTGTAATAAACTCTACCAGCTCCCACCAGCACCGCCCCCACCAGACATTCCACCGCCGAAGCCGCCAAAACCTCCGCCGCCACCGAAACCTCCACCTCTGCCACCACCACCAAAAAATATTGGTAAGAATAAATCTCCAGATCTTCTATGGCGTCTGGATCCTAGCGTCAGTGAATTTTGCTTAACTGTTCTTTCTACAATGAAGATCACAAGAAGCATACAAAATAGCAAGTAAAGTAAAATCCCTTTCTGATCTTTTGTAGTTTCAGCAGGACTGAGCACGGCAGTATTACCGCTTTTGAAAGCTTCCATCATAAGATTGGTTGCCTTATCTAAGCCTTCATAATAAAAACCTTCTTGAAAGTTTGGTTTGATAATTTTTTCAATGATTTGTTTGGCACTGGCATCTGGAATAATCGCTTCACTACCATAGCCAGTACTAATGTAGATCACTCTGCCACCATTTTCTAGAGTAGGTTTAATTAAAATCAAAACCCCTTGATTAGTATCTTTGGTACCAATGCCCCACTTATTAAAAATTCTAGTGCTGTAATCATTAGGATCTAAATCCAAAAGATCATCTGTAATTAATATTGCGATTTGAACTTTAGTTTCTTCAGCAAATTTTGTGAGCTTGTACTCCAATGTTTGCTTTTCATTTTCTTGAAGTAAATCAGGTTGTGCTAAAGAAAGATTAGTTACTAATTTAACTGGCTTAGCTGGAAGCCTGTCCTCAAGCGACTCTGCAGTCACTGGCAAATACATAAATACCAGCGCAGTGAATACAACTAAAAGAATGTTTTTAATTTTACCCAAAGTTAATTGCATCGTCTAATTCGTTTTTGTCAGCACTATGATACGGAAAATATTCTTTTAGAGAAATGCCGGCTTGATTAATTCCTTCTATTAATCCTTCAGCAAATAGACCTTGTTTAAATTTTGCCAAAACCAAATCTTTAACTCCCACCCAAAAGTCATCACGCACTACTTCATCTATTCCATGATCCCCAATCACTGCAAATTTTCTATCTTTAATAGAGAGATAGAAAAGTATGCCATTTCTATCTTTAGTCAGATGCATTTTCAATTTAACAAAAATCTTCCTTGCTCTATCGACAGGATCTTCATCAGAATGCTTAGATTCTATATGAACTCTAATTTCACCAGAAGTCTCTTGCTCAGCACTTTTTATGGCTTCTAAAATTCTTGTAGTTTCAGTTTCAGTAAAAAAACTTACTGATTTACTAGACATTAGAATTTCACCTGAGGTGCTGCCTGAGCAGTTTCTTGCGCTGCGAAATATGGCTTCTCTTTAAAACCAAAAAGCATACCGAATATATTATTTGGGAAACGTTTAATGTAACGATTGTAATCTTGAACTACCTCGTTAAACATTCTTCTTTCATTAGCGATACGATTCTCTGAACCTTCTAATTGAGCTTGTAAATTTAAGAAGCTGTCATTTGCTTTTAGATCAGGATATTGCTCAGCCACTACCATTAATCTAGATAATCCTGAACCTAATTGCTGCTGTGCTCTTTCGAACTCTTGCATTTTCTCAGGACTAAGATCATCCAACTTAACTTGCATAGAACCCACTTTAGCTCTAGCTTCTGTAACTTCAGTTAGAGTAGACTGCTCATGCTTTGCATAACCTGCGACGGTCGCGACTAAATTAGGAATGAGATCAGCTCTACGTTGGTAAACATTCTGTACCTGCCCCCACTGTGAATTCATTGCTTCCTGTTTAGTGATGATGCCGTTATAAACGCCCATCAGATATAAAAAGATCACTCCGATTATTACTAAAGGAATTACGTATGCTGGGACTTTGTTCATGGACTTGATTTTATCATGTTACCTACGCGTCAATCAAAGGCAAATGCCGTCATTGCGAAGCCACGAAGTGGCTGTGGCAATCCAGTACTACCAAAATTTCCTAGCAAACTGGATCCCTACGTCGCTTCGCTCCTCAGGATGACAGCACATGCTCCCACTTCCACAACTGCTACTATAAACCTAATGAAGAAATTATTAGTAATTCTAATTTGCTTTACTCTATGCTCTTGCTCTAGACCAACCAAATGCAAAGAATGTATGCCAACAACAGAGAATCAAAATCAATTTCCAGTTTCCAGTTATAAAGATCTCAGCAAAGAAGATCAAGAATTACTCGATGCTGCAGAAGCAGTAATGAAAAATTCTTATAGTCCTTATTTCCATTTCAATGTTGGTGCAGCATTGAGAACTATAGATGGCGAAATCATCGCAGGTACTAATATGGAGAATGCTGCCGGTACTAGTATCTGTGCAGAGCGCACAGCAATACTCAGAGCCAATGCCATGGGCAAACGAGAATTTACAACTATGGCTGTAATTGGCAAACCTGCAAACGGCTCAGTCCCTGAACCAATCACTCCATGCGGTTTTTGTAGGCAAGTAATTTTTGAAAGCTCTCAAATCTCTGACACTGATATTAAACTGATCATGTCCAACACTGCTAAGGACAAGATCATCATTAGCCGCATCAGTAGTTTATTACCTCTGGCTTTTGGACCTAAGGATCTTGGCGCAAAGCTTTAATTAACGTCTTTAAAAGACCGCGCCATATCGCGCCAAAAATCCAGCAAAATATGGCGCGTAAACACTGGATAGTCTTACAAAATAAGGGTATTTTTACTTTATGCGCCATATTGCGCCAAAATAATGGCGTTTAATGGCGGATAAAAGCCTAAGAACCATACAGAGAGAGCTTTCTAAGTTATACATCAAAGGATTTTCTAAACAAGTTCTGATAAAGGCACTCTAGTTGGTTTTGCCTTTATTTCATTTATAACTTTAATAAGATTTTTTACTGCATTGGGTGCATATTCCGTATTCACTGGAAACTTTTTAAGTAAAATTCTCAGTGCACGCTTGCCATATATACTTTCAATAATTGTATTTTCAGCTTGAGTTTTTTGTAGAGGACTCATTTTCTGATAGTTTAATTTTAAAAAGATATCAATTGGTTCTAATAAATCATTTAAGCTTGTAATCTGCTTGCCTTGAGAGTCTTGTAATTTTATGGGAAACTCAAGAACAGTTGCCTGAGTAATCAAAGTTGCAAGACGTGCACTTTTAATTCCCCGACCAAAACTTTCTATATCATTGAGAATATTTGCAACCTCTTTAGCATCTTTTATATCTTTTATTTTATAAGCTGCGAGTTCATATAAATCATCCACATAACCTAAACTATCTTCTGGTACTCTTGCCGTTCGAGTTCTTTGTAAAAAATCAGCAACAGAAAGAGAATTAAGAATCTTTATTCTAATATCTCTCCCTGAAGTTCTTGAAAGCTCTTCTTGAGTTGCACCAGTGTAACCGCGTCTCTTTGCTAAGTCTCCTGCTTCTAATTTTTTTTCTAATGGCTCTTGCGCATGTAATAAATGATTGAGATCAGGTGAAAAAGCCGCTCCCAAAGCAAGGCCAGTAGTCTTGAGAAAAGTTCTACGGCTTGAAGGCTGAGATTGATTTGTTTGTGATACTGAATTCATTAATACCATCTCATTTCGAGATCCTTGCTTTACTTTCAGAATAGAAAAAAAGGAGTTAAGCTGCCTCAGCAACAAAATTTTCCTACTGGGAAGCAGTATCCTTTTTTGGCGGGAAAACAGCTTTATCTAAATAGCCACTGGGAACTTTTCTATTTAAGGCTCTAGCTATATAAAGAACCAAGTCTTGTGGAGTAGGGTTCTCCTTACCCGGTACAGTAATCATTCTGCCTGGTTGAGAAGAAGGTATTTTCAGCTTGGGTATAGTTGCTAAAGAACAAAGTAAATCAAAATTAATTTTACTAAAATCAAGCCTTGGCATCAGAGCCGGAGAATTTTTTGAATCTAAAATGATGTCAATTAATCTATTTGCTTCAGCTTTAGCAGCCTTTTTTCGACCCTCAGGACAGTAACGGTTAGAAAAGATATTTAATATTTCATCTCTAACTTCTTGATCTTCTCTATCGGCAGCTAGTTTTACTCGACTAAATTTATTTGCCGCAACATTTAAATGTTGTCCTGCAATCAAAGCATTTTGCCGTGCAGTTCTTAGGTACTCTTCAGCCTTTATAACTTCTTGCTGTGCTGTTTTTAAATCTGCTTTTGCTTCCAAGAATTTTTGCTGTGCTTCCTTTAATTTCTTTACCTGCTCGGGGTCTCTTGTTGTTTCCACTTTCGTTTGATGTATTGGTTTACAGTTACTTGTGAAAAAAGATACTCCTTTACTAAGCGTTGAATTATCTTGTGACATATGATATGGATTAGTAAAGGGATGGCCATTTGTGCTCTGCCCCCAGTTAGTAGTGTGAGTTCTGGCTCCGTTAAGATGACTTGTAAGCATAAAAGTGAATCATATTATCTGGTGCAGCAATTTGTCAATAGATTTTGCAAACCCTTCCTAAAAAAATTCTTAACATAACCAATAAATACAAATCGACTTGCTACCTTTAATAAGGTTAATTATGGCTATAACAACTGAACAGAAACAAGAACTTATCAAAAAATTTGGCGAAAACGCTAAAGACACAGGTAAGGCCGAAGTGCAAATCGCAATTCTAAGCAAAGATATTGATTTGCTTACTGGACATCTTCAAAAAAACAAAAAAGATCACCACAGTAAAAGAGGTCTATTCCTTAAAGTAGGAAGAAGAAAAAGACTTCTTACTTATTTAAAAAATACCAACATTACTCGTTACAGAGAATTAATTGCTGCTCTTGGACTAAGAAAGTAATCCAGAGTAGACTTTAATTTGTAGACTTTTCTTTCTTGATTTGAAAATTTAATAGAAAGGAAAGAACATGTTTAATATACACGAAAGCACATTTACAATCGCTGGACAAACGATCACAGTTAGCACTGGCAAATTAGCTCGCCAAACAACAGGCGCAGTTGAAATCAGATGCAACGATACAATTTTGCTCGTTACAGTTACTGCTAGCGACAAACCAAAAGAGGGAGTAGATTACTTCCCATTAATGGTTGATTTCGAAGAAAAATTATATTCAGTTGGTAAAATCCCTGGAAGTTTTAATCGTAGAGAAGGCAGAGCTTCTGATAAAGCAGTTTTGATCTCTAGACTTATTGATCGTCCAGTAAGACCTCTATTTAAAGATGGTTACCGCAATGATGTGGGTATCAATGCTTTAACACTAAGCACTGATCCTAGTTGCCCACCAGATACACTTGCGATGTTAGGCGCAGGCTTTGCACTTGAACTTGCAGGACTCCCTTATGATGGACCTTTCGGCGGTGTAAGAATCTGTTTAGATGACTCAGGTCAGTTCATTATCAACCCTTCTGAAGAAGTACAAAACGCATCTGCATTAGATATCGTAGTTGCTGGTACTAAAGATTCAATCATGATGGTTGAAGCTGGTGCAAGTTTCGTTCCTGATGATCAAGTAGTGGATGCTATTGCTTTCGGTCATGAAGCTATTAAAAAACAAATTGCTGAAATCGAAGCCTTCGTTAAAAAATGCGGCAAAGTGAAAAAAGAATTTGTTGCTCCAGAAATAAACCAAGACTTAGTTTCAATCATCGAAGCTAATGCTAAAGAAGATTTAATTGCTTCTATGCAAAACGCTACGAAAGCTAGTCGTAGAGAGTGGGTTGCTAAGGCACAAGAGAAAGTTGATGCAGCAATCGCAGCTAAAATCGCTGAGCAAGGTGAAGGTTCTGAACTTGCTAAATATTTAGCTGATAACAAAAATGTTCTTAGCGAGCAAGTGAAGTATTTCGAGAAAAAACTTCTTCGTAAACAAATTGCAGAGAAAGGTATTAGAGCGGATGGTAGAACTCCAAACCAAGTAAGACCTATCACTATTGAAGTTGGTAATTATCCAAGAACTCACGGTGCTGGATTGTTCACTAGAGGTGATACTCAAGTGCTTGCTTTACTTACACTTGGTACTGAGAAGATGGGCAGAATGCTTGATGGTATTGATGCAGAAGATGAAAAATTCTACATGCACAACTACAACTTCCCTTCATGGTCAGTTGGTGAAGTAAGACCTAATCGTGGACCGGGTCGTAGAGAGATCGGACACGGAGCACTTGCTGAAAGAGCGATTATTCCTTCACTTCCAAGTAGAGAAGATTTCCCTTATGCAATCAGAGTAGTTTCTGAAGTACTTGAATCAGCTGGTTCTACTTCAATGGCTGCTACTTGCGGATCATCACTTGCACTTATGGACGGCGGCGTGCCAGTTAAATGTCCAGTTGCTGGTGTGGCAATGGGTCTTATTAAAGAAGGCGATCAAAACATCGTGCTTACTGATATTCATGAGCTTGAAGATTTCTTAGGCGATATGGATTTCAAAGTAGCTGGTAATAAAGATGGTATTTCTGCATTACAAATGGATATCAAGATCAAAGGTATCTCAATGGAAACATTGCGCAAAGCTATTGCTCAAGCGCGTGAAGGCAGATTACATATACTTGCAAAAATGAATGAAGTAATTAGTGGACCTGCAGATGATCTAAAAGAAAACTCACCACGTGTAACTTCAATCAGAGTTGATCAAGACAAGATCGGTGCGGTTATCGGACCTGGTGGAAAAAACATCAAATGGGTTATCGAGAAAACTGGTACTGAAATTGACATCAACGATGACGGTAAAGTAAATATTTTCTCTAACGATAAAGAAGCTGCTGAGCTTGCTAAAAAGTACATCCTGACAACTGCTAACGGCTTAGAAGCTGGCGAAGTTTGGGAAGGTACTGTAGTTAAAGTTCTTGATGGCGTTGGCGCGATCGTTGAAATCTTCGGTGGCAACAGTGGACTAGTTCATATTTCACAAATCGCTAACGAAAGAGTTGAAGACGTAAGCAAATACGTTGAAGTTGGTCAAACTGTAAAAGTTAAAGTTCAAGGAACAGACTTTAAAGGTAGAACATCTTTATCGATGAAAGCAGTGGAAGCTGACGAAGCTACGACTGTCTAGAGCCCGTAAGTGTGTGCCGTCATTGCGAGCGTCTTGTCCTACGAAGCCTTGGCGAAGTAGGAAGCGAAGCAATCCCCCTGCGCAGGCTAGATTGCCACGCCTTTTTCAAAGGCTCGCAATGACAGCAACTTGCATCTGCTATAGAATAAAATTATGAATTCCATTACGACTAATCATTGGGAAACATTACTAAATTTTGACAGTGACCTTATTGTGCAGGTGATTGTCTTGCTTTTCTGTGCCGGTATCATCGGTCTAGAAAGACAACTCAGCAAAAAACCTGCAGGCATTAGAACCTCGATCTTAATTGCTCTTGGTTCTATGCTCTTTGTCAAATACGGTGTACTTGCAGTGCAGGGGATTCCTGGCACAGATCCAACACGTGTCATGGGTCAAGTAGTTACCGGAATTGGTTTTTTGGGCGCTGGTACTATCATGAACCGCGATGGACTAGTAGCAGGTCTAACTACAGCATCTAGTATCTGGGTTGAAGCTGCAATCGGTGCCATCATTGCTCTGGGTTACTATGGCGATGCAGTATTTTATTCGATCCTTGCTTTAGGTGTTCTTCAAGGTCTTAGCCGTGTAGAAGTTTGGCTGAGATTATCAACTATCAATGAAAAAAGAATTCGCTCAAGAGCCGGTGTAGGGTTACTACACAGCAAAGATGGCGAAGCTGATGAGTGTTTATAAAAAATTATTTTTGTTCGGTTTCTGGTGAAGAATTGTTATCCTCTGGTTTGGATAAATCCATCCTTATACGATCCGTATTTTGTTTTGCTTTAATTAACCTTGCCATAAGCCTGGCATCTTGTGAGGCTTGTTGAAGTCTAAGAATCTTATTTTCTTTGCGAATCCTGCGTGAAGCATCCTGAAAGGCTTGTAGGTCCGGATTAACTAGCGGAGGTATACCTTGCTTAAGTCGTCGTCTTAGTCCTGCAAGTCCTATGTTTGTCATAATCAAGAGCTTAGCATATTATTGTTAGTAAAACTATTGTTTAGGTACTGTGACGAGACGTACACCTGACGGAACTCTACCTATTGCTTGACCATAAATTGGTGGTTGGCTTTCCGGCATTTTAATTCTAGCAGGGGCTGCTGTGTTAGTCTCTATTTTTGCAGCCTGAGGAAGCGCGTGAATTCTAGCTAAATGCTGCTTTATAACTGATCCAACAGTGATAGGTGGAATTTGAGACGTATTCATAATTCAAAAGTCTAACATATATCATCAGTAAAATCTTTGGTAGGCTGGATCCTTACGCTCACTTCGTTCGCTCAGGATGACGGACCCCATAAAATAAAAAATCCCCTTTCGGGGAAATTTTTATTATTGTTTTTCTCTAATGAGAAAAAAATGCTCTAGCATCTAGCTATCTTCCCGGGCCGTCGCCAGCCAAGTATTGTCACCGCAAGTTGCCTTTACTGTCGTGTTCGAGATGGGAACGAGTGTGCTTCAACTGCTTTGACACCAAAACATCAGTAATGATAGCGAAGATATATAGCTTTGCGCAAGGGCTTTTTATTTAGAAAAAATAAAATCTGGATGTCATCCTGAGCGAAGCGTAAGGATCCAGCACTACTAAAATTTCTCTAGTAAGACTGGATTGCCACGCCGCTTTGCGGCTCGCAATGACGGTGTTTGCGCTTCCCAATACAAAAAAAGAGGCAGATAAACTGCCTCTTGAAAAATTATCTCTTAGAAAACTGGAATCTCTTACGAGCTTTCTTACGACCGTATTTCTTAGACTCTTTGATTCTTGAGTCACGGCTAATAAGTCCAGCCACTTTAAGGTTCTTACGGTTAGTCTCTTTCTGAGTAGCTAATGCTTTAGAAATGCCATGGCAAACAGCGTCTGCTTGACCAATCTTACCGCCGCCAACTACTTTAACTTTGATATCTTTCTTACCGATATTGCCAGTTAATTCAAGAGCGATATTAAGTTTCTTTTTGATTGATTCGTTTGGACCAAAGTACTCAAGAGCTGTCTTGCCGTTAACTACAATATTACCTTCACCGTTGGTAACGATTACTCTTGCTACTGCTCTTTTTCTTTTGCCAGTAAAAATGCTTGATTCTTTTTTCTTAGTTGCCATATATTTCTTTTAAAACTCCGTTGTAATTATTACGCTGCTGCCGCTACTTGTGCCTCATGAGGATGCTCAGCACCAGCATAGATCTTAAGTTTAAGTATAAGTTTGTCAGCAAGCCTGTTATGCGGCAACATGCCTTTAACAGCTCTTCTGATGATCTCTTCAGGTCTTCTTTTACGAAGGCTTGCAAGAGTTTCTTGTCTGAATCCACCAGGGAAACCACTGTGACGATAGTAAATTTTATTAGTCTCTTTAGTACCAGAAACTTTGATTTTATCAGCGTTAACTACTACTACGAAATCTCCACAATCTTGGTTAGGTGTAAATATAGCCTTATCTTTGCCACGCAATGCATTAGCAATTTCAGTAGATAAACGGCCAAGGATTTTACCCTCTGCGTCAATAACGCGCCATTTACGCTCAGTTTCGTTCTTTTTAAAAAATTTAGTAGTCTTTTGTGACATAGCCTAAGGAATCTTAGCAGGAATGGATTTCAATTTTCTCTGATTTAACAGAGTCTTTATTGTTTTTTAGCCTCGATTGGCGCGCCTACATTATGGGCTCACTGTGACGAAAAAAAAGACCGATCCCGTTAAGGATCGGTCTTCTATAGTCAGGCTAAATTCTTGAAACAGACATCTTTAGGATGTCCTAAGACTTAGACTTTTCTTAGTCTCTTCCACCTAAGAAATTGTATGGATCGTAGTCAAGGAAGTCTCCATCCATGCTGTAGCTTTCGCTAGAGAACGGATCAGATCCACCTCTTGATACACCAGTTAAGAAGCCATTTGGTAAGCCGGTTACAGCACCAGTTACACCACCAACAACTAAGCCAGTAGGTACACCAATAACTTTACCGAATACACCATTACCTAGAGCGTCATCATAACTACCCGCTAGGCTAGCACTCTTAGCAACTGATCCTCTTACAAGTCCTGTGAAAGGTCCAATTACAGCACCAGAAATCAAGCCACCGATTCTACATGGTACGCATGTAGTTGCTTTCTTCACCGGCACTACTTTTTTAGGAGCAGGTGCTGGAGCCGGAGGTGGTGGTGGAGGTGGTGGTACCACTCTCTCCTCAATCACTACCGGAGGTGGTGGAGGCGGAGGAGCTGGCTCTTGAGCCTCTTTCTTGTATTCTTCTTGTTGTCTAATTCTTTCTTTTTCAAGTCTTTCTCTGTCAGCAGCGTCTACTTCGACTAGCTTTTTAACAACACCAGCCTGTGCACTGAGTTGAAAACTAGATAAAGCCACGACAGCTATACTTAAGGTTATTAATTTTTTCATAGCCATTCAATTATATATCTTATAAGGCTTAACTAAAAGACTTCAATGCGTATTATTCGTGCAAAAATGAAGGTTCTTTATATTTTATTCATAAAACCTCGCTGGGGCCGCGTCTTTACAATTCACTTTTCCAGATAAAACCAAACCTAATAACAAAATTTCCGGCGCCAGAGTATTCTTTTGAAAAGTGAATTGTAAAGACGCGGCCCCAGGTTATGATTTTTAGTTATGGCAATCAAAAAAGTTTTAATAGCAAATCGTGGAGAAATCGCATTAAGAGTAATCAGAGCTTGTAAAGAGCTTGGTATTCAGACTGTTGCGGTTTACTCTGAAGCAGATGAAGACAGCATGCACGTAACTATGGCAGATGAAGCATTTTGTATTGGACCTGCTCTATCATCCAAAAGCTATTTACATTTCCCTTCTATTATTAGCGCAGCCCTCACTTCAGGTGCTGATGCGATACACCCTGGCTATGGCTTTCTTGCAGAGAACGCCCACTTCGTAGATGTTTGCCAAGAACACAATATAAAATTCATAGGACCAAGTTCCGAAGCTATTCGCAAAATGGGCGATAAAGCTACAGCTCGTGAAACCGTGATGAAAGCTGGTGTTCCAGTAGTACCAGGTTCAGATGGTTTAGTTGAGAATCTTAAAGATGCAGCGGCGGTTGTTGAGAAAAAAATCGGCTATCCAATCATTATCAAAGCTACTGCTGGTGGTGGTGGTCGCGGTATGCGTATTGTAAATAGTGCAGATGAGCTTGAGAAAAATTTCTTAGCAGCTCAATCAGAGGCACAGAATGCTTTTGGTAATTCTGGAGTTTACATAGAAAAATACATCACCAGAATGAAACACATTGAAGTGCAAATTTTTGCAGATGCTCACGGTAACGTGGTGCACATGGGTGAAAGAGATTGTTCAGTACAAAGACGTCACCAAAAATTAATTGAAGAAGCTCCTTCTCCAGTTTTCAATCCAACGCTTAGAGAAAAGATTGGAATGGATGCAGTTAAGGTAGCCAAAGCAGTTAACTATGAAGGTGCTGGAACTATTGAATTTATTTTTGTACCTGATACCGAAGAATATTACTTCATGGAAATGAATACTCGTATTCAAGTTGAGCATTGCGTAACTGAGATGGTGACAGGTTTTGACTTAGTACAATTACAATTGCGCGTAGCTAATGGTGAGAAGTTTAGTTTCGCTCAAAAAGATATTCAAGTTAGAGGTCATGCGATTGAATGCAGAATTAATGCAGAAGATCCTGATCGTAACTTTATGCCATGTCCAGGACATATCACTGGCTTCATGCCACCTGGAGGTTTAGGTGTGAGAGTTGATACTCACTGTTACACAGATTATTTCATGCCACCGAATTACGATTCACTCATGGCAAAATTAATTACTTGGGGTGATACACGCGAGCAAGCAATGGCAAGAATGGTTAGATGCCTCGATGAATTTACTATCACTGGAATCCAATCTACAATTCCGTTCCACGAGCGCGTTATGCAGAATAAAATTTTCAAGGAAGGCAGTTTCTGTACGGACTTTATTCCTAAGTATATGTCTGAGCCGGTGGTTACTTAAGCCGCTAATGCATCAACACTTTTCTGCAGCAAAGCATTATATTTACCGTTCTGATGTAAAACTTCTTTCATTGCAAGCTTGATAGCTTGACTTACATTGACCGCTGGAGCTTTTCTATCTTTAGAAGTTTCTCGATAAATATTGGCAGCAGCAAGTAATCTTCTGCCAAGTACATTTGGAATCCAAGTTAGGATCTCAGAAGAGCGTTTGTATTGTTTGAACATACCACCACTAAGATTTATTGCAGAAGACAAGAACATCATCACGCCGCAAGTCCAGTAATTAAATGCTCCGCGATTTAAATTAGACATATCAATCTTGCCCAGCTCTTGTAAGATACCTGGCCAGTGTCTCAGGTTATAAGCTAAGAAATTACTTCCTGTAAGTTTTTTAACTAGAGGCGAGATAGCAGTTATTGCAGAGAAAATAATTGCCCCTGTACCATGCTTGGTATCTGCAATTGCTCCAACAGGATTGGCTTTGAAAACTTGATAAGTTTTTTTCAATGATCTCATCAAGTAATCAAGACTTTCTCCAAAACTGTGGTATTTTAATTTTGAGTATATCTTCTGAGCTTCCATAACGATGTTGCCAAGACCTATTGACGTTCCTCTGTTCAGAGTTAAATCTTCAGCTGGACTAAAAAATGAAATTGGAATTTCCAGAAAATTACTAAGAGCCAATCCTGCATCGTTGGCGTTAATGGCACGCAAAGTATTGATCAAAGCAAAAATACTATAAGAAGTAGCGGTACTACGTTTTGCAAATTTCTCTGCCTTAAAAGCAAAACAATCTTTTTTATCCGGATCTGCCGAAAAGATCCTTGTTAAAAAAGCAAAACCACTTGCCGAAACTCCTAGAGTTGTTGCAAGTGCAAGTGCAGTACTTCTAACGGTAGAAATTGTTTTTTCACTAACAGGACTAAAATTTTGGATAGTTGGTTTAAATCTTTTTGTTTTTCTTTCTGGGTGATGTAAGTTTTCATTTGGAATTTTTGCATCTGCACTTACATCTTTTTCTGACTTACTAGGTTCGGCAGGATTACTAAAACCAGAGGACTTTGGCCTTGGAATAGCTAGTTTATTCGGGTTTAATTGCCCTATTACCATAATTATTTTGCTTATTGCGAGTTACGTATTTACAATTTCTTAATAATTATGACATATTTGGACATAAATCAGCCATTTTGGCTGATTTATGTAGCTTGCGCTATCGCTGCATGCGGCACTTTGTGCCTGCATGTGCTTCGCTGACTTTATATACAGTGGTTCTTGACGGGTTATCCCTCAGTCGGTGCTAGTCCAGACAAAGCATCTTTAGCTTCTTGATTACCTAGCCTTGCACTGGTTTCTAAGTACTTTTGGGCTTGATCGGAATCACCTAATTTCTCATAGGCAAAAGCTAGATCGTAATAAAGTCTGTCTTTTAAAGTGCTGTTTTCTAAAATATTTAACTCAATAGGTTTTTCTAAATATTTTTTCGCTGCCACATAGTCTTCACGTGCAAAGAAAATATTTGCACAATCAATACTTCTGGATACTAAGTACTCTTCAATTTTTCCCGTAGGCACTTGCCCGCCATTCATTTTTTTCTTAGCGGCTTTTTTAGCTCTGCGCAAATAGTTCAAGGCTTCATCAAGAATTTGCATTTCGACTTCAATAGAATTTTTTTCGCTACTTAGTTTTATAAAAAAGTCTTCGTTTAATTTTGCATAAGCAAGTTTTCGTATAAGGCTTATTAACATTGCGTTCTGTTCGTTCTCACTCAAGATCTCCAACATATCTTCAAGCTCATTGTTTTCCATATACGGAAAAACTTTTATTTTTTTCAAGTAAGTATTTGCTTCTGTAAACTCATTAGCTTTGACCAAGGCATAAAAAATAAATGCATCTAGTTCTGTGTCAGATTTTTTGACTTTAGCTTTAGCATTTTTGAGAATATCAACTGCTTTGTGAGCTTTAAATTCTTTGAGTAGACCTTTAGCTTCATTAATTGCACTACGCTTAGGATTGAAAAAATGCAAACTAAAATAAGTTAGAACTAAAAGCACTAAAATAAAAAGAGAAAATAGTATACGGTCTTTAGACATCTCAGCTCTTAGCCATTATCACCTGTACCTTGTTATAGGTCAAAGATATATTTGATTCTCAGCCATCCATTACTGGAGATAAGGCATTTATTAGTTCTTGCTTACAAACCAAATATAGAGGTACTTCTAAGCTGTAGAGCAAATCGGCGCGCATCAATTCTGGGTTAATAAATGACTCTTTATAATCTTCAATTTCTCTAACTTGATTGGAAACTTTATTAGTAAAGCTTGTAGCTTTGGCTTTACTAGCTACATCATATAAGTCCTTTAAATAAATCATGAGAAAACTTGCCTTACTAATTTCTTCTGATTCATTTTTACCTTCACTCTGCTTTAAAACTTTCAATAAAGTTTCATTCTGATCAAAAATTAATTGTGAAACAGTGAGCATATTTTCAAAGACCAATTCTTGATCAACTAATAAGCTTTTCGATTTCTGCAATGCAAAATCTACATCAGCTTTAGATTCTGAAATTAAAGAAAGAAAAAATAATCGTAAATGTAGTTGGAGGGAGCAGTCAGGATTGCTTTCCAAAGAAGCTCTCAATAAATTTTTCAATTCAAGTAATTCTGTAAATGATCTTGGTTGAACTTTTAAAAAAAGCTTATCGAAGATTGAAAACTTTTCGGCTAAGGAGAATTTACTTTCTATTGTAGATTTATCAACCACCTCTGTATCAGAGATAATATTTTTTTGGATTTCTAGACTTTTTACAAAATTAGATGCTTCAGCAAGACCATTTGCATTAGAAAAAACCTCTCTATTTAATTCTGCAACAGAACACATTCCGCCAACAGCGCCTGAATTAATTTCAATGATCCAAGGTTCTAAATCTTTATCAACAATAAAATCCAAACCCACATAATTAAGATTTAAATGCTGAGCAATTGCTGTCGAAATATTTTTAATTCGTTGATGCAGTGTTTCAATCTTTTCCTCAGGAACTCCGGTCTTTTGCAATTTTTCGGACATTGAATCAAATGAACAGATTCTAGCTCCTAAAGCCTTGTTAACTGGCTGTCCCCAAGTATGTATTCGAGCTTCAGTTAAAAATGCTTCTTGCGGATTTGCAATAACTCTAAAATTCCAATCTTGTCTTTCTCCATAATTAGTAATTGGAAAGCTTTCAATCCAAGGTTCAAGCATTACTGATTTATATTTTTTTATAGAGTCTCTTACTCTGTCTAAACAATCATCGATATCTATAGGTTGCGAAATCATTTCCACACCCTCACCTAAGGATAAATTGCTTGGCTTAATAACCAAACCATTATTCGGATTTTTTTGTATAAAGCTTCGGATTTTTTGCTCTGATAATTTCCTACTCTCCAAATCATTTTCTGATAGAACCAGAGGCTCCACTAAAGAAAATTTCAACTTCTTCGACAATGTTTGAAGCAGCCTATTAGTACGGTTTTTAGCATTAGCAATTTCATAGGAGAAACAATTATTGATTAAAGAAATTCCTTTATTACTACAACTCTCAAAGAAAGAATGTGTTGAAGAGTTAAAAGCTAAATCAATAGGTACAGGCTTTGGGAATTTACCATAATGAATAATACCTTTATGATCAATGACTATGCCTCGATTCAAATACAGTCCCCCTTTACTTTCCTTAGAATCAAAAGTCCAAGTTAAAGATTTAGAACTTATCTCAGTTGCAATAACTACATTCATCTTAGGATTTGCTTTTGCTCGCGCTATTTGTGCTGCTCGGGAAATCAAAAATAACTCTTGATTAAAATCAGAATCTGCAATCATCAACATAGTTGGTAACTTAGTATCAAATAAACTTAAATTCAAAGAACTTTTTTCAAAAGATATAGGATCAAATTTTTTTATAGGTGGAGTGAGTTTTTCTCTAGATGTTTGAGAAATTTCTTTACTTAAGGCTTGAGCCATAGCTTCAAGAACTTGATCATATTTTTTTTCATAGATAACTTGTAATTTATTAATAACTTGATTACTCTGATCAAGCGCGCTACGTTCTCCTAATTCACGATCAGCTCTGGCTTTTTGTTGAGCTGAATTAGCATATAATCTTGTATTGGAATCTACAACAGGAGTTAAGCTCCTAGAGCTAAATAATGTATTTGTTCGCACCGCTTGATTCAACATAAGACAAGGAGTTTGTTTTAACATAGAAAGGTTATTTTCCTGAAAGCCTCATCAAAAGCAGGGTTACAAAATACAAGCCCAGCAATGCCGCTGCCAAAATACTCATAGTAAATGGATCTGGAGTTGGAGTAATTATTGCTGCAATCACAAAAGCTCCTACCATCACATAGCGCCATGGCTTAATTAGCGAACCACTATTAACCAGTCCAAGTTGAGCCAAGCTTATGAGAATAATTGGAATTTGAAAACTAATGCCACAAATACTCAGCAAAGAAATTACTAAACTTAGATAGTAATCAAGACTATAACTAGGTTCTACTATCTTGGAACCAAAGCCCAGAAGAAATTCTAAGAGTGGTGGCAGAATCAGGAAATAACCAAAGACCATACCTGACCAAAAAAGTGGCGTTGCAAAACTAACTATAGGTCCTAAGATTTTCCTTTCATGATCTTTCAAACCAGGTTCTAGAAAGGCTTTTATTTGCCATAGCCAAACTGGCATACTCAAAACAATTGCAAAAAAACTAACTAGCTTTAGTGTAGTAAAAAAAATCTCTCCAGGTTTCAATTGAAAAAACTTTGTGCCATAAGGTGCTGGTCTTTCTAATAACTCAAATAAACTTTCTGAAAAGAAAAAACACAAAACTACAAAAAGAAAAAAAATAACTATTGAAATTAAAATCCTATCTCTTAGTTCAGATAGATGACTAGTTAATTCTTGAGCATGCTCAGATTGAGTAGTACTGGTAGTAGTTTGTAGATAGTCTTCGCGATTATATTTGGGTTCAGCCATAGAAGTCCTAATAACGTTTCCTAATTAACGTTTACGCGCGAAACGAACTGTAATTATTTCATCTCCAAAAATCAAACTAATCGAAGTATGATCTGAGCTAAAACCTTCTGCCTGACTAGGATCTAGGAATATAGAAACATCACCATTTTCACTAGTGAAACTAAAACCATCACCAATACGCTCAACCTTAGTAGAAAATGAAAGTCTATAACCAGTATTAATTCTAGAACTGAATTCAACTCTAATATTTTGTCCTTGAAGTCTATTCAAGAAACCATTTAATTCAGCATTCTCTCCATTACTAAGCATATTTAAGTTGAAGTTTTAATTTGTTGTGGGTCAAGTTCAAAGCTAGTGCACTTAACTCCTTGAGTCAAAAGCCCATAACCAATACTTTGCACAATAGCATCCCATGATGCTTTGATAATGTTAGAACTTACACCCATAGTATCCCAAGTTTTCTCTTTGCTGCCAGTAGTAATTTGCACTTTAGTAATTGCACCTGTTCCTAAATGACTATCTAAGATTCTAACCTTAAAATCCAGGAGCTGGAAATTATCAATCTCTGGATAGCAATCCCTGAGTGCCTTACGCAAGGCATTGTCAAGAGCATTCGCCGGACCATTACCTAAGCTTACAGAATGTTTTTCAATTGAACCAATTTTAATTCTTACAGAAGCCTCTGTTTTCTCACCATTAACTACATGGACATTGTTTTCAATCAACTCAAAATATTTTGGATAGATATTTTTTGCTTCAGCTAAAAATGGAGCACCCTTAGTTACTTCTTTAAAATCTTGATCTAAAGTATTTCTCACCATCAACTCAAAACTTGCAGCAGCATTCTCGAAACTAAAACCTTTGTGTTCTAAGTTTTTGGTCTTTGCCAAAATCACTTGTGCAGCCTCTTTCAGAGCCGCTTCAGAAACAAATTTAAAACCATTTGAATTCAGCCAATCAACTATATTGCTTGCACCAGATTGGTCAGAAACCACTACTTTAGTTCTGTTACCAATTAAACTAGGATCAAGATGCTCATAACTGGTTTTGTCTTTAGCAATAGCACTTGCATGCAAACCACCTTTATGAGTAAAAGCACGATCTCCCACGAAAGGCTGTGACTGATTGATATTCATATTCGCAATCTCTGCAACCATTCTTGCAATATGAGTTATTTTTTTCAGACTAGATTCTGGGACACAGGTAAACTTGCCATTATATTTAAGTTGTAAGTTTGGAATAATCGAGATTAAATTAGCATTGCCACATCTCTCACCATAACCATTAATAGTGCCTTGAACTTGAACCGCACCTGCAAGCACTGCTTGGATACTATTAGCAACTGCTACTTCACCATCATTATGCGCGTGAATACCAAACTTAATCTGCGAGCCATACTCATCAACTAAAGCTTTAGTAAGTTCATAAATATATTCAGGAAGTGTACCACCATTAGTATCACAAAGAATCATACGATCTGCTTTTGCACTTATCGCTGCTTCAATAAATTTCTTACTATACTCAGCATTAGTTTTATAACCATCAAAGAAATGTTCAGCATCAACAAAAACTTGCTTGCCTTTAGCTTTCAAGTACTCTACGCTCTCTTTGAGCATCACTAAATTCTCTTCAAGTGAAATGTTCATCGTAGTTTCAATCTGCAAAGCAGAACTTTTGGAAACTATACAAACCACTTCAGTATCTGCGCGAAGTAAGGCTTTGAGAATTGGATCTTCATCGACAGTGGTACCCGCCTTGCGTGTACTGCCAAAAGCAGTTAACTTAGACGTTTTAAGCTTAAGCTTTTTAGCCTCTTCAAAAAAATCCACATCCTTAGGATTTGCACCAGGCCAGCCGCCCTCAACGTAATTTACTCCGAGTTCATCTAGTACTTGTAAAATCCTTAACTTATCATTGACACTAAAGGAAATACCACGCATTTGCGCGCCATCTCTTAACGTTGTGTCGTATATTTCTATGGGTTTCATTAGGTGATTTCCATTATTTTTTAATGGAAAATGTCAAGATAAATAGTATATCATCTAACAATTAAGAGTTAAAAAAGACAAGGATGTAGTTTTTGACAGAAAGAATAGTACCAGTTATAAATCATAACGTATATGGAAATAAAACTCCTTTAGCCAAGGTATTCCCGAAATCTGATCTCAATACTGGAACAGCTATTATAACTTTACAAGAAGTCCATGGAGAAGATCTTGCACGAATCTATGGTAGTGATTTCAGAGATCGTTCATCAACTCAAGAAATATTAGGGAGAGAGTATCCTAACCCTACAGCATCCGCGATAAAAAGAAAAAAAGATTTCATTTTTATTGCACCAGATTATTTTCAAGAAAATTCAATGTTTGATCGTTATCGAATAGGACAGCTATTTGGAGTAACAATAGTACCAGACAGTTTTACAATACAAAAAAGCGATTCTTCACGACCTGGGGAGAAACAACCATTAGTTAAAGCTTTCGGTTCAAATTTTAATTCTTATACTAAATTGGATGCTTTTATAGACTTTTTGCTATGCACAGGTCCCATAGAAGCGGGGGTAAGATCAAGCCAAGGCTGGAGTCCTAGAACCTCTTCGGCTTTAGCTGTACCAGTAATAGACACAGAAACTGGTAACAAAATAGATGTTTTCAATTTCCATCTACCAGCTGTAGCTTGGGCTTATGAAAGACTAAAACTATTTCTCCAAATAATGGGGCAACATTTCAACATCAATATTCAAGATCACCTTCAATCTATACAAAAAAGTTTTCAAGAAAAATCACTCAAAGAAGCATTGGAGAAAAAGAAAGAATTACAAACTCTATTACAACCATTCAATCTAATATTAGGAGGAGATTTTAATTGTTTATTTAAAAGAGAATCTGAAAATTTTAACTCTGTTTTACAAAATTTGGGAATTTGTAGTCCATTTATGGGACATCCTGGAACCTATGGATGGGGGAAAGGGAAGAAAGTAGATCTTATAGGGACTAAAGGTCAAGTTTCAATTGTTCCTGGCTCTTATAAAGTTCTTGGTTACAATAATTCAGACCACAAACGCATTCGAATGGAAGCTCTTTTACACGAACCACAAACTACTCCAAAAACAAATAGAGGACATCTTAAGGAGATATCCTCTATTAAATTAATTACTCCTAATTCTTCTGGTCAACAAAAACAATCAGATCCAGATGCTGAATTAGTTAGTGGTTAATCACTGTATACGAATCGTAATCCATAAAGTGTCCATCTAAGCTCACGCTAGATGTAGTAAATGGATCAGACAATCCTGTTGTAATTCCAGTGGTCACACCTTTGATAAGACCTGTTAAGCCACCAGTTACACCACCGATTACTAATCCTGAAGGTATACCGATAACTTTGCCTATAAGGCTGTTATCCATTGCACCTGAGAATGAATCAGCGTATTCAGTTCCTTTAGTTAGAGATCCTCTTACAGTCCCTGCTACCGCACCCACTGGCACACCAACTACTGGTCCTAGAATTGAGAACACTCCTACGTCAGTTGCTTGTACTGGTTTGCTTATGAACATAGTTGCCATTAGAGCTATTGCTAAAGGTAAACTAATAAATTTTTTCATGATCTACTCCTTTACCGTATTAAATCTCAACAAGGTATTTGGACATTAACCTAGGCAGGTCCAGAATACAACTTTGTAATCTGGAGAGCATCGAGCTTCATACAGTTTATGCGTCTATTATTCCTGATAACTTATAAAGTTAAACTGAGTCGTTACCCCTAAGTTAGGCAATTGGCAAACATTTTCTAAACGCTTCAATAACTTTATCCAAATCTTTTTGCGTATGAGCCGCGCTCATAAAGCCAGCTTCAAAGGCTGAAGGCGCAAAGTACACACCTTCTTCTAAGATTGCCAAATAAAATTTTCTAAATAGATCCACATCTATATTAGCTTTGGCATCTTCATAGTTATGGATAGTTTTTTCGGAAAAGAAAAATCCAAACATGCCACCTGAATAACTAAACTGCATATTTTTGATACTTGGATTTGTAGATTTATTAGCTTGCGCCAAAAGTCCATCACCAAGATATTTCACATTCGCTTCTAAATCAGAGTAAAAATTTGCTCTTTGAATTTTACGCAAGCAAGTAAGTCCTGCTGCCATAGCAAGTGGATTGCCAGAGAGTGTGCCAGCTTGATACATGCCGCCTTCTGGAGCAACCAAAGACATGATCTCTCTACTTGCACCATAAGCACCTACTGGAAGTCCACCACCAATAACTTTACCGAGACAAGTTATATCGGGCATGACGTTATATTTTTCTTGCGCGCCACCAAGGGCAACTCTAAAACCAGTCATCACTTCATCAAAAATCAAAAGCGCATCATAACGCTGAGTAATCTCACGCAAGAATTTTAAAAATCCGTCTTGAGGCAAAATGCAACCAGCATTACCAATCACAGGTTCGGTAATAATTGCACAAATCTCTTTGCCCTGTTCTGTGAAAACTTTTTCGAGCGCTGCTCTATTGTTATAAGGAACTATGAGGGTGTTTTTTACGGCATCACTCACCACACCAGTACTATCAGGCATAGCCAGAGTAGCAACTCCCGATCCTGCACTCACAAGTAAGGCATCTACATGCCCGTGATAACAGCCTGAGAATTTGATGATCTTGGTCTTTTCGGGATTCTTGCGCGTAGTGAAAGCTCTTGCCAAACGAATTGCAGACATCACTGCTTCAGTACCTGAATTAACCATCCGGACTTTTTCAATGCTAGGTACTAATTTAATAACCTCAGTAGCCATGAGGTTCTCAATAGCAGTTGGCGCGCCGAAGCTAGCACCCTTGCGCAGAGTTTGCATTACAGCGCTCTCAATATCCTCATCAGCATGACCCAGAATCATTGGACCCCAGGAGCCCACGAAGTCTATAAAGCAATTACCGTCCTCATCCCAAATGTATGGACCTTTTGCTTTGCTAATAAATAAAGGTTGGTTGTCAATTGACTTGAAAGCTCTGACCGGGGAGTTCACACCGCCTGGAATTAAATCCTTAGCTTGATTGAAAAGCTCAGTGGATCTGGTCTTGCTGATTTTAGTAATTGACATATATGTACAATTCTAGCAACATGTCATTGCGAGCGAAGCAATCCCCCTGAGCAAGCCTTAATGAGATTGCCACGCCCACTTCGTGGGCTCGCAATGACGGCACTTGCTCTCAAGTACTACTCGCAATAAAAAAGCACACCTTTGTGGGTGTGCCTATTAAAATTTCCAATTAGTATAACTAACTATTTAGATTTTGCTTCAACGTAATCAACAGCTGTTCCAACTGTGACGATTTTCTCAGCTTCTTCATCAGGGATCTCTACTCCGAATTCATCTTCAAGAGCCATAACTAGTTCAACTGTATCGAGCGAATCAGCACCAAGGTCAGTAGTGAAACTTGAAGTCTCTTTAATTTCTTCTTCGCTGATACTAAGCTGACCAGCAACTACCTTCTTGATTCTTTCGAAAATCTCTTCGCGATCCATAATTTTTGTCATTTTGTTTTTTCTTTCCTTTTTTTATCAGACGAGAAACTTAAAAAGTTTTTCTACGTCTTTAGAAACTTACGGTGTTCAAGAATACTACATAAAAAGACCACCATCAACCTGTATTACTTGCCCAGTTATATAATTCGCGGAAGCCGCTAAAAATAGCGCTACTTCAGCCAATTCATCAACTTTTCCAAAGTCTCCAAGAGGGATATTTTCTTTATATTTATTTTGGATTTCCTCAGGGAGCTTATCAGTCATTTCAGTTTGAATAAAACCTGGTGCAATAGCATTCACTCTAATACCTCTACGGCCATACTCTTTTGCAAGTGATTTAGTAAAACCCACTAGTGCCGCTTTAGCTGATGCATAGTTAACTTGAGCTGGATTGCCATGTAGGCCCACAACGCTAGTCATATTAATAATGCAACCAGATCTTTGCTTAGACATAGTTTTGATAACTGGTTGAGTCATATAGAAAAGTGAATTTAAATTTGTGTTGATGACATCATGCCATTCTTCTTCCTTCATACGAATGAAAAGGTTATCCTGAGTGATTCCTGCGTTATTAATTAGAATATCGATTCTTTGATAATCTTTAGTTACTGTTTCAAGGAAATTAGTAATCGCTGCTTTATCAGCAAGATCACAAGCCATATATGCAACTTTATTATCAGGGTTTATAGCTTGATTGATCTCAGCAGCAGCGTTACTTGTTGCAGATCTACCAGTAATAATTACCTTTGCACCTTGCGCAGCATAAAGCTCAGCAATTGCTTTACCGATACCACGGGTACCACCGGTAATAATGGCAACCTTGTCTTTTAGTTGTTTGTTCATAGATGTTTCTTTTTTTTCTTGTGTAAGTGTAGTCATTATTCTGCTCATGATATCAAGTTGGCGGCGTCATTGCGAGGAAGGCAAAGCCTGACGAAGCAATCCATCTTACTTTACTTGAAGATTCTGGTGGTGTGGATTGCTTCGCTACGCTCGCAATGACGGCATATGCCTTTAATAATCCTTCAGAGCTCTATCTATATCCATCTTTTGCTGCTTACGTTTGAGGTCATCACGTTTATCTGCTTTGTTTTTACCTTCAGCTAAATGCAATAAAGCCTTAGCCCTATTACCTTTGAAAAAAACTTTACTCGCAACTAAAGTTTGGCTAGTTTTTTGTAACTCTAATTCCAAACGTTCAATTTCATAGCGATTTAATAAAAGTTTTTTTGGACGTTCAGGATCATGATTAAAACGATTGGCATATTTATATTCAGAGATGCGGCAATTGAATAACCAAACTTCGCCTTTGATAATTTTGGCAAAGGCACCCTGAAGTTCGATATTACCTAATCTGAGAGACTTTACTTCTGAGCCTTCAAGAATCATGCCAGCAATAATATCTTTGCCAAGATGAAAATTAAAACCAGCTTTTTTATTACGAGCAACAGTAGCTGAGCCAGATTTAGTTTGTGCAGCTTTAGTATCTAATTTCTTTTTTTTCTTTTCGAGTTGTTTTTTTGCTCTACCCACAGTAAATAAAATAGTAATCTACTTTACCGATCGGTAAATTCACCAGGGTAAACCCGGGGAAAATACACTAATCTTTACCGAGCGGTAAAGAAATGCTCTTTTTAAGCCTTAAATGTGATAAAATTTCCCTAACGGGAATAAAAAATATATGAGCAATAATTTTGAATACATAGATAGAAGCTCATCCCTAGGGAGTTTTATCAAAAATATTCGCAAAGCACAGAAGCTTACCCAAGATGAAGTTGCAGGCTTGAGTGGTACAGGACTGAGATTTATTGTAGACCTAGAAAAAGGCAAACCCACATGTCAAATAGAAAAAGTTCTCGGTGTAATTAAAGTTTTAGGAATAAGAATCAAACTAGAAAGTGAATGATTAAAAAGCTCAAAGTCAATTTATTAAATGAAGAGATTGGAATTCTTTTCGAAGATGAAAATGGCAGATTAAATTTTGAATATTCAGAATCTTGGTTGAATAATCCCGACGCTTATCCAATCTCGACCAAATTAAAATTAGAAAAAAAACTCTTTGAAGATTTTGAATGTAAAGCTTTTTTTGCAGGTTTATTACCAGAAGATTTAATCAAAACAAAAATCTCGGAGAAATTGAAAATCTCTGAAGAAAATAATTTCTCACTACTTGAAATTCTTGGCGGAGACTGTGCTGGAGCTATTTCCCTAGAGCCTGATTCTAAGAAAAAAAATACAACAATTTATCAATCAAAACTAATTGAAGATAAAGATCTAAAAAAAATTCTTCTCAGTTTAGAAGAAGAGCCTCTTTTAACCAGCGAAGGGATAAGGCTTTCACTTGCTGGAGCCCAAAACAAAATTGCCTTACTGAAGAAGAAAAATAAACTTTATATACCTGGTACTAATGAAATTACTACCCATATAATCAAACCTAATATTAGAAAGTTTAAAGATACTGTCTTTAATGAATTTATTTGTATGAGCTTAGCTAAGTTATGCGGTATAGATGTAGCAGAAGTAGATGTTGGCTCTGCTGAAGATCTTCCCTATTTAATTATTCAAAGATTTGACAGAGTGAAATTTGGCAACGGCAAACTTAAAAGAATCCATCAAGAAGACTTTTGCCAAGCATTAGGAATTAGCCCAGAAAAAAAATATCAAAAAGAAGGGGGACCTTCCATAAAAAGCTGCGCTAATTTGATTGATCAAATAACTAATAAACCAGGTCTCGATAAAATTAAATTTCTAGACATCATAATTTTTAATTTCTTAATTGGTAACAATGATGCCCATGGAAAAAATTTTTCTTTAGCTCTAGATACTAAATCTACTAAGCTCACTTCATTCTATGATTTACTTTCAACCGAAATTTATCCTCAATTAAATCAAGAAATGGCAATGAAATTTGGTAAACAGTATCTAGCCTCCAAAATCAATCAGCATGACTTGACCCAGTTAAGTGAAGATCTATCCATAAAACCCCAATTAATACAAAGCAAGATTGTTGATTTAAGAAATAAACTAGAAAAAAAGTTCCCAGAACTTTACGATCTACAAGAATTAAGTAATCAGGTTGAATTACTGAATAAAATACATAGAGTAATTACTAAAAGATCTAATTTTCTTGCAAAATTGATATAAAATAGAAACATATTCCATGACAACCAAAGATCACAAGCCAGTAGTCAAATTCAAAGTCAAAAGACAAGATAGTCCTGATACCAAATCATATTTTGAAGATTTTGAAGTACCTTATGAAGAAGGCATGAATGTAATTTCTCTCTTGATGGGCACGAGAGAATACCCACATACTTGCCAAGGTGAAGCTACTGAACCAGTTAGTTTCGAATGCGCATGTTTAGAAGAAGTTTGCGGTTCATGCACTATGGTTATCAATGGCAAAGTTAGGCAAGCCTGTACAGCACTTGTAGACAAGCTTCCACAGCCTATTAGTTTAGAGCCAATGTCTAAATTTCCAGTTTACAGAGATCTAATTGTAGATCGTTCTAAAATGTTTGATGCTCTTAAGAAAGTTAAAGCTTGGATTCAAGTTGATGGAGTTTATGATCTTGGTGAAGGTCCTAAAGTACTTCCTAAAATTCAAGAAGAGAATTATGTTCTTAGTCGTTGTATGACTTGTGGCTGTTGCCTTGAAGCCTGCCCGCAATGGACTAATGACAATGGTTTCATCGGAGCGCAAGCAATTTCTCAAGCAGTACTTTTTAACAGCCATCCAAATGGTGCTAGTCTCAAAGACGAAAGAATCGAAGGACTTATACAAAACGGTCTTAATGACTGTGGTAATGCCCAAGAGTGCGTGAAAGCTTGTCCTAAAGAGATACCTCTTACTGACAGTATTGGTAGAGCAAACCGTGAAGCTACTGTATATTCAGTCTTAGATTGGTTACGCGATGGCACTCATAAATAGCGCACTGTTTTTTCTTTTGCCTTGGTCTTTTGGATTAATAGTTTTTCTATTGATACCGATTCTCGCCAGTATGTTTCTGTCATTCACTCACTTCGATGGTATTAACATGCCTGTATTCACAGGACTTGAGAACTACTCAAGAATGCTTGCTGATCCAGTTTTCTATACATCACTGAAAGTAACTTTGAGTTTTGCTTTTATTAGCTTGCCACTTGCAAGTATTTTAGCTATTGCTTTTGCAATCTTACTTAATCAGAAAATTCGCGGACAAAGTTTTTATCGTGCTTGTTTGTATTTGCCAACCATCATTCCTATAGTCGCTTCAAGCGTAGTCTGGACCTGGATTTTCAAAGGTGATGACTCAGGTATTCTCAACCAGTTTCTTAGCTTTATGTTTTCTTGGGCAGGATTCAAACCCGTGCTCTGGCTCGCTGATACTCACTATGCACTTCCAGCTCTAATCATCATGAGCTTTTGGTCTATTGGCAATCCGATGATAATTTATTTAGCAGGCTTGCAAAATATTCCTGAGTCATTTTATGAAGCTGCTGAAATCGATGGTGCTAGCGACTTACAAAAGCTTTGGCATATAACTTTGCCGATGCTGTCACCGACAATATTTTTCAATGTGGTCATTGGTATCATTCAAGTCTTCCAGTATTTCGTACCTGCTTTCGTGATGACCTCTGGTGGACCACAGAACGCCACGATGTTCTACTCACTTTATACTTATCAAACCGCCTTTGATGATTTTCAAATGGGCTATGCAAGCGCTCTTGCTTGGGTTTTGTTTGTAATAGTTTTATTCTTTACAGCTATGGCTTTCTATAGTTCAAGAAAGTTAGTGCATTACAGCTAGACATGCTAATATGTATTACATATGGCTGATTTAGCTATAAATCAAACAAAAGCCCCTAATAGTCTTGAAAGGCCCAAGGCCAGAACTTTCGCGGATATTAAAGTTGTAAAAGATGATCCAGATGCTTTACTGAAAAGAACTCGTGAAGAATTGAGTAAACTTGCTGCCAATGTTGCCAAAGAAAAAGGTTATGTCGCTGGCGTTGTAGCTAAGTTACAAAAAAGTGATTGGCTCAGATTTGGCTCAAGAATTTTTTCAGGATTTGGTATTGGTGCAGTCATAGGCTCATTATTTCTTTTGAAAGATCGTGCTTCTCAATTCGTAGGTGCGCTAATAGGACTTGCTTTAACTTTGACCAGTATCCTAACGAATAGAAGCCTTATTCCTTGGGCAACTCGACTAATAGATAGCTATGGCAAAGACTCAAGTAAAACGATCAACTTAGATACAGATCTTTGTTGGGATCCAGCAGAATATACTAAATTACAAAGATCAGTAAAAGAATTTTTGAAACCAAGTATACAAACACCTGGTTCAACACGAGGTGATCTCCTGGTGCTTGCAGGTGATCCAGGACTTGGTAAAACCGTCATTGCTAAAGGGATTGCCGACCTTAGTAACAGAAAATTAATTCAAATCAAACTTGGTGGCGAAAAATATATTCATGAGATAGAAAGAAAAATTGAAGATGGTTTTAAAGACGCAAAAGACTCTGGTGGAATTTTATTTATTGATGAAGCTGATGCATTAGTAAGATCTAGAGGTTCTAAGACAGGAACTAGTTGGGATCATGCTATTGCCACAGTAACTACAACCTTTATGCAAAGGTTCGATGATTACCGTACTCAAGGTGTAAAAGTTATACTTGCAACCAATGATCCAAATGATATTGATCAAGCAGTTATAGATAGAGCGATTCTTAATCCTATTGAAAGACCAAATGCTGAACTAAGAAAACAAATCTTGCTCAAAAAATTAGAAAAATTCTTGAGTGAAAAAAATCTTGCAGAAATAAAAATGACTAAAGATTTTGATAAAGAGATTACGGCAATTGCAACTAAATATGATCTCACGGGTAGATCAATCGAATCATCTGTTAATCGAGCAAAAATAGTTTCTGAAGAAAGACACGATCATGATGATGATAAAGAAACCCATATCATAATCAATGACTTGAAAGCCGCTTTTGAAGATACTTTTAGCAATCAAGAACAAACTAAAAAAATTAATCTTAAAGCTAAAATGCCAGAAATGCTAGGCAGAATGCTAGCTGGAAAGAGAGCTACTTAGGGAAAATTCTAAGCTAAAAAATATTTTAACTTTTTCACCATATCTAGTGTTATAGACTACTTGTTTTGTGGCCTATTAACACTAGGTCATTGAAAAGAAGTTTAGGGCAACCTAAATTCCTCCAAATCTTTGAGATATAAAGCAGCGGTTTTGCACTACTACACAACCGCTGCGGGTCTCAAAGTTGACTTTCTATTGTTAAAAACTATTTGAACTTGGATGTGTTCTATTTTAGGTTAGTTCAAGGCAGTTTGAGCCTGAGGAACCGGAGTTGACTTTGGCTGTCAATGAGGATTCCGAAGGCGAGAACTAACGCAGAAATAAGCTAAAAGAGGATACATCCATAAAATGAAACAGCAACTTGCTTAGGAATAAGAAGCTGCTGTTTACGGGGGGTATGTACTGACGTAATACTTTAATTAAACCCAAATCAATTATTATCATTCTCAGGTTTTTGGAGGATCTTTCTCAGGGTTAACCCAAGAAATACCTAAAAAATCTAGAAAAATACTGCTCTAATCAGCCAAATCTACTTGGACAAAGCTAGATTTGAGATATGACAGTTATGAACAAAGATCTAGTCGAAACAATTATCAATCCAGCGATTGAATTATTTCAAGAAGATTTTTCCAAGCTCTCTAAAAAGCTCCAAGCAAAATTTCAAGAACTACAAAAAACTTTGCAAAACGCAAATAGCGCTGAAGGCAAACTTGATTATTACAAATGGTTAGATTTTGCATATATCGAAAAAACTAATCAAGAAACTAAAAAAGTTGCTGCTAATTTTAAAAAACAAAATTTCAAGAACATGATCATCATTGGTATGGGTGGATCTGGAATTAATACTTTGGTTCTTAGAAATGCACTTTACGAAAACACTCCTCTGAAAAGCAAAAAATCAAACATCAAAGTTCTAGTACAAAACAATCTTGATGCTAGCTCTATGCTTTCTAAGCTCGAAGAAACTCAAGACTCCATGAAGGAAACTCTCATAGTGATAATTTCTAAATCTGGAGATACTGATGAAGTTAGACGTAATCTATCTACGCTAATTGATTTCTGGGCTAGTAAACTTTCTCTTGAGAAAGCTTTAGAATATATTGCCAAAAATTCTCTGATCATTACTGAACCACCAATAGAAGGCAAGAATAATTTTCTTCATAACTTCAGAGCTGAAATCAAGTCTAAGATTGGGACTGAGATGGCATATTTAGAAAACGATCCAAACATTGGTGGAAGATTTTCTATGTTTTCACCAGTAGGTTTGTTTAGCGCTGAGATGATGGGGCTCAATACTGATGAATTAATCAGTGGAGCAAAAAAAGCTTTCAATGATTTTGCAAGTGAAGATTTTGAAAATAATCCAATCGCTCAACTTTCGATTTTAGATATTTTGCTATTTAGAAAAAGTTTTCAAAACCGCTACAGTATGGTTTACTCTGATTCACTTGAAGGTTTGAATAAATTCAGAGCGCAACTTAAAGGCGAATCTCTCAACAAGAACGGCATAGACTCCACTGTTCATGTAGCTGGAGTTGGTACAGTAAATCATCACTCAGATCTTGAGCTTCTGCTTAAAACTGATAACAAAGTAATTCTGGAGCAAGTTTATTTCCGTGAACCTGCTGCTGATCACAGTAACCTAGCTCCACTAGAGTGTTTGCAAGATCTTAAAGCAAGCTCTAATCATGAATCATTAATTGCAAACCACATTAACCCTCTGTGCTCTTACCTTCAAGAGAGCAAAGCGCCTGTCACACAGCGCATCATTGCTAAACAGAATGAAACTTGTGTATCTTACTTTCTAATGCAAGACATGCTCAATACAGTTGTGCAAGCTGGTCTGCAAGATGAACTGGGCAAGAACGAGAAACTCGACCTTGCTATTAGACAATGGGAAGTTGAGAAATACAAGAAATCAGTTAAAGCTAGAAAAAACTAATCTAAAAACTTACTCTTTAACTTCTATATATTCGTAATTGAGTCCATTCTCACTTTTACTGGCTTTCACAATAAATAATTTGTCCAAATAAAATTTACCTAGATTAGGTATTTTAATATCGCAAAGACTGATTAAAGCTGGGTTTGCTTTTTCTGATTCTGGGATTCTTGCAAGAATGAGACTTGGCTCACATTCAATACTCTGAAGTGAGAAGCAAGCTTCTTTGACAGTTTCACGCATATCTACCTTCATGGCTTCATGAACCTTACTAACCTCCATGCGCATACCTCTCATAGAGGCTATCTCAAATTTACATTCTAAAGTTTTCGCTACTTGATTATTTGGAAGCAAAACTATCTCTTTAATCTTAATGGTCAAGGGGAAATACTTCAAAAGGAGTTCTTTCCTTAATGATTGTTTGAGAGGCAAGAGGTCCAAATCAGGACGCATCTTGAAAAAGTTATGGTAATTAATAAACCAATTTTTTGGATCGGTCCATTGAACTTTACCCACTTCGGGTTTTTCTATTTGCTTTAAAACTTCCAAAATTTCTTCTGATATTGGTGAACCAATACACATCATTACCAAATTAGGGTTTGCAGGTTTATTCATATTAATTCAAAAAACTTTCCAAAGATCTAGATTTTATCTCTTCTTTGATTTTTGAAATAAATTCTGAAGTCTTCATAGAAAGCTGATGCTCAGCACGTCTTGAGCGAACATTTATTTCCGAAGTTTCCATTTCTTTATCTCCAATAACTAACATATAGGGAATTTGTTTTTCCTGAGCATCACGAATTTTGTAATTCATTCTTTCCGCTCTAAAATCTACTTTAGCCCTAATATCATTATCAATCAACTCGTCACAAATTTTTTGGCAATAATCATTATGTTTATCACTAATTGGGATAATCATGACTTGATCTTCACACAGCCAGGTTGGGAAGGCACCTGCAAAATGCTCAATTAAGATCATGGAGATTCTTTCCATTGAACCAAAAATTGCTCTATGAATCATTACTGGTTTCTCTGTTTCATTTGCAGCATTAGTATATTCAAGCTTAAAACGGTCTGGTAGATTGAAATCGAGCTGAATAGTTGCACCTTGCCAAATTCTGCCAAGAGCATCTTTAAGTTTAAAGTCGATCTTCGGACCATAGAATGCACCATCACCAGGGTTCAGCTCATAGTCGACATTCAATTCCGAAAGTGCTTTCTTCAAACCAGTTTCAGCGAAATTCCAAAGCTCATCTTCACCAATTGCTTTTTCTGGTTTAGTAGAAACTTCAACTGTAAATTCAAGACCAAGAGTTCCATAAATTTTTTGGATAAGTCTATATACTCCCTGGATCTCAGCTACATACTGTTCTCTAGTGCAGAATATATGCGCATCATCTTGAGTAAAGCCACGCACACGCGCCAGCCCATGAACCGCTCCACTAGCCTCATTGCGATAGACTGTGCCCATCTCTGCCATACGAATCGGTAGATTTCTATAGCTATGTTTCGAATTACCAAATATCAAAACATGGAAAGGACAATTCATTGGTTTGAGTACATACTCTTGCTCATCCACTTTCAATGAGTACATGTTGTCTTTGTAGAAAGAATTATGTCCAGAAATATCCCAAAGCTCAGACTTAGCGATATGCGGAGTTACTACAAACTCATAACCAGCTTTGCGGTGTTCTTTTTTCCAAAAATCTTCTAGCTCTTGTCTAAGAGTTGCAAGCTTACTATGCCAGAAAACCAAACCTGCTCCCGCAAGTTCATGCTGCGAGAATAAATCCATAGTACGCGCAAGTTTACGGTGATCTCTTTTCTCAGCTTCTTCTCTACGATGTAAGTATTGCTCTAGCTCTTCCTCAGTCCACCACACGGTTCCATAGACACGTTGCATGACGTCGTTCTCTTCTTTACCACGCCAGTAAGCACCTGAGACATTAGTAAGCTTGAGAGCTTTAATAAATTTAGTATTTGGCAAATGCGGTCCAGCACAGTGATCTGACCAAACTTTCTTGCCATTATTATCCACGAAGTAATATTCAGTTGGATTAGAATTTCTATGCTCTTGCAAAAGTTCAGCTTTATAGATTTCGCCAGAAGCCTTATACTCAGCGAGTTTGCCCTCAATATCTTTTACCTCTTCACGTACTATATCAAAAGCACCTGAAGCAAATTTTTTCATTTCTTTTTCAAGATCAATTAAATCTTCATCAGTGATTTTATGATCATCAATTCTGAAGTCATAGAAGAAACCATTTTCAGTAGAAGGTCCGACACCAACTTTAGCGTTAGGAAATTTTTTCTGAACTACTGCTGCAAGAATATGCGAAGTAGTATGTTTGAGAACCTCATAACTTTTTTTATCACCAATACAAACAATCTTTACTTCATCATTGTCTTCTAATTGAGCGCTAAGATCTTTAACTTCACCATTGAGGTCTAGTGCCACGGCTTTTTTTAGCAAAGAAGAGGAAATTGATTTAGCTAAGTCATAGCCCGTAGTGCCTTGAGGAATTTCTTTAGAACTGCCATCAGGCAATTTGATTTTAATAAGTGAATTAGCCATCATCTCTATATTCATAAGCTCTTATAATAAGGCGTCATACCGCTACTTTCCATTTTTTAAAGCTATTTTATACTTTAAGACTTTTCAAGGATGTTATTTTGGTTAAGGTAGAAAGTGGAGGCACGACCCTCAGGCAGATTAACAAAGCTTAATTATGTAAAGTCTTGTTTATACTCCCTTAATGTTTTATAATTAATTAACAATAAATGAGGAGGTTTGGTTAAGGTAAGGCTCTAGCTTATAGGTGGGCTTGTTTTGGAAGGGAAGAGGACCAAATTTCTCAAAAAAAATCAGCAAAGACAGCCCCACCTAAGCAGAGTTAATTACCAGATTTCTTTTAAAGAGATCTAAACCAGCCCAAAAAGATTTTTCTTTAGGGACAAAAAAGGAGTGGTATTCAAACACTCCTTTTTTGTTGTCTATATTTTAGGACTGGATCCTCACGCACGCTTCGCGTGCTCAGGATGACGAATCATCTATGGATTTAAATATGGATTGCTAAGTGGTTGAGTTTGGTAATACTCCCCGCCACCTACTGCAGTGGGATCAGAGAAGTTGCCATAACCATTAGTTGGCGGAACATACGATTGCGTTTGTGGAGCAGCACCAGAAGCTTGAACTGGTTGATCCAAAATGAATGGTAGAGAAGTTCCAGAGTCAATAGTAACGTCCTTACCTTTTTGGAAAGCACCACCAAGTAAGCCTACACCAGCACCGATACCAGTACCAATTGCAGTTGCTTGACCTTTACGTCCACCACTGATAGCACCACCGACTAAGCCAGAAAGTGCACCAGCACCAGCTCCTACTGCAGTAGTCTTAATTAAATGTGAAGTTCTTCCGCCATTAGCTTTTAATTCAAAGCTTGCTTGATCTAAACTTGCAGATAAAGGAATCATTCTGCCATTTGGAGTAATGACATTAGTAAGTCTTAAATCCATTCTGCCAGCTCTTCCGCCTCTACCACCAGGCTCTACAGAAACAACTGTACCTTGTACTTGTGAACCTGCTGGTGCAATTAAAGTATTGCCAGCGCTAAGTGGACTACTTAAAATTGCAACGAAAGTTTCGCCAGGCTTACTAAAGCCTGAACCTAAAGCTTGTGAAATGCTCACTGTAACTGGTGTTCCAGCTGGTATATAACTTGCATAGCCTTGATATTGTTGTTGAGGTGCATATGCAGCTGATACAAAGCTAGGAATTGTTAAAAGTGAAATTGTTAGTGCTAAAGAAATTTTTTTTAGTTTCATGATATTTTTCCTATTTATTTTTAAATTGATTCTATATACTAATTTTAGAACTAATCGTCTTAAGGTTGAATTAAATCTAACTCCCAAGAGAAATTTTTATTTGCTCGATTAGTTCAGATAGTCGAGCGACATCTACTGATTCTTTATACCCAGCAACTATGACTAAGTAAAAGTCTTCGATACGTGCAAGCACTAAAACACCTCTTTCTGTCAACAGAATATCTGTATCGAGACTTGCAAGAGCTTTTCGCGAATCTATAAATTTCCCACAAGCATTTACTAAAGCTGATTGATTTAATTCTGCAGGAATATTAACTTCCTGAATATTGTAATCCAGGTCTAGACTTAAAAACCCGTCTACACCTCTCACTGAAAGCAAATTTGAAAAATCAATTCCCTGCATTAACTTTTTCAATAACATCGATTGCCTCTACCTCTAGCCATGGCTCGCCTAACGCAATTGCATAAACTTTGGCTTTCATTGCAATCTTATCACCATGCTCAAAACTTAGATTAGTATCTTTGAAAAGTTTCAAAGGCGCTGAGAGTTTTAATTCAACCAATGGAATGTCCTTATGATCAGGTCTTGCAAGAATGATGCCAATATAATCTTTAGAAGTCTTCATTGCCCGAGAATAATCCAAAGAAAGATTTGAGAAAGAAAAGAAAGTACCGCTGATATAAATTTTCTTGTTCAAATACTTCTTCGGCTCAGCAACTAACTCAACTAACTTAACTTCCGGCTCAACACATTTAGTTTGAAGTTTGGCTTGAACAGGTGCAAAAAAAAGACTTATTACAAGAAGCAAGGTTGCCATTGTTATCTTAATTTTGGATTTTATTGCCATGTATTTATATCATAGCTGAATAGGCATTAATAGCCAAGTGGTGAGCAGGCTCGCTATCTGCTATGATCAGTATTAACATGAATACGCTTGAAGACCTTAATCGCATCAAAAAAGCAAACGATATTCTCAATAAAGGCTTCCATAAATTAGGTGTTAAACCAATTTACGTTGATCCATCTCTACAAGAAGCGGCTAAGACTTCAAAGCTAGAGTATGAGTTCAAACCACAAATTGAACTTTTAAATCAAGTAACCAACAGATTAAAAAAAGAAAAGAGCTCTGCAGGAAAGAAAAAATTACAAGCAAAGAATTTATCAATAGCCACTGGAGTTCTAATTGCAAGCATAGTTATATATGTTTGCTTCTATGTCTATAATCCGCAGACTATCGTTGAAAAACTGCAAAATGTAATTAGTGCCCCGAATTTAATTAGAGATACTGAAAGCAACACGCTTACTGAAACAAGTACAGGTGAAAAGAATTTTGTAATTACCAGTGGAATTTTCAAAAAACAAAGTCAAGCAAATAAATATAGAGATGAGCTGGCAATTAGACTGGGCGTGCCTCTCAAGGTTATTAGAACTGAGAACTTTTATACCATCCAAATAGGACCAAATTATAAAGAACATGAAGACGTTCTTATGGTCTTTGATGAACTAGCAAGATATTCAATCAAGAATTTAAGTATAAAAATGCAAAGCTAAGGCTAGCAAGCCGGTTAGCAAAGCTTAGGTTACAATGGGCTTGTATGTTTAAAAACCTGCAAGATAGTTTTTTCCTTAGAAGATTGCATTCACTTAGTGGAATGGTGCCAATTGGAGTTTTTCTCTGCTTCCATCTTTTTGCTAATAGTGTTGCGATGTTCAGTGTTGAAAATTACAATCTCACTATCAATGCTCTAAGAGGAATGCCCTTCGTTGAATATATCGAGTGGATTGTACTCTACTTGCCGATTCTTTTTCATGCACTCTATGGAATAGTCATCTATACGACAGCCAAACCTAATCAATGGCAATATTCTCATCTAGAAAACTGGAGATATATTCTTCAACGTATCACTGGAGTGATTGCATTGGTTTACATTTGGTACCATATTATGCAGTTCAAAGAAGTAGAAGGTCTTGATTACAATTACGTAGCTAAATCTTTAGCTGGATGGCAGTCAATATCATGGTTACCAGAGATTCCTTACATCAATCCATTTAGCATTTATTGGTTTTATATCATTGGCTTAACGGCTGTAACATATCACTTCGCCAATGGTATTTGGGGATTTTGCATTACTTGGGGAATTACTGTCGGAAGAAAATCTCAAGTCTTTATGAGTTACGTAGCAGTTTTAGTTTTCATAGCTTTAACTACAATGGGCGTGCTCACTATTAATCATTTAACAGCTGCTGGACAAGCTTTACTGTAATTTTGCATAAAAGAATCCAACTTAGTTTCGTATTAATCTTACTTTGCATTTTTTCTGGCTGTAGTAAAAAGAATGACGGCAGTTTAAAAGTTGTAAATATTTTCACTGATCATATGGTTTTGCAGCGCGATAGCAAAATTTTGGTCAAAGGCTTAGCGACTCCAAACTCAAAAGTAAAAGTTTCTCTACACGGGTGGCAAAGTTATTCTACTCAAGCAAACACTGATGGTTACTGGCAAGTATTAATTGGTCCTTTCGGTGCAGGTGGACCACACAAACTAAAAATTAGCAGCAAAGGGAATACCATAGAACTCAGTGATATTTTAGTTGGTGATATTTGGCTTGCTGCTGGACAGTCGAACATGTGCTGGCCAGTTAGATATAGCTCTAATCCATATGGCAATATCATGGAAGCAAAACATGATAAATTTATTCGCTTCCTAAGGAATAATGCCAAGCCACAGAAAGCTCCGCTTAATTCAATTGATGGTACTTGGGAATTTTCTGATGCCACTAGTATAGGAAATTTTTCTGCTGTTGCATTTAACTTCGCAAAAAATTTATACAAGGAAAGAAAAATTCCCATTGGAATTATTCAAGCCTGCACAGACAATATTTCAATAAGTTCTTTAATGAGTAAAGAAAGTTTAGAAGAATTTCCAGATCTAAAAAAACAAATTCAAGATGAGAATTTTCCAGTCCAACATTGGGTTATAGGAGATTTCACCTTAGCACCACAGTACCTTGGTTTCAATGGCACATTGAGTTTAAGCGATAGCAAAATTCCTGTTGCCACTTGGTTGAATCAATTTAGACTCAGTCCCTTTCGCAATGCCTCGAATCAATTCTTGGTATTAAAAGATGACCTAAGGGCACAAAATCAAATCAAAGCAAGATTACTGCCACAAGATAGTTCTGAAGAAAGAATCAAAGAATTTATCCAACACCTCAATCAAAGTTTTATTACTCTAAACAAAACTTCTTTAGCAATTACTAATTGGCAACATTTAGTTATGGTAGAAAAAAATTATCCTACTGTTGTCTATAACTCACTGGTAGCGCCTTTCATTGATTTCCCAATCAAGGGTGTGATTTGGTATCAAGGTGAATCTGATATTTCTAATCATAAAAATTACGCAAAACTGTTTACTGCGTTAGTAAATGATTGGCGCAAAAAATGGCATCAAGAAAACTTAGCTTTCATCTCAGTTCAATTACACGATTTCAAAACAGATAAAGCTGAAGATCTAAAACATTTTCAAATTATGCAAATGGAACTGAGTAATTCAATTGCAAATTACTATGTGATTTCGAGTAAAGGATTTGAAAGCCCCGACTTAGACATTCATCCCAAGAACAAGGAAATAGTGGGAGAAAAACTAGCTATTACAACAAGATCGGTAAATATAAAATAAGCACTTAAGTTCTTTTGAGATTTGCCGATATTTAAATGAGAACACCAGGATATTAGACCAGGTTAATTCACAACTATAAGGAGATTCTCATGAAGCACTCTATTAAGTTGCTACTAGTGGTAGCAGCTCTTCTACTGTCACATAGCTCTAAAGCAAAAATTTTTGGTAAAAAAAATCCTAAAACTCTTGTCCAATTCGATACTACTTTTTGTAAATCAATTGGTCAGAATCCCATCATTAGTATCTGTGTAAGCGGTGAAGCTCGCGAAGCTGAATTTAATGAACATATTTTTAAAGCCCTGAAAAATAAAACCAAAAATTTAATTGAAAAATATAAAAAGAGTAAACAAACTGTTACTGCAAAATTTTTAGAAGATCATCCTTGTCAAAATGGTCCTTCTGCTGAGTGCCAAATGTATTGTGACACTCATTATGGCGATTCTCTTTGCATGATCTACTACCCTGTACATCCATGTGCTGGTGGTCCTTCTCAAAATTGCTCTACTTTCTGTGCCAGTAATCCCACTGATTCTTATTGCATGAGTTTATATCCACCAAGCTCATGCACTCTCTATGACTGGGATCCAGATTACTGTGGAGCAGCAACTTATTGTGCAGCACACCCAAATACACCACCTGAATGTCCATAACACCTAATTAATAAACTGGTGAAGCTCAAATTATAAGGAGATCTAATGAAATACTCTATTAAATTGCTACTAGTAATAGCAGCCCTTCTACTATCACATACCTGCAAGGCAAATAATTTTGCAAAGAAAAATCCTAAAACTCTTGTCCAATTCGATACTACTTTTTGTAAATCAATTGGTCAGAATCCCATCATTAGTATCTGTGTAAGCGGTGAAGCTCGCGAAGCTGAATTTAATGAACATATTTTTAAAGCCCTGAAAAATAAAACCAAAAATTTAATTGAAAAATATAAAAAGAGTAAACAAACTGTTACTGCAAAATTTTTAGAAGATCATCCTTGTCAAAATGGTCCTTCTGCTGAGTGCCTAGCTTTTTGTACTAGTAATCCTACTGATTCATACTGTATGATGCTCTATCCTCCGCATCCATGTGAGGGTGGTGCCTCTCCCGAATGCGCAAACTACTGTGCAAGCAATCCTAGTGAATCTATATGCCAGACTTTGTATCCTCCACATCCTTGTGCGAGTGGTCCTTCTCCAGCTTGCTCTACTTTCTGTGCCAGTAATCCCACTGATTCTTATTGCATGATGTTATATCCGCCTAGTTCATGCACTCTCTATGACTGGGATCCAAATTACTGTGGAGCAGCAACATATTGCGATGCGCACCCAAATACACCACCTGAGTGCCCGTAAATAAAATGATAAATAAAGGAAGAGAGTCTTTTTTTATTTAGGAGACTTTCTTCTTAGTTTGTTGATAAATTCCAATCTGCTTTGGTAAGAAGGGTCTGCTTTTACTAAATCACTAATGAGTTCTATTAATTCTTTCTCAGTAGCTTGTGGTTGCCTTAAAGCCAATTTAACAATCTGATGAAAAGCCTCTCGACGAAAAGTAACACTGAAGGTTCCATTTCTTTGAGCTAACCTAATAAAATCTCCTGGAGCAATTGGAACGTCAATATTTATATCGTCACTGTTAATATTTTCTTCTAAAGGATTAATAATTTTACTCAATGGTTCTTTGCTTAATAAATTTTTGATTTTATTAAAAAAGGGAGTATTATGGGGACCCAGATTTTTTTTGCTTAGATCACCCAACTTAGTAGCCCCCAAAGCAAACTTATCACTTAATAATGGTTGTTGCCAAGCAGGTGTTTTAGCGGCTTCAGCTTTCATCTTGTCTAACTCTGCTTTATGTCGATCCGCTATCTTTTGTCGCTCAAAATTTTCATTAAAAGAGAATGCAAGACCCAATAAACCTACAATACACACTATACCTAGTGAAGTAAGATTTTTAGCTGTTTGTTTATGTGCTTTTATTGCCCTTTCCTTTGCTTGCATTGCCTTTTCATGTGCTTTTATTGCCTGGATTTCACTTTGCCAAGATTTTAAAGTTGTAAGCAAAGTCTTTTTATCTTCTGTATTTTTCATTGCCACTCTCAACATCTGACGCAAAATACGTTTCACTTGAGATATAAAAATTTTTTGCTCAGCAGAAGAATGTTCTAATTCATCTACTTGATTTTTAAATAACTCAGAAAGTAATGCATGATATTTCTTGAGAGTCTCTTCATCCAAACGATTTTTTTCATCAGCATTAGCAAAAAGAAGCAATTGTTTCTTTTTCATATCATTAGCTACAAAGTCACTTGGTGACTGCCCTGCCATTGTTTGAAGAGTTCCGGTAACGGATCGTGGTTCAAACCTGGCTTGCTGTTGCTTTTTGAGGCACTCAACAAAAGCTTTATCTAATTCTTCACGACTAGCATGCTCTGGTAAATTAGCTATATTTTCCAAATCATCTCTGGAGTTTGTGATTATGATTTCTGGAGGTTTTATAGGATTTTTAGAATCAGATTGACTAGCTTCATGCAAAGTAGTTGTGGTCAAAGGTTCAGGATTTTTTTTCTCTATCACTGGCTTAATTTCTGCTACCGCTAGATACTTTTTCTCTTTTGGTAAATATGGCTTCAAAGTCTCACGCAATGCCAGATGAAATGGCATCAAAGGATAAAAACGTTCGAAATAAGGTTGTAGTGTTTTTTCCGCAAAAGTTTTTCTAAGTTCAGTTTGTTTCTTTTTATTTTTTTTCTGCTCAGCTAAGCGTATATTAGCTTTGAATTTGGCTTTTACATAATTATATTGTCGTAATAACTTAGTATCATCAGCAATAAAACTACCAGTAGGTCTGCTGCGATCGCGCATAAATCTGCAAATCATTTCTTCAGCTGCATCGAAGTCTTCTAGCTTGGAAAGATCTTTTTCTTGGGATATTTTCGTCTCAAGCGCATTTACCTGATTTAATAAGTTTTCAAGAGAATTTGTGACTTTACTAAAGTCCGCAAGTTTAAATTGATTTTTATCATCTATAGTTAAAACTCCATCCTTAATAAGATGATTAGTTAACACTAGCTGTACCGTTGAATCAAAATGATCATAAGGATCTTTTTGAGCTATATAACGCAGTAAACGTTCAGCAAGAATAAACTCTCTAATAAAGTCAGCATTATTTCCTCCGGCAGTTCTATATCCTTCAAGCTTACCTAAACGAACAAGGGTATTGAGATCAACGCGCATTTCTTCAAAAGCGCCGCTCTCTTTAGAATTTTTAAGATAGAAACCATAATCTTTGTTCTTATTAACTCGAGTTGGTGCTTCATTTGCTTCTGGTCTATAAACTCTAGGTAAAGGTCCTGTAGTATGGAAATGCTCATGAGCACTAAGCCAGGTAGCAATTGCTAGCTGTAGATCTTCTTCAGATATATTTTTTAGGGAAGGAAACACTTCAGGTGCATGAGCTGCAATGATTTTTTTAGTATATTTATGGTAACGGTTTACAAAATTATCTACTATGTAATAAGCATCAAAATCACTGCCTTTTCTAAGTTCTTCATTCTTGACTACAAAGTTTTCTGGAAACAAAGCAACAAAAATTTCATTGGTAAAGCCTGAACTTAAACGTACATTTTTGATTGCAATAGCATGTGAAGGATATTGTTCTTTTAATCCATAATCTTCTTCATCAAAAGTCATCCCCTCTAATGATTCTGTTTTTAGCTCTGGACTCCAGGGAGTCTGAAAAACTCCAATCACAAAATTTGGTTTAAGCTTCGAAAGCAAAGCACGAGTTTGATAGTAATCACCTTTCTCAGAATCAATTACAAATTGCTTGAATACTGGATGACTTAAATAAGGCCTACCTACAGCTTCTCCGAAATAGTCTTGAATAATTTTATGTTTTTCAGCTTGTGATTTAGCTTGTTTATATTTAAGCCGAGCTGGCTCAATTCTATTTTTGATTAAGTCAAACTTTTCATCTTTAGTTAAGTAATTAACTTCTGGATGTAAATAAGTAGGCTTCGCTGAAAGATTCTCTGTTCTAAGTATTCTTGAATTACTAGGCCCTATAATAGAACCAGCTCGTGATCGCAATTTGCGCCACTCTGGTAATTTTCTAAGATAATCGCTACTAATACCCCTCATATCAACTTTATTGCATAAATCATTCTACAGTCTATTAACACACAACTAGGGTCTTCAGTCAGTATTTACGAAAAAAATTTAAAGCTATTTTAAAAAGATATTCTGGAGCTCAGTTTATAAAAGATTTTTCGGAAAAAATACTGATATATTAAGCTTGATGATACAAAAAGACTTTTGGGATGAGCTTGATCTAACTGGTTTAGTCAGTATAGCCTCTAGGCTCAAACGCTTATCTGAACTTTTGTCCTTTCAAGTTCAAGAATTATATGACTTAAGAGGGCGCAACTTCAAACCTTCATGGTTTGTGACTTTAACTACTATTAGACGTGAAAAAGTAATTGATTTTAAAACTTTAGCGAGCCGTAATAATATTTCTTCTCCAGCAGTATCACAAAGTATCAAAGAATTAGAGAAGCTCGGTTTAGTTAATATAGAAACCGCTAAAGACAAAAGATCGAGACTTATTTCCTTGAGCCCGAAAGGCGAGCAAGCTTTAGACAGTATCATTCCCGATCTAATTGATTTACAGAAAACTCTTCCTGAGCTCATCGGGGAAGACAGTCAAACTATTATTCAGATTCTAAGTCGCATTGAACAAAGAGTTAAAAAGAAATCATTGATTCAAATTCTGGAACCACAGATTATAAGCTTTGACAAAAAATACATAAAAGATTTTGAGAAATTGAATAAGGAATGGTTAGAAGAATATTTCAGCATAGAAGACTATGATAAAGAATTATTTGCTGATCCAGAGAAAATGATCCTCACTAAAGGAGGAGAATTACTCTTTGCAATTCAAGATGAAAAAGCTATTGGCACTCTAGCTCTAATACCACATAGTAAATCCAAATTAGAAATGTCAAAAATGACTGTTGCTAAAAAATATCGCGGAAGAGGCGTTGCCCAAAAGCTTCTAAACCATGCAATTAAATTTGCAAAAGATCATTCTTATGAAGAACTCTTTGCTTCGACAAATTCAAAATTGGTTGAAGCCACTTATCTCTATAAGAAGAATAATTTCACGAGATCAAGCTTTAAAGACCCACGCTATGAGCGTGTTGACGAACGATATCATTTGAAACTGAACTAAGTTCTTCAAGAAAAAACTTGATTCATAGCTTGGGTCAACCAATAAATATTATCGAGGCTCTTGATATGGATAGATTGGATTCCAGATCGTTTCAGTTCTTTACAAACCTTGAGCCAAAATTCATAAGTATTTTCTGAGCTAGATTTTATCCAGTAACCCAAAACTTTTTTTTGCATTTCTAAATCTATGCCAAGAGCAATATAAATTGTGGTTTTATCAAAATCGCTATTGCTGCAAGTAAAATCAATAACTTCAAAATGCACAGCATAGTAAACTTTATCCATTCTTATGCGCTGCAAGCTGGGCTGGGATTCTTGAGCATGAGTATTCAAATCATTTACCAAAACCATAGCTTGATTAAAAAATCCTCTTAAAGCATTTTGAGCCGCGTCTTTAAGTAAAGCTCTAATAATGGTCTTAGTTTCTTCCAGCCCAGAAAATTGAGATTTGATTTCCATCGAATCAAATTCGTTTTCTAAAAATTCATGAATTCTTGCCATACTAAAGTTTTCTCTTTTCATAATTGTACCAAGATAAGTAAGCGCTTAACTATTTAAACCTAAAACATTTAGGTTCATAAAAATATTTTTTTTAGCCACATTAAATATTTATCAATGACTTTTTTACAGCAATGACAACTGCGTCAGTTCTATTCTTAGCACCAAGCTTCTGAAGTATGCTTCTGACATGGTTTTCAACGGTCTTGATGCTTAATTTTAATTGAGTAGCAATTTGCGGGTTACTCAAACCTTCTTTGATTAAAATCAATACATCCAACTCGCGTTTTGATAAATGACCGTCAGGCCTTTGATAGATCTCATTCGGGATATTTTCTTTGATCATATTCTTATTATTCTATAACAACTTTTAAAGAGATTCATTCCATTCATTTGCTGGAATAAAAATTGCTCCAGACCAAAGTTCTTCAAGGTTGTAAAAATTTCGTGCATCTTCATCAATAATGTGGACAATAAAATCCAAATAGTCTAGTAGGAACCATTTGTCACCGTATTTACCTTCAGCATGGCTTGGCTCAATGCCAATCTTTGAAAGGCTTTCCTCGATATGTCGTGCAATAGCTTTCAGTTGGGCTGGACTGTTACCGGCACAAATAATCATATACTCAGAAATACCATCAATTTTAGTAAGATCTAAAACGTCTGTATCAATAGCTTTTTTTTCTTCAGCAAGATTTGCCACTTGAAAAACTAAGTTCTTCAGCTCAGCATCAAGTTCTGCTTGGGTTTGAGCATCAATAGCCTCAGTTGCTTTAAGTTTCTTTACGTACATTCGGTTTTACCAAGGATTATATAGTAGCAAGTTTAAAGCTGGAGGAAATGTTATTTAAGTACGAAGACTTCTTTAACACCGCTCAAATCCTCATGGAATTTGACTTTGACCACTAAATCCACTTCATCAGGGTCCTTTTTCACCGAAATAACTTTACCCACAGGGAAATTTTCTGGATAAGGGCAGTTATTTGTGTCGATACAAACACCTGAGGTAACTATCTCATCTCCTTTTTTGACCTTAGAGTCAATGGTAATAAATTGCAAATACGGCGGTGCCGGGAAATCGCCACAAAGAACTCCATACTGAGATAGTCGATCGATTTTAATTCCCATACGCCAATCAGGATTATAAACTAATTGCACAATAGAACTATACATTCCAACTTTTTGAATTTGACCGACAACACCTTTTTCGGTAATCACACCTTGCCCAACACGAATACCATGATGAGAGCCTTTATTGATGATGGCTTGACGATGCCAGCTATCTGGACTGCGTCCAATAATTTTGGCTGGAATTGTTAGATATGAAGAATTATTTTTAAAGCCTAGTGCTTTATTCAAATCAGCAATTAGAGCGACTTGAGAGTGAAGAAGATTATTAGAAAGCACTAACTCACGATTCGCTTTCTCTAATCTATTTGCTTTTTGACGAACTGTTAATAAATCTGCAGCTTGCTTTTGAGTCTCCATCAAGCCTTGAGCAGAGGTATTGAGATAGGCACCAGAAAATCTATAAAAGAAAAGTCCAAGCGCACTAAGTGGGCGATTAAAAACCCAAAGAATTGACAGAGTCACTATTATAGGGATTATGGCAGCTCTTATAGTCTTAAAATCCATCTCTATATTTTAGTGTAATTGATTTTTTAGAACTAAGCTATAGCTGGCTCGCTTGCGATCTCTAGTACTCTTCTTAGAGATTTATCTACAAGAACTCTACCTGTTCCAAGAACTACACAAGAAAGCGGATCATCAGCAACATGCACCGGTACTTCAGTTTCATGAGTGATCATTTCATCAAGACCCTTAAGAAGTGCTCCACCACCTGCAAGCACGATACCACGATCGTAGATATCAGAAGCAAGCTCTGGAGGTACTCTTTCAAGTGTACGTTTAACTGATTCAACAATTGCTTGTAATGGTTCAGTCATAGCTTCTCTAACTTCTGGCCTTGAAATCAAAACCGTTCTAGGTAAGCCATTAAGAAGATTCAAACCTCTAACTTCGATTTGATCTTTATCAGAAGAATCATCAAGTCTAAATGCAGAACCTAATCTAATTTTTACAGTCTCTGCTGTAGTCTCACCGATTGCAAGGTTATAAACTTTTTTCATGTAGAATACAATTGAGTCATTGAGCTCATCACCAGCGATTCTAATACTTTCAGAAATTACAATTCCAGAAAGTGAAGTCACAGCAACTTCAGTAGTACCACCACCGATATCTACGATCATGCTACCAACTGGTTCTGCCACAGCAAGACCAGCACCAATTGCAGCTGCCATCGGCTCTTCAATAAGATATACTTCACCAGCTCCAGCATTTTCTGCAGCTTCTCTTACAGCTCTACGCTCAACTTCAGTAATACCGCTTGGAATACCAATAGCGATACGAGGTTTAGAAAGTGGTCTGAAAGTGCCTTTGCCATTAGCTTTCTCAAGGAAGTAACGCAACATCATTTCTGCGTGTCTAAAATCTGCAATTACACCATCACGAAGTGGACGTGTAGCGATGATATGACTTGGAGTTCTGCCGATCATCGCGCGAGCCTCTTCACCTACAGCGATAACTTCGCCAGTGTCTCTGCTAACTGCGACAACACTTGGTTCTCTAAGGATAATTCCACCTTCAGAAGTACAAACCAGTGTGTTTGCGGTACCCAAGTCAATACCGATATTTTTCGAAAATCTGCTAAATAAACCCATCGTTCCTATTGTATATGATTCCTCACGAATATGTAAGTAAAAGGTTTTGAAAATCAATGTGAAAATTTTTACAGGATTATCTTGTGCCGTCATCCTGAGCCCTCAAAGAGGGCGTGAGGATCCAATCTCTAGCTTGCTCTGGGGGATTGCTTCGCTACGCTCGCAATGACATCTATCGAATACAGTACTATATGAGAAGTGTCACTAAGAGAAGATTTAAAACAGAAGAATTTTATTATCACGGCTGAATTGAACCCACCAAGAGCCTCTGACCCTCTAACTTTGATTGAGAACGCTAAAAAAGTTTCTGGCTTAGTTTCAGCAATTAATATCACTGACAACTCTGGTGCAAATTCCAAAATGACTTCTCTAGTAGCAAGTCATTTAATCCAATTAAAAACTAGCATTGAAACTATTTGGCAAATCACTTGTAGAGATCGCAATCGCTTGGGCTTACAGTCTGACCTCTATGGGGCTTGGGCTCTAGGCTTACGCAATGTTCTTCCGCTTAAAGGCGATGCACCTCAAGGTAGTTTAAGTGCTGATAAATGTTTTGATTTAAATACTGAAGAGTTGATTGCGATGATAACTAAACTCAAGGCAAATTTAGACTATGAAGATAAAGAAGTAAAAAATCTTCAGCCAATTAATTTTTGCATCGGTTCTGCTTCTCATCCGGGCATGCCAGATTTAAATGGGCAGTTTGAAACCATGAAACGCAGAATGGATAATGGCGTAGAATTTTTTCAAACACAGATTTGCTATGAAAAAGATCAGATCAATAAATTTATTGATGCTATCGGGAATGATCTTGCAAGTAAAACTATATTAGGTGTAACTCCACTAAAAACCCTTAAACAAGCACATTTCATGAACCAAAATGTTTTTGGTGTAACTGTACCTGAGTATGAAATTAAAGCACTGGAATTTGCTTTGGGAGCAAATGATCCCGAATCTGATGAAGGTAAAAAACTTATGCAAGAAGAAGGTCTAAAACTTACTAAAGCCTTAGTCGATCACATCAAAACTACTCCATTGAAGGGCATTCATATAATGGCAATAGGACAAGAAAATAAATTAGATCAAATCATTAGATCACTATGCTAAAAGAGCCACTATTACAAATCAAAAATATATCTAAGTCATTTATTCTGGAGAAAAATTTCTTTGGCAAAGCTCTGAAAACTTTAAGAGCAGTTAACAAAATCAATCTAGATATCTTTCCTGGTGAGTGTTTGACCATAGTTGGTGAATCTGGTTGCGGCAAATCCACACTTGCCAAATTAATTCTTAGACTTGTTGAAGCGGATCAAGGCGAGGTGATTTTCGAGGGCAAAAACTTTTTTGATCTTGAGGGTGAAGAGCTAAGAAAAAAACGCCGTGACTTACAAATGGTTTTTCAAAATCCTTTTAATAGTCTTGATCCAAGATATAGAATTTTTGATGCAATTGCAGAGCCTTTGCAAGTACATGAAACTAGTATGAGCAAAAAGGCTATCGAAACTAGAGTTTTTGAATTGTTGGATTTAGTTGAATTAGATAAAGCAATTGCTTATAAATATCCACATGAATGTTCAGGCGGTCAAAACCAGCGTGCATGCATTGCACGCGCGCTTACCTTAAATCCTAAATTTCTTATTGCCGATGAAGCGGTAAGTGCACTTGACGTTTCAACTCAATGGAAAATTCTACAACTACTAAAGAAATTACAAAGCGAACTTGGAATCAGTATGCTCTTTATCGCTCACAATCTTGGAGTTGTAAGATACATCGCTGATCGCGTAGCAGTGATGTATTTAGGTGAAGTAGTAGAGCTTACAACTAGAGATGAGATTTTCAAAAATCCATTACACCCTTACACTAAAGCTTTATTTAATTCAGCCCCAGTTGCTGATCCAACACAGCGCAACCGTGAAAAATTCTATCTAAAAGGTGAAATCCCCAAACCTACACAAATCCCGTCAGGCTGCCCTTTTCATACTAGATGCCCTATAGCCGAAGCTAAATGCTCAGAAATAAAACCCGAATTAGTACAAAAAAAATCTGCAGGCTCTATAGATCACGTAGCAAGTTGTTTATTAGTGGAGTAAAAATATTTTGGATACAGAAGCATATAATAAAAATTCCGCTAATATTGATCAGTTAAGTACTACAGAGTTTGTTAGTCTCTATATCGAAGAAGATAAACAAGTATGGCAAGCATTGAAGCAAGCTGAAAAAGAAATTGCCGCAGTGATTGATATTGTTTTTAATTGTTTGAAAGCTGGTGGTAGATTGTTTTACATCGGCGCTGGTACCAGTGGCAGAATGGGTATTTTAGATGCAGTTGAATGTCCACCGACTTTCTCGAGTGATCCGGAAATAGTACAAGGCATAATCGCCGGTGGCGATAGTGCAATTCGCAAAGCGGTAGAAGGTGCTGAAGATGACGAGCAAGCCGGATATGATTTTGTAACGCAAAATTTAAAAGCGAATGATTGCTTAATTGGTATCGCTGCAAGCGGAGCTACTCCTTACGTAGTTGGCGGGCTAAAGGCTGCTCAAGAAAAGGGCTTTAAGGCTATTGCAATTTCTAATAACAAAAGTGCAGAGACCTTCAAACATTGTGATCATTCTATATTCTTAGCAACTGGTGCAGAAATAATTTCTGGCAGTACTCGCTTAAAAGCTGGCACTTCACAAAAAATTGTTCTCAATATGATTAGCACCGGAGTAATGGTTAAGCTCGGCAAAGTCTATGGCAACCTTATGGTAGATGTGAATGCTAGCAATAAGAAATTAGTTAAACGTGCTATTAAACTGGTAAGAGATATTTGCAATTGTTCTGAAGATGAAGCTATGACTGCACTTGAAGCAAGTAAGTTTCGTGTTAAGCAGGCAGTACTTAAAATCAAGCAAGGCTGGGATTATGAAACTGCTACTAAGAAATTAGAAGAGAGTGGCGGGTTCTTAAGTAAGTGTCTTAATACCATGCCCGCCTAGGTAGGAGGTTCAATTCCTCTCGAGGGTGCCATTTTCATTAACTATCACTTTCAGGTATTTTTGAAACTGAAGTCCAATACATAGAGAAATTTTCAATTTTCTTTTGAAGATCGGCGAAGCGTACTGGCTTAGTTATAAAGGAGCAAGCACCTTTAGCATATGAATTTAAAATATCTTCTTCTCTTTTACTTGTAGTTAGCATAATAATTGGTATGTGCTTTAGCTTCTCATTTTTTTTCACGTCTTCAAGGACTTCAAAACCATTCAGTTTAGGCATATTGATATCAAGCAAAATTAATCCTGGAGTTTTATTGTTTGCATATTCACCCTCTTTATTCAAATAGGCTAAAGCTTCCTCACCGTCGTTTACTACGCTGCTAATATTGACCATCTGCACATGTTCAAAAACATCTTGGATCATTAATATGTCATTTTCACTATCATCTACTAGCAATACATCAATCACATGCTTTCCTTCTTCCATGAAATTACCTCCTAAAAGTTATAACGAATTCAGAACCACCACTACTGCGCTTTTGAACCCAAACTCTACCACCATGACCTTCTGCAACTGACTTCACAATAGCAAGTCCGGTGCCACTGCCTTCTATTTCTCTACCAACAGCTCTTTGAAAAAGTCCAAATATCTTTTCTGCATATTCAGGTTTAACACCTAAACCTCTATCTTTAATCACTATTGCTTTTTCATAAGGCAAAAGATCTTTATCATATACATCAATTTCTATATCAGGTGCTTCATTCTCTTTAGTAAACTTGAGTGCATTTGAAACAAGATTGTAGATAGCTTCTGTAACCCAAATTTTATTTATCTTCAGAACCGGTAAGTCATCTGAAATATGAATTTGGGCTCGAGTAAGTTTGATTTTTTCTTCTAATCTGCCTAGTACCTCTTGAACAATTTCCTTAAAGTCAATCAAATGAAGTTCCTGACTCATTTTACTAGCTTTAGACATCAAATTTATATCGTCCAAAAGCTTAGCCATATGAGCAGCCGAACCAGTAATCTTACTTAAAAAGATTTTTGCTTTATCATCCAATACGGTAGTATATCTTTCATTAACAACCGAAGAAAAATATTCCATAGAACGTAATGGTTCTTTTAAATCATGTGAGGCAATATATAAAAGAGTTTCAAGCTCTTTATTTTTAATAGAAATTGCATTTTCATTTTTTTTACGCTCTGAGATATCAATAATACTGGCAAGTACATACAAACCATCTTTTGTCTTTAATGGGTTTAAACCTATTTCAATTGGCACCTCTGTGGAGTCTTTTTTTAGACCATATAAGTCTCTACCTGCACCCATTGCCCGTTTCTCAGGATTTACAAAAAAGCCTTTGCGATGAGTAGGATGATCTATTCTAAATCTTTCTGGTACTAAGATATCAACTGATTGTCCTAATAGCTCATCTCTACTATATCCAAATAGTCCGATTGCTTCTTGATTCAAAAGTAATATTTTGCCATGATAATTCACCACCAACTGTGCAGTAGGAGAAGCTTCTATAATTTGCAAGAATTTATTTTCCGAATAACGATGTTGCAAAGTTATATTTGCCACTAACCAAATCGACATTAATGCAATTAAACGATTGATAATTTCTTTGGGAGAAATGAAGAATAAATCATTAGAGATAACTATTCCCAGAATTACCAATAAGCTACAAATGAAATTAAATATATAAACAATGCGTCTATTAGTACAAAAACTAACTAAAAAAATTACTGCAATATAAGCAATGCCTATGATAATTTCAGTTACAAAAAATAAATCTATAATTGCAATAATTGCTGTAATAAAGCTTGCCAAACTTATAATTTGTTTGTCTTTTAATTGAACTCTAAAAATCTCTTCCATAATTTTTGAAGAACTCTTAAATATCCATATTACATGCAAATTAGGTATAATCAAGCATTCTGGTCAGATAATGCCACATTTGACTTTTAAGTGTAATTCAAAACCACTGCCCAATTCCCCGCGTGGAGCTAGATTCCAAATCCAGGTATCCTTAGGCTCCCTAAGAACTCCATTAAGCTCAAGATCTTGCAAAGTATTTTCTACAAGTATTTGCACGCCATCTTGATAAATTTGCTTTTCGATATCAGTAATCAAAAGGACTTGAGAATTTCCTGCAGAAAATTTTTGCAAATAATCCAGATGATTAGTAATTAACGATTGATATAAAGTATCTAAGTCATAAGAGACTATATTCTTTCTATCAAAAAATCTTTTAGCTGCCAAAGGCAATTGCGATAATAAATTTAAAGAAACTACCATATCAAATTTTTCATTTAAAAAAATATTCGGTGACTCAGCCTGCAAATGACTAGCCATGAAAAGCTCTCTATCACTGGCTTGACAGTATTGCTTATATAGCTTCTCTAAACTAGCACTCAGATCTATTTCATGTGCTGTGACGTTTGAATAATTTTTGATCTTAGTTCTAGTAGTATCCAAGAAAAAAATATCTACCAAATGCACTTGCTTAAACAGCGTGGATAATTCAGCCAACGGCACATCATTTAAGGATCCTGCGCCAAGAATTAAAATCTTCTCTCTATGATCTAACTTTGCCGCCTCCGCAAGAATAGTAGTTTTAGTTTTCTGCAAATGCTCTTGCCAAGATTTTTTATGTCGTGCATATCTTGCATCAATTGCAATTAATTCTTGTAATAATCCAAACCGTTTTACATACTGAGGGCAGCGAAAGGAATTTAAAAAATATCTGAGGGATTCTTGTAACACTAAGTTTAAAACTACAACTATAGATAATTCTTGTAAACCACTGTCAAGAATGGGACTATGTAAAAACATGTATAATTGTTAACCTGTTCAACTTTGTATTAAAAATAATGACAAAAGAGATTGTCAATAAATTCAAAAGTTTTTTATTGGCGTCCATTGTTTTAGTAATAGCTTCAGTAGTTCTATTCGGCTGGTTTACTCATGATGATTTCCTGATTCAAATCCAACCAAGTTTTGTTCCAATGCAATTCAATACAGCAGTGTGTTTCATATTGCTTTCAATTGCAATTATGACTTTAAATAAGCATAAAAATATTAGTCTAATCCTTTCATCATTAGTAATTTTATTAACAGTACTCACTTTATCTGAGTATATTTTCAATGTAGATCTGGGGATTGATCAAATGTTTAGGCACTATGATCTAGATTCATATACAACCTTCCCTGGGCGTATGGCAATAAATACAAGCATAGGTCTTTTAATTGCAGCTCTAAATATTTTAGTCAATGTCTTCAAAAAAAATTTTTTAACTCAGGAAAATAAATTTGTTGCCATTTCCAAGCGAATATTTTTAAGAGTTTCCGGCTCTCTAATTATGGTCCTTGGACTACTCTCTCTAATTGGCTATATTACCGGGATTCAGACTGCTCATGGCTGGGGAAGATACACTCATATATCTTTGCTTGGAAGCATTGCATTTATGATTCTAGGCATTTCGTTGTTTTTTTATAATTTAGATGTAAATAATTTAAAAAAAGAAAATCAGAATTCAATAATTCTAATTACTATACTTTTTGGTGCAAGTTTTTCTTTTTCAATTGCCAAAGCTTTACACATACAACAAATGGAATATGGGGTGGACTCAACTTTGCCACGAACAGTTTTATTTTTTGGAATCATTGTTTCTGTACTTTTGGGATATTTAATTTATTTAAATCATCGCGGTCAATTACACAAACAATTACTAGAAGATAGTAATAAACAATTTATAGAATCAAATTCCAGATTAGAAGAATTTGCCTATGTAGCTTCTCATGATCTTCAAGAGCCACTAAGAATGATTAGCCAGAACATTAAAAGGCTCAGAGATCGTTTTACTGAACTCAATAAAGATGAAGAAGTAACCAAATATATGGACTTCATTAGCGATGGTACCGCTCGCATGCATAATTTAGTAACAGATTTATTAGACTATTCAAAGCTTGGCAACCCTGAAACTAGCTTCCAACCAGTAAACCTCAATAAGGTTATAGAAATAGTTCTCTTAGATCTCAATGAAGATATTAATAAATCAGGGGCAAAAATAAAAATAGAGAATCTTCCAACTATTAGTGGGATTGAAATTCAATTAATGAGATTATTTAAGAACTTAATTTCAAACTCTATTAAATATCGTCAGAAAGAGAAAATTTTAGAAGTTGATGTGAAAGTAAACAAACTGGATGCTGGTTGGCTATTAACTTTCGCAGATAACGGTATTGGTTTTAAGCAAGAATACAATGACAGAATTTTCAAATTATTTCAAAAATTACATAGTCATTATGAATACCCTGGAACCGGCATGGGACTTGCTATTTGCAAAAATATAACTGAGTATCATGGCGGCAAGATTTGGGCTGAATCAACACCTAACCAAGGAAGTAGTTTCTTTGTTTTCTTGCCGGATTAAGAACCAAAATTTCTCTCAAAAGTTTGATTCATTTCTTGCAAAAATAATTTTAATTTCTTAGGATCAAATTCTGGATTCATGATAGTATCGTAAAATTCTTGACTAATAAAAAGCCTATATTCATTAGGGCTAATAGGCTTCAACAATACATTTTCATTAGGTTTTAGATATTCATGCTTAGAATCCAAAATAAAAGTTTTGACACCGCAAAAATCTAAATTTTTATTTTCCATAACCGGCAACATACTAATCAATCCTATTAATTTTTCTTGGGCTGATTTTTGTATTGTTCCAGAGACTGTTATATATTGAAGATCTCCAGCTATATAGTTATCAAGAGCTCCAATAAGATTCAAATTTAAATTTTCAATATTCCATGGATCCCATTGAAGACCTATTAACTCATTAATTTCGTTAATCATAGCTTCTCCATATTCAGCAACCGCAGCATGATATTTATTTGCAAAACTTTCTGTTGGAGAATTATAATCATCACGCTTATCAACTGAAAAAGTAAAAGAATCATTTTTACTATCAAATGTAGATTGGTTATTTCGTTTTAAACGACTAACTAACGCAAGCAATTGCCCAGAATAGTTTTCCAAGGCTGTATGTCGTGGACATGTATTATTGTTTTGCTTGTAGGTAGCATAGTCAACGATTCCTTTTTTCTCAATTAAATATTTATCCAAAATATTTTTTAACTCTGCAGGTAGTTGTAATTGTTCACCCCTATCTTTTTTTCTCAAATTTTGTCCATATTTTGGATCATCAAACTTGATACAAACTGAACTGGTTTTTTTATTATTACCTATAACTGAACTGATATCTTTTAATATGTCATTGATAAAAGTTTCGGCATCGACTTTAGAACCAAAATGACTATTGAAAATTTTTGCTTTAGTTAAATCAGGTGATGATACATCAGCAAGCAAAGAAGCAAAATCTGGAGAAATTTCTAAAATCCCGTCCAAGTCAGCATTTGAATTAGGCAAAGTTCTGGAAAATCTGAAATTTTCTAATAGACCAAAATCATTACTAATAACAATATCTATGTTGATACCATGTTTACTCTTGGCTATATTTTTAAGCTCGTATAATTTTTCCCAAATAATGTTACTTGCTTTTTTTGCCATTACTTCAGGTTCTAAAGGTTTAGCTTCAAACATAAAGCGAGCATGATCTCGATCAACAAAGAATTGCTCTTCATTTCTAATTGGCTTAGATTCTGCAGCAGATGGATATGGATGATTTACTATCAGCTCCGGCGCCTGAGTTGACATATCAACTAGCTTCGACGGCAGTTTTCTGCAAGCTTGTGATCGTGATCCGAGCAATTCTATTATGGGTAACCTCATTGTTAACTCCTTTATGGTTAGTTCTATAAATAAAAAATTTGAATTTTGACATCTTTGTCGAGATCAAATATTAACAGAAAATGAAAATACTTTCAAGGACTATTGTAAATCTTTATCTTGTTGAATGTCCTTCAACACATACTGTACGTTTACGTTTGACTGTAGTGTAGAAAGATTTTTGTTCAGCACTTGAAGTGTTCACATATTCATATTCTTTACAAGCTTTACCTGTAGCTGACTTAGGTGCATTCTCCCAACGCTTACATTTACGCAATTTGGTTTTTCTTTCCGTGAAAGGAAGACTCATACCAGGTCTAAGAACCGGCACTTCATAATCTTGAACTTCATATTTATCACAAATAAATTTGGATGGTTTAAAAGCCTTACTGATATTGCTTTGCATACTTTGCCAGAAATTAGCTTTGGCAGGTGCCGAATTGAAAAATAAAAAAACTAAAGTCAAAATCAATTTCATATTGTTATTGTAGTTCTTTAATCAATAGGTAAGAACCCCTGGTTATCAATTATTATCACGAATAAGCTTTATATCTGATAGCTATGGGGACAGAAATGGACTTAATAAAATACAGCGGTGCTGATTTAAATAAGCCAGAAGGCCGCTTTGGGACTTATAAGCAACTTCAAGAAAAGCTAGGAGGAGAGTTCTACGGTGTTGATGCTGATAAAGATGGTGGTATCGATTACGACGTTTTTGTAACGGCTGGAAATGACACTGTATTTGTAGAAGCAAAAGGTGGCAAGAAAAGTCCTTGGCAAATAGCCGATGGCAAGACCAAAGAAATAATTTTACAGTCTATTAAAAGTCCTCAAGAAACTACTTATACAACAGCTAAAGCGCTTAATGATGAAGAGAGCCAAAAGACTTATATAGCTAATGCTAAAGCAGAGAAGAAAATACTTAGAGAAAATTTAGTTGCCTGGGCAAAAAGAAACAATGCTCAACTTTATCTTGTTGCGGATGGTAAAGGTGGTGAATATGCTGCTTACAAAAAAACAAATGGTGAAACAAAAATATTCAGGCATGATAAATGGCAAGATCTAGATCCTGCTGAGCTACAAAATTTTGATAATGCAAGTCCAGCAAATAATTCTGAGCGAGTAACAAAAGTTTTTCATTTGAATGAAAAAGCCATGGATAGTTATGTTCGCAGAGCACCAAATGCGGAAGAAAAAACTAAACGTCAACAATTAGTTAGCTGGGCAAAAGAATCTGGGATCCCACTTTATAGTGCTGAAACTGCTGATGGCAAAAGAACTATGGCTTATAAGCATGATGGCAAGTTCATGATTGTCAAAGAAGGGAAATGGCAAAACGTAAATGCTGCAGAATTTAAGATGCTTAACCAAGCAGTTGTAATTCCAAAAGCTAAAGGGTATCATGCAGAAGTTTTAACTGAAGAGGAAAAAGAATACTACTCAAAGAAATTTGTTTTTGACATGCAATTTACTGGGCAAAAAGATTTTGATATAGTTCAGACTTTTGCTATAAGCAGACCTAAGCTTCATTTTGATCCAATAAAAAATAAAGATTCAACTATCTTTCAAGGAGAGATTTGTGCGCAGCTAGAATCCAGACCAAATTATGAAAGCATGAAAAGAGATGAGAAGCTTACTATCACAATTAGCAAAGATGAAAAACTTAAAGGATTAACTGTTAATGGAGTGCCGATAGATTTAGAAGCTGAGCCAAAAGAAGTACCTAAAGTAGTACATAAAACTGAAACCCAAAATAGTTTTAAAGCTACTAAGAGTGTATTAACTTTAAGTGAAAGTGGTCCTTATCAATACCCAAGAACTCATTCTGTTTTTGCAGTAACAAGTCAAAAGGCTCTAGCAAGATCTCACGGGGTTAGTAAAGAAAATTTGGAAAAAAATATAGAGGAGAGAAAAGGTTTTGAAAAATCTCATAATTATGGCTATCTAGGTAACGGCAGTAAATATATTGCAAGTATTGCCAATGGTATCAAAGATGCAAAAGCTAAAGACACTCTCTATGATATTTTGGGAAATCTAAGCAATAAAAATATAAAACATGCTTTGCCTATTTATAGAATGAATATTGATAAATCCACTCAGGTGCAAAAAGATTTTGAGGTTTTAATTATTACAGGAAAAGGCTTTGATAGTAAGAATGAAGATGGATCATCTTATACCGCTGTAGATGATGAAAGAAGATTTCAATTTGATGCAAAAATGTTAGAGCATAGTTTTACTCAATCTAAGAACTTAAAAAGCAAAGAGACTCAACATCTTAGAAATCCTTCTCCTCAAGAAATTGAAGCAGCAATAAAGAAAAGAGCACAAAGCGCAAGGATCAATGGTAGACAACTAATGATAGTTTATAGCGGACATGGCAGTGCACACTACCAGCAATATGGCATTGATTCAGCCAATAGTACTAAAGAAGGTAGTGGAAATTTTCAATTTGAACTTTCTAGTTATTTTAGTGAAAATGAATACAAAATATTGCTACAAAGATATTTATCAGATATTGAAACTATTCACGTGATAGATGCTTGTCATGCAGGAGCTGCTGTAACAGCTGTTGAGCCGCATTCATTGCCAGATCATACATATGCATAATTTATAGCTTCATAAATTTTTGCAATGATTCATCATACAAATGCAAACGTGAAATTTCAGATTTTTTCACAAGCAATTCTTTTTCTTCTTTATTTCTTATTAGTATCAATTTTGCTTGAGAATTTTTGTTTAACTCATCTTTAGCAACTTCAACCGGCAAATTACTCACATTTATATTATTGATTTTTGTGATAATATCTCCCGGCATGAGACCGGCTTGCTGAGCGTGACTGAAGGGATTAATTTCTTTTACTTTCATACCCGATGAGCTGCGCGTGAAGTCAAAGCCATATGTCTTTTCCATTATGCGTGGCAGATCAGCAAGATATTGATGATTAATGTTTTCGCGAGTTGCATACTCAGTACAATTATTGCCAGCTTGATGCCAGTCTTTAACAAGGTTGCGTGAGTCTATGGTAAATGATAATTTACATTCATCTTTAGAATATGATCCTTGCATATCTCCGTAGTTAAAACCAAGTCCACTAGAGCCATTTGCTTGAATGGCTCCGCGAGCTGAAGGAGTATTGAGTGAAGAAGCAGTATTATTCGGCGATACATTGAAATAATGTTCAACAAATTCAAATTCCACAACTTTATTAGCGCCATCGTAATAAGTTCTTTTTGGATTTCCAAAATTTTGTAATAAAGCGCTCTGGTTATATCCAAGATAGGAATCTAATACTAATTTGAGCTTCTCTTCTTTGTTACATGAGGTAAGTAATAGAATTGAGATTAGAGGAATAAAGATTTTTTTCATAGGGCTTATTTTATCAGGCAAGGGGTTATTCGGTTAAAATATAATCATGGACGATTCTTGTAAAGCACAAAGCAAATGTTCGTTGCCAGCAATGAGCTTGGAAGAAATCAACCAAGAACTTGCCAAAATTTCTTCTGAGTGGCAATTAAATCTTGCAGTTCCTAATAAAATTTCTCATGAATTTAAATTTAAAAATTTTACTAAAGCCTTGGATTTTGTAAACAAGGTTGGATCAATTGCTGAAGAGCTAAATCATCATCCTGATATTGTTCTCAAATGGGGTTATGCAAAAGTGGAATTCTGGACTCATGTGGCAAAAGGTCTTACTATGCAAGACTTTCACTCTGCTAAAAAAATAGATCAACTTAGTTAATTGGCTTATTTACTAGGTTTTCACACTTTTACCATGGAATAAATGTAAGTTTTATACATAAAATGGTACATAAAAGTGTGCAATAAATACATTTATAGAGGCATAAAAATGTCCAAAACAAAATGAATATAAATTTTAGACCAGCGCAAACCACAGATTATGATTTTGCTTACCAGGTATACATGGATCAAAGTGTTAATCCATATTTTTTATATGAACCAGCTAGCAAAGAGGATTTCAAAAATATTTTTGCTGAATTAAATTCACGAAGTAAATTTTTGATCATTCAATCTAATCAACAAGATTGTGGAATTATAACTGTCATTGTCGGTAAAGGCAGAACTAGCCATGTTGCAACAATTGCTACCTTTGGTATCCTTAAATCTTTTCAAGGACAAGGTTTAGGCAAAGCATCACTTAAATTATTGATTTCTGATTTAGAAAAAACTTACAAACGTATTGAATTAACTGTTGAAGCTGATAATCCTAAAGCCTTGAAGCTTTATCAAGATCTGGGTTTCATGGTTGAAGGTACAATGAAATCCTGGCTTAAAAGAAGAGATGAAGATTTTTACGTTGATGAGATCTTGCTAGCTAGGATTAACTATTAAATTCATATCTATCAAAGTAATTTTAAAAAATCTTCTAAATCTATTTTTGCTTGTTTGAGAATGTGTGACAAAGTAGATCTTTTAATTGGTTTATGAGCAGGAACTATAGTTTTCAAAACTTCTTTATCAGTATTTTTTTGCAAACGAATATGGCTACCCTTTTGTCTTACAACAACCCATCCCGCTCTTTTTAAAGCATTAATAACAATAGAGTTCTATCGCCTCTTGAATATTTTTCATAGCACTTTCTTCTGTATCACCTTCACTAATACAGCCAGGCAATGATGGTACATAAACAGTAAAACCACCTTCTTCACTTCTCTCAAGTACAATTTTTAATTTCATGATTGAGACTCCTAGGTTCTACCTCAAGTTTGTGTAAAGTAGGGAACTAAAAGAAGACAGTGAAAC
>CAZFCF010000013.1:0-66442 GCA_964517685.1 uncultured Gammaproteobacteria bacterium | reverse complement strand
TAGCTTTGAATCTAAAGGTTGACCCTTCCTTATTCTCTAATATTTAATTGCGAGCGTAGTGAAGCAATCCATTTTCACTAGAGACTTTTAGCAGGTGGATTGCCACGACCTCTTCGAGATCTCGCAATGACACAGTGTGCTTAAGTTGACACCTATGCTTATGATAACGACTTAAACGCCAATAGCTTTTTTCTGTTCAGCAAAAAACTCTAAAAGCTTCTCGGCAGCTTGCTTATAAGCTGCTTGGTCTTTCCAAGATTTTTCTGGCATCTCGATTGATTCAGGAATTTCAAATCCTAATATTGGATGTTTGATAGTTTTTTCTTTAGCAAGAGTTCCATTATTGATTTTATGAATAATTGATCTGGTTAATTTTAATGCCATTCTCTCACCTACACCATAGGCACCACCAGCCCAGCCAGTATTGACCAACCAGCAATCAACTTCATGTGCATGAATTTTTTTCATTAATAAATCTGCATAAACATTGGGGTGTAATGACATGAATGGTTCGCCAAAACAAGCACTGAAAGCAGCTTTTGGTTCTACTATACCAATTTCCGTGCCAGCAAGCTTTGCTGTATAACCCAATTTAAATTGTTCAGCAGCTTCTTTTGGACTGAGTTTAGCCACGGCAGGCAATACGCCAAATGCATCCGAACTGAGCATGATGATATTTCTTGGTTGTTTTTTTACACATCTGCCAGAGCAGGCATTTGGAATATAAGTAAGAGGATATGAGATTCTGCCATTTTCGGTAATTGATTTATCGAAGTAATCTAATTCTCGTTTTTCGTTCATGGTGACATTTTCAATTACTACTCCATATCGCATTGAAGCATCATAAATTTCTGGCTCTGTTTCTTTTGCAAGTTTATAAGACTTGGCATAGCAACCATTTTCAAAATTAAATATTCCTTCGTCGCTCCAGCCATGCTCGTCATCACCGATAAGATATCTTTCAGGATCAGCTGATAGAGTGGTTTTACCGGTGCCAGATAAACCGAAGAAAATGCTTACATTGCCTTCATTGTCAGTATTAGCTGAAGAGTGCATTGGCATAATATTTCTTTGTGGATATAGAAAATTCAAAATACTAAAAGCAGATTTTTTAATTTCACCGGCATAAGCAGTACCGGCTATTAAAATTTCTTTGCTTGAGAAATTCACTAGGATAAAAGTTTCGGAATTTAATTCAGGTTCTTCTTGAGGATTGCCTTTAAAGTTAGGCATTGAGATAATGGTGTATTCTGGATTCTGAATTTTATTTGCAGGCTCAAGCATGTTGCGTATAAAAACGCCATGCCAAGCTAGTTCTGTTATTACTCTCATATTGATAGAGTTTTTTAAATCGGCACCTGCAATTAAATCTTGTACATAGACAGAATCCCTGCTCTCAACATATTCTAAAAATTTTGCTTTAATGCGATTATATGCTTCTGGTGAAATTGGCTTATTAACTTTGCCCCAATGAACAAGATTCTCTGTTAATGAATCTTTGACAATAAATTTGTCATTTGCTGATCTGCCAGTATGATTTCCTGTATATGCAACTAAGGCACCATGGTCGCTGAGCTGAGCTTCTTGATTGCAGATTGCTATTTCGTATAATTCATGTGTATTGAGATTGAAAAGTGCTTTACTGAGATTTAGAGATGAAGTGGTCGATTGGTTAGATGTTGTCATAATATGTAAGTATGGCACTTGAATTTAAGCCCTTACAATTCGCCTTTCGGCTAATCTTAATATAAACTTGTATTACGCGGCGGAAATTATTTTGAAAAGTGAATTGTAAAGACGCGGCCCCAGTGGTATATATTATAAGTATGAAACAAGCAAAAGTAACGGTTATAGGTGCAGGTAATGTTGGAGCTACAGCAGCTCAACGACTTGCAGAAAAAAATATCGCTAATGTAGTGATGGTTGATGTGATGGGTGGTGTTGCAGCAGGTAAGGCGTTGGATCTTATGGAAGCAAGACCGGTAGAACTTCATGACAGATCAATTACTGGTGGCGATGATTATGCTTTAACTAGAGACTCAGATATAGTGCTTATGACTGCAGGACTTGCGCGTAAACCAGGTATGAGTCGTGATGATCTTCTTGTAAAAAATTCAGCAATCGTTAAAGCTTGTATTGAAAGTGCTTACAAGTATTCTCCAAATGCAATTTATATAGTTGTTTCGAATCCAGTTGATGCGATGACTCAACTAGCGTATCAAATCCTTTCAGCTAAAGGTGTGCAAGCTAATAGAATTATTGGTATGGCTGGTGTTTTAGATAGCTCGCGTATGGCATTTTTCATTGCTGAAGCTTTAGATGTTTCTATCAAAAATATCCAACCTTGTGTAATGGGTGGTCACGGTGATGATATGGTGCCTATTGCTAGATACACGACTGTTGCTGGAATCCCACTTCCTGACATGCTTTCTGCTGATAAAATCCAGCAAATCATTGAGCGTACTCAGAAAGGTGGTATTGAGATCGTTAACTTACTTGGTACGGGATCAGCATTCTACGCACCGGCTTCAAGTGCAGTCGAAATGATCGATGCAATTCTTCATGACAAAAAACAAATTCTTCCATGCTCATGTATGCTTGAAGGTCAATATGGAATCAAAGGTGTATTTGTAGGAGTTCCTACTAAATTAGGTTCTAATGGTATTGAAGAAATACTTGAGCTTAAACTTAATCCTGAAGAACTGAAAACTTTACAAGCATCTGCTGAATCAGTGCGTACTAATGTAGCTAAGATGAATGAACTGATCGCTGCTGCTGTTTAGTGCTAATTTATATTCTGCTTTTAATTCTTCTTTCTAGTGCAACGGGCACTGTGACTGGTTTTGGTACGGCTACTATTATGGTGCCACTCATGGTACTTATGGGCTATGAGTTTCATCAAGTTCTGTTTTTTGTAGGAATTATTCACCTTGCTAATGGCGCTTGGCGTTTAGTTTCTTTTAGAGAAGGATTTGATTTTAGATTAATTGGTACCTTTGGTCTTTTTGGAATGATGGCTTCGGTACTTGGTGCGCGTATGTCATTTATAGTAGATCAAGTTTTGCTTACAAAAATCATTGCAGTGTTCTTAATGGCTTATGCTGTTTTTCTGATTTGGTATAAAGATTTTAAACTTGAGTATTCTAATTTCAATGCAATTCTTGCTGGAATTCTTTCTGGTTTTATTGCTGGTATCTCAAGTATGGGTGGTGCTATCCGTGCAGCATTTCTTGCGGCTTTTAATCTGCCTAAAGTAGTTTACCTTGCCAATTCTGCACTGCTACTCGTGATGATAGACAGCGCCCGAGTTACTACTTATTTCCTAGAAGGTGAGCGAGTAGAAAATTTAGTCCCGCTTGAAGTTTTTGCAATGGATAAATATTTAGCTCTAGCTATTTGTATTTTAGTTTCAGTGCTAGGTGTAAATCTAGGTGCTTTTATTGTGGACAAAGTACCCCAAGATAAATTTAGAATTGGGGTTGCAGTTTTCCTTTTTGCGATGGCAGTGAAGTTGTTAGTTCCAGTGGATTTTTAATGGAATTATAGCTGTGCTTTGTTCAATTTCTTGTTGATTTTGCTCTACTGTTAGGATTATATATACTTTGTCGTCTGGAGATTTTTCTGGAGATTTTTTATGATATCTATTTCCAAGCTCTATATGCATAAGCTTCCCTTTTGCGAATGAAATATTTCCTTCAATATTTGTGATTTCTACATGAGCACCAATTCTTGGTAAATTTAATGTTGAAAAACTCCCTCTCGTAATAGTTTGTTTAATATCTGCAGTATTAGCCCAATGTAAAGATTGAGGTGCTGGGCTACTAGAGGGTTTTGTATTTGAAGTTGTAGTTGATCTATTTTGTTGAGCTTTTAATCTAGTTAATTCTGCTGTTTGATTCTTTCTTATTGTTCTTAAACTTTTCATAATTCTTATTTTCCATTGCCTATTATATCGAATTGAAGAGGTTTTGGACCAATCATTATAGTTTTTCCTTGGGAGCTATAATACTTTTTATTGGTGCAATAATTAATTCTAAAAAAGTTGAGGGGAAAATAAAAAATAATGTCAAATGAACAAGCTTTTTATTGGATGCTTTATGGAGTAATGTGGTTTTTAGGCTGCATGCTCATTGTAATACCATTTTGGTTAAAAAACAGTAGTCAGGATTCAGTTAAACCTAAGCCACCTAAAGAATTACTATATTTATAGGACTGGATTGCCACGCCCACTTCGTGGCTCGCAATGACGGCACTTGTCCTTAGACTGATGCCATGCTATGACATTATTTCAACATCGGCGCAATAGTACTAAACATCTCGATTTCCCAGTTTTCGAAACCAGCATCGTAATCTAAATCGAAATCCTTGCGAGGCATGATTTGTTTGCCACCAAGTTTAGCGATACTTTCATCTACTCTTCTACCGCAACCGCAGAAATCTTGATAGCTCTTATCGCCCATCGCAAGGACTGTGTAATTAAAATTATCTAGTTTAGGTGAACTTGCTTTGTAAAGCTCGTTACAGAAATTAATAGCTCCGCCTGGAGGATCACCTTCCCCCCAAGTAGAAATTACTACTACTGCATATTCCATAGCAGCAAGATCAGCTACTTTTACGTCTTTAAGATTTTTCTTTACTACTTCGAACTTCATTTCTTTAGCAATTTCTTTTGCTGTAAGTTCTACGCTAGTAGCAAGTTTCTCTGAGTTACCAGATTCAGTGCCAAATAAAACATTTAATACCTTTGCCATAAAAATTCCTATGAAGCTTTAACTATGCCAGCTGCTTTGAAAGCCGCATCAATAGCCTTAGTGCTAATGCCACCAAGATGCGGTTTGATAGTAAACGGATCAGCTGCTGCATTTGCTTTGCCTTGTTTTGATTTAGGCACTTTGCCTTTAAGATCAAAATACGCTCTTGATTGTTCTTGAGTAAGAGTTAGTTTCTTGATGTCATAAATCAAATCTTCACGAGTCTCTTCAGACATTTCAAAATCCACTGTGTTGATAATACAGTCTGTTGGACATACTTCAGTACAAAGTCCGCAGAACATACAAAGACCATGATCGATATAAAACTGTTGTGATTTAGCTTTCACCGTGTCGTGTGGAATTACACTAATACAAGAATCGGGACAAACTCTTTCACATTGTTTACATGCAATACAAAGATGCTCACCAGTATCTGGGTCTACGCTAAGAGCCAATCTGTGTCTTGAGGTTGCGTATAACTCAGGCATTTTATCTGGGTACTGAGTTGTGATTGGATCACGAGTAGTGTGTTTGCCAACTGTATATAAACCAAGAAAAACATTATATAAACCATCGATGGTTTGCTTAACTGGCTTAATTGCTGATTCGAAAACTTTCTCTAATGTGTTAGTCATGACTGTAGATACTCCAAACAAAGAGCAACTATAAAGATTATACCTAATGTTAAAGGTATTAAGTACTTCCAACCGAACTCCATAAGCTGATCTTGACGAAGTCTTGGAAGAGTAGCTCTAATCCAAATTGCTACTAAGAACATTAAATATATTTTGATAAGGAAAACCAAGCTAGTGATGATCCAAAGTAGGTTTACGTTTTCTAATAAACCATTGAAAGTACCAAAATACATAACGTTAATAGTGATGTGTGAAAAGTAGTTGTAGAGAGCGGTTTCGCTTGCAATGTCGATTGGCAAATGCGAACCACCTAAGAATAGAACTGTAGCCACGCCTGATGCAATGAAGAGGTTCGTGTACTCAGCTAAGAAAAATAAAGCGAACTTCATACCAGTGAACTCTGTATTGAATCCAGAAACTAACTCTGACTCTGCTTCAGGAAGATCGAAAGGAATACGGTTAACTTCAGCGATCGATGCAGTTATAAAGATCAAGAAGAGTGCAACACAAAGACCTGTAAGAACTAAAGCAACAAAGCCTTCCATGAAAGTGCCATATTGATTAGGAAATATATTCATCACTTGTGTGAGGTGACCATTGCCAAGAATATTCCAATTAAGAATTCCACCAGCTTGTTTGTTAGAAACTTCAAAAAGATTTGCTGAACCAGAAATCATAATGATCGAAGTTAAAGCAAGCACCATAGGAATCTCATAACTAATAGCTTGTGCTGAAGCGCGCATGCCACCCATTAAAGAGTACTTATTATTAGATGACCAGCCTGCCATAACTAATGACATGGTTCCAAGTGAAAGGAAGCCAACAATAAAAATCAAACCTATATCTAAATTAGTTGTAGAAAAAATTCCAATGTTATTAGATGCCACTGATAGAAGAGGCATAAACACTACCATTGCAGGAGCGAAAAATAATGCAGGTGCGAGTGTGAATAAAAGACGATCAGCTCCATTTGGAGTGATATCTTCTTTGAAAAGTAATTTAAGTGCATCAGCAAAAGTTTGTAGAGCACCATTGAAACCAACTTTATCTGGTCCAATTCTCATAGTAAGTAGGGCAAGAAACTTGCGCTCGCAAAGTACCATGAACATTGCATTTACGGGGATGATTGTTGCGATAGTTACTGTTGGAGCTAAATATTCCACTATGTCAGAAATTTTTCTTGCAGTTTCTGGCTCAAATCCTTGAACTAAATTTGGAACTATATAAGTAATGAGATAAGGTAGTAACCAAGCAAAAGTAATTGCGCCACCTGCAGCTGCGCCAAAAACAATGGTGATCCAACCAGTTGCTAATATTAAAAACTTAAAAGCTTGCGCTAAAGCCGTGCTTTTAGCGTAGCCACCTCTGGGGTGAAAGCTATTTAGTAAATCTAGATCTACAGCCTTTGTGCTCATATATCAAATTTGATTATATACGTAATTCCTTTACTTGGGGCCGCGTCTTTACAATTCACTTTTCCAGATAAGAATTTTGAATAGAGTGACAGACCCTACTGGGGAATTATTTTGAAAAGTGAATTGTAAAGACGCGGCCCCGGGTTAGGATTCAAGTACTTCTTTCTTACTCATAGCAAAACTAAGTAAACCTTCCACGCAAAGTTCACCTTCAACTTCGCCACGGAATTTAAATTTACCAAATGGGAATCTGAATTTTTCAAGTTCAACTTTTATAGTTAATCTATCTCCAGGAACTACTATACGTCTGAATTTCACGGCATCTAAACCAGTGAATATTCCTAAATAACCTTCTTTATATTCTGGGAGTGTCAGCATTACTATGCAAGCAAGCTGTGCGGAAGCTTCTAATTGAAGAACTCCAGGCATAATAGGAATGCCGGGAAAGTGTCCCATGAACTGAGGTTCATTGATTGAAATATTTTTGTAGCCAATGCCGTATTTACCTGGCACAACTTCTAAAACTCTATCGATCATCGCGAAAGGATAGCGATGAGGCATCATCTTTTGGATTTCTTTAACATCTAGTGAAAGTTTTTCTTCCATAAGTTCCGCAGTTTCACTCATAAGCAAGATTATACCTTAGACTGCTTATCAAAAAAAAGATATGGATTAAGCAACTACAGGTTCAGAGCTTTTTTGTAATTCAAAAGCACTATGAATAGCTTTAACAGCGCGGTCTGCGTATTGAGGATCTATCATGCAGCTGATTTTAATCTCACTAGTTGCAATCATTTGGATATTGATGCCTTCTTTAGCAAGAGTATTAAAGAGCATAGAAGCCACTCCTGGTCTATTGATCATGCCTGCACCAACAATGGATACTTTCGCGATATTGGCATCTGAAACCACACCCTGCGCGCCAATTTCTGCCACTACTTGATTACAAATTTCAAGTGCAGGATTTAAATCTTCTTTGGCAACAGTAAAGCCCACATCATTAATACCATCTCTAGGTACCGATTGGATGATCATGTCCACGCTGATATTGTTTTGGCTTAGTGCTGTAAATAATTTGCTAACTATACCTGGTTTGTCAGGTACGCCCATAATGCCGATCCTAGCTTGCTTAAGATCTACTGCTACACCAGTAACTGTTCTTGTAAGTTCCATATCATTTATCCTTTTTAGACTCACTACTTTTGTACCTTCGTTACTAGGATTGAAAGTATTCCTTACACGAAGATCAATATCAAATTTTTTTGCCAATTCAACTGAACGAGGATGTAGAACCTTAGCTCCAAGGCTAGCAAGCTCGATCATCTCTTCATGACTAATAAGATCTAACTTAGTAGCTTCTGGAACCAAGCGGGGATCAGTCGTGAAGACTCCATCAACATCAGTATAAATATCACAACGAATAGCTTTGAAGGCTGCTGCAAGTGCTACTGCAGAAGTATCTGAACCACCACGTCCTAGAGTTGTCACTTCACCATCTTCAGTAACTCCCTGAAAACCAGCAACAACAATAATCTCACCATTATTAAGATGACGATTAACTCTGTCGCAACGAATCTCGGCAATTCTTGCTCTATTGTGTGCAGACTCTGTTATGAAACCTGCTTGCCAACCAGTAAGAGATACAGCTGGATGACCAAGCTTTTGAATAGCCATTGCTGTAAGCGACATAGAAATTAATTCACCGGTAGCAAGTAACATATCGAGTTCTCTACCGCGAGCGTCGGGTGAAACTTGATTTGCAAGGTCCACTAAACCATTAGTAGTTTTGCCCATTGCTGAAACTACAACAATCACATTGTTCTCTTCTGCTTCTTTAATTGCAATTTTACTTATGTGTGCAATGCAGGCAGCATCAGCAACTGAAGTGCCACCGAATTTTAGAACTATAGTATTTTTTTTCTTTTGACCTTTGTTAAATATCATTTATAAGTCTCTAGTTTAGGGATGAAAACTTCGATCTTATCATAATGATTAATCGTCATTGCGAGGAACGGAGTGACGAAGCAATCTCCTTGCGCAGGGGGATTGCTTCGCTCTGCTCGCAATGACGGCTCTCGAACTAAAAGTTAATAATTATATTAGTATTTGATTTGCTGATTTTTAAACTATCAAACCTAGTCATACTGTTGCTAACAAAGTCACTATCTGTGTTTGGTGTGCAGACTAAAGTGCCGGCAATTGGCTTCTTGAGCTGGAAGCAATCTCCATTAGTGATTTTGAACTCCCTGCCACTGCCATTGGTTTTAGTAAGTTTGAAAATAAATAGTTCATCTTTTTTATTAAAGGTACTGGTATTAAGGATCATATAGTTACCTATGAAATAACCTTTACGAGCACCAGTGAGAAAATCATCTTGGCTAATATCAATGAGCTTAACGGAATCATCAACTACTTTATAAGTAAATTGATAACCAAGAAAGTCTGCAACAGGTTCTTTGATAAGCAATTCTTTTTGCTTTGATTTAGTCAGGGGTATGCTCCAAACTCCTCTCAATCTAGTATCCACTTTATCTTGGTCAGCAACTAGTTCTGGGTCAGCTGAACCCGCGTCAGGGATTGTGTTTAAATCTACACTGGCTTTTACAAATTTGATATTGCTCGTAACAGCATCATTTAAATTCGAACCATTACAACGAGCAGAGCTAGAAGCTAATCTTTTACGATTCTTTTCTTCTACTGAACCAGTTGCTTGACCTACTACATTGCAATCTGCAAGCTTGCTTGAGATTTTTATTCCAGGTCCACCACCAAGCTCGAAATCTACTTTGGCAATAAAAGTCTGAGTGTAACCAAGATTAATTAGATTAAATACTACATAGTCATCAAATAGTATTCCTTGGTAAGCACTTGTATTAGTACCTGTTTGAGAAACTTGTTTGAAATCAAATCGTGAAAAGTTTTTTGAAGAGACTGAAAGACTAATATCGATGGAATCTAATACACTCCCATTCTGAACAATATTCCATTTGCCAGCTAAGTCCTCTGCGTTTGAATTAGCTGCGTTGCTTTGCTGTGTCTGTGCGGCAATTAATAAGGCGCTGATTATAAGAGGTTTGATTAAGAATTTCATAATTAGTTGGGACTTTTATCCTTGATAATAAAGATGATTTTATTGCTGAAAGGTTCCTGCGATGTCATTGCGAGGAGCCAAAGGCGACGAAGCAATCTCCTTGCGCAGGGGGATTGCTTCATCCCTTCGGGATTCGCAATGACACGCTACTCTCGCAATGACGAAGTAATAAGTTAACATTATTTATTATGGATAATCCAGACCAAGGACTTAATACCAAATGCGTTCATGCAGGGACTTTTATTGATAAGGAGATCAAAGGGGTTAACACGCCGATTTTTACATCAAGCTCTTTCTTGGTAGATTATGATGCTGAAATTAAACCTCTTTATCCGAGAGCTTTAAATACACCAAATCATAAATCCGTTGCAGCAAAAATCGCAGCACTAGAAAAAGCTCAATATAGTTATGTCGTGAGTTCGGGGATGGCTGCTATTAGTAATGTTTTGCTTGCATGTTTGAAACCTGGTGATCATGTGCTTTTCCAAAGACAAATTTATGGAGGCACTCATAGTTTTATTAATCATATTCTTCATGACCTGCAAGTAGAAGTTGATTGGATTTATGAATTCGATAATGCTTCTTTAGGCAAATTATTAAAACCGAATACTAAACTCATTTACATCGAAACGCCTTCTAATCCGTTGTTGAAAATCGTTGACCTATCCTTTGTGGCAAGTTTCGCTAAAACAAATAATTTAATTAGTGTAATTGACAATACTTTCGCAACGCCAATCAATCAAACCCCTTTATGTTTTGGTATTGATGTAGTAGTACATAGTGGTTCCAAATATTTTGGTGGACATAGCGATATGATCTGTGGTGCCATTGCTACTAATTCAGAAAAACTTAGCCATGCAATTTTTAGATACATCAATTCTCTAGGTCCAGTACTAGATGCTAATTCTTGTTACTTGCTTGAACGTAGTTTGAAAACACTTGCTTTAAGAATGGAAAGAATAAATTCTAATGCGGAGAAAATCGCAGAATTTTTGGAGACTAATGCAAAAGTTATTAAAGTAAATTATCCAGGACTGAAATCCTTTGAGGGTCATGCTCTTGCAGCTAAGCAAATGAAAAGCTTTGGTGGCATGATGAGTTTTGAAGTTAAAGGCAAAGCAGAAGACGTAGTAAGTAGATTAAAATTAATTGCTTCGGCATTGAGCTTAGGTGGAGTAGAGTCTATTTGTTCGATTCCACGTGCGACATCACACTCGACTATTTCTGCCGAAGAGCGAAAAGAATCAGGAATTTCAGATTCGCTAATTCGCTTCTCAACTGGGATTGAAGATGTGGAAGATTTGATTGGGGATTTAGAGCAGGCTTTTAAGTAGAAACTGAGAACGGTGATCTCCTATATAAATAGGATTGTGTTTTATCTATTGTTGTCAGAATCGATTTTTCAGTCGAAGTAGGTAATTTATTTAAATCAATTGCATATTGATTATTTGTCCATCTTGATTTCGGTGTATCTCTATAAACGGTTCCTACTTCATCCATAAAGTTAATTTTTATTTGACTAGCGTAATCAAAATGTTTGTTAATAGAATAATCACTGCTGACTATATATCTAATATCACCTGTAGACTTAGCCCAATCTATAATTTGATCAATGAAATCTAAGTTATTGATTTTTCCATTAGAATGGATCCTCTCGATCATTAAAATCTTCTCTCCATCAATAGTATTGGTTCCTATTTCACATACCGCCCGAGAATGTATGCTTCGGTCAAATGCGGCGGTCTTGTCGCCAGTTGCCATAGCTAAGAAAAATTGTCCTTGAGCAGCTCTAGAAACCGATTCACCATTAACATTATAACCAGTTTGTTGATCTATGCGTTGACATGTAGCTATCGGTTCTAATGCAGCTTGTACAAAATCATAAGGACTTTCGCTAATTTCAAAATTTAGAGAAGAGTCCAAATTGAAATCTTTTTGAGAAATTAATTTCTTTAGATCTTTCAGATTCTCTAAAGCTTGATCATAGTCAACAAGTTCTTTAAATTGAGTGGAATTAGAGAATTCTTCAAATTTAGAAATCCAATTTTGTATTTTCTCTAAATTGAGATTTTTTGTATTTTCAGTTTCACCAACTATTTCTAATACTAAATTCTTAAACCTATTATGATTAATGTTTGGAATCTCAAATTTTTTAAGAGCAGCATTTAAGTTCTCATGATCTTTTATGCGAAGGTGGGTTAAAAAGTTAAATATTATATTCTGGACAGCATCTTTTAAGTCACCTTTTCTCTTGATATTTATTGGTACTTTATAATTTTCTTGGATCTTTTTGTCTAGACCCCGTTTACAGAACCAATTTCGTTGAAATCTATTTGCAAATTGGTAACGATTAATTTTTGTAAAATGATCAGCGCTTATCTCGGAACGTGTCAATTTAAGCACATACTGCTCAAGAGCTTGTTTGCCAAATTCAGTTTTTTGAAAAGCATGATTAGTAAATAAATCAAATAGTAAATTTTGATGTTTCCATGCTTTACCATTATTTCTGATATGAGATTTTATGTCTTCAATTTCTTTCTGATTCAAACTAACAGATAAATAAGAAAGATTGTTAATAAATGAATCATGGATTTTGGCTCTTAATTCATCAAGATCATTTGATTTAAAAATACTCTTTGTATCTATTTGGGTATTTAAATCTTGTAAAATCCTTGTTCTTAAGTCCTTCTCTAAATTATTAATGCAAAGAATACTTTGATAAAATTTTGCAAATTTATTTACAGCATAACGGATTTCTTTCCTGCCACCGGTTTCATTGGTGACAAATTTATCAGCAACATTGAAAACACATTCATAAATTGACTTATCAATATTTTCATCTAATTTATCAGTTATAACTCTTATGAAAAGGGGATGTAAAATTTTAAAAGCATCTATATTATTGGTAGCTTGCATCATCTCTAATAATTTTTTGGCTATTATTTGAGAAGATTCTGATATGCCAGAGTGTTTGGCTTCTGGTTTTAATTCTGTAGGAATAAAAAACTTTTTGTCTCTAATGAGGTTTTCCATTTCTTCTATTTTTTTTGAATTTTTTAAAAGGAGTGAATGATAGTTTCTTGCGTTAGTTTGATAGATAGCAAAAATAAGAGAATTAGGAATAGATAGCCCAGATTCTTTACTATTTGCAAAAATCGCTTCAATTTTAGAACATAAATTATTTTCGAGAATCATATGGTTAATATATTCATATGGCTTTGCTTCTCTTGGTTCTTTATCATTAGGATAATAACCATTGAAAGCACCTCCAAATACTTCTAATCTTTTGCTTGGGATAAAAGGTAGATCTGGCGCAATATTCGCTTCATATAATTTGAACATGTGAGAAAGAGCTTGAATCCTATTTTGACTATTTAGTTTTAAAATCATTGACTTTAATGAATGTTCAGTAAAGCTAATGACTTTATCGGTAGCAATTATTTCATTTTTAGAAAAAAGCATATCAATAGCTTGGATTGTAGTTTTATACATATCTTCTTGAGATAAGCTTGAAAATATATTAATAAAAGTTTCTGATTGTAAAAAGCAACTAAGATCACTATCACGCTGACTATCCTTAAATACCTGATTGATTAGCGAAAGTAAGAAAGTTTTTTTTTGTACTGGATTTAATTTCTTAGACCAAATATCAAAGACTTTATTTTCTTGATTTATTTTATTTCTAACATCAAAGAAACTGTTTGCACTGGGCATATTAAATAATTTGATTAAAATTAAAGCATCAAGCTTTCCTGCTAGCACCTCTTCAGCTACCATAGTTCTCAGATTAATGGGTTCATTAATTAAAGAATGGATAAATATTTCCGGAAGCAATTGTATATCAGGATTATACAAATCTAAAACGAGCTTTGGTATAAAAGATTTAGAGCGATTACCAATATTGAGATAGTCTAAGTTATCAATTATATATCCTGGATGAACAACATTTCTTCTACTATATTTATTGGCTATAAGTTCTGATATTCCATCTGTAATAAGTTCTTTAAAGACTTTTTCTCTTGACTCTTGATTTTGAGTAAAATTTTCTAAGTCAAGAACTCTCCTTGAAAAAATATTTGTACTAACAAGCAGGTCAAGGTCTTGTAAAAATTCAGGCGAAGAAGAAATATTAGAGAAGTATTTATCTAAAAAATCATCAATATTATTTTTTTCCTCTTCATAATCTATCGGATATAGTGGTTTTGAATATAAAGTATTGATTCTTGCAAATTCGTGTAAAATTCCTTTGGTTAACTTATATCGCGCTGGTTGTTCATGAGATTCTGTTTTTTGGACAAAGTTTGAGGCTTGTGGGCCAATCTGTATTGCTGAAAATGGGAATAAGATTTGCATTATAAAGGACCACCTTTGCCTTGGTTTATCAATATAATACTAAAATATCCTCTGCTAAATCAGATATTTAAGCTTGGTAAGCTTGTTTGGACTTCCTATTCACCAATAATTTTCACAATCACTCGCTTTTTACGCTGACCGTCAAACTCAGCATAGTAAACCTGTTCCCAGGGACCAAGATCTAGTTTGCCTTTAGTAATAGGCAGAGTAACTTGATGACCAAGAATCATGCGCTTGAGATGCGCATCACCATTGTCTTCGCCAGTTTGGTGATGCTTGTAATTTGGATTAACTGGTGCAAGTTTTTCTAACCAGGTTTCTATATCTTGGATCAAACCACTTTCAGCATCGTTAACATAGATCGAGGCAGTGATATGCATTGCCGAGACTAAGCAAAGACCTTCTTGGATTTTACTTTTGCTAACTAGCTCTTCAACTTCGTCGGTGATACGAATATAGTCGTGGCGCTTTTTTGTATTGAACCAAAGATATTCTGTGAGGTGTTTCATATTGATAATTTTAATTGAATCAAATTTAATGTGTATGGTTATTTTTAACTTAGATCAAAGTTGATACTCTTATCTTGGAATAAAATATGAGTCATAAAGTTTTAATTGTAGGCCCTCGTGGTGGTAGAGAAGCAGCACTTGCATGGAAGTTTCAGCAAGATGGAGATAAGGTTTATGTTACTAATCCTAGTGGAGGTATTGCTGATGAAAATATAGCTAAGAATGCAGCCGGTGAAGCGCTTGATCAATTTGATGATAAAGGTTTAGCTGAATTTGCAAAAACTAACGAGATTGAACTGGCGGTTGTTGCTGGTGATGATGCCCAAGCTAAAGGCATAGTAGATAAATTACATAAAGCTGGTATTGCAAAAGTTTTTGGTGCAAAAACTAAGCCAGCGAAATTAGAATCTAGTAAAGCTTTTGCAAAGCAGGCAATGACTGAAGCCGGAGTAGCAACTGCAGGGTATAAAATTTTCTATAACAGTCAAACTGATCAAGCAAAATCTTATATAAGAAAAAGATTTGTAGAAAATGCGCGTGGTCTTGTTATTAAAGCTAGTGGCTTGGCGCAAGGTAAAGGAGCGATTGTAACTCGTAGTCAGGAAGAGGCATTAGCTGCCTTAGATAAAATAAAAAAAGATTTTCCAGAAGCAGGGAAAACTATTGTCATTGAGGAATTATTAGAAGGTAAAGAATTTTCAGTACATGCCTTAGCTGATAGTAAGGGTAATACTGTCGTGTTTCCGCTCGTTGCCGATTATAAAGCAGTAGGTGATGGTGATGTTGGCGAGAACACTGGTGGTATGGGCGTTGTAGGCTTTCTGCAAAAAGGTTCACAAAAGTTCCTTGATCAAATTAAAGCAACCATTGTTGATCCAATTATCAATTTGATGAAAGCAAAAGGTATGCCATTTGTTGGTTTGCTTTATCCAGGATTAATGCAAAAGGATGCTGAGCAGCCACAAGTGCTTGAATACAATGCTCGCTTTGGTGATCCAGAGACACAAGTCTATATGAGATTGCTTGATGATAATTGTAAACTCTTTGATGTTTTGGATGCTTGTATCAGTGGCACTCTTAGTGCAGATAAAATTAAATGGAAAGAAAGTCAGCATGCTATCTCTGTGACACTTGCTGCTGAAGGTTATCCAGGTACGTATGAAAAAGGAAAAGAAATTACTGGTATTGCAGAGGCTGAAAAAATAGATGATCGTATTAAAGTTTTCCATGCAGGAACAGCTATGAAAGATGGTAAATTAATTACAAATGGTGGTAGAGTCCTGCATGTAACTGCAATAGGTTCAAGTCTTGAAGAAGCTCGCAAGTTAGCTTATCTAGCGGTGGATAAAATTCAGTTTGAAGGTAAGACTTATAGAACAGATATTGGTGCAGCCGGAACTAGAGAATAGAGATATCAATTCAGTATTTTATTAGGCAACAATATGACTAGGAAACACCGAAATTTCTTTGAAAGGAGGTTCCGTTATAAGATTCTCCTGAGGAAAATACACACCTACTTTGTTTGCAGCGATAATTTCACTTTTAATAAGATCTTGTATTCTTCTTGGACAATCTTGAATAGAAATAGCTTTTGCTCTGGTTAAAGCACTTTCAAGATGATAAGATTTCGGGCTTTTTATATTTTTTGTTACAGCTTTGCTTCCTTTTCCTTCAAAGATTACTTCATCCATTTGTTGGCGCCATTGAGCAGATTCTCTTTGGTATCTACTTTCATTTCGCTTGAGTAGGTAATTATCAACTACAGTGCCATAGACTTTTATATTTTGTATTCGAGATCTGCTGCTATGGAGATTATTAATACCATCATAGGTTGCATAAAGGACCAAAGTTTTTTTAGCTTTTGCTTCATAACACTGTCGTAGATCAAATTTAATTTCTAAAATGCCTTGAGTTTTTTCATTTATGATTCCTTTCGCAAATAAACTGCCAGTATCGTGATTCTCAACAGTGAAATTGTTTTCAAGAGTAGAGCTACTATGTCGTGCCAAAAATCCTTTTAAATCAGGAATAGCATGAGCAGGTTTGTCTATTGAAAAATCTCTAACCTTAAGACCAAAATCTTCGAAGGTAAATTTTTTCTGTGGGTTAATATGTCTTCTGAAATTCTTGGCATCTACCATTAGAGGATTAGCTTCATGTAGAGCATTAAGTGCTTCTGTGATTTTTTCTCTTTGTACAGTTGTGCTTCGAGTTGGATTCCCCTTGAAGATATTACGTATCGCTCGATAAGCTCCTTGAATTGTTTTACTAGGGAACATAGGATTATTCCAAGAATCCTCTAAAAACTTTGCCGGGTAAAAACTAACCATGGTTTTATTTTAACAAGCATTTTGACTTACTAATAGTATTGACTTTGGAAATTAATTTTTATGAATCATCAAATATAATCAATGTCTATGACTTGGCAATTTTTGTTAACTAGTTTCCTTTTGATTATCAGTAATATATTTATGACTTTTGCTTGGTATGGGCATCTCAAATACAAGCAAGTTGGAATTATTACAGTGATTTTGGTTAGTTGGTTAATTGCATTTCTAGAATATTGTTTTCAAGTACCAGCAAATAGGCTAGGGCACTCGGTTATGTCAGCGGCGCAATTAAAAGCACTTCAAGAAATTATTACGCTAATTGTTTTTAGTGGATTCTCGATTCTTTATCTCAAAGAATCTATTACGCTGAATCATGCAATAGGATTTGTTTTGATTATTGCTGCAGCGTATTTTATATTTAAGAATTAAATTGGGATTGTGTTAAAATCTCGAAATGCATTTTGGATTATACCTATTAGTTTTATTGTTTGCTCTAAGCCCAGTTTCGGCAAAGAATCCAAATCGATTTACGCATATAAATCTTATCCCTGAAAACTATTCTGGAGGCCCAGTTTATGTTGTAGGAGCTGATCCTAACACACCAGAGATCGCTGAAGGTTTGATTCAAATAATTACTTATTCCAGCTTCGGTAATACTTATAGTAGTGACTCTCTCATGATTAGTTTTACATTGGATAAAGATGTCCTAAGCAATTTAAGCCAAGGTGATACCTTAGATATCATTTATGATATTCTCACTTTCGAGAACCAGAATGATTTTGAAAATCCTCCAAGCGTAATTATTAATGCAACATTTGAGAAATTCAAGCCCTATAAAAAGTTTAGAAAGAATGGTTTTATAATTACAAAAGAAAAGGGTGCTACCTACTCTCCTAGATCACAAGGAAGCAAAATACTTGGTTCATTAACAGTTATGAGTAATAACGCAAGTTTATTAGTAACTTCGTTTGATTTTAAATTTAATCATCTAGACAAAGTCAAAGTTAAATGTACTAAGTCTAAGGATATTAGTACAGGTGACTTTACCCGCATATGTTCTCCGGAAGATAATGGTAGAAAAGTGGATTTACAGACTGAAATCAAACAAACCGTTTCTGGACAGTTAAATATTCCAAAAGTGCTTTTATAGTTATATGTTTAGGAATGGTGCTTAGGGCGGGAATTGAACCCGCGACCCCGTCATTACCAATGACGTGCTCTACCACTGAGCCACCCAAGCGAACCGAAAAATTATATCACTGGCTGAGCGAAAAAATTATAACTTTAGCTTTTCTTGAAGATCTACAACTTCATAAATAGGCATTGAGCAGATTTTATTCTCACAATTAAAAACTACGGGTTTGTCAAAGCTTGGATATTCAACATCATGGTTTAAGAGTTTGCCTTCTTTAGGGTCATACCATTCAATTCTTGAATAGATATAAGGTACATGCGTTAATTCATTAAATAGTTTTTTTGCTTGAGGATTATTCTTCGGTCCAATTAAAGTGAAATGTACCGGATCATTGTTCAACTCATAATCTACTACTAGAATTCCAGGTTCAGTTAGCGTGCCTAAAGCAACTTCCTTCGTAGCAAGATATTTCATAATATATTCAGTCTCCTGTCTATAAATTGGATTGCCAGTGTATTGATAAAGTAGATTGAAAAATCTAGCTAGGCGAATGTTTTCAGCAAGAATTGGAATTGGTTTTAGAAATTGATTGGTTTGGGTGGAACTTTCTGTACTTGAAAGATAGCCGGCATCAAGGTTTCGGAATTTATTTTTGATAAACTCTGCAGTAGCGATACTTTCATATAACCATTCTTTATTTGCTGTTACTTCATATAAACTAAGAAAAGCTTTTGCCATGTAGAGGTTATCAGCTAGATAGTAATTTTTATCAGACTCAGTATGCACGAAATAACTTGTGTCATTAGAATCATTGCGTTTATATTTCTTGATAATAAATTTTGCTGAGTTAATAGCCGCTTTAAGAAATTTATAGTTAGAACTTGCTTTGTAAATTTTAACTAATGCATCGATCATCAAACCATTTTTACTTGGGAAAATATTTTTATCAATTCTAGGAATGCCTTGCTTTCTGCGTCCTAGATCATCAAGTTGGTAATAATCTGAAGCTTTCTTCCCAGCTATGAGATCTGCGTCCTGACTTGAATAGAAGCCACCATCAAAATCTTTCATAAAATTTAGCATGTAATTAGTAGCTTTCTTTGCGGCATCAAGATACTTAGGATCTTTCAGAATCAAGTAAGCATAGGAATAAGTTCTAATATATTCAGCTTGAATCTCAGTAAGTTTTTCGTAATGCAAATGTTTCCAATCATTATTAGTAGAGTATTGAAAGAATCCTCCCCAAATAGGATCTTGTAATTTCAATGCGCCATCTAGATTAGCTTTAGCGATTGCTTTTGCGCTTCGTGAATCAGAGGCAAGAGTATTTAACTCTGGAGAAATTTCATTGCGCTCTTTGATTTTTCTTAGAAGGCTTGTGTTGTTTGCATATATAGTTAAAGCGTATTCAACTGTATCTCTATCCAAATATTTTTGTGAGATATTGAGACCACCAATATTTAGATCAGTTGTAGTTTTAAAATTTCTTATTAATTGTTGTTTTAATTCTGCTGATAAAGAAGTATTTTTCGAGTAAATTATGCTCTTGCTTGAATTATCAAGTACTTTATAAGGATCTTTTAGAATGCGTTCTAAAAGGCTCTTCAATTGAGCTGTTTCAATAAAACCTGTTTGTTTAGAGATCTCCTTGCCATCTGGACTGAAGAAAACTGTAGCGGGCCAACCATAGTCTTTATAACGGCTTGCGAGGAATGGATTTGTATCTTGGTCAACAGAAACAAGAATAAAATTGTCATTAAGTAATTTGGCAATCTCGTGATTGTTGTAATTTTTTTCTTTCATCACATGGCACCAGTGGCACCAATTAGCTTCAAGGCTAAGAATTATTGGTTTTTTGGATTCTTGTGCATCAAGAAAAATCTGATCATTCCACTGGTGAGTCCAATTCACTAAACTTGGAGTTTCTGGAATTTCTTTGGGAGCTTTATGGCAAGCAGTTAGATTGAAAAAAATAAGGCAGGCAAAAAAAACCTTGAAAATGTTTTTATTCATTACCGTTACTATAATAACTTAATCCGAGCAGAGCCGAGCCTGCGAAGGCGTTATTTGCTTAATAGGTCTTTGCAACTGGCTTTCATTAAGTCGTAATGCACAGTTCCTGGTTCAACATATTCAGGTTCGAATTTAATCCATTTAGAATCAATCATCTGATCTTTGCCATCATATAACTGATAAGAAATAATCATTACCATATGTCGTTTGCAATCATATTCAACAGAGGAGTCAATGCGCTTGACATTCATCTCTCCAGATACTTCACCACGTTTAGAGCCACCAAAAGCTATAGGTCTTTCTTCTTTGAAGATTAGCTTAGTCCATGCTTGACATTTCTCTTCTTTGCAACTAGTTTTATTTTCGTCGATGTAAGCAGTAGTATAGTCTTCCTTTTCAGGTTCAGTTTGAGTAACTTCTTTCCATGCATTTGGTTTATAAGCAAATTGATTTGTACAAGAACTTAGTAAAATTCCAAGAAAAAAAATAATCAGATAATTAAAGCGTGACATAAATATTAATATTCCCAGATTTTTTTGCTAGAATCCTAGCCATGTCCTTGTGGTGGAATGGTAGACACGCTACTTTGAGGTGGTAGTGGCTTCGGCTGTAAGAGTTCAACTCTCTTCAAGGACACCATTCTTTAATGTACGTCATTGCGAGCCACGAAGTGGCGTGGCAATCCAGTCTAGCTAAGGATATTATAGTAAACTGGATCCTTGCGCCCTTTTCAAGGGCTCAGGATGACGACTAAATTATCTTATGTCAATATATTTTGATAACGCGGCAACAACTCCACTCTTCCCTGAAGTGATTGACTTGTTACACAAACTCAATCAAGAACTTTTTGCAAATCCAAGTAGTATTCATTCTCAAGGACGTAAAGCAAAAAAACAATTAGAAAGAGCTAGGCAAGATCTTGCAGAAATTTTAAATGCGGAAGCTGAAGAATTATTCTTCACGTCAGGAGCTACTGAATCGAATAACACAATTTTTAAACTGCTTGATTATGATTTAATCATAACGAGTCCTGCTGAACATGCCTCAGTGATTGAGAGTGCAAAGAGTTTAGCTAAACCTATTCTCTGGCTTACTTTAGATAAAGAAGGATTTATTGATTTAAATGAATTAGAAAAATATCTAGAAGAAAATTCTGGCAAGAGAATTTTGGTTTCAATTATGCATGGCAATAATGAAATTGGAACTATAAATGACATAGCTGCGATTGCAAAAATCACCAAGAAATTTCCAGATGTTTTGTTTCATAGTGATTGTGTGCAAACTTTTACCAAGACTGAAATAGATCTATCAAAACTAGATATAGACTTTATTTCAGCTTCCTCGCATAAAATTCATGGACCAAAAGGAGTTGCTTTACTCTATATAAATAAAAAAGTTCAGGAAAAGTTTTCTCTTCAACTTAGACCATTAATTATTGGTGGTTCTCAAGAAAAAGATATTAGATCTGGAACCGAGAATTTAGTTTCAATCATTGCTTTTGCTTTAGCTGCAAAATTAAATTCAGAAGTTCAGCGTAAAAGTAAAATTAAAGAATTGCAAGAAAATTTATTTGCTAAATTAAATCAAATTGAAAACTTGGTGATTAATGGTCCAAAGGATCTTAATAACAGGGTTCTAGGTAATATAAATTTCTCTTTGCTAAATTGCAAACTTAAAAGTGAAGAGTTTGTTCTGCAATTAGACTTAAAAGGTTTTGCTGTTTCTTCTGGTTCGGCATGTACTTCTAATAAGGTTGCAGGTCAGTCAGAAATTGAAAGTTCTTATGTGCTTAGAGCTTGTGGAATTTCAGAAGCTATTGCAACTAAGGCAATCAGAATTTCTCTTGGTTCTATGAATTCTGAAGAGGAAGTAAATAGATTTTTAGTGGCTATAAATTCCATTTTAGAGAAATTTTCCAAACCAACAGAACTTGTATAGATGGTTTGTCATCCAGAGCCCTCGAAGAGGGCGTAGGGATCCAGCCCTATTTAACAAAAATGTTGCTTGTCTCTCTGTTAAGGGTAAATTAAAAGGATAACTGCGTACAATATAGTAAATTAATGTCTGGCAAAAATCATAACTCTAATTTTGATGAAAATGAAGTAATTGACTTCGGTGATGAGCCAAGTAAAGAAGAATTACTTGAATTAGAATTTTTTGAAAAGAACTTAGACACAGAAGAAATTTTTAAAGAAGGCGATGAGCTAGAAGTTGAAGATGCAACTGAAGAGGCAGCACCGAAAAAAGTCGAGAAAAAGAAAGTTGCAAGTAAAGAAAGAACTGGCTCAGATGACAGTATATATCTGTATTTGAGAGAGATCGGTAAAATTGCAACTCTTTCTGCTGACGAAGAAATTATCATCACGAGAATAATTCGCAAAGGTGGAGTAGAAGGTGAGAAAGCTAAACGTAAATTAGTTCAAGCTAATTTGAGATTAGTTGTGAGTGTTGCTAAGCGTTATGCCTCGAACAATATTCAGCTATTGGATTTGATCCAGGAAGGCAATCTGGGACTGATGCGTGCGGCAGATAAATTCGATGCTGCTAAAGGTTATAAATTCAGTACTTTTGCAACATGGTGGATTAGGCAAGCGATATCAAGATCCATTGCAGACAAATCTAGAACAATTAGAATTCCAGTTCATATGATTGAGAATTCCAGTAAGCTGAGAAAAGTTATTGCAGAAATTACTCAGCGTCTAGGACGCACTCCTAGTGAAGAAGAAATTATGACTATCATGGATATCTCTAAAGAGAAACTTCATGAGATTCAAAATTTGCACATGAAAACAATTTCAATTTCAAGCAAGGTTGGTAACACTGATGAAGGAGCTACCATCGCTGACTTCATTGAAACTCAAGCTATTGGTGATTCGCCAGATCAATATACTACTGCCAGACTTTTAAGACAGGAATTGAAAAATATCATCAACGATCTTTCTGAAGATGAGCAAGCGGTTTTGATATTGCGTTATGGTTTGATCGAAGATGAGAATCAAAGAATGTATAGTTTTGAGGAACTTTCAGAACTTCTGAAAATGCCAAAAGATAAAGTCAAGAAACTTGAAGCCAAAGCTTTAAGAAAGCTTAAAGCTCATGTTCTAGACTCGGGCAAACTCAATGAATTCATCTAGTGCCTGTCTATAAATTGTCCGCTGCTGTGTTGCGACAATGAATGCTAAAATTCTTTCTGTGAAAAACTTTTTAGCTATATTGCTTCTATTAATTATTAGCTCTTCTTATGCGCTTGCCGAAGAAGAAGTTAAAAAAGCTGGTTTCGGGACTAGCTGTCTTTTAACCAAGACTTTAAATGTTGATGAGCTTAAAGACTATGCTGGGATAATTTTTAGAGGTAAATTCTTGGGCTATGAATATGCCAAAGACAAAAACCTAAATATTAGAAAGTTAAAATTTGAAGTTATAGATCCAATTAAAGGCTTGAGCGAAAATCAAGAGACTCTAACTCTTAAAGAGTGGGCAAAGTTTCAATCTCCTTTTGTGGATGGTACTGTTGCAAAAAATCAAGAATATGTTTTCTTCTTTCATCAACCAAGTAAAAGAGACCTTACTTCTTTAACGGGTCTTGATCAGGGTATTGCAACTGTCGATGCTTCTAATAATGTGAAGTTCTCTAAGAGATTAAATATGAAAAAGAAAAATAGTTTGAAAAAGAAATTGTTTAGTAGCACTGAAGTTAATCAAGATGTAGAGATTAATAGCTATCAAGATCTGAAAAAATATTTTAGTAATTAATCCAGAAGAGAATTTTTAATGACCCTAGATTTCAAAATAAATTTTAAATTAATTGCCGAAAAGGCTAAAGCCATTAGAGTGAATTCGCTTAAAATGATTCACGCTGCTAATTCAGGTCACCCAGGCGGTTCCCTGTCCATAGCTGATATCCTTGCGGTTCTATATTTCGGTGGACATCTTAATTACAAGCCTGAAGATCCAGAATATATTGATCGTGATCTAGTTGTAGTAGGTAAAGGACATGCTTCGCCTGCAGTTTATTCATGCCTTGCACTTGCAGGTTATTTCCCTATTGAAGAGACAATGACTTTTAGAAAACTTGGTTCCGCTTTTCAAGGACATATTGATCGCACTAGAGTTAAAGGTGTCGAGATGTCTACAGGTTCGTTAGGGCATGGTTTGAGTAATGCACTGGGACTTGCTTTAGCAGCGAGACTTGATAAAAGCGATAAAAAGATTTTTGCAATTAGTAGCGATGGTGAATTACAAGAAGGTTCTATGTGGGAAGCAATAATGGCTTGCGGTCATTATAAAACTACTAACTTAATTGCTTTCATTGATCGCAATCGTATTCAATTAGATGGTTGGACTGAAACTACTATGGCTTTAAATCCGCTTGCTGATAAATTCAAAGCTTTTAATTGGGAAGTAATTGAGATCGATGGGCATGATCTTAAGCAAATTGATTCTGCTCTGAATCAAGCATATTCATTGCGTTCTAGTGGAAAGCCTGTAGCGATTATCGCTAATACTATTAAAGGTAAAGGTGTAAGTTTTATGGAAGATCAAGTCAAGTGGCATGGTGTTGCACCGAAGACTGAAGAACTTGAGAAAGCTCTTGTTGAATTAGGAGCGTTAGTTTAATGGCGAATTTAGAAGTAAAGGAATTAACTGCTTGGAAGCTTGGCGATAAAATTGCAACTAGAGAAGCTTATGGTCAGGCGCTTCTAGAGCTTGGTTCATCTAACCCGAATGTCGTCGTGCTTGATGCAGATCTTTCTGGAAGTACACAGACTAAACTTTTTGCAAATGCATTCCCTGAGAGATTCTTTAATATGGGTATTGCAGAAAACAATATGATCGGTGTTGCAGCTGGACTTGCGCGCGCTGGTAAAATTCCTTTTGCAAGTAGCTTTGCGATGTTTGCTGCAGGTAGAGCTTGGGAGTTTGTTCGCAACTCGGTTGCGCATAATCATCTCAATGTGAAAGTCTGCGCTACACATGCAGGTCTTACTGTAGGTGAAGATGGTGCTAGTCATCAAATCATAGAGGACATTGCTCTAATGAAAGCTATCCCAGGAATGACAGTGATTGTGCCTGCTGATGCGACTGAAGCTTACCAGGCTATTTATGAGCTAGCGGGTAACCATCATGGTCCTGCGTATGTGCGTTTAGGTAGAGCTAAGGTTCCTGTAATTCTTGGCGATGATTATAAATTTGAAATTGGCAAAGCAGTTACAGTGCAAACCGGTAAAGATCTAAGTTTAATAGCTTGTGGAGTGATGTTAACAAGAGCAGTTGAGGCGGCTAAAGTCTTAGCGCAAGAAGGCTTTAGTATCGAAGTAATTAATATGGCTACTATAAAGCCCCTTGATCATGAAGCTATTACTTGCACAGCTTCTAAAACTCGCAAAGTGATTACTCTTGAAGAGCACAATATTATTGGTGGTCTAGGTGAATCAGTTGCAGCCGTTATCGCAGAAGCTTCTATAAGTAATTGCAAATTTAAACGTATGGGTGTTGAGGATAAGTTTGGACAGTCTGGTGATGGTTTTGAACTTCTAGACTTTTATGGTCTTGGAATTAGTGATATTGTAGAAAATGCAAGGTCGTTAATATCCGCATGTCAGCCATTATAAAAATTCTTTTTTGTTTGTCCCTGCTCATACTCTGTGCTTTTGTACAAGTGCCGCTTCTACAATACAATTCAGTACTTGATAAATTTGTTTTTTTTAATTACTCACTTGCATATATTTCTTGTTTTGTTTCAAGCATTGCTTTTAAAAACAACTATGTATTTGTAGCCGTAATGATTTATTTACTTGCTGGAATAATTGGTTTACCAGTTTTTGCTTTTGGTGGTGGCTTTAGATATATTATGGAGCCAGGCTTTGGATATTTACTTGGGCTTATACCACTCTCCGTGATTGCCTTCTATTATCAAGTGCATTTGCCTGATTCTCCAATAAAATTTTTAGGTACTAATATTGTGCCTCTCTTGGGGATTGTTATTGCTCATCTGTGTGGGCTTGGATTTTTGCTTATAACTTTTAGATTTAGTTTTGAAAATTTTTTGAATTTAAGTGGAATGCAGTTAGCTTATGATCTGCTTTTAGGGTTTTTGGCTTTAGTATTTATAAAGCCTCAAGCTCAACAAGTTCAGTATCATTAACTTCAATGTAATGGTCTTTGAGAGTGAAGTAAGTCAGGATGCCTAGGGTTGCCGACACCATTATGAATGGCGAAAGAAACACAAATAGTTGGCTAGTTGTCATATATAAATTATAGCTCAGGGTGTCATTGCGACCCCGTGAAACGGGCGTGGCAATCCAGTCTAATAAAGATTCCTGTAGTGCTGGATCCTCACGCCCGCAGGCTCCTCAGGATGACAAAACTTGTTTTTAAATGATTGTGTATCTTGGCAGAAGTTTATACGAAATGGCATAATTAATTCCCATGGAAACAACTTTAGAAAAAAGACAACAAGCGCAAAGAATTAAATTAGAAATTTTCAAAATGGACCCTCGCGTGGAAACGCCTGAATATGCATCTGCAGGTTCAGCAGGTTTCGATCTTAGAGCTTTTATTCCGGAAGAGAAATCAATTACTCTTAAAGCAAGATCAAGAGGCAAAATTTCTACAGGTCTTAAAGTAGTTATTCCAGAAGGTTTTGAATTGCAAATCAGACCAAGATCAGGCTTAGCTTTCAAAAATGGTGTTTCGCTAACTAACACACCAGGCACTATTGATTCTGATTACAGAGGTGAGTTACAAGTTTTGATCATTAATCATGGTGATGAAGATTTCGTGATTAATCACAACGATAGAATTGCGCAGGCAGTAATCGCGCCTGTATGGCAAGCAGATTTCAGTGAGATTGCTGAAATGCCAGACGAAAACACCAATACAAGAGGCACTGGTGGATTTGGTTCTACTGGGGTTAAGTAGGTTTTATACATAATCACAACTGCTGTTGTGATTAGTTCAACTTAGCTAGCGCTTCGTCAATTTTAGATTTATCAACAGCACCGATTAATTGGTTAACAGGTTTGCCGTCCTTAAAGAAAATCAAATTAGGAATACTATTGATTCTGAATTTAACCGCTGATTCTGGGTTCTCATCAGTATTAAGTTTGAGAACTTTTACTTTGCCAGCATACTCTTCAGAAACTTGATCGATAGTTACTGAAAGCATTCGGCAAGGTCCACACCATGGTGCCCAAAAATCAACCAAAACAGGAAGATCTGATTTGAGAACTTCTGTTTCAAATGTACTGTCTGTAACTTCTTTAGTCATGTCTATGATTTTAGCATGCTGCTAAACAAAAATATCAACTAACAATCCCTGCAACTCCCCTAATGAAGCAGCTAGGTTTAGTTCAGGTTTTTGTTCTTGTAATAAATTTTCAGCTAGTTTTTCAAGTTTTTCATCTGCAAGATTGAGCTTCTCAAATACTCCATCTTTAGTTTGACCGTTATAGGCATTTTCGCGGACGTCATTTAAAAAACTTTTGACATCACTTAAATAGTCCTTCATTACTGAAGGTAAAGGATGTTCTAAAAGTATTTTGCCTTTCTTTTGAATTTGGCTGAGTCTTTGTTCATAGCTTACAGGTTCTGCGGTTACTGTTTCATTAGAAGTTTTTTTGACTTGGTTTGTAAGTTGGTCCCAAAAAGTTTTTTTATTCTCTTCGGTTTTAACTAAACTTGTACTCGTGTTTTCTTTAGTTAGATGCGTTCTTTGAGCAGAAGCAGTTTCCATTGAAAACTCTTCCTTATTTTTTGTTGCAGCACCTTTGTAAAGGTCTGGCTGACCCGCAAGGGTACTAGTAATTCCAGCGATTGGCATTCTTAAGCTTTATTCACTTGGATTTCGGCTTAAAAACTAGGCTATCGGATGGGGCCGCGTCTTTACAATTCACTTTTCAAAGTAATTTCAGGACAAGTATCGCGGGGTTGCCCTTGAAATGTTATCTGGAAAAGTGAAATGTAAAGACGCGGCCCCAGAAAGATAAAGACTATATTTAATAAGCTAGGTATAGACTAGTAAACTTGCTAGCATTGAAAACTGCATTTTTGAGAGAAAAATTATGGCATTAACATTAGAAATCAAAGCTAGAGAAGAAAAAAAACCTAACGCATTACGTAGAGAAGGTATAGTACCTGCTACAGTTTACGGCCCTGATATGGAGCCAAAAAGTATTCAGCTTGAAGCAAAAGCATTTTCTAAAATCTCTTTTGAAGATCACAAACATTTGATCAACCTTATTGGTGGTCCAACTGAGTACGAAGTACTTATCAAAAATGTTCAAAAAGATTTCTTAACAAGAGAAGTTCTAAATATTGAATTTTACAAAGTAATGAAAGGTCACAAACTTAACGCTAAAGTTGGTATTAAGTTCGTTGGTGAATCTAAAGCAGTTAAGCTTGGTGCTGAACTAGTAACTATCTATAAAGAAGTTCATGTTAGATGTCTTCCAAAAGATATTCCAAACTTTTTTGAGATTGATATTTCTAAATTAGAAAATCCAGATGATCACATCACATTTGCTGATATTAATGTAGATAGATCAGTAATTGAAATTCTTGATCCTGCTGCAGAGATCATCTGTAAAGCACAAATTTCTCGTAAGAGTCATGCTGTTGAAGCTCCTGTTGCTGCCGCCGCTGCTGCAACTCCAGCTGCTGGTGCTACACCTGCCGCTGCTGCCACCGCTGCACCTGCTGCTGCGAAGAAAGAGCCAGCTAAGAAATAACTTTAGTCTAGGCTATTTGGCGACAAGTTTACTTTGCTTATGCCAAAATTGTTAACTGCAGATATGCAATTAACACAGGCTGATAACGAAAAAACTTTTTGGCAACTCTATGAGAAATTAAACTCTGCTCAGAAACAAGCAGTCGATGCTATTGAAGGTCCGGTAATGGTTATTGCTGGTCCGGGTACTGGTAAAACTCAAATCCTTGCTCTGCGTATTGCTAATCTTCTGCGCAATCCTGATCTACATTTAAACCCCTCTAATATTCTTTGTCTGACTTTTACTGAGAGTGCTGTGACTGCTATGCGCAACAGGTTGATTAGCATTATTGGTAGTGAAGCTTATTACGTGCGCATTCATACTTTCCATTCGTTTTGTAATGAGATTATCAAAGACAATCCGCATAAGTTTAATGCAGTGAGTTCTATCTCTGAATTAGAGCAAATTCAAATCTTCAATGATTTGATTGATAAATTGGATGCAGATAGTCCGATCAAACCTTTTGGTGATGCCTATTTCTATCGCTCTGATTTGATGCGCATGATCAAGACTTTTAAAAGAGAGTCAGTTAGTGTTGAAGATCTTGAAACGAGTATTCAAGAGACAGAAAATTTTATTTCCGCTAATGAAGAATTCATTAGAACTTTTGTTGAAAGAAATGCTCGTGGGCTGAAAGACCATGACTGTGAGGATTTCATTGAAGCAATTAGTATCAAAAATCTAGATTCTAAATTTGCTACTCTCTTTAAAGACTTTTGGCTGAAAAATGAGAAGATTGCCGATTTTAAAAAAGAAGTCAAAGATTTTGTGGAAACAAATCTGAAACAAATTCCTAGACAGAAAGAACTGGCTAAGATTTATCGTGCTTATCAAGAGCTTCTAGTTGCAAGAAAATTCTATGACTTCGAAGATATGATTCTAAGGGTTATCAAACAGTTATCCAAGGATGATGAGCTCTTAGCTAGATATCAAGAGCTATTTCAGTACATTCTGGTTGATGAGTACCAAGATACCAATGGTTCTCAGAATAAGGTTCTTGAGCTAATGTGCAGTTACTATCAAGAGAATCCAAACATCTTCGTTGTAGGTGATGATGATCAATCTATCTTTAGGTTTCAAGGCGCATCAATTGAAAATATCATTTATTTCTATAAGCGCTATGAAAGTACTATCCAACTTATTGTCCTAGACCAAAATTATCGTAGCCAACAAAACATCTTAGATCTGGCACAGCTCTCAATTAATCACAACCAAAGCCGCATAGATAAGCTGGTTCCAAGCATTACTAAAATTCTTAGTTCGGATGGTTTTGCTCGGGAGCTTGAGCGAGTTCCGCTAGAAATTCATAAATGCCTAAATGAGAAAGATGAAACTTATCACTTAACTAAAACTATTCAAAACCTTATTGCAAGTGGTGTTGAACCGAGAGAAATTGCCGTACTCTTTAAGCAGAATTCTGAAGCGCAAGATCTTGAGGAAGTTTTTGCACGCTTAAATGTTCCATTCCGTGTTGAAGCTGGAGAAAATATTCTTGAGAATATTCATATTGCGCAATTAATTGACTTGCTGAAGGTGATTAATAATCCAGAATCTAATTCTGCACTATTGTATAGTGTTTTGAATTATGATTTTGTTTTTGAATCTAAGATTTTTAGAGAGAATGGAATTACTATTCTTGATGTTTTTAAAATCAACCAAGAGCGTAAGTTTTCTACTGAGAAAAAATCTTTAATCGAATTACTTTTTATTAATGATAAGTTTAAAGCCTTTGCTGAAGCAGTTTTGAAAGCTAAGCAAGAGTCGCTGAATTTACGCTTTGATAATTTTTTAGAGAAGCTAATTAAAGACTTTGGTTATGGAGAATTTATTTTTAAAAAGCCTAATTATGTTTTTGAGATAAATTATTTGGATAGTCTATTTCAAGAAGTTAAGTCTTTAGTAGAAAGTAGGAGCTATAACTTTGATCCACTGGATAAAGCGACTCTGAAGCAGTTTACTCTTGAGGATTTCATCAAGTACATTGATTTATTACAAGAAAATTCTTTAAAAATCAAACTGCAAGCTTTGGATTATGATCCTAACTCTGTAAGGTTGATGACGGCTCACAAGTCTAAGGGTTTGGAGTTTGATTATGTCTTTGTGCTTTCTTGTGTTGATAAGCATTGGGGTAATAAGGCTCAGCGAGAGAATCTCAAGAACCCACCATTCTTAATTAAAGAAACTCAGTCTCATACTGGTGATGATAGAAATGAAGAAGAGAGACGTTTATTCTATGTGGCATTAACGCGCGCGCGCAAGAAAGTTTCGATTTTTTACTATTGTCGTAATAACAAAGATCAAGAATTAGTGCCGTCGATTTTCCTGAATGAATTCATCAACTTGCCAGAACCGCAAATTACAGTGATAAATCATTTAAACGAAAGTCCAAGCTTAGAGAAATTACAACTTAGTTTAATTACAAAAGTTGATCAAGGCGTAGAGGCAGAGAAGGCTTATATAGACTCGCTTCTGCAGGATTATAAATTATCAGTGACACACTTGAATACTTTTCTTGAATGTAAAAGAAAATTCTTCTATAGAAATTTATTGCGCGTACCAGCAGCTAAGGATAAACATAGTTGCTTTGGAACAGCAGTGCATGCGGCATTGTTTGATTTGTTTACGACTTTGAAGTTTGATTCTAAATCTTTAGCAGAATCAGAATTGCTTTTGCTCGAGAGCTTTGAAGTGCATCTGGTGGAGCAAAGACTGCCAGAGGGTGAGCATGAACAGGCACTATCTTTTGGTAAAGAAACCTTGAAAGCTTATTTAGCAGAGAATTATGGCAAGTTTAATTTGAATTGTTTACTTGAACATGATTTCAGTGGCAAAGGTGTTAATTTAGATGGTTTGGAATTAACAGGTAAACTCGATAAAATCGAGATCCAAGAGAATGATTCTGTAGTTGTAATTGATTATAAAACTGGCAATCCAGGAAATAAATCGGACAAGCTAAAACCAGGTGGTGATTATCACAGGCAAATAGTTTTCTATCAACTACTCTGTGATTTGGCACGTGAGAATGGACAGTTCAAATTTAAAATGAACTCAGGTGAGATAGATTTTGTACAAAAAAATTCTAGTGATAAATTCAGAAGAGAAAAAATCTTTGTCACTCTCGATGATTTGAAAACACTTAAAGGTGAAATTGATTTTATGAAGCAAGAGATCTTTGCTCATCACTTTGAGAAGACTGATGATCTTAAATTATGCTTAGAGTGTGACTTTAAAAATATTTGTCAGAGGTAGCCTAATGCCCATCAACATACTTAGCAAAGAAATCTTCTTTCTCTGATTGTGACCATTTTTGACCGAGGTCGTAGATATCTACTTGGAAAACATCACCATTAACTACTTCGACTTCAGCAACATCGAGCTTAGGTGTGTCGTATTTGCTTAGGTCTTTGCCGCCGCCGTAAGCTACAACATCTTTTAATTCAGTTTCCATATTGGCAATATCAGTTTTGATTAATTCTAATTGCTCTTCAAGATCTAAGATATTTTGTTCAAGATGTTTAGTTGTTGAAGTCACAGACTCTACTTCAGAATTGATATTAGTAATTTCTTCAAGAGTAAGAGTGGTGTGCAACTGCTTCATTTCCGCTTCGATAACTTCTTTAGGTATGTTGATAGCGTTTTCGTTAAGCGCTGGATCTACGTTATCATTTGCAACTGCAATTAAGCTTAGAGTGAAGGTTGTAAGTAAAGTGATTGCAAGTTTTTTCATTTAATTCGAGAATGGAAATCTGTGGGAATCTCTCTCATTCTGCCCTTAGTTAACGGCACTTAATATCTCGACCTTTAGCATTTTTTTCAGTTTAACCGCTAAATCAATTATAAGTACTAGATCAGATTATTGATAGAGCTGGCTCTAGAACTCGCCAAGACTTAAATTCCTTATGAACTCGATATTCAAGGTGTTTGTGGAGTAATTTGATCGCTGATGCCAGAGCTTCATTTGAAAATTTTTCAGAACTAGAATTAATATCAAGATTTTGATCCATTAAGTCTAGAATCCTGAATGTACTTTTATTGATTGCGCGGATATGGTTGTCATAAGGGTTCTCTGTGGAGTAGTCACTATAAGCTTCTTTACTGGTGATAGAACCGTTCTCGTAATCAAAGTATTCAGGGACTTGATTTACGTGGCGCTGACGTTGTGTGAGGCTGCAATAATTGAGTTCTGGTTTGTAGCCAAGGAACTCAATTAACTTCCAATTGAAATTTAGTGCATGAGTAAAAGTTGTATGATCTTTGCCTTGAATTGGATTGATGATTTCTTTGTCCATAGCTTCTAGACTGCTTTTTAAGAGAGTAAAAGGCTCTGCATAGTGATCATCTTTAATTGCAATGTTTTCCAAAAGATCCACCATGAAAAAAGCAAAACTCAAGCATAAATAATCTGAGCGGATATTGCGGAAAGTGTTTTCAATTTTGATTTCCCGAATAATATCGAGATTGCGTCCTTTAGCTAGAAGAAAATTCCCAAGGTTAAGAACTTCGCTTTTAGCTCCAAAACCACTGTTAATCTTGTAAGCTGACTTAGCAACGGCTTTAATCAAGCCATGTTCAGGGCTATAAAGACTAAGAATCTTGTCGGAATCGCTTAGCTTCTGGGTTTTGAGTATGATGGCTTTGGTGTGGTAGTCCAATTATTGTTATTTTAGCTTGATAAATTAAAAGGTAATCTGTTATTATAGGTTTTAGGAGAAATTTAAATGAACGCACCAGTATCGAATGCATTAGCTCAAGCAATTCCGCAAAAAGTAGTTACAGAAAATGGCCAAGCTGCTTTTCCTACGGCATCAAATCCACAGACACAAGTTCAAGGAATGGCAGAGTTGGCTGCACTAACTAATCCTCCTACAGCTGTTACACCAGCTCCTAATCAAGCAGATCTTTTAAAATTATTCGCTGCAAATCCAGGGTTATTAACAAATCCTCAATTAGTAGCTCAAGCTAATCAAACAACAGCAGTTGCAAATCCAGCTCCAGCTGCTGCAACCCTAACTCCACAAGAGCTTCACATGCAAAAAGTTGCAGCTGAAGCAGCTACACTAGGTAAGCAAACTGCTGAAGCAGCAAAAGCTGCTGATCCTTTCTCTCCAATAGCAGCAGTTTTAGATGGAATTTTTGGTCCTTTGGTAACTTCAATTGGAAGCGTTGTAAAACAGTTTATGGGAATTGGTGGCGATGCCATTCAAACTGCTGTTAATAGTGGTTTTGGAACTGTGCAAGCAAAACAAACTGATATAAGAAAGACTTTGAAAGATTTATTTAGTAAAACGGCTGGAAGCTTTGTGAGTTTATCAGAAGCCGCAGAGCAAGGTAAGCTTGATATCCCTACACAAAAATTAGCTGAACTTGTTAATAAGGCAATTAAGGAATTTCCTCAAGCTTTTGAAGCAGCTATGAAAGATCTTTCGGCTATTAATCTAGATCCTGAATTCATGCAGCGAGTCTTAACAAGAGCTCAAGCAGATCTTGCTAATAATGAACCTAAATTAACTGCAGCTTTAGAACAATTTAAACAGCAATTACCATCAGGTAATCTTGATACAAATAAAATAGAACAAGCTTTTAAAGATGCTCCTACTAAAGCAGAATTAAACTAGTTCTTAAACTCCGCTAACTTAGCTTTCTTATAGAAGTGTCCAAGAATTTCTTCGTAGTTTCTGCCTTTCTCGGCAAGACGTTTTGCACCATATTGGGACATACCTACACCATGTCCATGTCCACTGCCTTCTAGGGTAATGCTGTAATTATTGTTTGCATTGACGTTTTGGTTTTTGATACTGAAGTAAGTACTTGCTAAACCTAGGTGATGTCTAAATTCTTCACCAGTTAAAGTGTGATGTTGCAGAGTTGCCTTATTAGATTTAAGACCACTTACCATTACTTGCCTTGCTCTACCTTCAGGACTGCGCTCAGTAATTGAGACTCCGGCAATCTCCTGAAACTTTAGATCTTTGAGTTTGAGTTCAAGATCATTTTTTGTAAAAGTATTTTGCCAATTTTTTTTATCATCACTAGGTTCTGGGCTTGCCACTAAATAATGCTTAGGACTAATTTGCCAAGTGTGTTCTGGCATGCTTGAAGCTTGCCCGCTATGTGCGCTGTAATAGGCATCGATAAAATTGCCTTGTTTGTCTACAAGGAATTTGCCTTTAGTTGCTTCGACAGCTTTAGTGCTTCTTGGATCTTCATGGTTGTAACCAAGATACATTTGATCTTCGACAGTCGGTTTGAGATCATAGCCAAGATTTTTTCTTCTACCAAGTTTAGCTAGTGTATAAGTGCGAGCTGCTACTGCTTGTGCCTTCAGCGCTTCAAGAGGCCAGCTAGCTTGCATCTCACTCGGGACGACGCTTTTGAGGTAGTCTTCCAAGTCTACATGATTTATAACCGTAAAGCTTTCTTTGCTTGGAACTATAACTATAGTGCCGCGAAATTTATCATGTTTATTAGTATCTTCTTGTGAAGTTTTGATTTGTAAAATACAAGGCTCTTTAGTTTCTTTACAAGAGATTATTAGTTTAGACTTTGCGGTGAGTAGATCTGGCGCTGATGCGATAACTAATGAATTGGCAGCCGCTGGTGAAGATCTCACTAACACTGCATCGCTAGATTTCTTTTCCATAATAGTGATCTCGCCTTCTTGTATTTTGAAATCTTGATTAGCACTAATGTAGAGACGATTGATTGCATCATGCAGACCAATGTCTATATCTTTGGCTTGGCACCCTAGGCTTGTAATTAAGCTAACACCAAGAACACTAATAAATAACTTGTGATTTTGCATTCTTAAGACTCATTCTAATAGAGCTTTTGCTAAATCATAAAATTCTTACGATAATAAATTGACATATTCCCAAATTGTTATAGAATTCTAAACATGAGAAGTGGTGGAGCTAATAAACTATATGAACCAAAAACTCCTTTCTACGGAATTCTTAGTTTTGGTAAAGATCTTGTTCAAATTTTAGAGGAAGCTGGACCAAAAGGAATTAGAGCCTTGAAGAAAGGTCCTTCAGGTCATGATTATATAGGTGAGTATCTAAGTGTTATGGCAGATCATGCATGGAAAGTTAATCCGAAAGCCACAGAGAAGGCATTGAAAAATTTATCAATGAATCTTAATTTGGTTGATGGGTCTAATCCATTAAGAGAAATTTCACAAATAGAAAATACTATTAGCGATGCTTGTGAAGCTTACTCTGACAGTGACCCTGCTAAGTACCGAGAAACTTGTCAAATTGCAAATGCACAAAGAAAGTTACTTGATAAACTCCACACTCCTATAATAAGTTCTTTATATTGCCCTAGTGATATTAGAGACAAATTTGATAAACAGTTGGCATTAACTGCTGAAACTGTATAAACCCCTTGAATCCCATTACAAGTCAAACAGTGTTATCATGAGCAGGTGCAGGTAAATCGCATAAAGGTCCGTGGTTCTAGCCTATTAGCAGAAAAAGATTCTGTCCGAACCCCAGCTTCTCCCGATCAAGCCGATCAAGCCATATCCATTGCTGATCTCAAAGAAGAACTCAGAACAAGATCTGTAGAATTATCATCAGAAAAATCCCAACACGAAACCTCTAAAACTTCAGATCTTCCACCAAAGTTATCTATAACAAGAATTGATAAACTTACAGAAAATCATAAAAAGAATTTTTGGATAAAATACAAAGAGTTCTATAATCAATTTACACGTGGGAGTCCAACCCTCTTGCAAGGTTTACAAATTGGAGAACTAGATTTTTCAATTTATCTTGTTAATGCAATCTGGGGAAAGTCTGCTCTTAATGATTTTGGTCTTGATACTAATATAGATTGTGGACAAGTTATTTGCAAAGTAGAGGACTTTATTAATGAGCTTTCAGTTGGTCCTCACAATTACTTAATTAGGCCTATTAATCTCTTTGTTAAATCTTTGGAGCAAGGCGAGGTTTAAATGTCTAAGATTCCCCCTGCTTTGATTACAAATTCAACAGAGCTGAACAAAAATACAATTGTCCAGGAAGGTTTAAAAACCAAGCAAAAGCAATCACGGCAATCATCTGATCCCGCCGTATCTAATGCTAGGAAACAGGCTATTTGCCAACTTTCAAAAGCTGATACAAGTTTACTATCTAATTCCAGTGAAGGCTTAAAAACTAATACAAAAAAACAAAAATATAAACGATATCCAGATCAAATTGAATCCGTAGATAACGCTGTAATTGGGTTTAGAGATAAAAAACTTAGAAGAGCTACAGAGATTATATCTTGTGGCATGGGGAAAACAGTAACAGGTCTTTGGATAAAAGAAGATATGGGTGATCCAGATCTGACTTTAGTTGCTTTGCCGTCACTTGCTCTACTTAAGCAAACAAAAGATGAATGGTTAGAGCAAAGAAGCAAAGATTTTGATTATATTTGTGTATGTTCAGACCCCACTGTAATAGATAAACCAAAGAAATCTGATGATGATTCTGGCGATCTTTCTCCTGCTGACATTGATACAGATCAAGCCAAGGTTACTACTGATGCAAATGTGGTCCAAGAATTTCTTTATTCAAAACCTGGTAAACCTAAAGTAGTTTTTTGTACATATGATAGTCTACCGACAATAACCTTAGCTAATCCATATCATTTGTGGTTTGACCTAGGCATTGCTGATGAAGCTCACTACACAGCTAAGAAAAAGCTTGGTGCTACTAAATATACTTATTTTCACAATGATCTACATTTACCAATAAAACATAGGCTGTATATGACTGGTACTGAAAGAACTTTTGAAGATGAGGATGACGATATATGTGTCGTAGATATGAAAGATGAAAAAATTTTTGGTCCCATATTACAAAAAATTACTTTTGGTCGAGCAATAAATGATCTTAAACGTCTTTGTGATTATGAAGTAATAGGAGTTGGTATTAGTGAAGAAGAGATCGAAGCAGCTAAAGAAAAGTATTCTAAGATTTTTAAAAACTGTAAATTAGATGAAATTATTCACAATCTTGCTTTGGAAAAAGTAATGAGAGATCACAAAGTTAATCATGCTCTAAGTTTTCATAGTACTGTTCAGGGAGCAATTGATTTTGCAGAAAGACATGCTGCATTATATGAGGATGTTTACAGTGATTACTTAGAAGGCAAGCATAGTGCTGGATACAGAAAAGATGTTCTTGCTAAATATGAAAACACGGATAAAGCTGTCTTGGCAAGTGCAAAATGTTTGGGAGTGGGTGTAAATTTACGGAAAGTAGATTCGATTTATTTTCGTGATCCAGAGCGTGAGTCAATACCCATCATTCAGAAAGTGGGAAGATCTTTAAGACAAGACGAAAACAACCCAAGGAAAAAATCTAAAATAATTGTTCCTTTATTACATAAGCGAGGAGATAAGCTAAAAGACATTGTCGGGCAGCATCCATTTAAAAAACTATTAACAGTTCTAGCATCATTGGCTGAAGTCGATGATTCTTTATTAATGGATAGGACTGACCTTGAGAATTATTTTCCTGCGGATAATCCTTTGAATCAAGAACCTGCATCAAACCGGGGAACTAGGTTTGGCAGGTATTCAGACTCTAGTTCTAAAGTTGATAAAGCTGGTATTGATAGAACCCGACAAAACCAAACTCATTTGCGACCAGATCCTTTATCTAAAATTAAAATAGAAGGTTTTGCAGGAGAGGATTTAAGAGCACTTCTTTTTTCTGAAGTTCTTAAAAGAACCAGATTAAAATTAAATGCTATATCTTGTAAGGATTTTAGAACTTTTCTTGGCATTATTCGAGCAAAGTGTCCAAAGAGACCTGAGAGGTTAACAGATTACCTCCGAAGCATAGATGAATATAAAGATCGAGGTCTAAAAGAAGAAACGGGCATTAGTTTTAGAATGTTAAAAGATCTATATGCAGATTATCTCAGAGAAAAATATCTAAAGTCAGGCAGGATGAGTGAATCACAAATTGAAGATTTTGCAAAAATATCTGAAGACATTGCAAACTTGATATGGCCTAAGGAAATTAAAATACAAACTGTTTTCTTTTGGGATGAAGCCGTTGAATTAATAAGAAAGGCTTGTCCTAAAAAACCGGGAAATAATTTAATAAGAAATCTTAAATCTATTATTAAAGGCTGGGGAGATGACCGGCTTAAAACATTTGCTGTAAGTAATAGAATAATTAATTGGGGAGATAATAATGAGGTCCTTGCCAATGCAATTTGGGATGGCTACAAAGCACCTAAAGTATATGTAACAGTTGATGAATTCAAAAAAGAAATGCGAAGAAAGTATCCAGATGGGGCTCCTGATAATTTCTATGACTATCTCCCCGAGCTGCTTAAGCAAATGACATTTACATACGATCAGCTCAAGGCTTTATTGAGAAAGGAAAATGGTACACGATATTCTGATTATGCTGATTTAATTCGATCGTTAAAGTATTTAATTTGGGATAAAGTATAATCCATTTTTGCTTATTGATTACTTGAATTAAATTATTAGCTGCCTAATAACTTATCAAAACCATCGCCATCAAGCACTTCAACTTCAAGCTCTTTAGCTTTATCGTATTTAGAACCTGGACTGTCACCACATAGTAAGTAAGATGTTTTCTTAGAAACTGAGCCACTAACTTTGCCACCATTGGCTTTGATCAAATCTTCATAGTAAGTTCTACTCTCTGCAAGAGTTCCAGTGATGACAAAGCTCTTGCCTTCAAGTTTATTACTAAGTTTTTTAGCTTCGTCACTTTGTAAAGCAAGCAAATCTGGATTTGCTTCTAATTGTTGTTTAAGCGTTTTAAAATTTTCCGAATCGAAAAATTGTACTAAGGACTCAATGATCTTTATTCCAAGCCCATCTACCTTGATTAAATTCTCGCCTTTACTTTCTATAATTTCTTTTTCTAGGCTTTCAAGATTTGGATAGTAATTTGCAATTAAAGCTGCAACATTTATTCCAATATGCTTGATGCCTAAGCCATAAAGAAACTTGCTGAAAGTTCGGCTGCGACTGGCTTCTATGGAAGCAATTGCATTGTTTGCAGATTTCTCCGCCATGCGTTCAAGGTTTATTAAGTTGGCAACTTTTAATCTATATAAATCTAAAGGGTTTGCAATTAATTTATGCTCTAGTAACGATGCTATTAATGCTGGTCCTACACCATTAATATCCATAGCTCCTTTAGAGCACCAATGTTGTAAACGGCGTTGAATCTGTACAGGGCAACCGGCAATATTTATACAGCGATAACTACTTTCATCTTTTTCGATCTCTGAGCCGCAAGCTGGACAGTGGGTAGGTACTGTGATTTCCAGAGCACTCGCTGATCTCTTCTCAAGATTCACTTCAATAATTTCAGGAATAATTTCTCCAGCTTTGCGTACTTTAACAAAGTCCAGTACTTTCACTCCAAGTCTTTCTATTTGATCGAAGTTATGTAAGGTAGCTCTTTTAACAGTAGTGCCGGCAAGTTTAACCGGCATGAGATTTGCTACTGGGGTTATGGTGCCTAATCTGCCAACCTCATAGACCACTGATTCTATTTGGGTTTCAGCGATCTCTGCTGGGAATTTTAAGGCAATAGCCCAACGTGGAGATTTAGCAGTAGAGCCAAGAGTTTTTTGTAAATCAATTTCATTAATTTTTACAACTGCACCATCGATCTCGTATCCAAGTGCATGTCTTTGTTCTTGCCACTCATGGTAAAGATTTATAACTTCATCGATATTTTTGCAAAGTATATTATTGTCTTTGTTAGTTTTGAAGCCGAGTTTATCTAGGAATTCTAAGCACTCGTAGTGAGTTCTGAAGTCATTTTCTATATCACTTTCTTCACGAGTACTGCCGAGCTCTCCAAGAGCATTAAACGAAAAAAATGCATAACTAAATAGATCTAAATTTCTTGAGGCACTAATCTGTGAGTCTAACTGTCTCAGGGAGCCCGATGCAGTGTTGCGGGGATTGGCATAAATTATGCCGTCTTTGGCTTTTTGTTCTTCGTTAATTTGCTCAAAGTTTTTCTTAGAGATATAAACTTCACCGCGAATAGAAAAAGCTTTTTGGTAATCAATGGTTTTTGGCAAGCTTTTGATGGTCTTGATGTTCTCGGTTACATCTTCACCGATCTTGCCATCGCCTCTGGTAGCAGCTTTAATGAGTTTGCCATTTTTGTAATCTATGCCAATACTTAGTCCGTCGATTTTAAGTTCAAATACATAACCGCGAGGAGTCTCTTCGCCAATAATTCTATTGATGCGCTCTTCCCAATCTCTAATCTCGCCTTCACCAAAAGCATTAGCTAAGCTAATCATTGGCACTAAGTGTTTGACCTTGGCAAATTTAGTAGTAGCGATGCTTGTACCAGCGCGTTGAGATGGACTTTCAGAACTAACTAATTCTGGAGATTCTTTTTCGATCTCAAGCAGTTCGAGCATAGCTGCATCGTAAACAGCATCGTCTACTTCTGGATTATCTTCTAAATAGTAAGCATCATTCCAGCGGTTAAGCTTTTGGATTAGTTCGTGGTATTTTTCTGTATCTGTCATTCTGAGGCTACGAAGTAGCCGTAAGAATCCAGACTGCTAGGAGCTGTTGGATGACTGGATCCTCACGCCCACTGCGTGGGCTCAGGATGACGGCATACAATTCTGATTTTACACCAAATTCTTAGCAGCATCGTAACGACGGCTAACTAAGTCCCAATCAATAGTTTGGGTGAAGACATTGATATATCTGGTTTTGCCTTCTTTAGAGAAGTCCGTTACATAAGCATGTTCATAAACATCTAACGCAAGAATTGGCACTACAAAATTTGGGAAATTGCCACTGTGAGTATCTTCACCGTAGTTGAAAATTTTACCGTTAAGTAAATTCAATCCAGTGATAGACCAGCCTTCCATTTTGCTAGCAATAGTAGTTAGGTTTTTCATGTATGCATCAAAAGATCCAAAAGTTTCTTCTATCGCTTTATTTAAATTGCTTGAACGCTTAGTAGTATCAGTGGTTATATTTGAAAAATAAATATCATGCAAAGCCATACCATTAAGTGAGAATGCAAGATGCTTAAGTGAGTAATCATCTACTTCACCTTTTGCCATCATCGCTTCTGCTTTGTTTACATTATCAACGTAGCCATTGTAGAGCCCGATATGATTTTGGATGATCTCAGGGCTGAAAACTAATTTTTTATTTCTAGTAAGATGTGAAAAATCTTTTTTGATGTATTTGCCATTTTCTAAGATAGGATATAAATCTTTGTCTCTGCCTCTTGCAAGTATATTGGTTCTAGCTTGAACACTTTTGCCCAAATCAGCTAATTGAGCGAGTCCTATAGCCCCTGCAGTTACACCGATACTTGCTAGGAACTCTCTACGAGATAAATTTTTATTCATGCAATGATTTTAGCACGCAAGAATTTCTTCTAAATAATTACGCTGTTACTTGAGCAGTTTGTGCTTGTGGCATGTATTGCGCGAGAACTTTCATTATATCGTTAGCTTGAGAAGACTCAGCAGTTGGTTTGCCTTCCACTAAATTTTTAGGAGTTTCTGTAACAGTTGCTGCTGATGCTTTACTGCCAGTCATATTATTAAATGCACCCATAATGCCTGCCATGAAATCATTTAATGCTGTAATTGGATCTGCACCAGCACTTAGCTTAAGCATCGGTTTAAGCAATCTTGGAAGTTCCGCCAGAAAGTGTTTCATGAGTTTAATATAGCCTTCTTTCATTCCGTCTTCAGATGCTTGCTTTATTGCTTTTGTAAGTTCTGGATCAGCTAATACTGCTCTTAAATCTTCTCTGCTAAATTTAGGTGCAGAATTTGTTGCTGCCTCAGGTGAATTTGGAACATCATTATTCGGCTGCGCTGGTGCCCCTGCTCCTGCGACTTGGGTAAGGCCACTTACTGCACTGTTGAACATATCCATAAAACTCATAGTAAACAAAATCTTACACAACTTACCACCTATATGTCAAGCGGTATTTTGAAATTGCTCTAAAATGAAGCTCTTTTTCAATGAAGGTATTATTTCCGTGTAAAAAGTGTCATTTATGGCATTTTTTGCATGTAAAAAGTGTCATTTGTGGCATAATTTACAAGAATCATGAAAAGAAAGATAAGCCTTGATTTGCAGAAATGGCAAAAAAATCCGAAGCGAAAACCTTTGATTATTAAAGGTGCAAGGCAAATTGGCAAAACTTATATTCTTCAAGATTTTGGTCAAAAATTTTTTAAACAATTTCACTATGTTAATTTCGAAGAAAAGCCAGGCTTGAAAAAATATTTTGAACAAGATCTGGATCCGCAACGGATTCTACAAGAGCTTTCTTTTGAATTGAGTTTAAGTATAGATATTGAAAATGATCTTTTAATATTTGATGAAATACAAGAATGTCCGAAAGCGCTTACAAGCTTAAAGTATTTTGCAGAAAAACTTCCTAAGCTTGCTCTTTGCTGTGCCGGGTCTCTATTGGGATTGAGTTTAAATGAAACTTCATTTCCGGTAGGTAAGGTTGATCATTTGGAAATGTATCCTTTGAATTTTTTTGAATTTTTAGATGCAATGCATGAAGAAGAACTTTTAAAGTTGCTAACTAATATTAGTAACCAAACTTTACCTGAAGCTGCTCATAAAAAATTATGGGAGCTTATGAAAATCTACATGATCATAGGTGGTTTGCCGGAAGTCTTGCAAAACTATATTTCCATGAAAGATACTCCTTATGAGGCTTTTATTCAAGTTAGGAAAAAACAAAAAGAAATAATCCGAGAATATATTGCAGATATGTCTAAGCATTCTGGCAAAGAAAACGCGATGCATTTGCAAAAACTTTGGTCTAATATTCCCCAACAATTATCGACTACACACAATGGTTCCAGTGCTAAGTTTAAATTTTCTGAAGTTATACCATCTAAGAATCGTTATTCAAGATTGGAAAGTACTATTGATTGGCTTGAAGCTGTTGGTCTTATCATTAAAGTACTTTTGATTGATAAACCAAATTTACCCTTAAAGGCATTTGCTCAAAAAGAAGCATTTAAACTTTTTATTTTTGATATAGGAATTCTTGGAGCTATGATTGATTTAGAACCTGCATCAATACTGGCATACGACTATGGTACTTACAAAGGATTTATGGCAGAAAATTTTGTTGCTCAAGAATTACTCTCTGTTTTGGGTTCATATAAACCATTTTTTGCTTGGAAAGAAAATCGTAATGAATTAGAGTTTCTTATGGATTTTTCTGGAAAGTTATATCCAGTAGAAGTTAAATCAGGTTGGGTTGTTAAATCTCAAAGTTTGGCAATTTTCCGGGAAAAGTATAAGCCAGAGCTATCTTCAATTCTTAGTGCGCAGAATTTAAGAGTGAATTCTCAAATAAAGATCAATAAATATCCGCTTTATTTAGCTTCACGTTTCCCTGAGCTTGTTGAGAAACCTAATTTTTAGGCGAAGTCATCATTCTTACTAAACCACGCCACCAGCGTCCCCTTAAGCTCTTTACCTTTCGTCAAAGCTTTATCACTTGAACGAGCGAGCATTTGTGCTTGGCGTAGGTCATAGGCATAACGTTTATTCTCGGGTCCAGCATTATGCATAAATTGAGTTTGATAAAAATTACAAGTCTTGATACTCACTTCATTATCAGTGCTAGATCCAAAACCTCTACATATAAGTGGACGGGCTGGATGAATTGAACATTTACCTTCTTCCAAAAATGGACAACGAAATTTAAAACCATGAGGATTCTCTACACCTCTAATTAAATTCTCAGGAAGTGTTTTATCAAGTATCTCTAAGCGAGAACCATAAAGCTTGAGATGTTCTTCTTGAATCTCTTCTGAGCGCTGACGAATTTTCTCGACATCATAATTATTTTTTTCGAGCCAATCACTTAAATATTTAAATTCAGTAAGGCTCATTATTGGGAAAGTATGTGAGCAACAATCTGAACAACTAAAGTAGTCGCAAGTATAAGTATGTAAGCCGGCAAGAGTTTCTGTTTCTCTTTGGAAGCCATCTGCTTCTTCTAAAATCTTTTCCCAATTAGCTAAGACTTCAGTTCCTGGATAAAAAGTACTATTGCCTAAAGCTTCGATTTTGACTGGTTTAAAAAGTTCAAGATCAAAAACTTCTCTATATGCCTCTAAATATTTTTCAGTTTGCTCTGCATCACCAAGACGGCGATAATAGAGGCTGAGTAAAAAATTTTTCCAGATCTTTTCTAATTTACTTTGCCTCTCTACTTCTTCTGCATCGAAGAGATCATCTAAATTAACTTTGTAAGCATTTACTTCTTTAAATAGATTTTCATATTGGTCAGTGATTTTTTCTTCGAGAATTAAAAGACTATAGTGGAAAGTAAATTCTGGAATTAACTCATTAAGTTTCCATAACTTGGATTTAAAATCTTTTGACTCCTCTGCATGCAAATCAAAAGCAGAAATATTTTTGTGTAGAGCTTTGATTAACCAAGTTAATTTGCGAGCTAGGTTCTCTGATATTTTTCTCTTGCTTAGGGTTCCTATTAGAGTAAAAGGGAAAATATCTTTTTCCGTCAATTCTTGATTCTGTTTAAGATACGCCAGAACTTTTAAGGCTTTGATCTCCAAGCTTGAAACTAGACTGGGATCTTCTTGAATGATTTGGCTAAATTTATCAATTTGCCCGGTAAGGAAAAATCCCAGGAGCCTGTAGAAGATTTGTTCATGCTTATTGAGATTTTGTGTCTCAGCAATTTCTCTATTAAGAGTCAAATTGAACTTCTTACTATCAAAACTCTTAAGCCCCGAATCAAGGGGACGAATTTGTTCTAATGAATTTATTTTTTTTTTAGCTGACAAAATTAACTCAATTAGCTATAGAAAGCATAGCTAAAATAAATAATATCTTAAAAAAAAGAAGTTTTATAGCTTAGCTTGGCCGATTGGCCTTGGCCAAGTTGGCTTTTTGATATAGAATTCTTTGTGAGATGCATGCCAACTGCACTGTTTGTGGTGTTAAATTAAATGCTAAAAATAGAGTCACCTACAGGCCAAATTCTTGTAGGGACTGTGAACTTGAAAGAAAAAGGTTATATTCTATTAAACGTAAAGAAGATAATAAGAAGCGAACTAAAGCTTCTAAGTCAAAAGCAAGTTCTGAGAAAGCAAAGAAAACTACTAAGAAAGTAACTGCAACTAAGAAAGTTGCGAAGAAAGTTACTAAGCCAGTTAAAAAGACGGCAGCAAGTTCTAAAGTACAAGCGAAAAAGAGCGCTAAAGTCCAAAAAGACAAGCTAGCTCAAGCAAAACTCAAAGAAAAGTTAGCTAAAGAAAGAGAAAAGCTTAGATTACAAAAAGAACGTGAGAAAGAAAAACTCCGTAAAGAAAAAGAACGCGAAAAAATTCGTAAAGAGAAAGAGCGCGAAAAATTCCAAAAACAAAAAGAGCGTGAAAAGCTTCTCAAACTCAAAGAAAGAGAGAAGTCTACTAAACAGCTTGAGAAAGAGCGTTTAGAGAGACTTAAACAGAAAGAGAGAGATCGTCTCGATAAATTAAAAGAGAAAGAGCAATCTAAACTTGAGAAAGTTAAAGAACGTGAAGCTAAGAGACTTGCTAAAGAGCAGGACAAAGAGCGTAAGCGCTTTGAGAAAGAAGAAGCTAAAAGACTTAAATTAGAAGAGAAAGAAAAGAAAGCTAGAGAGAAAGAAGAAAAAGAAAGAGCTGAAAGAGCTAAGAAAAAACTTCTTGATCTTAACGTAATCACTGAACTTCCAGACTATATTGTTAATTCATCTACATCAGCTGTAGTCGTTAAAAAAAGAAGAATGGCTAAGAAAGCCGTGACTACTAAGCATGTGATTGAAAATGTTAGTTCTCAGGAAGATGACGAGGCAGAAGCTCAAAAACTACTACCTTTTAATCCGCATGCCGAAGATCCGGGCGAAATTTTAAGAGCACCATCAGAAACCCCTTGGGAAGGTTCTAATTTTAAAATTGTTGGTGGTAGCTATGTTTCTCATACAGATACTGACTCAGATGAAAGCCGTGGACCTACTGAAGATGAGGTTAAGGCAATTATTGAAAGGATTAGAATAGAACATAAAACCAGGAAAGATCAGCCTGAGAAAGAAACTGAGAAGACAGAAGAAAAATCCGAAGAAAAAGAGAAGGAATAGTATATATAATATTCACAGGAACTGATTGCTAATAAGATCGTCCTTGCAGTCGTAAGCCAATAATATGCGTAAATTCAAAGCATTATTTTTATCATCACTCTTTTTAAGCCAAGTTCTTGTCTTTAATATAAGTTCTCAAGTTAAAGCTGCACCAATTGGTTCATCAAGAGTTCCTGCAGGAAATAATTTTGTACCTAATAATCAAATTGCCGCTGATGATGATGACTGGGATGAAGATGAAGAGTGGGATGATGAGGACAATGGTTTTTATGGAGATGAAGAGCCTGCTGCCCCAGCTAGACCAGCAGCAACTACTCCTAAAGCTGTAACGGCTCCAGCAGCAACAAAGACAACAACTACTACTGTAGTAAGTCCTGCTGCTACAACCACGACTACGACTACTGCACCGGCAGCAACAACAAGTCCAGCTCCAGCTAATAATTCTAGTACTGTACAAACAACATCAACTGTTATTACGCCAAGTAATGCAACAACGTTTTCAGAATCGGATTTGCAAATCCAAAAAGAATTAGGAATTAAAGCAAGTGATTTAGAAGCTAGATATAACGAACTTGCTAAATCAACTTCTCGTCCTAAAGAGGACATAATTAAACTTTATTCTCAACATGGAAAACTTTTAAATGGTTTAGATCCACAAAATCCTAAAGACTTAGCTGAAATAGAAAAGCTAATTGAAATTGTTGGAGTACCTAAAAACGAAAGAAAGCCACAAGCTGTTACTACCAAACAAGCTCCCAAAGATGATCCTAGCGTTAACTTCTCTGCAAGAAGTATTCCTGTAAGAGATGCATTTGCAACTTTAGCAAGAGTTTCTGGTAAGAGTATTACTGTCTCTGGTCAAATACAAGATAGAGATATTATTTCTGTAGTTGAAATTAATAACCAACCTTTTACTAAAGCATTTTTGAGTTTAGTTGAAGCTGCTGATGTAGATTTTTCTGTTAGTGGTGATAGTTATACTATTCTCAAAAAACGTGCGCAAAGAACAACTACTTTAAGTTCTAGTATGGATAGTACTGATGTAGATTTAACTCTACCTCTTGATGATAGATATACAGACTTGATTTATGACAATGAAGATCTTTCTTCGATCATTAAAGATATGGCTAATAAGTATGGAGTAGATGTAGTGATGACTGCGACTCCAACTGAGAGAGTTACTTTAAGAGTGCGTGGAGTAAATGTTGAAGATGCTTTCGAACTTTTATTTGCAGGTAGCCAATTTAATTTCACGCGTAAAGATGATACTTTCGTGGTTTATAGTGCAGCTAATAAAAATTTCTCACTTGATAAGAAAACAGTTTTCTTCCCACTGAAATATTTACAAGCTCAAGAAGCACAAAAACTTCTTCCTGCTGATTTGAAAAATTTAGTACAAGTAAGTGAGAACCAAAACGCTTTTATTGCTGAAGGTTCTAAACAAGACCTTACTAAGTTATATGAGTTTATTAGAACTATTGATAGACCTTTACCTCAAGTAGAATTGAACGTGAAGCTTGTTGAAGTTTCAAGAAACTTTGCAAGAGCCACTAATCTATTGCAGTCACCATTTACCTTAGGAAGGATTGGTAATCTTGTTGGTAATGGCAGTGTTGCAAGAGGATTTGGTTTAAATGTCGGTCCTGATGAGTTTGGAGTTTTTGCTCATACTCCAACCTTTAATCAAAACAGAGATAACAGTAATACTAAAGTTAACCAAAGACTCTTAGTTACTAGTGGTAAGAGTGCAAAGATCAATTTCGATAATGATGTAAACGTTGTTCTAAATGCAGCTGATCCTACTGGTAACACTATTGGTGTAGTTCAGAATCAAAGAATTCAAAGAGTAACTGCTGGTAACTCTATGGACATTACTCCTACTGTGGGTAGTGGTGGTGTAGTAACAGTGAAGATTGAAGTTGAAGTTTCTGCTAATGGTGAGATAGATCAACGAAGCGGAGTTCCAAGAACTACTGTAAGACGTAGGTTGTCATCTGAAATCCAAGTGAATGATCATGAAACAATTGCTATTGGTGGTTTGTTTGACGATACCAAGAGTAATGCAAACACCAATGAAATTCCTATCTTAAGTAGAATTCCTATCATTGGAAGTTTATTTAGTGCTAATGGTAGTAAGTCTAAGAGAAGTAGAGAGCTTATAATTCTTATTACTCCACACATTAGATCTGGTGAAGATGAGCAACAAATTTTTGTACAAGCGCAAGGAAATAAACAATAATAATGAGATCAAAACTATTACTGACTTTTTTATTCATCTTGTCTTTAATTTGCATTAATTCAGCAAGAGCTTATACTTTTTTTGATCCAGAAGCTGAATTTTTAGATTTTGATCATTTGATTGAAATCTTTGGCAAACCTAATAAGGAAGCTATTTATATTATTAATGATACTGATTGTCCAATTGAAATCCTTAAAGCAGAAATTGCGGATAAGGGTACTATAAAATTCTCTCAATTACATGATGCTTTGAGCACTTTTGAAACTAAGGTAAAAAATAAAACTAATAAAAGAATTTTGACTTATCAACTATTCTGGTCTGAGAGACATCCTTTTGAAAGATATGTTAATCACAAAATCATAACTAATAGTGTAAATATTTTAAAAGCAAATGGAACTCAGAAATTAAAATTCACTAGAGATAAGTATTATAGAGATGATGCTTACTATGAAGTAATGGTTTCTAAAATTCTTTTTGAAGATGAAACTACTTGGGAATCTGCTAATGAAGCAATAATGACTCAAGATGATGAGATTAAAAAAGAAATTGATGCAATCAATGAAAAAACTATTGATCAAATGAACAAAGATGAATTAGACAAGAAGTTTAATTCTACTGATACTACTCCTGCCATTATTACGCCAACACCTAATCCGACTCCTAACACTACTACGCCTGGAGCTGGTACTACTACTCAAATGGATTCATACCAAGGTTTATAAAGCCCTTTGGGCGTTTGCTAAAATAAAACTATGTCTGAAGAAGAAGTAGTAGACGCTGAATCTAGTACCCTGAATAAAAACTGTAGTCCTGTAGATCATTTAAGGCATCTATTAAATGTTGGCTGGGACCCTAGTACGCCTTTGATCGTAAAATTTGTTGATAAGTATAATATCCATTCTGACTTAAAAGAACTATTGAAAAACAGACCTATAACTAAAAAAACTAATGGATAATTCTTTAATTAACAAAGAACTAGTTAGTTACTTTATTGAGTTTCTGAATACTAACTCTGATAAACAGAAATCTACTATTGAAAATATCCAAAGAGATTTAAATTATTTCCTGGAATTTTTATTGAGTAATGGAGATTTGGGAATCTCGGCAAAGTCAATTACTGACTTCATTATGCATCTTGAAGATAATTATGCTGAATCTAGTTTTATTGTAAAAGCTAGTAGTTTAAGACAATTTATTAATTGGTTGAACCTAGAAGAAAATCCTTTTTGGAATATCAAATTGAATATCTCCTATAATGATTTTAAATATTATAGTTCTGATGAAATTTCCTCTAAGCTCACTCAGGATTTTGTTAATGAGTTTGACTATTCATCTTTGCTTATAAAAACAATTTATGAGTTGTATCTTTCTATTGATGAATTAGTTGCCTTAAATCTTGAGGATTATAACAAGGCACAAGGCAAAATTAAAGCTAGAAATATAACTTTGCAGATTTCTCCTGAGTTACAAGAAGCTTTAAAGATTTACCTGAAATCCTTTAGGCAAGAGCTTTTGAGTGGTAATGAACTTAATGGTTTGAAAGATCCACTCTTCGTTTCTCGCAAACACTTTGCTGAAAGAATAACTAATATTGAACTTGCTGAAGTATTACAAGAACTATCCTTGCGTAATTCTCAGCTCAAGCGCAGTAGAATAATTAATTTGCTCAATGAGGGTAAATTGCCTGATGAAATAGAAGAAATTCTTGGGATCAAGCTCAGTAATTTTTATCAGCCTTTTGTTAAAGATAGAGATTATAGACTTCTAACCGCTTATAAACAATTCCACCCAAGAGCATCGGCTAGCTCTTAATAGCCTTATCTAAAGCCTTCTCAAGAGTTTTGTTTTGAGCTTCTAACTGTTTAACTTTGTCATTGAGAACTTCGTTTTTGAGTTTGAGATCATCTGTATTATGAGAGCAACCTTTAGCTGGATTTTTGCGCTTGTTTGGAATCAATGAAATCAAGTAACCAAGAATTAACCCGGTAAATAAGCCATTGTAGCCAGTTGTTAAAATCTCAAGATCGAACATGGTTATGATTTTATCATTTTAAATATTCCTACTGTGTAATGTGATTATTCGACAGCAATTTCCTTCTTCTCGTTCACGATTCGCTTTGCGGACATAATAGTTACTCATCTCAAGTTGAGCTTAACGCCCTTCGGGGCGGCACCCAACGGCCTTCCCCTACGGGCTACTCAACTTTCGATTCGCAAATTATGTCACGCTTGCTGCATAAGTTCACTTCGTAGAATGAAATTTTGCTGTCTGAGAATTATAAAGTACAAAAATGCTAATGTATTAATGATGGCAAATAATCACTACCAGCCGCTTTTCTTGAAGTATAGACCTCAAAAACTTGAGGATATTCTAGGTCAAAATTCGGTAAAAGACACTCTTATTAATGCAATTAAGAACAGTAAAATTGTTCATGCTTATCTTTTAACTGGTCCCAGAGGTTCGGGTAAAACTAGTACGGCAAGAATTCTTGCGAAGTCTTTAAATTGTTTACAACCTATTGATGGTTTGAGCCCGACAGTATCACCTTGTGGTACTTGCCAAAGCTGTTTAGGCATAATCAATTCATCAAGCACTGATGTGGTAGAGATCGATGCTGCTAGTCACGGTGGCGTTGATGATGCTAGAAGATTGATCGAGAAAGTTAATCTGGCTAGTATTGCTGGCAAATACAGAATCTATATTATCGATGAGGTTCATATGCTTACTAAGGAAGCTTTCAATGCTTTGCTTAAGACTATTGAAGAGCCACCTGCAAATGTTGTTTTTATTCTAGCTACTACTGAAGTTGATAAGGTTCCTAAGACTATTGCAAGTCGCTGTCAGCAACTGCGTTTTAAGCCAATTACTATTAATGATTGCTGTGAGCGTTTGAACTTTGTGGTTACGAAAGAAGGAATTAATATCAATGACGAAGTGATTAGAGTAATTGCTGATCATTCAGATGGTGCAATGCGTGATGCTTTAAGTCTTTTGGATCAATTAAGTGTTTTCTCAAATAAAACTGATGCAATTGATATCAATAGAGTTTTAGAAATCTTGGGAACAGTTGCTCTTAAAGAACTAAATGAATTAGTTACTAATATCCTGAAACGCAATCCTCAAGCTTTGCTGGAGCAAATTGATCAGCTCCTGGCAGCAGGAAGAGATGCTTTGCTTATTACTAAAGAGTTGACTAACTACTTCTTGACTTTGCTGGAAGCAAATAATGGTTTAGAAATCAAAGCTAGTTATGCCGAGAATCTTCAAGAATTAATTGCTTTGCTTAAAACAGAGAAGATTGAAAACTTTGAAATAGTACAAATCATTGATTCGTTGACTGAACTTGAAAATAAAATCAAACAATCAGGTAACAGCAAAAATCTATTCAAAGCTTGGTTGGTGAAAATTTGTTACAGAGCAGATATTCTAGTAGTTAAAGATTTGCTTGCTAGAATTGAAGCTTTAGAAAATGGATCGCCGGTAACGGCTTCTAAGCCAGTAGCTGCTAGGGTTCCAGAGCAAGCAATTCCTAAGCCTCAAGTTCAAGCTAAACCAATTCCAGTACAAACTTTTCCTAAAGTAGAAGTAGTGCAGGCTGAGCCGCAGGTTCAGAGTAGTGTTAAAGCTTCGGGTGAAGCTTTCTTGGATTATTTATCTCCTGGTTCACGCGGCATGTATGTCAGTAGCCAAGCCAGGTTTGTTGAAGTTAAAAATGGCACTGCATTTATTCAAATGCCAGTGAAATTTAAATTCCTTAAAACTAAGCTAGAAGCTCGAAAAGAAGAAATTCAATCCGCTATTGAAAAGAGCTTGGGTACTATTGTGCAAAATATGCAAGTAGATGTTGCTGATGAGATAGTAGCTACTGCGGAAGCTAGTAAAGAGCCGCTAACAACTCAGGCTCAGGCTGAACCAAGCAAGGCGCAAGAACCAGAGAGTTCTCCATACGAATCTACTGAACTCTCAAATCAGAACTTGAAGCTAGATGAAGTTGTGGGAGCTGGATTAAACTTCTTCGGTGGCAAGGAAATAAAGTAGTTTCTGGATTGCCACGCCCACTGCGTGGGCTCGCAATGACGCATTTGTTTTAAGACTGCACTACCATTGGTCCTTCGATATTCCCTTCTCTGAATTGCTTAGCAAATTCATTATCATTCTTTTCATCAAAGAGTTCTTTTGAAGTACCGGACCAAACAATATGACCGCCATAGAGCATGGCTACTTTGTTTGCGGCTCTTCTAATGGTTGATCTTTGGTGGGTTACAACTATACCGGCGGAGTTAGTTCTGCTTTGCAGTTTAACTATCATGTCCTCGATAATAGTGCTGGCTACGGGATCTAATCCTGCAGTAGGTTCATCGTAAAGAATAATTTCTGGGTCGTTGATAATTGCTCGAGCAAAGCTGACTCTTTTTTTCATACCACCAGAGAGTTCATTTGGATATTGATTTTCTATTCCAGATAGTCCTACTAAGCCTAATTTCTCAGATACTAGTCGATCAATTTCTTCTGCAGGAAGTGGTTCTGCATGCTCACCTACGCATAAAGGGAAAGCAACGTTATCTTCTATACTCATCGAATCAAAAAGTGCGGAGTATTGAAAAGCCATTCCTAGTTTTTGACTTCCAAGTTTTACTTCTCCGGAGTCGGCTTCCTCTAAGCCCGCAATAATTTTTAATAGGGTACTTTTGCCTGAACCCGAAAAGCCAATTAAGGCTAAAGTCTCACCTTTGTAGATTTCTAAATTAATATCTTCAAAAATCAAATTATCCACGTAGGATTTTCTGAGATTTTTAATATCGATCATTAATTCGCTTGCCATCTAATTTAATTCTAGAGCATCAAGCTAGCTTATGAAAATCATTGTAAACTAGTGATGATTTGGGATAAATCAAAGCCCTGACACTGAATGATAAACCAGAGCAATATTCTTTATTACTTAACCATTGTCCTTGCCTCAATATTAGGATTGAGATTATTACAGTTACAAGTTTTTGAGCATGAAAAGTATAAAGTTCTTGCCAAAAATAATACAACTAGATTATCAATTTTAAGAGCACCGCGTGGAGTCATTTATGATAGGCATGGAAATATTCTTGCTACAAGTAAGCAAACTCTTAGTGTGATTGTTTATCCAGGTGTGCTTCGTGATGATCAGGATAAAGAAGTTGTTGCTACTTTGTTATCGACTTTTATTGATAAGGATTATGAAGCGATCAAAAAAATCTTTAGAGAGATGGATCCATTAATGCCTTTGCCTCTTACTCTAGATGACAATGTCCCAGTTGAGGCTGCGATTAAAATTTTTGAGAATGAAAAGAAATTACCTGGTGTTGCCGTCGAGAAGCAAGCTACAAGATACTATCCAAATAAAGAAGCTTGCGCGCATGCAGTAGGTTATGTCGGTCAGATCAATGAAAAAGAATTACAAGAAGGTCACGTTAAAGGTCTAATTCTTGGAGATATTGTTGGTAAAGATGGTCTTGAAAAAGTTTTTGATGCTCATTTACAAGGTACGCGTGGAGAGTCTCGTGTCTATGTTGATCGTCATGGTAAGAGCTTGAGAAATAAAAGTTCTAAAACTTTCTATCAGAAAGCACGCAAGGGTAAAGATTTACAAACGACAATAGATTTGAACTTACAGCGAGTTGCTTATGAATCGTTGAAAAATACTATGGGCGCTGCAATTGCCATGAATCCAAAGACTGGAGAGGTTCTTGCTTTAGTAAGTACCCCATCTTTTGATCCAAATATTTTTACTAAAGGTGTACCAGGACCTGTTTATAACAATCTTATGCAGCGTAAAGCTTTTATTGATAGAGCTGTTTCAGCATATACTCCGGGAAGTATTTGGAAGCCTTTTACCAGTATTGCTGGTCTTGAACATGGTGTTGCTTCACAAGGAGAAGTTCTACATGTAAGTGGTGGCTATCAGTTAGGCGGTTTCCGTTTTGGAGATTGGACTAATAAAGAAGCTAATATAAATCTTCTTGAAGCTTTAGCATGGTCTAGAAATACTTACTTCTATCAAATTGCTAAACGTATGAAGCCAGAATGGATTGCAGAAGTTGCAAGAGAATTTGGTGCTGGCAAACCAACTGGTATTGAATTGACTGGAGAATCTAGCGGTATAGTTCCAGATCCAGAATGGAAGAAAAAACATGTTAAGGAAGCTTGGTATCCTGGTAATACTCTGCATTTAGCTATTGGACAAAGTTTCTTACTCCTCACGCCTATACAAGCAGCGAAGATGTTTGCAGGTATTGCTAATAATGGTTTTACGCCTCAACCACATCTAGTTAAAAATTCTAAAAAAGAAAGACTAAAACCTATCTCTGGAGCTTCTAAGAAAACGCTTGCCGTTATTAGAAGAGGCCTTGAGAAATGTGTTGCGGAGGGAACGGGTGGTGCGTCAAGATTTGAAGACATTAAAGTTGTTGGTAAAACTGGTTCTGCTGAAGTTAAGGGCTATAAGCATACTACTCATGGTTGGTTTGCAGCTTACGCTCCTGCTGAGGATCCTGAGATCCTTGTGGTGGTATTTGTGGAAGGCGGTGGTCATGGTGGATCTGTGGCGGCTCCAGTAGCAAGAAAAATCTTTGAAGCTTATTTTGGTAAAATGAACGTTGAAGAATTCTTGGGTGAAGCTAAAGCTAAAGAAGATGCCCTAAAAGCCAAGGAAGAAGAGGCTAAAGAAGAAAAGACTAAAAAAGAAAAAGATATAAAAAAAGAAGTTAAAAATGACAAACCAAAACCAGAACCAAAACGTACTCCTGCTCATACTTGATGGCTGGGGCTATAATCCAGGATCAGCGGCAAATGCAATCGAAGCAGCTAAGATTCCTTTCTATGATAGTTTGATTGCGACTTATCCAAATACTTTGCTTAATGCTAGTGGTGTCTATGTTGGGCTTCCTGACGGCATTATGGGTAACTCAGAAGTTGGTCATGAAAATATTGGAGCTGGCAGAATTAACAAACAAAAACTTACACAAATTTCTGACTTGGTTAAGACTGGAGAATTTTTTAAGAATAAAGCTTTGCTGGCGGCATTTGAGCATGCCAAGAATAATAAGTCTAAAGTACATTTGATGGGTTTAATCTCTGAAGGTGATGTGCACGCACATCTAGGACACTTAGATGCTCTTATAGAATTTGCTCGGCAAGAAGGTTTGGCTGATAGCCAAGTTTATCTTCATGCTATTAGTGACGGGCGTGATGACCCACCATATGTAGCTGAACATTTAATGAAGCGACTTATGCCTAAAATTAATATCGCTACTGTAGGTGGAAGATATTGGGGAATGGATCGTGACAATAACTGGGATAGAGTGGAGAAGTGGTATGACTGTGTGGTGAAGGGTATTGGCTTGAAAGCTAATAGCGCTGCAGAAGCTATTACCAATGGTTACAAACTTGCGGCTGATGGCGGCAACCCAACTGGTAACTCTGATGAATTTATTTTCCCTACAGTGATCGATGCAAATGGTTTGATTGCTGATAATGATTCGGTAATATTTTTTAATTTCCGTCCTGACCGTGCTAAAGAAATTTCTAAAAGATTAGGCACGGATTCTGGTCTGAGAAATTTTCGTTATACTTGTTTTGCTGAGTATAGTAATGAACTTGGCTTGCCAATTGCTTTTACGCATGAGACTTTGCCTAAACAAGATTACGCTATGAACCTTGGTGAAATAGTTTCACTTGCCGGTTTTAATCAATTTAGAATTGCAGAAACAGAAAAATATAACCATGTAACTAATTTTTTCAATGGCAGTCGTAAAGAACCTTACCTGCATGAAGATAGATTATTAGTGCCTAGCCCTAAGGTTGCTACTTATGATCTTAAGCCTGAGATGAGTCTGTTTGAAGTTACTGATAGATTATTGGAAGCCATGGCTAATAAAGAAAAAGATTACAAGCTTATTGTTTGTAACTTTGCAAACCCAGATATGGTGGGACATACAGGTAAATGGGAAGCGGTAATCGAAGCTTTGGAAGCTATTGATAAATCGCTTGAACTTGTAGTTAATATGGCTATAGAAGAAGGCTATGTGGTTATGCTTACTGCTGATCATGGTAATGCTGATCAAATGCAAGATGCTAGCGGTGAAGTACGTACTGCACATAGCTGTAATCCAGTACCTTTCATTGTGATTAATTCTAAGCGTGAAATTAATTTACGCAAGCCCTACACTAATCCAGAGGATATTTCTGCAAGTTTGAGTTTGTCTAATATTGCTCCGACTATTTGTGAGTATCTTGGTTTAGAGAAGCCGGTGCAAATGAAGGCGCAGAGTCTATTTGAAAATACAAAAGTTATAGTTTAGCCGCTAATAATCTGGATAACCCTTGGAAATACTTTCTGTATATAGAAAAGTTTTGCTTTTTAGAGGAAAGTTTTCTACATATAGAAAATTCTTCTGAAAAAGTGGTATATTTTCTGTATATAGAAAACTATGGATTTAATTAAACGAGAGCTTTTCTATAACAAAATTAAAGGTTTTGTTGGGAAACCTATTATCAAAGTTATTACTGGACTTAGAAGATCTGGTAAAAGTTATTTTTTAAAACAAGTTATTAAGGACTTGCCTAAGAAAGACTCTAATTTTCTTTATATCGATAAAGAATCTTTAGAGTTTGATGAAATAAAGGACTATAAAGATTTAGATCTATATATCAAAAAAAACTTATTCAATAAAAAAGCAAAGCATTATTTTCTATTTATTGATGAGATTCAAGAAATAGATCAGTGGGAGAGATGTATTAGATCTATTTTTGGCAGTAATGCAGCAGAAATTTTTATTACTGGTTCAAATGCACAGATGCTTTCTTCTGAGCTTGCAACTTTTTTGACAGGGCGTTATATAAATTTTCAAATATACCCATTAAGTTATAAAGAATTTCTGCAATTTAGATCGAGCAAGCATAGTGAAAATGAATTTAATAAATTCATTGAATATGGCTCTATGCCAGCGATTCATGATTTTGATTCAAATAAAGAATTAATATACAGTTATTTATCATCGACACTAAATACAATCATTTTAAAAGATGTAGTAAAACGATTTGAAATTAGAAATGTCGATTTATTGGATAATTTGATTAAATTTACTTTTGATAATATTGGCAGTGCCTTCTCGGCTAAGTCAATTTCTGATTACGTAAAATCTCAAAGATTGAGTGTCGGAGTTGAAACTATACAAAACTATCTTTTCTATTTAGAATCTGCCTATTTACTCCATAAAGTTAGGCGCTATGACATCCAAGGCAAAAGATATTTAGAGATTTATGAAAAATACTATATTGCAGATATAGGATTTAGGCATGCTTTGTTGGGATTCAAGCAAGAAGATATTTCTGACTATTTGGAGAATATAGTTTGTTTGGAACTTTTGCGAAGAGGTTATGAAGTTGCGATCGGCAAGATCGGTGATTTGGAAATAGATTTTATTGCAAGCAAAGCTGATCAGAAAATTTATATTCAAGTATGTTACTTGCTTGCAAATAAAGAAGTTACTGAGCGTGAATATGCACCTTTGAGATTAATCAAGGACAACTATCCTAAATATATTCTTAGTATGGACAAGCTCCCTGGTTCTAATTCGGACGGAATTATAAGAATGAATCTTGTGGATTTTTTACTTAATGAAGGCACTCAAGTTAGCTTCTAAAATTGCTCTTCTTTAAGCCTATATACAGTCCAGTCAAGCATTGCTTCAGCGCCGATTCTTTCATAAAAATCTATAGCTGGTTTGTTCCAATCTAATACCCACCACTCGATTCTGCCGCAATCATTTTCTCTCGCGATTTCTTTTAATTTATCAAGCAATATTTTGCCAATGCCATGACTGCGAAATTCAGGTTTGACATAAAGATCTTCTAAATAGATTCCTGGTTTGGCAAGGAAAGTAGAGTAGTTGAAAAAGTAGAGCATGAACCCTACTGCTTGATTATCAATCTCAGCTAAATAGCAATATGCAACTTTATGATCCCCAAACAAAGTTTTTTTGAGTTGGGCTTCATCTGCTTTAACTTCGTGTGAGAGTTTTTCATATTCAGCAAGTTCTCTGATTAAGCTCAGTATCACAGGAATATCATCAACAGTAGTTTCTCTGATAGTAATTTGTGAGGTACTTGCCATTATATAAATGCTCCATTCTCCGTGAAAATCTTTTCTATTAATTCATGTGGCGTTACATCAAATCCAGGATTGAAAAAGTCCACACCTTTAGAGGCAGTACAAGATTGACCGTTTATATGTGAAACTTCTTCGTGGTGGCGTTCTTCGATAGGTATAAGATCACCATGGCTTAAACCATGATCAACAGTGCTTTCTGGAGCAATAACAAAAAACGGCACAGTGTGATGTTTAGCAATAATTGCAAGTCCATAAGTACCAATTTTATTAGCAGCATCACCATTAGCAGTGATGCGATCAGAACCGACGATCACGCAATCAACATCATGAACTTTCATAATATGCGCTGCCATGTTGTCAGTGACTAAGGTTGCTGGAATCCCGTCGTGAGCAAGTTCCCAAGCAGTAAGACGCGCACCTTGTTGACGAGGGCGAGTTTCATCGACGTAAACCATTTCAATTAAATTTTCTGCAGCAAGAGTTCTGATTACTCCGAGTGCTGTGCCATAACCACCAGTGGCTAATGCGCCGGCATTGCAGTGGGTTATGATTTTTAGTTTTTTGGTAGTGTGGATTGCTTCGTCGCCTTCATCTCCTCGCAATGACGGACTCTGTCCATTCCTTGCGATGAAAGTTTTTATATACTCCGCTGCATGCTCACTCATACGAAAACATCTTTCGATATCATCTTCTAAAATCCATTTAGCTTTGGCTAGAATTTTTTTGTAAATCATTTGCCTATTATCAAGCTCGCAAGATTTTAAAACTTCTTGAATTTGATCTAGTGCCCAGTGTAAATTTACCGCTGTCGGTCTAGTCGAGCGCAGTAATTTATCGGCTTCACAAAAATCCTCGCCATTCTTGGCAGCAAGTGCCATGCCAAAAGCTGCTCCTATACCTATTAGTGGCGCGCCTCTAATTATCATGTCTTTAATCGCATGAGCCATTTCTTGGCTGCTAGTGATTTCAATAATTTTAAATTCAGCAGGAAGTAACCTTTGATCAATTACTTCGACTAGCTCTTTACTGTCATTCCAGATCAAAGGCTTAATAGTATTGGGACAGGCAAGATAGTCTTTGGCTAAGCTTTTAGTTTCGTTTTGCATTAATTTTATGATTTTATTTGCGATGCCAAGTTAGAATGATCTTAATTATGGCAAATGAAAAAACTTTTTTAGCAGTAAAACCTGAAGCATTCTCAAGAAATGACACAGCCGGCATTGTAGAGATGCTTACTAAATTACTTCCGGATGCTAAATGTGTAGCCATGAAAGTTTATAAACCAAGCGAAGAGCTTGCGAAAAATCATTATGCAGCTTTGGCAGATAAGCCTTTTTTCCCTGATCTAATTAAGTCTTTTACTTCTGGCGAAATCCTAGGAATGGTTTGGGAAGGCGAAAATGTAGTATCTAAAGCAAGAGATGCAATGGGTGCAACTAACCCTGAACAAGCAGCAGAAGGCACTATTCGTAAGGTTTACGGCAAGCATATTGGCGATAATGCCATCCATGGTAGTGATACTGAGCCAGGTTCAGCAGCAAGAGAAGTGCAAATCCACTTCCCTAGTGCTAATTTTTCACCTATCCAGAACCCAGTAGCGAAGGTTAAAGAGCTTACTAGCTCAGCAGTATAGCCAATTGTTAAAGCTTTTCTAAGGTATTGAGATTAAGCTAGCCGCTAAGCTACAATTTTGCTTTACGAGATCACTCGGAGAGAACATTTAATGTTAAAACTAAGATTACAAAGATTTGGAAAGAAGAAAGCCCCTCAATATAGATTGGTGGTTACAGAGCAGTCTCAAAAAAGAGACGGTAAACCAGTAGAAGTACTTGGTTTCTATAATCCAAAGTCAAAAGAATTAGTTTATAACACTGAAAGAACTAAGTACTGGCAAGGTATCGGAGCGCAAGCTTCTGAGACAGTTACTTACCTTTTAACTAAGACTCCTATTCATGATTTGGCGTCTGGTCCATTCAAGTTCGTAGCTAAGACTAGGACTGATAAAGAGAAAGCTAAACAAGATTTACTTGCATTAGGCAAAAAGAATACTCCTGCTAAGAAAAAGAAAGCTGAAGCAGCGACGGCAGCGGCAACAGCAAGTGCTGCTCCTAAAGAAGAAGCGGCTCCTGCAACTGAAGAAGCTCCTGCAGCTTAGTAACTTATTTTAAACTTTTAAATAAACAACTTAAACCAATGAGGGTCTTAACATTCTCTGATTAAGATCTCTTGCTTTGGTTCGTTGAATCTCTGTAAGAAGTTCTGTTGTTTCGGGAGCTTTTTGTAGAGGGCGACCAAATATAAGAATGTTTAACGCATTTTTAGCAAAATTTCCAAGTACTCCGAAAACACCCATTATTTCTTAAACTTTAAGGAACTACTTATAATTTATCATTTTCTTATAATGTGGCCAAGGGTTTTTCTCATGAAAATAAAACTTTTTGAATTTATCTTAAAGTGATTTCGACGACAGATAAAATTTAGCTAATTTAGAAACTAAGCAATGACATATTACATCTTTATAGCTATCAAGCCGGGTTGGCTTTTTATCAAGCTATGAATTCAACGACTCCTAAAAATGCAACTCTCACCGATAAGAAATCTACTGAGAAGCTCAATCAACAATTAGAAAGATGGAAAAAAAATCTTATCGATTTTAGTAAGCGCAACCAATTACTATATTTCAAACCGCGTATAAGTTCTTCTATTGAGTTCAAAGATGCTCCCCAAGATATTTTCAAGAAGCTGGTACTGGATTCCAAAACCCTTTCATTTAAAGCAGAGACTAATGCTTTAAATTTGAGCGAATTTGCTGACTCCAGTCTTGAAGAAACTGCAGTTTTACCTTTTGATCCTGACGCAATAGAACCAGGCTTAACTTTCGAAGAAACTCTACAAGATGATCTGCCTATGTTGGATCAAGTTGAAGAGATTGATTTTAATAATATTTTGCAAGCTAATAAAGATTCAAGAGCTTTAGATCAAGCTCTTGCCAAGCTTAGAACTAGGTCTAAAGCTAGTATTCAAGAGCAAGGAATCAATATTCTTTATATGGCGTTGTATTTCTTGGAATGGTCTGAAGAGCCAAAGCCAAATGAAAGAATTAGCTTAGTTAACCAAGATGAGCAAGGACAAAATTTAAAATCACCATTGATTCTAGTGCCGGTAAGCCTAGAACGAAAAGGTTTAAGTGGAATATTTAGAATCAATGTTATTGAAGATGAGATCAGAGTAAATCCGACCTTGGCTTATAAGCTGCTCAGAGACTATGGTATAAGCCTTAGTGGTTTTGAAGAAAGAATTGCTGATATTGAGGATATTGCTCAGTTAGAAGAGATTGTTAATGACATTCGCACTTTAATTAGCAAAGAAAAGAATTGGAATGTATTAGATGAATCATGTTTGAGTTTATTTTCATTTGCAAAACTTTCACTCTATAAAGATTTAGAAGATAATGAAGCAAAAATCTTGGCTCACCCTGTGATTCAACAAATTTCAGGACAAATATTAGCTTCAGAAGATTTAGGACAGAATTTAAATCAAGAATTTTTATTTAAAGCAGCTGAGATTGATAATAAAGTTGATCCTGATAAATTAAAAATTATCCTTGATGCTGATAGCAGCCAAGAAGAAGCAGTGCTTGCAGCAAAAGCAGGTTTGAGTTTTGTTATACAGGGTCCTCCAGGAACTGGTAAATCACAAACCATTGCAAATATAATTGCTGACGCACTTTCAGAGAATAAAAAAATTCTTTTTGTTAGTGAGAAGAAATCAGCTCTGGAAGTAGTTGTTAATAGGTTGAAAAATAGTAACTTGGATAAATTCTGTTTGGAATTGCATAATCCAAGCCAGAAAAAATCTGACATTATCAATAATTTAAAAACTTCGCTTGAGGATATCAAATCTCTTGCAGTTGAATCATCTCGTGAAGAATACATTGAATCAATATTTAAACTTAAAGCTCAAATACAACAAGCTATTAATGAATTACATAGATTGAGACAGCCAATCAATAGAACCTTATATGAGCTCTACGGTGACTTGGCTAACTTGCAAATGGGTTTAAATCCTGAGCATGCTGAGATTGATTTTAGTATTCCAGCCATAGAGAAGTTTGATATAAAGAGAATTTCTGAACTGGATTTCTTCTTTAATAAACTAGCTACAAAGGCGATGATTATTGAGAACTATGATAGTTTTGTGTGGAAGAACGCGAATGTAAATAATCTGAGTTTTGAACTTGAGAATTCAATTAAATCTAATCTTATTGAGTTCAAGAATGTGCTTTCACGTCTCGAGACTTATGCAAATCCAATTTCTGAGAAATACTTTGGTAGAAATATCAAGAACCTCAAAGAATTTAAATGGCTTGCTGAATCATGTAAGCTGGCAATCAGTTCACCTTTCCCGCGTAGAGAGTGGTTTGATGTAAATAAATTGGCACAAATCCAAACGATGACTTTGGAAGCTAAGTTTGAACATGAAGAATTTCAAGTTGATAAGAGTAAGTTACTAAAACACTATAGTGAAAAATTCTTAGATTTAGATCATGGTGATTTAGTTAGTAAATTTACAACTACATTCTCAGGAATGTTCAGATTCTTAAACCTAGACTACTGGCAGACTATAGGGCAAATCAAAAAGCTTTCTTTATTTAATGAAGCTAGAAACTTACAAACTTTAGTTGAAGATTTAAAGCAAGCTGCACTTATTGACCAAAAATCACATGAACTTTCTAAGACTGGTACTGAACTTTCTTTAGAGCTGGGTGATTTCTATAAAGAATTCGATACGGATTGGCAAGAAACTATTACTGCTATTACTTGGGTGCAAAAAGTCATGCATAAATTCGATAGTTCAGAATTACCATCTAATTTATTAGAAGTGATATCTAGCGATTCATCTAAAGATGAATTCCAGGATTTCCAATCTGAAGTTAAAGATCTATTGCAAGCAAGTGAACTTGTAAGCTATCACTTGAAGTTCTATAAAGGAATTTTCCCTAATCCAAATATTGATATGGATAATTTAAGCTTCGAGGATTTATCACATCACCTGGAAAACTTAATTACAAATATAGTGCAAATTGAGGACTGGATTGAGTTTAAGCAGATCGAGAATGAAGCTAATGAACAAGGTATCAAGCAATTCCTAGATGTTCTTTTACATGAAAGAGTTAAAAATCTAAATGCTGATAACTTAAAAAATATTTTCCATAGAAAGCTCTACCAACTCTGGGTGGACAAAATAGAAATTGAAAATCCAGAGATGCGTAAGTTCAGTGGTGCAAACCAAGAATTGCTAATTAATAAATTTATTGATTTAGATGAGAAGTATCTACAAAGAAACAAAAGAATCGTCTCTAAGAAACTTTCTACTGAATGGATTAATTTTGCTTCAGAGCCTGCAAATAAAGATCAAGTCCAGATCCTTAATCAAGAAGTAAATAAAAAGAAAAAACACAAACCAATTAGAATTTTAGTTCAAGAGATTCCTGAATTATTACAGACGCTTAAGCCGTGTTGGATGATGAGTCCACTCTCTGTAAGCCAGCTTATAGACTCGAGTGCAGCAAGTTCTCAATCAGTAAATTTTGACTTGGTAATTTTTGATGAAGCTTCTCAGATTCGTACTGAAGATGCTGTTTGTTCTATATATAGAGCTAAGCAATTAATCTTGGCTGGTGACTCTAATCAATTACCTCCAACTAATTTCTTTAACTACATAAGTGATGATGACGATTATGAAAATCATTCTTTTGAGAGTGTCTTAGATGAATGTTCGGTATTCATGGAGAATAAAACTCTTAACTGGCATTATAGAAGTCGTCATGAAGATCTAATTAGATTCTCTAATTATCATATCTACGATAATCAATTAGTTACTTTCCCTTCACCAATTACTAAATCTAGTACTTTGGGTATTGATTATGAATTGATCGATAAGGGTTACTATGAAAAAGGCACAAGATTCAATCGTAAAGAGGCTCAGCGCGTAGCAGAAGCTATTGTTGAGCACTATGCAACTAATCCTGAGTTATCGCTTGGAGTTATTGCTTTCTCTGAATCGCAACAAATGGCTATTGAAAGAGAACTTAGTAAAGCTATTAGAAAAGACCTAAGTATCCAAGAAAAATTAAATGACTTCTTGAATGAAGAAAATACAGATGCACTTTTCATCAAAAATCTTGAGAATGTTCAGGGTGATGAGCGTGATGTAATTTATTTCAGTATCGGTTATGCCAAAGACAAGAAAGGTGATCTATCACATAACTTTGGTCCATTGAACCGTGATGGTGGTCACAGACGTTTAAATGTGGCAGTAACTAGAGCGCGTAATAAGCTAAAAGTCTTTACTTCAATGCTTTCTAGTGAAATCGATATCAATAGAACTAGCGCACAGGGTGCACTACTACTCAAGAAATATTTAGCTTATGCTGAAAGCATTGCTAATAGAGAGTCTATGGATATAGATAAAGATTTAGCTGCTAATCTTGATGATGAATTATTCAAGCCAGAAGGTATTGAAGAATCTATTGCTAGATCTCTTGAAGAGAGAGGATATAAAGTTGATAGATACCTAGGCGCTTCTAATTTTAGAATTGATCTAGCTGTAAGATCACAAACAAATCCTGATGAATATATACTAGCTATTTGTACTGATGGAAAAATCTACAGATCTGCTCATACTGCAAGAGATAGAGAAAGATTGAGAAAAGGTGTCCTGACTTCACTGGGCTGGAAAGTACATAAAGTTTGGGCTAGAGATTGGGTGAAGAATCCGGTTCAAGAGTTACAGAGTATTCTTAAGTTGTTAGAAGTTTAGGTCTGTCATTAAAATCAAGCGCCGTCACTAACTCTGTCAAGAGCTAACTTAAATTCCAATGAGTTTCACTAGCAA
>CAZFCF010000012.1:0-69267 GCA_964517685.1 uncultured Gammaproteobacteria bacterium | reverse complement strand
CGACTAGGACTTTCCCTGTACTTTTATGAATTTCCTTTCAGGCTGGAATTCAGGAATTATACATCATCATAAGATAATTACCATAAAATATTAGTCAATTTTACGCGCGCGCGAGTAACTACTATCCTATTGGACTTTTGTCTTCAAACTTTCCTCAACAAAAGGTTCTTCATAAAGTTCTTTAATATCTTCCAAAGTTTCCCTCATATCACTTCCTCTTAAACTCGAAGGAACAGAAAGCACAGGCAAAGATTCTAGTTCTTTAAAAGGTAAAATATCCCTTATGCTTGACTGCGCAGCCATTACCAAAAAAGCTTTAGAAAAATTCTCTGAACTTGATAATCCTAATATCAATATCTCCATTCATCTTGATGAACTAAATGCAGGCGTTAGAATAATAAATTACTCTTGGAATAAAGATGATTCTATTTATTACCCAGCGAGTTTGATTAAACTCTTTGCAGCTTTTCTTACTAAATTTAAAATTCAACAAAATCTCAAAAGCTTTATCAAACAGCGTGATCCAAGCGATCCGGAATTTGGCTCTAGAACTACCATTGACGATCTCTATGATGCTGTAAGTGAAACTCTGAAACACTCTGACAACGATGCTTTAGGTTTATTAGTAGATTTTATTAGCGATACCACTTCCGGACTTAGGTTACATGATAATGAATATGATAGTTTCAAAGCTAAGCGTGAAAGCATCGAACATTTTTTTAAATCTCGCAACTATAGCCCTGACCTGATCTTGCGTAATAAATGTTTTTCTTTTGCTCCTTATGGCAGAGATAGACAATTAGTTTACGAAGACGGCGAGCAAATCATGTCTAATCGTCTCAGTATCAACGATGTAAATAAAATCATGAAAGACATCAAACTCAACTATCCTGATTTATTACCATTAATGAAACGTGATTTTGATGATATAGAAGATGAGCATATTAAATTTATTGCTGCTGGCTTAACTGAATTTCGTGATGATATTAGTGAGTTCTACTCTAAAGCTGGTTGGACTTCCAAAGTTAGACACGATGCTGCTTTAATTAAAACTAATAGTGGTGATGAATTTTTATTTGTCATTATGACTAGAGGCTTAAGCAAGCATAACGACTTGATTCCAGAGATTGCTAATAAGATTTTCAAGGAAATTCTCAGTTAATTTATAAATGCTGCATACAACAACTTATAAAAAATTCTTTTGATTTTTAATTTATAGAATTGGTAAGAGAGATTTCTGGACTAAGAGTACTCTAATTTTCATCCAAAGCTTTTGCTAATTGGGATCCAGTTTCTCTATTACCTGCTACATCAGCTATTTCCGCAGGATCGCAATCTGGACGAAGATAAGATAGCACTCCCTTTAAACCCCATCCAAGATTCGTTATTGAATGTGATATCTTATTTTCTTTATTATGCTGAGCACGTAATCTTATTAAAGTCCATAACGTGAGCAAACTAGCATTAGACCTATTTCTTTCTTCATATAGTTTTTTGATGTAATCCAAATCTAGGGATATGTTACGTTTTGTGACCAGAGGACTAACTTTAGGTTTCTCCAAACCCATTTTTTCTTGAAACAAAGTTGACACCCTATTCTCTCCTTCAAGCCATAGATTAGTCTTCGAAAGCTCTTCTAATAGAAACTCCGAAGGAACAGAAAACACAGGTTCTGCTTTTCTTTCTTGCTGTTCAAATAAATTTCCAACAAAACTCAAAGTATGAGGAATCCATGTTACAGCAGCACCTCCAGCCGCACCTATCGCAAAAGCTTCTCTGCGAGTGAGACTTGCTTCTTCTGGCTTCTTTACTTCTAGTTGCGAAAAAGTCTTATATTCATTTTTAATTTGCATAATTTAAATATTATAAACCCGTTTAATTATCTTTGTCAACATAAAACTAATTTACTATTTAGTTAATATTATTCTCTTGACATCGATTGGGTGATTTTGCTAACCTTGATAATTAATAAATTAGGGATAGGTATATGAATCAAGTAACACCAAGTCACAAAGAAAGTACACAAAGTTGGACGAATCACTTTAAGAAAAAATTATTGGGACCAGCGGTCGCAGCTGGAATGGGAATTTTAAGTGGATGCGCTGATAACACTCCAGCTACTTTATCAGCAGCTCCTCCAAAACCACCACGTACCAACTGGCAAGTTGAAGCTCTGCATATGAATATTATCGATGGCTTGAGTTTAACTAAGCAAACTATCAACGAAACTTTAGATTGGCTCCAAAGCCCTGAATCAGCAAACGTAAGAAAATTATTCCACGACTTACCATTACCTGATAACTATCCACGTCCTGTACTAGATCTAGATTTTACACCTGATTCAGATGAGCAACAAGGTTTAAGTAGAGATGAGCAACGAGAATTATTAGGTAAATTATCATCTCTTGTAAATGCAGAAACAAAAGACAAGGCACAGCATCGTTTACAGTATATTTATCCAAAAAGAATACTGCCGTTTTTTGACGAGTACATCGCTGACAAAACTCTAGGAACTATAAAAAATACAAAAGAATATTTTAGTCAAGAACAGTTAGGAGTATTATGGACTTTGATAAAGTTAAGTTCACAATTACATAGTAATAATCCAAGTTCACACCCAAATCCGGTTGTATATGCTAATAAATCAAGAAAAGCTGACTTAAGAAGAGATTTTTTAGAAGAAACTTATTTGCAAGAAGCTGATTTGAGAGAAAGAGTAATGTACTATATCTCCGCTCATCTTGAAAGATTCGCAGACCCACAAGAAATGATTAGAAGTTATGATGATTGGAGATTTTTTAATTAACCACATCACTCTATTTTGCTTTCAAATACCACTATTCTCCATTAGGCATTTAATATATAAGAATGCTTTTTCTCTCTAAATTATTATTGAGACCTAAATCAAGACTAGTTTTTGCCATAAGCACAGGTATTGCCTTAGTCAGTGCATCTCCATATTTTGGTTTGGGCTTCTACGCTTGGATCGGCTTGGTTCCTTTATTCTTCCTTATCAAAACAGCTACAACTTATCGACAAGCTTTAATTGAAGGATTAGTTTTTTTACTTAGCTATAATTTTTGTTTTTTCATTTGGATTTTAGGTGTACATCCTTTAACCTGGCTTCATATTAGCAACACGGAAAGTCTTTTTGTAACTTTTGCAATTTGGTTTTTTACAGCAACTTTTCATAGTATTGTTTTAATTCCAGCAATTTTATTAGCAAAATTCTTTTGCAAGAAAAAAGAAGGTGACCTTTCAATCATGCATGCCGTACTAATTTCAGCAGCATGGGTATTAACAACACATACTTTAATTTTAAATCTTGAACCAAATATTGCCAGCATTGCTATCCCTTTAAATCAAATCGTTTATAGCCAATATCAATACAAAGAATTGATTCAAATCTGCAATGTAATCGGAGCAATTGGGTTTGAATTTATTCTTGTTTTTGTAAATTTATTAGCCTTGAATATTTTTATTTCAGAAAATAAAGCAGGCAAATATAATCGTTTTAAATACCCTGCTATTATTCTTTTTATTCTTATTGCCATATTTAGTTACGGAACAATGGAAATTATTGATAATCAGCAAAAAAGAATTGCAAACAACCACAAGCGAAAAACTTTTACTATCATACAAGCCAATTACTCACTGGCTTCCAAGGAAGTTCATCTTGATAAACCAATAAATTCGATTAATCTACAATACGAACTTTCTAAACAGATCAATCAAAGACAAGATTTTTTATTTTGGGCAGAAGGTTCTGTACGCATGGTAAACAAAGCTATATTACAAAGAACTATATTTAGGGAATTGTCTTCTCGAGCAAATGTATTTGTTTATGGCACTTCAATGTTGTTATTGGATCACGCTTATAACGTAATTGATTTCATGGAATATAAATTTACTGGACAGATGGCAACTGGTTTTAATTTGCAGCATTATTATAAATCCCGGTTAATGCCTTTTGGCGAATATACTCCTTTCTACAATTTCTTGCCAGCTAGTTTAAAGCAAGTCTCTGACCGTACTATTGGTAAGAATTATATTCCGAGCTCACCGAATAAACCGATACTAGTTAACAATGTAAAAGTCGCTAGCGGTCTATGTTCTGAATTAATGTTTCCACAAATAATACGTAACCAAGTCAGAGAAGGAGCCGAATTAATTCTTAACCTCAATGATCTATCTTGGTTCAAGAGCCCTTTAAATATTTTTAAAACTACCGTACAGAGAAGTAAGGATCAACTCGGCGAAGATATGGCTAAAAAACTCTTCTTTGCTGTAGCAGTTTTTAGAGCTATCGAAAATAAGCGGGATTTATTACTTGTTTCTAATACTGGTTATTCAGGACTTATTAATCCTTCTGGCGAAACCATCATACTTAGTGGAACTAATCGAACAGCTATATTACAAAATTCTTTCTTGCCGTCAACAGAGAAGTCTATTTATAGCTTCTACAGTTGGTAGTTTAGATTATTATTCCAATCTAATTCAAATGAACTAGAATGGAAGCCCTAAATCCTCACATAATATGATTACGGACTATTCACGTCCTCATTAATTTAATGAAAACAAACAAGAATAATCTTGCACTAAGTTTTATTGTAGTTCTGATCTGCATTGCTTTTCAATTATGTTTCTTTGAAAACAAAACCTTGGCGATGAGTGTGATGAATCGTGATCCTGCTATTGGTGCCACAGGTGTCGCTGTCGATAGTAACTTAGTCATTACTTTTAGTGATATTTGGATACCTACGCCTGCTTCCATTGGTGGCTATATTGAAATCAAAGATAGTGGTAATAATGTTATTGCAACTTATAGTTTTCCTTCATATCCTGCCAATATCACTGGTGAAGGGACTAATACATTAACAATAAATCCTAGTTCGGATCTATCGCCCAATACTACCTATACAGTAAGTTTTGTTTATGAAATTATAAAAAATCCGAACAATAATTTTACCTACCCCACGCCCAGTCAAACAGATAGTACTTGGAATTTTACAACTGGCGCTGGTGGTGGTTGCTACAACCCTCCGAGCTGCATTGGACCATGTATTGCCGAAGATCCGGTGATCCTACATAAGTCACCTCCTGATGGTGGGCATTCCATGCAAGCTTATGAAGGAATTAACCTGATACTTGATCGAGTTGTTACAGTTGGTGTCGGCAACATTACTATTAGGAAGTACAGCGATGATAGCGCCGTGGAAACCATTGATGTTACAAGTAATAAAGTTACAGGCTGGGGCACTACTAGCATTACTATTAATCCTGCAGTACATCTAGCAGACAATACTCATTACTATATCAACTTAGATTTAACTGATTACGGTACTACTGCAGAAAAAGACAATTGGGATTTCTGGACTAAATCCACACCAAATACTTTTTCGGGCTCAGGTCTATAGCAAAGCCTAAGGATTACTTCACGCTCTTAACATATTAAGGACGGCTTAGTCTTTGAGCAATAGTTTGTCGTTGTTGAGCTGCTCTAGCCATATCGCTTTCATCAATGTCTGCTACTGAATAAAATCTAGACAACTTTAGACATTCTTTTAAAAAATTAGCTTCTCTAATTGCTGCTTTAGGTTCTCGACTAGCAATTACAGCAGCTTGTTGACTAAGAGGCTCAATTAATTTATATTCTTGTAGATTATTCCATTTAAGGAAATGAAGAGTTTGATACTGCTTACCCTGAGAACTATTTCTCAATTTTTCAACAAATTCATTTAATCTTGATTCTGGTTGATACCATTTCTGTTCTTTTTCTTGTAAATCTCTCAATAGAGAAAAAGGTATAATTTTATCCTTTATATAATCATCTGCAGAGGCTTGATTCTTCCATACTCCTTTTTCTGCAGGTGTCATTGCTGAAATCTTAGCGATACTCTTTTCTATACTTGCATTAGTCAATCCTCTGGCTTCTAACCAATCCTTGCCTTTTCCAGTGGCCCACTGTATTTCCTCATTAAAATCTTTTACAGCACTTTCTTCTTGTATAGAAATCGTTTTTTCATCAGCACCTAATGAACTTAAAGCAGCTGCATTTCCCCTATCCAATTCGGCTTTAAATTCTGCACTATAATCTATGGCTTTGGAAGCACCAACAGAGCCCAGACCTACAAGAGCTAATGCTGTTGCAATCCTAGTTCTTAAGCTATAGTCATCGAAAGCCATATACCAATTTCTTATTATCTACTATAGCAAAGGGGCCTCAAATTAAGCAAGAGCACTTATCAATAAATACCAATTTCTATAACTAAAAACCTTATCTCATCCTATTTAAAGTACTTGAATTCCTCTATCTAATCTAAATGATCTAGTAGGTTGCACTATAGCTACTCACATAATGTACATATTAGGCTAATTAATCTTTTAATCCCTAATAACATAGAATGAAAAAAAACAAGGACAATCTTGTACTAAGTTTTATTGTGGTCATGATCACATTTGGTTTGCAATTGTGTTTCTATGAAAATAAAGCCTATGCAGGTGGAATGACTGTAACAAATTTCAGTCCTACTGATGACTCCACCAATGTACCTGTCAATAGTGATTTAGTAGTTACCTTCGATCGTGCTTGGCAACCAGGCTCTGATCCTCATGGCTTTGAGATTCGTCGCCAAGATGGTAGTGTTTTTGAGTCTTTCGTATTCCCAACAGCCAGAATTACTGGTGAAGGAACAGCGGATATGACAATAAATCCAACTTTAGATTTTGAAGACAACACTAACTACTATCTTTACATTGGAGCTAGCACCATAGTAGCCCATCCATCAGGTGCTCCTGAATATCTCGGAATTACTAATTCTACTACTTGGAATTTTACAAGCGGCACTGGTGGTGGCTGCTACAATCCACCTTCTTGCATCGGTCCTTGCTTTGGTAATTTCTTAGGTATTAAACATTTATCGCCACCGGATAACGGACACTTTATGCAAAGCTACGAAGGCTTGAATATCATCTTCAATGGCATCCCTCTTGTGGGCACTGGCAATATTACTATTCGCAGATACAGTGACGATGCTATTTTGGAGACTATTGATGTTACTAGCAACAAAGTAACTGGTTGGGGCACTAGCAGTGTTAATATTGATCCTTCAGCCAACTTGGCAGACAATACACAGTACTATGTTAATTTCGACATGGAAGGATATAGCCTTACCACTGACAAAAGTAAATGGAATTTCTGGACTAAATCTACACCAAATACTTTTTCCGGATCCGGTCTTTAGTTATTTGAGAAAAAGCTCATAAGGTAAAATATCCTTATGCTTGACTGCGCCGCTATCACCAAGAAAGCCTTAGAGAAATTTTCTGAACTCGATAATCCTAATATCAATATTTCTATTCATCTTGATGAACTGAATAGCAGCACTAGATTAATTAATTACACTTTAAATGAAGGAGATTTAGTTTACTATCCTGCCAGTCTTATTAAATTATTTGCTGCCTTTCTTACTAAATTTAAAATCCAACAAAACCTCAAGAGCTTTATTAAAGAGCGTGATCCAAGTGACCCGGAATTTGGCTCTAGAACTACCATTGATGATCTCTACGATGCTGTAAGTGAAACGCTGAAACACTCTGACAATGATGCTTTAGGTTTATTAGTAGATTTTATTAGCGATACCACTTCCGGACTTAGGTTACATGATAATGAATATGATAGTTTCAAAGCTAAGCGTGAAAGCATCGAACATTTTTTTAAATCTCGCAACTATAGCCCTGACCTGATCTTGCGTAATAAATGTTTTTCTTTTGCTCCTTATGGCAGAGATAGACAATTAGTTTACGAAGACGGCGAGCAAATCATGTCTAATCGTCTCAGTATCAACGATGTAAATAAAATCATGAAAGACATCAAACTCAACTATCCTGATTTATTACCATTAATGAAACGTGATTTTGATGATATAGAAGATGAGCATATTAAATTTATTGCTGCTGGCTTAACTGAATTTCGTGATGATATTAGTGAGTTCTACTCTAAAGCTGGTTGGACTTCCAAAGTTAGACACGATGCTGCTTTAATTAAAACTAATAGTGGTGATGAATTTTTATTTGTCATTATGACTAGAGGCTTGAGCAAGCATAATGACTTGATTCCAGAGATTGCTAGTAAGATTTTTAAAGAAATTCTTACCTGATATAAACTTCATTAAATCAATTTGTAAGCAAAAACTATGCACTACCTAATAATGATTTAGATTGTTCAATAACTTTTCGTTGTTTGTCTAAGTTAAGGTTTTCAAGAATAGTGGTTCTCTCTTTCAAGTTTTCTTGAGTTTTTTTAATAGGATCTGCTGATTGAAAACTATTGGATTTCAAAAGAGAATCTACTGATTTACGTAGTTCCTTCTCACTTAGTTCTGGCTTGCCAGCAGAATTTTCCAAAGTATCTCCTCTGCCAAGAGCTTTTCCTAGTGTCTTTTGTATGCTACCTGTTGTGAATGCTGTTACTGCTGGTCCGATCATTTGTTTACCCCTTTATGTCCTTGTGTTAGTACAAAGCGCAAGGTAATAGAAATTTATTTAAGGGCAGGTTAAATAGCTTAATAAATATTTTAATCTAAACTTTACTTCCAAGAGGTAAGATAGTAAGGAAGTAAAGAGGTAAGTATGCTAGCCAAAAAATTAAAGTATGAAATTTCTAAAGTATCTTCTAAAGGCCAGATTACTATACCTCAGGCTATTAGAGAATTTCTATCTATTGAAATGGGGGATTCTGTTTCATATATTGTTAACGGCAACGAAGTAATTCTAAAAAAAGCTGAGCCGCTTGATATTGAATATTTAAAATCATTAGAAACAACTTTATCTGAATGGTCATCCGAGGGGGATAATGATGCATACAACGACCTATAAGGAATGGGAAGTAGTGGTAGTCCCTTTTCCATTTACTGATTCAACTAAATCAAAATCTAGACCTGCTTTAGTTTTAAGTAATCACAAATTCAATACTCAAAACCAGCATACAGTAATGGCAATGATTACTACAGCTACTAAATCCAAATGGTGGAACGATAATGAAATTAAAGATTTGAGTGATACTGGCTTAACTGTAAAATCGTTTGTACGTATGAAAATATTTTCTTTGGATAATCGTTTGATTAAAAGAAAAATTGGAGTCTTATCAAAGAAAGATAAAGAATCTTGCATGAAGTCGCTTAAAAACTCTTTTGATTTTTAGTAAACTGGATTGCCACGCCCTCTTCGAGGGCTCGCAATGACGGTATTTGAGCACCGATGCTCAGAATGACGGAATAATTATTTCCCAGGCTTAGCCTCTGGCTTCCCGCCGCCATAACCAAAAGAACCAAAGTACTTCTTAAGGAAAGTCTCATCCATACTGTATTTGCCTGGACCGAAAGTCATCAATACTGAAAGCATCAGGAAGTAATAAAGTGGAATTTCAAAACCATTCTTAGCTGCTTCAAAAGTCTGCAAGCCATGAACCAAGAAAATTGCAACTAACATCACTATCATTAATGCAAAAGCAAAGAAACGAGTAGATAAACCCAAAGCAAGCGCAATTACGCCTAAGCTTTCGGTAAGGGCTGCCATGAAAGCCTGTGCCCAAGGATAAGGGAAATGCAAATCATCAAACCACATAACGATTGAATCAAAGTTACCAAGCTTATTAATAGCAGGCCCATAGAAGCCATAAGCTAGAACCAAACGTAACAAGAGTAAAGATATGCTTTGGAATGAAGAAAATAATCTAATGAGACCTTGTAAGAGCTTTTGCATGAATATTTTTATTATATGTCAAAAGTTTTTCAAATTAAACTTTTTATTCTTTAATAGTGATACTTATTCTATAAGTATTGGGACCGGCAATTAACTTGGGAGGTTTATATGCTTTTAGAGATCTTGGTGGAGATCAATAAAATTTGTTACAAACTAAATCGAAAACTTTTTTTCTTTTTACATCAGTGGACGAAAAAAACTACCAGCCGCACTCAGCTTGATTACCTGCCGCTGCCTAGATTTGATAAAGCTGTTGTAAAGATCGTCTTCATGAATTTTTTTAGAAGCACGACCATAGAAACGCCGCGACCCAGAAAAACAAATTCTCCTAACACGAGGCTCACAAAAAAAGAAAATCCTCAATGCGAGGTTGAGGATTTTCAGGTGAGGATTTTGTAGCGCAGAATTTTATTTAAAATTTTTATAGATCTTTGTTCGTTAGTTCTGTTTACCAGTCATCAATGATGATGCCTTTTGCGTATTCAGTAGCTCTAGTTTCAAAGAAGTTAGCATGCTCTTTACCATTGACCATCAAGTTTAACCATGAAAGTGGATTCTCTTTTATGTCATAGAGAGGATCAAGGTTGAGATCTTGTAATCTCTTGTTAGCAATAAATCTAATATACTTCTTCACATCTTCTGGAGTTAAACCTTCAACAGGACCGAGAGCGAAGCAAGTATCGATAAAGTTATCTTCAAGTAGAACCATCTCTTCACAAGCCTTGTAAAGAGTCCCTCTGAACTCATTAGTCCAAAGATGCGGTCTCTCTTTAATGTACTCTCTAAATAAAGCAGAGACACCTTCTGAATGCAGGGATTCATCTCTAATAGACCAAGTGATGATTTGACCTACATTCTTGAGAAGTCCACGACGCGGGAAGTTCATTAGAATCGCGAAGCTTGCAAATAAACTTACACCTTCCATAAAACCACCGAAGACTGCAAGGTTACGTGCAATATCTTCTTCAGTATCTACAGAGAAGTTTTGAAGATACTCGTATTTGTTCTTCATCGCTTCGTATTCTCTAAAAGCTTTGTACTCTACATCAGGTAAACCAAGAGTATCGTTCAAATGTGAGTAAGCCCAAACATGAACTGTTTCCATTGCGGCAAACGATGTAAGCATCATAGTGATTTCAGGCTTAGGAAAAACATGTACAAGCTTAGTGTTGTAGTTGTTCTGAACTTCAAGATCACCTTGAGTAAAGAAACGTAAAACTTGGATGATTAAGTTAGATTCTTGAGCAGTTAGCTTAGATTTGAAATCGCTAATATCGTCAGCCATTGGCACTTCAGTAGGTAACCAATGTGATTGTTGTTGTAATTTAAAATATTCAAAAAATTGCGGATACTCAAAAGGCTTGTAGTATTCTCTGCGACTTAAAAGATCACGAGTGTCTTTTTGATTTTCAGGAGCGTCTTTGATTTCTGATTCTTTTGGCTCAATAGTTTCAAAGTCATCAACGATAGTGACTAAGGTATCTTGAATGAATGCAGAGGCAAGCTCTAGATCTTGTCCATTGCTTGTTGTTCCTAAATTAGTAACTTGTGGTCCCATATATCTCCTAACTAAACTCCTATCTGAAAAGTAGAGCCGTCTATAAAAGTACAAATATTATTTTTACTAATATTATAAAATGTACTTAGTGAGACGTTCCTTTCTTTAGAAATGATCCCTATATTTAGCGCAATTTAAAACATTTGTTTTGCTTATACACTGCATATGTGGCTGAGTCACAGACTTGCTTGCTGAGTACAAACTGGTCTGTTTAAAGAACTATAGAGCTTTTTAGCTCGGTATTCAAGGACCTCTAGGCTAATAAAAATCTAATTTAGAGGAAGATCCCGATAGAAAGCGGTTTATAAAGGAAATTAAAAGAAGTTAATTGGTTAATACCATTGACGGTACTGGGAAACACGCTTGTATCTCAGTCGTGATGAGATTCATCATGCTCGCAAGTATTACAGTGTTTGCAAAGTTTTAAATTGATTATATGAGAGCAGGCTATTGAAAGGCCCGCAAGAAACATAATGAAAGGCTCTGGAAGGTAGGCAGTGATTGACTCCATACGAGATATGGTTACCAAAGCAAAAGCCAAAAGTAAAATATAAAAAGGTTCAAAGCTACGATGACTTTTGTAGAAGCCCCAAACCAAGCTCAGGAAGGCAAGTCCAAGGGTACCTAGAATAAAAGTTGTTTCAAATCTTTCTTCAAAAACAAAACCTAAACCAATCAAAGGGGCAATAGTAATAAGCAAAGGGGCCAAAGCACAGTGCACTGCGCAAATTGACGAAAGTGTAACGCCGATCTTATCGATTAGTTTTTGAGAAGAATTCATTGCTCCATCTAGGATTTTAGCTGTTTAAAAGGCTTCTTAGCAAATTAAAATAATATTTAGCAGGCAAAGCCCTTACGGCGTCTCAGCTTCCTGCAAGCTTTCTACACTTTTAAGGCTAAGTCGCACTTGCTTGATACGATTTTTTTCTACTTTGAGAACTTCGAAGCTATGTCCTTCAGCTTCAACAAGATCACCAGGTTTTGGTTCTGTGCCTATAAGCCCGAAGACTAAGCCGCCAATAGTATCGTAGTGATTGGATTTGAAATCAGTACTAATCTCACGATTTAAAACTTCTATGTTGAGCAAGCCATCTAATAAATAATCTGTTTCAGTAATTTTTTGGATTGGTTCTATTGGAGTCTTTTCATTCTCATCACCAATCTCACCGAATAGCTCTTCCACAATATCTTCTGCCGTTACTAAACCAGCAACGCCACCAAACTCATCAATTAAAATTGCAATTTGTCTTTTCTTTTCTTGCATTAATTTCAAGAGGTCAATGATATACATACCATCAGAGACTTTGAGAGCATCAGTCATAATGCTTTTGACGTTCTCTTTGGTCTTGCCAGCTTGATAAGTTTTAAGAAGATCTTTGATTGTAAAGTAGCCAATGATATTATCCACGCGGTCTTTATAGACCGGGAAACGTGAGTAAGAATTTCTATTGGCGATCTTCGCTGCATCTTCTACCGTCAAGTCAGATGAAACACAGACCATATCTGATCTTGGGACCATCACATTACGCGCAATAATGTCGTTAAATTCAAAAATGTTTTGGATGAGTTGTTCTTCCTCTTCCTCAAGCACACCCTGCGCTTGTGAAGAACTTAAAATCATTTTCAATTCATCCTCACTATGGGCGTAGTCGCTGAAGTTAGTTTCAATGCCAAATGCTTTCAGGATCAAGCTAGAACAAGTGTTGAGAATTCTTACTGGTAATTTGAAAAGCAAGTAAAGGAATCGTAGGAAGTAAGCTAATTTAAAAGCTACATCTTCAGGATTGAGTAGTGCAATATTTTTTGGGACTACTTCTCCTAAAATAACGTGAACAAAAGTAATCAAACCAATCGCCAGCACAATTGCAATTGAATGAGATTCAATGCCAAAAGGCAAGGAATCACTTATATAAGGTTGAATAAGTTTTTCTAACCTAGATTCAGCAAGAGCACCCAGAGTTAAGCTTGCAACTGTAATTCCAACTTGGCAGGCAGAAATATAGTCATTGATATTAGCGATCATCTTCTGCAATAATTGGGCAGTTTTGATTTTAGATAGGGGGTATTCATCCTTATCCGTGGGATCAGCGATGTAATCAATTTGCGTTTTTCTTATACGCGCTATGGCAAACTCAGCTGCAACAAAGGTGGCATTTAAAACTATAAGAGCGAAAATTGCTAATAAGGAAAAGAGTACTTCCATTGTTTGTCTTTCACTAAAACCAAGCAAAACCTTAGGTTAAACCGGGTTTATACAAGAATGACAAAATCAATATACCACATTTAGCCGATTGGCTTTGATATTCCTCTACCGATCTACTAGAACATGGTTCAAAGAGTTCTAAAACATTTAATACTAAGCTTTTTAATGGTTATTATCGCTATGCCTGCAAGTTTTGCAGCTGCGGCCAAAGGCAAAGTAGAAGTCAGTACGGGTATTAACAATGAAACCCTGACAGGGGGAGTGCTTCATGAAGATGGTATGTATTTACCACGTGGCATGAAAATCCCTTGTGTCCTTAGAACCCCGATAGATACTCGTGTTAGTCAGCAAAGTGACCAAATTACCTTGCAAACGACTGAAGATGTACTGATTGGTGATTACGTTTTAATTCCTGCTAATAGTTTTATCCATGGCTATATTAGTGAGCTTTCGCCGCCTAAGAACATGCACAGAAAACCTAAACTTGAATTGAGCTTTGATAGTGTATCTTTGCCGACTAAAGGTAATGAAGACAGAAAATATATCAAGCTGAAAGGCAGTATTCATAACAAGGACATCATGGCAAAAGCAGCCAAAGTAAATGATGGTCCAATGTATAAAACTAAAGCTATGAAAGCCGCTGCACTAGGAGCTACGGCTGGTGGACTTACTTCATATGCAGTTACTGAATATATGGCACCTTTTGCTACTTGGGGAATTCAAGGTCTTTGTAACAACATTTTCATGTTAGGTTCAGGACTTGGTGGGGCTTACTTAGCTGCTGGTTTAGTTACTAAAGATGATGTACGTCTTGAAGCAGGTGCTGAATTAAGCATGATGCTTGATGAAACAACTGTAGAAGTTTACCAAAATCAAAAATTACTTTCTATGGAAAATATCAAAGGTCTTACGCCTGATGCTGCCTATGACAAAATGACCACCCTGGAATCAGAACCATTGAAGGGTGTAAAAGTATCTCAGCAAGTGGACTAACCCCCTACTCCTTGTTCTCCCCACTGCTGCTAGAAAACAAAAAAGCCTCCTTTGCGGGAGGCTTTTTTTATAAGTTGCGAATCAAAAAGTTAGTTATCTCTTTTTGTTAGTTTCTGCAGGTGCAGCAACTGGCTCAGCAGCAGGTTGTGCAGCTGGCTGTGTAGGAATTGTAGCTTGGTTTTGAACTTGTACTTGTTCAGCAGGTTGTTGAGATGCAGCTTGTGGCTCTCTTACTTCAACAACTTTAACTTCGAAAGTTAAGTCTTTGCCAGCTAATGGATGATTGTAATCAAGAGTAACTTCTTTATCAGAAATCTTAACTACTTTCATAGGAGTTTGTACAACTTTACCGTTAGGAGCTTTGTTGTTAGCGAAAATTATTGCGCCTTCTTTAAGCTCTAAACTTTTGAATCTGTCGTCTCTAGGAAGAGTTACAACTTTTTTAGGATCTGGATCACCATAAGCGTCTTTAGCTTTGATAGTGAATTTTTTAGTTTGTCCTTCACGCATTTTAGTAACTTGTTGTTCAAATGCAGGGATAACTTGACCAGCGCCAATTAAGAAAGTAAGTGGTTGCTTACCTTCAGTAGTATCGAAAACTGTGCCATCTTTTAATGTGCCTTTGTAATCAACTCTAACAATTGATCCCGGAGTGATCTTTGGAGCTGATGAGCACGATGCGAATGTGAATGCTAAAACTAGCGCAAGGAAATATTTTAAATTTTTCATATATACGAACCTCTTTGATTTTTGTCCATGAAAAATACTAAAACAAAGTGGGGAAAATTACTACCAGTAAAAATTAACAAAAAAAGTATTTAGTTGATTTGGGGCCGCGTCTTTACAATTCACTTTTCCAAATAACAAGCAAGTTGAGTATTCTCTTGAAAAGTGAATTGTAAAGACGCGGCCCCAGGTTAGGCGGTCATATCAACTGGACTATAGTCTTCTCTACGCAAGTAATCTTTCATTATGCTTTGCACGTAATTTTGAGTTTCACGGTAAGGCGGAATGCCGCCATACTTCTCAATAGCTCCTGGACCTGCATTGTAAGCCGCTAAAGACTTTTGGATATTGCCATCAAAACGTTTCATCATCTGCGCCAGATAAGTAATGCCCCCTCTGACGTTCTGGTAAGGATTCATTGAATTGAAAACTCCAACTGAACGTGCAGTAGCCGGCATGAGCTGCATCAAGCCCTGAGCGCCTGCTCCGCTTGTAGCATTCGGGTTAAAACCTGATTCCTGCTTAATTACACTCTTGACTAAATTAGGAGAGAGATCTACTGAATGTTCAGCACTGACCTCAGCCGTTACGCTATCAATGTACTCTTCAAAATTCTCTGGTAATTTTGAATAACTATCTGGACTTACTCTTTCAGCCTTAACAGACTTAGAAGGTTCTGTAGCTAAGGCTTCCTCTAAAGCTGCATCAAAACTAGATTTGCTAGTTTCCGTTGCCGCTCCAGGATCTTGCGCAAAAATTTGCTGTTTCTTTACATCAAGATTTCTTAGATAACTATCTAATTCAGAAATTCTTTGTTGTATGAAGGAGATGGACATTGTCTTTGAAGGCTATATAGACTTTTAGCCCAGAGATAATAGATGAGGAGGTAGTCAAATTAGCGGATTAGAGCTTTATCTCAATAGGCTATCTAGATGATATTGACCTGTATAATATGGATCAATGCTCCCTTTTGGTATAGGTATTCCTGAACTTGCAGTAATTTTAGTAATTGCTTTGATTATTTTTGGGCCTAAGAAACTCCCTGAACTCGGACGCAATCTCGGCAAAGGACTCAAAAGCTTTAAGCATGGTCTCGATGAAGCTACTGAAGAATTTAAGGCTGAAGTTAAAGATTCGAAAGAAGATAAAACGAGCTAGAATTATTAGTCATTATGTTAACTGTAGAAGCTATAAAAAAACATAGGGACCCTTATCGGAAGTTTTCTAAACCAACTCAACCTACATTAGTTGATCTTGAAATACAAAGAGCTTCTAATTGTCCAGGTCTTAGTCCAGTTCCAGAGGTAAAGCAGCCTCTCCAAAATCTAGATCCTGAAAAAATGCCGAGTCATATATTTTTCTTAGGATCTTCTGGAGATGGTCCTATTTCAAATGATATTAAAGAACTGAGTTCAAATTTATCTATTAAAACTCGATTGATAAATAATGTATCTGCATTAAATTACCATTTAGGAGATACTTCTTCCAAATCTTTAAAGTTGTTTCAAAAAATATTTAAAACAGCACCATTAGATTTAAAATCTTTGAAAAATCCTCCTTTAATATTGGTGGATCCATCCTTATACTTAGGTCCAGATTCTTTCACTGCAAGGAAAAATCAAGGCAAAGATCTTGTTGATTTATTAAATGATTTGATTCGGGATCTTGGTCTTAATCAAAAACAAACTCCAAGGATTATGATCGTAAAACCGTCAGAAATTGACTTACAAAAATTAAAGACTAACTATCCTGCTACATTAGATTCATATCCAGACAATATGGGATCTTGGGCATGGTCAAAAGATGGATTATTTACAGTTAACGAAAATGACTTAAAAGAAATTTTGGCAAGATACCAAAAATCACTTTAAATATATTTCTTACACCACAACTTCCTGGCTAACAAAAGTCGCCAGTTTTTCCATTGCAGTTTTGATTTTATTCATTGGTTGCACTAATGCAATTCTGAAATGATGTTCACCGAAGTTTCCAAAAGTTAATCCTGGGACAAAAGCCACACCAGTAGCAGCAAGCAAGTCACGACAGAAATCAAAAGAATTTTTAGTTTGGTCTATGTATGTTTTTGGAATTTGTACCCAAACATACATTGCACCACCAGGTCGGTTGAATTTAAGACCCATATCTTTAAGTGCTTGGCAAACGTAATCACGGCGCTGCTCATAGCCAAGTCTAATTTCTTCACGATAACTATCTCCAAGGCGCAAAGCCGCGATACCCGCTTCTTGAATACCCATGCAGACACCATAGTCAAGATTTGTTTTTAGTTTGTAGAGCGTGTGCACGATTTCAGGATTACCCACAGCAAAACCTAAACGCATACCTGCCATATTGTAAGTTTTAGAGAAGGTATGAAACTCAATCCCCACGTCAATTCCACCAGGGATCTCAAGAATAGAACAAGGTTTGTTTTTATCAAACCAAATTTCTGAATACGCTAAATCATTCATGAGTAGTATGTTGTACTCGCGACAAATTTTTACAGCTTTTTCTAAGTAAGCTCGGCTGGCAACGGATCCAGTTGGATTATGTGGATAACTAAGAATCATAATCTTTGCTCTAAGCAAAACATCTTCAGGAATAGAATCTAAATCACCGACATAGTTATTTTCTTCAGATAGTTTAAGCTCATACACTTGACCACCAGCAAGCACTGTACCGCGCATGTGGACCGGGTAGTAAGGACTTGGGATTATTGTCAAATGTCCTTCTTGAATATAGGCAAATGCCAAGTGAGCAATCCCTTCTTTAGAACCAATGAGAGGAAGTATGCCATTTTTGACATCAAGCTTCACACCAAATCTACTATGAAACCACTGAGCGATTTCTTCTTTAAACGCTGGAAGCCCACTGAATATCGGGTATTGCTGGTTACGTGGTTTTTGCATTCCTTTATAGAGTGCTTCTAAAACTGTTGGATCAGTTGGACGATCAGGCGAACCAAGCGAAAGATCTATCAACTCTTTGCCTTCCGCAAGTAAAGCCAATTTGATCTCATCAAGTTGCCCAAAGGCATACGGCGCCATCTCTACTAATCTTAGTGAGGGTGGAATTGAGTGATGATGAGGGGATTTCATGATTTATGCCCTTAGCAAAATAAATGCCAATTAGAAGATATTGTAAAGCTTTTTATAAGAAACTTGATTATTAAAGAATAAATTTCTAAAATTGTTGCCATGTCATATAAAGATGCAATAAGAACTGGCAAACATGGATTAATAGTTAGTGATTTTAAACATGGACTTGAAACCCTATTTACTACTCTTAATAGGATTCCAGCAGCCATAGAAAAACTTCAAACCCCAAAAGATCTAGAAGACTTAGCTCAGTTAACCAGAAATGAATGCTGTCAATTAGCAAGACCACAACAGTCATTAAGTATTGAAGAAGAAGCAATTAAAGAAACTGCTTTAAGGTTTGTTGATGCAGAAGTCAACAAAAGAAAATTAGCATTGGCTAATCAACAATCTATAGCAACATCTGCCGCTTAAGCAAAAATCACCCAAGCTATCGCTGCTCCAAATACAGTAATCATGAGTAGTATATAAGCTTGGATCTTACCTGATTGTTGGATTTTAAGTACTTCACCAACAACTTCAGTACCTTTCCAACCAAGTCCATTGATAAAGATTCCTTCGATAAGAATTTTTTCGAATATTTTGTATTTGAATCTGAAATTCCACATAAAGAAAGCAACGATTGCGTTGTAGATTTCATCGATGTACCACTTGTTAAGTGAAAGTTTGTAAACAAAGCTAAGTTTGTTTTTGACAAACTCATTAAGTTTCATACCTTTTAGATAAACCAGAAACGCAAAAAGCGTGCCAACTAAAAATGCCACAAATGGTAGGTAACCCATTGGTTGAGACATTTCATGCATGAAGAACTGCCATGCTGATTGACCTTGATGCATATGTGAATGGAAATGAGGATCGATGTAACTTTGAAGTTTGTAACCCAAAAATGGTGAACCCCAGAAACCAAGAATCACAGAAGGGATTGCAAGAACTACCAGCGGCAAAGTTACTGATACAGGTTGCTCATGCGGATGCGCGTGTCCTCTATATTCACCTTCAAATGTTTTGAAATAGATTCTGAACATATAGAACGCTGTCATTAAGGCAGTTGTAGTGGCAATCCAGAATAGAGCTTTATTCACTCCCCAAGCTTGAGCAATGATCATGTCTTTAGACCAAAAACCACTCATCATCGGAAAACCAGCTATAGACAAGGTTCCAACCAAAAAAGTCAGAGCAGTAATCGGCATATGCTTACGCAAGCCACCCATCTCATTCATGTCTTGTTCATGGTGACAACCAAGAATCACAGAACCTGATCCCAAGAAAAGCATTGCTTTGAACATCGCATGAGTAATCAAATGGAACATTGCAATTACCGGCGCGCCAAGTCCAGCTGCCATAACCATGTAACCAAGCTGCGAGCAAGTTGAATATGCAAGAGCTTTTTTGATGTCGTTTTGGCTGAAGGCAATTGTTGCAGCGAAGATCGCAGTAATGCCACCGACCCAAGCTACTACCTGTAGAACCAAGGCGCCATCAATGTTATAGATAGGATAAACGCGGGCGATTAAATATACACCAGCAGCAACCATTGTCGCAGCGTGAATTAATGCAGAGATAGGAGTAGGACCTTCCATTGCATCTGGAAGCCAAATGTGCAGTGGGAATTGAGCAGATTTAGCAGCCGCTCCCATAAAAATCAAAATGCCGATAGTAGTAACGGAAATTAATCCAGTTACTGCAAGTCCATGCTGCATAGCAAAATCAAGAGCAGCTCTCAAGTTAGTGAAACCTAGTGTAACAGTGCCAGGCTCAGCGTTCCAGAAGTCTTTAGTAAACCAATAGAACATAATTAAGCCAAGTAAGAAACCTGCATCACCAACACGGTTCACCACGAAGGCTTTTTTGCAGGCATGTGCTGCACTTGGTTTGTACCACCAGAAACCAATAAGTAAGAAAGAACAAACTCCAACTAACTCCCAGAAGAAGTACATCTGGAACAGGTTTGTGGCAATTACTAAACCAAGCATCGAGAAAGTAAAAAGTGATAAATATGAGTAGAATCTACTATAGCCTTCATCTTCAGCCATATAGCCATTAGTATAGATTTGCACCAACAAACTAACTAAGTTCACCGTAAGCAGCATGGCAATTGCAAGAGGGTCAATTAAATAACCAATCTCCAAATGAAAGTCGCCAGCATTGATCCACTGGAAACTATGCTCGAAAGGCTTATGTCCTTGGAAATTCAAAAAGATTACTATTGAATGTATTAAACCTAACGCCACTGCACCGATTGAAAGCAAGGCCGATGCCACTCTGCTGCGATATGTAAAAAACATAATCAGCACTGCAGATACAAGAGGATATAAAGCTATGAGCCAAGCATTAGAAAGATTTGACATACATTGCTATTTTAGATTGAAAGCGAAGATTGGGCAATGTAATAGCTCAACTCTTCTCTAAAACAGCTTTTAAATCTCTAAAAATACTTATATTTTCTTTGATAAATTTATAAGCTTTCTCGCCATAAGACATTCCATAAGCATGAACAGTCTCATTTCTCAATTCAGCTGCATCCTGCCACACTATTATATTCTTTAAAGCTTCTTTTCTAAAGACCTCATCCTTAGTTGCAAAGTCTACCAGATCAACTTTAATAGCAACCTCATTATCCAAACGACTTTTAGTTTCAAGTAATTTATTGAAATCTAATTCTTGACCATCTTTACGCCAAACACCAATATCAAAATCAGCATTGAATTTATTATCCCCTTTAGCTCTAGAGCCGAAAAGAAAAATCTTAACTGGTTCAGATGCAAAAAGATCCAAAAGCAAATTCTGGATCTTTTCTTCATAATGACTAGCTATTTTATCTTGCAAATATGACTTTATTTTAGCGCAAACCTTAAACTAAAGGATTTTTACTAAAATCTCGTTTTGCTCAATTGCTTTGATTTCCTCTTTAATAGTGCGTTTCATGCCACTCGGAGAATGATAGGCTTTCATCTTTGTCAAAACTTCTGCTTTTTCGGCACTAAGTTTTTTGTATTCGGATTTGAGTTCAATCAGTTGAAAAACATTTTGGGTTAAATGAACCACATTGAATATGGCGCTGTTAACAAGCGGGATTAAGGCTATATATAAAAATATTTTCCAGAAAACTTGATTGAGTTCAAATGTATTTTGCGGATAGAGCTTAGAAAATTTTTCTGAAATTTGGTTAGGAATATTAGATACTTCATACTTCTCAAGATCAATTGCATCGAAGTATTGCTGGGGCTGCATAGCTTGGTAAGCCTGCGCTTGCTGAGCATAATTCCAATCATCAGAATAGTAATAGTTACTCAAATGATCTTGCTGAGAAACTTGATTAGAACCATGATTAAAGACTCTTGCATGTGCTGTCTTTATCATCGGTAAATCTACATTATTAGAATTAGCAGAGCTAGGATCATAATCCTCGTAATTACGCTGAAGATAATTTCTATAGCCCATATCTAGCAACTTACATTGACGATTGTAACGCAAGAATAGATCCCTGGTTACAGCGGGCTAAGCAAATACGGGAAACTATCTGAGAAATCCTGATCACTAACAGTAACTCCATCAGTCAGCGAAAGATTTTTTGAAGGCGCAAGACTTAGATCACTAATACGTGCACCAAAAAGTAATCTAAAAAATATATCTACAACATCATCACCAGGTCTACGTCCATTTGGATAACCAGCATTATCACCGGCAAGCACGCCGAGACGATTTTGCGCACCTTTAGCTAAAGCAGGGGTAGTTGTATTTAAGCGCAAAATCTCTGCTTGCTTAGCTGCTTTATCTTTCTTGCCAGTCGTTTTATTTAAGCCCTCAATCCCAGTCAGGAAGACCTCTTGAAGGTCGATGCGCGGAAAGAGGTTAGGCGCTACTAATGCACTTTTACTTTCTATATATTCTGCAAGCGCTGGATAAGAAATGTAATCATCAAAATTCTTTTTCAAATCTTTTCTTGGAATAGTTGTGTTGAATAAATTTTTGTCCTTATAACCAATGAGCATAAGATTTACCAAAGGATTACCCAGTCTAGAACTGTGCACGAAAGCATTAGTAGAAAAAAGACTGAATTTAGAAAAAGTAGATTTAGCTTTTACTATTCTTCTTGCAGGTGCACTACTTGTAGACCAGATTCCAACTATTGGATTTTTTTCTCTTATATTCAAACAAGCTTTAGGAATTTCAATAGCAATACTTAAAGTGTTATAGCCAGCAAACTCATTTACTGAGCCATTTTCAGAGCCTTGGAAATTTTTGCTTCCTGCATCATAAAGTCCTGAGAGATTCGCTTTAAAACTTTCTTGGCGTGGACCTACAAATACTCGTGCATTGGTTTTACATTTCTTATCAGGAATTACTGCATCGTAGATGTAAGTATTTGCATAGGAATCATAGTCAGCAATTGAGTTAGAGCCTATATTATATTCTGGTACCGTAAAAGTTTTTTTGTCATCAAAATCCACTAATTCCGGAATAGTTACTAAATTAGCTTTGGTCAAAAATTTGCCTTCAATTGGCGCATTTTCTGATGAATTATAATTATATGCTTCACCGTTATTGAAGTACTCTATGCTATAACCAAACTGCCTTGCCAAGCTAGTTGCATTGGTATTAGAAACTTCTCCATTATTTATAAAAGGCAGATGGATTTTTTTAGTATCAACAGTTAGAGAAAGTCCTTGATTTTCATTAATTAAGCGCTGAGTAAATTTAAATCTAAATACATGGTTCTCAATAGCATCACCATCAGTATCTATAAAGATCTCATAGAAAACTGTTGGATCAAATGAATAGTAATTAGGTCCTTGCCCTGGGATTTGAAAAGGCTGATAGTTAGTGATTATGGTAATAAAATCTTCTCTACCAGTTTCATAACTATTAAAGGCATATAGATCAGTGCCATCAAGTGGCGGATTTGCAGCCAAGAAAGCCGAATCTCGGTGACTTGAAGCTTGGACGATATTTAGATTAAAAATAAAAAGGATTAAAACTAGAAAGATTTTTTTCATATGAAGGTAACTAAAATTATATAGAACTTAGTTTTATTCAATATAAGAGCACTTTTTACCCGACAATGATAAGATAACACCCAATGGTTGATTTTGGAGAACTCTTTAAACCAATTGAAGTTAGGCCTGATTCAGGGCTAGTTAAGCCATCTTTGGGTAACACCCTCTCAAACTTCTTCAAAAGATTCCAACTCCTTACTTCGACTTACCGGAGAAGCTGCAAGAGTTTTTGCAGCAAGTCATTTACGTTCACAAGAAATTCAAACTTCTATTCATCGAGAAGCTGAAAAGTGTGCTGAGGAAATTCAGGAGTGGGCTTTAGCAAATAATGACTCTCTTGAAACTACAGTTTCTATAACTGCAAAAAATAATTTTGAAAATATTTTGCTTGAATTTATTTACAAGCCTTTTGGAAATATTAATCGAATAGACTCAGCTTCTAAAGAGCAATTGATTGATTTTATTAAAAGAGCCAATGCTTTGGTAGCAAATTTAAAAGTAAATGATAACAATAAAAATGGAATACGTAGAGCCTTACATTTTATCAACAATGTCATAGGAAATAATTACCATGATCTCAATCGCTTAAGATCCCGACTTGATGAATTTGAAAATCTTACCGAATTCACTAGAAGCCAAGATTTTAGGCATTTAGTAAGAGACAAATCACAGACTCTAACTGCAGATAAACCTTTACCCAAACCGTTTAGACAATGTTATTTAATTAAAGCTGGATTTGAATTGGATCCAACAACAATAGCTAAGCTAGTAACAGTTTTTAAACATATTCCTGAAACTGAAATAAAAAAAATCATAGAAGGAACACCCATATATAGTGTTGATTACAGCGGAGCTGAAGGGGTACATCCCTATCATTGGGGTCAAAGAATTTATATACCTCAATCTAAATTAGAAACTTTTTCTAATAGCAATAACTCTCAACTAAATCTAGAATCTCTATTAGCGCATGAATTAGCGCATGCCATTTTCAATAATTACTTGGGTATTGGTTTAAAAGAAGACAATGTATTTGCTGACTATAGAACTAAATATCTTCCTCTTGATAGACAGTTCAGTTCAGTTAGTGAAACTAGTGAAATTATTTCTTGGACTATCTCTTTGCTAACAGATTCTAAGGCTACTTTAAATGATTTAATTACATCAGATCGTCCAACTTACGCTGCCACTCAAGAACTTCTTCTTGTAGCACTTAATGATTGGCAAAAAAAATATTCTCATTCGTTAAATGAATTTTGGCAAAGGACTCTGGTTAACCCAACTGCTTGGGCTGCTAGTTTAGAAACCTTGATGAATAATGTTAGTCCAGGCAGCTTTGATGAATTTGTTAATAACTCAAAACGAATCTTTATTGAAGAGTCTAATAATATTGTTGAATATGGGCTTAAACAAATGGGCAAACTTTAATTTGCTATTATGTAAATCCAGAAAGCAAAGCAAACCATGTTCGATTCTCTAGGATTTAAATTTCAAGGCATTATTCAAAAACTTCGTGGTCAGAAAAAAATCACTGAAGGAAATATTGAAGCAACTTTAGCTGAAATTAGAAGACAGTTACTAGAGTCTGATGTCAGTCTTAAAGCAGTAAAACTATTTATTTCTCGCGTAAAAGAGAACGCTCTCGGACAAGAGGTGCTTACCGGCATAAATCCAGGTGAGCAATTTATCAAGATCATTAATGATTCTTTGATTGAAGTTCTCGGCGGTAAACTCAGCGAAGAAGAGCGCGAATTAAATCTCACAAAAAAACCTAGTGTCATTTTATTGTTGGGTTTGCAAGGTGCTGGTAAAACCACTGCCGCAGCTAAGTTAGCTTTGAAGTTAAAAAGCGAAGGGCGCAATCCACTGCTGGTTCCTGCAGATTTACAAAGACCAGCTGCTGTTAAGCAATTAAAAATTCTTGCTGAGCAGGCTGGAGTTGATTTTCTAAATATTATTAATGATGATGCTCAAGGGACTTATAAAATTTCAAGTCCTGTAGAGTTAAGTAACCTTTTAAAAAATCTAGATCAACAAAAATCTACAGCAGGATGGATTGCCACGTCGCCTTCGGCTCCTCGCAATGACGGCACAAAGCACGATATCTATATAATCGACACTGCAGGGCGCTTGCAGATTGACACTGACCTGATGGCAGAGCTTTTAATTCTTGAGAAACAATTAGAACCTAGCGAGAAATTATTAGTAATTGATTCTTTAATTGGACAAGAAGCAGCAAATGTAGCAGATACTTTCAATACTCAAATCGGCATCACTGGAATCATACTCACCAAGCTTGATTCAGATACGCGTGGTGGTGCGGCACTTTCGGTAGTAGAAGCTACTGGCAAAGCTATTAAGCTAGCTTCTGTTGGTGAGAAGCTAGAAGATCTAGAAAATTTCTATCCAGAGCGCATGGCTAGCCGCATTCTCGGTATGGGCGATGTGATTTCTTTAGTAGAGAAAACTCAACAAAAAATTTCAGAAGAAGAATCTAAACGCCTTGAAGAAGAATTGATGAAAGGTAATTTTAATTACGAAACTTTTCTCAGCTTCCAAAATATGATTTCTAAAATTGGTAACTTCGGTTCCATTTTCAAAATGCTCGGCATGGGTCAGTTCCTTAGCGGCATGGGCTTAGATCCTAATAACCAAGATGCTTTACTTGAACAAGGTCAAAACAAATTATCAAGATACAAAATTGCTATTAACAGTATGACTAAGCAAGAAAGAACTAACCCAGATTTACTTTCAACTCATAGTTCATCAAGCTCTAGAAAAAAAAGAATTGCCAAAGGTTCTGGCTTAAAAGATACGGATATTGCACAACTGAGTTCTGAATTCTCTAAGATGTCCAAGGTTTTCAAAAATATGGGTCCAATGATGTCCATGATGAAAGCCAGTCAAGGTGCAGAGGAGATGGCAGGTAAATTCAATCCTCAACAAGCCATGTTTAATCCAAAGCAAATGCTTGAACAAATGAGTTCTGGTCTTTCTAAAAAACAAAGGCAAGCCCTCAACCAAATTAACCCTGGGCTCACTAATAGTGCAAAAAAACTACCCCAGATAAAAAAAGGGGAGAAGCCTCAGGTAAAAGGTTTCAGGGATTAAAGCTCTACTTTCGCAACAGGTCAAATCATATATAATATTTGGTTTGAAGAAAATATTTTTATAAAGGAGAATAAATGAAAAAAATTATTAGTGCATGTTTAATGCTTATATTAACTACGGTACCTTGTTTAGCGGCAGATAAGGCTGCATTCCAAGTTGGATCAGTAACTTTGAAAAGTACTTCAAGTGGTGGCAGTGATTCAGTAGCTGCAGCAACACAAGGAAGTTTTTTAAATATTACTATCGGTGGTACTAAAGGAACTAGTTCTGGAGCCCTAACCCTGCTTATTCCTAGTTCTGAAATTGCTAACTTCGAAAAAGGTTACACTCTAGACCTTACAGCAAGTGGCAATGACAGCGATGCAGGGAATCAAGCTTTAGCTAGTTTCCTAGTAACAAAAATAAAAGTTAACGGGTTGAACTCTACAACTACTAGCTATGCAACTACAGAAGATAGTGTTGGTACAGGAACTGTAAAGATTGCCAGCTATGATGCTGAAACAAAAACTCTTAAATTCAATCTCAATGGAAAAGTAGGTCCTTATACTAGCTCTAAAGCAAAACTTGGACAAACTCCAGATACTGAAACTGTAACTAAACCAATTACTGTGAAAGCTACAGTGATTGTGACTTTACCTTAATAAATAGCAAGAATATAAAAAGCAGAAATACTCTCCTTGAACTGTAGGGTCCCCTTTTTGCGTCACACCGAGCGGCATAGCTGGGAGGTGTGTCAAGCAATAGGGAGTTCAAGAGAGTATTTTGCTTTTGTGTTGGAACTTTTTTTCCTCATACACATCTTTAAATCAGTTGCCTCAAAGTCGAGGGGACTTGAATAAAAAAATTATGGCCCGACATGAAATTTCTTCATTTTAGGGCTTGACGGCCTAGCGATATACATTTAGGCTAGGTGTATGTCTTATCAAAAAGGTGCGAATATAAAAGTTTTTGGCTCTGGTGGAGCCGGTTCTAATGCTGTCAACGGAATGATGTTGGCGGGCTTAGGCAATATAGAGTTTTGGGTTGCTAATACTGATATCCAAGCTTTAGAAGTAGCTCCTACTTCTAACAAAATTCAGCTTGGCAACAAACTTACAAGAGGTCTCGGTGCTGGTGGTAATCCAGAAACTGGAAGATTAGCTGCTGAAGAAAGTTCAGAAGAAATTGCTAAAGCTCTTGAAGGTGCAGATATGGTTTTCATAACTGCTGGTATGGGTGGTGGAACCGGTACTGGTAGCTCTTCAGTAATTGCAGAAATTGCTAGAGAGAAAGGTATCCTTACGGTTGGTGTAGTTACTAGACCATTTAGCTTTGAAGGACGCAGAAGAGTTAAATTAGCGGAAGAAGGAATCAAACAACTTAAAGAGAAAGTAGACGCTTTAATTGTTATTCCTAATGACAAGCTTCTTGAAATCACTGAGCGTCAAACTAGCATGACAGAAGCGTTTGCGCTTGCTGACAATGTTTTATTACAAGCAGTACAAGGTATCAGTGACATCATCACTGTTCCTGGTTTAATCAATGTAGATTTTGCTGATGTAAGAAGTGTAATGTTCAACGCAGGTAATGCAATCATGGGCATGGGCAGAGCTAGTGGTGAAGGCAGAGCAGTACAAGCAGCTAAGATGGCTGTTAACTCTCCATTACTTGAAAACACAATTTCTGGCGCAACAGGAATCATATTCAATGTTACTGGTGGACCTGATCTAACTCTTCATGAAGTTAATGAAGCTGCTGAGTCAATCTATGACGAAGTTAACGAAGATGCAAATATCATCGTTGGTGCAGTTATCGATGAGAAAATTCAAGGTCAAATTCAAATTACAGTTATTGCAACTGGATTTAGAACTGTTGAAAAACTTGAGCCTACTAAACTCAGTTCTACAACAGGTAATAAAGAGAAAACTCCTTTCTACCTAAATTTCGGTAATTCATTTGGTAGCAATACAGCTAAAACAAAAACTAAATCTGTAGCTAGCCCAAATAATTTATTCTTCTCAAATCCTAATAGAGAAGCGCCTGCTGCGGCTAATGCTGAAAAGCCAGCTTTCAAAGCTAGGACGACTTCACCTATTGGTGATTTTGGAAGCAGAAGTGAAATGAAGGTAAGAGAAGCTTCTCCTACTACAACTAGCGTTACTTCTAACTTTACAGAGACTAATGTAGACATTCCTGATTTCCTTAGAATGAAGAAATAGTGAATGAATCGTAAAAATTCTTCTCTCCTATTAAAGACTCTCTAAAATAATAGAGAGTCTTTTACTTTATATGCTGCAACTCTCTTACATTTCATTTTTAATATTTAGTGTTGTGATTTTTTTTAGCCCAACATTAAAATCTATCTTTGGGATTATCGGAATAGTTTGCTGGCTTATATTTTTACTACAAAGACCTACAGATGCATTGAATCCTAAGTTGAGGATCCTAAACTTAACTGCCTTCCTGCTTTTCCTAGTCAATTTTATTACTGCATTAATTTATGGAAATAGTTTCTCTATATTACCTAATCATATTTTCGGTGATTATATTTTTGTTATTTGCATACTAAGCCTTGCTTATAATCTAGAACTTAAAAACAAACTATATAAAGGATTTAAATATTCAGAACTTTTTTTTATTACAATTTCGGCAGCTTCTTTAATTACAAGTTTATTTATTTTATTCCAAATAGCAAGAATTATTCCTAGCCCAGAATCTGGTGTATTAGGCATTCTCAGCCAGCCCTTTACTAGTTCAGGCATGTTATTAATTGCTGTTTTTGTGACCTTAAGTTTAAAAGATTGTTTTACAGAAAAATATTCTGGCAAAAAAGTTTTGATATCGAGGGGGTTTTATTTATTTCTTATTGTGCAATGTAGTGCAATTGTTGCTTTAGGACAAATCACAGTATGGGGAAGCCTTACAATAGCCCTATTCTATTATTTCCTTGCAAATAAATCTCTGAATTTAAAGAAAATTCTTTTTGCCTTGGTTAGCATAGTCATAGTCATTTTACTTGCTCAAACTGTCTCTCCAAGAATCGAACGAAAATTGAAATGGTTTACAAGCTTTGAGAAACTTACCAGTAACAAGAGTGTTACTTGCCGTTATGCTATTTGGAAGCAAAACCTAGATGCCTTCAAAGATAGACCTTTAGCGGGTTTAAACAGAGTGATTCCTTATGAATGCGATGTAAAAAAAGAAACTATGCAATTAAATCATATGCATAATATTTTTCTACAGAAACTAGTTAAAGGCGGGATTTTTAAATTTGCATTGTGGTTAACTTTTTATTTAATGATTTTCTACCAGCTCTATAAAGCACCTAGAGCGCTAATGCTGCCTATGCTTTGTATTTTCATTGGATTGTTCTTTGAGGGATTGCTTGAAAACTGGTGGGACGATGCCGAAGTACTTCATTTGTTTTTTATTTGCTTGGCGGTGTTTTTGAATGCTCGTCCGCCCACAATGACAATGTTAAAATGACTATATGCTTCTCAGCAAAAGAACACTAGCAGTTTTATTCATCAGTTTTTTTATTTCATCCTGTGCCAAGAAAACTCCAGAAGCCATTCCCCCTAAACCAGTCTTTGTAAAATTTGAAGCTGCAAGTTACCAACCGATAACTCAAGAATTTGAAACTGCTGGTGAATTAAAAGCAGATAAAGAAATCACTGTCGGTGCAGAAAGAGCAGGGCAAGTAGAACAGATCTTCGTTAGAGAAGGTTCATGGGCAAGTAAAGGAGCAGCTCTAATAAAAGTAAAAGGTCAAGATGTCGCTGCTGATCTTAAGTTAGCGCAAGCTGATTATGCTGCTTACGATAAACTCTATGAGCAAGGTGCAATTTCTAAACAAGAATTTATTAGATACCAAACTAACTTAGATAAAATTTCTTCACAAGTTGATAATCTCTTGATTACAGCAATTACAGATGGCATGGTTGGAGAGATTTATGTAGATCCTGGTGATTATGTAAACCTTGGAGACCCAATCCTAGAGCTGGTTAAAGTCTATCCCCTACGCGTAACTTATTCAGTTCCAGAAAGATTAATTTCATACCTTAAACTAGGACAAAAAGCAGAGCTTAGTTCTGATGCTTTTCCTGGAACGGTGTTTAATGCAAGTGTAGATTTTATTTCTCCAAAGGTTGATCAGAGTACCAGAACCGTAATGGTAAGAGCAAGTATCAGTAATCCAAACAGTTTGCTTAAAGCAAATCAATTCATGAATGTTAAGCAGATTATTGAAAGTAAAGATCAATCACTGCTCGTTAGAGAAGAATCTATATACATAGATCAAGGTCAAGAATATTTATTTATCGCTAAGCCTATTGAAAAAACTGCTAATGATAAACCTGATGCTAAGAAGAATGCCAATCAGGGACCAGAACCTACGCATACTGCAGAGAGAGTAGCAATTAAAACAGGACTGAGAAAACCAGGTTTTGTAGAAATTCTCAAAGGCATTGAAGAGGGTGACTTAGTTGTATATGCTGGACTGACTAGTATTTATCCTGGTGCCAAATTAGTACAAGTGCAGGAAGAAGTTACTAAATGAATTTAGAAGAAGATCATAAACATCCAAAATCTAAGCTCAGTAGCCTTTCTGATCTCTGTATAAAAAGACCTGTTCTTGCAACAGTGATGTCTTTAGTAATTGTTTTTGCGGGATTAATTGCATATTTTAGATTACCTGTAAGAGAATATCCAGATATAGATCCGCCTGTAGTAACGATTACAACCGTATATCCAGGTGCCAACTCTAAAGTTATTGAAACAGAAATAACTGACTTAATTGAAGAAGAAGTCAGCGCTATTGAAGGTGTTAAGTCATTAATTTCTACAAGCAGAGATCAAGTAAGCTCGATCATCATAGAGTTCGTCCTGGAGCGTGATATAGATGTAGCCGCGCAAGATGTCAGAGATAAAGTTTCAAGAATTAGATCTAGGTTACCTGAAAACGTAGATGAGCCAATTATTGCCAAGACAGATGCCGATGCTTCACCTGTAATGTGGGTAAAGGTTCAGTCTGAAAAGCGCGGCATGATTGAGCTTGCCGAATATGTCGACAAGGAGATCAAAGATTATTTCCAAAATGTCCCTGGCGTATCAAAAGTAATATTTGGCGGAGATCGTAGAAGATCTATTCAAGTTTTTATTGATCCTAAGCGCATGGCATATTACGGCGTAACTATTTTAGAAGTCCAAAATGCTCTTAGATCCAGTAATATAGAAATTCCAGCTGGTAGTATTCTGTCTAAAAACAAAGAATTCAGCATCAATGTCAATGCCAAATTATCAACAGTAGATGGCTATCAAGACATCATTATCAAAGACTCTAGTAATGATATGAGTCATTCTAAGAGCAGAGCTAGCATCATCAGGTTAAGAGATATTGCGGACGTGAAGATCGCTGCCGAAAACGATAAAAGTTTTATTAGATTTAATGGCGTTCAGGGATTTGGTTTGGGGATAGTCAGACAGTCTAAAGCTAATAGTATTCAAATCTCTGATGATGTTAATGCCTTAGTTAAAAGACTGCAAACAAAAATTCCATCTGATATCAAACTTGAGATCGGTTATGATTCAGCTCAATTTATTAGATTAAGCCTTGAAGAATTAACTTCTTCTATTATTCAAGCTTCTTTATTAGTACTCTTAGTAATTTTTATTTTTCTAAGAAATCTGCGTAGTACTTTCATTCCTGGTATCGCAATTCCTATTAGTCTTATTGGGGTAATGATTGGTGTCTATGCCCTTGGTTTTACTATCAACCAAATGACACTCCTAGGTTTGATTATCTCAGTAGGTATAGTCGTAGATGACTCAATCATTGTCTTAGAGAACGTTTACAGGTATATCGAAGAAGGTGAAGATCCTAAAGTCGCCGCTAAAAAAGGTACCGAAGAAATTACTATGGCAGTTATTGCAACAACTATGGTGTTGGTTGCGATTTTCTTACCTATAGGTTTTCTCAGTGGTATCACCGGAAGATTACTTTCCGAATTTGCATTTTCACTTTGCTTTGCTACTTTGATTTCAGCTTTTGTGTCTTTGACTCTAGCGCCAATGCTTTGCTCAAGGATTCTGCAAAGTACTGAGGAACGTAGGAGCAAAGAGCCTAAGAAAGGCTTTTACAAAAAAATTCTTGATATTTTAGAAGGGTTTCTCAACTGGCTAGAAAGCAGTTATGAAAAGAGTTTGAATGCCATTATGGGAATCAAAAAATCTTTCGTAACCATAGTTATTGCTATCTGCTTGCCTCTAATGATCTTTCTATATATAACCTTGCCTAAAGACTTTATTCCTGATGAAGATAGGGGTCAATTTATGGTGGTATTTGAATCACCGCGAGGAAGCAGTTTACAAGTGCTCGATAAACAAATTAGAAAAGCAGAGAACTTACTTCGTACTATCCCTGAAGTTAAAACCATTATCTCTGTTGCAGCTTTTGGTATTGATGCTCCCGGTAAAGCTACCAGTGGTGTGATTATTGCAAGGCTCTTAGATTGGGATGAAAGATCTAGGAAAGTAGGAGCCATCGTTGGACCTCTTTATCCACAGTTCTTTATGATGCCTGAGACTTTTGCCTTACCAATTATCCCCAAATCTGGTCCTAGTGCTGGTTTTGGCTCACAACCAATTCAACTAGTGATCAAAAGTAACAACTTAGATTTCTTGGTTAAATCTTCTGCAGAAGTAACTAGAAAAGTCTCTACCTTACCGCAAATTCTCTTTGCAAAAAGTAATCTTACGCTCGATAAACCAGAATTAACCGTAGATATCAATCGTGATAAGGCTTCGAGCTTGGGAGTAAGTATAGAAGATATTTCTCGTTCACTAGAACTTTTATTTGCTGGTGTGCAAGTTACAGAATTTAATGATATCGGTGAAAAATACGAAGTTATTCTCAAATTACCGCAAGACCAAAGAAACAATGTAGGAAAAATTGGTGAATTTGCGGTGAAAGGTAGATCAGGCAATATGGTGCAATTAAGTAACTTGATTACAGTCAAAGAGACAGTCGGGGCAGAAGAATTAAACCATTACAATCGCAAAAAAGCTGTGACTATTGGTGCCTCACCACAACCAGGAGTCACTCCTACTGATGGTTTGAATGCCTTAGAAACCTTAACTCGTGATGTCATCAAAAACATGAAAGACGTACCGCCTGATGTTGAAATTGATTATATGGGAGCTTCAAAAGAAACTCACGAATCAAGTAATGCTTTAGTTTTTGGATTTTTAGTAGCACTAATTTTTGCTTATTTATTTCTGGCAGGACAATTTGAAAGTTTTACTAACCCACTAATCATCATGGTTACCGTGCCTCTAGCTTTAACAGGAGCTTTAATTGGATTATGGGTCTTTCAATTATTTCCTTTTGGAACCAAGTTGCTAATAAGTATTCTAGGTCCAGATTATGCTTGGCTACCATTTGTCATTCCTCAATTCCCAAATATCAGTTTAAATATCTACTCGCAAATAGGCATGATCATGCTTATTGGTATCGCTACAAAAAACGGTATTCTTCTTGTGGAGTTTATGAACATACTCAAAGAGCGTGGCTTACCTTTAGATCAAGTTGTAGTAGAAGCTGCCAAACTTAGACTCAGACCAATCTTGATGACTGCAATTTGTACTGTGCTGGGTACCTTACCAATTGCTCTTGCTATGGGTGTTGGTACTGAATCAAGACAGAGTCTTGGTATTTGTATTATTTTTGGACTTTGTATTTCTACCTTGCTGACTTTGTATGTGATACCAGCGGTGTATTGGTTGGTGAATAATAGGAGAAAATCCAAAGAAGTTTCACAGCCATCTAGCCTCTAAAAACACCTAGATGGCTGTATTTCGGAAATCAAAAAACAGCCATCTAGACCACAAATTCTTCTAGATGGCTGTATAATTCTAAGAATGCATAGTAAAAAAATACAAAAAAACAGTGGATTTTTAGGCAGAGATTACGAATTTGACTATTTAGGAGAAATTACTAAAAGGAAGGAGGCTTCAATTCTTGTTGTCTACGGAAGAAGAAGAGTCGGTAAAACTGAGCTTCTAGAACAGTACTTTTATAAAAGAAATATTTTAAAATTTGAAGGAATCGAAGGGCAATCTCAATCAAAACAAATCGCAAATGCTTTAGAACAATTATCAATCTATACAGAAGATCCTAATCATGCAAAATTAAAATTTAAAACTTGGACAGAATTTTTCAGATTACTCAGTAGATTATGCAAAAAAGGGAAATGGACAATATATTTTGAAGAAATCCAATGGCTTGCTAGTTATAAAACAAAATTCATAGCTGAATTAAAATATTTATGGGATAACGAATTCCGACACAATAAAGAATTAATCTTAATACTGTGCGGCTCTTCACCTTCGTTTATCGTTAATAAAATACTTCATTCAAAAGCTCTCTATAATAGATCTCAATATCAACTTTTTGTTGAACCTTTTGATTTACTCGAAACCAAACAATTTCTCAAAAAGAAATCAAACCATGAAATCATGGATGCATATTTAAGTATTGGTGGAATACCAGAATATCTCAAATGGATAAAACAAGAGTCATCCAGTTTTCTTAGTTTATGCAAAAACTCATTTAGGAAAGATGGTTTTTTTGTAAATGAATATGAACGAATCTTCACCAGCAGCCTTGCTGACAGCAAATATTATCAAAAGATCATAGAGTTTCTTGCAAAAAAACATTTTGCAACACGTGAAGAAATTTCACAACACTTAAAAGTAAATCCTGGCGGCACAATTTCTAATGTTTTAGAAGACTTAATCATATGTAATTTTATTGAAAAATATACTCCTTATAACTTAGGAGAGAATAGTACTTTAGTCAGATATTCAATTAGTGATGAATATCTCCAATTCTTCTATACCTTTATTAAACCTAAAATTAAAAGAATTAGTAGTGGAGATTTCAATCGCAATCCAGGTCAAGCAATTAAAACAAGTGATTATACTAAATGGCTTGGATATTCCTTTGAAAGGATGTGCCGCAAAAAACATAATCTAATTGCAAAAATTTTAGGATTTAATATGATCAACTATCGCCATGGAGCCTACTTTAGCAAAGGTAGTATCGATGCAGATCCTGGATACCAAATTGATCTTGTCTTTGATAGAGATGATAAAGTACTAACTGTCTGTGAAATTAAATATACACAAACCCCTATAGATACTTCTATAATCCAAAGTTTTGAAAGAAAACTTGGCTTTTTATCTACTACTAGAAAATCAATTCATAAAGTATTAATTAGTTCAAATGGAGTTAGTCCTTCTCTAAAACAAAGAGCATACTTCGATCAAATTATTACTATTAATGATTTTTTTGACCCAAAATATTATTAACTTAATGACGGTTCTTCCAAACAACTCAAAAAACTCTTTCTATGCTCTGCGCTTAAACCATGCTTCTCTATAGCCTTATAATGCTCTCTAGTACCGTATCCTGAGTTATTAAACCAATTATATTTATTCTCACAGATAGTTTCCATATGCTTATCACGAGCGTTCTTAGCAAGGTTACTTGCAGCAGCAATCGAAGCACTTTGGCTATCACCCTTAATGACTGAGACCTGTTTAATAGTTATCACTTGATCTTGATTGAGCTCCAACTCTAAACGAGTTTGCTTAGGATCAAAATCTACTTCAAGAAATTTAAAGTTTTCAAGATTAGAATCACACGCATTTAACCTCGATACTAAATTAGAAATAGTTTTATTACCATCAACCAAAAGCAAAATTTCTTTAGGCGTTTCATTATAGAAATTATGATATTGATGCAAAACATCTAAAAGACTGCTTACCATTGCATCCCAGATACAATTGACAATGCCTTTTTGATCAATATTTTCAGCTGCTTCAAAACTAATAGAATGAAAAATATGAGTCCCATCTTGCAGTGATGGCAAATCCAAAAGCACATTACAAAGCTGGTCACGCTTAGCATGAGGAACTCTCTTGCTATCATCCAGAAGTAATAGCGAATATAATTGATCATCAAGTAACTCTTCACCAAATTTTACATATCTAATTAGATCTTTAGCACCAGCATAAAAATCAAAGCAAGAGTACGCTGCAGCAGCGACAGGACCTGCAATACAGCCTCTACCTACTTCATCAAGACCAATAAGTAAGGTATTTTTTTGCTTATTTTTTTTATAAAATCCTGCATCGAATAAAACTAATTCAGAGAAATAATTTACTGAAGCTTCGAAGTTCAATGAATATTGTTTACTTGCTTTTTCTAGTTTCATCACCTAATTGTTTTGCTAATTCTAATCTTGTGCCAGAGAAGAAATCAATAAAAAGTTCTTTGAACTTTCTTGAAGTTTCTTGACCGCACATAATTGTACAAGAGCGAAGCAATCTTACATATTTACGAAATATCTCAAACTCATCACAGTCAAGATCAGAATCTTTAGTAGCTACAGGTAAACCCTGAAAGGCTCTTAAATATCTATCAGAATCACGCAAACGATCAATGCATTCTTTAAGGTTAGAAGCGAGAGCTTTAGATTTTAAGGAGATCTCATCTGTAACTATTTGTAATTTATTATAAAAATCACTATCGTATTTTTTTTCAAGATTTGAATTAAGAGCTTCCATATCCATTCACTAAGCAGATTAATTTTAGCAAAATGTTATTATCTAACAAATATGGCTATCTCAACAGTAGTTTACAATCCTCCATTGCCAAGACAACAAGAACTTCTTGTTAAATTCTTAAATGGAGTAAGGCAATTTTGTAACCAAATCCAAAACATTAATCAACCAGGATTATTGCCAATTAAAGAACAAGCATCTAGGCTTAGAAAAGATTTGAATTCAATTCATAAAAATGTTTCTTTTTTATGTACTGTGAATTTAGGTCCTAACGTTATAGAATTCATCAAACAGAATCCCCCACAGGGAAATTCTCTAGTAGAACAATATTTAAAGTCAATTAAAGAGAATGCTTGCAAGTTAGATAGAAAAATTTCAGATTTTATTGCTTACACCAACAATAGTCTTCAAAATGCATTATTAGAACTTGATCTAATTGAGAGGGGCTCATATGAAACATTAACTTTCGATCAACTCAAAAATCTTATTGATAATATTGATAAGAGTCAGTTTGAAAAACCTGCATTAGTGGGATATGGTCCAGCTAAAGAATTACTTCTTAGACATTTACTTACAAATGTTCAAGCTGCTTAATTGGAAGTTCCTTAAGCTAAGTTAATCACCCAGATTTTGATACCCTTATGCCAAAATCTTGCCAGAAATTGATACCCAGGTATCAAAATTAGGGTAGGGTAAAAAAGTTTTTTTGATAATTTGTCTTGAGTTAAGATAGTAAGAGTAATGAAAATCTCATACCTAGGACCCAAAGGCTCATACACCAATATCGCGGCTCAAAACATTTTTGATGCTAAATCAGAATTCATTCCCTCTTCAACTATCACTAATGCCATACATGATTTAGCGAGCGGCTTAGTTAATCAAGCAATAGTACCAGTAGAAAATTCCATAGCGGGTGGAGTAGCCGAAACTGTAGATGCACTTAAAAAAACTGAAGATATTTATATTATCAATGAAACCATATTGCCTATTAGTCATTGTTTAATGGCAATCAAAGGCAAAGTCGATAAAAACAATCTGGGACAAGTTAGCAAATTAACTACCCATCAACAATCTGCCGGTCAATGTTTGGAATTCATTCGTAAAAATTTACCTAATGTACAAACTTTACAAAGTCCAAGCAATAGTCATGCAGCACAAAATCTAAAACAACGTTTTGATGCTGGTGAGAATGTAGAAAATGAAGTTGTGATTGCCAGTAAACTTTGCGCAGAGATTTATGATTTAGAGATTTTAGCTGAAGGTATTAATGATGCTAGTGTCAATGAAACCCGCTTCTGGATTCTATCTAAGGCTTTAGCTGAGTATAATCCTGCTGCAAAAAACAAAACTACTATACTATTCCAGACTAAAGATGAACCTGGTAGTTTGCAAATGGTCTTAAGACTTTTTGCAGTTAACCATGTAAACTTAAGTAGAATCGAATCTAGACCAGCTAAGAAAAATATTGGTGAGTATTTGTTTCTGATAGATTTTGATCTTCACAAAGAAGATCAAAAATATGATGAACTTATGCGTCAAGCAAAACAACATTTTACTTATTACAAATGGCTCGGTTCTTATAGTTTGGTGAAGTAAATCTAACTAGTGAGTAAATTCAGATACACTCTTATACAAGTTTTCTTTGCAATAGCATTTTTGCTTATCATTGCAAAACTTAGTCAATATCAGGTTTTCCAAAGAGATAAATATAAAGGACAGGGTTATTTCAATTCTGACATCAATACAGTCCGAGGTGAAATTCTTGATCGCAATGCCAAAGTACTAGCTCTTGATCTCAATAAATACACTCTTGAATACAATCCTATTGATGAAACCGAAGATAGAAGAAAGCTTGCTGTGGAGTTAGAGAAAATTTGTGGTTTCAAAAATACCAGGCTGCTCTATAGCAATCACAGCTTGATTCTTGCGCACAATCTCAGTAGAAAGCAAGCTAACAAAATCAGAGCTTTAAAATCTAAAGTTTTATACCTGCGTAAAATTCGCAGAAGATTTTATCCGCAAGAAAACATGGCTTCGCATATTATCGGTTATGTCGATTTATATGGACAAGCCAAACAAGGACTTGAAGCAAAATATTCAGACTATTTGAAAAAGAATCCTGAATCAAAATTATTTTTAAGTATTGATTCTCGGTTGCAAGTTTTCGCTGAAAAAGCACTCAGAGAACGGATTATAGAAACCAGCGCAGTAAGAGGTACAGTGATTGTCATGGAAGTTCAGAGCGGTGAAATTTTAGCTTGGGCAGTTTATCCAGACTATAATCCTAATAAATATTTTGATTATGAATACAATTCTATAAAGAACTGGGCACTCACAGATGTTTATCAACCAGGTTCTATTTTCAAAATCATTACCGTTAGTTCAGCTTTAGATTCTGGAACTATCAGTCCAAGCTATACCTTTACTGATATTGGTTATCTACAAGTAGATAAATGGAAAATCAAAAATCATGATTATGTAGCTGGTAGTACTCCTAGCCGTACTTTAAATCTCCAAGAGCTTTTTGAAAGATCTAGTAATCCTTTTGCTTCACATCTGGCACTGAAAATGGGCGCTAAAACTTTCTATACCTATATTAGAAAATTTGGATTCGGAGCTCAAACTGGCGTAGAGCTTGATGGTGAGACTAAAGGGATTTTGCATAAACATCATTCTTGGGCTAGTTCTGATACAGCAACCACAGGTATTGGACAAGGTGCCATATCAGTAACACCATTACAATTACTTGCTGGTGCAAATGTAGTTGCTAATAATGGTCGTTGGGTTAAACCAACTTTACTTAAAAATGATCCTTTGAAAAAGAAAGAATCTAAGCAATCTAAAAAAGACGAGGATGCAAACTTAGTCATCAAGCCAGAAATAGCTAAATTAGTTACAAACTTACTAACAGGCTCTATTCGCAACAATACAGTGACACGCCATACTATTGCTGGAAACGTACCCGGGATCAATATTGCAGGTAAAACAGGTACCGCACAAAAATCAAATGGCAATGGTGGTTACTCACACAGTAGTACCGTTGCATCTTTCCTTGGTTTTATGCCAGCTGAAAATCCAAAATATATAGTGCTCGTCGTAATTGATGATCCTAAAGCTGATGGCGGCTGGGGTGATACTGTGGCTGGACCTTTATTCAATAGGGTGGCTGAGTACACTAAGAATTTATATGAATAGAGGCACAAAGCTTCTTCGAAACTTCTAAATTATTAGCCTTCCAATCCTCATGAGCATTAGGGTTTATGTAATTAGTGATTCCTAGTAAAGCTCTCAAGGGAATTTCATGGCGTTTTGCTACTGCCGCGATACCATACAATTCCATATTTTCAACTAAATATTTTTCTGATTGATTTTGCGCTATTAGTTTCTCAGCAATAATTTCTTGCCGAGAAATTTCTAAACTTGAAAAACATTGGGCAGATTTAAAGCCCTCAAAAATATTTAAGTCGAAATGCTCTTGCTTAGTAGGTACATAAGCAAGTTCAAGAACTGCACCAAGGTTTAAAGCTGAACTGGAGCTTACCGTAACTATTTCACCAATCTCTAATGAATCAGTATATGAACCAGCAGTGCCAATAAAGATGATTTCAGTAATAGCCTGAACCTGAATTAGCTTTTCTAAATTAAGAGCAGAGTTCAAAAAACCAATGCCCAAGCTTTGGATCAGAGTATGCGTCAAATCTTTGGGCAAAAACCTGATTTCGTCATCACAAGCTGAACAAATTAAGCAAGCCATGGCTTGAATTTTAGCTCAATCTACGAAACAAGCCTATTAAAAGCTTTACAGCAAGCTAAATTATTTATTCGAAAGTAGGCGAAAAATCAAGGAGCTTGCTCCTTGGATGAGCCGAGAGAGAACAAAGTTTTACGTTAAAACTTTATAAAGATAGGATATAGTACTTTAGAACTAGTCTAAATTACCGATACATAACTTAGAAGGTTACTTATTACAAGTCTAATCTTCAAAATCAGGACTGGGGTTACTCAATATTCTTAGTGGGGAAGCTATGAATTTCAATCAAATTAGCAAAATGCTAGCCTATGGCTTTGTATCCGAGTTAATTGAAAACAAAAAAATCAAAAAAAGAAAATTCGTTGATGGAACTGAAGATCCCGGAGATAAGGAATTTGAGGCAGCAATTGTAGATACCGCTGATATGAGTTTTGGTGATTTAGAAGATTACTATAAAAATGTTTTATCAGTAATTGAGAACACACCTGAAGTCCGAGACTCGATTGTAAATTCTTTAAAGAAAACTCAAGATGAAGGAATAGATCTGAATAAGCTCTATCCAACCTATCTTATAGTTAAAGAAGAGTCTTTGAAGAAAGTTCTATTTATGGATGACTAGTTCATCTGGTGCTTGTAGAAATTTTAAAATACTTTTTCACTCCCTATTGCTTGACGCTCCTCCCAGCTTTGCCGCTCAGAGCGACGCAAAAAGGGCACCCTATAGTTCAAAAGCATTTTAAAATTTCTACAAACGCGCACAATGAGATAGTTCCCTACTATAATTATGGGTAATGGGAAAGGAAGTACGCATAGCTCATCTATATCCAGAGCAGTTGAACCTTTATGGAGATAAAGGCAATATCATTACGCTGACTAAAAGGTTGGAATGGCGTGGTATTGAATATTCAGTTGAGAATATAAAAATTGCTGAGCACAATAAAAAGCTTTCAGAATTTGATTTATTTTTTATAGGTGGCGGGCAAGATAGCCAACAATTCACAGTAGCTAAAGATCTACAAATCAGAAGAAATGAAATCCAGGATTTAGTTGAGCATGATGTGCCTTTCCTTGCAGTTTGTGGTGGTTACCAATTACTTGGTAAAAGCTATCAAACCTCTGAAGGTGATGAGATAGAAGGCTTGGGCATACTTGATGTAGTAACTAAAGCCAAACCTCAAGAGCAAAACAAAAAACAAGATAGGCTGATTGGCAATGTTTATGCTGAATTGCTTATGGATTTCAATATAGATACTGAGATCAAAACTTTAGTTGGTTTTGAGAATCATTCTGGCAGAACTTATATTTTAAACAGTAATAAGCAGTGCCTATCCAAAAAGCTCCCAGATGCAAGGCTTGCGAGGAGTGAGGAAGCGGAGTTGACTTCTGTCAATGAGCGACTGAAGGACGAGTGTAACGCAGCAGATGGGACTTTGTGGACAGGCACAAAGCCTTTTGCAAAGATAGTAAAAGGCTTTGGCAACAATGCTGAAGATGAATTTGAAGGTGCTATTTACAAGAACATCATTGGTACTTATGTCCATGGCAGTTTACTTCCTAAGAATCCTCATTTAGCAGATGAGATCATATGGAGAACTTTAAGTAAAATGAATCATCCTTACTTAAAGCAATTCCCAAAACTAGAAAAACTCAATGATAAGTTAGAAACTGCTGCTCATTCAATGGCAGCTTCTTTACAATGAAAATTTATCAACACCAAAAGCAAAAATTCACGGAGATGGATTATTTGCCAGAATATTCTCAAAGTTTAATTTCTGAATTAGATATTAAAGAGAAGCCTTTCTCACTTGAAGCTGATGACTTAGTAGCTTATGTACCTGGTTCTATGAGCTTATTTGAGCTGGACACAAAACTTCATAAAGAGGGGTTTTTCTGTGAATATTTTGGAGCTAAGGATTACTCAATTTCTAGATTGATCTCAGAAAACTACTTGGCAAAAAACAATCAATTAATTCTAGGCTTGGATCTATTGCATGCTGATGATTCTCTTAGTAAAACTGGTGGCAAAGTTATTAAAAATGTCTCTGGCTATGATTTAGCCAAAGCTTATGCCGGAAGTTTTAATAGTCTCGCAATTATCACTGGCGCATTTATAAGGCTGGAAAAGCTACCACCATTCCAAGCAAGAATTGAAGTAGATCTTAGTGATCTATATCAGCTTTTTGACAAAAGCAAATTAATTCAATTTCTTATTCAACTCTGCTCTGATAGTTTCGACGAAAGTTGCAATCCTGTTATTAAAATTCTCAACCAAGAAATTAAGCTAGAAATCACTCTCCATAGTAGTTCTGAGCTGGTAGAGCTAAGAGTACACAAGATCAGAACTAAACTAGAATCTTTCTTTGGAAAACTTGATTTGAAAATTACTGAGAGTGGTTTTCATAAAGATTACGATGATACTGAAGCTAAAACTAGATTCCATTGCAATACAGAAAATCTCATTGAATTAATTAGCAATTTAGATCTAGAGCAAAAAACTTTTATTCATGTAAAAAAATCATTTGTGGATATTTATCGTCATGGTGGTGAGAGTGTTGGCATCATTGCGAGCAGTAAAACAAATGCCGTCATTGCACAGAGCAAAGCAAATGCCGTCATTGCGAGCCACGAAGTGGCGTGGCAATCCAGTCTTACGAAGGTTCAAGCGTTCTGCGAAATTCTCCCTCATACTAGAAACAACCTACAAAAACAAAGAGAACTTCAAGCCACAAACAACAGCTATGAAGAGTCTTTGACCAGAAAATTGAAACTAAGTTTTGATCCTGAAAATATTCTCAATCCAGGAGTATTAATCAATGCATAAAATAAAGGATCACATTGAAAATATAATCAAAGCTTGTATTCATTGTGGTATTTGCTTACCTGCTTGCCCAACTTATCAAGTAACAGGCAATGAAGGACATTCACCTCGTGGAAGAATTTATCAAATTAATGATCTAATTAGAGAAGAGTCCAAGCCACTAGATCAAGATCGCATTAAATATCTAGATGGCTGCCTTTCTTGCTTAGGCTGTCAAACGGTCTGTCCATCAGGAGTTCAGTACCAAAGTATTATTGAATTTGCCCGCGAAGAACTTCAAGAATGTAATTACGACAAAGGACCTTTTGGTTTAATTAGAAAACTTGCTTTTAAATATTTACTACCTAATAGAACTTTATTAAACTTGAGCAGAGTAGCTTATAAAATTACTAACGCAATTATTCCAATTCATAAGCTGGTAAAACCAAGTCCTAGATTTGATCATGAATACAAAGCAATTAAAACTAACTTCATTTACGAATCAGATGTCATCCTGAGCGCAACGAAAGAGTCTCGTCATTGCGAGGAAAGCGAAGCCGAACGAAGCAATCCAGACTCCCAAGAAGCCCCAATAGTAAGTCTTCCGCTCGGTTGCGTAATGGATACCGTATACAACTCTGTCCACTGGGACACTATCAAAGTCCTCAATGCCTTTGGTTATGACGTCTATATCCCAGAAAGCAATTGTTGTGGTGCCCTTGCTTATCATAGTCATGAAGAAAAAATCGGTCTTGAACAACTAAGCGAAACAGAAAAAATTCTAGAGACTAAAAATTATCCAATCATTAGTAACTCAGCAGGCTGTGGTGCTTTTATGAAAGGACATTCTGAGAAGTTAAAAGTTTTGGATTTGGTTGAGGCTTTGAATCAGGCGCCATGTAAAGCAGAAGACGTCATTGCGAGGAAGGCGAAGCCTGACGAAGCAATCCATGCCACCTACCACCCCTCTTGTCACCTAAATCATTTGCAAGGAGTTGCCTACGACTACCTCCACTACCTAAAACTCATTCCTGGTCTAGAACTCAAAGAATTACACGAAGCTGATCTTTGCTGTGGTTCAGCGGGTTTCTATAATCTCATTGAACCCGAGATGGCAGAAGCAATTGGTAAACGCAAGGCTGATAATATAAAAAATACTCAAGCTAAACTTGTCATCACAGCTAATCCGGGTTGCATGTCACAAATTCAAACTTATTTAGATGATAGTTACCAAGTCGTGCATCCAGCAACTGTTTTAGCTAGATTTTTAGATTCTCAAGCTGTAACTTAAAAAACTTTTTCATTAGATCTTCAGATAAATTTGATTCTCTCAATAAAGTAATTTTCGTTTCAGGGACTGATTCTAAATCAATAAGCTGCTCAAGAAATAATCTGTCATTAAAATCATTTAGAAATTTCTTTTGTGCTAATTCAATGATTTGTTTCAAATCACAATATTTTTCTTTTAAAAGGAAATATAAATCTATGTAGTCTTTCAGTTCTTCCCTTCTACCTAAGGTATAAGCTTTTGTGGCTGCTAATTCTTGAAGAGAAAAAATTTGTAAGCCTTGATCTTGGCTTATAGATTCAATTACAGTAAAAGGATAGTAAAGAAATGTAAGCTTTACTCCTTCGATTAAAACAGTCAGTTCATCAGAATTATTAATTACAGGATTAATTTCAAAATCTTTTGGAAATTTTTGTTTTAAGGTACTTAAGAAAGTTCTAGGAATCTTTTCAGGAGAAAAAAAATCGAAATCAACTGAAATTCTATGACCAATTTGAAGGGCAATTGCAGTGCCGCCGCCAAGAACATAATTTTTGAAGCTTAAAAAAGGAAGAAGTTTTTTACCTTCATTTGTGAGAACTTCTAAGTGCATAATTCCAATTATCGAACGAAAATAGAATTTCAACCAGTGGCTTTACTTTATCTCGTATTTGAGTTTGTGGAACTTTGGCAAGAACTGTATGAACTTCATTTAAACCATAAGAGTTCTTAATCCATCGCCAATGCTCTAAATCACCATAGTTTATTGCATTAACTATGATAGTTTGTTTATCTTTTTCACAATCTATTTGCTTAAAATCATAAGACCAAAGAATCGGCTGAAAATAGCTCGGCAATTTGTTTTCAGCAGTAGACATATATATATTATACCCCGAATTAAGGCTAAATCTAAGCTTTAAATGCTCTAGCAACTTTATCTATATTACCCGCACCAACTAAAAATAAATAATCACAACCTGCAAGTTCCTTATCAATATTAGGTTTGAGAGCAGAGACCATATCATTAAAATTACCTTGGGAGGTTAAGCCTACTTGTCTAGGTTCTAAATATCTAACATTAGGATTATTAATCTCGCGCACTAAACGCTCCGAATTAACACCTTCTATGTGTTTACTACGAGCTACATAAATATCAGCAAGCAAACATAAATGTCCATCAGGAAAATCTTTAAATACTTCTATGAAATCATTCCAAAGTTGCTTAGTTCTTTCAGGATGGTGAGGTTGGTAGACAAAAACCAAACGCTTAGGCTTTAAGCTCAAAGCTCCTTGTAATACAGCTTTCACCTCGGTTGGATGATGTGCATAATCATCATAGACTTTAATCGAACCGTTATATTTATCATTGATCAGCTCAAAGCGCCTTCTTATACCTTTGAACTTAGTAAGAATTTTAATTGCAGCATCAATATCTACACCAAGCTTAAATGCAGCAGCAATGCAGCCTACAGCATTGATCAAATTATGATTACCAGGAAGTGGTAAATCAATTTTATAGCTTTGCCCAGAAAACGCGAGAACCTGAGTTTTAAGATCAATAAAGAAATCTGCATCAGGATTTCTCGAACTATAACTAACAAATTTTTTAGATTCTTTATTCAGCAACCAAAAATTCTCTATGTTAGGATCATCAAGACACAAAATACTGTTTTCAGATCTTTCAACGAAGTTTAGGAAACAAGTTTTAATCTCATCAAAACCACCAGGATAATTTTCTAAATGATCTGGCTCCATGCAAGTTAGCAAAGCTAGATAAGGATTGGTTTTGGTGTAGCTCTTGTCTGACTCATCACCTTCAAGCACAAAGTACTTACCTAAACCTGATTTGGCATTGGAATCATAATTAATCAACATGCCACCAACTGCAAAACCTGGATCTAAACCAGCTTCAGTCATGATGTAAGCGAGCATCGCAGTGCAAGTAGTCTTGCCATGAGTGCCAGTGATTACAACTTGTTTATAACCTTCACTGAGGTAATTAAGCATATCGGAGCGATGCCAAATAGGCAGACCACGAGATTTAAGTTCTGCATAATCTGGATCAGCCTCAGCAATCGCAGTGCTGCGCACAACTAAATCAATATCAGTATCTAGCGGATCATTTTCTTTAAATGAAAGATCACTCTTAGAAATTTTCAAACCAGAATCAAAACTGCCATTGAGTTTACCTTGCTCAAGGATACGAGTAAGTGCACTCATGCCGATTCCTTCCGAACCGAGAAAGCGTATGTGTCTGTATTGAAGTTTATTCATTTATTATGTCGTCATCCTGAGCCCTCGAAGAGGGCGTAAGGATCCAGTCCAGGTTTGCACACTAAAGTATATAAGATCTTTTAAAAGTTGAATTACTGGTGATAATTCATACGTATACTTGGTATAATATACGTATGAATAAAAAGCTAACTCTAAGCATGCAAAACGACGTAATTGAGGCAGCTAAAGATTATGCTGAATCAAATCAAACTAGTTTATCTTCCTTAGTTGAAGGATTTTTTGTTGAACTAATTAATAAAAATTCAAAAAACAATAAGAAAAAACCAAAAAAATATCCTGGAATAGTTGGGGAGCTTTCTGGCATAGTTAATTTAAATGACCCGAGAATAAAAAATGATGAGTATGCTCAGCATTTACTAAAAAAATATTCTTAAATAATCGGATTCTTACAATGGAAAAGATTTTTGTTGACTGCGACATAGTGATGGACTTCATTTTAATGAGAGAACCTTATTACAAAAGCTCTGCAGATATTTTTTTACTTTTTCAAAACAAGGAACTAAAAGGATTTATTTCTTCTCTAAGTTTTGCTCATATAAATTACTTTCTTGCAAAAACTCTTCCAAAAGCATCGGCAATAGAAGCTTTGAAAAAACTTAGAAAGATAGTAAACGCTTCAACCGTAGATTCTTCAGTAATTGATCTTGCTCTTGATTCACAATTCAGTGACTTTGAAGACGCTATTCAGTACTATTCAGCTCTTAGTATTAAAGCTGATAAAATCATAACCAGAAATATAAAAGACTTTAAAAGCTCTGGAATTCCTATTTTTAATCCTATTGATTTTTTAAAAAGTATCTAAGCAAGGTTATAGCTTACGCTGCAACTCTAGTTCTAGTGATGAGTCTGGACTTAAGTCTCGCTCCAGCATTTTTATGTATAACGTTTGATTTAACTGCTTTATCAATTTTGCTAAAAGCTTCAGGAAGCTTAGCGAGCGCGTCAGTAGGATTTTTTGCGTCAACTAGATCTCTTACTGCTCTGATGGCCGTTCTTAGAGACGAAAGTTGAGATGCGTTCTTTAATCTATTTCTTTCGCTAGTTTTAACTCTTTTCTTTGCTGACTTAATATTTGGCATAGGAAGGAAATTGTATCACGCAGGATTTTACGATTAACCCTTAAGAAATTCTTTAAAATCAAGCTTTTATTCAGGGCTAAAAACTAGACTAAATAACCATCAGGACAGTATTATAGATACAACCCTTTTATCCCAGATAAATAAATGGCGAATCCTATATGTATTTTTGAACCGAGTCAATTTGACTCCATCCGCGAAGCCGGAAGGCTCGCTGGAGAAGTGCTGCATAGAACTGGCGCGCTGGTTAAACCGGGAGTTACTCCACTGGAACTTGATGAATTTGCTGAAGCTTGGATCAGAGAACAAGGTCAGATACCTACTTTTAAGGGCTATCATGGTTTTCCTAATACGCTTTGCATATCTATTAATGAATGCATAGTACACGGTATTCCTAATTCAAAACCTCTCAAAGAGGGAGATGTTGTGAGCATTGATGTAGGTGTTTCTATTGAAGATAGCTTTAAAGGAGAGAAATTTTCTTATGTCGGTGACAATGCTTTTACTTTTCCTGTGGGTCAGGTAAGCCCCAAAGCCGCTCGCTTACTAGAACACACCAATGAGGGTCTTTGGGCTGGCATCGATCAAGTCAAGGCTGGAAATTATATAAGCGATATAGCAAGAGGGATTGAAGCAATCGCGGCCCAACATCGCTATGGCAATGTCAAAGAATTTGGCGGTCATGGTGTTGGACCAAACTATCACTGTGAGCCGTTTATACCGAATTTCACTGGCTTTTTTAATGACTATCCAGATGTAGAAATTAAAGTAGGAATGGTCTTAGCCTTAGAACCAATGTTCAATATAGGAAGTTCTGCGATTACCAAACACCGTGATGGTTGGACCATTGCCACTGCTGATAGAAAGCCTTCGGCACACTTCGAGCACGAAGTTTTAATTACCGAAAATGGTATTGAAGTAATAACTGATGTAAGAAAAACTCGTGGTTGGAAACCAGAGGGTAGCTAGTTTCATTTTTTTCTAATAATTCAACGCGACATTAATCTTCATATAAGAGCATGGACGCCATTTTCATGTAAGATTATTATTGAATAAAGTTTGTATTCAAACAATTCAAGAAATATCACTTTGGCTAAAGAAATCATAGAAATGGAAGGAACTGTAATTGAGTCTGTACAAGGCGCAAAGTTCATCGTAAAGCTCGATAACGAGCACCAAGTGCTTGCCAACATCTCCGGCAAAATTCGTAAAAATTATATAAAAATTATCCCTGGTGACAGAGTAAAAGTTGAACTTACTCCCTACGATCTTAGTGTAGGTAGAATCACATTTAGATCAGGTGGTAGAAGAGGTTTCGAAGCTCCAGTAAATCCAGATGCTGCTGCGTAAAAGGTCTCGTAGAGGCTGTTATTCAGAAATGATTAAGCTTTTATAACAGTTAGAATCTGCGTGTTATGATCTTGAACCCGTTGGGTTATTCAGGCTTTTCGTTTAAGTAAAATATCACACGAATAGAAATTTGCAAAGCCCCGTTGCGAGAAAAATATGAAAGTAAGATCATCAGTTAAGAAAATTTGTAGCAAATGTAAAAGTATCAGAAGACATGGCCGTGTTATGGTAATTTGCGAAAATCCAAAACACAAACAAAGACAGAACTAATTTTAATTAAAGGACTAAAGGGTTAACAAGAAAATATGGCAAGGATAGCTGGAGTAGATTTACCAAACAAGAGAATTTTGATTTCTCTTACTTATATTTTTGGAATAGGTTTATCAACCTCTAAGAAAATTTTGGCGCAAGTTGGAATTGATGAAAATGTTAGAGCGCACAAACTAACTGAAGATGAACTAGGTAAGATCAGAGACGTGATCAAGAATATGCACGTTGAAGGTGACTTGCGTAGAGAAATTGGTCTTTCAATGAAACGTCTCATTGAGATCAATTGCTACAGAGGTATCAGACACAGAAGAGGCTTACCTGCACGTGGTCAAAGAACTAAGACTAACGGTAGAACTAGAAGAGGTAAGAAACGTATTGCAGTTGCTGGTAAGAAAAAAGTTACTAAGTAATCGCTAGTTAAAGAATCAGGATAATTTTATGGCAGAAAAAGCAAAGAAAACAGTAAAAACAAAAAAGAAAGTCAAAAGAACGGTCATTAATGGCGTAGTACATATCAGTTCTACTTTTAATAACACAATCGTTACTATCACTGATACAGCAGGCAATACAATTGCTGCAGCATCTTCTGGCATGGCTAACTTTAAAGGTTCTAAGAAAAGCACTCCATTTGCTGCTCAAATCGCGGCTGAAACTGCTGCAAGAAAAGCAGTTACAACTTGTGGTTTGCAAAGTGTTGAAGTTAGAGTAAGTGGTCCGGGAGCAGGTAGAGAAACAGCTACAAGAGCTATTCAACTTGCAGGCTTACGTATCACGGCAATAGCCGATGTAACACCTTTAGCTCACAATGGTTGCCGTCCGAAAAAACCAAGAAGAGTTTAAAGAGTTTAATTTAATCAGTTTTTAGAAATTAGAGTACAAACAACGGGAGAGTCCAATGAACATAGAGCTTAAAATCGCAATCGAAGAACATAAAGAAGCAGATGGTACCTTAAGAGGTAAATTAGTAATGCAACCTCTATACAGAGGATTCGGTCATACTATCGGTAACACTTTAAGAAGAATTCTACTTGGAAGAATCAAAGGTTCTGCAGTTACTCACGTAAGAATCGAAGGTGTAAACCACGAATTCACTGCTATCACTGATGTTTCAGAAGATGTTTTACAAATCATCTTGAATTTGAAAACTTTAATCGTGAAAATGCACGGTGAAGAATCTAGAACACTAACTTTAAGAGCTAATGGTCAAGGTATCGTTACTGCTGCTCAAATCGAGTGCCCTAATGATGTTGAGATCATCAACAAAGATTTAGAAATCGCTAACCTTAGTGCTGGCGGTAAATTAAACATGGAAATAATCGTTGATAAAGGATACGGTTATGTTCCATCTGAAGAACAAACAAGAGAAACATCTTTAGATGTAATCCCTTCAGATTCAGTATTCATGCCTATTAAGAACGTTTCTTATTCAGTAGAGCCACTTAGCTTAACTGGTGAGACTTCTAAATACGACAAATTAGTTATGGATCTTTGGTCTGATGGTTCAGTAACAATCAATGAAGCTGTTGGTAGCGCTGCTGCTCAGTTAGTTGAGTTGATGAACCCTATCATCGCTTTCACTGGTCAAAAAGTTGGCGTTATCAAAACTGTTGATGAGTCTGAAGAAAGCAAACAAGAATCTCAAGACAACACCTCTAACGTTAGTGTTGAAGAGCTTGAGCTTTCAGTTAGATCTTATAACTGCTTGAAGAGAGCTAACATCAATAGCCTTTCTGATCTTCTACAACTTAACGATATCGATTTAATGAATATCAAAAACTTTGGTAAGAAGTCAGCTGAAGAAGTGCTAGACAAGTTAGAAGCTATGGGCTACAGCTTGAGAGGCGGCAAAGATCGTAGCGCTATTGTTGCGGCAATGGCTGGAAACTAAAAATTATCACAACTTAGCGGAGTTAAATAAATGAGACACAATAGAAAGAAAAATAGAATGAATAGACCTGCAGATCAGCGCAAAGCTGCTCTCAGAGCTCTTGCTACTAATTTACTTCGCGAGAAGCAAATCAATACAACTTTGGCTAACGCTAGAGCTGCATTACCAGAAATTGAGAAATTAATTACTCTTGCTAAACGTGGTGATCTTCATGCAATTAGACAAGCTGCTGCAGTTCTTTATGACAAAGCAGTTTTGAAAGATTTATTTGCTAGTGTTGCAGAACGTTACAAAGATAAAAATTCTGGTTTCCTAAGAATCGTAAAAAATGGCAATCGTCGTGGAGATAACGCTCCTTTAGCTATTTTGCAAATGATTTAGTGCGTCATTAGGAGGGTGATTCGTCATCCGAGCCGTCATTGCGAGCGAAGCGAAGCAATCCCCCTGCGCTTATAGGATGACTAATGAATTTCGTTAAACCCAACTCCAAAACCCTTCCAGGTTTATATGAACTCATCAAAAGCTTTTCTGATGAGAAGCTCATGCTTCCTATTACTTTAGAAGAACTTTGTCATCGCGCACAAGGATTTAGAATTCTTCTCGATGATTCAGGCAAAGTTATAGCAAGTGCACATTTAGATTTATTTACTCCTGAACTTGCTGAAATCAAAAGCCTTGCTGTTGCAAAAGAATATCAAGGCAAAGGGCTTGGCAAGAAACTAGTAGAAGATTGTCAGCAAGAAGCTCAAGAAATGGGCGTTAAGAAGATTTTTGTACTAACTTATCAAGAAGAATTTTTCAAGAAATCTGGCTATAGTGTAGTTGATCGTAATACTCTCCCGGAGAAGGTTTACCGTGAATGTGTGATTTGTCATTTTTATCACAATTGTAATGAGATTGCGATGGTTAGGGAGTTAAGTGAATAAACCATCTTTTTTTCTGAACTAAGCTCAGCATATTACCTAACAATAGTTATTTCTTTAAATTATAACTATTTATGATTATAAGGAACAAAACTATGGATTAAGGGTATAATATTTCTATAAATTAGAAAAAAGTATAATTTAGAGAAATATAATGAAATACTTGGACTTTAGAAAAATTACCAGTAATTATCCTTTTTTTAGGACTAGTATGCTTTTTAATTTAAAAGTAAATTTTGCCGTATTGCAAACCCAACTAAGCAATTGGACAGCAAAGGACTATTTAATCAAACTTAATAAAAATCTTTACACTTTAAATGATGAAGATAGAAAAGCGAAATTCTCTAATTTTTTCATTGCTAATCAAATCTATAAACCATCATATATTAGTTTAGAATCTGCTTTAAGTTTTTATGGATTTATTCCCGAAAGAATTGATTCAATAATTTCAGTAAGCACAAAAAAAACTCAGCGTTTTAAAAATAAGCTAGGAAGCTTTATTTATCATAGTTTGAAGCCAACAATGTTTGATGATTTTATTCAGCAACAAGACGAGTATGGTAATAATTTTTTTATTGCCAGTCCCGAAAAAGCCTTAATTGATTTTTTGTATTTTAGAACTAGAGGCATAATAATTAAAGACAAAAATATTTTTGATCTTTCTTATCGACTACAACATTTAGATACAATTGATATAGAGAAACTTAGAGCTATTGCAAAAAAAGCAAAGCAAAAAAGATTAATTAAAACTACGGAACTTTTAATTGAATATATTAATGACATGAAAATTTATGCTTGAATTTATTAAATCAAAAATTGACCCAAAAGCTAGTCAGCAAGAGCAATTCAATAAATTACGAGAGCTAATGCAAGCACTTATACTGAGCATACTTGACGAACTTGGATATTTTAAAAATATCGCATTTATAGGTGGCACTGCTTTGAGAATCATTCATAAAGTTAATCGCTATTCAGAAGATCTAGATTTTAGTTTAATAAATAAAGATGGTTATGAATTCAATGAATTAATTGATAGCCTAATTAAAGAATTAGCTTTGCGTAATCTATCAGCTGAGATGAAGATGAAGAAAAAAATTTCAGCAGTTTCTTCTACTTTTATAAAATTCGAAGGGTTGCTCTCGGCATTAGGATTATCGCCATTGCAAAGTGAGAAGCTCTCAATTAAATTTGAAATTGATGAAAATCCGCCTCTCGGCTATAACTTGGAAACCAGTTTATTAACAGATTTTTTCACTTATTCCTTAACGCACTTTGATTTAAGCTCCTTATATGCTGGCAAAATTAATGCAATTCTCAGCAGAGAATACGCCAAAGGCAGAGACTTTTTTGATTTCCTTTGGTATTGCAGTCAGAATATTGAACCGAATTATGTTTTATTAGAAAACAGTCTCAAGCAGCATGGCATTAATATAAAAGCTAATAGAACCAGCTTAAATAAACTGTTACAAGAGAATTTTGCAAAAACTGATTTTGCAAAAATTAGAGAAGAATTAGAAATTTTTGTCATAAATCAAAAAGATCTTAGATTTTATACTGAAGAGAATTTCAGTAAATTATTAGTTTAAGTTTCGATCTTTTCACTTCAGAACTTGCTGAAATTAAACAGCTTAGCGTGCTGATAATTTAATTAATTGATCTCGTATTTCCCCAGCAGCACCCTGATTAGATCTAAAACCTGCATAAAACGAACCAGGCAAAGGAGTATATTTATCATCAAGTTTTGCTATTGAAGCTTTCCAATGGCTTTCAAGTTCACGCTCTTCTTCACCAACTACTCCACCTATCTTTTGATCAAAATTTTCTTCTACTTTTACCGCTTCGGTCAAAGGATTTTCTCCATTAGCTAAATTAAGATCTTCATGTAATTGTCTTAAAGCTATTTGAGTGGCTTCTGGATTAACAGCAAAAGCATCTTCCGCAATAATAGATAAAGCTTCACCAGTAGCTCCTAATAATTTAGGCAATGCTTCATTAGAGGCTTTTGTATTTTCTTTTGCAATAGAAGCAGCCCTTTCAGCAAACCTAAAAAACGAAGGAAGAACACTATTATTGTTTGTTTGTTTTACTTTTGAAATTACTCCCAAACCCAAACCAGCCGCAGCTTGTTGTAAAAAATCTCTTCTATTTGTTGACATCTCTAACATACAATTATTTTACCTGATTTTTATAGTTCTAAATCCGCATGCCTCGAAATATTCATAATGATCCCCGCAATAAATGAGCAGCTTAGGAAACTACTGCCGCCATAACTAACAAAGGGCAAAGGCATACCAGTAACTGGAAACAATCCTAAGACTACTCCGATATTGATCAATACCTGCACTGCAAAGACTGAAATAAGTGAGATGCCAAAGACTCTGCCAAACTCATCAGTTGAATTAAAACAAATATACATCGCGCGATAAATCCAAGCAGCAAAAAGACAGAGCAATGCAACTGCACCTAATAAACCAACTTCCTCACAGATGATGGCAAAAATAAAATCAGCATAGGCTACTGGTAAAGGTCCAAGCTTTTGCATTGAACCACCGAAACCCACTCCCCATATGCCACCGCTGGCAATGGCTTTTATCGATTGGATTAGATTATAACCATGACCTTTGGGATCTAAATATGGATCAAGCCAATATTTTATTCTGTCCATTTGGTAAGAAGTGTTTTGGATTTGCCACCAACCTAAAGCTATGAAACCAGCAAAACCAGCACTAAATAAAAACAAATTAAAACCAGATGCAAACAATGCCGCAACCGAGGCACCCATAATCAAAATGCTAGTACCTAAGTCTGGCTGTTTCAACACAATCAAGGCTATGACTACGACAGAGAGAAAAGCCCAGATGCGATTTTTCTTTTCAAAGAGTGCCTTAGAAATAATTAGCGAAGAAAATATTTTGGCAAACTCAGAAACTTGCAAATTAAACATCCCCAAAGTAAGCCAACGTCTAGAGCCACCAGTAACAGTTCCAAACTTAGTTGTAAGCAAAAGCAAGACAATGGTTGCTATAACAGCCGGCCAGGCAAATTTCTTTAACCAACGAAAATGCACGAAACTGGCAATGAGCATAAGCGGGATGCCAAGTACTGCAGTAACTGCATGTTTAAAAATAAACTGCCAAGGATTATCGTAGTGTCTTAGTGATTCATACCAAGATGCACTAGAAATAAAAACGAAACCAATGACTATAAGTGCAATAGTTAACTGTAGAAAGAAAGAATCTATCGAACCAATTTTATTAGATTTTATTGCAAAACTTGATTGCATCTAGTTCCATTGTAATACGAAGAAACTATTTGTTTAAAAACATTCCCGCGCTCTTCATAACCAGAAAACATATCAAAGCTAGAACTAGCTGGTGAGAGGATTATAGGATAATCATTGCCTTTACCTAATTCCAAACATTTACTAAACGCTTCTTCTAAATCTTTGGCAAGAAAAATATTCTCAAAGTTTCTAGCTTTAAGACCTTGATTAAAACTGTCTTTCAATTCGCCGATTGCAACGACTGCATAAGCTTTCTTCGTTAGTAAATCAAAAAATGGATTTAGATCTAAATATTTATCCTTACCACCCACAATAATGATCGATTTAGCAAATGACTCTAAAGCCTTCTCTGCTGAATCAGGATTAGTAGCCTTACTATCATTAAAGATTCTATGTTCATCAATAGTGCATATATATTCAAGTCTATGAGGCACAGCTGTAAAGGATTTAAGCTTTTCTATAATTAAATCTAAATCCATACCAGTGATAAAAGTGCCAAGCAGTGCAGCTAAGATATTCGAGTAGTTATGCATACCCACTAAATTGATTTCATCAATTCTCACTACAGGAATTTCAAGAATATAATTACCATTATTAGCATTAAGGATCAAACCACTATAATCAGCCTCTTGACCTGGTTCTAGGTACTTAGCTATATATAAAGTACCCTTCTTTAAATATGCCGACAAAGAATTAACTTCATCAAGTTCTATTAGTTCTTCTCGACACGAGAAGAAAGCAACTTTAGTTTTAGAATTTTTAGTTTTAATTTCTTGAATCCTAGCTTGAGCAAGCTTGCGGCAATTTAAATCATCGTAATTAAAAATTAAAAAGTTTTCTTCTTTAGTGGAGCATTGAAATAATTTAGCTTTAGCTTCTTTGTACTCATTTAAATCTGCATGCCAATCCAAATGATCGTCAGTGAGATTTAGATGCAGAGCGGCTTTTGGAAGTTTCGCGTTACCTAAAGGAAATCTTGAATGAAAAAGCTGGAATGAACTTATTTCACATGCTGTATATTTACTTGAGTCAAAATCTAAAAATGGTTTACCAATATTACCCACAGCTTCATTGCCAAGAATATGTGCAATTAAAGATGTAGTGGTAGTCTTACCATTAGTGCCAGTGATAGCAATATATTCTTGATCTTCAGCTAAGCTCTCAGTAAAAATATCAAAATCAGTGCCAAGAACTATAGAGCCTTGCTTTTCAATCGCCTTAAGATCCTGTATTAATGGGCTCCTTGGTGGAATACCAGGACTTAGCATCACAAAGACTTTTTGGTTTAGGCTTGAATCTTTAAAAGTGATGAAATCAGTACTTTGTTTACCAAATTCAAATTCTACTTTTTGTTTTTCAAGATTAGTAATTTCAGAAGTTAAAGCACTAAAAGCTTCTCTAGTTTTCATATCAGAGACTCTAATTTTGGCACCAGGATATTTGGCAAGTAAGAACTTTACGGCTCCTACACCGCTTTTACCAAAACCAATAATTGAAAAGTACTTGTACATTACTATCTAGATATTATAGTAAATTCCTAAAATTTATAAGAATTCTTTGGTAATAATTTAAATAGATTAGTGAGAATATTTGTGATGTTATGAGATGAAACAAACTTGGATTGAAAATCAAATTAGGGAGGCGCGAAGTTACAAAAACATCAGCGCTAAACCAGGAACAAAATACTCGCTATGCGTGTTTCAAGCCGAGCTAAATTTGATTCAAGAACAAGTTTAGTTGAATCCATAGAGTCACAACATTCGAACTAAATATTTAAATTATTACCAGTAAAAGAAAAGCCCAATCCTATTCCCTAAATAATTCCAAGTAACCTTATCAAAAATCTCTAATAGAAGTGGAATGCCTCTGCCGCCTTCATTATCGACAGTTACATCATCAATGAGTGAATGATTATAGACCTGCCAGTTGAATCCTGGACCAGGGTCTATGATACTCATCTTGAAAGAACTTTTCTCTACCTTATAACCAATGCGCACATCGCCATATGGATTTTTTTCCAATCCATAACGCACTGCATTAGCAAGTGCTTCAGTAATTCCCAGCCTAAGATTTAGAGATTTAGTTTGTGGCATTTCATGTTCAATACATTCTTTGATAATGCGGTCAATTAAGCCCGCACTTTGATGAGTATCTCTAACTGGGAATTCATATAAATCAAAATATACTCCTTCCAAGCTAATCATCAAACGATCGTCAGTGAGAGGGGTTGAGCCACTAAGATTATTTAGGACTTCATTTAATTCAGAGGTAATGTCTTTGACATTTTTATCCTTGACTTTGAGTAAAGTTTGATAGATCCAATCTTTAGGAACAAAGAAGCCATCCATCATTTTTTGGTCAAGAACACCATCAGTGAAAAGTATCATCTTGTCACCTTTACAAAAATCTATTTCTCTAGCTTCATAAGCTTCTTCAATTTCTTTTGGATTAATAAGTCCAAGAGGTACTCCTGAATCCTTGTCACCATCAAGCTTTGTAACTAGACCATTTTTAATAACATAGGGATTTAAATGCCCAGCATTGGTGTATGTAAGTTTACCTGTAAAAAGATCAAAAACCCCATACCAAGCAGTTGCATAAAAATCTGAACTAGCATTTTGATAAAGGATTGATTGACAAAGAAAGCTAATCATTTTTTCTGGGAACCAAGCTAGAGCAGAATTAGAAACTGCTGAATTGAATTCACCTAATAAATATCCTGTCAGCAGTGCCGCTGCCGGACCCTTACCGGAAACATCGCCAATCAGCACCCCAACTGTATCTGGAGATAATTCTGCAACCCAATAAAAATCTCCTGAAACATTACTATGTGCTTTATAAAATACTGATGTTTCTAAATTAACATCAAATACATCTCCACCTATAAGTGAAGTTTGCACTCTTGCAGCTTGCTTGAGTTCACGCGAAAGCTTTTCTTGATATGAATTTAATTTCTCATACATGCGTGACTGAGTCATCGCTACTATTACCTGCGAGCCAGCTGATTCAACAAAGTTAATCTCGTCTCTAGTCCAAACTCTTTTTTTAAAGCTATGAAAAACTATCCAGCCCTGTAAAATCCCCTGGAAATGCAATGGACAAGCCAGAGCTGAAACTGCTTTACTTGCATATAGCTCTTCTTTTTCTTCTTCACTTAATTTAGCTAGATTGTGCTCTTCAAGCAAATTATCAATTGATATAGCTTTGAAAGATTTATCAGTTCTAAATTTATCTAGGATTAAATGCTTAGTAGTATTAGCAATGCTATTAACACCAATTTCACAATATTCATCACTAATATAACCATCGAAATAAAGAAAACATCTAGAAGCTTTAAGCGCTAAACCTAGCTCATTAACAGTTCTTGCTAAGATCTCACTAAGATTTAAACTTGATCTAATTTGTGCAGTTAAACTATTTAAAAGTTCAGCGTATTCTGTTCTCTGACGAGCATCGCTGTAGAGTAAAGACTTCTCTATTGCTGTTGAAAGCGGAATAGTTATAGATTGCAGTAAGTCAATTTCTTTACTAGACCACTCTGTATTTCCTTCACAGTCTTGTACATAGAAAATTCCTAGAATCTCATCTACAACTGACTTACCAGAGTTGTTTTCTTCGGTTGTATAAATACCAACCAATTCTTTTTTAATTAGTAAGGGTAAAGCTAAAAAAGATTTATTAGATTGCAGAAAAAGATCAAGATTTTTTTCCTCAATCGTAGGTTCCATAATTTTTTTCTTAGTACGTAAAATTTTTCTGATGAAGTATGACTTACGCAGTTCAGCATGCTGTAATTCTTCAATTAAAATATCCTTATCATCATCAAGCTTACGTTTAAAACATGGCTTACCAATGAACTCTTTAATAGCCATTATTTCATCTTGCTCGAAGAGTATAATGCCGCAACGATGCGCTTCTAAATATTCACCAATTTCAGTTACACTGGCTTCAAGTAAAGAATCCAAATCAAAAAATGAATTGATCTTCTCAATCCATTTATTAACTAATTTCTCTTTTTCAGCTCTCGCATTCGCTATCTGTCTTTCTTGAATCAAAGCAAGCGTAGTATTCTGCAAATGCCTAGCAAGATCTTCGGTCTCAGCAATAGTTTTTTTCATTATTGCTGTTTTTTCTTCGTTTAATTTTCTTTCTGTTTGCAGCTTTAATTCAAGCTCATGAACTTTATCTTCAAGCCCATCAAGCTCTTGGTGCTCTTGTTCTTTACTGGACATTCTTGTTACTAAGTGATTTTCGATATGATTCTAGTAAGCTGATGCAATCTTGCTATACGTAAAAGACTTTGTACGTCCTCAATTACGTTATAAAGTTCAAGCTCAGCCCCAATCATTTTACACTCTTTCCAGAGTCTTACAAAGGAGCCCATTCCTGCGCTATCGAGAAAAACTAAATCAGAACAGTCAACTTTGACTTTGTTTTGTTCTTTTAAATGTGGTAACACCGTTTCTTTAAAATGCTCTGCGTCGCTGTACAGTAATTGACCACCTACTTCCAATTCAAGGAGGGTGGTATCATTCTTTTTTATCTCAAGTTTCAACATAAAAATGTAGTTCCGTTTTCTAAACCTATAAAATGCACTATCTTTCATATACCCACAATCTAGTTGTTCAACACTCAAGTCAAATCTTAATGAATAGCACTATTGAGCTTTCTGAGGATAAAAAAACAATTATCGGCTTTAGCACACATAATACCGAAAGCCAATCTAGGAGAACTATTGCCATACCTGGCTTCATTAATTTACATACTCATCTCTCATACTCATCTATACAATTAGCTCCCCAAGAGCTCTTCCCTTGGTTAAGAGAATTGATCAAGATACAGCAAATGGACCAGAGATTTTCACCTAGTACAAATGCATTAGCGGGTCTTCTAGAGCTAGCCCAGTCTGGGACTACCTTTGTAGTTGATAATACTAGCCATCCTCAAGAAACTTATAATGCGCTAAAAAAAATCGGTCTCAAAGGATTAATTGGAGTAGAAGTTTTTGGCTCCGACCCCAGCAAAGCAGATGCTATCTTTGATAAAACTATTGATGAAATTAGCTCTTTGACTACAATTGAAGATGATGATATTGAATTTACTCTTTCACCTCATGCAAGTTATGATGTTTCACCTTTACTCTGGCAAAAATGCATTGCTTGGTGTAAAGCACATGGTAAAAGACTTTTAACCCATGTTGCAGAGAGTGCGGTAGAAGAAAGATGGTTTCAAGACAAGGATTCACTTGAAGTAGAGTCAGCAAAAGATTTTTGGACAAGTATTAATACTCTTGATATCAAATTAAAAAACTGGAAATCATATCCAAGTTCAATTCAATACCTTTATCAAAATCAACTTTTGGATTCTTGTCTTTTACTCACACACATGGTGCATGCTTCAAAGGCGGACTTAGAGCTAGTTTCAAAACTCAATATCCCACTTGTCACTTGCCCAAGATCAAATCTTTATCTAAAAAATGGACTAGCTAATTATGATCTATGGCAAGAATTAAATTTAGAGTTTGGAATAGGAACTGATAGTAAGGCTTCTAATCAGAGTTTGGACATCCGTGAAGAACTTAAGCTAATTAAAAATCTCAATTCAAAAGAAAAGTTTGAATTAATTACCAGCAAAGCTGCAAAAATACTCGGCAAAGAAAAAAATATTGGAAGCCTTGAAAAGGGCATGGCTGCTGATTTTGTGATTTTGGAAGTCACTAAAGATGATTTAGATTTGGAATCATTAAATATATTTGATCTAATTCTTGACACAACGTTAACCAAAATTAAATCTGTAATTGTTAATGGTAAAAGACTGCACCCCTAACATGCTAAGATTATCCAGTATAATGAATTTAACAGAGTCAAAAACTGATACAGACTGTGATGTAAAGGTAACAGCTAAAACTGTCTATCTGCAAGAATACTCGAAACCAGCTAAAAAACAATTTTTGTTTTGCTACAAAATCAGTATTAGTAACGAATCAACTCAAACAGTCAAACTTTTAAATCGTCATTGGATTATCATTGATTCTAATTCTCACGTCAATGAAGTAAAGGGTCCAGGAGTCGTAGGTCTGCAGCCAGAGATAGCTCCAGGCGAAACGCATAGTTACTTCAGCTTCTGCAATTTAGAAACGAATTTCGGCACTATGGAAGGTAACTACGAGATGTCTGATGAAGATGGCAACACTTTTGATGTAAGTATCCCAAGATTCTTTCTTGCTGAAACTCTAAATGAATTTGATAAACCACTTTACAAACGCGGTTCCTTAGTAAAACACAAACACGACGGCTTCGTGGGAGTCATCACTGATTACGATATGTACTTCATTAATGATGAGGAGCTCTACAGTAAAGATGAGCGCAAACCGGACAAGAACAAGCCCTGGTACTATGTATTGATCAACAATACTAATGCAATTAGTTATGTCTCGCAAGAATATCTAGAACAAGAAGAAGCATTTGTAGATATCAATCATCCATTAGTAGATTTCTTCTTTGATGGAATCGAAGGCAATCTTTATAAACGTAATGAGAAGACTTGGGAGCATTTGCGTAGGGCGTAGATGTATGCCGTCATTGCAAGCCTACGAAGTAGGCGTGGCAATCCAGTCACAAGCTTGCGCAGGGGGATTGCTTCGCTCCGCTCGCAATGACATGGATCCTCACGCATGCTCCAGGATGACGACTACAATTATGCTCTTGCGTAAGCTAGTTTAAGCAGACGTCTACGAGTGAGGTTCCACTGATTAACAGCTCTGAAGAATTCTTCTCTTCTTTCGCTAAGTTGATCTCTAAGAACATCAAGTTCAAGCTTCATAAATGAAGATGATGAAGTTTTACGGCTATTTTTGATTAGCTTATTCATATCTTCTCTAAGTTTAGTTAGATCTTTGAAAGTGTGTTCCATGCTCTCTCTAAATTGAGTTAACATCGCTGAATAATGATGAGAACTATCAAAATTGAACTGAAGGTTAGCAAGCTTTCTATGCATGCGTTTTTCTTTCATCATGATTCTCTTACGCACAATGATCTCTTCATTGATTCTCTTAAGATTAGAAGTTAAACCAACAAAAGAAAGTCCTTTGATGACCCATTTAGTAGGATCCCAATCGTAAGCTCTAACACCATTACGGTAGTCAGAAGGAAACTCGTGGTGATAATTGTGATAACCTTCACCGAAAGTTAGGAAAGCTGTGAACATATTGTCACGCGCACTGTGAGTATCAGAGTAAGTCTGTTTACCAATGCAATGAGAAAGTGAATTAATCAAGAATGTTGATTGGTGATTAACAGCTGATCTTAAACCACCAGCTATAACTAAACCGCCGAACCAGTCACCCCAACATAAACCAGCAATCAATGTAGGTAGAACGAAAGTAACGAAGCTACCAACCATTACCCAATATTTGAGTTGCCATAATAAAAGTGGATCATCAAAAAGATCTCCAGTTTTAGAAACCTTGCCACTATGTAATTGGTCATCTTGTTTGAAAAGTAACCAGCCTACGTGTGCCCAGAAAAAACCTTTATTGATGCTATATGGATCTTTTTCATTATCATCCACATGATTGTGGTGATTACGGTGATCCAAAGACCAATGAATTGCAGAGCCTTCAAAAGCTGCTGCACCAAAAACTAAGAAAAATAATCTTACTGGCCACTTAGCCGAATAAGTACGGTGAGCAAAAAGTCTGTGGTAACCACCTGTAATACTAATCTGGCAAAAAGTCATCAAGACCAAAGCCAAGATAATAGTACTCCAGTTAAACCAACCTGATTTATACCAAAAATATAGACCAGCTACTGCCGCAAATGGCATTATCAGTAAATATAGAGCGTTAACCCAGTTAATTTTTCTGTCACTGTTAATTTTAAACAAATTCAAAGCCTTTTTGTTGTATTATACCCATTCTAGTCCGCTAAAACCCTCTTGTAAAGAGCCTTAACGAAATATACACTAATAGTAGCAACAAAATGAAAATAAATCTATTTTAAATACATGAAAAAAAATATAGCATTCACTGGCGGAGGCACTGGTGGTCACATTTATCCATGCCTGGCGGTGATTGAAGAGCTAGTCTCACGTGACCCCTCACAAAAAATTTTTTATATAGCTAATTCAAATAGACTAGAGGCTGAATTATTAACTAAAAATGAATTAAAAGATTATCGTGGGATAGCTTTTTCAGACTATATAAAATTTCTGGGCATTCAAGCCGAACCCCTCATAAAAAGCTTAAATCCAATAAAAATTGTTCAATGGTTTTTACGTTTTCAGAAACAGGTAAAGCAAGCAAAAAAATACTTACAGTTCAATTCGATTGACATAGTTTTTGGAACTGGGGGTTATGTCTCAGGACCAGTTTTTGCTGCTTGCAAAGATCTAAAAATTCCCTATGTAATTCACAACCTCGATGCCTTTATTGGAATCGCTAACTCAGTATTTGTTGCTGATGCATTTGCACTTACTTTAGGTTTAGATAGCAAACAAAAAATCAAACCTCGTAATGGTAAGCGCATTATCACAGGTAATCCAATTTCGAAAAAGTTTTTGGATCGCTTGTCCATCGTAGCTTCAGCGAAGATGGATGTCATTACAAACCCCGAAACAGATGCCGTCATTGCGAGCCCCGAAGGGGCGTGGCAATCCAGTCCTACTAATGACAAGGTTAACTTACTAATCACCGGCGGCTCTCAAGGAGCTGAATCCATCAATAGCGCCATTGGCAAAATTCTGCCAGACTTAGCTAAATTAAATTTACAAATCACTCATGTGACTGGTACCAAAACTTACGATGGGTTTGTAGAAAAATATTTAGATGGTAATGCAAAAAAGTATTCTAATTATACTGTCGTTCCTTACACACATAGTATGCCAGAACTCTGTAGCCAAGCTGATTTGACGGTGTGCCGCGCCGGCGCCATGACTATTGCTGAAATGTGTATCAGTGGAGTAGTGCCGATCTTCGTGCCACTTCCTTGGGCAGCACATGATCACCAAAATCTCAATGCCGAATCACTGGTTAATGCCGGTGCAGCTTTAAGCTTGAATCAAGATGAAAAAGATTTTGAGGAAAATTTATTTAAAGTGATTTTAGATCTAGTAAATAATCCAGAGAACTTAAATTCCATGCGCAATAATCTAAAGCACTTTTCTAAACCACAGGCTGCAAAAGAGATTGTGGAGATTTTAGTTAGCAAAAATAAGTTTCAATAGCAAATTTAAATTGTTCTATAAAAATTTTTTTGAAATAGCTCATATTGTTTTGTTCATAGAAGAGCAATGTTGCTTTTTTGTATTCAATATCATCAATACTTCTATAAGAGATGGGACAAAAGTTAGCTGCAATTAAGATTGCCGTTGCAAGAATTCTACCTGTTCTTTTATTACCATCTTCAAATGGTTGAATATAAGAAATTAACAGTACTGCAAGAATAGCTTTAATCAAGGTAAACTCAGTGTTATTAATAAGTTTGCACATTTTTTCTAATGCTTCTTTAATTTGGAATTCATTATCCAAAGGTTTGTATTTAGTACCAGAAATTCCAACAAGATTTTTTCTGATATTAGATTTGACATTTAAATTTTTAATAAGCATAGAATGAATTTCTTCTATTTTGTTTAAACTAATCTCTGTAAAATAATTTGGATTTTCAAAAATATAATCCAGCACATATTTATGATTAAGTATCATCTGTGCTTCTTCCTGATTGTGTCCTGGTGCAGGTTTGTTAGTTTTAATAAGATATTCAGTTTCAAGTAATGAATAAGTGTTGCCTTCAATTTCAGAAGATTTCCAACTCAAATCAATTACCAGTCTTTCAGTTTCTTTTTTGATGAGAGTTTGACTGAGTTGAGATTTATGTTCAAGGTAGCTGTGATTTAAAAGTTCAAGTTCATTTAATTCATCTCTATTTAAAATTTGTGAAGCAGATTTTTCCAAGTCATCAAATAAAGCAAAATTAAATCTCTCTTTTATACTTCTCTTATCGCTATTGATTTTGAAATATTCATTGACATCTATTTCTTCAAGTAAATATTTAGGAATAAGAAGTTTATAAATACTTGCTCTGGCTTTGCCAACTCTTTGGATTAAATTCAAATCAATAAGTTCGTTTAAGTCTCTAACTAAAGTTGCTTTTGAACTTGATTCAAAATTCACGAGTAAATCCTGAATACTGAGAACTTCTTTACTGCTCAATAAGTTCATTATTTTATTTTGTCTATGATTCAATTCGGGCACTTTTTCTATATTTTACCCTTAATCGTTGCAAAAATGAGACGATTATTCCAGGGTTATCCTTAAAGATGAGTCGATTTCTATTAAATAAAAATCGTAATAATGGAAATAAATATTGACATAACAGATTGCTTGGTGTAATATCTTAATCATTAGAGAGGAAGGCGTGTTCTACTCCGAGAGTAAAAAGGGGAACTTGCATATCATCATAAGGAAAAATTTATGGGTATTGAAACAACAATCGGGTCTGATTTAAAAAACAAATATTGGAACATGATCACTGGCAGGCGAACTAATCCTCGATATAATCCAGAAGAACTAAAATTTTTGGATAACTATAACTTAGACCAAACAATAAATCAATACCATCTTGACCCTGAGGAACGTCGACTAGTACTAAGAATGGCACAGTATGAAAAAGCGAAAGATCCAAGAACAGGAATTGGGGGAAATGTTAGGAAAATATCTGACAAAATTCACCAAGCGGGAAAGCGAAATGAAGCTAAGGCAATTCAATGGTTAAGAGGATCTCGAGATGATAATGACAACCTGATATTTGGAGCCCAAAGCCTCGGCTTAGGTTTTCCAAGTGAAGCAAATTTAACCGCAGGTTTGATTCAATGGAATCATGAACAACAAGAAATTTTAAAAACTAATCCTGATCTAAGAATTGCTTTCACAAGGATTATTGAAGATCTAATGATCTCAAGATTAGCCATAGTTTTGGCTGACTTGGAATGGTTAAAAATACCCCGTCAGGAACCAGAAAATAAATCCAGTAGCCTTTCTCCTGCCGACTTAGATATCATACATTTTGCTCCTGAGCGACAACTTCGTCACCAAAGAATATCTCCTCATTTATATGATACTCTCAGTCCTCAAACAGACGCAGAATATCTAGAGTGGAAAAATTTGTTTGATATTGCAAAAAATCAAATAACGCAAAAATATAAAAATGGATTAGCTGGAAAAGAAGAATCAAACGAAGATCAAAAAATTCCAGAATTAAAGCAACAGCAAATAAAAAACTCTGTATCTCTAATAAACAATTTAGCTCAAATACTAGCAGCTCTACCAGAAGGTTCAGCTAGTAGACGAATTTCCACCTTGCTTAAAGTTGTATTAGGGTCTGATCTTCTAAAACAAATTCAAATAAAATCACAATCATATAGGGAGCAGTTTACTAAATCAGCTAATCACGTCAAGAAAACAAAATCACAACTTCATGCAGAAGGCAAAGATTTATATACTAAGTTAAAAAGTGAAAATTTTCCAATTGAACAAATTGTTGACACTGCAGTTGATTTTTGGTTAAAACCACCACGTATGGCAGGAGGAGATGTGTTTGCTTATGGTATACAAGCCTTGGCCAGAAAAAGTAAAAAACCAGGTCCAGATGAAATTGAAAAATTTAAAACAGCTCTTAGCCAATATATAAAAACAAATTTGGAAAAAGGTGAGACTGTGACACTAAAAACAATAGACGAATGGCCTGACGGAGCTTTAGCAAATATTGCAAAAGAAAGTGAAATTAATGGGATAAATTTTCATGAGAATACTGAGATGACTATATATCCTGATAAACATGATCGTTTAGCTATTCAAGTGAATCAATATAAACCTAATTGTGAAGTTTTACCTCTTTCAGAGGAAACTTTTTTTGATAGATCGATTGATACTGAAAAAATAAATAGATATAAATCGATGTTAGGTTACACATCTCTTAATTAGCCATTGGTTTTACAAGTGCAATTTCTTCGATTTCAAAAGAACCATCATTATTACCATTAATAACAAAATCAGAACCTTGGTCACCTGATATTGTCATAGTTTCGTTATCAATTTTTAAAACCGGTAAAGCTTCTGCTTCTTTACTGTCATCAGGTCTATCTAAAGTGATTTGTTTTATCGTATGAGGATCAAAATCTAGCAATCCTAATTCTGTACAGGATTTACCACCATGATTAAGAGGACCGTAGTATTTAATTTTAGAGTCATTCATTGCAGCTATATTTAATCTGTTGGTTGAATCTCTAGGAAGAACAGCTTGAAATTTATCAATACCCACAATGTGATAATCAGTTCTATCCTGTCCAGTGACATCTAAAATCACAGAACTATTGTTATAGAATCTATTAGCTATTTGTCTTAGTAAATCTGCCTGCTGAGGATCTGGCATATTCATATTGATACCTAGTGAATGTAATTTTTTCGACTGAGTAAAATCATCTTGTTTAAATAGCAATCTTTGAATATTAGTAGCATATATTCTTCTAGTAACTGCTGGTGCTGTTTCACTTAGAACCAAATCCACTCGACTAGTTCCCAAAGTTTCAAAAACAAAATTTTCACCAGCAGTTAAAGATTTACTAAGATCTAGTTCTGCAACATTTTTAACATTGATTTGATCTCCACCACCACCTGAATTAACAGTAATTTTTATTGATATGGGTTGGTTGTCGTGGCTATCACCTTCAATTATCACGGTGTCATCTTCATCTCCAGTTAAAATTTGAATTTCTTGAAAACCTTTGGGAAGACCTTGTTCCCTTATTTTCAATTTGATACTGTTTGCTTTATCAGTACCAACAAGAACTATTTTCTTTGGAGTAGAACGACCAACATAGTGATCTTTTACATCAGAATAATTTGAATTCTTTTCTTTTAAATGAAGTTCTGAACCTTCAGTAACTAATTCATAATCGCTACCAACTGCAGCTTTAACAGTTAAAGTACCTGCTTTTTGTTCAAAACTCGTGTGAATATTAGAGCTTAGCCCTGTAATTTTTTCTCCCATTTTTCCTCTCCTTAATTCCCTTAGTTTCAATATATAGCTGAAAATAAGAATCAATTGATAGTAGAAATTTTTTTCAACACCGGCTTTTTAATTACGCTCCAATCGTAGGAAACACCCCGAGTGTTATATCCAAAATTAGGACGAAATATCAGGGGTAAAAACACTCAAAGAAGTTTAAGCCTTAACCGCAGTTCTCTCTCTTAAAGTCACTGCTTCTTTATACCTGAATTCCAGCCTGAAAGGAAATTCATAAAAGTACAGGGAAAGTCCTAGTCGT
>CAZFCF010000011.1:0-70735 GCA_964517685.1 uncultured Gammaproteobacteria bacterium | reverse complement strand
CGACTAGGACTTTCCCTGTACTTTTATGAATTTCCTTTCAGGCTGGAATTCAGGACAATGTGCCTGTTTAAAGATAAAAGACCCTTCATTGACGTATTTATCTTACCGCATTTAACTCCTCTCCTACGAAAAAGGAAAGGAAATACGTTATAATTTGGATTAGGTAACTTTCATGAACATAAATCCAGCAAACCGAATTTTTTCTAGAATCAGTGAATCTGTGCAAAAACTAAATGTAAAAGCTGGGGCTGTTGATCTCGATGCTGCAAATAATGCAATTATGATGTTCAAGGAATCAGATGCTCTTGCCGCTGGCTTAGGCTTAACACGATTAAGCAACAGTAATACTGGTGGTCCAATAGTAGATTTATCAAAATTTCAAAGAGATGAGCAGTTGAGAACTATAGCTCAAGCAGCTTAGTTTTTTACTATCCAGGAAGATTTTGCTCTTGAATCAAACTATTATAATCCTTTATATGAGGTTCCATTTTAAGGTCATCTATTAAAGTTTGAGCTATTCCTCTTTGTTTATAAAAATTAGCAAGGTCTAAAAGATTCCCTGCTACTGGTTGGTAGAAATCATTTTCATCAAATGCTCCCCAAAGTATCTCTCCAGCAGGTAGACTTCTGTAACCCACTATGCAAGGCAATTTAGCTTCATAAGCTAAGTCATTTCTTATTAAAGCTTTAGCTAGATTCATATAGCCATTTTTAATAGCATTCATTAAAGGTTGATAATAAATAGGTTCAGGTATTGCACCAAGATCCAAGAGCCGTACCGCTGCAGCCTCCAATTTGTTTGTATTTTCTTCTAAAACAGGATTATGATCACTATTTCTTGGGCTGAGCAATTTCTGCAAAATAAAACTTATGGCATTAGAATAATGAGTCCCATAATTGATATTTATATTTAAACTTTGTGATAAATTTTCAAGTTCGCTAGGTTCATCAGCAAATGCTGCATTGATAATTTTTTGAAGATCAATCTTTCTTTTCTCTGAATTTAAATTACCACCAATAATCTCATCTAAGTAAGCATTTATAGAAGATATTGTTTGCCAATAATCAAAGGCAGCACTCATTCTGTTTTTGCCTTCTACAACTAGCGAAAAACCACCACTATTAACTATTGTAGAAGTTCCATTTGGATAAACACAACTAGTAATTATTTCAGGTTGAGATATTTTGGTTGCTGGACGGTGCATTGCCATAATCAAAGAATCTTCTCTTCCTGGGATTTTAAATTTATACTCGACTACTTTTTCAGTTTTTGGAAAATTTATTTCTAGCCTATCTGATATAACTGTGTCTGTAAATAGGTTTGCAGCAGCTTTGATCTGATCACTTAGATTTAAAGGTTTAGCCGACATAGAGTTTAATTATATTATCTCAATTTTGTTGTAAAAAAAAGAGCCATACTTATTATTTCACTTTAGCCTTAGCTGCCATACCGATAGTACCTAAATCCATAGTCCATTCTAAGAATAAATCTTTATTCTCTGGAGCCATTGATTCAACAGCTTTCTGTAGTAAATTAGCCTGACCCAAACCGCTATTAAATTCGATCTTTGCCAGATCAATATCTATCTCTTGTTCAGCTCTGCCTTGCAAATCACCATTAACACTGTCTTTGAGGATTTTCTCAAATTGATCTAAAGACTCTTGATGTGATTTACCTGAGGCAACTATAACTCTCTGACCATAGTAGCTGTAGTAGTAATCCAAACCACCAAATGGATTTTCTTCACAGATAATTTTAAATTTCTTCAAAGAACTATTTTGGTCAGCCCTAAGTGCATAGGCAAAAGGAATATAGTCAAAGAGTCCATTAAACATATAACAGTTAGTAGTACCTAGATTGTTATTAACTACAGAAATATTATTAGCACGAGCAAACTTCTCTGCATGCTTTGGAATTGCTTCTTTAAGAATCATCTCACCATGTTCATCAAGAAGATTTTGGATTTTACCTGCTATATAAATTGGCATTATATAAATTGGCTCACCATAGAAAAGCTTAGCTCCCTGACCCGCATTAACAGTGACATTGCCAAGATTAACTGAGAATAAATAGCCTTTGATACCAGTTATACTCTGAAAACTTCTCATCGCAAAATACAACTGCTCATATGGAGTTATACGATCAATTGCAATTCCCGATTCAATAAAAGTATCTTCAATCTTTCTTGCAAAATCTGCATTAATAAATGACTTCGCGTTATTCGGCACAAACTCTTGCATTACCACATCATCAGTTTTAGTTTTCTGGAAAATAAAATCTACAATCTCTTCTAAGTCATTATGGACATTTAGCTTAGAGCTAATGCCTCTACCACCAGATTCTTTACTTGCTTTAAGAATCCAGAAGTCTATATGTGCCACATCTTGAGCTTGCAATCTCTGCCTTAAAGCCTCTTGAATACTAGCTTTGTCATTAAATTCTTTTTGATAAAATTCTATTTGTGCAACAGCTTCCATATTAACTTCTGCAAGTATTTTTGGAACCTCAGTCTTAGAGTACATTTGCAACATCGAAAGCATAGACCAAGTTTCAGGCACACCTAAGTCACGCACAAAATTACTAATATATTGTGGATGAGTATGCGCAGACATAGTTACCGATGGTCTCGGTAATGATTTAGAACCTGGATCTAACATTACTAGAGCATGCACAAAGCCCTCATAATTAAGCGCGTAAGCTCCCATCCAGCCTTGAGTTAGTGGATCATTGTATTTATCATAGTTAAAGCCTGGTTTAAATGGAGCTATATAGTTAACCATCTGCTCCTCAAAAACTTCAGGCTTAAATGAAGTATAAATTTGCTTGATCTCCCCATTATTAGTTAGATAAGGAGTAAAGACCGAAACATTAATATACTTCTGACCAGATTCAACTGAAACTCTATTACGGAGTAGTGGTGATCTAAACACACAATTCAGATCCCAAGAATGCTTACCAATATTAGAGATACCAGCAATCCAACAAAGATCTATTTCATCTTCTAATTTATATCTGAAGAGCTGATCAACAGTGGCATCCTTGCCCTTAACGATAATTGGTAAAGGATGTCTATCATGATAATTTCTTACAAAATTTCTCAGAGACTTCATACAATCCCAAAGCCTTTCTTCAATACAAATAGTCTCATGTTGATAGCCAATTGGAATAATGCCATTTTCATAATCGCCAATCAGGGCATCTTTATATTCCTGAGAAGTATATTTGAGTATAGATTTATGAGAAAGCAAGTAATGGGAAATCTTATAGATATAGATTCCGGTTCTACAAGCAAGCTTGAACATCTTGGTTCTTAAATTAGTATCCAGGTAGTAAGTTTGATTAAAACCAAAACTTGCACCCGCGCAAATACTGTGGAACATATATGGTGGGTAATCCTCTTCGTGAACATTAATATATTGATCAAAGAAAATTCCCAGGTTATTAATCAGTTCATTCTCATCTTCAATACTTGCAACCAAATAAATCAAGTAAGAAGTTACAAACATCTCTCCTAATTTAGCGAGCTTATCAAGCATACTCTCTTGATCTAAGCCAGTCATTGACAGCTTTTGCGCTAGGGCTTGGAAGACTCCACCAGTTGCTTTATGATCGCCAAAAACTGGTATCAAAGAGAAAGCATTTACAAGTTTTAATTTAACAAAGTCATTAATGATATTTTTCAGGCTTGGTTCATAACTAATAAAATTAGCTCCATAGAGTTCTAGAATTTTAAGTATTTTGGCAAAAGATTTATAAAGTTCAGCCGCATCTGCTTTATTAGATTTAAATAATTGAACATATTCTTGAACATTAGATTCCCAAAGCTGTTCAAGAGCTTCATAATTATTCACATCAATCGTAGAACGAATTCTCGCATCGAAGTTTTGGAATTCTTGTTGCTTGATAAGAATATTCTTGGTTTTATTCTTTTCTTTAATTCTGAGTTCTATATTTTCCGAAGCACTAGTTACAACCAAATCAGCCTCTTTAGTTGAGCCAGCATTTTTGATGATACGATTTTTTCTCTCAATATCAGGGACTTCAAAAGCTTTCACCAAAAGGCTTACAGCTTCATGCATTTTCTTACTGGATTTATGATTTTGATTTTTTCTATTTTCGAAAAGATGCATAGCAAAATCAATATCACTTTGGTTCTGACCATTGAGTAACCAACGACCACCTAAAATCAACCAATCAATAAAATCTAATTCGTTATAGCTTACATATTCCTTAACGCGAGAGTAGCAATTTATAATTTCTTGATATCTACGTAAAATCACAAAAGGAGAATTCATCTCTTCTGCTTCATAATATTTCTGTAGAATCAAATCACGCTTAAGATCTGCATAACGCTTAGTAAAGTTAAAAGTCACGAGCAACTCTTCGCAGATTTTTTGGTAGTCAGCATTAGCCCGTAGGTCAATCTCTGAATGCTTTTCATCATAAATCAATTTTTGCAAATAAAGCTTAGCCCACTTACAAGAGCTATTGATATCTTTTCTCCACTCTTCATATTTCTCTTCAGCAATAAGATGTGAAGCAATAGTGCCACCAAGAGCCATCCATTCAAGTGATCTATCAAAATCTAAGAAAGGTTTTTTGGCTTGTTGAGGATTATCAACGAGAACAAGAAGTGAGTCATCATTGTTAATTTGCATTAAAGACTTTAACAAAGGTAAGTTTTGTAACATCTTAATTAACTCATCATGATCAGAGTTAAGCTGGATTACATCAACACCTTGATAAGCTAGCTTATAATCTTTGAAAAATCCTTTTAAATAAATTTCTAGATATTTAATCTCAGCCTGCATTCCCGAGATCTTGGCTTTAATATCATTTGCTTTAACTGTATCTAGCTCAGAGAAACGTTTATCAAAGATTCGCCACTTACTATAATCCGATCCATAACTCAGCACACAAGCTTCAATAATTTCACGACTTAAAGGAGTTTTAAACTCTAAAGCAACCAGCTTATGCAAAATATCTTCGGCTTTAGTCTTGAGCTCACCACCCATAAATATCTCTTTATCTACAAATGGATCAAAGACTCTAATTTCTTTCGGTAAAGAATATTTTTTAATTTGATAATCTACTAATGTTTCTATTTCAGGAATTGAAACATTCTTGATGTATTGTTTTTGTTGCAAGAGAAGTGCAATCAAATATTGATTAGCATTCTCACGTTCATCTGAGACATTCCCTTTATAAGAAGCATTGAGAGTAATAATCAAATCCTCATAGTTTTTATCAAAATTTTGATTAATATTAGCTCGACGGATAGCAGAATTCATAATCTGAATCCTTTGTACTATGCCGGTTTCATTGATAATCCTGCCAAACTCAATAAGCTTAGCTGCCAAGCCTGAATAAGTTTTACTAACTAGTTCATCTTCAGTACCATAGTCAGAAAGATGTTTGATTAAAGCTATTAAGGATTTCAGATTAGGTAACCAAGAATACTCTGAATCACTTAAATATTTCTTCACTAAAGGCGAGCTTGCCATTTCTTCATAAGCACTAATTTCCCAATCGATACTACTTGCAAAGCTAGCTTTAGATTTAAGTAGATTCTTGAAAAAATCTTTGAGTTCAGCTTGCACTTGCTTATCTTCGATACCAAGTTTATCGAACAGTGAATCAGAATCAATTGAATAAGCAAGAAGAATAAAAAGAGGTTCTTTAGTAATACAGTAACCAGTTGAAGCCATGGTGCCATACTCCATAATATGCAAACCTGCAGCCTTGGTATTACGGGAGTTAATAGTCATGCGGGCTTGAGCACCATCAATAGCAAAGCTCTGAAAAGCGCCTTGGAAAGAAATTGCTTTAGAATATTGCAAAGCTCTACAGGTATTTTCAAGTACTTTTACTGAACCCGCTTCAGAAGCTGACTCAAAGAAGTTATTCCTAGATTTACTAACTAAGTCAATATACTCTTTGCCTTTCTCTAAGGACTCATAATCATCCGCACCGAGAATTCTACCCATTAAAGTAGTAATTGAAGCCACTACGTGCTTACCAAAATCGATACGACTTGGGGCTACCGTAAAATCAAAATAGTAATCAGCATCTTTAATATTTTTATTGCAAGTTACAATTATTTTTTGAATAGCAGCATTCTTTTCTAAATACTCTTTACATGCTGTTGATTCTGGATAACGAACATATTTTTTGATAAAAGATTTTGCTTCAATGTTTGAAATATGCTTAGATAATTCATCAGAAATTGTTTTAACTAAATCTCTTTGCTCAGTTACTGACTGGCTTTGCAGAGATTTTTGAATTAGTTCAGTTGCAAAGGTTTTGAAAGCATTGAACTTAGTTGGATCTTTTCTTTTAAGTAGGCAGTATTTAGCAAGATCCGATTGAACATCTCGAAGATTCAAGATCATCTCTGAAATTGCTCTAAATTCGTCCAAACCTTCTGTTAATTTATATTGTTCAAGTTCATCTTCAAGTAAATAATAAGAAAAGACAAAAGCAGAAGATTCTAGGATCTCAGACTTATATGACTCTAGGATTTTTTCAAGCTCAGGATTTTTTGCAACCAAATCAATACCTGAATCAAGATTCTGTAAATCCGAGATAGTTAATTGTGAACTTTTGTAAATATTGTGTCTTTCTATAGTGGCAATATTCGAGATTTCATTTTCAAGCAAGACTAGAAAAAGTTCTATTAAGGGTCCAAACAAAGTAGTTTCTAATTGATAATGAAAGTTCCGCCCCTCTTCCTGAGCAGCTTTGATGGACTTATACATTCCTGGCGCTAAGCTAATTGCCAAATCTTCAGCATTTTCCCATTTAATATAAGGGTCACCAGTTTTTCTATCAGTTACAACTGAAATAGAAGCGTTCTCGAAGAAAGCATCTATACCATCAGAGACATAAATATATTCCGGACTAACAAAGTTATAAGGAATAGCTTTAAGCCTATGCTTCTCTGATTCTTCATCAGTTTCAATATATAGATTTTGTCCCAGAATAATTCTTGGAATAAAATGCCCAGATCTTGAGCTTGGTCTTTGGATATAAACTACTGCTTTCTTTTTAGTAATTGGACTTTGCTTTAAAGTATCTTCAATTTCTATAAGCGCGAATACTAAATGTTTTTCTTGGTTCTTTAATTGATCATAAATTGCCCAAAAACTTTCTTTGCTGAAACTAGCATCGTTAGTCAGTCTTCTCTCAATCTCCTTGAAAATTTCAGCAAAAAATTTACTGAAATCATTTCTTAATTCAATCAAAGCTCTCTCGAATCTAGACTTTGCGATGTTCTTGGATTCACAGAAATATACTAAAGAAGAAATATTTAAATCAATATCTAAACTAATCTTAGCCAACGCCACATTAAACTCTAAGCTAGTTAATGGCTGAGCAAAAGAAAAACGATTATCGAAGTGTTTAATTAAAGACTCTTCGACCTTTGATACAGCTTCAACAACCGAAGATCTAAATTTTTTGATCTTAATTTCAAACTCAGGTGTGAAATCAAGCAAACCAGAATTAATAAGTATAGGACCCTGTTCATGCGCGACACGTGAACCACGTTGAGCAACAACTCCTAAACCAATTTGTTCTAATGACTGACAAAGATGCCTATAATACTTTCTAGAAAAAACTTCATCATAACTTTCTTTTACTGAATCATAAAGCTCAGTCATAGCCTGGGCTCCAAAAGGATCATCGGTATGCTTGCTGAGTACATTTGCAAAAGCAAAAATATCATAAGGCAATTTACCTGCCAGTGATCTGTTCCTAAATAATTGTGTTTTTAAATAAATGTCAGATTTTTCTGCGAAAGAAAGATCTTCATAATTTGGCTTTCTTTGTTTAAGCTCTATTAGATATTGAATGAAATCAAAGAAATGTCCGCCCGCATCATAAAGGCAAGGACCTTTTTTATCTCTATCAAAAAAAGTAGCAAGTGTTTCTAAAACTTTTAGTTCAAAGGACCAGAAAAATTCAGGCAGGGTTTTAAATATTTCATCCTCATCTTTAGTCTCACGTGCAAAAGTATAATAAATCGCAAAAAGGTATAGGGGACTGAGTTTGGCTTGGATTTTGGAATCAAGAATTAAAGATCTATTTCTCGGCTCATAACAAACCAAGTGATGATAATTATCAACTAGCTTAATTTGAATCGCAGTGCTACTGTGCTTTTCAAAGAACTTCTTTAGGACTTCATTTTCCTTATAAAAATAATTTAACTCCTGTGCAAGTTCAGGAAAAACATGCAAGCTACTATCTTTGAATTTAAATCTATCTAAGTTATAAGTTAAAGAGTTTTCAAGAGGCTCGTCTGTGGGTTTATCCCAGAACGTAAGTCCATCTTTATTGGGTGATTCTTTATTAAAAATATAAAGCTCAAGCATAGGCGCTCAATTACTATTGTAAGGCAGGTTTGGTATTGAAGCAAAAGCCGTCATTGCGAGCCACGAAGTGGCGTGGCAATCCAGGTTACTAGAAGTTTTTCAGTAGTACTGGATCCTTACGCCACTTCGTGGCTCAGGATGACGGAGCCCAGATAATAACTTAATCCAATTTAAGCACAGCCATAAAAGCATCTTGAGGCAATTCAACTGAACCAACGTTCTTCATACGTTTTTTACCTTTTTTCTGCTTGTCTAAAAGTTTTTTCTTACGACTGATGTCACCACCGTAACACTTCGCAAGTACATCCTTACGTTGAGCTCTTACTGTTTCACGGGCAACAATTTTGCCACCGATAGCAGCTTGAATTGGAATTTCAAACAAATGCGGAGGAATAACTTCTTTCAGTTTTTTAGCAAGCTTAGCTCCCAGAGTATGAGCGCTATCTCTAAATACAATAATTGAAAGAGCATCTACTTTCTCGTTATTCAGCAGAATATCCATCTTCACTAAATTATTTTTCTTATACTCACTAATCTCATAATCCATGGTTGCATAACCTTTAGAGCGAGATTTCAATTGATCAAAAAAATCTGTAACGATCTCAGCAAGCGGTACTTCATAAGTCAAGGTAGTGCGCGATAGAGTACTACTAGTTTTCAAATGTTGCATATCCACAAAAATTCCGCGCTTCTCTTGGCAAAGCTCCATGATTGCACCAACATATTCTTGCGGAAGCATAATGCTAATACTCACATAAGGCTCCTCAACAAAGTCTATATAGGTAGGATCAGGAAGATTACTTGGGTTATCAATTAAAACAATTTTGCCATCAGTCTTATGAACTTTATAAATCACACTAGGTGCAGTAATGATCAGATTCATATCATACTCACGCTCTAATCTTTCTTGGATTACATCCATGTGGAGCATACCAAGGAAACCACATCTAAAGCCAGAACCCAGTGCTTTAGAACTCTCTGGCTCAAATGAGATAGAGGAGTCATTAAGTTTCAATCGAGCAAGTGCTTCTTTAAGATCCTCATATTGATGAGCATCTACCGGATACAAACCACAGAAGACTACAGGAGTTGCCGCTTTATAACCAGGAATTGGCTGCGCGGTTGGGTGCTCAGCATTGGTAATAGTGTCACCGACAATATTCTGAATCTCTTTGATTGAACAAGCGATATAGCCTACATCACCTGCAATGAGATAAGCAGATTCTTTTTTGTTTGGACTTCTATAACCAAGCTCTATAACTTGGTATGAATTTCCAGCTTGCATAAATTTCACTTTATCTAATCTAGAAACTTTCCCTTCAAGAATTCTTGTATAAGCAACGATTCCTAAATATGAATCATAGTAACTATCAAAAACTAATGCCTTAAGTGGTTTAGAAATATCACAAGGTGCAGGTGGAATACGCTCAATGATTGCATCTAAAAGCTTGTCGATATTAAGTCCTGTCTTTGCACTGATCTCAATTGCATCAGAACAATCCATACCGATAATTTCTTCTACTTCTTTTTTTACTCTTTCGACATCAGCACTTGGTAAATCGATTTTGTTGATAACTGGAATGATAGTCAAATTATGCTCAAGTGCTAAGTAAACATTTGCAAGTGTCTGTGCTTCTACACCTTGCGTTGCATCTACTACTAGCAAAGCACCTTCACATGCAGCTAGTGAACGAGAAACTTCATAAGTAAAATCTACATGCCCAGGAGTATCAATTAAATTTAGAATGTAGCCTTTGTATTCCATTCTTGCCATGTTGAGCTTGATCGTGATACCACGTTCTCTTTCAATATCCATTGAATCCAATACTTGAGCCTGCATATCACGCGCAGCAATAGTGCCAGTAGCTTCAAGCAATCTATCTGCAAGAGTAGATTTGCCGTGGTCGATATGGGCTATGATTGAGAAAACTCGAGTTTTCGAGTCGGAATTAGGCATACAATTAATTATATAGTAAGCATGGTTATAATGAGCGACTTGTCCATCGAAGCTTTAGCGAAGATGGAAGCAATCCATACTACTAGGAATTTTTAATAAAGATGATTTTGATTTTTGGCTACCTTGGATTCAATAACTATGGTGATGAGTTACTTGCAAGCCTGCTTACAGAAGAATTAAAGAAAAAGAAAGGTGATATTGAAATCCTTTCACTGTCCAAGAAAGACAGCCTAGTTTCACATCTAAAAAAAATATATAAGGCAAAAGAGATCTATGCCATCGGTGGCATGTTTCAAGACTTAAGTTCATATGCAAGTCCTCTTTATTATTTTTTTGTTTTACTCTTTGCAAAACTAATGGGAAAGAAGATCATTATTGAGGCTCAGGGTCTAGGGCCATTAAACTATTGGTTTAACCGTTTATTTGCCAAAACTATTTTCAGGCTTGCAAATAAAGTCAGTGTAAGGAATTCATATAGTTCTGAGTTGTTAAATCAGTGGGGGATAAAACATACAGTGGTTCCAGATTTAGCTTGGAGGCTTAAAGAGAAATTTGAGGATTATAATTCCCGCGTCATTGCGAGCCCACACAGTGGGCGTGGCAATCCAGTCTTTGAAAAATTTTCAGACACTGAAAAATATTTATTTATTTCTTTAAAAAGTTCTAATACTATCGGTATGCTGGCTTTGCCGATAACAACAAAAATAGTCTTCTTAGAAATGCAAGACGGCGATCATTTCTTGCACGAGAAATTAGCTAAGAATTTAAATCTTAAACCTGAACAATGCATTTACATCGAAGCCAAAAACTATCAAGCAGAAGAATTGATTTATATATTCAAGAACTACTCTTCTAAGCTCATCACCATGCGCTTCCATGCCATGATACTTGCGCAGATTGCAGGAATAGAAGTTGAAGTTCTTAATCCGAATAATGATCCAAAATTAAGCAGCAGTTGATTTAGTTAAAGCATTTATCACATTGCCCACTAAAGCTGGATCTATTTTAATATCACTTTTTTCTAAAGTCTTGCCAAGTTGATTTGCTGCATTTGAAATCAAATCTACCCAACCATTATTATTTTTTACTGGCTTGAAACTATGGTCTTCAGTGATATCTAGTTTCATATTATCGATTTTATGCTTTATAGTTTGGGCAATTACTTGACGATTGATTTTGGCACCAGTTTTCAAAATACGATCCTTACTAGCTAAGGCTTCCCAATCCTTATCAGGGATTGAGCTATTTGTTAACCTCATCAAACGTGCAAGACCTAAAAGCATCCCTGAAATATCATCACAAATATAATTCAACTGTCTGCCATTAATTTTGCGCGTGATTTTTGCAGTAACATCCGCTTCAATAGCATTTGCAAGTAATTTACGATCTAACTCAAAATTACCCGAAGAACCTTGAAGACCAAAATCTTTCCAATCAATTGCATAATCATATTTATTAAGTAAATTACCAGCGATAATCTCCGCTTGTTCGCTTGACGAAGGTAAATCGACGAAAACTCTATTCTTTGAGACAAAACGGTCATACATTGGCTTCCAGACTTCACTGCCATCTTGGTGTTCATCTACATATAAATGAGATTTTATAACTTCTATCATTTGTTCAAGAGGTTTATTACTTGTGAGTAATATCTCTGTCTTCATAAACAACTCATTAAGTTGAATTAGAAGATTCTTGAGTCTAGTTTTATCACAACCTTGTAAAGTTGCAGGATCAAAAACTTTATCAAACTCATCAACAAAAACTGCTAATTTCTGTTTTTTTACTCCTGGTAACATATTGTGTTTATCAACACGAGTTTTTAATTTCTGGATTTCAGTTACTAACATCTCCAGAATTTGTAGACCTTCATTAGCTTTTAAAATTCCACCTAAGCCATCACCAATACCACTTTGCTGAACGAGTTCAGAGATATCATCACGACTACGTTTACGCTCTTTTAGATATTCATCAAATTTTGCTAAATTCAGTTCAGCAATTACAGCTTCAAATCCCTCTTGCTCAATTCTCTTAGCCCATTTACCTAACAGACAAAGCACACCTGCAGTCTTACCAGTACCTGGTGGTCCATCAAAAAGCCCACCGAATTCATCTCTTGCATAACGCTCAAGTATAGATTCTCTAACTCCATCTTTATAAACTAATATTCTGTCTAGAAGTTCGGCTTCTTTTTTTAATTTTTCTTTATCAACTTGCTCATATTTTTTGAAGATCTCAAGCCCTTGTCTTTTTGCATGATCTAATTGCGCGCGCGTGAAATCTTTTCCTAGAGCAGTTTTTAGATCCATCTCTGTAGCTCTACCAATAAGCGAAGAGGTACTACCTCCAAAAGTCATGGCTAAAGCAAGATTTTTAAAACATCTTTCAATAAAGCCAGGTTCTCTACCTTCTTTGGCAGGAGAAAAATAACTCATTACACCCATAAATCCAATACCAAGAACCGTAATCAAGTCACCACGAGTAAAACGTAATTTAAGAAAATCTAGAATTGAGTTTAATGGTCTTTTTGGAGTGGTGTCTAAAGGTTGATCTTCTTCGCTATCTTTGAGTTTTTTTAATTCAATTTCACGAAGATCGGCAAAAACTGGTTGAGCTAATTGTCCAATGAATCTATGGCCAAGTGAGGTGGAAGCTACGTTATAGCCTGTCCTAAAAACCTCTCCAAGTTGTATACCAGTCCCCATTGACCTCCCAGTTAATAAGTTAATATATTATAGCAGGTTTATAATTTATTTAGATTCGCCAAAACTGGATCTCACATGAGAAACAAGCCCCGTTGAAATTATGGGTATTGCATGAATACTAGTGCTTATTCAGATGAAGAAGCATTGAAACTAGTTAAGCAAGCTGAAGCAGAGACTGGCTTACCAGTGACAGATCCGATTAGATTCGGAGTAGAGAATTTGATTAACTATTATAATCGTTAAAATATACCTATATTTTTTTATAATTACCTATTATAATCGTTAATAGTAAGGGTAATAAGAAATAAATGAGTGTTGTAACACCCAGTTCAATAAACAATGATGAATTACTAGAGACAATCAAATCTTGGCGTAATTGGCATGAAAATTTCAATATCAAATATAGAGGTTTTGAAAATTTAAATTCCTATAAAACATTACTAAATGATTTTGTTCTTGCTTTAGTTGGAGTGAGGCGATCTGGCAAAACTATGCTTTCTTTGCAAATTGCCAAAGATCTTGTTCAAGAAAAATTTTTCTACATGAACTTTGAAGATCCATTTTTTAAGATTCATAATCAAGTAGAAATTTTTGATCACCTGATAAAAGTATTCACTATGTATTTTGGTTTTGAACCTGAGATATTAGTTTTTGATGAAATCTATCATATTGATTCTTGGCATAGATGGGTTAGAAAAATAATCGATACTAAAAAATACAAAATTATTATTACTGGAAGTTCTGCTGAGATGCTTAGCTCTGAGTTGTCTAGTTCCTTGACTGGACGCGTAATAGAGAAACATATTTATCCTTTAAGCTTCGTAGAATATTTAAATTTTCTTGAAATCAAACCTAAATCCGATCTAGAATACGAAACTAATTTTTACCGCTATATGAAATATGGCGCTTTCCCTCAGATAGTTTTAACCGAAGAAGAATATAACAAAAGAATAATTCTGCAAAATTATTTCAAAGATATAATCCAAAAAGATATCGTTGAACGTTATGCAATCCGCAATTATGATATTTTAGAGAAAATAGCCCTTTACTATATGACTAATATTAGTTCTCCTCACTCGTATAATAAAGTAGCTAAAGCTTTTAATAGCAATCCAGATACTGCTCAGGATTATAGTAGATACTTAAAATCTTGCTTTGCCATTTTTGAGTTATTACGTTTTCATCCAAATCTCAAGGTTCAAGATAGAGATAGTCGGAAGGTTTACTGCATTGATACTGGCTTACGTAATGCTAATACAGCAAGTTTCTCAGAAGATATAGGGAAGCAAGCAGAGAACATGGTTCTAATAGAATTAATGCGCAGAAAATTAGAAACAGAAAAAATATTTTATTTCAAGGAAAAACAAGAACTAGATTTTGTGATAGTAGAAAATAACCAAAGTAAAACAGCAATCCAGGTAAGTTATAGTAATTTAGAAACCACTGAACTTTTAGAAAGAGAAATAGGTGGTCTAAATGAATTTTTAGAAAACCACAATGTTAAAGAAGCTTTCTTACTAACAAAGAACCTAGAAATCAGACCAGAAAACAGTCCAATAAAAATTAATTCCAAAATCCATTTTATGCCAATTTGGAAGTTTTTGCTTAATGAGAAAGACTAATGGTGAGAAAATCATGCTCAGCCTGACAAGCTCATTACCCAAAGCTCTTGCCTTTGACCTTGTAAACGAAAAGTAGTAACTCTGCAACAGCTCGATAAAGATCAGCCGGCACTTCCTGATTGACTCTTACGAGCCTAAACAATGCACGCGATAAAGGAATGTTTTCTACAACTGGCACGCCATAAGCTTCGGCAATTTTGACAATTTGCTCTGCAAGTAAATCTGCACCTTTGGCAATAACTTTAGGAGCTTGATCCATATTCTCATCGTACTTAACAGCAAGTGCAACATGCGAAGGATTTTTTACAACGAAATCAGCTTCAGGTACTCTTGCCATACCTCCACCACCACCGCCTTGTGCGATCTCACGTTGTTTCTGTCTACGTTTAGATTTGATGAGAGGATCACCTTCAGTGTCCTTGTACTCATCTTTCATTTCCTTGAAACTCATACGCTGATCTTTCATGAATTTCCAGCGCTGAAAAATATAATCAATAATTGCAATTACAAAAAGAAACAATGTAGTCTTCCAAAAGAAATCCCACAGGATTTGTGAAACGATTAAAAACGCAGCAAGTTTATGAGCAGCTTGTATAGAACCAAAGAGCTTTGGAATATGCTCAGCGACTACAAGCCAGGCGATATAACCAGTTAAACCAACCTTGGCAATAGATTTAAAAAGTTCAAATAGAGATTTGACATTGAACATATTTTTCAAACCTTTAATTGGATCAAGCTTTTCAAGTTTGAACTCTAAAGGTTCCATAGTAAACATCACTCCACCTAATTGCAAAACTTCTATCACAACAGCAACTACAGATAGTGCAAGCAAAGCTGGCACTGTAACTACAATCAAAGTTTTCCATGCATGGAAATTTATAAAGGCAGGACTTACTTTTTCAAAATGTGGAATCTCAGACCAAAGTGCTCGGCACATAGATTCAATGGAATTATATGCTACGCCTCCAAAGACAAAAAGCATCACAAAGCCAATAATCATCACGCAAAGCTGAGTTAAGTCTTTGCTCTTAAATACATTTCCTTTTTTACGCTGCTCTCGCAGTTTGTGCTGTGTAGCTTCAAACTGCTTGTCAGAATTGTCTTCATCACCAGCCATAAGTGTTAACTGTCCTTTAACCCTCTAACATACTATTCTTAAAACCCGGTAAAAGCAATTAGCCTGTTCGCAAAGTCCCATCTGCTGCGTTACGCTCGCTCCTCGGAGTCATCATTGACAACCAAAGTCAACTCAGACTCCTCGGATCTCGCAAGCCTTGCATCTGGAAGCTTTTCGAAGAGGCTAAATTAATTACTCTTAAAATATTAGGCACTAAAATAGGTTGGCTAAGTAATTTTGATCGTAATATGAGACAAGACAAATGAAGCTTGGTAAGCAAATTAGCAAGTCGCGAAGTTCGCGAGTTTATAGTTGCTAATAAAAATCGGTCGGTCGCGGAGCGTAATTCAAGACGAGCTTAATTTGCTCCAAGCGCAATGAAGTCGAGTCCATATGTAGATCACTTTACTTAGCCAACTCTAATTCAGTGCCGCAGCTTTTTGCACTTGCGGATCATCAGTAATAATTTTCTTACAAACACCCTCTTCAATTGCTACTTGTTTAACAGCCGCCGCTACCGCTACAGCCACATTCTCATTAAAAGCATCAGGAATTATATAATCAGCTCTAAGTTCGCTTTCAGGAATACAATCAGCAATTGCTCTTGCTGCAGCGAATTTCATTGCTTCAGTAACTGTATAAGCATTGGCATCAAGTAAACCTCTAAAGAAACCAGGGAAGCAAAGCACATTATTGATTTGGTTTGGATAATCTGATCTTCCTGTAGCCACTATTGAAGCGTATTTCATAGCAAGATCTCTATTAACTTCAGGGGTTGGATTAGACATGGCAAAAATAATGCAATCTTTGTTCATAGTCTTAAGAACTTCTTCCCCAAACAAATTTGGACCAGAAAGACCTAAGAATAGATCGGCACCCTTAAGTACCTCTGCAAGTGAGCCCTTTTCAAGACCAGGATTTGTGTAACTTGCAAAATCTTCTTTGGCATGATTCATATTATTAGGTCTGCCTTTATAGATAGCTCCAGAAGTATCACAACCAATAACGTTACGGATACCAGCACCGATGATCATCTTAGTGCACGCTATACCGGCAGCACCAACACCACTGACAACCACTTTAAGAGTTTCGATGTTTTTACCAGTTAATTTAATTGCGTTATAAAGAGCAGCAGTAACTACAACTGCAGTACCGTGTTGATCATCATGGAAAACAGGGATGTTCACTGCTTTTTGTAATTTTTCCTCAATTTCGAAACATGCAGGAGCCGCGATATCTTCTAAATTAATTCCACCAAAAACTGGAGCAATCATTCTAATACATTCAACTATTTCATCAGGAGTTTTTCCCTTCGCATCAATTGCAATTGGGAAAGCATCTACACCAGCAAGTTGCTTGAAGAGCATAGCCTTACCTTCCATTACCGGAAGTGAAGCTGCAGGACCAATATTACCTAAACCTAGAACTGCCGTACCATCGGTTACTACCGCAACCGTATTACGTTTAATAGTAAAAAAATGATCTGAATTTGGTTCATGATGAATTTGGTTACACACTTGAGCCACTCCTGGAGTGTAAACAACAGCAAGGTCTTCAAGCGAAGTAATTTCACGTTTCAGATTCACTTCAATCTTGCCGCCTAAATGTGCATTAAAAACTTTTTCATCCATATTGATCACAGTTCAATTTTATACTGAATAGAGGTGAAAAAAATCTGAAGCTTCGTTCAGCCTTATAATTACTTTATTTTACTGGTTAATTAGTTTGGAATATTCGGTCAAAAGTCCATCTAATATATTCTTCCAGGATCTTTCCATAGAGAGTTCACGGCTTTTCTTTGCGTAATTCTGTCTTAAATTAGCATCTTTAATCAAGCTCTCCAAGCACAGTTCAAAGTCCTTCAATGAAGTAGCAAGGTAGCCATTTTTTTTGTCTTGAATTAAATCTCTTACACCTGGTGATTCATAAGCGACAATTGGCAAACCAGACGCCATTGCTTCTAGAACCACTTGCCCAAAGGTTTCTGTCTTACTTGGAAAAGCAAAAATATCACTAGCTGCATATAACTCAACCAGCTCCGTACCTTTTCTAATTCCAGTAAAAGCATAGGTTCCATCGGTTCTGTCCAAACTATCTTCAAGCTCTTGCTTGATAGGACCATCACCAATAACCAAAAGTTGAATAGGGTATTTTTCACAAAGACTTGAGAAAATACCAACCAACTCAGGAATTGATTTTTCTTCCGCTAACCTACCCACATAAGTAATAGTAATTTTATTTGGGTCTAAATCATAGTTAGCTAATATTTCACGATTTCTTTTATTCGGGCTGAAAAGCTCTTGATCAACGCCTCTGCCAAGAACCCCAACATTTTCCAGACCAAGTTCTTCTAATTGCTTTTTACTACTTGGACTTGGTGCCAAGACTCTGATTACCTTTGAGTAAATCATTTTGGTCACACCATTAATTACTTCTTCGAAATAAGGTACATGATACATCGGTGCATAAGCAGCAAGATCAGTATGATAAGTTGCAAGCGAAGGCAATTTTAATTTATCAACATAGTAAAGTCCAATTGCACCCAAGGTCACAGGTGTAGCCAAATGAATAATATCAGGATTGAACTGCACTAACGCTTCTTCAACAACACTATGCCTTGTAGGAATCAAAGATTGTAAAATTGCCATTGGTGCTTGCATGAGATCATTCTCAACAAACTTAGACACCCATTTGTCTTCAGGCTTAACAATATAAAGTTCTTTATAGAGATTAAAACGAATTCCATCCAGTCTAACTATTTTTGTTTTTGAATATTGGCTTTCACCCTCACCAATAGTAAAAACCAAAACCTTATGGCCATTAGCTTCCAGATGAAGGATGATTTTCTCTAAGGTCCTAACAACACCATTAATCTGCGGAAGAAAAGTTTCTGTAAAAAGTGCAACCTTCATCTATTTCTAAGTTTATTGCTAATCTCTATACCTGAATCAATAATTTTACGAATAGGACTATAGAGCTGTTCGAGGTTAGAGTATTTTTTTATAAAAGGAATATTTCTTGCAAGCTTAAACCAAAAAGGAATTGGATAGAAATATATACCTGTAGTTTTTTTCACAAAGAAACCAACTAATGAATTTGAGATCGCTGAATAAAAAGAGTATAGGCTCCAATCACGCGCTGCTTGTTTCAGTAAAAAAATCTCCCAAGTTTTTAGCTCTTTGATAATTTTTTTGCTTTTAATGCAAAAAGCTAGGAGCAAAGTAGATATGCCTAAAGCTCCTACTATTAGTAAAATTTTGCTAAGCGTATAAAGTATTGAAATCACAGATTAACTAACTTTATCAACATGGTTAACTGGAACTTCTGTCGGAGTAGATCTACCGAAGACTATAACGTTAACCTTAACTGTCATTCTCTCTTCATTGATTTCTGCTACTTCACCAATAAAGTCTTCAAATGGACCAGCTTGTATCTTAACTGTATCACCAATGTTGAAGTTAATCTCACGTTTTTCACCAAGTTTAACATCATCAAGTAATGCGTTTTTACGAAGAATTCTTCTTACTTCTGCTTCGCTTAAAGTTGTAGGGCGATTCTTATCACCAACGAAACCAAGAACTCCAGGAGCTTCACGCACAGTAGTCCAAGACATTTCATCTAAAACCATATCGACAAGAACATATCCAGGATATTCTTTTTCTTTCTTCTCTTGTCTTTTGCCACCTTTAACTTTTACAACAGTTCTTTCAGGAATTACAACTGCAAAAATTTTGTCTTGCACAGCCATAGTCTCGATACGTTTCTCGATATGACCTTTAACTTTATTTTCGTGTCCGCTTGCGGTTTGCACCACATACCAACCTCTGCTACCTGTCTTCGTTTTTAGAATTCCCATTTGTAAAAATTAACCTCTGAATGTGTTTATAACTTTATCAATCCCAATATCTAGAATAAATACTAATACTGTAATCAAAGCCACTATAACAATCACTGTTAGCAGCTCGCTAAATGCCTGTTCTCTACTAGGCCAAGAAATCTTCTTAAACTCAGTCTTAACACCTTGAATATAGTCTTTAAGAGGCTCTTTAGTTGCGATACCAATTTCTGGTGAATCATCTTCAGTCAGCCATTGCATAAAGCCGTTTTTCTTGTTTTCTTGATTTTCTATTTGAGACTGCATTTTTGTACCTAGACGGCTTTTTTTAAGGACTTCAGCCATCCACTTTGGGGAATTCTAGCAAGAAATCCTCATGAAATTGATCAAAAATAAAAATCTTTAATAATTATTGAAGTGTTTAGGCTGCCATTGCAAGTTGCTTAGCTATATTTAAGCCATGAGCAATAGCTGGAGCAGGGATAGGCGATTCCAAGCTTTTTACTAAAGGCTTAATTTGATTACGAGTCATTCCTAATTGTGAAAAACTATCTGATAAATATTGAGCCATAAGGTTATGCGCTCTAGGGACTGAATTTACTATCGCCATTAATTTAGAGATTTGCTCAGCTATTAATTTTTGATCAATTGGCTTACCTTGCATAAAAGCTTCCGTTGCAGATTCAATCTCTTTATTAATAGTTTGGAACTCTTCTGCTTTCTCTGATGATGATTGTTTTATAGCTTGGAAAATTATATTAGTAAGTTCTTCTGGATTTCTTCTAGCAAGAAACTCTGCAGTTGTTCTTGCATGATTTAATCGCTTTGAATTTTGAAAATCTTTTGGTGACCCGATTTGGGATCTATGCACTCTGCCAGTTACTACTGGAGCTGCGGGTGGGAAACTTTGAAGCGAAGTTACAACCATGCAGAGAATTCTAACAGGAATAATGCTTTTGTGAAGGTCTTGATTTCTGACATAAAAAAGCAAAAGCCTTACCACATAAGGCTTTTGTTTAAGGTGCGTAGTAAATTTGAGAAAGATTTAACAAAGCTATTGAAACCTTGTTATTACTTTTTATTCTCATCCTTGTCAATATAATCTGGGGTCACAGTTTCTTTGGGCTCAGTTTTCTTTTCTAAATTGTTTTTTCTATTTTGATCAGCTTGTTCCAAGCTGGGAATTTTTTCCTTAGCTCCAACTGTCGTTATATCATCATGAGTATTACGATATTCACCAGCCTCCGTATCTTGGAAGGTATCGGTATGAGCTTTAAGGGATCCTGCAGTAAATAATACCAATGCAATTAAGAAAACAAACTCTAATTGAATAAACTCAATTGGTTTCTTTTTCAGAATATCTTGGTTATTTTTTTTCATATAAAATCGGTTTGGTTGTTAAGGCTCTAATTTTCCCCTACTCACTGGATTGGCGTCACAGCCGCCAATCCAGCTCTATAAGAGAAGGTCCTGAAGTTCTACAGATTAGCTCTATAGTTCCCTTAACTTCCGTCGCGGGCTCCAAAGTGCTATTCCACTCATTTCCTTATATAGATTTGATGCATAACCCTCCGGGGCACCGCTCCAAACCTATGCTATCCATTATACCACAAATGATTTGAGCTCAAACTATTTCATCTAAAATTTAATTAATCTAGAAAAAGGTTATATTTTATATCCACTTTTTGACCTTAAAGAAAGTGAGCATCCCCACACCTAAAGTAGTCATTATGCTCATTATTACAAAATATCCATATTGATAATTCAACTCTGGCATCTCTGCAAAGTTCATCCCATAAATACTGGCAATAAAATTCAAAGGAATAAAAATTGTTGAAACTACCGTAAGAACTTTCATAATTTCATTTAATTTATTACTGATTATGGAATTTGCATACTGCAATAACCCGGTCAAAGAATCACGTAGAACATCGACGGAATCATCGATCTGGAGTATATGATCATTCAAATCCTTGAAATAAAATTCAGTTGATTCATGAATTAAATCTGACTCAATTTTCAACAAATTCCAAGTCACTTCTTTAATTGGGGTTATATATCGAGTTATATTTAAAAGTTTTTGTTTGAGATTTTGGACTTCAGAAATTTTTTCATTACTCTGAACTTTATCAATACCAATACTCAATTTATTTACTTGCTCATTAATGTAATTAAGAACTATAAAATAGTTATCGAGAATTACGTCCAACAATGAATAGAGTAAGTAGTCAGCAGACATTTTTCTCAAACGTCCTTTTGCTGTCTCTAAGCGCTTTCTAACAATATTAAAAACATCTCCAGGTTTTTCTTGAAATGAAATCAAGAGACCTTCACCTAAAATAAAGCTGATTTGTTCTTTGATTATCTCTTTAGTATGATGATCCAAATAGATCATACTGACTACCAAATATATGTAATCATCCATATCTTCAAGCTTTGGTCGCTGATGAACATTGGAAATATCTTCGAGCACCAAAGGATGGATATTAAATATTTCACCAAGTTTCTTAACCGCTGTCGTATCATGCACCGTATCCAAATCTAGCCACATCACTGAATTTGGATTGATATTGGGGACTTCATGCTTGAGTAAATCTAAATCAGGAAGCTCGTGCTTAGAGTAATTGAAAGAGTTATATTTCATGACACTAATAACCGCATTAGGGTTTGTATTAGCCTCCGTAAGCGTGCCTGGCGGCAAGCCAAAACTCTTGGTTTTAGACCAGAGTAATTTGCTAAAAACCTCTTGAATATTAGTACCCACGTAAAAAGCATAACATTAAGGTAATATGTCAATTCAATTTGCTAAGATTAGAGGCTTAAAGGTTTTAGCAGAAAGGATTTGAGGCAATTTACAAAATGTCAGGCGCAACTCTAAGCATAAATAATAATGCCGCGAGAAGTTTTCAAGCAGTGGAAATTCTACCTACTAATAAAAGCCTACTTCTCAAGCTCCCAGATGCTAGGCTTGCGAGAACTGAGGAAGCGGAGTTTACTAATGTAAATGAGCGACTGAAGGGTGAGCGTAACAACGCAGATGGGACTTTTCGAACAGGCTTTTGGGACATCGCAAAAAAATATGCAGGCATTATTGATTCACGTGAATCAATAACACGTTTGGTTTTAGACTTAACTGCTTTTGATATTCCGGTAATGATCGCTGGAGCAACTCGTAATTGGAAAAGTTTTCTGGAGGCTTGCCTTGAAGGTGCCTGGAGTAGCACCTCATTAATTTTAGCTCCGTTACTTACCAAGACTGTTGCAAATGTTGCCAGTAATTTTTGTTTAAATGCAAATGAGAAACCACACTTTGATAAAATTTCTAGATTCTATCGAGAAGAGCTTACGGATGAAACTAGCTTCCAAAAAGGCTTGCAGAGGATACTTGCAGAAGAACCACAAGATCTAAATAGAGTAGGGAAACTATATGGCGAGATAAAGAATTTCAAGAAGGAACAAAAATATTTCGAGCAAGCTAATGAGTTAGAAGGATTCATTTCTAATTTAAGTTATTCAGAAGATGCAGTGAAACGTTTTAACAAACTCAAAGAAGCAACTATTATAGGTCAAAGCTGTTTTGAAGGCTTGATGTGGGGCGGCTTTGGTTTAGCTTTAAGATGGTTTAGAAAAAACATTCTCAAAGAAGAAAGGTTCACAGGTACCAAAAAATATTTAAGTGATGCTGATAGTAAAAAACTCGGTGAAGCAGATCAATTAAACCCAATACAAAAAATCTTTGGTGGAACTGCACTATTTTTATCGCCACTATTAAACTCAATATTTATGAGCATTACACGCGATCCCAAGAAAGTTAATGCAAGTCCCTTCCTGAAGACATTGCGAAGTGGTTTGGACATGACTCATGGATTATTTCCAAAATTAGGTTTGCTTTTTAGTTACACCACAGTACCTAAATGGTTTGGAGCTTTCGGTACTACTCAAGGTTCCGATGAATTTATAGAAAGATTGATTAAGTTCTTCACTCTAATACCTTCATGGTGGCTAGGTCACAGAGTGGCTAATGGAACACTTGCATCTTACTTCGACAAAAAGTTAGCTGATAAACATGGCGTTGAACAAGGCATCTTAGTAGAGCCACATTATGTCGGGAAGTGGGCACCTGATCCAGCCAAGATCCATCATGTACTTGAACGTACCCAGGATAATCCTGAATTACAAAAAGACGCCCGCGATGCGCACGCCAAAACACTTTATGCCGGAATCACTCTACATTCTATTGGAGTATTGTTAGTGACTTTAGCTGCAAACCAAATCACTAAATGGAGAGTAGAGAGTAAGAAGAAGGCGTTGGCGGCGTAGCTTTTAACTGGCTAGTCAAGAATCAAGCTTCACACATACCCTATAAAAAAATAGACACCCGCAAAGGGGTGTCTATTTTTTTATAATGGTGCGCCTGGAAAGATTTGAACCTTCGACCAATCGGTTAAAAGCCGAGTGCTCTACCGCTGAGCTACAGGCGCATATTCTATTTGTTAGCCCCGCACTCGGCAACCCGAGTGAGTTTTTTATTTTCGCTTCACGGTTTTTCAACCGTTCCGCTGGCGCTGAGCTACAGGCGCATATTCTATTTGTTAGCCCCGCACTCGGCAACCCGAGTACATCGCAATGTGTTTTCCAGTACAAAACACAATTTAAGAATATATCACGTAAAAAAATATGTCCTATAAAGAGCCCAGCATATTTAGATTTTTTCAATTTTTACTAAAATCTCGATTAAAACTAGCACTGCTAGCTAAACGACAAGCGGCAATTCCTTCCAATCTGTAGTATATCTGCCCGAGCGCTTAAATTGCCTTGCTTGCCAAATATCAAACTCTTGCTTTGTAGTTTTTTCTGTAGGACTCATTGAACCTGTACCCATTGCGGCCCAGAATAAAGTACCTTTACCTAAATAACTATTTAAATCATCTACTAAATCTGCACAGCGATTTTGTGAATCTGAATTTTCATCCTTACGAGTATAGAGATTTAATTGAATTTCATTTGCAGGAATCAAACTATATAAAACAACTCCTGCTTTTTTATAAGAAGATCCTGCTTGATAAATTTCTTCTGCCAATTGATGAGCAGCCTTAATCAAATCCGGTGTATATGAACTTGCCACACTCAAATTCATAGTTGCTGAATCTCTACTACCCCACCACTGATTATCATCATTTGCATTTCTTCTCAAATAAACACAAATATTTTTGGCAGCTAAATTTTTCTGGCGTAATTTATGCGCAGCATTAGCAACAAAATTAGCTAAAGCCTCTTTTAAAACATCAAGCGATTTAACAGTAGTACCAAAAGAACGCGAACTAATTACACTGCGCGAATCTCGACTCTCACTATCATTACCGTTAAAAGTAATGCACTCTAGACCTTTAAGTTCAAGCGCTGTTCTCAAGCCAGTTACACCCATATGCTGTTTAATCCAAGCTTCATTAGTGTATTTGAGATCTAAAGCTGTATAAATACTATGTGCACGCAGAAATTTTTGGTAACCCCAACCTATACCCCAAATATCTCCTACTTTCATTTCACAAAGAAAAGAATCTTGCTGAGCATTCACCAGTTCTTGATCTTGCAAATCAAAGTAGAAACTGAAGACTCCTTGTTTTTTATCCTTGGCAATTTTATTAGCGAGCTTGGCAAGAGTTTTGCTAGTGCCGATTCCTATTGATACAGGAAGACCAACAGAGCGTTCAATCTGTGCTTGTAAATTAATAGCCTTAAGGTGGGCTTCTTCTGGACTTAAATTATTAGTATCACCAAGAAGAAGAAAAGCTTCATCAATAGAATAAACTTCTAAATCTCCAACCAATCTACTTAATTCAGACATCACTCTCTGTGAAAGGTCTCCATAGAGAGCGAAGTTAGCAGAGCGCATTTGCACACGATGCTTCTCAAGTAAATATTGACATTTAAATACCGGCTCACCCATCTTAATACCAAGATCTTTGGCTTCATTCGAGCGTGCAATGATACAACCATCATTGTTTGAAAGCACTACCGCTGGTCTATTACGTAACCGTGGTTGAAAGACTCTTTCACAGGAAACAAAAAAATTATTACAATCCAAAAGTGCAAAAATTTTCATTTGAGTTTTCTAATTAGATGAGTTACAGTTCCCCAATATTCTATTTGGCAATCCAAACTATCTTTAGGACTAAGTTTGATGATTTTAAATTCATCATTGCGCACCACGATTATTTTTTTGTTTTTGCGTGGCAATAAGGACCTATCAATAACTAAAATATCTCCATCAAAAATATCTAAGTCACTATTGGCATTACCACTGACTTGCATATAGAAAGTTGATGAAGGATAGTTGCTAACGTACTGATTTAAATCCAACGCTGGTTGCATTGCATCCTCTGCCGCCGCGGCAAATCCAGAAATTGCAAATTTATGTGGGGTGAGGGACATTCCTATTAAAACCTAGTCTCTAAGCAGGTTTTAATTATATCATACAAGAGTAAGGGCTAAAACTCTAATTCTTCTGGACCAAGACCCAATTCCCTTAATAAGAGTTTAGCTTTTTCTACTACTTCTTCAAGACGTTTAGAAGCAATCGGATCATCTAAATTCACCACAGGATTATTCCCTCCGATTCCAATTAAATCAATCAAACTTTCTCTGATTTTACTAGGCTCACTTTCTGTTACTAAAATACTTTGTATTTTTATTACTTCAATGTGACTATCAGCTAAATAATTTAAATTATGAATTGTATTTAAAACGAATTTCAAATTAGTCATTTCTCTAGAAGCTGCTTGAACACTAGGTTTATTTATTAATTCTCTAACAGCTGTAGTATTTTCATCAAAACTATCAATTACACTTTTCCAGTGATATTCTTCACTATGTTTTTCTAGTGACATTGTTCTAGATAGCCTACCTTTATAAACATCTATGTCTTTGGAAAAATCTATTTTCAATAATTTTTCCAGTATTTTTTGTTGCTGCTTACAAGTAGTTCTTAAATCTTCAAACCTTTTATCAAAATTGCTATTTATATTATCAATATTTCTTTGAAATAAAATTTCAGGATCCTCTTTTCCTGCAAGCTTTCTTGCAAGAACACGGCCTACATCTGGTTTAACTGCAACTCCGACAAATGGGACTGCCACAAAGAAAGCAGCAGTCAAAATATATCTATAAAAAGTTTTTCTTCCGGATGGCTGTACAGGTTCTACCATTACAATTCATCATAACATACCATGCGCTTATTCTCTTGAATCAAAAAGTCATTTCGACCCCTTTCATTTTAGAAGTCAGAATGAAATAATTTTGTTTTATGGGGGTCGATTGGATTTTAGTAATGATATAACTAAAATCCTGTTCGAAAAGCTCACAGATGCTAGGCTTGCGAGTTTTGAGGGAGCGGAGTTTACTAATAGTAAATGAGCGACTGAGAAATGAGCGTAACGACGCAGATGTGACTTTGCGGATAGGATTAAGCTTAATATTAGTTTTGGGAGGTAAGTGGCTACATGGTAGTAAACGGAGAAGGATTGGATTTAACAACACTAATCTTAGTTAAAACAATATACTATTTACCTATCTTATTCTTGCTCAGTATTCTAGCTACCTTAATATGGTGTAAAGAAATGGCAAACTTTTTAAGATGGATTTTTAGAATCAAGAAATGACGCCTTCACTCGGAATAATTCTTTAACTTAACGACACAAAACAAAAAAAACTTTCAAAGGGGGGATTTTGAAGAAGTTTATAGAAGAACACGTATTAAACACTGTTACTAAAAAAAATGGCTGGGGAGCTCAGGGCTCAGACGAAGACACTTATATTAAAAAAAATGGCTGGGGGAGCATAGGGTTTAGACGCACACACTGCTTTCCAGGAAAAAATGGCTGGGGAGGTAGGATTCGAACCCACGGATGGCGGGACCAAAACCCACTGCCTTACCGCTTGGCGACTCCCCAAAGCTCTTTTGGACTATTTAAGAATACTACAAGAAAACCTTTTTTGTTGTTGCTGTTGAGTATTTTTTTATTTTTGTTAAGTATCCGAGACCCAGTACAGGCTATTGAACCATCAAGTATTACGGAATCATTTAATTCCAGGACATTGATATTACAAAACCTTGGTAATTCGATAGAATTTGCAAAATTTTTTAAAGACCAAATCATTTACTCGAGTAAAGGACAAGTTTACTTAGGATTAGATCAAATCAATTTACTAAAGTCTGCAAACGACAATTCTAGTAATGGTAATTTCTTGAAAATCAACAATATTGTTATTGATGATGAAGATTTTTATTTGGCAACCGACATTGGCATCTTCAAAAACTACAGCAGAATTTTTCAAAGAGAAGAATGTTTTCATATAGAAAAAAGTCCAAGTAAAATTTTTATCTCTTGTGTTAGTGGTATTTATCAAGCGCAGCACAATCCTAAAAATCCACATGAAAACTATATTTGGAAATCTTATGAAGCAAGTCCTGCTTCAGTAAATTTCTTCACTTTAAATCGCTCGCGTAGTAATCCTGAATTTGCCAGCTCCGCAAACGGTTTCTACTACTATGATGCACGCAAGCATACTTGGTTTCGGCGTAATCAAGGCATTAGTAGAGATTTCAATGAATCTTATGGTTTTGGTAGATTCTTAGTGGAAAGAATTTCCAAAGATCTTAATCGCATTTATTTACCCAGTAGTATAGGCTTGCTCGTTAGCAATGATAATGGCAAGACCTGGGTGAAAAATAATTCTGCCCTTAGCACTGAAGCCAGTGGTTTTCATGTTCTTAGAGAGATAAAGACTTTCCATAATAATTTATTACTTGCTAGTTCTACGGGACTTTATATAAGTCCAATCAATGCAAGCCCATTAAACTGGCAGAAAATATCAATAAGCAAGATTCGAAAAGATCAAAACCTCAATGAAAATATTTACTCAATTGATACAAAATATCCAAAAAGCAAAAACAAGGCAGATCAAGTCATTATCAGTAATTCAGAGGGACAAGTAATTAGCTTAGAAGAAAATCTTGCATTAACTCTTCTGAATTCAACAAATACTCTAACAAATAATTTACAGGATCAAGAATTAGCCATTCCTCAAATCAACAATACTTTAGAAGCAAATGTTATCAAGAAAGAAAACCACAATCTAATTTCTACAATTTTAGCCTGTGAACCAAAGGTTCAAGAATTACATAAAATCGCTCTGGAGTTCACAGGTATACCATCTGGTAAGAATTTTCAAAGTTATCGCAGGCAAGCCAGATTGAGAAATATTTTGCCAGAATTTGAAACTTTTGCCAACAAGGGCATACAAAACTACATTTCCATAGAAAGCAGTGGCAAAGATAGTTTCACGTCGAGCAACAGTGGTATTAGCACTAGCCAAGATCAAGTCAATGTCGATCGTGATGATAATCAAATCGATACTGGAATGAAACTAAGTTGGAATCTCGGCAATATAATTTATGATCCAGAGATAAATGATATTAATACTAGTGCTAGAGTCACAGCTAATATTCGTGAAAATATTCTCAATGAAATCACACAGATCTATTTCACCCGTCGCGAACTTTTATATAGAATTTTAAATACCGTTTTAGAAACTAATGAGGAAGATCCTGAAACTACCTCTTCTGAAATTTATTACCAAGATCGAATCAAACTTGAAGAATACACAGCACAACTCGACGCGCGTACTGATTCTTGGTTCAGCACTAAGCTAGAACATAATTTCAAAAAACTATCAAACTCTTTCCCTGAATCAATCACAGCCAAAATTAAGGAGGTTTATTTTGGAACATCTCTATAAAAAGAAAATCATCATATTAATTATTCTCGGACTCATTATTGTTGCTTGCTTAAAATCTAATGCAGCGAAGAAAACTATTCCAGCTCCAATCTTAGATTTCAACCAAAATTTTGAGATAAGCCAAGGTAGTGTACTTACACTCAAAGGCACCGGTTTCATTACTAATTATCCCGAAGTACACAAAGTTTCTCTAATAGACTTTACTAAGAAAAAACCTAAACAAATTGCAGTAGAAGTAATTACAGCAAACACTAATAATCTAAAGATTCTAATTCCTGAAAATATTAATCTAGGTGATTATGATCTTAATTTAAAACTAGCTAGTAAATTACTCAAAAGTAAAACTATTAGTCCCATTGATAAACTCAGAGTCCGCCCAAAACCAGCTCCAGCAGTAAGGCTTGACTATGAAGTTATTTCCAATCATCAAGAATTAGATTCTGTTTTAGCAAATAGCTATGAACAAGGTCTTGAGCTTAGTAAAGCTGTTAATGGTGATTTACAAAGCGGCATAAATTTTCTCTATCAAATTTATTACCGTGATGGCTTTGAAAGTGTTAAAAGTCCTTATACTAAATTCTATTTCTTGCCTGAAACTGAGTTTGAAAGCGAATTAAAAGTAAGCTCTGAAAATCCTCTTGCTTCATTTGCTGTAGAGAAAAATAATTACTTCATCAATCCAGAAATAGATGTTAGTGACATAACCAGTACTGAAATCTTCGAACTCTCCAAACATTTCTTCTTGAAATCACAAACTAATCCACGATACTTAGAACATATAATCAAACTACAAGCAGTGTTCATCGATAAAGTCCATGCTTTAGAAGATGAATTCGCTATCTTTAAAAACCGCTCCAGTAAGGACTTCCCACTAAAAGGCTGCACTCTTTCAGACAGTATTCAAGTTCGCTATAGATTCCTCGATAAAGATTTCATTGCCGCACATAATGGACTCACCCTAACCAATAATCTTGGCTTGAACAATACAGGTACGGATTTGCTTAGACTTCAATGCCCTGGTGAAAACAATACTGTAACTATCATTGATGAATTCAAATACGAGAAGATTGATGCCGATGGGTTTGCAATCCGATTATGATATTTCAAAAAAATATTTAATTTTCAAATAAGCCTTGGAAGCGTAACTTTGATAAGAGTATGAGATGAAGCAAAATGAGATTGCCAAGCAAATCAGCAAGCCGCGTAGTTCAAAAAGATAAAGTAGATTACTAATATCTTTCGGTCGCGAAGCGTAATACAAGGCGAGCTTGATTTGCTGCAAACGAATGAAGCTGAATCCATACGAAATATCAGTTACGCGACAGGCTTATTTAAAATTATGCTTGTTTAGTCTTAGGCAACACGTTAACCGACTCAATATCAGGCTTATCACCACTAATAGGAATTACCTCTGCTAGATTGATTTTTTCAACCATAGCTTCAGTAATCATAATTTCTTTAATCTCTTTATTAGAAGGCACTTCAAACATAATGTCTTTCATTATTGCTTCAATAGTGCTTCTTAGAGCACGTGCACCCATTTTACGTTTTTGGGCTTTCACTGCAATTGCAATTATCGCCTCATCTGTAAATTCAAGATTAACTTCATCTAACTCTAAAAGTTTTTTGTATTGTTTGATCAGAGAATTTTTAGGCTCGGTAAGAATACGTTTAAGAGTAGCTATATCTGGAGCTTCTAAATAAGTTAGAACCGGTAATCTACCTACGAACTCTGGTATCAATCCGAAATGCACCAAATCTTCTGGTTCCACATGCTTGAAAGTTTCAGAAAGTTTTTGAGCTTTCTCTTCTTCACTCATAGAGACTGAACCAAAGCCTATTGCAGCTTGAGACTTCATTCTACGTTTATCAATAACTTTTTCTAAGCCAACAAACGCGCCACCACAAATAAACAAAATATTTTTGGTATCAATCTCAATCATTTCCATTTGTGGATGTTTACGATTGCCATGAGCAGGAATATTAGCTTTAGTACCTTCAACGATCTTCAATAAAGCTTGTTGCACACCTTCACCAGAGACATCACGAGTAATAGATGGATTCTCAGACTTACGTGAAATCTTGTCTATCTCATCGATGTAGATGATTCCTCTTTCTGCTTTCTCTAAATTGTTTTCTGCATCTTGATAAAGTCTTTGCAAAATATTTTCTGCATCTTCACCAACATAGCCAGCTTCAGTAATAGTAGTTGCATCAGCAATTGCAAAAGGCACATTCAATAACTTAGCTAAGGTTTCAACAATATGAGTCTTGCCACTACCAGTTGGACCAAGAAGCAAAATATTAGATTTTTGGATCTCTACATTATCTTTCTCTTTAATATTAGAGAAGTTATGAAAAATTCTTTTGTAATGATTGTAAACAGCAACCGCTAAAGTCTTCTTGGCATCATCATTACCAATAACGTATTCATCTAAATGAGCTTTGATTTCTTTAGGCTTTGGAAGATTTTCATTTGAGATAGATTCAGCTTCAGCATTCTCTTCATCAATATGCGGTACACCAATACCCCAATCTAGAAGTAATTCATTGCACATATTGATGCACTCGTCACAGATGTACAAACCAGGAGGACCAGAAAGTAACTTCTGAACCTGATCCTGTTTTTTACCACAGAAAGAACATTGTAATAAAGGTATATCTTTTTTAGCCATTGCGGTCTATCTCGAGAGGCCTAATTAAGAGAAAGGATTAGTTATTCTCTGGATCAAGCTCAGTAGGTCTTTTTAGAATAATCTGATCGATTAAACCATACTCTTTAGCTTCCTTTGGAGTCATAATGTTATCACGATCTGTATCCTTAAGGATTCTCTCATAAGGTTGACCCGTGTTAGCAGCAAGAATGTCATTAAGCATTCTCTTCATTCTCAAAATTTCATTAGCTTGAATCTCAATATCAGAAGCTTGTCCCTGCGCGCCACCTAGAGGTTGGTGAATCAAAATACGTGAATGCGGGAGTGCCATACGTTTGTTTTTCTGACCAGAGCTCAAAAGGAAAGCCCCCATACTTGCACATTGACCCATACAAATAGTCATCACATCCGCGCGAACGTGTTGCATAGTATCGTACATAGCCAAACCAGCAGTAACAGAACCACCTGGGCTATTGATGTAGAAATAAATATCTTTGCTGCCATCTTCTGAATCTAATAGAAGTAACTGGCCAACGATAATACTTGAAACAACGTCATTAACTTCTGACGTTAAAAATATAATTCTCTCGCGTAATAGTCTTGAGAATAAATCAAAAGATCTTTCACCTCTTGGAGTAGTTTCAATTACGCTTGGCACATATGCTTGTGGTGCATATGCCCAAATGTCCTGACCATGTAAATCCAAAGGGTTTGGAAGACCATAATCTTGAGTAATACTTCTTATATCTGCTTTAACACTACGACTTATATCTCGATAATCCATATGTATAAAACTCTAACATGAATATTTGTGTAAGCCTAATCCGCAAAGCTTTGTCCTTAAATTTTCTTAAATATTAACAGAGATTTATTCGAACGTAGGCGAAAACCAAGGAGCTTGCTTCTTGGTTGAGTCGAGAGAGAACTGTTTTACCGTTCAAATGAACGGTAAAACTATATATACTATTTATAGTGAGTTTGAACCTTACTAATGTAAATAATTTTCAGAGCGCTTTAAAAGCAAAGTCTTTTCACAAGCTTATTATTGGTGCTGCTTTAAAAGACTTCAAGCTCATAGAAAATTTTTCTTACATCTTTACTCATGCTCAAGTAAATGCTCTCGATATTTCAGCATTTCCCAATTCTGTAATTTATGCCAAGAAAGGTATAGAAAAAGCTCTTCACGAAAATCCAAATTTATCAGAACCACTATTAATGATCAGTGTAAATATTGGAGAGGATCCGCACTTTAGAAGAATTGTTTTAAATGTAGAGAACTGCACTGAGTGTCTTGCTTGCATACCTAGTTGTCCTGCTGATGCTTTCTATCAAAGCCCAGAAGCAAATTTTAATTACGATATCGATCTTTGTTACGGCTGTGGGAATTGTCTTCCTGATTGCCATTTCACCGCACTTGATTATGAACATTGGAACTCACAGAGCCCTGAGTCAATAAGCAATCTTATAGAACTAGGAGCAAATGCAATTGAAATTCATTTAAATAACGACTTAGATCTTTTTCATAAGTTCTACAAGCAAGTCCCCAAGAGCTTTTTATTAGAATCTTTTTGTATTGGTTCAGAAAAAATGAATCAAGAAGATTTAGAGAATGCCAGTTCCGCAATTATTAATGCAGTAATAAATAAACATGGTTATTTGAAACCTTTCATTATTCAAACCGACGGCATACCCTTAGCTGGCGCGCGCTGGGATAAAAGTGCCAACAAGGATCTTATAAGTATTAAGAATGCAGAAATCGTAATCAAAAAAATTAACGCAGAGTTCCCTCAATACGCAAAAGAAATTTTCGTGCAACTTGCAGGTGGTGTCACAGAACACAGTCTAGAAAAAGCTTTCAAAGAAAATGTCCAAGTAAACGGAGTAGCAATAGGTTCATATGTACGAAAAATTATTCACGATTCTTATTACAAAGAGAATACCTTAGATACCCAAGAAGCAATAATTTTTGCAAGGGACCTCATAAATACATCAAAAACTTTAGGTGAAATAATTAAAATATAGTTACAAAAAACAAGTTTAGAGGTATCATAGTGACAAAGAAGGTAACCGAACCTTGATGGTAGATATAAGAAAAGATGATGTACTAGAGATATTAAAGCTCTTACCCCGAAATATACAGAAAGCTCTCAAAGACCACGATTTGAGCAAATTACTAGAAGTAGTTATAGATATAGGCAGAATACCAGAAGCCAGATTTTCAAAACATAAAACAATATTACTCGGCGAGCAAAGCGTAACCCGAGAGATTATTGCTGACATCGCCAAACAAGTTGGCATATTCAACCACTCCAACCGCGCTGGAATGGAAGGAACTCTTCACAGAATTAGTTGTGTAAAAAACAAAAACAATGAAATTATCGGTTTCACTGTAAGAATTGGTCGTTCAATTTTTGGAACTATCAATATTATTAAAGACTGTCTTGAACAGCAAAAATCTGTGCTTTTATTAGGACCTCCTGGTGTTGGTAAAACCACGATGCTTAGAGAGATTGCATATTTTCTTTCTGTTGAAAAAGAGAACAGAGTAATCGTTGTAGATACCTCTAACGAAATTGCCGGAGATGGCGATATTCCACACCCAGGAATCGGTAGAGCGAGAAGAATGCAATTACCTTATGACAAAAAGCAGCACGACATCATGATCGAAGCTGTTGAAAATCATATGCCTGAGACTATTGTTATTGATGAAATTGGTACAGTAGAAGAGGCTGCGGCTGCAAGAACAATTGCTGAGCGCGGTGTAAACCTTATAGGCACAGCTCATGGTTATTCATTAGAGAACGTTATCCAAAACCCAACTTTAAGCGATTTAGTTGGTGGCATTCAGACTGTAACCTTAGGTGATGAAGAAGCTAAAAGACGCGGCACTCGTAAATCTATTCTAGAGCGTGCGGCAAAACCAACTTTTGATATTTGTATCGAGATCATCGACAAGTATACAGTTAACGTACATAAGAACGTGGCTAACAGTGTGGATGCGCTTCTTAGAGGTCAGCCTATTTATCCAGAACTTAGAAAACGCGATAAAGAAACTGATGAAGTTACTATTCTTGAAAGATCTACAGAGATCGAAAAACCAGAAGACGATAAAAGTTTACTTTTTGCAAAAGATGGTAAGTCACTTGCCATCTACCCTTATGCAATTAGCAAATCATTACTGAAAAGAGCTTTTGCTTCAAGCAGTGAATTAGATTTTTCTATAGTTAATACTTTAGATGAAGCTGATTTGATTTTTGCTCTGAAGAGTTATGCTCAGCCAGATGCAAAGATTTTCCAAATCTCTGAAAGTAAAAGAATTCCTATCAAAATAGTTGAAGAGAATTCGCTAGCTTGCATCAGTACTTTGCTAGAAGAAGTAATTAATGATCTTCCTTACATGGATAAGGATTGGAATAAGGCTTCATATTACGACAATAGTGAGAGCGTTCTTTAAAACGGAGTCGTCATTGCGAGCCACGAAATGGCGTGGCAATCCAGAACTACTAAAATTCAGCATCCGATTCACGAATCTTCGCAACCCTGATTTTTTCATCGTTCGTGTGGACCCCATTCACGAAGGTTGAAAATTTTACCTTCGTGAATTTCCCCTACTCAACTCTTCAAAAACAGACTTGACTCAGCTTCTCCAAACTCCTATTTGACAAGATTTCAGGCATTTAACCTAACCTTAAACTGAACAAGTTACAAAACCTTATCAACTGAAAAGGTTTGAGGTTTATTTATGTCCAACACTATTACAACTGATTTAAGTTCTGTCATCACGAAGGCAACAGAGAAAGCCACAAAAACAGATAGCAGCCATAGTGAAGAACTAATTTTAGACTCGAAAATCAAAGAAGCTGAAAAGCGTGCAGACAGTGCAACCAAATCTTTAGACACTGCAGCAACAGCTAAACAAGAAGCTCAAGACAAATTATCACCACCACCAATGAAAACAGAAAATTCTGGTGGTAAAGGCAAGAAGACAGTTAAAGTTGTAGACGAAGCAGAGAAGGACAAACTTACTTCACAAGTAAGACTTGCTGATACCCAAATTCAACAAGCTCAAGGTGCTGTAGATGCAGCTCATGGAGAAGCTGCCGACTTAACAGCTCAGAGAAATGCAGCAGCAGCATTAACTCCAGATCAAAAAGGGGAGATGGATAATTTAACTAAACAGTTAGAAGACTTGAAGAAATTAGCTGCTGATCCAAAAACAGATCAGAAAGGCAGCGCATATCAGGATAAATTAAATTCTGCAGTAGCTAATACTGAAAAATTATATGGAAGCCTCCCTGAATCTGGCGAGACCTCAGAATTCTGGAAATCAGTTAAAGGATCATTTAAAACTTTAGATGATTCAATGAAAGAATTTACAGACATAGATCCTCCACCAATTGCTAGTAACAATCAATTCTTCAGCGATGCTAAAGCTGGTTTTGATAAGGTACTTAATTTCTTAGGTCAGAGCGGTGTAGACCAAGCTTTGATTACTCAAGTTAGCAATGGTAAGGATTCTGTTGCAAACCAAGAAGGTACTTACCTAGATGGAGTTACAGCAGATGATAAAGAACAAATGTCAGATACCCTGTATCAACTCTTACTAGTTGGAGACAAGATTGATAAAGGTGCATCTGTGACTAATGCAGATATTGCAACTTTATTGGAGTCTACTTCTAATACAGCTGAGATGCTTGGCAAAGGAGGCAGTGCTTTTGAACAAGTGGCTTCCGTACCATTCAATTCTGTTGAAATGAACTTAGCTCAAGTTGATAGAAAAACGGATGACCCAAATTTCAAAAGTTTCTACAGCGACTTAAAAGCCATATACAATTCACCTGAAAATGATTTCTCTGACCTCAAAGGAATCACTAAAGATGACATGCAATCGATATATGATTTTGCCACAGACGTTAAAGATATTAAAGACAGGCTTGCAAGAGGCGAAAGCGTAAGTACAGAAGAAATGGCTCAACTGGTTAGTTCTGGAAGAGAGGTGGCTACTATGCTTACCACTAGTTATGGAATGGTTGATGGTAAATCTACAGCCACTACAGATCCAAACAAATTAGCAGCACGTAGATAATTTCAAGCAGGGAGAATAACAAAAAAATGACAATCACACAAGAAAAATCAACAAATACAAAAAGTTATGAAGAGAATCTTCTAGAGATCTATTCTAAGAAACCAGTAATCATGGAGGTTTTGCGCTGCGCTCTTGCTCAAGAAAAACATTACGCAAAAGGTGTTCATCTCAATAGCGGTACAGTTTTTATTAAAGCTAAATTTGACGACACTACAGGTCAATTACAAGTAGTTCTTGAAGTCGATCATGGCACAGTAACATATACTTGCCTAGATTCAGAAATGAACAATATCAATATTTACAGCATGCCTAATGACAAATATATTATTGGCAAAGAAAGCATGAGTGAAGCTGAATTGAGAACAATTCAAATCAATGCTTCAAACTCACTAGATATCAACTTAAAAGATATAAGGACTCTAAAGAAGGCAAAGGACATGTTTAAGTATGATTATGTACTCAAACATATTCCTTTACATCATCTAGACCATGACAACGCGGCAAGATTTGTAATTTGGCATATCAAAGCATACAAAAAAGTATTTTTTGATTATCTAAAAAATCACAAATTCCTTTGGCAAGGTACGCGTTTTAAAAATGCTACAAGCCTCACCAATGCAATGATTGAACAAGGTTGTGTAGAAAAAAATTTCTTTGACGTCTAAGTCAAGGTTTCTCATCCTGAGCAAAATTAAAAGGACCCAAATATGTCAAATACTGTTGATCAGCCTCAAGTAAACTTAACTAGCAATAATATTGGTAGTGGTAATAATGATAATCGCATGAGCGCAAAAAGCTCCTTGGCTGATATTGAAAGACAACAACAAGAAGCTATGTTAACAGCCACAGCTGCAAAACAGAAGCAACAAACATATACTGCAATTGCACAATACAACAGTAGCGGAGCAGAACAGGAAAAAATTCAAGGCAAAAATCTGGTTCAAACTGGACATGCAAAAGAAGGCATGGGCTTTGGCATGATGGGCATGGGACATGTGATGATGGCAATGGGCATGGCAATTCCTGGCGCTCAAGCAATGATTTCTTCTGGTGTGACAATGATTGGACAAGGTCTACAACAAGTGGTCATGGGCAAGGTAGATGTGTCCCAAGGTAACCAAGCTTTAGCAAGAGCTCAAGAGAAATTAGAAAAAGCAACACAGAACAATATTCTCAGCCAACAGGAAGGCAAGACTGTAACTAAAGAAATTTCCCGATCTCAACTTTTTGAGATGAAAAGAGCATTACTTGAGGACATGACTCAAGAGATTAAACCAATGCTCGACAAAATGGGTGTTGATACCAAAGATATGTCTGAAGATCAAATGGGACAATGGTTTGACAAAATGTTTGAAGATGGTGCCAAAACTGCAGCTAATGGTGGTGTCTTAGAAACAAATCTACAGGACATTGAAGGGAAACCAATGTTTAAAGACGGGAAAGGCAAAGACCTTACTGGAACATTTTTCTTCATTCAAGATGAAGGCGGAGATTTCTATCAAGTCGAATCAACTCTCGATGAGGAAGGTAATCCAGTAGCAGATTCTAATGGCAAGCCTATATTAGATCCAAATAAATCTACTAAAGTTGAAGATCCAGAGTTGAACAACTATTTGAAAGCACAATTTATGTTCGCGGATAATGCTTCATCAATGGCAGAGCAAATGGGCATATCTCCTGAAGAGTTTGCTCAACTAGCAATGAAAGTTAACTTAACTGATATTAAAAACGGTACTACACCTGGTCCACTGAAAGTGACCAATGAAGGTGGCAAAATTTACTTACAACAATGGGATTGGGAAAATGAAGTGCCAATTGGTCCTAAAACACCAATGGATGAAGTTTCTGGTGGAAATTTTGACCGAGGTGATATGGAGTCATATCAACGAGGAATGGATCGCAGTAAAAATGCTCTTGAAGCTTTAGGTTTACAATCTGGTGGAACAATTTTCAACTACGTCAATACCTCAGAAGAACTGGGTTATAAGCCAGGAGGCAGTGAAAGTGGTGATTCTATAAACACCTTACTTGGTCTTGGACAAGATAGTGATCAGTTTAAAAAATTTGCAGGGATTAGTACAGTCCTCGACTCTACCTCTTCTGACGATCTACCCGAAGGTGAAGCATAAATAAGAGCCGTCATTGCGAGGAACGAAGCAATCCATTTACTAATATTTAAATATTAGGAAGATATCAATTGGCTTTCTCTTCCAACTTCTCACGGAAACTTTTCAACTGATCACGATATTTCGCGGCAGTTTCAAAATCAAGCTGCTTAGCTGAATTATGCATTTCTTCTTCAAATTTATTTATAGATTGAATTAATTCTCGCTTAGTCATATTTTCTATAGGCTTAGCACTGTTTGAATCCAATAGTGCATTAGCAAGGACTTTCTCTTCTTCACCAAGCCTTTCATAAGCCTCCAAAATAGGATTAGAAACAGATTTGAGGATGGTCTTAGGCACTATTCCATGCTCAGTATTATAAGCAATCTGAATAGCTCTCCTACGGTAGGTTTCATCAATCGCTTTAGCCATGCTATCTGTAGTACGGTCAGCGAAAAGTAAAACTTTGGATTCAGAATTTCTTGCAGCTCTTCCTATCATTTGAATCAATGATCTAAAATTTCTTAAGAAACCTTCTTTATCAGCATCAAGGATACAAACCAAAGACACTTCAGGCAAATCTATACCCTCACGCAAAAGATTTACACCAACCAAAACATCATACTCATCCTTACGCAGGTCATTGAGAATTTTCATGCGCTCAAAAGCTTTGATTTCACTATGCAAGTATCTAGCTCTGATTTTATTTTCAAATAAATACTCACTCAAATCTTCTGCCATTTTTTTGGTAAGAGTATTGATGATGACTTTACCTTTGTTGCTTTTTATTTCATCTATCAAGCGATCAATTTGACCTTCAGTAGGACATACTTCAACTTCAGGATCCACAAGTCCAGTCGGTCGTATAACCAGCTCAGTAACAGCATCACCAGCCTCTGCAAGCTCCTCATCACTTGGAGTTGCGGAGATATAAACTATCTGTTTAACCTTAGCAACGAACTCATCATATTTAAGAGGACGGTTATCAATCGCGCAGGGAAGTCTAAAACCATAATCAACTAAAGTTTGTTTACGAGTGCGATCACCATGATACATAGCCTTAAGCTGTGGCAAAGTCATATGCGACTCATCTATATAGCAAGTCCAGCCATAGTCACCGTAACGACGATTCATATAATCAATCAAAACATTTGGCGCAGTACCCGGCGCTCTGCCTTCAAGGATTCTAGAATAGTTTTCAATACCTGTACAATAACCAACTTCCTTGATCATCTCAACATCGTATTTAGTTCTTTGCTTGAGCCTCTGAGCTTCTACATCTTTACCCTGAGATCTGAGTTCAAAAAGCCTTTCTTCGAGTTCTTTTTCAATCTGCACAACAGCTCTCTCTAAGCTTTGTTCATCAGTTACATAATGCTTAGCAGGATAAACATTCACTTCTTCTAAAATCTCCAGAACCTCACCTGTGATATTGTCCACGTACAATATACGTTCTATTTCATCACCAAAAAATTCTATTCTGAGAATTCTTTCTTCATCGGGTTGACGAATTTCAACAATTTCACCCCTTACTCTAAACAGTCCACGCAGTAATTGAATATCATTTCTGCGATATTGCATGTCCACAAGCTTTAATAAAAACTTTTTAAGATCTAGTTGCATGCCGATTTTAAGTGGCATAGCTGATTCATAGTAAAGCTCTGGGATTCCCAAACCATAGATACAACTAACAGAAGCGACTATAACAACATCATTTCTTTCAAAGATCGCGCGAGTTGTTGCATAACGCAGACGATCAATATCATCATTAATCTTAGAAGTTTTTTCTATATAGGTGTCGCTATGCGGTATATAGCTTTCTGGTTGATAGTAATCATAGTAACTAATAAAATATTCGACTCTATTTTCAGGAAAGAATTCTTTGAATTCATTACAGAGTTGTCCGGCTAAAGTTTTGTTATGAGCCAATACCAATGCAGCTCTCTGTGTTTTTTCAATAATATTAGCTACCGTAAAAGTTTTACCACTACCAGTAATTCCCAATAAAACTTGTCGCGGCAGATTTTCTTCAACTCTTTTTGCAATTTCCTCTATTGCTTTTGGTTGATCACCAGCAGCTTGATAAGAACTAATTACTTTAAAAGTATCTTTTTTAGGGCTTTGCATACATGATTCTAGATCTACTCTAATTGTAGTTTAATTCTATAGCCAGCATACTTACGAATATTAATAACCCCAGTATCAAAAATTAAATATTGTCCTTTAATACCCAATAGAACACCCTCCAGATGAGGATCTTTATCTAAATTAAAGCTATTGATCTTTGTAGGGATTTCCAGCAAGGGATAAGAAATTTCTTGAACTTGATTTAAATTATTTTCCAGAATTGCTTCTTCTTCAAAAATATAATTCAGATCTTCGGAAAAACTATTTGCTTTTATATCTGTTTTAATCAGCTCTAAAACTTTATTTCTACTTTCAACTAAATCAACCTCATCAATTTGATTTGTAAGCATTTTTCTCCAATTAGTTTTATCAGCCATTTGCTTAGCAAGCTTTACTTCTATCAAACCTGCATGATATCTACGTTTTAGAGTTAATAACCTTATAGCCTTAACTGCACCCTGATCAATCCATCTAGACTTTTCTTGATATTGCCTGGTCACGCCAATTTTCAAACCACTTGTCAAAGATAGATACAGACTGTGATTAATATTGCAATGCTCAGTAGCAAAATCCTTATCACGACAAGTGCCCTTATCATAATGGCAAAGTTCTGGTTTAACGATGCAAATATCACACTCAGCCAGCTTACTTAAACAAGGAAAACAATAACCATTATTAAAAGATTTTTTTACAGCTCGCCCGCAAGCAACACAATTTATTTCGCCTAAAAAATCCAAGGAAATTTTCTTTCCTAGAAATTGATTAAAAGCTAGCTCTTGCTTGATTTCCTCCTGCTGAGCAGATTTACACTTCTCAACTACACGAAAATAATAATCAACCTGATTATCATTTAATTCATGTGAAAGTTTTTTCAAATTGCCCTGTAATTCAACAGCCATTAAAATACCGCCTTCATCGAGAATAATTCTATCTCAAGCTAGGATATACTTATAAAGGTATGCCAATTATGAAATTTCACAAACCTCTTATATATGGATTCTTATTTTTGTTAATTTTGAGCTCTTGTTCAAAAACACCGAAACAAAAAACTACAGAATTTAAAAAAGAGGATGCCCTTGAAGTAAGAACTATAGACGGCAATTACTATATTGCTATTGCGGCACCATTAACTGGTCCTTATAGAGAACTCGGTAACACTATTATTGAGGGATCTAGCCTTGCTGTAGAAGAATATAATGCTAAGCAAAAAGATTCTAAAAACAAAATCGGCACAATCATTATTGATGATGGTGGAATGGTCTCTGAGGGAATTGCCCGTGCAGATATAGTTATTGCAGAAGAGGCTCTAGGAGTAATTGGACATTTGAACTCTGAGATTTCAATCGAAACTTCTACTAAATATTCAAAAAACAAAATCGCTCAAATTTCTCCTGCTTCAACAAACCCGATATTAACTGAAAGACAAGCTGTTAAAGGTTTTGTTTATAGAACAATTGGCACTGATAGACAACTCGCCAAAGCTGCTCTCAAATACATCAGCGATCATCCCGAGATAAAAACTGTTGCCGTTCTCTATAACGATAGAGTTTATGGTAAATCAGTTGCTAGCGAATTTGACAAAAAAGCTGCTAAGCATCCAGAGATTGAAATCGTAATGTCTCATGCTATTCCAGTAAGAACTGCTAATCATAGAAAAACTGCTATTGAAGTTTCCAAATTCAATCCCGACCTAATATTTTTTATTGGTGAATATAACGATGCAGCTTATTTACTCAAAGATATAAGAAAACTTATGCCTGAATCAAAATTCCTTGGTGCTGAAGGCGTTCATCAACAACAGTTTATAAATATTGCGGGCGAAGATGCTGAAAACAGCTTAGTGATTGGCTCTAAGGCAGCATCCGATGAGCTTGCTAAAAGATACGAAACTAGATTTGGCAAACCAATTAGTGGTTATGTAAGTTCAAGCTACGAGGCTACTAACATTCTAATTGAGGCTATTGAAGCAAGTCATTTCAATAAGAGCTCACAAGCGATTGCTCAAACTCTTGCTAAAAATAAAATCTTTAATCCAAATGGTGACTTATTAAATCCTGATTTTGTAATCTATCAAGTTAAAGATGCAAGGTTTGTACCGGTTAAGACTGTGGAACTTGGCAACTCTGCAAAAACCAAGTAGCGTAAGCTTCATTCATTTCACTAATATTCAAGGCTATAATGCAGGGACACTCATAATCATGCATTTCTAATACTTTCTTTTCGAGACTAGGAAAAACTTCTTTGCTGGTTTTGGCAATTAAAATTACTTCAGTATCTTCTTGCAAAACAGAATTCCACATATAAATAGATTTAACTGATGGCAAAATATTCGCGCAAGCAGCAAGCTTATTAGTTACAAGCTCTTTAGCAATGGTTATTGCTAGTTCTTCGCTTGGACAAGGAATATAACAAAATAAAAACTCAGTATTCATAAGTAATATTCTAGAATATTACTTATGGTGACAGAAATAGAAGAATTAAAAGCAAAAATTGACGGTCTGGATGTGTGGTCACACATAGAAGAGGCAGCCAAAATTGGACATTCAGCAATTGATCCTGAATTAGTGCCCCTTTTTAAATGGTACGGAGTCTATGCGCAGAAACCTAAAGAAGATGGTTACTTCATGATGCGTATTAAAGTTCCAGGCGGAAAACTAAATCAAAAACAACTTTTGAAATTAAATGAAATTTCCAATAAGCATGCAAATGGCGTTTTAGACATCACAACAAGGCAAGCAGTACAAATGCACTGGATACGGATTGAAAGTATTCCAGAAATAATAAAAGAACTGGCAAGCGTGGGCATGGACAGTGCTGGAGCTTGCGGAGATATCACCAGAAATATTACTGGTTGCCCTCTTGCAGGTTTAACTGAAGATGAGATTTTCGATGCAAGTCCTGAGCTGATGAATATTGAAACTCATTTTAATCGCAATAGAGATTTTTCTAATTTACCACGCAAATATAAAATGTCAGTAACTGGTTGCTCAACCTGGTGCTCACAACCTGATATCAATTGCGTTTCATTGGTTGGAGTTAAACATCCAAACTCTGGAGCTATCGGCTTTAGCCTCAAAGTCGGTGGTGGCTTAAGTACCAAACCAATTATTGCCAAGAATTTCCCCGTGTTTATTCCTCGTGATCAAGCCAATGCAGTAATTACAGCAGTCACTACTGTATATAGAGATAATGGCTTTAGAGATAAAAGACCAAAAGCAAGAATTAAATTCTTAGTCGAAGAATGGGGAGTAGAAAAATTCCTAGAGGAAACTGAAAAAGTTTTAGGCTATCAATTAGAAAGAGTTCCACAAATTCATACCATGAATACAGGTGCTGTAGAATATTTCCCTAGCCCTAAATGCAGTCACCATGACCATCTGGGAATCACCAAACTTAAAAATGGACTCTATGCAGTAGGTATAGCTTTCATTAGCGGTAGAGCTTTTAAAACTGATTTGGAGAACATCGCAACTTTAGTTGAGAAATATACTGAAGGCGGTGAAGTTAGAACTACTAATAAACAAAACTTGATTCTTGTAAATGTCCCAGAAGCTAAAGTTAATGCTTTAACTCATGAAGCCAAAGCAATGGGGCTGAAAGTAGAACATTCAGCATTTTCACGTTTGGGTGTAGCCTGCACCGGAACAGAGTTCTGCAATCTAGCTATCGTTGAAACTAAAGTTAAAGCCAAGGAGTTATTCAATTACTTAGATCAAGAATTTCCAAATCTTCAGGAGCAAGTCATGATCTCTGTTACAGGCTGCCCTAATAACTGCGCGCAATATTCTATTGCTGATATTGGATTAGTGGGCTGCAAAGTCAAAGGTGAAAATGAAGAAATGCAAGATGCCTTTAGAATTTTCTTAGGTGGCAGGTTGGGTGATGAAGCACAGTTTGGACAGCCATTAGAAGGGAGATTTCTCCACAAAAACATTCACACTACTTTGCGTGATTTATTCAATTACTACTTTGCAAAGAAAGAAGCAGAGGAAAACTTTAGAAGCTTCGTTGATAGAACTGGGTTAGTAAAGATCCAAAGTGAGGCATTAGCTAATGTCTCTTAGCCTTGATATTGACTGGAATTCAATTGGTGATCCTTTCGAAGATAAAACTGCTAAAGAAATTCTACAATACAGCCTTGAGGAATTTTTACCAAAAGGTAAAGTTGTTTTTCTCACTGCTTTTGGTCCAGAAGGTTGCGTAATCTTGCATATTCTCAGTGAAATTTTTACTGAAAGCAAAATTAAAAATCGCGAGAATTTTTTAATTGCGAATCTAGATACCAACTATCAATTCAAAGAGACTTTAGAATTAAAAGATAAGCTGGAAGCTAAATATGGACTTCCTATAGAAATGATTCAACCTAAACTTACTATAGAAGAGCAGGAAGCAAAGTATGGCAAGAATCTCTACGAGCGCGATCCAGATCAATGCTGCTATATACGCAAACTAGTACCCTTAGCAAATTTACTTGAAAATAAATTCGCTTGGATTACTTCTATTAGACGCGATCAAACTGAAGTAAGGGCTAAGGCTAAAGCTATTGAATACGACAAGAAATTTAAACTTGGTAAAATCAATCCACTTATTAAATGGACTAAATCTGATATTTGGAAATATATTCATGAAAATGAAGTCCCTTACAATAGGCTTCTAGATCAAGGTTACGACAGTATTGGTTGCGAGCCATGTACTAAGCCTGGTATAGATAGACAAGGTCGTTGGGTTGGCAAAGACAAAATCGAGTGTGGGATCCATTTACAGGATTCTGAGCAGGAGCAAGGCGGGGAGTTTGTAATTTGATGTATTACAATAATCGAGAGTGTCATTTATCGAATAATTTAAGGAGCTCATGTATTTTGGGAAGCAAAATATATGACTCCTTAAAGAGGGTTTAATGATAGAAAATACACTATATCCCATATTTTTAAAACTAAAAGACAAACAAGTTCTCCTTGTCGGAGGTGGCTTGATTGCACTACAGAAGCTTGTTGGCTTGATTAATACCGAGGCTAAACTTAAAGTTATTGCTCCAACTATTATGGAAGAAGTAAAAGCTTGCGAAGGAGAGTTTCCTTATAAACGTAAAATTGAATTCATTGAGCGTGAATACGATTGGGGAGATGAGCTTAATGCATTTCTAGTTATTGCAGCAACTAATAATCCAGAAATGAATAATGCTATTGCGAATCGTTGCAGAGATCAGGGCATATTAGTTAACTCTGTCGATGAACCCGAGTATTGTGATTTCTATGTGCCAAGTATCGTAGAACATGAATCAATTAAAATTGCCATAAGTACCAATGGTAATGCGCCTTCTGTAGCTCAAAAGATGAGACTTGATCTGCAAAGAAACTTTGTAGAGAAATATTCTAAGTTAATTCCAGTAATCTCAGAATTCAGAACCAAGGTCCAAGAAAAAATCTCAGACGAAAAACAATTCAGCAGAAGATCAAAATTAATTCGTTGGTTTACAGAAAGACAATTCAAAAAATTAGGACAGGAGAACCATGCAGAAAAACAATCAAGCTAAATTAATCTTAGTTGGCGCTGGACCTGGTGATCCTGAATTAATGACTATTAAAGGACTCAAAGCCATTAAAACTGCTGATGTGATTCTTTACGATAGTTTAGTTAATCTCAAAATCTTTGATTTTGCATTTGGTGAGAATTTTGATATTAACAATGATGAGAATATAGATAGATTTGTTTTTGTTGGCAAAAGGAAAAATTCCAGCAAAGGCAAACAAGAAGAAATTAATTCTTTGATTTTAAAGTTTCTCAAGCAAGGTAAAACCGTGCTTAGGTTGAAAGGCGGTGACCCATTGGTTTTCGCCCGCGGTATTGAAGAATTCAATTTAGCAACAGAACACGGCTTTGAAACAGAAGTTATTCCAGGACTAACTAGTGGTCTATCGCTAGCTAGCTTAAACAATGTAACTATTACTCTTAGAGAACAAAGTGACAGCGTGATGTTAGTTACTGCTCATGATTTTTGTGAGAATAAAGGTGCCCAATGGTTAAACTTCATCTCTAATGGCGGCACGCTGATTGCCTACATGGGCTTGAGTAATATCGTAGATATCTGTAATTTCTTCAAGAGTAGAGCTTGTGAAACTCTCCCGGTAATTGCTATTGAAAACGGTAGCCTGCAAGACCAAAGAATTATAGAAACGAATATAGAGAATCTCAGCCAAGAATTAATTGATAAATCTTTTAAATCACCTGTGATTTTTTACTTGGGCAAAAATATAAAAGCAGCATCAAGAATTAAAAAGGATCAATTAATTCTAAGCCAGGATAAATAGAAAAATCTTTTACATTTCTTGTTACCAATTTAAGATTATTAGCTATAGCAGTTGCAGCAATTAAAGAATCTATAGTTTGAGGAGTCTTTTTTAGTTGAGCACAAGAGATACCCCATTGATAAGCTATCCCCTTATCAATTTCAATAATTCTGTCAGCAAACCAATTATTGACTTCATTTTCGAACCACAACATCAATTTACTTTTTTGTTTGGAGTCCTTTAATAGCTCAATTCCTTTTTTAATTTCTCCATATGTCAAAACGCTAATAGCATAATCATCTGCATGATTAACATTAAGCCACTGAATGAGATTAGGATTAGGTCTTTGCTTTATTGTTTCAGAAACAATATTGGTATCAAGAAGAAATTTCATAGATCAATGTCCCTTATAGGGGTTTGATCTCTCTCTAAATCTAATTCAACCCCCATTAGAGGAGATTTTCTCATAAAATCAACAAAGCTTTCTGGCTTTTTTTTATTACAAAGTTTATCGTAATCTTTCTTAGAAATTAAAATCACTTCTAAATTTCCTCGGACAGAAATTCCCTGCGGCCCAAGATCTAAAGTTGTTTTAACCAATTCACTGAGCTTAGCTTTTGCTTCTTGTAATTGCCAAGTTTTCATATATTCATTATACCATAGCAACTGACTAGTCTAACTAGTTATAAGAAGAATATTTATCCGCCGTTTCTCACGTTAATTTGAACAAAATCACCTAGTCTTTTCGCTGTATTTTAAAGGGATTCTTCTGAAATTTAATCGAACGAAAATCAAGATAAGTTACTGCTTCTTCACCCCTAAATGACTGAAATCTCTAGCACTCAATTACCACTAACTCCAGTTAGCAGTAATGGTCAAGCAATTACCAATTATTTAAATGGACTTACTCAGCAAACGAATTCAACTGCTAGAGGAAATGCATCTATAGATATTCTCAATGATCTTGATGATTCATTAAATGGTAAACTTCCAACCAACCCTGATGAGGAAGCTGAATATCAAATAAACTCTTGGGCTACTCAACGAGGTCTAACAGAAGGCAGCTTGGAATTCAAGGAGTTTCACGATACTTTCTATAATGATCTATATCTCAATACTGCTAATAAAAAGAATTTAAACAATATACAACAAGCTTTGAATCTATATGATATGGACTTGAAAAAAAGATCTACCTTAAATGACTATTTCAGACTACTTGTTAATAATACAACTAGTAAACAAGCTCTCAATTTATATAAATTTGAAAAAAGCAATAATTTTAATATTGTAAATATTGAAGCTACCAGAAAAAGATACATTGATATCTTAGTAGGAGCAAGCACAAGCAAGCAACAAGAAGTTTTAACAGAAGCTCTAAAGACTCACAAGGTGCCGATTACAGGCGAAGAATTAACGGTAACTAATCTCGATAAAGTTCTTAGTGTTATTGATGATCCTAAGCAAGAAACTAGATTAAAACTAGAATTACAAGCAAAGCAATTTGCTATTACTTTTGATTCTTCAACTAATAAATCTGTCTTCAGTCAAACTAAATTTGATGAATACATGAATAAATTTTACAGTAATTACTATTTAGATAAAGGTCTCAAATTTGAAGACTTAACCCAATTAACATCATTATTCAAATCCATTAAAGTTAAATATCCACAAACTAACTTTAATGAAATTGATGCTTATGCTGATGCTATTAAGAATAAAGTACCTCTCAGTTTTATTAAAACAGTACTTGCACTTGATATAGATCCTAGTTATAGAGGAAATATAAGTGACAGAAATGCAAATATAAACACTATATTCAATAAATTCCAGACTGGAAATAATTCTGAAAAAGCTCAATTAGAAAAAAAGCTCAAAGAAACTGTAACTAAACTTCAAGATGAAAGATCAGCAACTGCAGTCATTGAGGCACGTACCAGCAATTTTGCTTTCCAAGATTCAGCCCTGGGAAAATATGTAAAAGACTCTTTAACAAATTGGAAAAATACTTATAAACTGAATGGAACACAATTAACTCAAATAACCAATCTGGCATTAAATCAAATTGCAATAGCAAAAAGATCAAACGGTACTATTACGGATCAAGAAAAAATCAAATTTTTTAATGACGCAAGTGTTTACGTAGCAGAATTTGCTCAAGGTCTGAGATATGAAGATGCACTTAAAATCCAAAATTTTGAATATAGTCCAATATTTAATTTAACAGGTCAAGCAAAAGAAAATAAATTAAAACAATACTTACAACTTATGAGAAGTGATGATCAAGAAAGAAAAAATCGCTTTTTAATATCTATTAGATTCAATACTATTTATCCAAGCAGTCAAGAACTCGCACTGATGAAAAGTGATCCAACTATAACCTATCAATCTCTTTATCCAAATGGTAGGAAGCTCACACTAAGCTCTCTTGATCAGGCTCTGGGTCTTGGATAGTACTTTTCTTCTTGCGCAACTTCAGAACGGTCTTTGTAAAATCAATATCTTCCTTAGTAATTAACTTTGCTAAAGCTAAATAAGCTAAAAACAAAGGCACCAATATATAAATGCTCATAAAATTAGCAAGCAAAGCAGGGAAAGCTACTACTAATAAGCATTTCCAAGTCTCAACAGCATCATGGACAAACTTATAAGAAATTATAAGTTTGATAATCCCGGAAATTATAGTTGCCCAAACCACACCTTGAATACCATAGCTAGGTATCAACCATAAATTCAAGCCTACAGTAATCACCAAAGCCGTAGCCTTAGTAAAAATTCTATTGCGATGTGAAGCTTGGCTTGCAAGAACTAAATCGCAAGGGCGATCTAAGAAATCTAGTAATGAGATGTAAGCCACAAAATATACTATAGAAACTGAAGCAGCATACTTATCACCAAAGACTTTAAGAAGTATAGTTTCACCAAAATAAAAAATACATATAAAAACAAAAGCACCAATAATCGCAAGAAATCTTGAAAGGTGCTTAGTCGTAGATTTATATAACTCCGGATCAGAGCTAAAAGACTGATGTAAAGTAGGAGCAAAAACCTGAGTCACAGACTGATGTACAGAAGAAAGCGCCACAGAGAATTTAACTGGTATAGAGTAGATAGCAACAGCTACTGGACCAATAAATTTATTTAAAAGAAGTCTGTCCAACCTGCCTTGGACCCCAGAAAGCGGATCAATAAAAGCATAACCAAAACAATGTTTAAGCATTGGCTTAAGGAGAGTCAAATCAATTTCTGGCTTGATATATTTCAAAGTAGTCCAAGCCGAGATAAAGAAACGAATAATTTTTTCAATCAAAAAAGTAATTACTAGAAGCTTAATACCACCAAAGTATTTCAAGACTATATAGATGTTTGCTAAACGTAAAATTTTATTCAAGATTTGAATAAAAGACATAAGCTTGAATTGTCCAATAGCTCTTCTGGCAATACCAAAGACATTTGCCCAACTCTCAAAGATATAAATAAATATATAGAGACCTAGAATATCGATTATCATTTGGTCTTTCAGAAAAACTAAACCTAGTAAATAAATAATTGCCACCAGTGGAATTGAAGTAACTACTTTTATCAAAAGCGCATTACCAACAGCTTTAGCTATACCCTTCTCAAAACCACCAGCATAATCAGAAGCAACCCTGAGAATTGCATTCCCAAAGCCAAAGTAAAGAAAGAAATTAAACATTTCAATAAAAGCTTCAGCAGTAAGAATCACCCCAAGTTCAACTGGCGTAGTGAGCCTTGCCAAACTAACTGTTATAAGCAAAGAAAGTACTAAAGCAACTCCGGTACTACTCATCATATAGATGAAAGACCTAGCTAATTTTTTGGGACCTAAGATTCCTGTAATTGAGGAATTATTTTTGGATTGAGAATTCATCTAATACCTCAGCACGATTAGTTATAAATTTAACTTCTAATCTTTTTTGATCTATGGTTAGCAAGATTGATCCAGCTTTTTTAGTACTAACATAGAAAATTGAATTTTTCTTTTTAGGAACTCCTTTAAAAGCAGAACCTGAAGAACCCAAGATAGTATAAATAGTACCAGTACCTTTCATATATCTTTTAACAGAAGTTGATTCCACAGAAGCCTCATATTTAGGCAGTTTCAAAGGACCTAAAGTATTTTCTTTATTATAAAAGAAACCATATTTTATAGGTTCATCCATTTCCGAACTTTCTTTATTGGTTATTTCAGTTTCACCTTCTTTGGATAACTTACTAAGAATTGGATAGCTACGCTGATAATTATGCACATGACCACAAAGTACTAAATCAACTTTATATTTTTCTACCAAAGGTACTAAATAAGCGTTAGTCCAAGCTTGCCATAACTCTTTTTTCCCTGACTTCTTCTCTTCATCAATATAAGGTGGGTGATGGAAAGCTACTATAGTCCAAAGTGATTTATTCAAGTTTAAATCATTCTCAAACCAACTCAGCATTAAATTAGACTCTTTACTGTACTTAGTCCAAACTCTTTCTCTACCTTCTATTCCAGCCAAAGGCTCTTCCCATATAGAATCAAATGAATCTAAAACTATAAAATGTACTGGACCATAATCAAATGAATAATAAGCCTTTTTATCTGGTAAAGAGAAAATATCATAGTAAGTGCCTCTTGGCTTCGGGTATGACCTTGCCGAAAAAGCAATGAAATCCTTTCTAATACCGGCATCGTGGTTACCAAAAGTAGTATACAAAGGAGTGTTAGGGAGAATGCCTGTATACATTTCAAAAAAACCTTTTTGGAATTCTTCATCAGTACCAAAAGAATAAGCATTATCTCCAAGAGTTAAAATCAAACCTGGTTTTTTAATTTGATTTTTTTTGAGATAAGTGAAGAAAGAATCTCTAACTAAAATTTGGTCCTTACGCCTGTCCTTACTAAATTCAGGCTCAGACTGTATTCCTGGATCTCCTAGAACCCAGATATTGAGACCATTTTGCTCATTTGCTTCTGGAGCTGTAATAAAGGAATATTCTGTATCTTTTTCGTTACTAAGCTTTTTATATCCCTTAGTGGTTTCTTCGAAGATCTCATAGAAGTATTTAGTATTTGATTTTAATTTACTAAGAGTCACTATATGCTCAGCAGTAAAAAGATAATTATCCTGACGTAAATTTACCTGATTAGCTTCAGCTCCATATTGTACAAAAACTTTAGTTGGTACATCGGTTCTAAATCTTACAACTATTGATTCACTAGTTAATTTTTGTAAATAAGGACCTCTGATAATTTTGGCAGCATGAGCTTGAAGTCCAATTAATAGCGAGAAAATCAGAATAAAGCTTTTGTGCATAAGCTTATTATAAAGTAAATGCTTTATTCATGAACTGTTAACATAGTTCGTCGTTATCATAAAATTTTTGATAGTAAGCAAAACTTACATCTTGTTGCTTGAATTCATCAGGACGTGGTGTAAGTATAAACTTCTTAGAAACATTTTCAACAAGTTCAGAAAATTTAATTAGATTCTTTGCCATGCTAATAGTAGGAGTTTCGCTTTGTTTAATTTCCATAAGCTTGAGTTCAGAGCGATTTTCATAAATCAAATCTACTTCAAGACCATTTTTCTCTCTAAAGTAATAGAAAAATCCTGATTGTAGATTTGCCTTATGTCTTTTTATCAATTCGCTGATTACAAGATTTTCAAACAAAGCCCCAGAGATGGGACTTTGTTTAATTTGTTCTTTCGTTCGGTAACCTAATCTATGGGCAACTAGACCAGTATCATAAAAATAAATTTTTGGTTTTTTAGAGACTTGTTTTTTATCTATTTTTTTTGGATAAGGTTCTAATAAAAAAATAATTTGAGATCTTTCTAAGAAAGCAATCCAGGATTTTATGGTTTTTTCATCCACCCCTAGGTCTTTAGCGATATCTGCATAATTAAGTTCCTGACTGCATCTTGCTATTATCAAATTTAAAAATTGCTCATAATGTTTTAAGTAGCTTTTCTGCAAATTAGCTTTGATATCTCGCTCCAAAAAAGTTCTTATATAAGAAGAGTACCAAAGTTGTAAATCAATAGATTTTTTAGACCAAAGTTCTGGATAGGATCCTCTCTGAACAATCCAAGACCAATCTTTATTCTCCAACTTTGCAGGTTCTGATAGTTCATTAATCGAAAAAGTATGTAATTCTAATACAGCGGCTCTCCCAGCTAATGTCTCTTGAACTCCTTCCATTAATGAAAATTGCTGAGACCCTGTGATAATAAATAAACCTGTATTAGATCTATTCTCATCAATAATTTTTTTTACATAGCTAAGTAATTCTGGTACTTCTTGAATCTCATCTATTATTAATGGACAAGGGTAACTTTTCAAAAATCCCCGAGGATCATCTTGCGCATAAGCCCTTGTATCTATTTCATCTAAACTTACATAGCCATATTCAGGAAATAATTCCCGAACTAAAGTTGACTTCCCCACTTGCCTTGCGCCAGTAAGAATTACTGCACTAAACTGTTTGCTAGCCTTCAGTAGATTAGTTTCAAGTTCTCGCTTGATAAAAGTCATTATTTATATCATACACCAATCTTGGATAAATCCGGAATTAAAATATGGATTTATCCAAATTCAAACAGGACAACTCAAAAACATTCAGTATTGACTTAATGCCAAACATATAATATTATCTGAACTCGCGCGGTAGTTGTTCCTTAATTTAGCTCACAAAAGCAATGATGGCTTAGATAATCAACTAATCAAGATTTTGAAAAATATGAAAATGACAGAAATTACTAGCGTGATCAAGTTAAAGCAAGGATAACTGACCATATTTATCAAGCTAAAATAGTTATGCAAATAGTAAATAACCACAAAAATAATGTAAAAGTAGATGGCTTGGATGGTTTAATTAGAACTATTGAAAGTGATTGGGCAAATTTAGAGACAAACTTCAAACAGTTTATTCTTAAATCCACTTAACTAACTTAACCATCTTCTTAAAAACAAAAACCACAAATTCATATGGCAAATAAATCACGAGCACAAAAATCATCAGAAAAACATTCACTGAATATGAATCTTGATAACCTAATGCCTCTCTATTCTTAGCAGTCAACATATCTATTAATAGACATTGCATTTTATTTAATTTCTTTTTCCAGCGATTAATAGCTTCTTGATTGAAACCAAGTTGTCCCTTTTCTCCATAAAGGTTGTTTACTACTTTTACATCTAAAAGATCTTCACTAAACTCTTCGCCAATAAAATTACAAAGATCTTTCAAAGTAGGACCTGGATTTAGAATAAGTGATTCATAAGCCACAAAATCAATTTTATTTATGCAGCGTTCGTTTTGTTTTAATTCTATAACCTTGGCAGCGACACTATTCCAATTAGCCACTACACCAAGCAAGCTTTTATACTTGTCTTTCTTCAACCATGATGCAACTACTGCTCTCGGATCTCTATAGTTCACTATGATTTTGGCATCTGGATAAAAATCTAATATATCTTCAATGTAATTAATATGATAAGGAGTTTTTTCGAGCCAACGTTCCTTACTTACCAGCTCTCGAGTAATGAAGTTAGCCAAATAATCAAATGCTTCTAACTTATCATCAGGAACTAAGTTCACAAGATCTCTTTTTACTAATTCTGCAAATATCGATTCTATCTCTTCAGAAAATTTCTGTTTCTTAATAGCTTTCTCTGCTTGAATACGATTCTTACTAAACATCATCGCCAAAATTGATTTAATAAAAATCTCTTTTGAAACATCTTCCTTAAACCTAATTTGATGAAAAGTGGAATCTACAAATATCGAAGTCTCACATCTAAATATATTTATGTGTGAATATTTTCCCAGAGTATCTCTAAGAAGCTTAGTCCCTGAGCGGCCTTCACCACATATAAATATTGGAGAATTGGAAAATCTTTTCATTAATTAACCAAATGAGAGAAAACTCTAACTATCTTCTTAATAAATAAACTTAGGTATTCTTGAGCTATTCGAAGAACATCAAATATATCTATTTTCAGCTTATCAACATAGTAACCAAGCTTCTCTAGTGTATCTTTCTGATGCCAAGTAAGAATAACTTGATCTTGATCACTAAGTTCTTTCTTCCAAGCTCCAATTCTACTTGAATCTAACTCGTTACTTGATTTATGCTTCCAATTGCTTTCCCAGTCAGTGAATACTGCTTCTTTCAAACCGGTTTTTTGTAAAATAGATCTCTCATACTGCACACCAATGAAATTACAAATCGATTTTAAAGTTTCTTCTGAATTCTTTATTAGATCTTCAAACCTAATAGACAAGAAGTTCTCAGCAGCTTCACTCAATTCAAGATCTAAGCCTTTATCAATATATTGTTTCCAGAATCTAGAATTATTAATTAGACCACCTGGTCTCCAAGGCATTTTAAGAAGCGAATTAACTACATCTCTACCATCACGGACAATATTAATGAACTTAGCATTAGGATAAAGCTCTAAAATCTCTTCTACATTTAATAAATGCTGTGGAGTTTTTTCACAGAATCTAAGTTTATTTTTTTTAGTCAATAAAGCTCTAATGAGAATATCAAAGATTTTCTTTCTATAGAATTTATCCTTAGGTAAATCATGCTCGCTAAGTTCAGCCGAACCAAATTCTTCAACAAAGTATTTAATTAAATCTTGTGGATCAACTTCTGCATGATTACAAAAATCTAGAATCCTAGATTCTTCAAGCATAAGTCTCATCTGGTTTTCATCAAATTCTCTCCATTCATATTTTTTCTGTTTAGAAATAAAATTAAAGAAATGAGTTTCAGTTGCTGCCGCGATCTCACTGTGTGAGTTCAAAAGAGAAGCCAGTATAGTCGTACCCGATCTAGGACAACCTACGATAAATATTGGCTTTAAATCTGAGAACAAAATCTTATTCATATTCTTTAGTAATATCCTCTCCATTAAGCATAGATGCCAGCATTGGTACTTTCATTACAAGTGGATGATAAATCCCATGACCCCAACAACCATCTTCACCAAAGGCTTCTCCATGATCTGCAGTAATAATCACAAAAGTATTGTTTGGTAATTGTGGTAAAAACTTACCCAACACTGAATCTAAATGTTCTGCCGCTTTAACTTGAGCAGCATATAGTTTTTTGCCAAAACTATCTTGCAATGCAGGTTCTATACGCGGTGGAAACTTCATATAGTCACGGGCTTGCATTGAATACTCTTTACGATCTTCACCATAATGCATATAAGGAGTATGTGTTTCCAAGAAATTCATAAAAGCAAAAAATGGTTTATGGATTGCATTTCTCGACAACCTATCAAGAATATAATTACATTGAGCTTCAGCAGATTGAGCTTGCACGTATTTAAAGTGATTAAAATTTTGTACCAAAATATCTTTCGCAAACCAAGTAGCAGAGCCAGATCCAACTGTATAATATCCTTGCTTACGCAAGCCATAGATCATATCTTTTTTACTTGATTTAAGCGAGATAGTTCTTTTGCCGAGTTTTTTAGCGCCAAGACCTCTGCCGCCCTTTTCCATCACTACAAGCTGCTGGATAAAACGATTTAGATAAGGAATTGGCTCGTCTGTATTTGGGAAAATACCAGTAAAAAAAGAAATATGCGCCGGCAAGGTGTAATTAGCAGGAGACCATGCTGGATGGATTTTGCCAAGCTTATCGAGATTCGGAGTATAGGCTTCAACTAAACTGTCATATCTGCAAGAATCTAAAGTCACAAAAACTATATTCATTTTTTCGTGATCTTGAGTGACATTGCGCTCAATAACTTCTTTTACTTTATTGAAATTATAAGCATTGATCCGAAACCTGATTTCTTTTTTAAGATCATTGAAATTTTTGATTTTAGATAGACCTGGGAAGAACATGTTAATATAATATTGAAAATGAAAATTACAAAACCAGTATACATTATCGGTTGTCCAAGAAGCGGAACTACATTACTTTTTACCATTTTAAGAGCCTCAAAAGAGCTTTGGTCACACTTCACAGAATCACATTATGTTTGGGAAAAATTCCTGGAAGATAAAAGAGACCCAATGTTCTCAATGTATTTAACTGAAGATGATTATGCTGAAGGCGATCGCGAATATTTAGAGAAAAAATATAATCGCACTGTTTATCATTCACGCTTAGTTTCAGATTTAAGTCAAAAATTATTTTTCAATAGATTCAAAGATGAGTTAGATCCGATTTATCAAGTTTGGTCTAACTTCATAGAACTTGGTAAATCATTATCAAGTAAAGAGTATAGATTCCTCGATAAGACTCCACCAAATACTTATAGAGTTGGCTATCTTGGCAAAGCTTTCCCTGATGCGAAATTTATTTATCTCACTAGAGATGGAGCAACAAATATTAGCTCACTAATTGAAGGCTGGAAATCTTCTGGTAGATTCAGTTTCAAATTTAGAAAATTCTACGATTATAATTCCCAAATCAATATCAAAGGCTATGATGGCAAAGTTTGGAAATTTACGAATCCTCCTGGCTGGGAAGAATACTTAAACAAAAGCCTAGAAGAAGTATGTGCATTCCAATGGCTCTCGGCACATCAATATTCACAAGAAGCTTTTAGTAGAATGAGTCCTGATCGTTGCTTACAAGTTAAATACGAGGATCTTATCGCAGATCCAACTAAAGCTGGTAAGGCAATTTGCGATTTCCTAGAAATTGATTATATGGATGAAGTGCAGTCACAGTGTGAGAATTTACCAGTAGTCTCTACTTCGAGTAAACCAGATCCAAATAAATGGTTAAAGAACAAAGAGTCAATTTTAAATATTGCAGATATGATTGAAGATATGCAAATCAAACTTGGCTATCCCAGTGTTAAAGCTGCCTTAGCGACTAGATAAATTTAACTGTGGAAGAGCAAAGATCTATTCTCCTAAGCATTAACATTTGCACCTATAATCGTGCAAAAGATTTGCAAATTTTATTAGAAGAACTTTCAAAACAATTTAAGAAGATCTATGAGAGTTCAGAAAATCCTCCTGAACTCAAAAAATCCTTAGAGATTCTGGTAATTGATAACAACTCTACAGATAGTACTAGTGATTTAATTCTAGGAATAATTTCCAAGAAAGATATTTATTCTCCCGACATTAAATATATTCTTGAAACTCAACAAGGTTCTTCACATGCTCGCAATCGTGGTATTAGAGAGTCACAAGGATATGTTCTAGCTTTTATCGATGATGATATTCTACTCGCTAAAAACTGGCTAATGAATTGTCTTTTAATTGCAAGCAAGAAACCACAAAACTATGTTGCTGGAGCAAGAGTAATTGCCGACTGGGAAGACGATGTTCCAAGCTGGTTAAATCTTGAACCACCTTTTGAAATTATTCAGTCTTGTTTCCCTTCTCATGATTATGGTGAAAAAGTTTTACAGTATCCTTTTGAACTCAAAAGCTTTTACCAAACAGCAATTATTCAAGAAGACAATCCTGTTTTAGATATTGAGTTACAAGAGAATAAATTTTTCAAGAAACTCGAAACCGTTGAAAATAAATTTAAACGCAAAGTCCAGAACCCAATCTCTGCTTGCTTTTTAGCCAGCAAAGATGTTTTTGAGAAGCATGGTGATTTTAGAAATGATCTAGGCATTATCGCCGATCGTCGCGGTGCTTGTGAAGATACTGAATTTTTCTGGAGATTAATTGCAGAGGAAGTTAAAGTTATTTATCAACCAGCAATCTCTGTAACCCATCCTATCCCAGCAAAACGCATGACTCAAGACTTTGTACTTAAATGGTACGACCTCATTGGCTACACCCTTGAATACATGAAAGCAAATAATCTAGTTCATCATGCAACTAATATCTCGCAGTATGATGGTAAGAAATCTGAACTGAAATTAAAATTACAGCTTTTGTTCTTCTTTATTTGTTACTTAGCTAGCTACTTTACTTTTGATCCAGTGAAGATATTTTGGTTCCGCACTGGCATCGCTAAAGCCCAAGGTGGGATTAGGTTTGCAAGGAATAAGCAGGGATTGATTTAAAACTTAATCTAAGTAAAAAACAGTAACCACTTTATTCAAGCTATAAGCAAAATCAATTGCATCAAGTAAAGTTTTAGAATCTCTATAAAGAAAACAAATCAAATGTTGGCATTCAGAGACAATTTCTCTGTTGCATAATCTGCTGGCATCAGCTAAGAGCATATGCTCGCGCTCTTGATGCTCAAGAATATGCTTCACACCAATTAACTGATCTTGAACTTCTTTAATTTGTTGCGCAATGGTTTGCGGAAGAATAACTTTAAGCTTCTCGGGGTTACCTCTAAGAGCACCTTTAATAGTTGCGTAGTTAGTACCACAGTAGCCACCACTGGTGACTATAGTATTGCCACTAGCAGAAAGACCATAAGCAATCATCTCGATGATCTTGATCTGACTCATGGAAAGATCTTTACTACCGATCATTGCAATCGAATGATTACCCTGATCCATAATATTTCTAAATTCTTCATTTAGATCTTGAGTGTTAGGTATGTCCAAAGTACTACTAAACAAACCAGTAGAGCCAGAACTAACGGTACCTTCCATAAAGCGCAAAGGCCTTGAGAGTATTTGCTGTGTATCAGAATATCTCGTATTCATTTTAGATTAAAATATACTTTATGCTAATTGCTAAAAAATCCTTTCTTAGCGATTAACAAAATTCTAAACTAAATTAAGCCATGAAAGAACTAATAAACCATTTTGAAACTTTAAACCAAGATAAAATTGCTGAAATTACCGAAGGCTTAAATCCTCAACAGAAAGAGGCCGTGATACAAATTGGCGCGCCATTATTGGTCTTAGCCGGGGCTGGCAGCGGAAAAACTAAGGTTTTAACACATAGAATAGCTTACTTCGTGGCTCAAGAAATTCATTCAAGTAATATCCTTGCAGTAACTTTCACTAATAAGGCCGCTAAAGAAATGAAGGCTAGGATTCACAGAATAGTAGGAGAAGAAGCTATAAAACATGCCTGGATCGGTACATTCCATTCAGTATGCGCGCGAATTCTTAGAGAAGATATTGATAAAGTGGCTGTCACAACTGCTGCTGGCTTGAAAAGAACTTGGACTAGAAGCTTCACGATCTTCGATGAAACCGACACCGTTAACACAGTAAAAGAAGCAATTAGAATTCTTGATTTAGATCCAAAAATTTATCAACCAAAAGTAATTCGTTATCGCATCAGTGAAGCCAAGAATAATAAAAAATTCGCCAGAGATTTTCATACTAACGCTTTTGATTTTCGCGAAGAGAAAATCGCGGCAATCTTTGATAAATACGAAGAACTAATGTCACGCAACAATGCTTTGGATTTCGATGATTTATTACTTTTCTCAGTTTTACTTTTACAGAATAACGAGCAAATTAGAGAGTACTATCATAATCGTTTCAAACATATTCTCGTTGATGAGTACCAAGATACCAATCATGCTCAATATGAATTAATTAGATTAATTGCCGAAGGTTGCACTAGTAATGAAAGAGAAAATTTAGTCAAAAATGCAAACATGATCAATCATTCTTTCATGAATGATTTCAAGAATAAAACTCGCTCTTTGACTGTCGTTGGCGATGTCGATCAAAGCATTTATTCATGGCGTGGTGCTGATTTTAAAATCATCATCGGCTTCAAAAAAGATTATCCAAATGCTGAATTAATTAAACTTGAATCCAACTATAGATCTACTGCAAATATTTTAGGCGTAGCTAATTCAATCATTACTAACAACTCTGAAAGAATAGAGAAAACTTTAATTGCCACCAAAATGACTGGAGACAAGATTACAGTTTTCGAAGCGCAAGATGAATTAGAAGAAGCGCAGTACATCGCGGCAGAGATTCAAAGGCAAGTTGCAGAAGGTAGAAAACTAAAAGACTTTGCGACTCTTTATCGCACCAATGTGCAGTCTCGTGCCATAGAGGAAGCTTTACTTCGAAGAAATATTCCTTATGTAATTGTCGGTGGCTTTAGATTTTATGATCGTAAAGAAATCAAAGACATACTTTCTTACCTAAAAGTAATTTACAATCCTTCTGATAGTCAGAGTCTCAAGCGTGTTGTTAATGAGCCGCGCAGAGGTATTGGAGCAACTTCAATTAGCAAGATTGAAGAGTATGGCAACAAACATTCTTACAGTCTCTACAGAACTTTTATAGAGATTGAAGAAATTCAAGATGTTAATGGACCGACTAAAGCAAAAATCAAAAACTTTATAGATCTCATTGAAGAGCTGAGACTTGCAGAGAAATCTCTGGGCATTGGTGATTTGATAGATGAAATAGTGCGCAGAACAGGCTATCTAGAGATGCTGCAAACTAGTTCTGATGCTGAATCAGAATCCCGTATAGAAAACATTCATGAGTTTATTGGCGTGGCAACTGACTTCCAACTTAACTCTGAAGACAATTCCTTATCAGCTTTTCTTGCAGAAATTTCTTTACTTAGTGAAGCTGAAAACACCAAACAAGGTGGCAATGTGGTCACACTCATGACTCTACATGCCGCTAAGGGACTGGAGTTTGGGGTAGTATTTCTTGCTGGCATGGAAGAAGGAGTATTCCCACATCAACGTTCTCTTGATGGTAAAGATACTTCTCAATTAGAAGAAGAAAGAAGATTAATGTACGTGGGAGTAACTAGAGCAGAGGACAAACTCTATTTAACTCATGCACGTCGCAGAAGAGTTTTTGGACAATCAGAATTTTGTATACCAAGTAGATTCCTAGAAGAAGCTCCTAGAGATTTATTGATTGGTTATTATGGTCAATCAAACTCTAATGAGCGTAGTTCTAGCTTCTCTAAGAAAAGTGAATTTAATGATGGCGTGGATGATACTAGCCACTGGACACCAAGCATCAAGGGAGCTGCAAGCTTCTATGATGAAAGTAGATTTAATCATGAGCGCAATGCTAGCTTCAAACAAAAACAAATTGAAAGTCGTGCAGTGAATAACAGCTTCAAGATTGAATTTAAAGTCGGCGACTCTGTTAAACACGCTAAATTTGGCGAAGGGAAGGTCTTACAACTCTTAGGCAGCGGCGAGAAAGTCCTCTACAATATAGATTTCAATGGCATGAAAAAGCTCTTGGATCCTAAGTTTGCTAAGCTTATTAAAACGAACTAACCATGGAAAATCAAGGCACAGAAAATTTATCTCTATTAGGTTCATCAAAGATGGATTATCCAACGCATCCAGATGAAGCTAAACTTGAAGCAATTCCCAACCAATGGGAAGGTCATGATTACATTGTGAACTTAGACTGCCAGGAATTTACTTGCGTCTGCCCTAAAACTTCACAACCAGATTTTGCCCAAATTCAAATCAGCTATATTCCCGATGAGCATCTAATCGAGTCAAAGGCACTCAAGCTCTATCTTTTCAGTTTTCGCAATCATGGAATTTTCCATGAGTTTGTAATAAATAAAATTGCAAACGATTTAGACAGCGCTATCAAACCAAAATTCATAAGAGTAGTTGGTAAATTTATGCCTCGTGGTGGCATTGCCATCAATCCCGATGTAAAGATTGGTGATCTAGGTTTATACAAAAAACTTACTTTCAATGACTAAGCTTGATCCCAGCAAAGCCTTAATCGTGCTCTCTGGCGGGCAAGACAGTACAACTTGTTTGTTTTGGTCTTTCAAAGAATTTTCTATAGCTGATAAAAATCAACGCCAAGAAAAAATCAAAACTATAACTTTTGATTACGGACAAAAACACAAAATTGAAATTGACTCTGCTCGTAAAATTTGTGAGCTTAGTGGAGTTGATTTCGACTTAGTAAAAATACCTGAGATACTAAGAAGCTCAAGCCCACTTATTAACAAGGATTCAGAGCTTGAAAAATACGAAAGCGTAAAAGAATTTAAACCTGGAGTCGAAGCGACCTTCGTACCTGGAAGAAATATTTTATTTCTAACCCTTGCCGCAAATATTGCTGTTCATCATGGAGTGCAGAATATAGTTATTGGAGTTTGCGAAGAAGATTTCGGTGGTTACTATGATTGTCGAGAAAAATTTATCAAAGATATGGAGCGTGCTTTAAATCAAGGTCTCTTTGGAGAAGACCAAGGCTTAGTTATTCACACGCCATTAATGCATTTAAATAAAGCTGAGTCAGTGAAACTAATTAAAAGCTTTGGCAGTTTAGGAAATGAATGCCTTGTGGCTTTAAGCTACTCTCATACTTGTTACGATGGGACTTTTCCTCCCTGTGGCAAATGCCATGCTTGTTTATTAAGAGAACGAGGATTTAAGGAAGCTGGGATTACCGATCCTTTATTGGCACGAACTTAAGATTTTATTCGTCATTGGAGCATAATCAAATGCCGTCATCCAGAGCCTTCGTAGAAGGCGTAGGGATCCATGTCATTGCGAGCTTAGCGAAGCAATCCCCCTGCGCTAACTGGATCATTACGTCGCTACGCTCCTCATGATGACGATTTATATAAATGATAGAATTTTACTCTCGAATGAGCTTAATTCTTCACAGCAGCTGCGATAGCAAAGCCGAAATCTTTGAAACTATTCAAGGAGAGGGTGTGGATATGGGCTTGCCAGCTTTTTTCATTAGGTTACAAGGCTGCAATGTACATTGTTTTTTTTGTGATGAAAAAGAAACCTGGGTTAAACGTGAAAACAATTCTATTGAAATTGAACCCGAAGAAATTTTAGAAGAATTAGAAACTATCAATCCATTACTGAAGCGTGTGGTGATCACTGGTGGTGAGCCGACAGAGCAAAGTCTTGAGCCACTGATAGCACTACTTGTCAAAAATAATTTTAGAGTATCAGTTGAAACTGCAGCTACTGGTCAATATCTCGGAGATCTTTTTAAAAACTATTCCAAAACGCAAAACGACTCTGATAATTTCACCAGCTATCTACAAAAACCTTTGAATATAACTTTTAGCCCTAAGGAAGTTTATTCCAAAAGCTCTTCTATTCAAGATGAGAAGATCTGGGCAAACTGCGATGAGCTTAAATTTGTGATTGCTAATGAAGAAGCAGTCGAGTATCTCATCAATCGCATAGTTCCAAATTTACAAAAACACCATAATCAATGTCCAATTTTTCTTGTGCCTGATTGGTTTAACTTTGAAGCTAATAAAAAGATAGTTATCGAGCTTCTTAAGCAGTATCCAAATCGTTTCCGCTTGGGGACACAGATGCATAAGATTGTTGAGATGCCATAGACAAATGCCGTCATTACTGCGAGCGTAGATACCAACTTAAGACTCAAACCCCGTCATTGCGAGCCCTCGAAGAGGGCGCGGCAATCCACCTACTAAAATTTCTTAATTTAGGCTTAACTTACTATCAAAAACCTTAATTCCAAGCGTTTGTACATTTGAGTAGTAATTTATGCAAATGGCTGGACCATCAATAAACACATCAAAATCAGCTTTAGTTGAAGCCTTAAAACCTTTTGGCCAAAAGACATTAGATAAATTAGAGAAACTTTTCACCTGGCTTAATACTGAAATTATTAGTGATGGTGTAGGAGGGAAAACAAAGTTAAGTGAAGATCAAGAAACTAGTGTAATTAACTATGCAAGGTATTATTTCGAAGCAAAAAAACTAATTACTGGAGATATAAAAGCTGAGAATATAGATTCATTAGGTATTCAAAAAGACTTAGATGTTGCATTGGAAGACTTAAATAAAGAAATAGTTTTCTCTCAATGCCAAGAAATTTTTGAAGATGCAATTACAAAATTGCCAAATGCAAATCACAAAGAATTAGCAGAAAGCTTGGAAAGCTTAATGAAAATATTTAGTAATGATTTTGATAAATCAGAGCCAAAAATTTCACTGGCTGAATTTAAAGAAGAGCTGGTAAAAGCTAAAGATGTTGCAAAATATTTTAAAGACAATATTTCTAAACTAGAAACCAAAGATCGCGACTTACTTGAAAAACATATAGAAACCATTAGTAGTATAACTTTGTTAAATCCTGGGCTTACAGTCATTCAAAAAGCAGCTTCTCAAAAAGAAATCAATGCTTTTGTTAGAGCTGCTGCAAAAGCTGCAAAACCAGATACAGAACAGTCTTTAGATGCTGAAGCTAAAACTAAAATTTTCAAAGAGAATAATCCCAAGATTGGAGACATCATCATTCAGGGTCAAAGTCTCATGAATAAAAATCCTAATTTTAATCTTGAAAGTTTCTACACAAGTGAATTATCCAAATTAAATATTCCAGCTTCTGCAATGAAGGAAATTATTGCAACAGTTCAAACTCATCACAAAAAAGACAATCCAAAAGCTAATAATGAGTCAAAAGATTTTATTAGTAATATTGCTCAAGAGCTGATGGAGTCAGTTCCTTATATGGCATTACAAGCAGTTATTGGTCTGTGTTCAAGCTTTCTTCACTACATTCCATTTATAGGCGGTACCGCAGCAAACTTTATTCAAGGCGCAGGTAGTATAGTTGCAAACCGTGCTATGGGACATGCAATGCATCAGAAAAGAGAAGCCCCAGCCCCTGCAAAAGCCACACCAGCATAATTCTTTATCAAATCGTTAAGGTCATTAGCTTTGTACTTATAAGCCTTATTGGATATTAGATATGAGCACTATTACGCAACATTCATTACCACAAAGATTACTAAACACAGCAAAGCAATTTATTGTGCTTGATGATAATGGAAAAGTTAGCAATGCTAAATTTATTGGACAACAGCTTGCAAGCTATATTGGTCAAGTTATTCAAAAAGATGGTAATTTAAGACTTCCAGATGAAACAGGCACTATTAGAACTTTTGCAGCCTCTGAAGTTATTGCTCTACTAAAAGATCAAGTCACTCATATACTAAGTGCTGATAAAGACAGTGCTGAAGAAATCAATAAAATATTAGATAAAGACCTAGGTCAAGCTTTTATAGATCACTCTGGAAGTAAGTTAGTAAACAAGCTTATTAAAGATCCTAATTTACTTTCAGGGATTCAAAGTTCTCTTCAAGGAATTCCTTTAAAATCTGGGACTTTTAATAGAAATGCACAAATGCAAATTTTCAACGCAATTTTTGAAGACGTGGCAGCTAAACTTGAAAAGACTAAACCTGAATATAAACCACAAGATTTAATTGCTTCTTTTAAAGAAGCACTAACGAATGAAGGTGAGCGTAGAGGTTTAACTAAAGAAGGTTTAGCGGAAATCTCTAATGAGATGAATACAGCTAGTATGTTCTTTAATGCTAAATCTGCGGCGAAGACTGGTCTTACAGCAAAAAATTTATACATAGATTACACAGGTGAATTCGATGAGGCAGCACAACTTAAAGCTTTTGCTGATGGTGAAACTCTTATAAGCACAGAACTAGAACCTGTTCATAAAGCTTTAGCTAACTACATTGCTACCGTAAACAAAACAAAAGACAGAATTGGAGCTAAGGCTCAATTAGAAAGAGATTTAGCCGGTTTACAAAATAAACAAAAAGCTTTCGCTAAATATACTTTAGATGTTGGCGAAAAACTAAATTCAGACCTTGATTTAGATCAAGTTTTCAACCAACTTGGAAATTTCCTTCCAGGCTTACTCGGTTCTGGAGTTATTGGATATATTTTCAGTTCACTATTAGGAATCTCTGGAGTCTGGGGTGTAGTAGGTAGCTTAGTAATGACTGCATTAGCTGCTACAGATGAAAAAGCAACGGGAAATTCTCAAACAGTTATTACTAACAAAAAGACTCCACCTATCCCAGAAAAATCTATTGCAGAACAAAATCTAGCCGCTGCGATATAGACAAAAAAAGTTCCCCATATTAAAAAAATTTCAAGTGCTGCTAGATTAATTTTATTTCTGTTAAAGCAAGCTTAAAATCCCTTTACAAAGTTAAGAACTGTCATTAGATTAAGGACAGTGGCTATCAACGTCAATTTTCAAAATCTAGCGCAAGCTAATATCGAAATCCTAAAAGCTTTTAATTCGGCTAATTCTGCCAAGGCTTTGGAGGCGTACCAACCTCTCAGTACTAAAGAGCGTAAACTCCAGAAGCTAAGAGCTTTACAGATACTAAAACAAAGCTCGGATTCAGAAACTCTTGCTGATATTTCTCTCAATACTGACTCACTTGCTATAGCTTTAACTAAAGCTGATGGCGCAACTTTACAGGCAATGCTCAATTTATTATCTGCAAAGATGATCGAGCAGAACAAATATAGCTTCTATGAAGATGAGAAAAGAGAAGATATAAAGAAAAAGGTTCAAGAGAAACTCAATCAACATCAAGAGAAGAAACAGGACCAAGAGCCTAAAGAAAAGAAAAAACAAGAAGAGAAACTATCTAAAGTAGATAAAGAGAAATCTATTGAGAAGTTAATCAATGCTGCTAAAGCATATTTCCAAGACTTCCAAAAAGAATTAACCGAGATCTATTCTGAGTTTATTGATAACTTCAGCCAAGAAAATCTCAAAAAAGTATTTGATGATGGAGTGAAACTTATAACTCGTTATGCTTACGAAGTTCCAATCGAATCATTCAAAGAATTTGTACTGGAACCTATTCAAGAATTTAGAGCAAGTGTAAGAAAGCAACTAGATGATATTGCTAAAGGTGGCTTAAAAGCTAAAACAAGCCAAAGCTTCTCACACAAAGAGATCCGCTCAATGCTTAAACGCACTCTCGATAAAAATCAAGGCGATAAATTACAGAAATCAATTTCTGAAATGAACAAAGCAATGCTTCTTAAAAAGAAAATCAAAGTTGCACCAAAAGCAAACTCCACACCAATGCCTGGTGTTAGTGCTAATAGAGATCTTCCTATTGATCCAAAAGCAATCAATGTCAACAAGAAATTCTCAGCGAAAGATTTACGTTTAGCGTTGCATAAATAACTAAAATAGTCCTATTAGATATACTTAGGAATCATGATTACTTTTTCTAGTACCGTCAGAGAGAAGCTTATACCTGTATGGGACAAAGTGCGAAAGTCTTTAAGAACAAAAGATAATGCCAAAAAATTTGGAGAGGAGAAGCTTAGAAACTTTGGCAAAAATTTCTTCTGGAGGAAATACTAAACGACTTACTTTTACCCCAATTGACAAAGAGAATCTTGCTTGGCAAAAATTCTGCTTAGAGCCAAGACCTGAACTTTTAAAATCTTTAGCTCAAGAGAGTAATTTTATAAATTATGCAGCAGGAGCTATTCAGCAAACATCTAATGTAAAAGCTTTAAAACTTTTAGCAGAATTTTTTAATGATATAAATCTTGCTCAATTAGAAAAACTTTTGAAACAAAATTTACCATTCTGTAAAAATAAAATTGAAATTTATGAATTTATTGCTAACTCCCTTATAAACAACGAGTTGAGAGCTAAAGCTGATTTAATACAAAACCTAATTATTGGAACTGAAGGTGGGAGACATTGTGAAAACAGTGATAGACAAAAAGTTCTATCAAATCTGTTATTCAATATGATTAAAATGAAATTTAAGGAAGCCAAGATTAATGCAACGACATATTTAATAACTGTTATTAAATATGGAGAATATTCAACGAATAAGGAAGCTCTGCACTATTTGCTAGAGAATAATTTTATTGATGGTTTTACTATTCAAGAATTGCTGCAAGGTGGGGCTTCGGCAGATATATTGTTTGAAGCTTTATTAGTCAAACCAAGTTTTCGAGAATCTCTAAAATTAGCTTTAGAGGAAGGTAATCTTAAAGCAAGAGCCCTTGTTTTAGATAGGCTTATTACATTTGCATTTACAAAAAGATCAAAAGATTTTGCTAGCTTGGCTAATGATTTTATGATTAGTTTATTGACTGGAAAAGAATTTGATAATGTATTGGAGAATTATTTCTCCAATAGAGTTCAATCACATTGTAGAGGATCTACTGCAGATCTTTTGATAGGCATGTTTGGCGAGGAAAAACTAATTCATTTTATTTCCCAAACTACAGACCAAGTTGCAATTGACAATGCTTTGCAGTTGATCAGTAGGTCCGAAAATTTTGTAAGAAAAATTATGACTGAAGAAAAATATACAAATTTGCGCAACCAAATTAATCTTGCTTTAGCTTCCTAAAACTATACTCAGCATGAATTATTGCCAAACGCAATCCCAATAAGCCATTCATAAAGCCTAATCTAAATACAAACTTATAAACGAAAGTATAAATCGCAGAAATAAAAGCCATAAGAATATTTTTGCGCTTAATAGAGAGCTCGGCAAATTTCCTAAAAGAATTTTTCATTTCCGTAATAGAACTATAAGAATAATGGTTTAAAGGATTTTGTAATTTAGGACAGTTTGATCTATCTTTAGAATATTTCTCAAGGGCTGGATCATATAATTCAACACTCTCATGCACCGGACTTTCACAGAACTTGCCTAAAGACTTTTTGAATAAACGTAATTGATAATCAGGATAGTAACCGCCATAGCGAATAAACTTATCTCCAATAAAAAACTTACGTGCGATTTGATAAGCAGGATAATCAAGTGAGAATTTCTTAGTAGAGTTTGCAGTTACTACTAAAGGTAATTTAGAAATCTCTTCAATCAATTCATCAGTTAAAACTTCATCAGCATCAAGGCTTAGAACCCATTCATAGCCACATTTACTTAGAGCAAAGTTTTTTTGTTTACCATAACCAAGCCACTCTTGTTGATAAATTTTATCTGTGTACTTTGCTGCAATTTCTAAAGTACTGTCTGTACTACCAGAGTCCACTACAATAATTTCTTTAGCAAATTTAGCAGCCTGCTCAAGCACAGTACCAATAAGCTTTTCCTCATTTTTACAAATTATAAAAACAGAAATTGGGGATTTAGTTGTGAACTTAGTAACTGACATTTGCTAGGATTTCAGATAGACTGAATAAGTCTAATTGTAGTCTAGCAATAGACTCGGTTCACGGAGAAGTGTCCGAGTGGTCGATGGTGCAATCTTGGAAAGATTGTGTATTGGCAACAGTACCAAGGGTTCGAATCCCTTCTTCTCCGCCATTATTTAAGTTCTGCGCCTCGAACCCTTAGGGTTAATTCTGGATGTACACCAAAGTTGTGTAATTTAAGAAGTAAAACTCTTCTGATTAAGCA
>CAZFCF010000010.1:0-76389 GCA_964517685.1 uncultured Gammaproteobacteria bacterium | reverse complement strand
TAAATACAAAAAAACTTTTCTACTTTAAGAATTTACTCTCAAGTTAGAAAACAGACTCCCCAAGTAAATAGTATTGATAATAATGCTACAAAGATGGCCCTGCCCTCAACATCATTGTCTCCAGATCAGGTGAATAAAGCTGATTCAAGCTCCAAGACACCTGATAATTTGTTTGATTCAATAAGTTTAGCTCCTCTTCTTTATTTTCAAACACCTGTTGATCCTAAGACTCTGGATACTATATATGGTTGGCGAGAGAGGCGTAGATTAATACCATCAAATTCTGCACATCTACTTAGGGATTATGCTCGAGCTAGACAAGGCAAATCTATACTCTTAGACCATGTTGACCCTTATAGGCATAATCTTCCAGAAGATGCTTTAACAAGAATACGTTTACTTGAAAACCGATTATCAACAGACCTTACTAAATGTAATGGTGATAGTACGAATGTTTTTGCGGGGACTTTAAATATTAAACCTGAAGATACTTTAGAAGAAAAATTATCAAAAGCTAGTAAAGTGCAAAAAATAAGAAAAGATCTTCGTCTTGAAAAATGGTTACCTCTATCTCAAATTGCAAATTTTAGTTCTGTTATAAAAGCCTCTAATCGAGCAGATTATTTCAATGATGATTATTTCAAATTATTTTGTGACTTTTTTGAAGCTAATGATGAAATGCATGATCTTCTACAAGTTCAAAATGATACTAGAGAAAAAAAATTGGATCATCTTATTGGACATCAAAATGAAGATTTAGCAGTTTCTATTCGTGAACTTATTTCCAACTCTATTGATGCTAGTTCAAATTTAGAATCACCAGAGGTTGAAGTTGAAGTTGAAGTTGGAGCTGGTTACTATTCAGTTGCTGATCAAGGTACAGGCATGGATAAAAACACTATTATCAAATATTTGTTAATTCCAGCTATTTCAAGTAAGGACGAAAGTTCAACCATTGGTAGATTTGGTGTAGGCTTTTTCTCTTCTTTGGCACATCTTAAAACCAATAAAGATGCAGTAGTAGTTGAGACTAGTGATGGAGAAAATTCTTATACTATAAAATTTCAAAAAAGGCCAGAATATCATGATCAAGTGTCTTTTACCATAAGCCGTAATTCTGAAATAAAATCCAAAGGTACTAAAGTTACAGTTAAGTCTGAAAATTTAAAAATAGATCACCTTAAAGAAGTGGTAGAAAAATCATTTAGACATAGTTCTAAAGCTGGAGTAAATATTACAGATAGCCGAAATGGCGAAAAAAATAAAATAAATTTTACAGATGATAAGTTCCATAAATATAAATGTAAAACAGGAATAGTGGGGGTCAAACTTTATGATTCTAAAGATTCTAATTCTGAAATTAATATTTTAGTTGATGGAATATTTGTTCAAAAGATTGGAATTACCACTAATACTTCAAAGGGTAAAAATTTGGTTATAGACCTACCTCTCAAGTGTTCTTTACCAGAAAGTAGAGATCGAGTTGCATTCGATGAAGTTTTGTTAGATGCTCTAAATACTATTACGGAACAAAGTTTAGCTGATTTGGAAATATCTTTTGAAGAAAAATTAGTATTACTAGAATATTTAAATCAATATTATTCTAAATTGGAAGATCCAGCGATTAAAAAATCTTTTGAATTGATGGATAATCTAAAAAAAGCTGTAGCAACAAATCTAGATTTTTCCGGTAAAACAATTATCCCAAACATATATAAAGATCTTTTTGATAAATTTGAGGTGAAGAATCCAATTTATTTACCGATACAGTTTTATCCAATATTTGATTTTACAAATGTTCCAGGGATAACTAAATGTAGTACTTTTGATTATACGGGAGCTGATCTGCCAACTCAAATTCTCTTAGTAGATTTTAAAAATAATGATAGTGCAATCATTAAAGCAAATGGAACTTTTTTTCTCAATAGAAGAGTCTATGAAGAGCATAAATCAAGCCCTGAAATTCTCAACGCTTACTTTAGTAACTTAGATCACTCACGATCTAAGGTAACTGGAGAAAAATTCTATGGTAGATTTCACCCGATTAATAATGAAAATAATTCTACTAATAATCTTAGTACTTTAATAGAGCCAAATGACTTTCTGTCACAGTACATTGATGATGCCAAGCAACGAGAAAAAAATTTAAAATATTCACCTCGGGCTGTTGAATGTTTTATAGATAAATTTTTAAAACCAAATGCAAAAGGTATATTGAATAATCAATATTTGGTTGATTTAATATTGAAGAGAATTGTATATAAATCAGATACAAAGGATTTATGGAACTCATTTAATGATGATTCTTCTAATCTTGTTTTACAAACAGTTGATTTAAATACTCCCGAAGCTAATTTGGATGACAAGAACAAAGAAAGAATTAATTTTATAAAAAACATTGAAGCAAATTCTACTCATTATTTTCGTTTTATAAATTCACCTGGAATCCAGTCTATTACAAGATGTTTAAATGCACAGAGCGATGACAATAAAGCAACTGCTTTATTACAGCCCCATGCTTATTTTAGAGGTCCTGTCAAAGAAGGACAGGATAAAGCGTTAGCATTTCTCGAGTCATTCATGGATAGTTTTAAAAATTTCACTATAAGAAAAAATGAAATACTTAGTGAATTTGTTCTGGAAAATTACGATAGTATATCTCCTATGCGTAGTTTGCAATTAGTTGCAGCTATGGGATTAATAGCTACTTCACTTAATTTATCTGATGAAAATTTCAAGAAAACTTTACGGTTAATTTTTAATATTGATTTTCTGCCTATGAATGCTAAAGATACTAATAGTTTTCTTTTTAATACAGATCTATTTAATGATTCAATCCTAAATTATATTTTTAATAAAACAGAAAGTTTGGCTACACAATATCAAGCGCAGTTTTTTAGATTAATTAATATATTTATAGATAAGAAAAATGGTAAATTGGATAGACAGCAAGTATTATTTATCAAAAAAGTTTTATTACCAGTGTTCTTAAACGCTTTAAAAGACAAGCCTTTGGATGATTGCAAAAACATATTAGCTGTCATTGAATCCAATAAACAAAGTGTTAATTACTGGCTTAAAGATAGAGAAAAGAAAAGTCTGGAATTAAAATCGGATTCACCATTTAAAGCTGAAGCAGCAGGTATCTTAGAGAATATTTTTAAAACAAGGAACGATTCAACAGAAATTAATTTAATTAATGAATATGATCTGTCTCAAGAACAGAATTTCACACATTCGTTTAATCTTGCGAATTTATTTTTAGCCAAGCAACTTCGTTGGAGTGATTTTGAAGAAAAAACTGATGGTTCTATTGAAAACTTTGCTAATTTAATTAATTTAGTTAACAACACTACAGAAAATAAAGATCTTGAAGAAGCTGATAGGACCATTAGACATTTAATCAATACTCAAGTTGTAAATGATCCTTGGGTTTGGCTAAGAGAAATTACTCAAAATAGTTTTGATGCAATTGTAGGAAATAAGATGTCAGGGAAGGTTAACATTGATGTTAGATCATTTGTTAATCAAAAAGATGATAATAAACAATTAATAGTTTCTTTTGCAGATCCTGTGGGCATGAGCCTTTTTGAAGTTTTTAACTATTTATTATTACCGAATGAAACAACTAAGGAAAATAATGCGGAACTTATAGGAAAATATGGTCAAGGTTTTTTTACTATTTTTAATGGTGCAAAAGAGATTAGAATAAAAACTTCCATCGGTAATGGTACTGTCGTTTATTTAAAATTAACTCCTCTTAATATTGCGGGTAGAGAACTTGAAAATAATGAAAGAATAGCCAATATAAAAGTTGATATTGAGCTAAAACAAGAAAATTACAAAGGTACTATTATTAATAAAATCATAGATACAGAAGTTCCTGAATTATATGAAAGAACTTTAGAAAGAGAACTGAGAGATAAAGTTGGTTCACTTAAAGCTATAAAAAAGACTGTAAATTTACCAGCTCCTGAACATATACAATTTTATACCGTTGCTAACTCAACACCGCTTGTTAAACCCAAAGAAGCTCTCTCCTCCAAATCTACTGAATCAGAATTGATGTCAGACCCTAAATCAAGCTCCGATGCTTCTGTTCCTAATAATTTAGATATCAATATTGTTTACACTCAAGAATCTCAAGACAAAGTGTCATTAATTAACAAAACAAATTACCCAGAGGAAACTAAAAATATTGAAGGCTTAGGTAATTTAAGTTTAAGGTTCGATCATAAAGGGGTGTTAACTAAAAATGGTTTGAAAATCAAAGATATAAATGAGACAGATAAACCATTATGGTTTCACAATTTTTCTTCTGAACTTAAAGACTTGTTGCCAAAGTTAAGTATAGACTTACCTGCAAAAGTTGAATTAACTAGATCTAGAGAAGCTGTTGTTGATTACCATGAACAAATAAACAAACTCAGACCGCATATTAATGACTTACTTGTTCATTTAATACTTAAATTATTTAATACACAAAAAATTAATGTTGCTGACTTGTTAAATTATGATTTTTTTGAGAGATATTCTAGGCGTAATATATCCAAACTGATAAAGCATGATGCAGAAGAATTATCAAAAAGTTCTAATAACAAGATTGATTATCAACCATATATTGATAATCCCAATTTGTTAATAGATCTTTTAAGAAATATCAAAGTTATTGATTATAAAGACAAGAAAGTTTCATTAAGAGATTTATCAGTTCTATTTAATCAAAATAGGACTTTAATTGATATAAGTCAATTACCAGAACGTATTAGTGAAGCAATTGCACGTGAAAGAGCATTTCTAAATATGATAGCAGAAGGTAAATCTACAATAAGGCAACAAAAGGGTAGGCGAGGTCATGACAAGTCCAGAGATAGTGAGATATTTGGTTTAACGGACTCAGAAACATTTTCAATAGCGGGACTAAACCCAGCAATACGAAGTGATCATCCTGCGTATGTAAAGTTTGATCAAATAAGAGAATTTATATTAAGTCACTTGGGGCTCGGTAGTTTGGTACATCGAGGATATCATTTTTCGTACGATGGCAGTGCTGCAGATGCATTTCAGGGTAGCCCACAAAATGGCATTATTCGTTATAATTTGCGTGCTTGGGAAAAGCCCATATCTAATTTATCGCGACAAGATTTATTCTCTCACACTTTACAAAAAATGATAGAAGTGGAAACTCATGAGCGTGTGCACCAACTAGAGCAGAGTGGAAGTGAAACACATAATTTTTCTTTTTTTGCGATGCAAAGAAAAATATTAGAGAAAATGCTTTTATCAGGCCCTCTTAATCAAGAGATTATTTATTCAGGGCTTGATTTAGATGAATTAAAGATGAAAGAGGTAATGCCATCTGAACATTTTTGTAAGTTAGTACTTGGTGAAGAAGAATAGCTTATAGAATGTGTCCCTATAAATCAGCATAAACATGTGTCTCTGTATGTCCGCCGCCATGAGTGACTGCGCCTTTAGAAGCTGGTCCTACTAGTTGCGCATATTTCCACAAAGTACCAGAGTTGTAATTATTATTGCGGGGTTTCCAGTTAAGTTTACGCTTTGCAAATTCAGCTTCACTGACATCCACGCTTAGCTCGCCAGTTTCACCATTGATATAAATCATGTCGCCATCTTTGATAAGTCCTATAGGCCCTCCATCTGCAGCTTCAGGTCCTACATGCCCAATACACAAACCTCTAGTGCCACCTGAAAATCTTCCATCAGTTATAAGTGCAACTTTTTCACCCATGCCTTGACCATAAATTGCTGCAGTAGTAGCTAGCATCTCACGCATACCAGGACCACCCTTAGGACCTTCGTAACGAATTACAAGAACATCACCTTCTTTGTAATCCTTACGCTCAACAGCCTTGAAGGCTTCTTCTTCGGTATCAAAAACACGTGCTGGTCCTTTGTGAATTGTAGAAGTTAAGCCTGCAACTTTTACTATTGCGCCATCAGGTGCTAAATTACCTTTCAAAGTTACTACTCCACCAGTTGCTGAGATTGGATCTGCAGCTCTGAAAATTATGTCTTGAATTTTTGAAGGGAAACTAAACTGCTCAGCATTCTGCGCGATGGTTTGACCATTCACTGTAATGCAATCACCATGAATAAATCCAGCATCGAGTAATTCTTTGATTACCACTTGAATACCACCATGCTCGTAGAGATCTTTGGCAACGTATTTACCACCGGGTTTCAGGCTTACTATATAAGGAGTGCGTTTGAAAATTTTACCAACAGCTTCTAGATCAAAATCTATTCCTGCTTCATTAGCTAGAGCAGGTAAGTGCAAAGCTGCATTGGTAGAGCCTCCTGTGGCAGCTACTATAGTCGCTGCATTCTCAAGCGCCTTAAGTGTAACTATATCTCTTGGACGAATATTTTTTGCAAGTGTCTCCATCACTGCTTGACCGGTGAGTTTGGCAAAGAGATCACGATCTGCATATGGTGTAGGTGGGCTGGAAGATCCTGGTAATGCAAGTCCTATAGCTTCTGAAACACAAGCCATAGTATTAGCTGTGTATTGTCCGCCACAAGCACCCGCTGATGGGCAAGCGACTTTGGTAATGGCTTTGAGTTCCGCTTCAGTAATTAAACCTGCATCGAATTTACCCACTGCTTCAAAAACATCTACGATAGTGACATCTTTACCCTCGTAGGATCCAGGCATAATGCTGCCTCCGTACATAAATACTGAAGGGATGTTGAGCCTTACCATTGCCATCATCATTCCTGGCAAAGATTTATCACAACCTGCAAGCCCAACGAGCGCGTCGTAACAATGCCCACGCACACTGAGTTCTACAGAGTCTGCAATTAGATCACGAGAAACCAAAGATGATTTCATACCTTGGTGACCCATCGCAATGCCGTCAGTGACAGTGATAGTGTGAATGCCAAAAGGCATACCACCAGCTTCGCGCACGCCGTCTTTTACAATGATCGCTTGTCTTGGTAAATCAATATTGCAGGGGGCTGATTCATTGCCGCAATCTGCTACACAAACAAAAGGTCTATTCTCAACATCTTCACCAATGCCTTCGGGGTATGCATCGGTCTTGAGATTTTTGAGCATGGTTAATCTGCCTTCGCAGCCATGTACTTTGGTGATGTATCTGCTTGGGAGTTTAGAGAGGTCGAATTTGGAGGACATAAGAAATTAGTTTATCAAATAGGGTTTTTATAAGATAATTATGAGTATGGCTAAATTTATAAAACTTTCAAAGGACTTAGTAAATGAGGCAAAAAAATATGCCAAAGTTGAGAACAGGTCAATTTCAGGTCAAATAGAGTATTGGTTCAAAATTGGCAAAATTATGGAAGAAAATCCATATTTAAATTATGAATTTATCAAAGGCATACTTTTAGGTTTAGAAGAAAAAGCTAAGGGTAAGCTTAGTGAATATAAGTTTGGATGAATTGATTGCAATGAATTGAAGAGTATAATTTACTGATGACTTCTATCCCTCAAGCACTTTTTTCAGTTAATTTAGGAAATATTAAAGAGCCAAGAGGTGAAGGGTTAAGTGAGAAAATTTTTGAAGCTTTGAATCAGCTTGCTAGCAATGTTTTGCAACACAATCCAGATGTTGAAACTCATAATGCTCAAGTTATACTTGAGGGCAACATTCCGGTTGACTTTCAGTTACAGTTTAAAAATGGAACTTTAGTTGATTTAGTACCAAGCTTTGCTGGTGAAATTTTTAATTCAACAATGGGACAAGACTCTAATGGTGGACGACTAAGTCTTAGGGACAAATTTTTTGTTAGAATGAAAGTTTTGTATTTTAGTACCTACAGAAAGATGCAAGGTGCTTCCCCAGAGAATCCACAATTAAGTGATCCTGATAGACGTAGATTACATACCGATCTTACTTAGTTCTGACAACTCAGACAATAAAAACTAGTCCTGCCACCTTGCTTAGTGCTTTTTATTGTAGAGCTGCATACAGAGCAAGGTTTACCAGTTTTGCCATATACCAAAAAATGATGTTGAAAGCGCCCAAGCACTCCATCACTTTTGATGTAATCTCTAAGACTTGAACCACCGTCTTTAATTGCAGCATCTAGGACTTCTAAAGTATATTTGTGAATTAATTTGCAATCATTAGTGGTCAGAGTATTTGCATTCCTTTCGGGATGGACTTTGGCTTTAAATAAAATTTCTGATGCATATATGTTACCGATGCCAACTATAATGCTCGAATCCATTAGAACGGATTTAATAGATTTATTTCTGCGCGCAAAAAGTTCTTCTAATTTTTTTGCAGTAAATTCTTTAGAAAAGGGTTCTAACCCTAACTTGTTAAAAAGCCTATGTTCATTGAGTTTGCTTGTTTCTATATAGGTTACTAAGCCAAATTTTCTGGTGTCATTATGAATTACTTTAGTCTCATCATCTAAAGTAATTATTAGATGAGTGTGTTTTGGGTTTATTTTTTTACTCGCTTTTTCTTCATTCTCAGTGGTGGAAAGAATTACTCTGCCGCTCATGCCTAAATGAATTACAAGTGTTAGATCTTGTTCCATCTCAATCAAAATATATTTAGCCTTGCGTTTTATTTCAAGAATTTTTTTGTTTTTTAATTTACTTGGTAGTTCTTTAGGAATTGGAATACGCAGCTTAGGATTAATGATTTCTATTTCGCTAATGATATGATTTTTCAATCTGGGCTTTAGCCCACGACAAACGGTTTCAACTTCTGGTAATTCTGGCATTAAGATCTATTGACATTTTAAAACGAGAACCTTATAGTATTGCTATAGGGTTTTAGCCTTTAGGAGAAAAATATGTTAAAAAAAACTTTTTTAGTTTTATTGATTGCAGTAATATTTCTAGGATCAGGTATTCAAGCACATTCTGGACATGTGCTTGAAGCAACCTATTTGGAGGAAGTTAAAGCTTTAAAAGGTGCTGAATTTAAAATCTTAGTTGATGATGAAGATGCAGGATCATTTACGATTAAATCAGCAAAAGTTACTTCTCAAGGTGCCAAGTTGAAAATTGAACAAGAAGGCGTTGAGAAATTAGTAAATGCGTTAGTAACAGATGAAAAGATTTTGACTTATAAGTTTGATCTTGATGGTACAGAATATTCTATTCTGATTGATTTTCAAAATCTAAGTGAAGGTGATAATGCAGGGATTAGAATTAGCTATCCTGAAGACTTCACAGGAAGAGTGCTTCAGAGCGAGGATATAGTTGTTGTTAGAAACGATGATGATGGGCATACTCTGTAAGTTTAATTATCTTGCCGTAATATCTTTGATATAGTGAATTAATCTTATTATTGGAGAAAATTATATGAGTAGAAATACGTTATCGGATATATTGAGAAGAAGCAATTATCATTTCACCGAGGACGCAATTAGAGTTCGTAGAGAAAAAGAAAATAAATGACAAAATGAAAGAAGAGCCGCCGCTGAGAAAATTGTTAATCCATTGTTTGATAATTGGTTGCAAGCAAGGCAACAAAAAAATACTACTCATGAACGACAATATAAAGCTGAATTACTAAGTCGCATCCCTGAGCTTTTAAAAGAATATGACGATTTAAATATTCACCAGCCTAAAGGTACATTTCTAAAGGTGAATCTATTAGTTGCAGCAATTTACTATGATGATTTGGAATTATCGAAATGTGTTGTAGATAATTTTAAGAAATTAAAGCTGGATTTAAATAAGCCGATGCTGCAAGGTTCCTCGCCTTTGGACTTAGCTTATGATTGGCATAGATTTAAAATTGCAGATTTCTTAGAACAGCAAGGGAAAGCCAAATGTTTACTTAATGAAGGTAAAGGTCCTACTACTACTGTATTTATTCGTGAAATGCATAAGGCTCAACAGGGTAATGTAAAGCTCCAATTATCTGGTAGTAAAAGTTAGCAAGATCTTTTCGAGAATACTAGCTTTTATTCATGCAAAGTCCCAATGATACTCACGAAGAAGATGAAAAAGAATTAAATTTTTTCTTAGAGCTTGGAGTTGTAGATTCTTGTTTGTTTTGAGTTCCAGGTATGGTCTTGGCTTCTGAATATCCTTTTCTTGTTGCAACTAAATATTGATCTTCAGAATCATAAGATGCAGTTGAGGGATCAATAGCTTGGTCTGATTTAATTGGAGAAAATTTATATCTATATTGGTTTTTGCCAAGTTTGACAGCATTGATTTTTGAATCTTTTTCTAATACATCTTTAGCAGCGGCTTTAAGAAAATCTTCTTCTCGAGTCTCTCCTTCTGTTGATTCCCAGGAATTAAAAACAATGTTGTTTTGTTTGCTTTTCCAGACTGAAGTTTTAGCAATAATAGAATCTTGCACTGGATCAATATTTTCCCCATTACGCTTGAACAGCACATAACAGCCACCATATGGAGAGCTGGCTTGAGCAATGGCCATAGCTTCAGTTTCTTTACCGATACGATTACAACAACCAACATAAGCTCCGATGAAAAGAATTCTAGGATCTAATCGATCCATTTTCATCATGTAATAATCAGGATATTGTGCAAGTTGTAAAACACTTAAGTTCGGACTTAATCTGGTACCGAGTTCAGGAATTTGATCGTTGGCTTTTAATTGCTCTAAATTTTTTCTGATTCCTTCTCTTACTAAGAAAGCTTTATTGAATTGCTCTTCAGTAGCCAGGATATGGGGATCTATACAAATGTTGAATAAATCTTTGTCTGCTTCAGCATTTGCAAACATAGTTTTATAGACTAATGCTTGAACTTCATAAGGATTTAAAGTTCTTAAATTTCTTCCAGGCATTTTGGATAAAGCTTCCTGAATTTTAATTGCCTGTTCAAGCATATTACTAATCTGCGGTTCATTTTTTCCTTGCGGACTTGCTATTTGTTTCTCTATTAAATCTTTCCATTTATTTTTTTCCCAGCCATTAAGTTCTTTAGGTCCTCTGATATTAAGTAAAGTATTATGTAAGGATTTGTCCTGCCACAGTTGAAATTTATTGAAAATAAAATTGCAAGCTGCTTTATAATCACCATCAAAAAGATTAGCTAAATCAAATGCATATGTAGCAGCAAAATCTTGTGCCCGATAATAATTGGGATAATCTTCCATCATTAAACTCAAACTCAATGCTTGAGAAAGTTTTATGTAAGTTGGGAAAATTTTTACTAAGCTGTTTTTTGTTTCAATATCTTCAATTTGATTAATAAAATAATTTACCAAATTTGGCGAAAAAGAATTTGTAAGCTTGCATAAGAAAGCAAATTTATTGTTACTAATAATTTTTTGTAAAGGAATTGAGTCTTTGTATTTATCAAAGATGTATTTGATATTGTTCTCTATTCTTTCTTTTGACTCCTGCCCATAATCATTTGCAGTAAATTGAATTTTAGAGACTATATTGTTAACAATATGACTTACTAAAGATTGATCAATTTTTTTATAGTGATCTAAAACTTTATCAATAATTGTAGGATTGGTTTTAATGACAAAATCATATAGAGCTAACGGTATTCTTACTCTTGCATGATTGATAATGTGTGTGTCCTGCTCCCCAGTCATAGACTGTATTAGATTAGATACATTTATTTCATCAGCAAAGTATTCTGAAAAATTTGGATAAGAATCTATCATTTTAATTTTTGTTGTAGCCTCAGAACAAGTTATATTTTTTTGTTCTTGAGATGTTTCTTCTAACCATTTGTAGAGATTCCTATAATCAATATCATGAAGAGGATCCATGCGGACTAAATAATCTAAAACTTGGGCTAAGAAATTTATTTTGCTTTTACTGTTGTTCTGTAAAAAATCATTAAGCAAGTTTTTGCCAGCTTCAAATTCTGTATTTGAGATGTTTTCTTTACGAAAAAGATGAGCAACTAGTCGTAAAAATTCACGACAAGAATTTGTATAAATTGTTTGTTTCTCTACTGGACTAATATTCTTTAGTAGATTTGATACTATTGCTGCTTGTCCTGTTTCTATTGCTGTATAAATAATTTGGAAAGGGCGGGATTTTAGAGGTGATGAAAAGGGATGGTCTGAATATGGTGAAAATGGATATAAAGAAGATTCTAGTAATTTATGTTTGAGTGTTTCATTTGGCATTAAATCTAAAATACCTTGGACCATTTCTAAATTGCCATTTTTTACAGCAATATCTAAAACAAAAGAAATGAAATTTTTTTCTTGTGATCTAATAGCTTTATAAATATCTTTTTTGCAGTATAACTTTTTAGACTGCTCAGGAATTCCTGCCCAAATAAGTTTGATTAAAGGAAGATTACCATTCTTAACTGCTGTTAGGAAAAAATAAGTATTAGAACTAAGTAATTCTGGTTGACTTTGAACGAGTTCTTTTTGATTATATTCAGTTTTATTAAAGTCAAAAATTCTTTCAATAAAATCTTTGCCATAGCGTTTTGCTAAAATTTCAAAACCTTTTGAGTCCGTTTCTAATGCATATGTCCATAAATATTCATCATATGGATAGCGTTGCAGATTCAAGAATTTATGTTTTTGAAAATCTTCTATCTTCGACTCATCTTTGTATATAGCTAGCAATTTTTCTGTAAGCTCGTGATTTTTGCTTCTAAGAGCTTTAACAAGAATCATAGTTTGGCTGTAGTCTGGAGTTTGCTTAAATAAATGTACTAAAACATCAATTAATTCTGGATAATTTTTTGCCTTAGCAAAAAGGCTTTCCGAGTGACTACTGGGAATACCTTTATATTCTTTAAGTAAGAAATTTAAAACCTTAGCTTGCTCTGAATTGAAGGTTGGGGATTTTAAATAGATTTGAATCCATTGTTCTAATTTTGTTTGTCTATCATAACGAGAACTTATTTGAGCAAGTTTATTGCGTAGATAAACAACTGCATTATCACTATTTATTTCAAGTAATAAAGTATTTTCTTCGAAAGGCTTGAGATTTTTTTTTGCGTATATATAATCTTTCAGTCTGGAGAATTTTGCTTTAACTTCAGTGGCTATTGGGATTGAAGTAAAGTTTTCCACTCTACTCTCAAGTAGTGATTTTTCGTCATTAGTAAAATTAAACTCTTCATCTAAAACCCTGAGTGCAAAAGGTTTTTGTTCTGGTGCAGGGTAGGTTAAATCTCTAGCTTGTTTTTCTTGTTCCAAGCCATGAAATTTTCCTTTATATTGTGATTTCAAATCTCTTACTTGAGATTCATGGGACTGTTGTTCTTGAAAAATTTTCTTTGCTTCATTTATAGTATGTGCAATTCTATTTTCATATTCACTATCATCAACTTCTGCACTAATTTGATAGCTATTAATAATTTCAGCTAGCTCATCTTGCTTATTTTTTAATTCTGCTTTGGATAATTTGATTTGCCTTTGAACAGGAGCCAACCTAACTTCAGATTCTTGTTTTAATTGCTCGAATTGTTGTCGAGTTTTTTTCCCTGCTTTTATTGCAGCAAATTTTTGTTTTCTTGTTGATCTAGGTAAAGACTTTAAATGAGCAAAGTCATAAAGAGGAGTTTTCACACCAACAGGAAATAAAAGTCCAGTTGAAGGATCAATATTGGCCCTTATCTCTCTAAAACTAGCGCCTGATTGCAATAAATATTTAGGACTAATGACAGACATTTGAGCAAGATTACATGGTAGCATTTATCTTGTTTGTATTGAAATGCCTTAGTAAGTTCTATTCATGCAAAGTCCCAATAATCGGACAACAAGAACTAAGCATTTTACCAGAGCAAGATTTATCTAAGTCTTCCAAATATTTTTTGGTTTCTTTCAATTCTTCAATTTGATTTTCTATATCTTCAATTTTAGCTTCGATGATTTTTTTGACATCTTTGCCATGTGCTTTGGGGTTGAGTTTTACAGAAACTAGATCTTTGATTTCATCTAAAGTAAAACCTAGATCCTGGGCATTCTTTACAAACTTAATATGTTTGAGGTAACTATCATCATAAATACGATAGCCAGAGTCAGTGCGCTCTGGATCTGGTAGTAAATCCAAGCGTTCGTAATATCTAATAGTTTGTAGATTAATTCCAGCTTTCTTGGCTAGATCGCCAATGGTTAAATTATTTTTTTGTTTTAGAGTTTTAGTCATTAACGGGGTTTGCTTTATTTTATACTGAACCTTGTAGTATTGATATAAGGTTTGCACTGAAACAAAGATATTTTAGCGTGAAAAGATTTTTAGCAGTAATTTTTTTATTACTTAGCACTATAACACGCTCTCAGGCTTGCTCCTATTGCGCGCAATCTTTAGGTGGTTTAGATGCAGGTTCGCCAATTCTAACTATGAGTCCTGATACTTTAACGCGTAACAGAGTAGCCATTGGTTACACTATGCAGTATCTTGATGTAGATCAATTTAATGCTGCTGATTATGCTAAATTAAATCGCCAAGGTAAGCATGGTCATAGCTATGACTCACAGATGATTAACACTTTGAATCTTGTTTATGGTGTTAGTGAAAATTTTAATTTGATTGCAAGCTATCCTTACAATGCAAAATACAATCTCAAATATACCTATGATGGTCAAACTTATAATGACTTCGATTCAATTGGTATGGGGGATATGACTTTGCTTGCAAAGTATCGTTTCTTGCAAATGCATGAGCAGAATATTTCTGCTGCGGTGCTTGCTGGTATAAGAATGCCTACAGGGCAAACTAACGAAAGAGGTGAGTCTGGTTTTAAACTCGCTCCAGATGAGCAACCTGGCTCTGGTTCTTGGGATCCGATTATGGGTTTACTCGTGAATAAAAAATTCAATAAATTTTCTGTAGATCTAAATGGAATTTATAAAATGTCTACACCTGGCACTAAGGAAGTAATTATTGGTGATGGTGTAAGTTATAACCTTGCTGTTTCAGGTATTGTGGGTTCGCGTGAAGTTCTCAAACAAAAACTTACTTTAGGTTGGAGTATGGAAATGAATGGTATGTGGAAAGAGCGTGTGGAATACCAAGGAGTAAAAGACGACTCGCATGGCGGTAATACTATTCTTCTAACACCCGGTCTACGTTTAGGTATTAATGATCATTTGGTAACTAGCTTCGCTGTTGGTATTCCAGTCATAGAGAGTCTCAATGGCAAGCAACCAGATACTAATGCGTTGCTTTTCTTTTCTATGAATTATGTCTTCTAACTGGGGCCGCGTCTTTACAATTCACTTTTCCAGATAAGAAATACCCAGTTTAATATTTACCCCCTTGCGCGACGGGAAAAAATTTGCTATAATATTCCTTATTCAAATCAAGAAAGAAATTAAAGTCCTTCGGGGCTTTTATTTTTTATAGGGGTATTTTATATAGCTATCTAGGCTAATAACAAAGCTGGAATAAAGAACACCTTAACCCCATTATCATAAGTTTTAACTTCAAGTTTATTTTTGCTAATTACATAAGCTTTTTTAATTTCATTTTCCTGAAGATATTTAAGCAGAAATTTTATATCTGCATCTTGGATTTTGTTTTGATATTTTACTTCTATATAAGTTAGTTCGCTTTTCTGTTGTAATAAAAAATCTCCAGCAAGAAAATCGATTTCGTTTCGACCTTTTCTAAAGAAATGAATATTTTTGAAGTCTTTATTCTCTTTTATTCTTTGCAGTATATAGGTTTCTACAAGTTTACCCATGAGTTGATTTAAAAGAGGATTTTCTTTTCTGAGATTAAGCAAAGCTGCTGAGAAATTAGGACTGATCACATAAGCTTTCTTCCTGGTTTTGTGAGTTTTATGAAAAGAACGATGTGCACTTGGAACGATATCTAAGAAAAAACTTGCCTCAAGTGCATTTATATATTTAGACATGGTGTTGCGCTTTATACCTGTGGCTTCGACTAAATTTTTGATTTCAAAAATTGATGAGCTATCTTGAATGAAACATTTAGCAAGAGTTTTAAGTTCATCTTTTTTGTTCAATTTATAGATTTTAGGAATATCGTTTTCGATAAGTTTATTGATGACAGAATTTTCTATATAAGAAAACTTCTTCTCAATGTCATTAAAAGACAGGGTTTCAGGGAAATTACCATGAAGTATAAAATCATCAAAGTCATCTAAATATTTTTCTGTAAAAAGTTTCTTATCGAAATCGTTAATTTCATCTTCAGTTGTATTTTTAAGGCTGATTCTTTGCTTAAGCTCATCCAGTTTATATTTTAGTTTTAGATATTCAAAAAAATTTAGAGGTGCTATATAAGTTTCAAAAATTCTTCCTGCTAGAGATTCTCTATCTTGATTAATAAGTTTTAGTGAAAATGATCCGGAGATAATAAATTTGATCTTGGAGCTTGCATCATAGAAGTTCTTGAGAACTGACTGCCAGTGCTTTACGTACTGTACTTCATCTAAGAATATATAAACAGTGTTTTCTAGAATTCTTGGATTGCTTTTAATGATGCTATCGAAATAGTAATTAAGAATCATCTCCAATGAGTCTGGATTAGCTTCTTGAAGCTTTTCGTCAAAGCTGAAGAAAAGAATTTTTTTTGGATCTATTAGATCATCTTGAATTTTACTTAGTAATTGAAATAGCAAAGTGCTTTTACCGGTTCTTCTTAAACCTACTAACGAAATGATCATTCGATACTCTAGCTCTTTAACTAGATCTTCATAGATTTCCCGTTTAGGAAATTCTGCAAATTCAGATCGATAATCCTTGTTAACCCACCAGGGGTTATCCCGAATAAGTCGTTGTAGTAAAATTTCGTTCATTATTTACTATTTTACCCTAAAATTGAGTTTTATGCACAGAGTATTGTGCACAAAATACTATTTCATGCATAATACTCTGTGCATAAAAGCAGAAAAATGGCAATTATTCTATTATAGATTAGAGTGTCTTTTTACGATGCAATTATTTTAGGTGCTGGAGCTGCAGGTTTTATGGCAGCTATAGAGGCTGCTAAGGCAGGCAAGAAGGTCGCACTTATAAATTCTAATAATAAGATCGGGGAGAAAATCAGGATCTCTGGTGGTGGACGCTGTAATTTTACTAATTTAGGAGCTGCGGCAGAGAATTATATTTCAAACAATCCGCATTTCTGTAAATCAGCTTTAGCTCAATATGGTCCACAGGATTTTATTAAGCTAGTTGAGAAACATCGCATTGAATTCTTCGAGAAAAAACTTGGACAACTTTTCTGTGAAGAAAGCTCTCAGCTCATTATTGATATGTTGTTTAAGGAAGCTGATGCTAATGGAGTGAAGATCATTGCACCGGTTCTAATCGATAAAATTCTTTTAGAGGATTCAGCGCAAACTAGATTCAGATTGATTGCCAGTGATGGAGAAATTTTCACTGCTAATTCTTTGATTATTGCTACAGGTGGTCTTTCTATTCCACAAACTGGAGCAAGTGATTTTGGTTATAGACTTGCTAAGCAGTTTGATCTTAATGTGATTCAGCCAAGAGCAGGCTTAGTGCCATTAGTAGTCGATCCTGCTTCGCTAAAGCTACGCAGGACAAGTAATTCCATGGAGTTATTGGCAGGGACTAGCTTTGATGCACTAGTCTCTAGCGGCAAAACTAAATTCAGAGAAAATATTTTATTTACGCATAATGGTTTAAGTGGTCCAGCGATTTTACAGATATCGAATTATTTGCAGAATCATTCCAGCTTTGAGATTAATCTTTGTCCTGATCTTGATCTGAAAAATTATCTAATAGAAGTTAAACAGAGTGGCGAAAAGAGAAAACTAAAAAACATTCTCAAGGAAATTAAATTCGCTGAAGATCACCAGGCTCAATTGAAAACAAAAATTCAAAGAGAAAATATTTTCCCGGAGAAATTTGTGGATTTGCTCGCTGATGAAATTGATTTAGAGAAAACTATGGCTGAAGTATCTAATAAAGTTTTTGATGAGTTGGTCACGAAACTCCAGAAATGGCGAGTGAAACCTAGTGATGATGAAGGTTATGCTAAGGCTGAAGTTACTTTAGGTGGAATTGATACTAAAGAATTAGATTCTAAAACTATGGAATGCAAAAAAATCTCTGGTTTATATTTTATTGGCGAAGTGGTTGATGTAACTGGTTGGCTTGGCGGTTATAACTTCCAGTGGGCTTGGGCATCTGGTTACCTTGCTGGGAATGCTTGTTAGTTTATGGTAACTCTAATACATTTCCAAAATGATCTCAGGATATTGGATAACCCAAATATTCTTGAAGCTATTAAATTGGGCGAGCCGATAGTTCCTATTTATATATTTGATAATAGTGGTGATTGGACGCGAGGTTCTGCTTCTAAGTTATGGTTACATCATGCACTTAAAGATTTAGATGAATCTTTGCGTAAATTAGGATCTAGGCTACTTCTCCGTAATGGTGATACTGAGCAAGTTTTAAAAGAATTAAAGCTTAATACTAAAGCTACTCATATTCTAAGCTCTCCTTATAAAAATACTTTACTTTTTGATCCAGAGAAAATTAGGAATAAACAAGGTGGAGTTTTTAAAGTTTTTACTCCTTACTATAAGCATTTGATGAGTAGCATTGATGATCATTTGATGCAGGCTAATTCTGGAGAGCTTTATACTAAAGATAAATTAGCTCAATTGAATACTAAAATAGATTTAAGTTCTATTAAGTCAATTAATATCGATGATTTAAATTTATTAGGTACTGAAGCTAAATGGAATAAAGCCTGGCAAGAAAAAATGCTTAAGCATTTTCAGATTAGTGAAGCTGGAGCTTTAGAGCTTTGCAAAAATTTTGCTAATGAAAATGCCGAAGACTACCCTGTTTCTCGTGATAGACCAGATCAGGAAGGAACTTCTAAACTATCTCCTTATCTACATTTTGGACAAATTAGTCCTTTTAGAATTTGGCAAGAAGCTAAAGGTCATGAACCTTATTTGAGACAACTAGTTTGGCGCGAATTTGCTTACTATGTTTTGCATCATTTCCCGGATAGTGCGAATAGTAATCTTAGAAAAGAATTTAATAAGTTTCCTTGGGTCACAAATGAAATTAAATTAAGAGCTTGGAAGGAAGGTATGACTGGTTATCCGATTGTCGATGCCGGTATGCGTGAGCTTTGGGAAACTGGCTGGATGCATAATCGTGTGCGTATGGTAGTTGGATCTTTTTTGGTCAAAGACTTGCTTGTTCATTGGAAGTATGGTGCTCAGTGGTTTTGGGATACTCTCTTTGATGCTGATCTAGCAAATAATTCTATGGGTTGGCAATGGATTGCAGGTTCTGGTGTAGATGCAAGTCCATTTTTTAGAATTTTTAATCCGATTACTCAAGGAGAAAAGTTTGATCCTAATGGAGAATATGTGCGGAAATGGATTCCAGAACTAGCTAGATTACCTAATGATTGGATTCATAAACCCTTTGCTTCTCCACCTTTGGTTCTGGCTGCTGCAGGAATCGAACTAGGTAAGCATTATCCAGAACCAATAGTTAATCATGATTTCGCACGTAAAGAAGCATTAGTGGCTTTTAAAAAGACAAAGTCCTAGACGGATTTACCAAGTGAAGTTTCTAATTTCTCAGGATTCTTAAGTCCTTTCTTTGATTCAGTCATTAAGCGTCTTTCAAGTTTTTTGATATCTTCTTCTGGAGATAAATCTTCTGGTACTATACCATGCTCAATGAGTGTATTACGTACACTTTTATTGCTAGCAATATGTTCATTAGATATTTCTTGTTCAGTCCGCATGTCTTTAGATTTTGAGTTGAAAATTGTAATTTCGCTAGCAAAATCTTTGGCTTTTAAAATGATAGTTGGTGCAAAGTCAGCAAGCGCTCTTGGTGCTGGTACATTCCATTTCTCTTTCATTGCTTGAATTGAACTATTGAATAGTGCTTCATCGCCTTGTTGATCTAATGATTCAAAATTATTAGTAAGTGTTTCAATGATTCTAGTTTCCATAAATATCTCCTTTTTAGTTTTTCTGATTGATTAAAATGATTGTATTTTATTTATTTCTAAATTTAAGAAAAACGGAGTAGGTTACAATAATCCCATGCTCGCTCGCCCGCTCAATGACTGCACAGAATTTATTGCTGGAGACAATACTATACTCAGAGAAATTCTGCATCCTGATAAAGAAAAATTAGAACTGAGATATAGTCTTGCGCATGCAATTGTCAAACCTGGAGATACTTCTTATTTACACGCTCTCAAAACTTCTGAAGTTTATTACATTCTTGAAGGTGAAGGCAAGATGTACATTGATAATGAAACTGCTTTAGTCAAAGCGCACGATACTGTCTACATCGCTCCGCATGCCAAGCAATGCATCGAGAACATTGGAACTACAGATCTTAAGTTTCTTGCGATTGTGGATCCAGCTTGGCAAGAGGCAGATGAGATTGTCTTGGAATAAATCCCTTCTATAAAAGGAAAATTTTCCAATAATTTTCATTGTATAGAAGGAATATTTGTCTCAAATATTCGCTCTTCATTATCCAGCACAGTGATTTTAATTTGCATATTATTCAAACTTTCTAATATTTTTTTTTGCTCAGGGCTCAATCTTTCTGCCCATTCAAAAACTAAAATCTTAGGCAGCCCAGACCCAACTAATTCTGCAAGGTCTTCAATACCAGGACTCACTTGATAAAGATCAAAATGATAGAAGCCTAACCCATCTATATGATATTCATGCATGCCCACAAAGGTTGGGCTAGTAATATTTTCTTTGATGCCTAGAGCAGCACCAAGCTCTCTAATGAACGTGGTTTTGCCAGAGCCCATTTTGCCATCAAGTAATAGTATCCAGCCTGCGTCGGGGGATTGCTTCGCTTCGCTGGCAATGACGTGTTGGGGAGATTGCCACGTCGCCTTCGGCTCCTCGCAATGACGGCTCGCAATGACAGCCACCAAACCCTTTGCAAAATCTTTAGTCGCTTGGAGATTTTTAAGTTTAACTTCCATTAACTAAAATTATTTTTTGAGTGGTTGTGGTATTTCAAGACCTTCGCCACCAATCTTTGTAGCAAGAGTTCCATCTATATATAAGTAGACAGGTCTGCCTTTAGCAAGAGTAAGGGCAGTCTCTCTAAATTGTCTAAATCTAACTTGCATCGATTCAGAACCACCACCATACATGAACTGGCTGCTGATATCGATTTTTACAGAATCATTTTCTTCGATAATTTTGATGAGACGAGAACCTTCAGGGATTTCGCTGTTGAGTTCGAGTTTCTCTCTTTCTTCAAGAGTTGGGCCTAAGAACAGCTCTTTAATTGCTGTTTGATAAGCAGATGAACCTTTGGAAATTTTTCTTACAACAGGTATTAAAACAACACCAAGTTCTTTACTAGGCTTTGTGAAATAAACAGTAACTTTTGCATTCTTTTGATTTCTAGAATTATTCTCTGTGCTCTGGATTTTCTTTGAACAAGAATTTAGTAGTAGAGACGAAATTAAAAAGAGAAAAAATATTTTTCCTAGCTTGATCTTCATTATTTGATATTTTAGCCCAGCTGCATAGTATAATGGGGCTATGTCAAAATTAAAATTTAAAGTTCATACATTTTTAAGTCTGGCTGCTATTACATTATTATCGGTTCCTGTCTTTGCCGCTGATAAAAAAGCAGAAGTGAAGCCAGTTAATGCATCTGGTATAAAGATTGCGTATATTAACTCACCTAGAGTTCTACAAGAAAGCCCAGCTGCTCAAAAGGTTCTTCAAGAGATCCAAAAATCAGAAGCTGATTTAAATAAAAAAATTCAAGTTAAACGTGAAGAGATGAAAAAAGCTCAAGAAGCGAAAAAATCAGAAACAGAATTGCAAATGTTGGCTGAGAAAATGAAAATTGAATTAGAGCCTGAAGCTAAAAAGATTCAAGAAGATGCTGCTCAAAAGACCGGTGCTCTTGAAACTAAGCTAATGGATACCATTAAAGTTATTGCTCAGCAAGGTAAGTATGATTACGTTCTTATCAAAGATGCAGTTTTATACGGAGGAACAGATATAACTGATGAAGTCATTAAAAAACTTAACTAAAATTTCTTTAGTTGCTATTTTTTCATTGAACACATTATCTGCAAGTGCAGGCAATGTAGCTTCAATAGACATAATGAAGGTCTATAAACAATATTCTTTAGTTCAGGAAGCTAATACTATTCTTGATGGAAAAGAACAAAGCTTCAAGCGTATTCTAACTACTGCTGAAGCTGAGTTAACTGAATTAGAAAAAACGGCAAAGCCTGAAGAAGTTGAAAAGAAAAAGAACGCTATTCAAGAAACTATTGATGAGCAAGTTGTAGAAGTGCAAGAAGAGAAAGATTTGTACAATACGACGATCAATCGTAATTTCCAAAATACTTTAGATCAAGTGGCTAAAGAGAAAGGTTATGAAATCATTTTAGATAAGGGTTTCATAATTTATCCTATTACCGATAGTGCTGATATGACAGATACTTTCTTGACTCAATTGGAGAAAGCTCCTAAGCCAAAAAAAGAAGCTAAAGAATCTACTAAATAGTTACTAATTTGAAACTTGGTGAAATAGCTAAAATAACTGAAGCTGAGCTTAAGGGAGATTCTTCCTTTGAAATAGAGTCGCTGGCTGCGATACCAGAAACTGCTGAAGAAAATCAATTAGCTTTGATATTTCCTGGAAAGTTTTCTAAAGCATCAAAGTTAATCAAAGCTTCTAAAGCTAAGACTTTGTTGATCTCGCAAGAGTTAAATAAAGATACTGAATTCCAAAAGTACTTGGAGGAAAATCCTTCAGTTAACTTGCTAATAGTTGCAAGACCGAAATATGCTTTGATGAAGCTTATAGGTAATTTTACGAAAGCCAGATACCAGCCTAGTACTAAAGTCCATGCTACAGCTGTGATTGATTCAAGTGCTGAAATTGCAGCTGATGTAAGAATTGATGCATTGTCGTTTGTAGGTCCGGGATCTAGAATTGCCAAAGGCACAGTAATTTATCCACGTGTTTATATTGGAGCTAATGTAACTATTGGAGAGGACTGTGAAATCCGCCCAGGAGCAGTGATTGAAGATTATTCTGTGCTTGGTTCGCGAGTGATTATTCAATCTAATGCTGTAATTGGTGGTGATGGTTATAGCTATATTACTAAAGATCCAACGAATCTTGAGAAGTTACAAAAAGGTGATTTCAACTTTAGTTTTGAAAGGCAAATCCAAAACAAAATTATTTCTGCTGGCAATGTAATCCTTGAAGATGATGTAGAAATTGGTTCTTCGACTTGTGTTGATAGAGGCTCTATTGGAGCTACTAGAATTGAGCAAGGTACTAAGATCGATAATCTCTGTCAGATTGCGCATAATGTCCAAATTGGCAAAGACTGTTTAATCATTGCGGGGACCGGGATTGCTGGCAGTGCCAAGATTGGTGATCGAGTAACTATGGCTGGAGCTTCTGGTTGTGGTGATGGAGTTGAAATTGGCAATGACGTAGTAGTTGGAGCATTTAGTGCGGTTAATTCTGATGTAGATCCATTCTTGCCTGTGCTGGGTGCGCCTGCAGTTCCTTATGGTGAATTTATGAAACGCCAAAGGGCTATGGTTAGATTGCCTAAATTGCAAGATGAGTTTAGAAAACTAAAAACTAAAGTAGAAGAACTGGTTAGAACTTTTGAAGCAACAAGAAAATAATTTTATAATTCATTGTATTGTTGGAACTAGACCTGAGTTCATCAAGATGTTCCCTGTTTATAAGCTGCTCTGGGAAAGGGCTGCATTAAGCACCAATGCCAGAGCTATTGAAGTTAAGTGGATTTCTAGCGCGCAGCATAATGATATGTTGCAGGATCTAGAAGATTTTTTTAAAGTCAAACCCGATTACTATTTTTCACTTGAATCTTTTCATAATTCAGCAGATAGAAGATTGGGTAATCTTTCAGCCAAAATTCTTGAGGAAGCTACTAAACTTTTTGTGCAAGAAAGACCAGATCTAATTTTTATTCAAGGAGATACTCTCACTTCACAACAATGTGCTTTGGCAGCATTCTACGAAAAAATTCCTATTGCCCATATTGAAGCAGGTATCCGTACTAATAATATTAATGCGCCTTTCCCGGAAGAGCTTGCAAGAAGAATTATCAGTCAGGTTGCTGATTTGAACTTCGCTCCAGGACAGCGTTCCCTTACAACGTTAGAAGCAGAGAAAATTCTCTTTAAGAAAAATTCTTATAACTTTTATACAGGCAATACTGTGGTTGATACTTTGGATTTAGCTTGTAAAAAAATTGAGGCTCCCGATTTTGATTGGTCTAAATTTGCTAGCGCCAAGCTCGGTTTTGAAGAGGAAGATTTCAATCTCTATAAATATTTGCAAGAACCCAATGTTAGAAAAAGAATCTTGGTAACAGCGCATAGAAGAGAAAGTCATGAATTTGGGATTGAGAATCTTTGTAATGCGATTCATCGAATCGCTGAAAGATTCAATGGTACTGAGGAAGTTGAATTTATAATTTGTTTGCATAAGAATCCCAATGCTAGATTTGCTTTCAGAGAACTCTTCGAAAAAGTTCAAAAAGAAAAACTCGATAATATAGCTTTTATGGAAGCTTTAAACTATCCACTTTTTCTGGAATTGATGCTGAAGAGTTATTTTATTGTCAGTGATAGTGGCGGCATTCAAGAAGAGGCTCCCTATCTTAATAAGCCAGTCTTAGTAGCGCGTAATGAAACTGAACGAACTGAAGGTATTGATTTTGGTTTTAGTAAATTAGTTGGTACTGATGAACATTTAATTCATGCTTCTATGCTTGAACTTATTAGTGATAAAGAAGCCTATAATTCTATGATCAAAGTCGGCTTGCAGCCTTATGGTGACGGGCTTGCAGCAGCACGCATTGTCGATATATCATTGTTGTATTTGCAGCAGTTTGAGGAATTCGTATAACAAGGAGGGTTGCATGTAGCGTGTCATTGCGAATCCCGAAGGGATGAAGCAATCCCCCTGCGGTTAATCACAATGGGATTGCCACGACCTCTTCGAGGTCTCGCAATGACGGCTAATAGCTATGCTCCTTGCAATGACACAACAGCCTCAGCCGCAATCCCCTCTTCTCTACCAATAAACCCAAGCCCCTCGGTAGTAGTAGCTTTGATATTTAATTGATCTAAAGAAATTCCCAGCACCTTAGAAATTTCCTCTTTCATTTCAGGAATATAAGGTCTGATTTTTGGTTTCTCGGCGATTATAGTAATGTCGATATTGGAAATAGAATATTTTTTTTCTGCTAAAAGATTTTTTACTTGTTTCAATAATTCGATACTTGAAATTTGAGCGAACTTCTCATCTTTATCAGAGAAGTGATATCCAATATCTTCCAGAGCTGCGGCTCCTAATAATGCATCCATCAAGGCATGTAAAACTACGTCGGCATCTGAATGTCCAAGCAAGACTTTATTGTGAGGAATTATCATTCCTCCTAAAATTAGCTCGGGACTTTTCCTATTTGGATAAACCTCCAAATATTTTGCTCTACTTACTAATTTATGGACATCGTAACCGTGACCTATACGCATAAAAAGGGCTTTCCATAACCTTTTGCCATAATACCAGATCCCCCTAGTCCTAATCGAAAAACTGGTTTAGACTATAGTTTGGTAATTACGACTGAAAACCATGAACAAAGCATCAAAAATATTATTTCTTATTCCTATAGCAGGTCTTTTTCTTACATTACCTGCAAGTGCTGCGGCAAAACTTAAAGATGTGCCAAAAACACATTGGGCTTATGAGTCTGTGCAGACTGTAGTGGATCAGGGTTTTATGGCAGGTGATCCTAGTGGAAGATTCGCTGGTAATAGACCTTTAACTAGATATGAATTTGCTAAGGCAATGTCAAAAATGGCAGAGCATTATAACGCTGAAATTGATCAGAATAAAAAAGATCTTGAAGCTACTGTTTCAGTTATGGAAGTATTCCAAAATGAATTGAAAGCACTTGAAGGTAAGACAACTAGTTTGAATGATCAAATTAAATCGCAAGATGAGATTGTTGATGAATTAAATGAGTTAGTTGTTGCTCTTGGAGATGAATATGCCAAAATCGGTTATGGCAATGCAAGCCAGTCAGGGATTAACTCTGAAGCTAAGAGAAATTTTGAAGATAGATTAGCTTACATGGAAACAGAAGTAGGTAGATTAAAAAACAAAGGTCTAATTATAGATACTTTGGTTAAAGGTACTGTAAACGATTTTAAAAAGCTTGGTAAGGCTACAGACAAAATGGTTGATAGCATTAACAAACAAAGATTTAGAGATAGATTGAAAAGAGAGCAAAAAGAACAAGAGGGCTTAGAAGCTATAACTGCTCCGGTGGCTCCAGCTCCTACTTCAATTCCGCCACAAACAAAAGTACAAGCTAAGGTTGATAGCAAGCCAGCAACTATGGCGAAACCAGCTCCAGCTAATACTTATGCTCCTAGTACAGAAGTTCTTGAAGAGGTTACCGAATAATGATTGAATGCATTACCAGAAGAGAGATTTGCCAAGAATTGCAAATCAATGATTATGTTTTAAGAGAGTATGAAGGCTTTCTTGAATTGCCATCGCCTGATGGTGATAGTTACGATGTTAATACTGCAAAGCTAATCGTTAAAGTACATGAAATGATTCAGTCAGGTTATAACTATGCTGATATCAAATATCTAAGTCTCTGTGCTGAAAGATTTTCAGATTTAGTACCAGCCTTAAATAGCTTTAAAGAATTGTCGCCACAGTATCACCTCAAAGAATTGGTCAATTACTACAATGGACTAATTGGTGAATTAAGTGAAAGAGAAGTTCATTATCAAGGGCGTATTCAAGAGCTTGAAACTTACATTAGTGAAGTTCAAGTTGAGCTTGAAAAGAACGCTTATAGCCAAGAGCATCTTGCTTTATTGCAAACTGAAAAAGAAACTCTATTGAATGAAATTGAATTCAGAGATCAAGAGCTTAATCAACTTAAATTAAAAACCCATGAATTAGATATTGGTTTGCAAGAAGCAGATTTTACTCTTACTCAATATAAAGATGAGATCGAAAAATTAAGAGCAGAGCTTGATTACTACTCTAGTCAAGATACAGACTTGCCGAAGAGAAGTGCTATTGATATCCCTGCTTTGCTGAAGAAAAAAGAGAAAGAAGTTGCTCTCAAGTATCAAAGAGAGATATTTGATCTTAAGAAACAAGTTGATACGATGGTAGAACAAAAAGAAGAAGAATGGTCCTACCGGAACCGTGTCTAATAAATTACGTCAGTGCTCTTAGTGGAGTGCCCTTTTTGTAAATCTGAAGATTCCAAAGTACTGGAAAGCCGTTCAGCTGATGATGGTAGAAGTGTTAGACGTCGTCGTGAATGTCTTAAATGTGATGAAAGATTTACCACTTACGAAAGAGTTGAGGTTGCTCCTCTTTTAGTGATTAAAAAAAGCGGTTCTAAAGAATTCTATTCACGAGAAAAATTATTTGCCAGTATCGTGAGATCCTGTAGTAAAGGGCAAATCAATGCTCTGACCATTGAAACTATTATTGATAAAGTAGAATCACAAATTTATCAAAGCTATAGTCGTGAGATCTCAGCAAATTTTTTAGGTGAGATCGTTATGGATGAGCTGAAAATGATTGACCCTATGTCGTATGTAAGGTATGCATCTATTTTTAAAAAAATGCACTCTATTGGGGACTTTATAGAGGAATTGAAGGCTCTAGAAAACTCCATGCTTGATAAGCAATATGAGGTTCTGCTCTAGAAATCTCAGTCTTAAGGAAGTTATAAAAATCTAGGCTAGTTATATGGTTCTAAGCGAATTATAATTAGTAATACTCCATTCTAGGGAATGGAATTTGAGAGTGATTATTCTTTCTAAATTATTTAATTCATTTCTGAAATTTACTAAGCTTGCAATTGCATTTTTAGTTCTTAATACTGCTCATTCAGTTTTAGCTAAGCCCTTAGAAAAGATCTATGAGCTTGATTATAGAAACAGCTCTACCATAGAAGTACCTTCTGGATCTAAGGCTACAGTGCGTTTGCACTCTGTGCCTTTTGAAGCAGATGCCGTGCAAGTGAGCTTGGCACATGATACTCATTATTCTGGAGCACATATACTTGGACCAAGTAATCTACTCATTAGTAAGAATGCAGGTTCTAACTATGTTGAGTTCAATATTGAAATGCCAAAATCAACAGGAAGATTCTATAACAGAAAATTAAAACTCAATATCAAAACCTTTCAAAGAACCAATGAAGATGGTGGTTACAAGATCTTAGAAAAGATTGAAAATTATATTAGCCCGATTAGCTAGTCATCTTCAGGGGGATTGCTTCGCTACGCTCGCAATGACGGTGCTTAGTAATAAACTTTCATTAGTGTGAGACCCTCTGCAGGCATTGTAATATTACTAGTCTTCTCACTTGGGCTTTCACCTTTAGCAACTTCTACAAGTTCACCTACAAGCCTTCTTACCATGTGCCTTAGAAAGCGATTAGCTTTGACTCTATACTTAACGCAAATCTTTGATTCGATTATTAATTCCGACTCCATGACCTCACAAACATAATTAGCATCAGGATCTTCATCGTCCTTTGCAAATCTAGAAAAATCATGGGTGCCGATGTAAGTTTTGGCGTGCTCTTGCATGCGCTGAAAATCTAATGGCTCTCTAACCCAAGCCAGTGAGTCTAATCTGAGTACCGGTCTGAATCTTCTAACGAAGATCTTATACATATACTCTCTAGCATTGGCTGAGAATCTGGCATGAAAATCTTCATTAACTTCTTCAATTTTAGTTACTGAAATATCTTCAGGCAAATATGAATTTAGTGAAAGTAGAACTTTACCTTCTTTAAGCTCTGTATCTACATCTAGCTTTTGGGAAGTTTGAAAATTAATTACTTGTCCAATCGCATGGACACCTGCATCGGTCCTGCCTGCAAAGTTAGTATTAATAGGGGTTTGAAAGTAATTTGTAAAAGCTTTTTCTGTTTCTGCTTGAACTGTTCGTTGAGAAGAGTTTGCCTGGTTGTGATTTTGAATTTGCGAACCAGCAAAGTTACTGCCATTGTATTCAATAACTAGTTTGTAATTGAAAGGCATTATAAATTAGCCTTTAGTAGTAACAACAACTAAGGCTGGTCTAATTACTCTGTCTTTAATTTTGAAACCTTTTTTAAGTACTTCAACAATAGTACCTTCAGCTTTCTCTGCATCAGTTACATTGCTAATGGCTTCATGTATTTGAGGATTATAGATACAGTCAGTTTGCACTTCTTCAAGCCCTACTGCTCTAAGGCTCATGATTAATTGCTCTTGAAGCATATTTATACTTTTGATTATGTCTTGGAAGTTGGTATTTTCATTGAGACTTTTCTTAGCAAAATCAAAGTTATCTAAGGCTGGAAGAATCGCTTCAACAGTATTAGCTGCAGCATATTTCATTACATCTGCTTTCTCTCTGGCAAAACGGCTCACCATGTTTTGTTGGTCTGCCCAGAGTCTTTTGTATTGATCATCGAGATCATCATATTTGGCTTTAAGTTCATCATAAAGGCTGTTGAATTCATCTTTGGATGTAGCATCTGCTCCTAGAGGTTTAACGTTCTCTTGGTTTTCCCAGTTTTCTCCACTAGTCTCAGTTGTCTTGTGTAGGTTATTAATATCTGCTGTATCACCGGTCATATCTCTACATTATAGCTAATTTAAAGTTGGAAAATTTTTATACTATATTCAATAAAGTCTTATCGCATAATAGTGATATTTCATATGGATTCAGCTTCCTTCCGCTTGAAGCAAATCTAGCTTGCCTTGAAACACGCTCCGCGACCGAAAAACCTTATTGAAATTTTTATATTCTAGAACTTCGCGGCTGCACTGATTTGCTATCAAGCTTCACTTGCCTCATCTCATATTCATATCAATTATTATGCTTACTAAGGCTTTATTGAATATATAGTTTCGTACTTATGTATCAACTAAACTCAAGATCGTGTAATTTAAAGATTGGACCCTCAGTACAAGAACGCACCCAACTCTTTTCAAAGCCAGCATCTGGATTAGTTTTGCAAACACAAGCCAGGCAGGCACCAACGCCACAGCCCATGCGCTCTTCAACGGAAATAAAAACGTTGTCGTTTATAGTTGGGAATTTTTTCTGCAAACTTTTGAACATGAGATTCGGACCACAGCTATAAATAAAGTCCCAGCCATTGTCGATAAAATCAGGTACTAAACCTTTCTTGCCATGGCTACCATCCATAGTGGTGATGATGGTATCTCCTAGTTTAGAAAATTCCTTTTCATAAAAAACATCTTTCTTACTATTGAAACCTAGATAGGATTTGATTTTCACGCCGAAAGCTTTTTGCAAAGTTTTACCTAAGTAATATAGCGGGGGCACGCCAATGCCGCCGCCTACTAAGGCAATAGTTTGACTGCTATTTAATTTATCAAAAGGAAAGAAGTTTCCTAGAGGTGCAAGGACATCGATAATTTCTCCTGCTTCTTTATGACTGAGAAATACTGTGCCTCTACCATCAGCTCTATAAAGTATAGTAAGTAATTTTTTATCATCGCTGATATCACAGATACTCATTGGTCTTCGGAGTAGTGGATCATAACCATCATTACACTTGATATGTAGGAAATTCCCAGGCATGAAATCTTCAAGTCTAGAATCACTCTCTAGTTGAATTTCAAAAATTTTATCAGCGATTTCTTTGTTGCTCTTTACTTTTAGGAAATGTTTTCTCACGATATTGAAATACTATAATGCTCTTTCTAGTACCGCCATTCTTACACCGACGCCGTTTGCAACTTGTTTGTAGATCAATGATCTTGGATCTTCAACTAAATCTCCATCAATCTCAATGCCTCTATTAAAAGGTGCAGGATGCATGATTACTGCATGACTTTGCAGGGCTGCAAATCTTTTTTTGTTGAGACCATAAAGTTCTAAATAGTTTTCACAAAGCTTAGATAGATGATGTCTCTCTACTTGCATCCTTAACATCATTACTACATCTGCTTTTTGCATAGCCTCATCGATAGAGAGAATCTTTACATTAGGAGTAAGTAAGGGAGAGTCTTTTGTCGGTAGCAATTCTTCAGGACCTGCGATAAAAACTTCAGCGTTGAATTTATTTAAGGCTACTAGATTTGAATTAGCTACTCTTGAATGTCTAACATCACCAATAATTGCTACTTTAAGTCCTTCGATTTTATTGAAGTGTTGGCGCATAGTAAGTAAGTCTAAGAGACCTTGAGTGGGATGTTCGTTAGAACCTGCACCAGCATTGATTACTGCTAGGTCCAATTTAGAAGCAACTTCTTGAAGTATATTTTCTTCGGAGGTTCGGATGATTGCAGCATTGACACCCATGGCTTCAAGAGTTTTAAGCGTGTCATAAAGGCTTTCACCTTTTTGTGTGCTTGATGCTGTTGGATAAAAATTTAAAACATGATAGCCGAGTTTTTTGGCAGCTACTTCAAATGAAAACCTAGTTCTGGTGCTTGATTCAAAAAATAAATTACAGACAACAGGATTGTCCACAGCTCTAGGATTATTAGTAATGCGTGAGTTGAGTTTGTCAGACCAGTATTCACCTCTATCAAGGATTTGATTTATCTCATGAATATCTAGATCTTTAAGAGAAATAAGATCTTTTCTAATTTTTTTGCGATTTTGATCTATTACCATCGTCATATGAATCTATCCAAGCGCCACCGATTACTTCACCGCTGCCATCTTTATCATAGAACACCATTGCTTGACCTGGTGTGATTGCAGTTACGGGCTCCAAGAAATCCACCTCTACTCGAGCGCCATCGATCTCATTATTAGAAACTTTTATTTTCCCTAAGCTCGGCGCAGAGTTATAACGAATCTTCACTAAAGCTTCGAACTCTTCTCCGGGATTAGAGATCATGTTGATGTTTTTACCAGTAGCTTTTTGTCCAAATAGTTTTTCTTTAGTGCCCACATAAATAGTATTTGATTTGGAATCAATTTCTACTACATATAAAGGTTCGCTGTGTGCAATGCCAATGCCTTTGCGTTGACCATAAGTGAAGTTGTAGCTGCCTGTGTGCTCACCGATAATTTTGCCACTATCGATTTCAATAATGTTGCCCGGCTTCTCTCCAAGTATTCTGGTTAGGTAATCAGAGTTGGTCATGCCATTGGTTACAAAACAAATATCCTGAGATTCTGGTTTATCAGCAACGCAAAGATTTCCACTTGCAGCAATTTCTCTAATTTCTTCTTTATCGAAATCAGCCAGAGGGAATACAGTCTTTGAAAGCTGCTCCTGGCTTAAGCCCCAGAGCATATAGCTTTGATCTTTTTTAGTTTCTCTTGCTTTGTAAAGTTTGAAAATATTATTAGAGACCTGTTTTTGCTCAAGTTCCACTTTCGCAACAGGTCCGTTATCACTTACTAATTTGCCGTAATGTCCTGAAGCTATATGAGTAGCTCCAAGTTTAGAGATGGAGTAAGCCATAAGCGTGCCCCACTTAATATCGTTGTTACAACTGATACAAGGAATAGGCGTTTCACCGCGCGCATAAGATTCATGAAAGTCTTTAATAATGCCTGTTGCAAATTCTTCTCTAAGGTCTATGGCATGGTGCTCTACACCTAGCTCATCACAGACTTTTACAGCATCGACTACCCCATTGTCGCAACATCTTCCCGCACCAGCTACCAGCCAAGCAGTGATACCAACTACGTTATAACCTGCTTCTTTAAGTAGGAATAGTGCTACAGAACTGTCCACTCCTCCACTCATTGCTACTGCAATTTTGCTACTTTTAGGGTCAGGCAGAAAATTTTTGATAGTAGTTTCTGCTTGCCTTTTTAATAAGTAAGAATTTGTATTTAAATTAGCTTCAGCTAAATGACCTAGTTTATTTAAATTAGTTTTTAGCGCATTCATTACAAAAATTTATCGATTTATCCATCGAACAGTACTAATGATAAAACAAAATAATACATTATATCTAGGTTTTAGCGCATTTTTGTGGGTCTATACCCTATAAGTGCCTTATTTAGGATTTAAGGCTTTTACTTATGTTAGGAAGACTCAGCTCACTTCAAAGATTCAACGACGGTAGGGACCATATAGTTCTTAATCAAAGTCAGTTTGCTGGGCATACGATGAGATTGAATACAGGCCAGCGATTATTAAATAATTACGATGAAATGGGTGGTTCAAAAGATTTAATTCAAGTTACAGGTCTTATTGAACATGCAAAAAAACTTTCAGAGAACCATAGTAAAGCTGCTACTGAATTAGAGCTTGCAGAATCTGCACTAGGCAACATGAAAGATATTTTGGATCAAATTAAAACTGATGCTATTCAAGGTGGTTCAGATACTACAGCTAGAGACGATCTTGAAATTTTAGGTGTTCAGTTAAGAAATCTTGGAGAAAATTTATATCAGCTTGCAAATACTAAGCTGGGTAACAAATTTATTTTTGGTGGTAAACAAAGTGATATCACTGTAGTTGATTATGTACCAAATGGTTTGTTCAACAATGCTGATTACAAAGAAGCACAAACAGATCTTGGCGAAAGATCTGTAGAAGGTATTCAATCAAGTATTAGTTTGCAAAATATTTTTTCTAAAGCTTCTCAAGCAGCAAGTTATACAGGTACAGCTTTTACATCACCTCTTGCTGCCAATGCCGAATTAAATTTGGTTGTCAATGATGGTAAGAACGATATCAATCTTGGTGATATTGCTTTTGCTAGTGGCGATACTATTACTGATATCATCAATAAAATTAATACAGCATTTACTACTGCAGGTGGCGCTGGAACTATCGTTAGTAATAATGCTGGTAAGCTAGCGTTTACGACTAGCACTATAACAAATAGCATCGATAATGCCAGTGCAGCAATCATTGTTAATCCTGGAAACACTTTGCCAAATAGTTTATCAAGCCTTGGCTTAAGGGCAACTACAGAGAAAGGTGTCAGTGGAGATATTAGAGAAGCCTTAGCTAGGCTCGATACAGCTTACAACACCAATGACAGTGCAGCTATTAGAAGTACTATTATTGATATCCAAGAAAATTTAGATAGGTTGATTAATGCTCAAGCCAAGCTTGGTGACTTGGTAAGGAAATTCAATGATAGTGAAAAGAAAAATTTGGATAATGTTGATGCATTAAAAACAGATCAAGCTAATATTGCAAAAATTCCAGTTGTCGATGCAATACAAAAAGTTAGCGTGGCGCAAACAGTCTTAAACTCTAGTTTACAAGCTAGTGCTGCCATATTAAAAATGAATATTTTTGATTTTATTTCAATATAAAGGATAGGTAATGGTTGATCGTTTAAGTACAAGTTTAATTTATAGCCTGCTCAGTAGAAATGTTACTGACAACCAAAGTGATATTTATAAACTATCTAAGCAAATTAACCTTGGTAAAAAATTTACTGCAGCATATGATGATCCTGTTTCAATTATAGGTAGTATCGATACTCAAGGAAGAATTAGTAAAAATGATCAAGGCATAAGAGATAGAAATACTGCTACTTCTGATCTTGAAGCACAAGAAATTTCTTTAAGATCTATGAATGACATTATTGACAAGATCAATGAAATTGCAATTAAGGGTGGAACTGGTTCAGTATCTACTGATGAAAGGTTAATTCTTAAAGATGAACTTAGTTCTCTTGCAGATACTATAATTCAACTATCAAACTCAAAGAATGGCAGCAAATTTATTTTTTCAGGTGAGCAAAGTGATTTGCAAACATTGAGACTTCAAGAAGGCTCTACTTTTGATCAAGTAATTTATAAGCACAATCAGGACAATAGTAAAGAAAGAGCTAGTGGTGGTTTGACTTCAAGCGTATCAGTTAAAGATGCCTTGGTGAGTGCTGCTCAGGGAGCATTTTGTCGTAATAATGTAATTAATCCTATTGCTACAGCGGCAGGTAATTTAGTTTTTGAAACTGATGATGGCAATGGAACTATAGTGAACTTTACTGCAGCGATTGCTTCTGGAGATGATTTATCAACAATTATTTCTAAAATTAATACAGCTTTTACAGGTGCTGGTGGTCTTGGTTCTCTAGCTCAAGAAAGTCCTGCGGGATATTTGAAATTAGACACAGCAAATATAACTGGAAACACTGCAAACAGTGATGCCAGAATCAGTCTTAAAAATACTTCTACAACTGCTTTAGTTAAAGAGCTTGGCGTAAGTACTAGAGACAATTTCGGTAAGGATATGGGGTTGATGAATACTATCGCTTCGTTAGTATCAGCTTTGTCTTCTAATGATGATAGTGCCATAAGAGGCTTATTAAACAATATAAAATCTAACTCTAAGCAAATTAATGCAGTACAAAGTCAGGTTGGTCTTTTGATTGCTCAAGCGGAACGTTTGAATTCTGCAGGCGATGATTTGGATATTAAATTGCAAAGTGACCTTTCAACTATTCAGGATATTGATATGGTTGATGCAAATATGCAGCTTGCCAATGCTCAAGCAGCTTTACAGACTGCAATTAAAACAACGTCGAATTTTTTCTCCAAGTCTTTAGGTGATTTTTTAGGTTAGGTAATTAAACAATGTCATTCAGCGGATTAGATATAAGTGTTTCAGGAATGTTAGCTTCACAAGTGGGGCTAGATGTTACGAGTAATAACATTGCCAATGCCAATACTAAAGGTTATTCAAGAAAGCAGGTTGGTTTTGTTGAAGGTGGAGCATCACAAACTGGTCAAAGCAAGATGCGTTTGCTTACGGGTGTTGTTGTTGAAACCGTAGATAGAATTAGAAACTCATTTCTTGATCAACAGGTTAGACAACAAGGTGCAAATGCTGGTAGAGATAAAGAGCTTGCGGATCTTATGGTGGCAATGAATGATATTCTTGGTGAGCCAAGTGATTCAGGATTAACTGCTAAGGCAAATGAATTTTTCCAAGCTGCAAGTGATTGGGCAGCAAACCCAGAGCTAGAGGCAGCAAGAACAGTATTTATTAATTCTGCAAACACACTTACAAGTGCTTTTAATCAAATTGATCAATCTATTAATTTGCTTAAATCTAATTTAGATGCAGCTCCTTCTGGAACGATTAATACCTCAGTAAGAGAATTAAATGAAAAATTGAAATTATTAGAGGGTGTACATAAAAAGATTTTAAGTCTTGATGCACGAGAAGCCGAAACTACTCAATTAAAAGATCAACGTGATTTATTACTAGATGAAATTAGTACTATGCTCGATGTCAATATAGTAAGAGACGGTGGTGGACAATTTAATAAGTTATCTATGAGCATACATGCTTCAGAAGCTAAAGTTTCAAGTACAAATTTCTTCCCTAACTATGATTCAGCAATTTCTGGTATAACCAGTTCAGCAAACACTTTAGTGCTTACTGTTAATAATGGCGCAGGAACTAGTACGGGTCCTTTTACTGTAAATTTTGAGGTTGGATCAACGCCAAGAGAAATTGTTGATAAAATAAATAAAACTTTTAGTGCTTCTGGTGGCAGAGGTAGTGTTGCTTCAATAGATAGTTCAGGTAAGCTTGTTTTACAAACTGCATTGGTAGACAATGCTGAAAATACAACCAGCGCTGCAATTACTATTGGTGCTTCAAGTAATGCTTTAACTGTTTTAGGTTTAAGTTCAGGTACTGTAAGTGGTACTGCTGGACAAACAGTAACTTTACTTGATAGTCATGGTTTGGATTATACCTTTGATACAGAACCAGGATTTAATGCAGTTGGTTCGAATCCTGGTAAATTGATTCTTAGAACTAATGATAGTTTACAAACAGCATCTGGATATATTGATTCCTTCAGTGGCTCTATTGGTGGGCTTTTTGAAGCATCTAATAAGGCTATTCCTGAAATGAGACAAAGTCTTTCTGACTTTGCAATGAGTATAAAGAATTCAGTAAATAAAATTCTTACTCTTGGAACAACTGCTGCCGGTAATGCTGGAGCTGCATTGTTTACTGGAACAACTGCAGGTAGTTTTGCAGTGAATACCAATGTAATTTCTAATAATTCTTTATTGACTCAAGGTCAAACTGGCTCTCCTAGTGATGGCAGTATTGCAGCTGAAGTTGCGGATCTTTTTTTCGGAACTAATAATATTGTTAGTAACTCTGCTAAGTCTGAGAAAGTATATATCGACTCAGATAGTAGTGCTAATGTTTCAAGTAAAGTTGCAATAGTGCCTGGTCAAACTATTACTATCCACGCAGATGGTCTTGCCGATGATAATGGTAGTGCGGTGAATGCAGGTACTAATGGTTTTGGTAGTGGCAGTTTGATGCAAATTGAATTTGTGAATGCTGCTGGAACTGTTATTGGTTCTGCTGTAGATTTCCCTGCGTCTGCTGGTGCTCCTACTGATAGAGTGACTTATACAGGAACAGTTCCTGCTGGTGCAGCTTTTGTTAGATTCAAAATGAATAGCAGTTTTAATGATAGCGATCTAACTAATAACTCAGGACATTTTGGAGTTTCTATAATTCAAGGTACTGAAGATGATTCAAGTACAAACTTTAATAATAAGATTGCTGATATCGTAGGTGATTTTGGTACTAGAGGTTCAGTAGCAAATTCAAAACAAGAAAGTTCAATTGCTCTTTATGAGTCTTTAGACAATCGTAGACAAAGTATTAGTGGAGTTTCAATTGAAGAAGAAACTGCAAACTTGATTAAATTTCAAAATAGCTTTAGCGCGAATGCGCGTGTTATAAGCATTTGGAATGAAATTTTTGATTCAATACTTGGTATTGTTGGTTAATGTCATTGCGAGCGTAGCGAAGCAATCCCCCTGCTAGTAACCACAATGGGATTGCTTCGTCAGGCATTGCCTTCCTCGCAATGACAGCTACTCATTGACATGTTCTATAATATAAGAATGACTGCAAAGTTAATCGATGGCAAAAAAATTGCACAAGAAATTAATGCGAATTTAAAGCTAGATATCGCAGAGCTTAAAAATAAATCTGCAAGAATACCTGGCTTAGCAGTAATTTTAGTTGGTGATAATCCTGCAAGTGTTTTTTATGTCAATAAAAAAGAATCCACATGTAAAGAGATTGGTTTTAAATCATTTAAAACGTTTCTGCCAATAGATATTAGTAAAGAAGAATTAATTAAAGTAATTCAAGATTATAATAATGATTCTGAAGTTGATGGCACCCTACTACAACTGCCATTACCAGACCATTTGAAGCCTTTCACGCAAGAAATAATAGATATTATAGATCCCACTAAAGATGTTGATGGTTTAACTACAATAAATTTAGGAAAGCTATTAGTTAATCCTGAGAAGGCTACCTGGCCTTGCACGCCTAAGGGTTGTATTGAATTATTGAAAAGAACTGAAATTGATATTCAAGGCAAAACTGCAATCGTAATTGGTAGAAGTACTCTTGTGGGTAAACCGCTTGCAATAATTCTTAATTCACTTAATGCCACTGTTACTATGGCTCATAGTAAAACTGTAAATTTAGCTGAAAGAGTTAAAGAAGCAGATTTGGTTTTTGCTGCAATAGGCGTAGCGGAATTTATTAAAGGTGAATGGATTAAGCCAGGAGCCACTGTGATAGATGTAGGAATTAATACTGTGATTTCTGATTTGGCTGAAAAGAAAATTTTAGGCGATGTAGATCTCTATGGGGCTTCCTTAAATGCAGGCTATATAACACCAGTTCCGGGCGGTGTCGGACCAATGACTGTCGCTATGCTTATGAAGAATACCTTAGAACTTTATGAGAAACGACTTACATGTTAATCTAGTTTTAGTATGGAAATTGGACAGATTGGCTTAATATCAGCGCTTGCATTAGTTAATGGTTTAGTTTTACTTGGCCTAAGTACTGTAGTCCAAAGATTTTTTGGAATCTATAGTCCCGGTGGAGTCAAAAACGAAAGCTATGAGTGCGGTATGAAATCAGAAATGAACGCTCAAGTTCAGTTTGATATTAAGTACTATTTATTTGCCATCATCTTTATAGTTTTTGATGTGGAATTTGTTTTTCTAATGCCATGGGCAACTTTATTCAATGCAACTCCAGCTGGAAGCCGCATATTTATTATTATTGAGGCTTTTGTCTTTGTTGGTATTTTGATGTTTGGTCTTATATACGCGTGGAGCAAAGGCGCACTTAACTGGAACCAAGAATAGTCTAATACATTGCTTTCAACTTCTCTACCAGCTCTTCTGTCCTGGGACGCAATCTATAATCTGGATTCACAAAAGCATATCTCAGAGTCATCCACTCATCGACAATGAAAGTTGCTGGTAATGGCAGTTGATAAGAGACATCGCCATTTTTCATTGCTGGCATTAAACCTAAATCAATAAGTAAATTATTGTTTTCACTTTTGTAGACTAAGTTGTAATGCTCTGCAACACGATTGCCTCTATCGCTGAGAACTTCGAATTGTAGACCATTGCGCTTCATTGTATTCAAGCAGTAATCAGGCTTTTCGCAAGAGATTGCAAAAACTTTCACTCTAAGTGCTTTTATTTCATTTAGTTGTTTTTGCAAATTCCTTAATTGTAAATAACAGTAAGGACTCCAACCGCCTCTAATAAAGACTAAAATTACTTTGCCGGTTTTCACTTCTTCTTTTAACGAAAACCATTTACCAAAAGCATTTGGCAAAACAAAGTCAGGCGCCTGGTCGCCCTTATTTAAAAATTTCTCTGAAATACTAGAATACTTTAGTATGTCTAAAGTTTCTAATATGCCATTGAATTTTTTGTGATTAACATTACCCAGTAATTCATCTCGAAGAGAAACTATTTTCTCTTCGACTTTTTTGTTGCGCATTTTCCCTCCAAAGAAAATCCCCAAATTTCTCAATCAATAAATCAATCTTTTAATAGAAAGAAGATAGGTAAAATAAAATTACTGTATTACTTAACTAGAGTTTAGAATTCTCTGATCAACTTTTTTAATCACAGGTATTTGTATATGAAATACAGGGATTTTCATTTTAGATAATAATTTCCGATATTCTTACCTTAAAAAAACTTAAACTAGATCGAATCAAAAAAATAAAAAGTGAAGAGTAGGAATATTTATGAGTTTATCTTATGAAGAATTAGAAGCATTAGTTGCAGTTGTGGAGCAGGAAAGCTTTAGAGCGGCGGCGAAGAAAGTGCATAAGTCACAATCATCAATTAGTTATTCAATTGCTAATTTAGAGAAGAAATTAAAAACACAAATCTTTTATCGAACCAGCCAAAAGGTCACATTAACTGATGCCGGACGTGTAGTTTATAACAAAGCTTTGAGTATTTTAAAACTCAATAGTGAAATTTATGAATTTAGCGAATTAGCAAGTACAGGTGTAGAAAGTAAAATTAATTTGGTACTTACTGCAACTACTCCGACTCCAGTTTTAATAACTGTTTTGCGAGAGTTTAATGAAAGATTTCCACAAACACAAATAGAGCTGAAATACACTACCTATGAAGAACCTGTGGATTTGCTATTGAAGCGTGAGGCTGATTTAGTAGTCAGTTCTAGTAGAATTTATGTCGATGGTCTCGATAGAATCAAATGGTTGAGTATGGATTTTATTGCGGTAACTTCTCCGCAACATCCAGCAGGGCTTGAAGGTATTACTGAAGAGGATCTCTATTCACTTACTAATTTAGTTGTAGGTGGTAGAAAAACTTTAGAGAAAAAAGTTTCAGAAGCAGTTCTGGAAAGTGCAAATGTTTGGCATGTTACTGATTTCTTGATTAAACGAGAACTCTTGGTTAATGGTTTAGGCTGGGGCTTTATGCCTAAGATGCTTATCCGGCGAGAGCTTGAAGAGGGGCTATTAGTACCTGTATCAGCTAAAGCAGTTCTTATCAAACAGTTAGATGTGGTTAAAGTTAAATCTGGATTTATTGGTCCTGCTACAACTTATTTATGGAATTTGTTTGCAAAGCATGGCGATAATCAAATCAATCAAGAGTTGGCAGAAGATTTACTCAAGAGTTATTTGCCGGATGAATTGAAGCAGGAGTGGTAACGTTCAAATGTCGTCATTGCGAGCCCTCGAAGAGGGCGTGGCTGTCATTGCGAGGAAGGCAAAGCCTGACGAAGCAATCCAGTCTGCGCAGGGGGATTGCTTCGCTATGCTCGCAATGACATGGATTGCTTCGTCAGGCTTTGCCTTCCTCGCAATGACGACTAATGACAAGCTTGCATCTTTTCAATATACTTAGCCAATACATCCACTTCTAAATTTACCTTAGTACCCGGCTGAAAGCTACTTATATTGGTCATTTCCCAGGTTGTCGGAATAATACATACAGTCAGAAAACCTACTTGCAAAGTCCCATCTGCGTCGTTACGCTCGTCATATGAAGTCATCATTGACGCATCAGTCAACTCAGCCTTCACATTCCTCGCAAGCCTAGCATCTGGGAGCTTTTCAAGCAGGTTTTTAATAGAAGCCACAGTTAAACTAATTCCATTAATCGTAATCGAACCTTTGTGAATTATATATTTGCTAAGCTCAGGAGGAAATGAAATTCTAACTCCATAGCTACCATCTCTATTCTCTATAGAGACTACTTCACCCACTCCATCAACATGTCCTTGAACAATATGACCACCGAGTCTATCGCTGAGTCGCAAGCAACGTTCTAGATTAATGCGCGTGCCAAGTTTGTAATCATTGAAATTAGTAAGCCTAAGAGTCTCTTCAATTGCAGTTACTGTGAAGCTTGTAGCGCTAAGTTTTACTACAGTCTGACATACGCCATCAAGAGCAATACTGTCTCCAAGCTTGAGATCATCCAAAACAATTTGGCACTCTACTTCTATATGAAGATTAGAACCTTCACGACTAAGATTTTTTATAGTGCCAAGTTCTTCAATTAGACCTGTGAACATTTATATAAGTTTGGCAGTTTTGATATGAACTGGATTTGATGTGCCATCAGAACCAGGAGATGGAGGCACGTTCTCATTCATGATCTTGTTAACAACATCCATACCTTCAATAACTTGGGCAAATACAACATAGCCATAAGGATCAACACCACCAGGATTCAATGCTGGTAATGGAGCTAAGTCTATAAAGAATTGTGAGCTAGCGGAATCAGGATCGTTAGTTCTTGCCATCGCAAGCATTCCAGCTTTATCATGTCTCAAATTATTTTTCTCGTGTTTGATAGTACGTTGTTTGCCAGTAGCTGGATCGGTAAAACCACCCATGCCATTACCTAGTGGGCAACCACCTTGGATTACAAATCCTCTTATAAGTCTGTGGAAAGTAAGTCCATTATAGAAACCTCTCTCTACTAAATCTTTAAAATTGCCAGCAGTAATAGGAGCTTCTTCCATAAAGAGTTTGATTTTGATAGGACCTTTTTCTGTATCCATCAATACTATGGTTTCTTTTTTCTCTTCTGGTTGTGACACTATTGCTCCTTTAGTTTCTGTTGTAGTTTTTTCTGTTGTCGTCGTCGTTGTAGTTGTCGTGTTTGTAGGAATCAAAGTCTTTTGAATCTCATTTAATTTAGTTTTTGCAGTTTCTAAAACAAGATCTGCTTTATCTTTGATAGGGGCAATTTTTGAACCGCTTTGCTCGGTAACAGTTAAAGTTTTAATTTGAGTCGTGCTGCCAGTTGGGCTTGTTTGTATAGAACTATTTTTAACGGTTGTTGAGCTTTGTGTCGCTGCTTGTATACCATTACCAATAGGTAAAAGCAAAGACAAAGCCAACATATTTATTGTGAGCTTTCTAAAACCATTTTTTTTAGTCATAAATTTATAGACGAACTATTCAGCTGCTTGTTCTGCACTTGCAGAACTTTCTGCTTCAGCCGCTTTTTTGTTAGCTGCATTTGCTGCTTTAGTGTCAGCTTTTACTGTTGCTGCAGTTTGAAGGTCTTTAGCGATTCTAGTTGAATCTTCTTTAAGTCTTGTTGCTTTAGTACCAACAAGTTTACGCATATAAAATAATTTAGATCTTCTAGTTTTGCCTTTACGCATTACTTTTACTTCAGTTACTTTTGGTGAATGCATCAAGAAAGTTCTTTCAATAGCAACACCTTGGAAAATTCTTCTAACGATAAAACTTTGATTTACGCTACCGCCTCTAATTGCAATAACCATGCCTTCAAAAGCTTGAGTACGTTCTTTCTTACCTTCACGGATTAAAACTTTAACTTTAACAATATCGCCAACCTGGAACTGTGGAAGTTCTGATTTAAGGTGGCTAGATTCTACTGATCTGATAATTTCTTGTGACATAATAACCTTTTGCGGCAAAAAGCCGTAGGACAAAGGCTAATCCTAGCAAAAAAGCCCTTCTTAACCTTTAGTTTAAAATAAAGTTTTTCCTAAGATTGCTTGGTAGATTTCGAAGAGCGGCTAAATAATTAAAATTATCTTTAATTGGGGGGGGGAGTGTTTAAAGCCATCCATATACTAGTCACCACAATGGGATTGCTTCGTCAGGCTTTGCCTTCCTCGCAATGACAGCTATTCAGTCGGCTCAACCAACTTAAGAAAGAGCTCTTCCAATTGATCCTCATCAACATTAGATGGTGCTGAAGTCAGTGGGCAAACAGCTGCTTGGTTTTTAGGGAAGGCAATAACATCTCTAATACTTTCAGTGCCTGAAAGTAGCATGACGAAACGATCTAAACCAAGCGCAATACCACCGTGTGGAGGCGCGCCTAGTTCTAATGCTTCTAGTAAGAAACCAAAACGCTCTTGAGCAGTTTCATCATCAATGCCTAATGCTTTGAAAATTCTACTTTGGATCTTAGTGTCATGAACACGAATAGATCCGCCGCCAAGCTCGATGCCGTTAAACACTACATCGTAAGCATAAGTCTTCACCGCTGCTGGGTCTGTTTCTAATTTATCCAAATCTTCTGCTCTTGGCATAGTAAATGGATGGTGATTAGCTTTATAACGTTTTGATTTTTCATCATATTCAAACATCGGGAAATCTACTACCCATATAAGTTTGATGTTTTTGTGATCAAGCATCTCTTCTTTCTTTGCGATATGCAATCTAAGTTTGCCTAGTACATGGTGTACTAGGGCTGCTTTATCTGCAACGAACAAGAGTACGTCACCAGGCTCAACTCCTGCAGCTTTTTCGATTTGTTTAAGTTCTGCTTCAGTAAAGAATTTAGTAATTGGTGAATTGATTTCCATGCCGCCATTTTCTGTAGCGCGGTAAGAAATCCAAGCTAAACCTTTAGCACCATATTCACTAGACATCGCGAGGTCTCTAAGATCATCTAAATCTTTACGACTAAGTTTTGCTCCACCTTTATAGTTGATAGCTTTTACTTTACCGCCTGATTGCGCTACACCCGCGAAGGCTTGGAAACCGCTTCCTGCCATGATTTCACTTAGGTCAACTAATTTCATATCGAAGCGAATGTCTGGTCTATCACAACCATAGAAATTCATAGCATCGTCATGAGTAATTCTTGGGAAAGGTGCTGATACTTCAATACCAACTGCAGCAAATGCAGCAACAACAAGACCTTCAGTAGTAGTCATCACTTCTTCCTGATCGATAAAACTCAACTCCAAGTCGATCTGAGTAAATTCAGGTTGACGATCAGCACGTAAATCTTCATCACGAAAACATCTAGCTACTTGGTAATAACGATTGAAGCCGCTCATCATTAGCAACTGTTTGTAAAGTTGTGGTGATTGTGGTAACGCATAAAAATTATTAGGATGAACTCTGCTTGGAACTAAGTAATCGCGCGCACCTTCTGGTGTAGATTTACAAAGTATCGGAGTCTCAATCTCCATGAAGTTTTCATCGTTAAGATAGCTTCTGATTGCATGTACGATTTTGTGACGATTTACTAAATGCTTGCGTTTATCTGAGTTGCGTAATTCTAAGTAACGATATTTCAAACGTAGATCTTCGTTGACATTGGCAGCTTGATCGATTTGGAAAGGTAGAACTTTACTAGTGTTGAGAATCTCAACATCATTTGGATAAATTTCTATAGCACCAGATTTGATAGAAGTGTTTTCAGAACCTGCAGGTCTAATGGTTACTAAACCTTTACATGAAATTACATACTCTGATTTTAATTTTTCGAAGACTTTATGTACTTCAGGATTTTTGTTAGGATCGGCAACTAATTGCACAGTACCTTTATGATCTCTAAGTTCGATGAATATGATCCCGCCAAGATCTCTAGAGGTATCTACCCAACCTGCAACTATTACTTCTTGACCAACACAAGACTGATTAAGTGAGCTAGAAAGATGGGTCCTTCTTAATCTCATTGAGCTTGATACAACTTTACCTTCGGCTAATTTCACGACTTTAATTTTACACTAGACCTGTTGCGAAAGCAAAGCTTGAGCAGAAACAGGTCGCGCAATCATACTAGCACTCTAATGACGCTCTCTACAGCTTTAATAGAATCTAAAGCTTTTATTTCGCTGATAATTTTCTTCATTGATTTTTCCAGAACTGGGTCTATGATGAAGTCAGCATGCGCTGAAGCACCACTGACATCGTACTGGTCAATGAATTTCACATTAGCTTCATTGCGCGCCATGATTTCTCCAATATCTTTCAAGACGCCGATTTTATCGTGCATTGAAACTCTGACATAGAAACTATTTTTGACTTCGTCGAAGTCTTTAATCTCTGCATAGTGCGTATGCAGGCAAGCAAATTGTGGATTTGGTTTATCTGCTCCTTGCTCGAATTGAGAAGCCAGGATTAAAATATCGCCAAAGACTGAGCTTGCGGTTGGAAGTGAGCCAGCACCTTTACCAATGATAGTTAATTCTTTGATCGCATCTCCTTGAATGAGAATGGCATTGTTTTCCATTTTCACACTAGCAAGTGGATTTAATTTCGGGACGAAAACTGGATGCACTCTAACATCAAGTTCAGTGCCAGTATTGTCAATCAAGCCCAGGAGCTTGATTTCAAAGCCTCTTTTATCTGCTGATTTAATATCAGCTTGGCTAATCTTACGAATACCATCACGATAAACTTTTTTCACATCAACACGCTTGTTAGAAATGATAGAAGCAAGAATTGCAATTTTGTATGCAGCATCGTGACCATCAACATCATTAACTGGATCTGCTTCAGCAAAGCCCAGTTCTTGAGCACGTTTGAGAACTTCATCGAAGCTCTTATTTTCGTTTTTCATTACATCAAGAATATAGTTAGTAGTGCCATTAATGATCCCGAAAATTTTCTCAATTTTATTTCCTTGCAAACTTTGTTTGAGAGTAGAGATGATCGGTATGCCGCCAGCTACTGCAGCTTCGTAGAGAATCGTCTTGCCATGCTGCTTTGCGCTTTCAAAAAGTGCCTCACCTTCTATTGCAAGTAAGTCTTTGTTAGCAGTGACAATATTTTTGCCATTAGCTATGGCTTTCAGTAAATGAGTTTTGGTTTCTGTAACTCCACCCATAAGCTCGACGACGATATTGATTTCTGAATTGGATATAACTTCATCTACATTCCAAGTAAAGAGTTTGAGATCTATGCCATGCTTTTGTGAAATTTCTTTAGCGCGTTTTTCATTGCGCACAAAAATTTTGGCAATCTCGATTTTTGGAATTCTGCCAGCTTGATTGTATCTTTGGGTAATTGTGACTAAACCTGAACCAACAGTTCCACACCCTAAAATTCCAATTTTGATAGTTGACTTAGACATCAGAATCTTTATTGTAGGATAAATGCCGTCATTGCGAGTTTTCTGGGATAACCCTTGGAATTCTGAGGATATTTTGGAACTTTTTACATAAAATTAACCTCTATTGGGTATAAGTAGATTAAAAGTAACTAATATTCAGAAGCTGATTGAGAGATCAGTTGATGGTTCTTAGTTATTTAGCTTCAAAAGTACTTATAGAGCGGATCTTAGTAATATAAGTGTTTTAGAAGAAAGGTTACAAGGAGGTAACTTATTATGCATTTAGTTAAAATGTTGTCTTCAATTCTGCTAGTGATTGGTGGATTAAACTGGGGACTTTACGGAATCCTACACGTAGACTTAGTACAAGTTCTATTTGGTGGATTAGGAATAATCGCAACTGTAGTCTATGGACTAATTGGTTTATCAGCAATCCTATTTATTTTGGATGGTAAACTGTTTGGTACTAACGGCTAGTAATCAAAAAATAAAAAACGATTCAACGAAGAATCAAAATACAAAATTCATTTAACCCCGGCATTGCCCGGGGTTTTTTTTGGATCTTGTAACTATTTAAAACTTATATTTATGGTCAAATTTACCGAGCTGGCTTAGAAAGTTTATTAAAGAGCTGTCTGATGTATTCACTTTTGAACCGTTTATTTCCATAATACGCTTACAGGAGTCCATCTCATATGGATAGTAACAATATCGCACTATAACAGGATGTATAGTGTCCTGATATCTTATCCAAACTTTCGTCTGTTCTTTAAATATATCTTTCTGTAGCCCATTCACAGTTTCTTTGTCCATATCAAGCTTTAAAAACTCTGAACAAACAATAGTTCCTTTCTCGATAAGGTTATTGACGTTTACTGAATTCTCAAATTTTACTTCTTCTTCTTGAAAACTATTTTTTACAAAATTATTTAATTGATTAAACAATAGTTTATCTTTCCCAATATTTAATCCAATATCATGACCACCCACAGTTGCTGAAACTTGAAACTCCTTTCCTCCACTACCTGCAATGGTAATTTCTATATCATCACTGTTTATAACTCTAATAATATTGCCTTCTTGACGAATAATTTCTGGTTGCGTACCATTGGCGAAAGCCTCTTCTAGAGCAGCTCCTAATATTTTATATCGCTCAGGTATTGTCCATGATCTTCCTTCTTGAGTTTCACGAAAAGCTCTTCTTAATTCTTTCGGTAATGGACTATTAGGCTGGATTCTACCAAGTATATTTTCAGCAAGGTCTCTTAGCGTACTTAGTGCATTGACATGCTCTTCATTTACAGGTCCTCTTAAAAATTCTGCTTTGCCTATTCCTCCTAGCGCTAAGCCAACTGCCAAATCTCTATCACTAAAAAGAGAATTTGTAGTTCTCTTTTCACTCATTGGACTTAATGATCATCATGGAATGCATAAGTATGTTCTAAATTTAAAGGTCCTATGTTTACCATGCTTCACATCTTACAATTTGGCAGGATTTTAAGTCAACAAAATAAAAATTCAGCGAAACCGCTTTAATTGGGTTTTTGTTGACATAAGATAATGCGGAGTTGTAGAATTTATTGAATGTTAATAACAAAAGCAAAAGAATTTCCATCTTTAAATCCTTTTTATAAAGCTCATCAAGCATACCAAGATTTAACAGAGGATGCCAAAGATGGAAAGAAAACTGATGCAAGAGAGTCAGCTGCAATTATGGCTCTTGCTGGAATTGGTGAAAAAGAATTTTTAGGACAGACTGTTAGTACTGAAAAGATTAGTTTCCTACAGCGATTAAAATATGGATTTGACTCTTTACTTGAAAAGCTTACGCTTCAGTTTAATCCGACTAAGCCACTACCTACAGAACTAAAAACTGCTCTTGCTCAGACACAAGAAGGTCAAACTTGGATAAAACAAAATCAAGCTAATAAATTGAAAGGTGCTCTGAAAGCAGCTTTCAAGAATGGTCCAAGCCCTAGCATTTTTAATAGGTATGGTGATCTTATAAGGTATGTTGATGTTGGCAATAAAATTATTACGATTACTCGTCCGATGGCAGGTACAGGTCAAAATAGAAATTTTAAAATCTCAGCTTCAGTTCATGGTTTGGTTAATGGTACAGATGTCAAAGCAGTAATTTCTAATGCAGGAAAAGATCAGCCTTTGTTTGAGCAATTAGAAAATTTTTTTAAGCAAGATGATGCAATAGAAACATTAGAAACTCAGGAATTAGCCTCCCCCTCATTAAAAGGACTCCAAACAATATTTCAGTGGGGAACTATCGTTAACGCTGATTTAATTAAAGGAAATCCTGATGAATACGGCAATCCTATAGACCATATAGAACTTTGTTTAGAATATAATGATCAATTACATTATTTTAATTTGAGGTATAAACATCCAGAAAATGATCCTTATACTGGTCATATTTATGAAATAACAGATGACAGGAATAGAGAGTTTAAGAATGATGATAATGATACTCCAGCAAGAAAGCTCTGCGATATAGCAGAAGACTACATGTTGACTAAGCTCAAAGAATTTAATGACGATTATTTGATAGAGTGGTAATAGACCAAACTTCATTTCACTGGGCATTGCCCGGGGTTTTCTTTTGTTGACATAAGATAATGTTGGGTTGTAAGATAAGCTCTATGTCAGTTGGATCAATAGAGCAAACTTCTCCTTCTATAATAGATGGTCAGAATTTTTATCAAGCAATAAATAGGAGTATTTTTACAGGTGATCCGAATGACAGTGAGAGAAGATTGTATCCTCAACTTTTAGCGGCAGTAGGATCTGGTAAAAAACAAGCTTTAGGGCAAGAGCCTGTTAGTCTAAAAAGTATGTCTATCCTAACATACTTACGTAATGCTTGTGCAGCACTGATTGAAAAATTAACTCCTAAGCACATCCTTACTAAAGAACTTACTGAAGCTTTTGCAGAAACACAAGAAGGTCAAGCTTGGATAAAAGAAGATCAAGCTACAAGGTTGAAAGCTACTCTAGGAGCGGCTTTTAGGAAAAGTTGTCATCCTGCATTTATTCGTCGAGAAGATATTCTTATAGAAGCTATGGCTGGTAATGAAAAGATTACAATTATTGGTCCAGGAGCAATTGGTACTGAGCATGCAAATTATAAGATCTCAGCTTCTATTGGTGGTGAAGATTTTAAAGCAGTAGTTTCTAATTCTGACGACAGACATTTGTTTGGGCAATTGGAAGATTTTAATGCCGTTAATCGGATACCACCGGAGAGTAACCCAAGAAATCTTTCATTGCAAGACGTCAAAACAATATTTGAACAAGGATCTATTGTTAATGCTGATTTACTTCTAAGAAAAACATCGCCAGCGGATGATACTCTTATTGATAATGTAGGACTTTACTTAAAACATAATGGTAGGGTACATTATTTTACAGTGCAATATACTGGACATACTCTAGACAAGCCTTATGACATTGCCTGTGTTCTTGAAATAACTGGTCCTAAAGGCGAAAAATTTAAACATCATTCTGATTTTGATATTGGTTTAGAAGAAGACCTTGGTGATGCTGCAGAAAATTTAATTACAACTAAGCTTAAAGAGTTTAATAAAGCATACGGTATAAAGTTTTGATTGAAACCCTGTGCAGGACTGGATTGTGACGTCGTCGCTTTGCTCCTCCTCACAATGACATCTATAAAAAAACAGCTCCCATAAGGAGCTGTTTTAATTTGTTGATTTGGTTTTGGTATGAGAGTTTTTTTGAACTACGCTTCCACTGGAGTTCCGTGTTTAACGAAACCATCAGGGATTAATTGGTAACCACCACCGTAAACGGTTTTGATGTATTTTTTCTCACCGATTTCGATACGAGATCTTAAATGTCTGATGTGAACTCTGATTGTGTCTACATCATCTTCAGGTGAGTAACCCCAAACTTCTTTAAGTAAAGTTCCTGGAGAAACTGTTTGACCGTGGTTTTGCATTAAGCAATGAAGAACTTCAAACTCAATTGGCGTAAGTCTTATAATGCGGTTGTCAATCTTGATTTCTCTAGATTCAGGCATTAAAGTGATTTCGCCAGAGTGAAGAATTTCTGGAATTGATTGAGAAAGAGTGATTGAACCAGATCTTCTAAGAAGCGCTCTAACTCTAACGTATAACTCTGAAAGCTCGAATGGCTTAGTTAAATAGTCATCAGCTCCTGAATCAAAGCCAGTTACTTTGTCTTCAGTTCTGCTTAAAGCAGTTAACATCAAAACAGGAATATCCTTAGTTTTGTCGTTCTGTCTAAGTCTTTGGCAAGCTGTGAAACCGTCTAAATTAGGCATCATCAAGTCAAGAATAATTAGATTTGGTGGGTTCTGGATAATACGAGCAAGTCCGTCGATGGCATTGTCGCATGATTCTACGGTATACCCTTGCATTTCTATGTTTGAACTTACAAGTTCTAAAATTGCGGGATCATCGTCAATTACGAATATCTTTTGTTGGTTTTCTGTCATAGCGTTTAATATTATACATAAAGAGAAACTAAATATGCAATACGCTTTTTAATATTTCAGCGATATTTATAAAATATTAAGATTCTTTTATGGGCTCTAAATCGGATTCTTCAAGTTCGGCCTTGGTTTTTGCTGAGAAGAGTCCACTGATGAATCTTCTTATAGAGCTCTTGCGTTTATGAGTTTTGATTATAGAATTGTAGTATTTTTCAATTTGCTCCTTAACGAAAGCCGTATTAGGACAGCGGGTTATCCTCCCGTGATGCGCAATTGAGATGTTTCCAGTTTCCTCTGAAACCACTATACAAAGTGAATCCGAAATTTCACTAAAGCCAATCGCTGCTCTGTGGCGGGTTCCATACTGCCAATCTAATTTTGGATTTTCAGTCATGGGCAAAATCACGGCAGCAGAGACAATCGTGAAGCCGCGCATAATCACAGCTCCATCATGCAATGGTGATTTGGGATTGAGAATGGTGAGTAATAATTCTTTACTGAAATTTGCATTGATAGTGTAACCAGGATTGATGTAATAACGATCGACATAAGTTTGTTCGATTGCAATTAAAGTACCAGTGCGATTTTTTTGTAGTAACTCTAATGCTATTGCAAGTTCTTTTGCCATATCACTAATTGATTTTTTTGATTCAGTTAATTGCAAATAGCTATTGAGTGAAACATTGCCACCAAGCTGCATTAAGACTCTTCTAAATTCTGGAGCGAAGATCACAATCAAACCAACTAAAATCGTTGGTGAAAAAGTTTCGATCAACTTAGTAATGAGACTGAGTTTGAGTGCATAGCAAAGTAAAATTACCGGGCTCAATAAAAAGAGACCGCGTAAAACTCTCTCTGCTTGCGTGCCGCGAAATCTTTTATAACCTTGATAAAGAATCCAACAAATGAAAGCTAATTGTAAAAGTACACTTGCAATACTCAGTGGTTCGAAATCTAAATCAAAGAAAGTGTAGAGAAATTCTTTGAAGTCAATATAGTTGAGTCGTAGATTTAATTTTTCGATATTGATTGCCTTTTGTGAAATTGGATTTGAAAATCCTTTGAAATCTGGGCGAGCTAAGTAAATTTTACGATAGAATTTTACTTATGCAAAAAACAATTAACAAGCGTGAAGCAAAGCATTCTGCTTTGAATAAAGTTTTTATAGAACGCTGGTCGCCACGAGCTTTTAAAGAAGATAAATTAAGCCAAGAGCAAATCGATACTTTGTTTGAAGCGGCTCATTGGGCACCTTCTAGTTATAATGCGCAACCTTGGTACTTTGTGTATGCTTCTACTGATGAGGCTTTAAATAAGCTAAGACCTGTAATGGTAGAACAAAATCAAGCGTGGGCTAATAAAGCGCCATTGTTGATTTTGGTTTTTGCCAGAAAGAAATTAGAGTTTAATGGTAAGGACAATACTAAAGCCCAGTTTGATTCGGGCTCTGCCTGGATGTCACTTGCATTACAAGCACATTCTATGGGATTGATTGCTCATGCCATGGGTGGTTTCTATGATGATAAAGCCTATGCCATAACAGGGCTATCTCCTGATGAGTTCACACCAATGTGTGTGATTGCTGTTGGCTATCATGGTAATACAGAAGATTTGCCGCAGTCTTTTCAAGAGAAGGAATTTCCCTCAGAGAGAAAGGCTTTGAATGATGTTGTGCGCTCGTTAAATTAGTTGGAGTTTTAAGATCGTCTCTTTATAAGTTTGATAAACTATAGGCTGCCTATGGATATATCTGCTATTACTTATTCGATTTTTATTCCTTTATTGAATTCAATTCACGAATTCACTAGAAGCTTTGGTTTAGATAGTTTTGGTTGGTCAATTATCATTCTCACTGCTTTTGTAAAGATCGTCATGACTCCACTTACTTTTAAGCAAGTGAAGAGCACTAGAAAGATGATGGTAGTGCAACCTAAATTAAAAAAATTACAAGAAGATTTTAAAAAGACTGAAGAGAAATTAAAAAACGATCCAGCGAAGCAAAATCAAGTTCGTTTAGAATTCCAACAAAAAATGATGGGCTTCTATAAAGAGAATGGAATTAATCCATTGGGTGGTTGTTTGCCTCTTCTCGTGCAGATGCCAATTTTACTTGGACTCTTTTGGACCTTCTCAGGGCCACCGTTTCAAGCCAAGCCAATTTATGTAGAGGTGAAAGTGGTATCTGCAGCTGAATCACACAAAAAACAAATTAAACCTGCAAGCAATGGTGAAATTTTTGTAGATAAAGATGGTAAGCGCGCGCGTATCGCATTGAATGCGAAGAAAGTTACTTTAGTTGAAGGTGAAGATTTTACTCTTAAAGCTTCACGAACTATGGGAGAAGCTAGTTTTGATCCTAAGGATATTCAATGGGGATTCTTTGGTGGTGCTAAAGAGCATGCTGCTGCAAAGCTTGATGTGCATGAAGATGGTACCGCGACTATTGTTGCTGCTAAGGCTGGTGCTACGGCAAAAGTAGAAGCTAATTTACCGCAGACTCTGAAAGATGATTCATTCTTCTTTATCAAAGATTTTGGTGCTACTGGAATCTTCGATAAAAATACTGGAACCTTCCATTTCGATATTTTGATTTTGGTACTTCTATTTGGTTTTAGTATTTGGTTATCTACGACATTGAACGCGCCTAAGCATGCAGAATTGAAGCCGGGTGAAGTAGAAGATCCACAAATGGCTATGCAAAAAAGCATGTCAACGATGATGCCAATGATGATGACAATCATGATGTTCTTTATTCCGTTACCAGCTGGAGCACTGCTCTACATGATAGTTTCAGGCTTTATACAAAGCGCGCAGACTTATTATGCGATGAAGAGATATAGTTAGTAGGAATAATTCTTAACCCAGAATCTCTTGTTATTGTGTTATATCTTTTTACATATGAAGTTATCGGATGCATTATTAAATTTACAAGCTAGGATTAGAGAATTTAATGAAATTAACCTGGCTGATAATCAAACAAATTGGGAAAATGTTCAGCCTATTCTTAAAGATGCAAGAAGATTTGCGGTGGCAATAAATGAAGCTGTAAATCCTGGTACCAAAGAAGTACTATATTCTAGTGAAGATAATGTGGCTACCATTGTTGATACTAAAGATGGTCATGGTTTTATAAGTGCAGCACAAGAGATATTAAATAGAAGTGGTATCTTTGCTTCAATCTCAGAAAATATTTTAAAAAGTCTTGCAAAATTAGATCCAAATGCTTTGGAGAAGTTTAGAAAAACAAGATCTATACTTAATACTTTTAGTAATTGGATGTTTACTATTGCTAATAATTATTCGCAAAGTTTTACTGCGATAATAACAGGACAAAAATCTAGAGGGACACATGCTGGAATTCCAATGTTCTCTGATATGCCTTCAGAAAAACCTTCTCTTGTTGAGGTCAATTAGCTTAATTTTGAATTTAGGGCTGTGAAATGCAGTTCCCCACAGCCATTAAGGTTAATGTCTACATGAGGACTGAGAATATCACATGAGATTATTGTGCAGTTTGATTTTTGAGATTTTAATTTAGCTAAGTAATCGTTAAGTTGTGTGTTGAGTGCAGTTTGAAATTCCAGTACTAAAATATTTTCAAATTTATCTAAGGCAAATTCACAAGAATTTTTTTCTGCGCTAAATTCCATTTTTGGCATGGTAAAAACTCTGTCGATAATGTCTCTTTCTAGTTTGGGATGTTTGTTATAAAGAAGAATAGTTTTTTCTAGATTGAGTTTTTGAATTGGATTAATTATTTCGATAGCGTTGGTGGCGATGTGGAGTAGTGACTCGGCGTCATTGCGAGGAACGTAGTGACGAAGCAATCTCCTTGCGCAGGGGGATTGCTTCGCTTCGCTCGCAATGACGGTAAAATCATTTCGCAATGACGTTGCCGCTTCCAATGCCGCATCAATATTCGTATGCCAAGTAATCAGATCGTTGCCGGCTTCAAGCATAAGCTTTGCTCTTTCGGTACAATCACCAAAACGATCTAAAGCTTTCATGGTTACTTCATCACTGACAACCAAGCCTTGGAAACCTAACTCTTCGCGCAGTAAACCTTGAATGAATTTCTTAGAGAGGCTTGTTGGTAGGTCCTTCTCTGAATCGAATCTATCATTACCAAGAATTTCTATTGCTAAGTGAGCGATCATTATCATATCTACTTTCGCTTCTATAGCAGCTTTGAATGGTTCAAGATGTTTTTCAAATTCTTGGTAATTTTTGTAAGTAATTTTAGGTAGACCTAAATGGGAATCGCTGATACTAGCTCCGTGTCCTGGGAAATGTTTGGCACAGCTGATAATTGAAGTCTTGTTGAGTTCAGTGGTAAAAGATTTTACTTGCTGAGATACTTCTTGAGGATTGCTACCAAAACTCCGTGGTCCAATGATTGGATTTAGAGGCTCTGTATTCAAGTCAGCACAAGGGCTGTAAGCAAGGTTGAAGCCGAGGTCTTCTAAGTTGGTGCTTAGGGTTTGGGTGAAGGACTGGATCGCCACGTTGCCTTCGGCTCCTCGCGATGACTCGCAATGACGACCTAGTGCTCTGAAACTCGGCAAAGGATCAACAAATCTTCTTAGCCTTTGTACTTTACCGCCTTCTTCATCTGTACTAATGATTAGATCAGCCCCTAGTAAATTTCTAAGGTCGGTTGTAAGTTTTTTAATTTGCTCGCGCGATTTGAAATTTATATCGTAGAGAATTATTCCTGCTGGATTAATTTGCTTGAGTTTATGAGCAAGCTCTGAATTCATTTCTGAATCTGGGAATCCTACTATAAAATGTTTGCCAATATTACTCATCTTGTTTTTTCACTATATCCTATCTTCCAAGCTCCTCTCTCACGAAATGCAGGTATTGTCTGCCTTTTAGCAGCATTACTAATTGCGGAGACAGAACTTTTATGTTTCTTTGCATAATCTTTCAGTGTGATAATTTTCATGCTCTCTAAATAAGCAAGCCGTTTATGAAATGATTCAATAAGTGCAAGAGCAATGATTTTTTCTAGTCTTTCGGTTTTGCCTTTTTGATCAAAGTCATGGAAGGAACTATAGTAATCAGCTTTCTCTTTGTCGCGAATTATTATTCCCGGAAAACCAATACGCTGAAATTGATAATTAATGATTGCTCTACCCATTCTGCCATTCCCATCACAGAAAGGATGTATATGCTCAAAACTAAGATGGAATTTAGCAATTTTATCAATGAAATATTTATCAAAACTATTTCTATACTCTTCTATGGCTTCTTGCATCATTGTTTCAATGAGTTCTGGTGCTGGAGCGATATAGCTGCCAACACGCACATACTCACCCTTCTTGCGAAATCTCCCTGAAATTTTGTCATCAATGCCACCAATTAGCATCTGATGTAAAAGTAAAATAGTTTCTTGATCTAATTCTTTGTCTTGAGATTTATTGCGAATGTAATTAACTACACGTGCAAGGTTTTTTGCTTCATAAACCTCTCTAAGAGAAAGATCTCTTTCAATTTCCATTTCAAGAAGAATTTTTTCTGTCTCTTTAAGAGTTAGAGTTGAGTTTTCTATGGCATTCGAGTTATAAACTGCTTCAGCAATTTCTGCTTCATCAATCATGCTTAGTAAAGATTCTTTGCCTGGGCGTAAGCTATCAAATTTGGATTTTAATTCCTGAATATAATTTTTTCGACTCTGATTGATACTCATCCTTTAATTACTATTATAAATATTATTCACGGTTTTTTGCTGAAAAAACGTGAATAAAGGGTAACTTTAGGGGTTTATTCACGGTTTTTGGGTGAAAAATCGTGAATATTAAGAAATAGTTCGTCAATAAATCTTGGTATTTCTTGAATCGCATAAAGTGGTACGTCTAGAATCCCATCACTATATGCAAGTCTTCGTGTTGAAATTCTTATGCCAAAAGGTGCTTTGTATTCTTCTAAAAACATACGTAAGCTTTTAAGTTTGCCACTGACTCCTGCTTTAACTTCTATAGGATAGATTTGTAAATTATGGTTTATCACGTAGTCTACTTCTGCAGAACTATTTATTACATCTCTTGCCCAATAATAGATTTTGGCTTCTTCATAAAATGGCTGCCTTACTAAAAGTTCTTGTCCCACAAATTGTTCTGTTAATGGACCTTGTGCAATAGAATGAAAATCATCTTCTTTAAGTGCTGTATCAAGAATATTTTGATCAGTTCCTAAAATCTTTGCTGCTATACCGATATCTAAATAGATATTTTTGAAATGTTTAGCTGAAGCATATGCTTCTAAAGGTAAGCCAGCAGCGCTAGTTCTTGACACTTTGTGCATTACCAAAGCTTCTAGTAATAATTCATATGCAACTTTTAATTCTTTAGAACTAAGTTCTTTATCAATTTGACTGTAAACAAATTTCTCTGCTATTTGTTTGGAAGCTTTTATGAAAACTGCTTCCAGGTATTTTTGTTTAGCAAGGTTTGCATATTTACCAAAATCTTTTCTATATGAATAGATGATTTTGGCTAATTCTTGGTTAATTAATTCTGCTTGATCGACTAATCCTGACTGAGTATTTAAATATTTATCTACTACTGCTGGCATACCGCCTACGTAAAAATATTTTTTGACTTGTTTAAGTAGATTATTGTGAAAAAATTCATCATGCTTAGCTAATAGTGATAAGGATTTGATTTGATTGAGTATTGTTGGGTCGTTACTGTAGTTAGCAAGTAAGAATTCACAAAAAGACATTGGTCCCAGAAATAAAAAATCAATTCTTCCTACAGGGATTGAAATTTTGCCTGAGTTTAAAAGAAATTCTAGAAGTGAGCCTGCTCCGATGATATGCAAGCCAGGCATTCTCTCGTAAAAATATCTCATTGCCAAAATTGCTTCTGGACATTCTTGAATTTCATCAAGGAAAACTAAAGTCTGTCCTGGTATAAGTTTTTGTTTTAATTCTTGAAATATTCTTGTGCTAATTTTTTCAGGATCTAAATCTATAAAAATATTTTTGAGATGAGCTTCAAATTCAAAATTTATATAAATGTAGTTAGAAAAATTTTCTTTGGCAAATTTTTCTATAATGTAGGTTTTGCCAACTTGGCGTGCGCCTCTTAAAAGTATTGGATTTGGCTTTTTACTTTCCTGCCAGTTTTTGAGGGATTTCTCTATAAAACGATACATTACCTTTGATTTTTATACCCTTTTGGCAAAAATCATACCATAATTTTGCCAAATTTGGCAAAAATCATAGGTAAATTGGATTTATAGCTTCAATGGGAATTTAAGATAGCTTGAAAATAGTTCTAAGCTTTCTTCATGTTTGTCCGTGAAATCATAATCAAGATTTTGAAAATATTTGGCTAAAGTTGCTTTTGGTAAGCCAGTTTGTTTATAAGCTTCGACAATTACATCGGGTAACATTTCACTTAATCCTAGATCACGAGCTGCAAGTATAAGAGTTTGGATTTCATCATAGTGTTCAATGGCAGTTGAATCCTTATTGAAACACCAGAGAGCAAAAATCATTGGTAAATTAGTTAGTTCATACCAAGCTGTACCTAAGTCCAGAATATATTTGTAATTGTTTTGCTGAGCTTCTTTGAGAGCCTCATCACCAATTAATAGTTTGACAGAGTATTCAGAAGAATTCTTAGTAAAGCTAGTAAATTTGATTGTAGTTAGATCACGCTTGAATTTTTTCTCAAGAATAATTTTCAATAAATTTACCGATGTCGCACTTTTATCAGTGATAAAAATTTCTTTGGTGTTTTGAATTTCTTCTTCGCTGTTTGCAAAAACTAAAACACTATCTGCTTGAGTTTTGCTGCTAATTGAGATTCCTTCTAAGATCTCGTATTGATCAGGGTTTGAAAGATATTCATATGAGGAGATTGGAGCTAGGTCGATTTCTCCTTTGCGTAGGAGTTCATTGATTTGGGTGGGGTGACCTTGAATGATTTCAAAGACCTCATTCCCTTCGTCTGCAAATGGTAAATTGATTGGCAAGCAATTTATAAAATTAATTTGTCCGAGTTTGACTTTATCCATTCTTGAATCCTTGAGCGATTGGCATGCGACGTCCTATACCGAAGGCTTTGCTGGCTACTTTGAGTATAGGCGGTGCTTGTTGGCGTTTATATTCTGCTCTATCGATCATATTAAGAACTTTCATAACAACCGATTCCTCAAAGCCATAAGCTACTATTTCTTCCAAAGATTTTAACTCTTGAACATAAAGAAGAATTATTTTATCTAAGATTTCATAATCTGGAAGTGAGTCACTATCTTTTTGACCGTGTCTCAGTTCGGCACTAGGAGCTTTTTTGAGAATATTAACAGGAATAATTTCGCTGTCTCGATTGATATAGTCACAAAGCTTATAAATAGTGGTTTTCAGTAGATCGCCAATTACTGCAAGTGCCCCACAGCTATCGCCATAAAGTGTCGAGTAACCTACGGCAATTTCTGATTTATTACTAGTAGAAAGTAGTAGAGCATGTAAAGAGTTGGCGAAAGCCATTAATATGCTTGCTCTGATTCTTGGTTGTAAATTTTCATCAACCAAATTATTTAAATCTGGGATCACGGTCCGTAATTCATTGTGCAGTTTGGCGATACTAACTATTTGATAATTAATACCTAGATTTTTAGCAAGAGCTTCTGCATCATCAAAGCTTTCTTTAGAGGTAAATTCTGAAGGCAGCATATAAGCATAAACATTTTCTTTACCTAGGGCTTTGGCTGCAAAATAAGCTACTAGAGCGGAGTCTACACCGCCAGATAGTCCCAAGACTATTTTAGAAAAACCACATTTATAAATATAGTCCTGCAATCCCAGTACTAAAGCAGATTCAAGTTCTGCTGCACTACTTGAATTTATATCATCAATAATGCTGAAAATATTTTCTTTGCCACGCTCTGTTGTCGCTATTGCAGGAAGATTCTCAATTTCATTTAAATCAATAGTTGCATGGTCTTCAGCAAATGATTTGAGCTTGCTAACTAGGTTTGCTTGTTTATTAAACACCAGAGAGGCACCATCAAAAATTAATTCATCATTGGCTCCTACTTGGTTTACATAAATTATTGGCAGCGAAAATTTCTTAGAAATTTTCGCAATCATATCTTTGCGAATCAATGGTTTATGAAAGCTATATGGCGAAGCAGAGCAATTGATGATAAAATCTGCATCTTTTGAAATCAGCTCAGTGATTGGATCTTTACTGTAGAGATTATCTAATTCTTCTATCCAAATATCTTCACAGATTGAAAGTCCAATTTTATACCCCATAAAATCCCAAACAGAACTTTCCTTAGCAGCTTCAAAATATCTAGTCTCATCAAAGACGTCATAACTTGGAAGCAGGGTTTTATGAGCAGTGGATTCTAGCTTCCCATTAGCCAAACAAAAAATTGAATTAAAAAGTCTTTTGCCATATTTAGGATTTGGAGAGATACCACCAAGAATTATTCCAAAGTTTGCTGTGCTTTCTTTGGCAATTATTTCTAAAGCTTGATTCTGTTTTTCGTATAATTCAGGTTTGAGGATGAGATCTTTTGGTGGATAGCCAATAAGGCTCATTTCCGGGAAAACAGCTAGGTTTGCGCCTTGTGCTTTTGCTGTAAAGCAGAATTCCAAAATCTTTTTGGAATTGCCATTGATATCACCAATTTTTGGATTGATTTGTCCGAGGAAAATCTTCATCTCTCTTCTATAATAGCCTGCTACAATACTTTTCTGTGATCGAAGAGCTTACTATTAACCAAGTCAAACCAGTTTCATATACTGTAAATCCTGAAAACAAAATCTCCCTAGGAGGGATTTTTGTTGAAGATCTGGCAAAGAAATATGGCACTCCTTTATATGTACTCTGTGAGCAGACTATTAGAGAGCGTATCAAAGCTTACAAGCGTGGTTTTGAGAAAACCAATACAGCTTATGAAATAGTTTATGCAAGCAAGGCTTTGAATTGCCAAGCAGTTTGTAAATTAATGCAATCAGAAAACATTGGGCTTGATGTTGTCAGTGGTGGCGAGTTGTACACTGCGCTTTCAGTGAAATTCCCTGCAAGTAAAATTATTTTCCATGGCAATAATAAAAGCTACGAAGAAATTTCTATGTCTATAGAAAATCAAGTAACTATTGTTGTAGATAGCTTTAGAGATATTGATTTAATTAGCCAGTATCTTAAAACCAAAAATTGTGATGTTAAAGTCCTGATCAGAATTACACCAGGGATTGAATGCCATACTCATGAGTACATTAAGACCGGCAAGATTGATAGTAAATTTGGTTTTAATTTAGAAGATGTGGATAAAGTTATCCAAGCTTTATTAGCTTTAAAGTCTATTACTATCCGTGGTTTACATGCTCACATCGGTTCACAAATATTCGAAACAATTCCACATAAAGATGTTTGCAGAGTTTTACTTGAGCGCTATAAACAAATCAAAGATAAATATGATCTTGAGTTTGAACTTATTAATGTTGGTGGTGGTCTTGGTATTAAATATCTAGAGAGTGATGATCCGCCTGAGATCGAAGCTTGGGTTGGAGTGATTTGTGAAGCGATTAAAAAATATGCTCAAGAGTTCTCTCTAAAGCAGCCAGTGATTATGATTGAGCCTGGTAGAAGTTTAGTTGGTCCCGCTGGAGCTACGGTCTATACTGTGGGCAATATCAAGAATATCGAAGGCATCAGAAAGTATGTTGCAGTAGATGGTGGTATGGCAGACAATACTCGTCCTATCATGTACCAAGCTAAATATTTAACAGAGCTGGATGCTAAAACTAAACAAAGTAAAAAAGAAACAGTAACTATTGCTGGTAGATACTGTGAATCTGGAGATGTTCTAATTAAAGATGTAGAATTGCCAGAAGCTAATCCTGGTGATCGTTTAGTAGTCTATTCTACAGGAGCATATAACTATAGTATGTCTTCTAACTATAATCGTGTTCCAAGACCAGCAATGGTGATGGTTAATAATGGTAAAAGTTCTGTAATCATTCAAAGAGAGACGAATGAGGATTTGGTTGCGAAGGATTCACTACCGGAGTGGATGTAATAATCGTCATTGCGAGCGCAGCGAAGCAATCCCCATGAGCAAGCCATACGGCATTTGCTTAAAGGTCTTTCAATAACTCAAGCGCCACGTCAGCCAATTCTGGTTCAGTAAGCTTGTCGAATTCTTTCCAAAGCTCTTCAATATCTTCTTTGCAGTCATTAAGTTCTGGATTAATTGCCATGAATTCTTCAAGGCTATCGTACATTCTGTAGCAAGTGATTGCTCGGTAAAGATCAACTATCATCGCCTGATAGAACCCAAGTTCTTTGTCGTCGGTGTAGCTATTAAAGAATGAAGTAACCAACTCAGCTTGGTTGCCTGCTTCACTTTTGAAACTTGAAGTATTTACTGTGTCGTCGAAGAATTCCATGTTTTTAAGAAATCAATTTTGTTTTAAAGTTTGGTTAAGATCTAAATTAAAAATTTTTAGTTTAGTCAGAATCTTTAGGATTCTTGCCAAAACTAGATCCAGGTCTAGTAAAAGCAGCAGCATTAGATCTACCTTCTTCACCTGGTCCAAAGCCTTTTGGAGTCTCGCGCTTTTTATTAAGATCCCTAACGTTTTGCATTGTTGAATCTGGTTGCGTTGGTTGAGATGTATTTGGTGCAAGTGGAGCTGGAGGCGCTGTATTTGGACTAAGACCTTGTGCTGATGACATTCCCATAGTAATAAAAGAAAAACAAAATTAGGTTAAGTTTTGGTAAAGGCTACGAAGCTATTTAAGAGTTATACTGAATGAAGGCGAACAGGAGCTTGCTCCTGATTAGCCGAATGAAGGAACGCCACCGTGTGGCATACTTTAAATATATAGAGTTTACTAATGGACAACAAAATTACCTTTAATACTATTGATGAGGCTTTGGAAGACATCCGAGCTGGCAAATTAGTCGTAGTTGCAGATGATAGCGACAGAGAAAACGAAGGCGATTTAATTTGTGCTGCAGAAATGATTGATCACCATATGGTCAATTTTATGACCAAGTATGGTCGTGGTTTGATTTGCTTAGCTTTGACGAAAGAGCGCACAGAATATTTACAGCTTGGTGAAATGGTTGATGCCAATAATGACACCATGAAAACTGCTTTCACTATTAGTATCGATGCGGATACTAGATTTGGAGTGACTACTGGTATTAGTACTTTTGATAGAGCGAAAACTATTCAAGTTGCCATTGCTGATGAGACTAAGCCAGAAGATTTACGCAGACCGGGACATATTTTTCCTTTAAGAGCAGTTGAAGGTGGAGTGCTCAAGAGAGTTGGTCATACTGAAGCTGCGGTAGATTTAGCGCGCTTAGCTGGTATGAAGCCCTGTGGTGTAATCTGTGAAATTCTAAAAGAGAATGGTGAAATGGCAAGAAGAGATGATCTCTTTCATTTTGCTAAAGAACATGGTCTCAAATTTATTACTGTTGCAGATTTAGTTGCATATAGATTGAAGAATGAAAGATTCGTTCATCGTGTGGTTGGTGTGAATTTGCCAACTAAGTTTGAAGAGCATTTTAAGATTTATGGTTATAAAGATTTTCTCTCTGGGAAAGAGCATGTAGCCTTGGTTCTAGGAGACTTGGAACAAGCAATTAATAATGATGAGCCGGTACTAGTGCGTATGCATAGTGAATGTTTGACTGGAGATTTGTTTGGAAGTTTACGTTGTGATTGTGGTGAGCAATTACAACATTCTCTAGAACAGATTAAAGATGCCGGTCTTGGAGTTTTGGTTTATTTAAGACAAGAAGGTAGAGGCATTGGTTTACTCAATAAACTTAAAGCTTATGAATTGCAAGATCAAGGACATGATACTGTAGAAGCCAATCATAAATTAGGTTTCCCTGCTGATCTCAGAACCTTTGGTGTGGGCGCGCAGATTCTTACGGATCTTGGATTGAAGAAAATCAAAATCATTACTAATAACCCTAAGAAGATTTATGGTATCGAAGGCTATGGACTTGAAGTTGTAGATAGAGTTTCAATTAAAGGTATGGTGCAGAAGCATAACTCGAAGTATCTACATACTAAGAAAGATAAATTGGGACATTTGTTGTAATCGTCATTGAATTGTTTTTACTGTCAGTTACGTGCTTGCACTTAGTCCAACCTTAAGCCTTATTAATACTGGGTTCTACGTGATTTCACTATATTGATTTTTAAGTTAACTCTTGGTATAAATTTAACCATTAGGGGGATAAAATTAAATGAATATGGCTTACGATAGCTTAAACTATGCAAGAAAACTTAAACGACTTGGGATTCCTGAGAAGCAGGCCAATGCTCATGCTCAGGTCTTAGCTGACTTTACTGAAAGTCATTTGGCAACAAAAGGTGATATCAAGGAACTTAGAGCTGATATGCAGGAAATGGGAGCATTGATTCGTTCAGAAGTAAAAGATACGGAAGCTTCTATACGGTCAGATATGAAAGCAATAGAGGTTTCAATAAGGTCTGATATGAAGGATACTGAAGCAGCGATTAGAGCTGATATGCAAGAAATGGGAGCATTAATTAGATCTGAAGCTAAGGATACTGAAGCTGCAATAAGATCTGATATGAAAGATATGGAAGCTGCAATCCGATCTGAAATGAAAGACCTAAATACAACAGTTCTATTACTTAAAAGTGAATTTGAAACATTTAAAATTTATATTGCAGAAAAAATTAAATCATCAGAACTGGGAATGAAAATTTTTGTAGGGGTTACAGTTTATTCTGCAATAATAGCGTTAGGTTATTACCAAAAATTTTATTAAATCATTAATCAGTAATATAATGTGATTAATGTCTAACGACGCATGTATTTTCTGCAAAATTATCAAAGGTGAAATTCCTGCAAATAAGGTTTGGGAGAATGATGAGATACTTGCATTTAGAGATATCAATCCTGCAAGTCCGCACCATATTCTAGTGATTCCTAAAATTCACAAAGAATCCTTAAACGATTTCAAGGATTCTGATGTAGAAATTTTAGGTAAACTTTTGATCACTGCAAGTAAAATTGCTTCACAAGAAGGCTTTGCGGAAAGTGGCTATCGTGTAGTTAATAACGTTGGTGATGATGGTGGGCAGACCGTTAGCCATGTACATCTTCATGTTCTTGCGGGTCGTAGATATCAGTGGCCTCCAGGGTAATTTATGTTGAATTTTATTGCTACTAATGCAGCAAAGCGAGTAGCAGAGTTAATTAGATTTCTAAAATTAGGTCAAGGTTCAGCGCTTCCTGGTAGAGTTGCCTTGGCGGTTAATCCTAAAATTTTACAAGACTTTGCGCAGGATCTAAAAGATGGTAATTATGCTTTCTTTGTTACTGGTACTAATGGGAAAACGACTAGTACGGGGATTCTGAAACAGATTATATTAGCTGCTAATCATGCAGACTGGATTGCCACGCCTTCTTCAAAGGCTCGCAATGACAAGACGGGCTCAGTGATCTGTAACGATATGGGCGCGAACCTCTATTATGGAATTGTTGCTGAACTAGTTCTCTCAACTAATTATTTTGGTAAATTAAAAACTACAGATTACTCACTTGAACTTGATGAAGCAGCCTTTGTTAAAGTTGCGCAGAATTTAAAACCTAAAGTTATAGCTGTAACTAATATTTATCGTGATCAATTAGATAGATTTGGTGAGGTAGATAGCACGCAGAAATTAATTATCGAAGGTATCAAAAATGCACTTATAAATAATGGGCAAATTACACTCGTCTTAAATGCTGATGATAACAAGGTTCTAGAGATTCAAGAATCTTTTTGCAACAATTCCCAAGTAAAGATTTTTCTATTCAATATGAAGTATTCTAAAAATGCTGGAACTTCAGTAGATGGAGAGATTTTAAATCTAGAGCAGGATACCCATGGTAAGAATATTCCAGTAGATTTCAGTTGTGAAATCCAAGAAGAGAAATCAGATTATTCAATATTGAAATTTACTGCAAACAATACTAGCTCTGAGCCAGTGACCCTGCATTTACCTGGACTTTATAATACCTATAATGCTAGCTCTGCAGCAGCGGCTGCATTTGCTTCTGGTATTGGTTTTAAGCAGATTAAAGAAGGTGTTGAAGCTTACCAAACTGTTTTCGGTAGATCTGAGAAAAGAACTTATAAGGATAAAGAGTATCAAGTGTTTTTGATTAAGAACCCTACGGGCTGTAGTGAAGTAGTAAGGCACTTGTGTAAAAATCCTAATGCAAAGTTTCTCATCGCGATTAATGATAATTATGCTGATGGTAGAGATGTATCTTGGTTATGGGATGCTGACTTTGAGAAAATGGCTTTGATTCATCAAGCTAACCCAGAAAGAGAATTTCTCTGTAGTGGTCATAGAGCTTATGACATGGCTACTAGGCTTAAATATGCAGGAATTGCAGAAAAGAATATCAAAGTGAAGCCAAATCTAGAAGAGGCTTTGGATGAGTTTGTTGCTAATGCCAAGGCAGGTGAAGATCTTTATATGTTGCCAACTTATACGGTGTTACTTGAGTTAAACCAAAAGTTCTAGCGTCATTGCGAGGAGTGTAACGACGAAGCAATCCATTCTACTACGCAAGGGGATTGCTTCGCTTCGCTCGCAATGACACAGAATGAACTACGCTGCTACAGCTTGAGACTGCTTAGCAAGTTTAGCTAACTCAGCAAATGCTGTTTCATCTTCTACTGCCATTTCAGCAAGTAATTTTCTATTGATGATTACATTAGCTCTTGATAGGCCATTGATAAATCTGCTGTAAGAAAGATCGTACTGTTGAACTGCAGCATTGATCCTTTGAATCCAAAGACCTCTGAATTCTCTTTTCTTATTCTTGCGATCTTTGTATGCGCGCTTAAGAGCTAGCATCATCGCTTGCATCGCAGCTCTGAATGTCTTACCTCTACTGCCGGCAAAGCCTTTAGTCAGTTTTAAAACTTTCTTGTGTTTTTTTCTATTTACATTGCCTCTTGTGACTCTCATAAAATTTCCTTATATATAAAACAAAAACTATCTTGCGTACTTAGCGTAAGGGAACATCAACATTGTTTTATCGTAATGATCTTTACTAATGCCGCCTTCTGGGTTTCTCAATCTACGTTTGCGTTTAGCAGACATGTGAGTATTAATGTGCTTCTTACCAGATTTTTTGAACATTAATTTACCGTTCGCACTTAGTTTGAAACGTTTTTTTGCTGATTTATTAGTTTTCTGTTTTGGCATAACAATTGGCTTATTCTAGCAAACCGCGACTAATAATGTAATCACAAATTTCTTTAAGAAATATTGAAGATATCTGCTTTTAGCCTTAATTTGCCTCAAAAGTTAAGGCAAGGTGAAAAATACCCTTGTAATCCATATATACAAAACCCTATAATATATATAGCTCTATACGAATTGAGGTGAGTAGAGAGCCAATTAAGGAATAAATATAAATCCAACAGCGCTAAATTCTAATAGCTTTAGCCAGATGGCTCATTTGCGTGCGTCTTCGGATGCTGCTGCCATGGCACGTAAACCTGAGTTAGCTGAGGAGCTTTCTAAAAAAGAAGAATCAAACATAAGCGAAGAAGAATTCAATTTTCATAAAATGCAAGAAGCTCTTAGGAAGCAAGGTAAGAAAAGTTTGCTTAAAAAATCAAATTTGAATTTTACTTTTGCGGCAACTGGTACTGCCCTTATGGCATTCAAATCATTTATAAGTTTTTTTATAAAAGATGATGTCTTGAAGGATAATTCTAAAACCAGTGGACTGAAACGTTTAGGAGATTTCTGTCACCGTTTGCGAGAAGTTTGTCAGTATTCTATCTATGCTCAGCCTGGTGAAAATATATCAAAGCCAGATGATGTGGCAATGGACTATGTGGACGATATTGATTCTACGGTTCTTGGCAGGAAGGTATATAATCTGAATGCTTTTGTTTCTCCTTGGGTTGGACTCTTCAAAGCATTTTTCCCTTATTCAACGAAAGGTTTGCTTGGCTTGCCAACTAGGTTAGCTCAAACCTTCGATGATTTAAATACCATCACCACTAATACTTTTTGGAATTTTAGAAAAATCGTTTGGAGCTTAGTACCTTATGACGGACCGGTTCTATCCAAAAATCTTTATGAAAAACAAAATCATGTAAAAGATATTTATACGTTTGTAAATAATCGCATTCGTTCTAGCTTAAGTGATTTATGGAATGTGTTTGTAAAAGCTGATAGGAATCATACTTATAGCAATATTATTTATGAGCAAGAGAACCAAAGAATAAAGCGACTGGTTTCTAATTTATTCAAGGGCTATTCAGAAAAAATAAAAACTTTCTTGTCTACTGAATATACAGTTCATAAACCTTCAGGAGCTTTTGTCATTAAAAAAGTTGGACAAGAAGAACCAGAAAATCATTGGCTTTATATTCGTTCTAAACTTTTCAGTCAAATTATTAGTTTGCCAGTTGGCATTGTTAGTGCTGCTTTAAATTATGGTGGTATGGTAGCAAGTGTTTTGGGTAATGTTTTTAATCATGAATCTTCGCAAAAGATTGCTACTAAACTTACAAATTACTCTCAGGGATTGATTTCGCTGAGCTATATAACAGGTGAAGTGCCAGCTAATATAAACGAGTTCTGGAAAAAACAGAATTCAAAAAAACATTCTGACTTTAGAAATTTACTATGTGCTGGTTTTGGAGCGATTGGTATGTTGAATAAAATTAAAGTCTTGCCAATATTTAGCTCTCTTCTTAAAGCTTTTAAAATCAAACCACTATTAGATAAATGTGATCGTGAATTTGATAATTTCTTTTATTTATTCTTCTCCTTTAATCGCTTTATATTACATCACACTCAAAAACAAGATTTGCAGCAAATTGCTTCAAATAGAGATATTGAAGAGGTAAGTAGTAAATTTGATAATTGGTGGAAATTTGCCAGCTTACCATTCCGAGTTATTTTGCAAGATAGGAATGTTTCATATTTCAAAGACGACTCAAGCGATGTTATTGACAAGGCTTCAGCAATTGAGTCCTATTGATAAGTGCCAACAATTTCTTTTCTACTATTGTAAATATTGATATCGATAGGAATAGATTTTTTTTCTATCCAATTTAATTCCTCTAGAAATTTATTTGTGATAAATGCTTTGGCACGACTTGAACCATCGATAATTTTGATAAGCAATGATTCTTGTTTTTCAAGATTACAAACAACCATTAAACCTTCTGCTCCGCCTTTAGCCAGAAATTTATTAGGATACTTATTCATTAGTAATGAATCAAACTGTTCTTCACCACCAACGATAAAAGGAAATTGATTCATTGCAGAAATTATTCTTTGATAATCAGGATCAGTAATTAAGTTGTAAAAAGTTTTTGCCATATCTTTAATTGCTAAATAAAAAGTTGGCAGTCCACAGCCATCAATAGCTGTTCTTATAGAATCCTTGCCTGATAGACGTTGCAGCTCTTGAAGGATTTTTTGTTGCAAAGGATGTTTGAGATCATCATAGTTATCTATTGAATAGTTTTGCTTTTTACAAGCAGCAAGCATCAAAGAGTGTTTACCAGAGCAATTATGATGAATGCGGCTTTCTAGATTCTTGTGTTTAGTTACAAAGGTTCCGCATTTTAAGTTCGATTCGACGTTAGCAAACTTATTAAGTAAATCTCTAACTAATAACCTTGCTTCTTCATTACCTGAATGAGATGCACTGCCTATCGCTATATCCTCATTGCTAACAGCATTATCTAAATCTATTAAAGAGACCTTTGCTTGTATGGGTTTGATAATTGATCTTGTGAAACAGTAGAAATTTTCATCGCCCCATATTTGAGCTAAACCGCTTTTGCTAAAGAGGCATGCATGTCCATAGTGAATACTTTCAACAGCGTCTGCTCTTAAAACCTTTGCTAATTCAGCTACCATAAGATAACATGGTAAATGAAAGTAAAAAAGTTAGTGAAAAAATTAACGATTTAAACCATGAAATTAATAAGAATTTTTGTTTTACTGTTTTTAGTCCTCTGTCCTTTTTCGGTGAGTGCTGAAGAAGCCGTTGCTGCTGCAGAAGAGACTAGCCCTGATCCAGTTGAACTTGCTTTTAAAGAAATTTATCAAGCTTGGAATGACCACAACGCAGAAAAGTTGTTTTCTTTTTATCATAAGGATTTTGTCACAGGTGATGGCATTACCAAGGATGATTATAAGTCGCTTACCGAGGCACTTTGGAAGGCATATCCTGATATAAAAGTTGATAACCAAAAACGTACAATCAGAAGTCAAGATCTTTACGCAACAGTTTCTGGAATAGATTTTTTCTATGGCAAGTCTGCTGAGCTTAATAAAGATCTCAATCAAAATGGTGTACTCAATGCAATTTCTCAAGGACAAATTTTCTTACAGAAGTTCGGCAAAGAGTGGAAAGTAGTCTCTGACAAAATTCAATTTGAATTAGTCACAGTCTATTACGGCAATGCTAAGAGCTATTTAGATGAACATCAAATTTTCTTTAGTAGTCCAGAACAGGTTAAAGCTGGTGAACAATATTCTGCAACTCTATATTCAATACTTCCTGACAATGTCAAAGCAACTGCAACTGTAAATAAAGATCTAATTCAAAAACCTGATAATCAAGTGTTTGATGATTCTTTTCAATTACTCACTGAACATAAATTAGAAAGACTTTTTGCAGCAAATGAATTTAACTATAATGAACTCGTCAGCGCAACAGTAGTCTTCTCAAAAGGTCTTATAGAGCCGAAGCTAGATGGCATACTTTATATCTCTAAGCGTATCAATGTAACGCCTAAAGTTAATGTCAAACAAAAAGATGCAATCGTTGATAAGTCCTTTGCCAATACTTTATTAAAGCCAGATGCGAAGAAGGATGAAAAGAAAAAAGAAAATACACCTAGCCGAGAGTCTGATAATGATGATAAAGACGACGATGACGATGAATTAGAAGATATCTAATTTTGCTAAATTCAAATAATTTAATTGACCATCTAAAACACTATCTTGATAGTTGTAAACTTAACGGTTTGAAAATAGCAGTGGCATGTTCTGCTGGTATTGATTCCATGGTTCTATTAAAAGCTTTATTAGAATTTTATCCAGTTGAATTAATCTATGTGCTTCATGTAGACCATGGTTGGCGTAAGGATTCTAGCCATGCCCTAGAATTTCTTCAGGATTTTTGTGAAACTAATAAAATTAAATTGCTTTCCTATCAATTTCGTTATGGTGAACTCGGTAAAAAAGAAAATTTAGCAAGAAAAGCTAGATATGAAATCTTCAAAGATGAATGTCGCAAGAATGGAATTAATCATATTCTTTTAGCCCATAACTTAGATGATCATGTTGAAACTGTACTCTTTAGAATTTTCAGGGGTACTAATCTTAAAGGTCTTGAAGGTATTCCTCGCTCCCGAAAACTAGATGCTAGTACTTATATACATAGACCGCTTTTACATATATCTAGAGCAATGATTGAAGAATTTGCTGAACTGAAGCAATTAGAATACATTGAAGATAGTTCTAATCAAGATCTTAAATTTTCACGCAATAGAATTCGTTTGAAAATTATTCCTGAAGCTTTAAAAATCAATAATAATTTATTGAATAATGTAGATGTCTTATCCAAGCTTGTACGGCAAGAACGAAATTTTATTGATAAAGTTGTAAAGCAAAGCCTGACTGGTTTAGGTGAATTGCCTTGGGATTTAAATAAATTTAGATCCTTAGAACCTATAATTCAGCGAAGAATTTTGGAAAAGGTCTTTACTCCTAATATTGCTTTTGTAGATACTTTCTTGAAATGTATTTCACAAGGTGGTTTCCATAGAATAAATTTTAAAAAAGAAAAATATTTCGCAATTAAACAAAAGCAAATTTGGCTTGAGTTAGAATAGTCTATGAATGCAATTAGTGATTAACAAAGAAAATATCAAAGTCCTTTATTCTGAAGAACAGATCGCAGAGCGAATATCAGAAATAGCAAAACAAATCACTAAAGATTATGCAAATACCACCACTTTAGTAATAGTTGGTGTGCTCAAAGGAGCTTTTCTATTTACTGCAGATCTTGTGCGTAAATTAGATCTACCTTGTCAAATAGAGTTCATTAGACTTTCAAGTTATGATGGTACTCAATCTTCTGGTAATTTCAAAACTTATGATTTAACACTTCCGGATCTGCCTGGTAAGGATGTTCTGATTGTTGAAGATATTGTAGATTCAGGCAGAACAGCAAAGTTTCTCTTAGATTTTTTTTCACATCAGACACATGTGAACTCAGTTAAAATTATTTCTCTTTTTGATAAGCCCTCAAAGCGTGATCCTGAGCTGGCTCACATCAAACCCGATTATTGCTGTTTTACTATCGATGATAAATTTATTCTGGGTTATGGTTTAGATTATGATCAGAAATTCCGCGAACTACCTTACATTGGTTATATAGATGGGTTGGCATAGTTAAACGTCGTCATTGCAAGCCTTCGAAGAAGGCGTGGCAATCCATCTTAAGCCACTTGAACTTTAGGTGCTGGCTCGGCTTTCTTGCCCATGAATTTTTCAGCAAGTTTAACTGCATATTCACCAGCAGGCTCACCAACCATATCAAAGTATTCAATACCTTTAACGCAAGCACCGATTGTAGCTGCTGGACGCACGAAGTTTTTAACTAGATGTGGCATTCCCATTGCAGTGTAAAGTTTTTCTTGGAGCCAGTTCATTACTCGTGCTGTGATGGTTGTCAAAGCAACTACAGAAACTCCATCTTGTACAACCTTTTTTAAACCAGCAATTCCTTTCTCTTGATCTATTGCTTCATATAAAGATCTAAAGCCAGTGGTTACAAAGGTCATACCCCACAACACTCTGTAGAAGCCATTTCTAAACCATTTAGGAGCTTTTAGTTGTTCAAAGGTTGGATCTAATCCTTCTGCTAATTCATTTTCTAGTGATAATATTTTTCGTGCAAAACAATCATCATGAAAAAGATTTCGGTTTACCCAATGTATCCATTCCTGTTTCTTTAAAGTAGACCATATGCTATCTGATTTTGTATCTTTCTTTTCAGCAGCCTTAGCCTCTGCTTCCATTTCCTTTGGATCTAATCCGAGACTCTTTTGGAAATCTTCTCCGGCTTCATGAATCTCTTTTTTGGCTTCAGCTCCTATCTCTCTAAAATAGGGAGTAGTGGTTTCGGGAAAAGTGATTTCTTTTTTTGTTGTAGAAGTTTTTTCTGGATTCTGGGCTGCCGGGCTCGTTGCCAAATTGCGGGCACTATTTAAAGGATTATTTGCTCTGGTGTTTGAGGCTTCAAGCATTATATGAAGTAACCATACAATTAATACGTATAGCTAATATTGATATTAGCATGACTTATATGTACTAATTGCTCAGTTTTATTAAATATTGCGTAATTACAAGGGTTTAAAAATGAGGGTTAATCCTCGCCGTCATCCTGAGCCCTGAAAGGGCGTAGGGATCCAGTTTCCTAAACTGCCTCTGCATGGTCGGGTTCGATTAGTCCGAATCCACCATCTTCTCTTTCATAAACGCAAGCAACACGATTAGAGAAAACATTTAAGAACATGTAGAACGGATGGCCACTGTCATTCAACATCTCTATGGCTTGTTCAGGCTCAAGGGCTGCCATTGGGAAGCGTTTCACTTTGATAATTTTAGGTACTTCGTAATCATTGATATGTTCAAGCATTTCTACTGGTACAACTTCATCTTGAACATCGCAAGTGATGCCGTACTCTTTAACGCTCTTACCACTGCGAATCTTACTGTAGATCTTAGTTTTGTACTTTCTTAATTGAGCTTCAATTTTATCAAGCACTGTATCTATGCTTGCATAAGCGATCTCGGCAGAAGAGTTACATCTAATAATGTGCCCACCTTTAAGGTAGATAGTGATTTCGGCTTTCTGTAGTGGAGAGCCTTTGTTAAGACTTTTTACAACTGAAAGAACTAGTTTGATATTTTGGTTTTCGATTAAGCTGTCGAAATGTTTGTAAATTCTTGAAAGTTTTGATTCAGCATATTCTTTAATAGCTGGAGTGATCTCTACGTTTTTCCCCTCGATAATTGTTTTTGAATGAGCCATCATGATTTAATCTCCTTCCTCTAATTTTAGCACAATGACAGCATTTGCTAGAATCTAATCTTGGTAAGGTTTTTATTAATTGGATCATAAACAAAATCAAACTCTGAAAATAGGATACACATACGGAGACCTCACAGGTATTGGTCCTGAGATTTTTCAAAAGTTTTTTTTTGCAACAAAAAATAATTCTAATCTTGAGATCATCCTAATAGATGATGAAACTGAAGTTGAAAAATTACAAGAAAAAATTACTATAGGACAGCCTTGTCCCTACTCGGGAGGGCATGCTTATAACACCCTCAAGCGCGCATCAGAATTGCTTTGTAATAAAGAGTTAGATTATTTAATTACTGGTCCCGTTGCTAAGGAATCCCTGTGGCTGGCTGGTATTGAGTACTCTGGTCAGACAGAGTTACTTGCGAGCATTAATGGTTTGACTAGAGATGATATTGAAATGTTTTTTTTATTAGATGATTTTAGATTGGTACTTGCCACTAGGCATGTCGCACTAAAAGATGTTCCCAAAGAGCTTTCTAGAAGGCTAAAAAAAGTTTTTACTAATAGTACTCGCGGTTTAGAAAATATTTTTAAAATATCTGAACCAAAAATTGCAGTTGCAGGATTGAATCCACATGCCGGTGAAAATGGTTTAATTGGTGATGAAGAAAAAAAAATTATGCGACCTATAATCGAAGAATTTTTAAAAGAATCTGAGCAAGACTTGAATTCTCGAATCCAAATCTCAGGACCCTTGGCTGCAGATTCTTTGCTTGCGGACGCTGCTCAAAAGTATTTAAAAAATCAGAAACTTGATTATGATCTTTATGTCACCGCTTATCACGATCAAGCTCTGCCTTTAATCAAGGGTTTGGGAGGATTTAGAGCCATTAACTTAACCGTAGGTCTGCCATTTCTCAGGCTTAGCGTGGATCATGGCACGGGCTTTGATATTGCTGGCAAAAACTTAGCCAATCCTGAAGCTCTAAAAGCCTGTACTGATTATTGTTTTAAGCTTAAAGATTTAGAAACTTAGCTCTTTGCAAGCAGGCTTTTATCAGGCGCTGATTATATATGAGGTATTTGGGGTAAAATCTTAGAGGCAACCAAGGAGGTTGTTGCCAACTATAAATTCATGTTTCCAAATTCAGACAGAGGTAATAATAGACCTTTTTTCAACAAAAATAGACGGCCAAAATTTAATATCCCTCTAAATGAATACATTAGAGCGAGAACCCTAAGAGTTATTGATCAGCACGGAGAGAACCTTGGAGAGATGACCAAGGAAGATGCTTTAAAGCTTGCAAAAGAAGCTGATTTAGATTTATACGTGGTTACTGAGAAGGCAGATGTGCCTGTTGCTCGTATCCTTGATTACGGTAAGTATAAATTCGAACAAAATAAAAAAGAAAAAAGTGCCAAGAAAACCCATGGTAGCGAATACAAAGAAATCAAAATGGGCTACAACATTGGTGTTGGTGATTACCAGACGCGTATCGATCACAGCAAGAAGTTTTTAGATAAAGGAATTAGAGTAAAACTCAATATCACTCTTAAAGGGCGTGAAGTGCAACATTCAGGCTTGGCAAAGAAACTTGCTGAAAGATTTGTTGATGATTTAATGGATCATGGAACAGCTGAAGGTATCCCTGATAAAATGATAGGCAGATCGATCATAGTTTATATAATTCCTGGCGCTGACAAGCAACGTATTAAGAAAAGAACTGATCTACAAAAAAATGCTGAGAACAATTCTACACTCCAAAATCCATCGAGCTAAGGTAACTCAAAGTGATTTGAATTATGTTGGAAGTATCACGATTGATCGTGATTTAATGGATGCTTCTGGTTTGATTGAAAACGAGCAAGTACAAGTTCTAGACATCACTAATGGTAATCGTTTAACAACCTATGTAATAGAGGGTCCAAGAGCTTCTGGAATTATTGCTATCAATGGAGCTGCAGCTCACTTAGTAAACGTCGGTGATTTAGTTATCATCTGTTCTTTTGCACAACTCAATGAGATTGAGTTACAGAATCACAAACCACAAATTGTTTTAGTTGATGAGCACAACAAAGTTACACGCATGCTTTCTAGGGAAGAAGCCTTGACTACTGTTTAAAGAGCCTGTGCGCAAAGTCCCATCTGCGTCGTTACGCTCGCCCCTCGTCGTCCTCATTGACGACTAGTCAACTCCGGCTCCTCGGGGACTCGCAA
>CAZFCF010000009.1:0-78972 GCA_964517685.1 uncultured Gammaproteobacteria bacterium | reverse complement strand
AGTTGAAGATTTGGATAATGCTATTAGTGATTTTAAACGTGCTGTTGAAATTAAAAAAGATTATGTAGCAGCTCAAAAAAACTTAGACAATGCAATGTATATGAAAAGCCAAGTTGGACAAGGGAGAAAATATATACTGAACTTTGAAGAGTATAGTAATTAATCCAAAGGCTAAGTTAGGATAAGGTACAATACATTCATAACTCCTGTGATAGCGAAAGTCGGCTTCATGCCGTGCGGTCTTCGGATCCTAGCTACAAAGGGGTTATTTTTATTGGCTGATATTCTTTAATCATAGTGAAAAAGATTGTAATTGATATATCTGAGTACGGTAAGTTTCTCCAAGGTCGTGAAGATGGATTGATTGCATATACAAAGATTAGAGATGTGATAGTTAATTCTCAAGCAGATGAAATCTTTGAATTTGATTTTAGTAAGGTATTAGTTTTAACCCCAGGTTATTGTGATGAAGTTTTTGCTAATTTACAAAATGAAACTTCAGGTAAATTTGTAATAGGACAAATTACTCATGGATTAAATGTGAGTTTTGAAACTGTAGAAGAAACTCGCGGTGTTAAGTTTGAGTTTATATAAATGTATAAAAAATAGGTATGCCTATTTTTTTGTATGTGTTGGATATGAAGATTTAAATCCGTCACTGTAATGTAGCATGATTGAACAAATTAAATTACAATTTAGTCATGAGATTTTTGAAGTTAAAGCCTTTAGTTCTTACGATTTGTATCTTTAGTCTAATTATAAATATTGCAAATGCAAAGAAAAAATCAGAGATTAATATATCTGAGTTACGCGGTTGGATTTATGAAGATCAAGTCTTTAGTGATGATTCTGTTAATAACATAGATATAGTTAAACTCAATAATGGTGATTTAAGAGCATACTATATGGATTTTGGTAATGTTTTAAGTGCTATATCTTCCGATAATGGCAAGACTTTTACTTTTGAGGAAGGAATTAGAATTGCTGGGCAACACCATGCCTTAGTTAAATTAGATGATGGCAGAATAAGAATATATTTTTCTAGTAATGATGATAGAAACTTAAGAAGTGCAATCTCTGAAGATGGTTTGACTTTCATTGAAGAGGAAGGTTTTAGACTAACTCTTGGAGCTGAAGGGGAACCTGATGTTGCAGGTATTATACATCCTGTTATTGTTAAAACTCCATCGGATGGATTTAAAATTTATTACGATGCTTTAGACAATGAAGGTATATTCCCGAATGATTCACAGGGTATTATGAGCGCAAGTTCAGATGATGGATTGAACTTCACTAAGGATCAAGGTTTTAGAATTAGATCTGGAACTAAACCTTTGTCGTTTTCTACTTTGGTTTGGAGTCCGTTTGTTGAATATGATGATGGTCTTTATAAACTTTATTTTAGTGTAGAAGGTAATGCTAAAAAAGCAGGGGCTTATGTTGGAGTTTCGGAAGATGGAATTAATTTCACTATAAGCAAAAAACCTATTCTCAAAAGAGATAAAAGATTAGGTCCTAATAAACCTGGCATAGGTGGTCTTCCAGGATTACCGCAAGATATTTTTATCATTGAAGTAGATGGGGGTAAAAGATTATATTATTGGTCTGCTGGTGGACATGGTATTTATAGTGCTTTCAATGATCTAGAAGATTAATTAGCTTATTTAAAAGCGAGCCCTCAAATCGTTATTGTAGGGTTCGAATCCTTAGATTTGTCATTTTTACAATTGAGAAAAATTCAAACCAGTTTCTTTGGTATATATTTTTTTACTGGTTCTTTTTATTTAAAGATGGGGATATGACTGCAATGTCCACATCACTCCATTCATTAGCAGTACCTTTTGCATATGAACCAAAAAGTAAAATTCCATCTAGTTCGTAATGTTTTTCAATACGGTTATATAACTCAGTTAAAAGATTTTCTAATTCTAGTTTATTTTTTTTCTAGCCTGGAGAAAGAAGAATTAGAAATTCTCCTCGTGATTTAGACCGATACCTTGCAAGTAAAAGTATTTCTGTGAATGAACACAGTATTAAATATCTCACTCTTTCAACTCTTAATGGAAGAATGTATAAATATTCTTCCATGCCACAGAGAATTTCTTCTAATGATATTCATCGAATACATTCCTCATCTTTTGATTTTGATTCATTCTCTCAACATTGTAATGTGCTTTTAGAGAATTACAACCAAATTTACTTTTTCGAAATTTTTCAATCGGTCATTAGTTCCTATGTATGGACTGAACAACAAAAAGAAAACCTTATCAATTACCTTTTTGTATATATTGAAAACTTACCTAATGGAATTGTTGATTTCAATAAAGGAATACGAACAATAGAATCGCAAATATACTGAGGAGGGTCTTCTATTTATGTGGGGATAGGATTTGAATTTCTTGATGACTAGTGTTCATGATAGCTGCTACACTCCGAGAGGCTGTAGGGTCGAGGCTAAAAAACTAAATAAAAATCTTAAACACACCTTCACCACGGCTTACAGCATAGAGGATTTTTCCATCATTAGATATTTCAAGGTCATTAATGGCTCTAATTGTTAGTCCTTCATTCATTAATTCCCAGCTGAACCCAGCATCACGAGATACGTAAACACCTGAATACCAATCTGCTGCATAAATTGTGTTTGGATTTTTAGAATCTATTTGTATTGAACGAATTAGTTTAGTATTGCTTTCAGCTAGTGATAGATCAGGACTACTAGCGGTCTCTTCGCTAAGCACCTTAGTCCAAGAACTACCATCGTCACTTGACTTATAGATGCCTTGTGTTGAAGTCCCTGCATAGATCTCAGTACTCTCATCTGTAACATTGATTGCTAGTGCATAAATACCTGTAGCATCTAAATCTGTATTAGAAATCTTAGTCCAAGTATTTGCACCGTCAGTGGTTTTATAAATACCACCTTCACGTAATCCTATATAAACCAGATTAGGATCTGAGTTACTAAGAACCATAGCTGTTATATTTTTACTACTAGTCTCTAAGCCGGAGTTTTTCTCAGTCCAAGTATTGCCAGCATCCACAGATTTATAAACACCGAAGCTGTTGGCAAAATTTTCTTTACGAGGCTCAGAAAAAAGTTTGTCCTGAGCAAAACCAGCGTAAACCATTTTAGGATTGGTTTTGGCTATATGTAATTCTTTAGCTCCATGTCTGTTCTCTGCATCCGAAGCGTCAGCGGAAGGGTGACGGAAAGCAGCAATCCAAGATTTACCAGCATCGATACTTTTGAAAATTATGGCTTGATGTTCATCGCTAATATAGAAGATTTTTTCATTAGATGGATCTATAGCTACAGCTAGACCCTCCGCAAAAGTTGCTGGTGTAAAAGATATGCCTTGCCATTTAGTTCCTCCGTCTAAACTTTTAAATGGACCGCTTCTACCATTGACTATAATATGTGAATTATTTTTGCTACTGATTGCTATTGAATAAACATTAGCTCCTGTATAACCGGTACTGAAGTTTTTCCAAGTCTTAGCACCATTAACGGATTTGAAAACTCCACCACCGTAATTGTTTACATAAACTATTTCAGGTTTATCAGGATCTACTGCTATTTCTATCGGTACCCCGCTTCTCACTCCAGAAGGACCATAAGGGGCTCCATTTTTACCAGTTAATCGATTCCAGTTTGTGCCACCATCTTTGCTTACATAGATAGCTTCAGCAGAGCCAACGTAAATCACATCAGGGTTGGAGGGAGCAACTGTTGCTGCAGTAAAAACATCCGTAGAATCGCCGTCTTTTATAGGATAAAGTTTTTGCCAGCTTTCTCCTGCGTCTATGGATTTAAATATTCCTCCTTGTATACCTTTATTAGCATCATTATTATTGCCGGTTGCTAGAATCATAAAATTGTCATAATGATCCATAGCCATTCCACCAACAAATAAACTACCATCGACACCGTTGTTTGATTCTGCCCAAGTCTCGCCACCATCAGTCGATTTAATTACACCGAGTCCGGTGACATTAAATGCTTCTCTATCAAAAATTCCTGTAGCTACGGTCATAAGCTCTAGGCAAGACCAGCGTGCCAAACTATCTCCCTGCCAGAGTTTGCGCCAATTATCACCACCGTCATTAGTGAGATAAATTACTCCTTTAGTTCTAGAAAACTCATCTCCGCTCAATCCTACATCAAGCTCTCCTGTCATCAGTACAGTATCACTATCGTCATGATCGATTTCAAAATTACGAATGGTTAGTTCAGTATCTTCTAATATTCCATTATCTTTACGTATAAAAGTTTTACCACCATCAATAGATTTAAATACGCCTCTTTGGTTTTGCGTACCTGCCCATATTAGATTTGGATTGTGGTGATCGATAGCTAAGCTAAAAACCGGGATCTCATCTCCTGTAGGACCACTGCGAGCATCTATACCATTATTGGCAGTAGTCCAGGTCTTACCTCCATTTGTAGTTTTTTGTACTCCACTAAAAGCGTCGGTAACAAACATGATTTTTTTGTTGTTAGGATGAATTTTTACGTTGTAACCCAAGCCACCAATGGGGCCACCAGTCTTAATCCAAGACGATGCCAAGACTTCTGCTCCCAAACTCACACCAATCCAAACTAATACCAGACTGAGAATTCTATTCATTGAAGAATATTATAAACTTCTTTTTATAAACTTCTTTATCCGTCTTGGTGATACTGACGAAGTTTAAATCAAGTAGCGTTTGTCGAGATCCCAATCCTTCCTCAGTACCGCATAAACCAAATCATTTTCCCACTTACCAGCTTTGAAAACTATCTCTAGCCATTTTAAGTTAAAACTTGGCAAGTAATGAAATTTATTATTGCTGTCGCCTATCCTAAAGATTATCCTTTAGTAGGTAGATGATACTTTTTATATGGATTAAAATCATATCCATTATGTTTATAAGTATTAAAAGTACTGGTGCTTACGTTGTTCATTGTCTTGATGGAGAGTTAGGAATGTTTGAGTCATTTCATTTTGATGATAAAACTTGGTCCATTCGTTACTTAGTCATTAATACCGGCAGCTTACTTAATCCTAGAAGAATTTTACTTCTCCCGACTGCGGTTAACAAGTTATCGTGGGTTGATGAAAGTATCAAAGTTAATCTTAGTAAGACGCAAGCTATGATTGCGATACCCTACAATGGTGCATCAGAGCAGCGTCAGCTTTTAGACAGAAAAAAAATTATTGGTGATGAGAATTTACGTTGTACTGCCATGACCATTGGCTACAAAGTTATGGCTAGCGATAAGCAAGCAGGTAAAGTAGTAGATATGATTTTAGACGATCATGACTGGAAGATTAAATACTTAGTGGTGGATACTAATGGGGTTTTACCATTGGGTGATGTTCTACTTTCTGTAAAACACGTGAATGGTTTCGCTACTGATGGTGAAATAATTTCAATCGATATTAGCTCAGATGAACTTAAGCACTGTCCTAAGTATGATCCTAATGCTCCAGTTAACAGAGAGTATGTAATGGAATACTATGATTATGAAGGTCGTCTAGTTGGGATTTCTGAAAAAAATGTAGATGAATATAGGAAGCTGGACAAGAGTTTGGCAGATTAAAAAAGCTTAGATGAAATGAAACAAAGCTTTCAATGTTGAACTATAAGAAACCACAATAGAACCAAGTAGTACTAAGCTAAAAATTACTATAAAAGCTTTGTTGCCTAATATCATTTCAGAAATTGATTTTGCTTTCCAGGATTTATTTGTAGCAGTAAGTAAAAAATTCCCAGCTAAAAGTGCTCCAAAGCTTAACATGCGTACTTCACCGTCTGATTTACCTAATTTTATAGTTAATAAGTAAACTATTACTACGAGTGAAAATACTCCGAATCCTTGTAATAGACTAATAATCAGTCTTCTACTGCTCAAGATTGGTTCATTGATTTTTCTTGGGCTTCTGGTCATTATGTCTTTGGGAGCGGGTTCTGACTCAAATACAATTGAACAAGTTGGATCAATCACTAATTCTAAAAATGCTACATGTACAGGAAAAAATATAACGGGCAAGTTGCTGAAAAATATTGGAATTAAAGTAAGTCCAGCAATAGGGACATGGATTGCAAGTATATAAGAAATGGCTTTGCTAAGATTCTCGTAAACTCTTCTACCTAATTTAATTGCTGAGACGATTGACGAGAAGTTGTCATCAAGCAACACTAGGTCCGCGGATTCCCTTGCTACATCTGTGCCTCTGGCTCCCATGGCAATCCCAACATGACTAGCTTTCAATGCGGGAGCATCATTTACTCCATCGCCAGTCATAGCAATAATCTCTTGATTCTTTTTTAGTGCCTCAACAATTCTAAGCTTTTGATCAGGAGCGACTCTTGAGAAAATTGCAGTGTCTTTGATTCTGCTTTCGAATTCTTCATCACTAAGTTTGGCAAGTTCCAAGCCGGTTATATATTTATCAAAATCTTTAAGCTCTATTTCCTTTGCAATGTTTTGAGCAGTAATATGATAGTCTCCAGTAATCATTATGACTTTGATTCCAGCGCTATAACAATCTCTGACAGCTTCTTTCACACCCTTGCGAATAGGATCAAAGAAACCTATTAGTCCAGAGAATTCAAAATCAATATCATGTTGGTTTGCAGGTAGATTCTCAAGTTTAGATTTGGATTTCGCGACTCCTAATACTCTTAAACCTCTAGAAGCCATAGTTTCTATGACAGTAGTTAAGTCTTTGATTCTCTCTTTTGAGAGATGACAAAGATCAAAAATTGCTTCAGGAGCACCTTTTGAATAGAAAGCGTATTCTTTTTTTGCATCAGGTAAATCCCAAGCCCGAGACATTGCTAATAACTCTTTGGATAGTGGATATTCTTGAATCAATTTCCAATTTGTGTGAATATGCTCATGATCAATTAAAGAAACTATTTGTTGAATAGCCTTCTCCATTGGATCGAAAGATTTTTCCCTACTAGCTAGAACTGCATATTCAATTATGGGATGATATTCATCGGGCAAGCTTTCGTTGTTTAATTTATATGATTTATCGTTAGCATAAAGTTCAGCAACTACCATTTTGTTTTCAGTAATAGTTCCAGTTTTGTCGGTACAAAGTACGGTAATTGAACCCAAAGTCTCTATTGCAGGTATTTTGCGAGTTAATACTTTTTTTTGAGAAATGCGCCAAGCACCTAAAGCCATAAAAATAGTTAGGACTGCAGGGATCTCTTCTGGAAGCATGGCGATTGAAAAAGTAAGAGCGGTTAACAAGGCTTTTAGAAAGCTTTGTTTGAGCGTTAAAATTACAACAATAATTAGGAATAAAACTCCTGTGATTATTACGATTTTTCTGACGACTTTGCTAAGTTCATTTTTTAATCTAGAATCATTCTTGTTAATTGATATAAGAGCTTTGCCAATTTTGCCAAGTTCGGTATTTATTCCAGTTGCGATTATTTTACAATGTGCTCTACCGTGAGTGACAAGAGTACCACTATAAACATTACTATTTGTTTCATCATCAAGCTTGGAACTAGCTTCGTGACTGTGTTTCGTTACTGGTACTGACTCACCAGTTAAGGACGATTCGTCTATCATTAAATTAACCGAATCAAGAATAATGGCATCGGCGGAAATTTTATCTCCCTCGTTAAGAATGAAAATGTCATCTACTACTAGATCTTGACTTCGAATATATACTTCTTGACCATCTCTTATGACTAAAGATTTGGGGCTACTTAAATCTTTTAGAGCGCTAAGAGTTTTTTCTGTTTTCCAAGATTGAAATAGAGTGATCCCGATAACTACTACTACGAAAGCAGACAATGTAAGAGCTTCTTGTAAGTCTCCAAGTATTAAATAGAGCAGACAGCAAAGAACCAATAATAAAAACATTGGTTCTTTGAGAACCTCAAAACTTACTGTCAGGAAATTTTTTGGTTTGGAACTGGGTAATTCATTAGGCCCATCTTGCGCTAGTTTCGCTTGAGCTTCTTTCTCACTAAGTCCTGTGTATGCAATATTTTGTATCAATCATTTAATTCTACCGGTCATAAAGCTTTTCTTTTATGATTGCAAACTTTTATTGTAAATTGTTGCAATTAAATAACCAGGTACAAAAGCCTGAATAAATCCGCAAGCAGCACCAATAAGACTTCCTACGAAAGTTGGTTCATAGCCATAATAAATAATACCTACATAATCTACTATTTGCCAAAAGCCAAAAAATGTAGCTAATAAACCTAAAGTTAAAACGATTAGTCCAAAAGTATACGCACATGCAAAAGCAAATTTCAAACTATCTAGTTTTGAAAAGTTATTTATGTTTTCTTTTTGTAATTTCATATTTTCTCCTTGTAATTTCATTAGCTTAGTTTAAATAAATAGGAGAAATTAATTCTCATCCTAAGGGTCATTCTTTAGGATAGAAACGGAAACTTAAGTAAGAAGGACTTCTTCGCCATCTTCAGCAACTTTGGCAGGTAAATTAAGCTCTTCCTCAATTTTTCTTCGTAAGGTATCCGCCGCTTCGGGCTCACCATGAGAAAGAAAAACTTTTTTTGGTCTTGAAGCGGCGGATTTTAGCCATGTCAAAAGCTCACTTTGATCGGCATGAGCAGATAAAAAATCAAAATGTTTTATTTCTGCTTCAATATCATGATAGTAACCAAAAAACTTTATTGATCTTTCGCCTCGAGCTAAAGCTGCTCCTCTGGTTCCTGCTGCTTGAAAACCAGCAAGGACAATGGTGTTGTTAGGATCACCACCAAAAGCTTGTAAATGATGCAAGATTCTACCTCCTGTGAGCATCCCACTTGCTGAGATGATAATCATTGGTCCACCTTTTTTATTTAGCTCTTTAGACTCATTGACATCGGCAATAAAAGTAGCAATGCCATAAATTTTATTGATAGTATCTTTATCAAGCTTATATTCATTGATAAATTGCTGGGATATTTTAGTGATACTTTCAGCCATTGGGCTATTTACATATACTGGTATCTTTAAATTTGGATATAGTTCAAATACTTTATAAATTGCATACATTAGTGTTTGAGCTCTTCCTAGAGCAAAACTTGCCATTAAAAGTACAGATTCTTTTTCCACAGTTGAGCTGATTAATTCTTTCATCGCTTCAATAGGATTAATATTGGCGTGTAATCGATCTCCATAAGTTGATTCCATGACAATGTAGTCAGCTACTGGAGGATGAGAGGGTGGATCCATTAGCAGGTCGTTGTATCTTCCTAAGTCACCAGAAAATAAAATACGGACGCCATCTGCTTCGATAAGAGCACTTACTGCTCCGATAATATGACCTGCTTCGTAAAATTTAACTTTAAAATCACCAATGGAAAATTCTTCTTTTAGATTTTTAGTACGAAAAAGCTTTAAACATTTTTGTACGTCTTCATCTGTGTAAAGAGCTAAGGCTGGGTGATGTTTTGAGAAATTTTTTCTGTTGGCATATTCCGCTTCTTCTTCTTTCAATTTGGCACTATCCTCTAGTAGAATCTCTGCTACAGCTCTAGTCGGGGAACTGCAGTAAATCTCATTGCTAAAGCCTTCTTTGACAAGCTTTGGGATATAGCCACTATGATCTAAATGTGCGTGAGTTAATATCAGTGCGCTAATACTTTCTGGGTTAACTGAAAAATTCTCCCAGTTCCTTAGTCTTAGTTGTTTCAAGCCTTGGAAAAGACCGCAATCTATTAAAATTCTCTGACCTGATTTACTCTCTAATAAATACTTAGATCCTGTAACTGTTCCTGCTGCGCCTAGAAATTTGATTTTCATTTTCAAAAAACTTGTATCAAGTAATAATATCACTAGGAAAAGTTAAGCTCTTTAGAAGGAGTTCATTCGATTAAAAAGAATAAATATTCCAATCAGTAAAAGCAAAATTGCAAAAATTCTCTTTAAATATTTTTGGTTAATTTTTGCTGTTAAGAATGTTCCAATTAATGTACCTAATATGACTAAGACTGTGAATCTAATGGTGAAGCTCCAAGGTACTTCTACTAAATCTAGATATCCGATAAAGGCACTTAGTGATTGCATTGTAACGATTATTAGTGAGCTGCCAATTGCTTCTAGCATTGATAAACCCATGATGTGAACAAGGCAGGGCACTATTAAGAATCCACCTCCGACACCAATTAGTCCTGTAATCATCCCTACTGTAGAGCCGCTGATTATTATTAATAAACATCTTTTAAAATCAACATTGTGTTTAATCTTCACCATATTTTCTCGATGTGGTTGAAGCATTACGATAGCAATAGTAATTATCAAGATAGAGAATAAAATTAATTGAAATGACTCTGATAATAGAGGTGCTAAGTATCGAGCACTGAGAAAAGAACTAGGTATTCCAAATAAGCCAAAAACTAATGTAGAAGGTATGTTGATGCTCTTTTTAAAGATATGCATCAATGAAGCAATCAGGCTACTTATACCAACAATAAATAAACTCATAGCTATTGCTACTTTGGCATCTATGCCAAAAAGGTAAATTAAAATTGGTATGGCAAGGACGGTACCACCACCACCAAGTAGACCTAAGAAAAGTCCAATCATTAACGGGGCTATAATGCTAAGCAATAAAAGCATTAGCTTTCTTTATTCCAAGGCATTTTCTCTAGTAAAAGAGCTAGACCGCAGAATCCACTTATTCCAGCAAACATTAATCCTGCTCCAACAAAGATAGATAGAGCTTGGAACCAAGGATTGAAAAATATACCAAGCAAACTGCCGGTTAGGATTAATAAGCCAGCACTAATCATTACCTGTCTTTGAATTGGGATTGAGGATCTAACTTTTACTATCGGCAAGTGTTCATCTGTCCAGGCTTGAATACCACCTTCTAGTTCGTTAACTTCATGGAAGTCGAAATCTTTCAATGCTTCTTTTGCTTTGGCAGAGCGATTCCCGGATTTACAGAAGAGAACTATTTTTTTGTCTTTAGGAAGTAACGCTGCTCTACTTTCGATCTCTGTATGCGGTATACAATGAGCACCTTTTATTGTGCCTGATTTAAACTCGTCTTCTGAGCGAACGTCAATTAAACATACGGCAGATTCATCACTTTGTAATTTGTGAGCTAAGTCTTTTGATTTGATTTTGTTTGTCATAATTTTTCTGAACCTCCACATTCCAGGTTAGCGGGTACTGCTTCTTGAATTTTTTTAGGTTGGGCTAATTTAAGATTATTCATTATTTCCATGAACTCTTCTTTCGTCTTGTTTATATTCAGCCTTGGATTATATTTTATCTCTTCGCCTATTGTAGTGGAAGTCATCCCTTTATAATCATGAGCGGGATAAACAATAGTTTTCGCATCTAGCCTAAACAGTTTATTCCTAATGCTGTCGTAAAGCTTCTCTGAAGAACCACCTTGAAAATCAGTTCTACCAGTGCCTCTTATCAATAATGCATCTCCTGTGAAGACCATATCTTCTATAAGATAGCTCATACAACCATTAGTATGTCCTGGTGTTGCCATTGCCTTTAAAGTATATTTACCAAAGCTTCTAGTTTCGCCATCTGCAATATTTTCATCAGCACATTCAACATTAGTGGCTTGCCCTGTAATAGTTTTACAGCCCGTCTCTTTCCTTAAACTATCTGCTGAGGTTATGTGATCAGCATGAATATGCGTCTCAAAAGAATATTTCAATTTAAGTTCTAATTCTTTGATGAGCTGTAAGTCTCTTGCTAATTGCTCTTTCACTGGATCAATAATAATTGCTTCTTTATTCTCTTTGTCTGCAAGAAGATAAGTATAAGTTTCAGTTTCCTTGTCAATAAGTTGTCTAAAAAGTATTGCCATTGCTTTTATTCTAGAATACCGATGATGATAATTCATCATCCAAAGGATAAGCCTTAAGATCGATGTAGTTTCTAGTATTTTTCGCTATCTTTATCAATACGTTCGTTAATTAATAAAATAAGGAGAAACACAAATGTCATTATTAACTAAATGGAGACCTATAAAACACAACTTTCCTCTGATTGAGGAAGATTTCTTTGATCTAGATCTGCATCCTTTGCAATCATTAAACAGATTCTTTAAAGAAGGAATGTTTAGTGAGTTAGGCACAACAGATGTCTATGAGAAAGATGGACAAGTTATAACTGAAACAAATCTTGCTGGATTCAATCCAGAAAATGTAGATATAGAAATTGAAGATGATTCTATAAAGATTACAGCTTCTTTTGAAGATACTAAAGAAGAAAAAAATGATAAAGAAGGTCGTAAATATTATAAAAAGGAAATGGTTCAGAAGAATTTCAGTCGACTCATTCCTTTACCAAATGCAATTAAGGACAAAGAAGCTAAAGCTGAATATAAAGATGGGATTTTGAAAATCACTGCTCCTAAAGATAGCCAAAAAGAGAAAGTGAAATTAAAAATTACAAAATAAAGATCTAATTTGGCTACATTTTTCATTGACTCTGCAAGTGCTAGTGAGAAATGTAGCCTTTTTAGCATTAAAAATTGATAGGATAAAAATATAATGTCTCAAAATTCAGATTTAATTCAAGAAATCATACACTCAAAAGGTTTAACTGACAGAGATGCAAACCTTGTAAAGCATTGTGCTATAGAACTTTGTAACTCATGTGACAGCCAAAAGCGTTTAGCAAAATTAAACGACTTATTTTCTAATCTTACAGATGCAATATTAATTTTTGATCTAAATCTTAATTTACTTGATGCTAATAGACTTGGGCATTTTATTTATAATGACTTCGAGCGTTTTAAATACAAGGATCAAGATTATGATAGGTTGATCGACCTACCTGTGATTAGATCAGTTATTGAGAATAATGTTTCAGATGATCCAATCGCAACTGTGACTGCAGTTTCGAAAGATCAAGAGACAAAAATATTTAATGTCTCAGCATCAGCTGTTTATTCTGAAATGTCAGCGAAAGTAGGATTTTGTGTAGTTGTTAATGATGCAACTGAACTTCAGGCACAAGCTTTGCAATTGGAAGATATGATGGCTTCTTTTACGCATGATCTCAAGACTCCACTTATTGCTGCAGAAATAAATTTAAAACATTTTCTTGAAGGTAACTATGGAGCTGTTACTGAAGAGCAGAAGAAAATATTTAAACTAATGTTGGACAGTAACGCCAATGCTTTAAAGCTGGTTCAAAATTTGCTTACAATCTTTAAGTACGAAACCCATTCTTATAAGATTTTGCCTACAACGGTTAAGGTAGATACATTGTTTCAAGATTCAATTTCCTTATTGAATTCTTTAATTAAAGAGAAATCTATTAATATAGAATTTCGTGATTTTGATGCTACTAAAAATGTTGTGTGCGATCCCTTTGAAATCGAAAGAGTGGTTACAAACATATTAAGCAATGCTATAAAATTTAGCGATAACAACTCTAAGATAAAAATTAGCGCCATAACAGGACAGGAATTTGTTCTGTTTATGATTCAAGATTATGGTATTGGCATACCAGAGGAAAAATTAGCTAATTTATTTAATCGTTTTTGGCAGTCTCGTCATCATAAACCAAACACTAATGGAACTGGTCTGGGACTGTATTTGGCAAGAAAAATAATTGAAGCTCATGGTGGAAAAATTTGGGCAAGAAGTCAGGAAGGTAAAGGTACTACTATTAGTTTCACTTTACCAAATAAAGATAGGAATGAATTTATAGAAAATGAACAAAATTGATAACAAGGTAATTAAAATTTTATTAGTAGAAGATCACGAATTAACTCGTCTGGGATTAAAGACAGGTTTGGAAAGATTTGAAAACTTGAAAATATGCGGTGAAACTCCAAATGGTAAAGAAGCTATAACTTTAGCGCTTGAATTAAAGCCAGATGTAATATTGATGGATATTGGTCTTCAAGAGTTAGATGGAATTGATGCCACAAAGAAAATTAAAGAAGAAAATCCCAATATCAAAGTCATCATGCTCACAAGCCATGAAGCTGAAAAAGAAATATTGGCAAGCTTTAACAGCGGTGCGGATGGTTATTCATTGAAGGAATCTAATCCGGGGCAAATTAAAACTGCCATAGAAACAGTTATGCAAGGTGATGTTTGGCTTTCTAGCCAAATAGCTGAGAAGGTTCTAAGAAATTTATACGGTATAAGAACCACTAATGATTCTGTAAATTCTAATGATAAGCCTTATACAATTCCACTATCAGAGCGTGAGTTACAAGTTCTGCGCATGATTGTAGATGGTAAAAGTAACCAAGAAATAGCTGAGAGTTTGTATTTTAGTTTAGCTACTACTAAATCACACGTACGTAATATTCTAAATAAATTATGCGTTGATGATAGAACTCAAGCTGCTGTAAAGGCTATGCGAGAAGGTTTGGTTAATTAATCTTATCCTTAAGGCTAGGAAAAAATAGCTGAAAGAATGAGGGAAATAATTTTCAGATTATTTATAATTAAAAATTATGATGAAAAATACAATAATTACTTTCCTTTTAATCGTTATCGTAGTTCTGTTAAGTTTACTTTACAAGAGTAAGCATGAATATAACGAAGCACAAAAACTAATCACTGAGATCAAGCAAAATTTAGATGAAGCTAAAGAAGAATTGAAAGCTAAAACCTCTATAATAAAGCAGGATCTAAATGAAACTGGCAATATGATTGAAGAGCAAGCTAAAAAGATCAAATCTGATTTAAAAGCTAAATAAGTAGTGCATCGGCTTCATGGTTAATGCAACCATTTAAAACAGGTGCGGTGCATAGGATTAGAAGCTATAACTGTATCTGTTTTGCCGATTGCTATTAAATATTATTAGAAATACAAAGGGCAGCGAACTTTAGTAAGGAAATATATAGGAGATTTTATGCACAACCAAGATACAAAAACGTTAGAGAAGCTTTTCAGTCACCCAATGACTATGAATTTAGAGTGGAAAGAAGTTAAGCACTTGTTAGAAAGTATGGGAGCAAGTGTTGATACTACTAGTCAAGGTCACGTGAAAGTGACTCTAGGAGCAGATGTCAAAACTTTTAAAACTTTTCAAAAAATGCTTGGTGATAAGCATGAAATAGTTGAACTACAGCACATGTTGAAAAATGCTGGATTAGCACCAGTAGTTTAAGAAGTAATATAAAAAATTGGAGATTGATAATTGAGTAAAATACCTTATCCAGCTTATGCAAATAGAGAAAACCTTTTAATGCCACTTGTTATTGTTATCGGAGCCACTCATATATTCGCACTTGCATTGGCTCCTTTTACTTATACTCATCTAGGTTTAATTTCATTTTTTGTAATGTATGTTTTAACTATGTTTGGAATTACTGCCGGCTATCATCGCATGTTAACTCATCGCAGTTTTAAAGCAGTGCCAGTAATAAAATATTTACTTACTTTCTTAGGAGTTATTGCTATGCAAGGAGGACCAATTGACTGGATAGCCACTCATAGACTGCATCATGCAAAAGTTGATAAAGAAGGCGATCCTCATTCTCCTGTAGTTAATAGTTTTTTATGGTCACATGTAATTTGGAATTTCTTTAATCACCCAGACCTAAAGACCGATCAGCAACTTAGACATTTTGCTCCTGATCTTTATGAGGATAAAGGATATCTTTTCTTCCAAAAAAACTTCCTGTTAATCAATATTTTATTTGGCTTGTTTGCTGTTGGATTAGCATGGATTTTAGGTGGTTGGAAGATCGCAATATCTCTATTTGTTTGGGGCGGTTTGTTGCGTGTAGTAGCAGTCTGGCATTCAACCTGGCTGGTTAATTCTGCAACTCATGTTTGGGGTTATAGAAATTATGATTCCGCAGATCAGAGTCGTAATAATTGGTGGGTTGCTCTTCTTTGCTTGGGTGAAGGTTGGCACAATAACCATCATGCAAATCCACAAGTAGCTTCTAATCAGCATCGTTGGTTCGAATTAGACGTTTCATATTGGGTTATTTATTTAATGTCGCTTTGTGGATTGGTTTTCGATATTATTCCATTTAAAAAGAAAATCCCTAAATCAGATATGCTATTAATAGAACCGTTATCTAGACCGAAGCTTATATTTTAAACACTCGCGAGTAAAATCATTCTTACTGACCAAATGTAAATAGTATAAGCAGAGGCTAAGCCAATGACTATTAAGCTTCCCACTATGCCTATGCCTCTAAATGCTAGAGTTTTATTTTCTACATTGTAGTTTAAAACACTGTAGGCATGACTGATACGTGAAACTAAAAACACAATGCCTAAAATATGCAAAATAGTCCAACTTACATTTGCTGATTCTAATAAAGCTAGCAAGATGAGAAACATAGGAACATACTCAGTGAAATTTCCATGAGCCCTTGAAACCAAGGTTAGTTCAAAATCATCTTTATCACCAAAGAGTACGTGTTTTTTGTAACGCTCTTTAATAACTAAAACACTTAGCCAAATTAATATTAGACCAAATAAACCTGCATATAAACCGGTAACAATAAGCATTATGGAATTAATTCTAACTTAGATCAGTATGAGCCATCAATGCATTGAACCAAGATAAGTCTTTCCTTCTTAAATTTAATTTTTAAACAGTGATCTCTACAGCATTTTGCAAGAAGGTTCAGGCTATAATCATTAGTATAGAAAAGATTTGTATCGAAAGGAAAAAATGACTGAAACTTTAAACACACGTAAATTTATGATTGCTTGGGGAGTAACCTTTGCAATTTTATTTTTCTTATTTGGCATAGCAGGAATGATGGGTATAGGAACTGACTTTGTAGATATGGCTTCTCATATGTATATTGGTTTTACGCCAACTTTCATCGGTAGCTTGGTAGGTGCATTTTGGGGCTATGTGGAAGGCACAGTTTTAGGTTTATTAATTGCCTATATTTATAATAGGATCTAACTTTTATCATGCTAAATTTTCAAATTGATTTCGATGAGGAAGCAGAAATAATCAAATCTAAGGTTTCGGGGACATTAGTAGAAGGAGACATTACTAATGTAATTCGACCTCAAGTTCTGAAGATTTACAGAACTAATTCTTTGGTCAAAGGAGCATTAATAGATGCAACCGATTTCGACGGCTGGGATAAGATAGATGAATTAAAAGAGCATTTTAATTTCTTGAAGGACTATGAAGAAAGAACGCATAGGATTGCAATATTAGGCGATGAGATGTGGAAGAAAACCTTACAAACAATCGGACTTACTCTTGAAACAAAAGTAAAAGTTTTTAGTAGTACGGAAATTAACAAAGCTTATGAATGGTTCGAGCAAGAAATTGATTATGCCGAAAGATGATAATGCAGGTTAAGCACTTCTACAAAACTCCCGAAGTCGGTCACAATAGTCTCGTACAATTAATTGCATAGCTGGAAGGTCTAGATTAATTATATTTTGAAAAACATCTTGAATATAGCAAGATAGAATATCTACAAATGGACGACTCTTTCGTTCATTTACACCTTTAACAACTACTTGTATGTCACTATTTCTACCTTTAGCATGTCCAGTTCTCAAAGCAGTTTTTATATCAGGATGCCAGGATACAAAATCTAATAATGGAATGCCACTTATATCCTCATGATAAGGAAAGAAATGTACAAATCTCCCATTTCTATCGTTGGCGTTTTTAAGCTGTTCACCCTTGTATTCACCAATACTATAAGCTATTGCACAGGCTTGTGAGAGAGAAGCCTTATCACCTTGTTTAACTTTATTTTTAATTGAATCAAGAAATAAATTCACTCCTAAATTATTGCCTCTTGAATTTTTTTCGACAATTAATTTAGCGTCTTCATCTGGAGTCAGTCTATGAATTTGACCAGGACGTATTTCTGTGCCCTGGTCATATGATCCATGCCTTATAGAAATTTTGGATAATATATTGTCTATTGATATAGATTTTTCTTGTGTGAATTCTTTACATGCTGCAAATAATTGAGGCAGTAATTTTCCTATAATACTAAAATCTTCTTTACGTCCATCGATTCCAAGAATTATAGGAATGAGTTTATTTTTTTCTTTTCCTTCTTTTGCTTGAAGTTTAATTACTTCATATAAAGTTGCAATAAATTTTTTAAAACTTGCTTTAACAGCATCAGGGTTATGTAAGTCTAATTTCTCTGAAAAATTTTTCTTTCTAAGATTCCAGGTCGGTTCAGAATGTCCGTTTTTCTTTTTTGCAAAACTACAAACAAGGGTGGGCGATTCAAAATCACCAACTATTGCTGCAACTGCGCCATGTATGTACATAACGCGAATGATTGTAACATAATATGCCGGATGATATTATTTAGCCTATGGATCCTAAGGACCCAGTTAAGAGATTCGTTTCTATGATTCAACACTTCGATAAATTAATCGGGCTTGCAGCTTAGAACTAGCTCAAGTATTAGTTCTCACTCACACAATCCATCTCAATTTCAACTAACCATTCTGGATTGATAAATCCTTTGACTTCGACAAAAGTGCAAACTGGTTTGATGTTTTGAAATATTTCTGCATGTGCTCTTGCTGCTTCTTTCCAGTCATTAATATTAGTAAGCATTATTCTCGTGTGAATAGTATCTTCGATTCTAGCATCGACTTTTTCTAAAGCAGTTTTAGCGATTTGAAAACATTGTTTAGTTTGCTCGAAAGCGTCACCGACATGAGCGGTCGTGCCGTCTGCGTTAACAGGTGCAGTGCCTGAAACAGCCACTATATTACCTACACGAACAACTCTAGAGTATCCAATTTGATCTCCATAAAACCCAGCTGATATATTTTTGCGCATTGATTTAACTCCTTTTTAAGCTTGGAACCTAATATTAAGCCTTGTTCCAGAGGCATTTGCAATTCTCATTAATAGATCTAAAGAAGGTGTGCGACTATCTCTGCCACTTTCAAGTCGTGCAATAACTGGTTGAGTAGTTTGAACTTCTTTCGCAAATTCAGATTGAGTCATTCCAGTTTTTTTGCGGACATCATAAATCATTTTTGAAATTGAGTTGATCAATTGTTCTTTTTGGTAAAGTTCAGCAAAATCAGAGTTCTTGAGATTTTTCTCAATTACAGATTTTAGGCTAATTGCTTTTTTTACTTTTTTATTCTTTGTAGTAGTTTTCATTTTCTTCCACCTCTTCCATTCTAGTTAGCGCTATTTCGATTTCTTTCTTGGGAGCTTTCTGTGACTGTTTTTTATAAGCATGTAGTAAGACCATTCTTTCTTTAGTTAAAGTAACATAGAAGAGTCTATGACCACCTGAACTTAGTTTGATTTTGATTTCCCATAATTTACCTTCAATTTGCCTGAATTCAACTCTGGGGCTATCAAAACCCATGCTCCCTATACTCTCTAAACAACCAAGTAGTTTAGTTTTATCTTTGAGCTCTAAATCATTGATGTAGTCTAATACAGGACTTTTACCACTTGATTTTGTATAGAAAAATACTTTCATTTGCTATATACCCAATTGGATATATTGTATTATACATCAATTTTGGTTAATCTGCACATATCATGCATCCAGTTTTTAACTTTTGCTTCAAGTGATTGTGGATAGTTATTATTTATGACTATCATCAAGATCCTTCAAATCCATATATGAGAGTACATCAGGTAAAAAATCTCTCATATAACCAAAATCAAAAAAATCTCTAGTAGAAAGTTTATTGATATTGTTTCTTGCTTCCAAAGGCAAAGGCATTGGTGGTGTTAGTTTCTCGGGGTGTGCTTCAAGAATTGGTGGCTTTGGTCTTGTTTCTGATCCGCCACATATGATTTTCCCATTCTCATAAATAATGACTATTTCATTTTTAGGTGGAGCTGCTATGCGACCAGGGCCAGTTTTGAATTCTGGTAATACTTCTTCAGATGATGGATAAAGCTTTTGAAGATTTTCAGGTCCGTAACTAGTAATTTCTTTCGGTTCTGCGATTGGTGGTGGTACGGGAAGCCCATAAAGAGTTTGAGGATTTTCAGGTCTACAATTAGTAGCAATTTCTTTCGGCTCTGCTATTGGTGGCGGTACGGGAAGCTCAAAAACAGTCCCAGAGCTAGTTTCTCTTTTGGAACTCAAAGTCTTAGTAAATTGCGATAAAGAACTTGTTTGTATTGGAAGACTTCTGCTATTAATAGGGTTAACATTGACCATATTTAATATTAGGATTATTTTGGTTAAGCCTCAATTAACGCACGATCCTTTAATTAGTTGAAATGCTGATAAATCAAGCTTTTGGTAGAGAAGGTGTTTCGTTTTCTCCACCAATCACTGAAATTTCGATTATCAATTTTCAACGCGGGAAGATTCTTTGGTAATTAGCTTCCTCTCTATCTGCTTAATACTTTTTGTAGGTACTTCTAATTCTTCTGGCATAGTTCCCCCTAATTCTTTGATTGTTTCTCTTACTTTTTTGCCAACTTCAAAATGAGTTTGATTAGCTTTGACTTTACCTTGAATATTTTCTCTTCTCAATTTTTCTTCAGTTTGTGTTGTTCTAAATAAATTTGCAGCAAGCTCTGTACTGCCCATGTGGTCTAATATTTGTTGGGTCTTCTTGAGTTTTTTCTTTGTATGAATATCTTTTGTTGAAAGACCTCCATAGAGACCTTTATAGCCATGGTCTTGAAATATGGCAAAATCTAATCCTGCTTGAACTCCTGCACTTTTAGCAGTTGAAGCTAAATTTTTATTGTGTTCTTTAAGTTCATTGCGAAGAAATAATCTTTTTTGGTCTTCATCAAGAGCTTTAAAGTTTGCATCATGTTGCAATTCTTGTTTGCGAGTTTGAAGTGCAAAATATGTTTGACCTCTAGCAATGATTTCTTTTCTTGGGTCACCATTTTGGACTACGAGGTAACATGCATAACGAGATAGTTTGAGATCATCTAGTTCTCTTGCAGTCCCAGAGCCGATTTGGACCATGTTGTTGACGTCAACGAAATGGTCCAAAAGCTCTTGATTACTATTTTTACAAGCTTTTTTTGCTTTTACTATAACTGCCAGGAAATTTCGGTAATCTGAATAACCTAAGACCTTTGCAAGCTTTCTTGCTGACCAGTATTCGCTGCCATCATTACCAATATGCTTGATTTCTTCAAAAGAATTATGACCTGATTTATCGATATTCATATTTAACCCTTACGTATATAATAGCACAGTAAATTCTTTGAAAGCCTCTTGCTCACTAGTATTTAGGTGAAATTTACTTAAGGTATCTGATGAATCATTAGGTCCAGGAATCCATGCAGAATTCCAACACCACAAGCCCAAGCTGCAGGATAAAGTTTGCGATTAAATTTCTCTTCGCAGTATCTTACGAGAAATACTACACAAGCACCCATTAACCATAGAATAAAAAAATCTTTCCAGAACATTTTCTGAAACCCCCTTATGCAATATTAGCAATTTGAATTTATCGTTTGCAAATGAATTAAAATTAAAGCTAATAAATCTATGAAAAAACCAGCAATAATCGTGGATATAGACGGCACTATTGCTAATCACATTGGTAAGGAAGGCGCTAGAAGTCATTATGATTTTTCGAAAGTGCATTTAGATTTGCCGCATACCGATGTTATTGAGTTGATTACCATGCTTGCTGAATCAGGCTATGCAATTATTTTTGTGAGCGGTAGGATGGAACAATGCAGAGATCAAACTGCTGTTTGGATTGCTGAACATACACCTTTTAAAAAATTTGAATTATTTATGAGAAAAGATCGTGATCAAAGATCCGATGCTATTGTCAAAAAAGAAATCTATCACGGGAAAATTGAACCGCATTACAAAATTAAATATGTTTTTGATGATAGGGATAGAGTTGTGGAAATGTGGCGCAGTCTAGGTTTAAGATGTTTTCAAGTAGCGCCCGGGGATTTTTAGTTCATCAGTTAGCTTTCTTTTGCTACTATGAGATTGAGGTAATATGGCTTTTATATCAAACTTAGTTGGAGTAATTATTGCTATACCGATAATCACAATAATCGTGGTCGGTGATATGCAACAGCACCATGCTGAGAAAAAATACGAAAAGATCATAGGTGAAGCTATGAGTGAGCCGAAACTTTGTAATAAGCTTCCCCTTTCGGCTGGTAGTGGTTTTGATTACTCTTTCCCTGCAAGAAAAGCTTGTTACGAAGAGGTTCTTAAGAAAAGTACTGATACTAATATTTGTGAAAAACTTGAGATTGCACAGAATGCACAAAGGGGTAAGGGACAATATAGAATGGCTAATTTACAAAAGTGTAACGAATCCCATGCTAATAAATCCCATACTGATTGAGATCCAATTGATGTCCCTCACCAGTAATGATATGCAAAGAAACATTCGGGTTATTGCGATCAAGAATATCTTTGATTCTTTGCGCATGCTCTACAGGTACCACTTCATCTCTAGTACCGTGAACTATTTTAATTTCACTTGCAAATATTTTTGAGTAAGCATCTTCTTGATTCCATAATTTCTTGAGATAAGGTTGAGCGCGTTTGTCATTAATACCAGCAGCTTTGAGACTCTCCACAGTTTCCTTATCTCTATCATTTAAGTTTAAAGGTGCTGCTTTTAAAATCAAACCAGCAAAGCGACCAGCTTCAGGAGCTTCTTGATAGATTTTTTTCAGTGCATGAGCAAATATTGAAGTGCCCAAAGAACTGCCTTCTAAATAAATATCTTCCATCTTATAACCGGAGTTCATGATCTCTATAATTGTTCCAGTAACATCATGAATAATAGTTTTCTGATCTGCTTTACCAGGATTTCCTGAATGACCACGATAACTAATCATTGCTACATTAAAACCACGATCTAGCAAGCTCACTGCCCGCGCGCCTTTGGCAAAATTTCCTCCAGAACCATGCAGTAAGATTTTTACTTTTTTGTTATTAGCTTTTTCAACAAACCAATATTTTAAATCAAGTTCATCTTTAGTTCTAAAAACTTTCAGTGAGTCATTAGCTTTTCTTTTTGGAAGCTCTCTTGTGAAAATAGCTTTCGATTCTTCTATATCTGCTTTTATAATATCTTCGGCACTCTTGCCATCATAGCTAGCAGGACTATGTAAAAATCCATTTGCCCAGTTTCTAACTTGGGCTTCAAGTGATTGTGAATTTGTTTGTGCAGCTGTAGATTCAGGTTTAACGGTGCCCATGATTAAATTCTATCCTCTCGGGTCAGTTAGAGCATAGACAATAAATCAGCTATCTTTTCACCTATTTTCAATCCCACATCATACTTAGGAATTTCATCTAACTCCTCGACATTATCTCTTGAAACTAGATAAACTTTATTTTGGTTGACGCCTTTTGCCTGCATTGGTTCACCGATATCATTTGCTACTATGATGTCAGCATTCTTTGAACTAACTTTATCCTGCGCATAGGGAATTATATTCTGAGTTTCGGCAGCAAAGCCAATAACTACTTTTGGTCTTTGATCATGCATGCCAATTGTCTTTAAGGTATCTGGCATTTGATCTAATACTAAATCCATTTGCTGAGTTTCATTTAAGTTTAGATCAGGTATTGAGCTTAATCCGAAATCGGCTACAGCAGAGACGCAGACCGCTGCATCCACGGGTAATTGCTGCACACAAACATCTCTTAATTCAGTTGATGAATTGATATGAATAGTTTTAATTTTTTTATCAGTTGGGTCGGCTACGACTGATGGTCCAGTTACTAAAACTACTTCAGCACCCATATCTGCTAAAGCTTGAGCTACAGAATGACCTTGTCTTCCCGTAGAAAAATTAGTTATCACATCACCAGATTGACTAATTTGCTGCTCGGTTCTACCGCCGGTGACTAGGATTTTTTTATCTATTAGTCTTTGATTTATTTGAGGCATAGATGTTATTACTTCACTTGCTATAACGCCTTTAGCTTTTTGTGATTGAATGAGTTCTCTCAAACTATCTTCACCCTTAGGAGCCAGAAGATTTTGTTTCTTGTCATAGCCAATGACAGTTTGCTTAGCTTGAGCACGCTGTGCAATATAGCTTAGTAAATCGAGATTACCTTTAATAGAGATAGACTCTGGCTTGTCAGATTTTTTATCACGTTTCATTTTCTCTTTTCTAATTTCAGTTGGCTTTACGCTTGGAGTTACTGAAAGATTAACTATAGAATCAAACCAATTAGCTAATTGACTATCTACTACTTCTTTTAAATCCTCTGTTGATGTTATTTTTGTGCCATTGATTTTAGTATCAATGACTGTAACGCCTTCAGGCTTAGCTAATAAAGTCTCGGCTGTTATTAAAGTTACTTTTGCACCTTGCTTTGCAAGCTCTCCGGCAACTCTATGGCCGTGATCTTCAGATCTACTACGATTTGCAATATGCCTTGCCTTATCAAAGACCTCTTTAGTTGCACCACCTGTGATTAATACTTTAGTTCCACTCATTGAAGTCATGATCTCTATTTTTTGATAGCTCTTGCTAAAATTTCCGCTGCTTGAGGAATATCTTTTTCATCAATTGCGCCGCAATGTAATCTTAAATGAGGTCTTACTATTCCGTCTGTATATTGTTTTTCATTAGTATCAATTTGTAAACCCTGTTCTTCAGTAGCTTTGGCTAAAGTATGAGGATCACAGTCTTTTGGTAAATCTAAGCGTAAATATGAACCACCATCAGGTTCTGGTATTTGGATTTCGGTACGATCTTCAAGATTAATTCTTAAAAGATCTGCTCTTTTATGTAAAGTTTTTCTCCAATTACCAAGATTTTCATCTCTTAGGCTTGCTCTTACCATTAATTGTGCAGGTAGAGTGGTTGATAACTCTCCAATTATTTTTGGTTTGCGAATTAAATCTAATATCTCATCATTTGCTCTAATGAAACCCAATCTTAGACCGGGTGCAGAGGTTTTAGAGAAACTTCCTATTCTAAGTGACCGATCAGCATCTGCCGGAATTGGTTCACCTGGTTTCTCAAACCATAAAGGTTCGTAAACATTGTCTTCAATTACCCAAGCTTTATTTTTTCTGGCAAGGTCAGCAATTTTCTTTTTCTCATCTTTCGTTAAAGACAGACTGGCTGGTGGTGTGTGGTTGCTTGTCACAATGACTGCATCAAAGTTTTTTAATCTCTCTAGATCTTCCATAGTTTCCCATGGAAGAATAGTTTGTTTTAGTTTTTTTGCTTGCTGTATGAGAGTAAAATATGCTGGTACCTTTAGTGCAATTGTTTTGCCTTCACCTACTACTTCCTCCAAAGTTGATGCCAAGGCTTTTGTTGCAGAGCCTGTAATTAATACCTCACCATGCCAATTAGGAGTAATACGTTTGATATCATTTCTTAAATTCTCATCCCCTCTCGAATTAGGGTAGTGCAATAATTGATCAATATTTTCAATTAATTCTATAGCTCCTTTTCTTAGAGCCGCAAGATTGGTCTCAGGTAAAACTAAGCTGCAAGATTTTAAAGAAAGGGTCACCCAATATCTCCCTTAACACAAGTGAAACATAATCTATTAGCTCCTTTGCTATGAGTCACTTGGAAGCCAGCTTCTCTAAAAGCTTGCTCAATTTGCTCTGCATTATATTGATAAAAAATATTTATATCTAATCTTGGTGACCAAAGTCCTTGTTTGAAATCTAGGGACTCAGTTCTTTGCGTATGCATCACTTGCTCAGAAGTAATAATATTACTTTCAGAAGTTCTTATCCAATGATCTCCTGAAGCATCTTGCCAATCTGCATTGTCACGAGTTCTGAGTCCAGGTTCTAACTGGCCAAAGGTGGTGAAAACAAATTTACCATTGGCTTTGAGTTTGCTGGTTATGTTTTGAGCAAAGATATTTAATTCATTAGGCTTAAGATAGTTAAATGCTTGCCTCATGCTTATAAGATCATAGTCATTATCAGGTAGATCTAAATTAGGTAATGAAATTATTTTCCCAGCTTTGCCAATTTTTTTCTCTGCTTCATTAAGCATGCTCCTTGATCCGTCCGCTATGTCTATATTAGTAAAACCTAATCCTTGTAAGTGTTCTGTCGAAGCTCCAGTACCACAGCATAAATCTAGAACCTTGCTGTCTTGAGGCATATTTAATTCATTGATTGTTCTTGCAAGAAAATCTCTTTGAAGAAATCTTTTATATTCAATTTCGTACGCATCGCCTCTGGTGCTATAAACATTATTTCTTAGCAGTATCGGTAACAATTCATCAGGGCTTTTTAATAAAATTAAAGTTCCATGTTGCGGCTGATTAATAATTTGCGCGCCACCTTTAATAGCAGTTTCAATGCTTTCCCAATCTTCTTCTGTATCTGGAGAACTAATATTAGGAACATCTATGCCTTCTGGTAAGAAAACATGAGAATGAACTATGTATTTAATTTCAGGTCTCTGCTTAAAAATTTGATGAGCCAAAGGAGCATTTAAACTGGCTTTTCTTTCAAGGCTAGTAGTATGAACTTCCTTTCCGTCGACTTTCGTTACTAATGCAAAATCTCTATCCACAGGTTTGCCTTTGTTAGAACCTCTAGCTGTAATTAAAGTTCCACTATCAGTATTTTTGGCAACGAAGCCAAACCTAGCTCCAGCGTATCTTTCAGCTGATACACCAGTGTCAATATTGGCTAATTGAAATTTAGGAAAAAGAGACCAGTTAGACCAGGTTTCAGTTAGGTCTTTCAATTCATCTAAATCAGCTCTAATGCTTTCTGGCATTTCTGAAACTTTATTGAATTTAGTATCAGTATCATAATGCCTGTTGCTGACCCGGCTTTGTAATAATTTATCTAACCAGAGTGTTAAACTACCAAAATTATTTACCGGTATAATTCCCTTCTCTAAAGTAAGGATCAAAGCTTTACCTGAATCAGGATAATGACCAATTGCAAGTGCAGGTTTATAGTGAAGCATTGAATCATAGCTTTGCTCTAAAACTTTTCCTATTGGAGTATCTAAAGAATAGTCTTGAACTAAAACCACAGGCTTATGATGTTTACGCAAATCTTCTTGTCCTAAAGAATTCGGATTTGAAGTGAATAATACTTGCTTTCCTAATCTTTCTGCTCGTTCATTGAGTCTTTGTGAAAGAGAAGATTGTTGTATTTGAGCTGATCCTGTAGGCAGTGACATAAAACTCTTAAGGTAAGAGTTTAGCGGAAACCTAGCTCCTGTGTAAAATCTAATGTAGATGACATTGAAGTTCTACCCAGCAAAACACAATAACCTATTCATTTGGATCTGGCAGCATCTTAATTCTTGGGAATTGAAAAGCAAAGTTCAGCTCAATATTCTTCCAGATGAAATAAAAACTCTTAGTTCTATTTCACCAAACATAGGTTTGATTTTAGTTGCTAACCATTCAGATGAATTGGATCCTCGTGTATGCATGGAACTCTCCAGGCTTTCAGGTCGTAGATTTACTTTCATGGTTAATTCAGAAGTCTACAAAGAATGGTTAGGTATAGCAACTTTTTGTTTACAACACATTGGATCATTCTCAGTAGAAAGAGGAGCCTCGGATCAAGTAGCTATAAACTATGCAGTTGATTCAGTTAAAAAAACTAATAACGTGCTTGTAATATTTCCCGAAGGAGAAATCTATAACTTAAATGATTTGGTCCAGCCATTTAAAACTGGTGCTGCTCGTATCGGGCTTGAAGCCGCTCAGCAGCTGGATGCAGAGTCTTCTAATAAGTCAGTCTCTATATTGCCAATTGCTATTAAATATCGTTACCAAAAAAACATTAGCTCTGCTCTAAAGAAAAGAATTCTGAAAATGGAAAAACATCTTTCCATGCATATCAATCCTTCTGGGATGCGAGATGAGCTTTATAAAATAATGAATAAGCTTAATGCACAATTGGATACCAAGACCGTCGATGAGCTTGTCATTCAACTACAGCAAACTAGAGAGAGTGTTGTTTCTGAGATTGAAAAGAAATATATTAATCCAGATGATAATCATGGAGACCTTCTTAGCCGTGCACAAAAAATGACCGCTTTCCTTCGTGAGCAAATAGCTCAGAAAAAATTTTTTACAAAAGAAACACAAAAACAATTAGAAGAAGATTTGAAAGCAGTCAGAAAGACAATACAGATGGCAACTTGGCAGCCTCAATATATTGAGCGGAATCCATCACAAGAACGTTTGGCTGAAACTGTAATAAAACTTGAAAGAGTAGTCTTTGATATAAAAAGACCTCCACTATTTGGTAGGCGCGAAGCATTTGTTAGAATCTTAGATCCCCTGGATTTAAGTAGTTCATTACCTGCATATAAAGAAGATCCTGCGCTTGCTGCCAAGGCAGTTGCTGAGGAATTGCGCCAGAGAATTCAAAAGGTAATTCATACACTATTTGATTGAACTTTAAGCGTTTTGATGAATAATTCGCCTCTATCAGATATTTTGTGTTAGTATCATTTGCATAGGAATGATTTGACGTCTAAGTTATTGCTGATGCAGTTTTAGAGATCACTCTTTGCAATCATGTTAGGAGTGAGATGTATAAAATTAAGTCAGTAATAGCGTTAGTAGTTTTTTTAATAATAAGTCTTCCCTTGAATGCGCGAGGAAGGGTTATTGATATAACTAAACCGACAGTCGTGCTCACAGTTCCTAGTAATGGTGCTGTTGATGTGGCGGTTGATCAAACTCCCATTATATTTTTTAGTGAACGAATAAAGCGTTCAAAAGTTAACAACCAAGTATTTTTACTATTTAAGGAAGGTAGTTTAGAGCCTATTCGAGGAAGAAGAGCTTATTCTAAGAAGTTGCAAAGAGTAACTTTTTATCCAAAAGAACTTTTAGAAATTAATACCCAATATACTTTTAGAGTTAATGGAGACGGTACTACTAATCCAAACGTAAAGGACATCCATGGTAATAAAATGGAAAGTAACTATGTCTGGAGTTTTAGAACTGGTCCAAACCTAGGCAGCTCGACTCTCTCAGCACAGGTGAGTTCTACCAATCCCGTAAATGGTGCAGCTAATGTGGAAATTAATTCAAAAATTATTGCAATTTTTACTGACACCAGCGGACCTATCAATTCAAATACTGCGGTATTTACTTTAAAGCAAGGAACAACGCCTGTTGCAGGTACAGTAAGTTACTTGGATAAAACTGCAACCTTTACCCCGACAAACGATCTTACAGCTAATGCTATATACACTGCTACGATTACAACCCAAGTTACAGATCAGAATGGTAATTCATTTGCAAACGATTATGTATGGAGCTTTACTGCCGGTTCAAGTTCGGATAGTATCTCGCCAACAGTGCAGGTAGTAAGCCCGGTTGATGGTTCTACAAATGTAGCTACTGATATAAGTCTTGGAATAAATTTTAATGAAGCTTTAGATCCTTCAACAGTTTCTACAACGACTTTGATATTGAAACAAGGTGCAACGCTTATTCCAGCGACTGTAACTTATTACGGTACAACTGCAACTATTGATCCATCAAGCAATCTTGCTACTAATACTACTTATAACGTTACGATTACAACTCAAGTTACCGATCTTGCAGGAAATCCACTTGCAAATAATTTCACCTGGACTTTTACAACTGCAGCTTCAGTGGTAGTTGATGACAACGAGCAAGAAACTGTAGCCTTGGGATCAACTTCACCTTTTGTAGTTTTAGCTGGTTCGACTGTTACTAGTACTGGTCCAACATTACTTGATGGTGATCTTGGATTAAGTCCAGGAACTGCCGTAACTGGATTCCCGCCTGGAACTGTCAGTGGCACACAACATTTAAATGACCCTACTGCTGCGCAAGCCAAACTTGATTTAACTACTGCTTATAACAATGCTGCTGCGCGAACACAAGCTCCTATAACTGTTTCAGGAAATTTAGGTGGACAAACTCTTACCCCTGGTCTTTATAAATCTACATCTACACTTGCAATATCATCAGGAGATCTAACACTAGATGCAGGTAATGACCCGAATGCTGTTTTCATTTTCCAAATTGCATCAGCTTTTACTGTAACATCTGGTCGCCAGGTTATTCTGAGTGGTGGTGCTAAGGCTTCTAATATTTTCTGGCAGGTAGGTAGCTCAGCAAGTTTTGGAACAAGTTCAGTTTTCAAAGGTAATATACTTGCAGATCAGTCAATTTCATTTGCCACCGGAGCAAGCCTGGAAGGTAGAGCATTGACGCGAATTGGAGCAGTTACATTAGATTCCACTACTATTACTAGACCTGCTTTGTAAGATAAAAAAGAGCCATGACTTTTTTGAATCATGGCTCTTTGAATTAAAGTTCACACCATTGTGTTGTGCTCAATGAAAATTTAATCAAAAAAATTAAATATCTTATATAATGGCGCTATGTTAAAGATTTCTGTAAGTAAATTGAAACTTTTATTTTTCTTTTTTCTAATTAGTCTATTCCTAAATCCAGTTCTAGCACAAAGCAAAAAAATCATTTTAGGAGTTCATGGATTAGGAGGCAGAGGTGCTTGGTTTGATCAGATTCGTCCGCTGGTAACGGAAGCAGGGATTGAGTTAGTGACCTTCGACTTACCTGGCTTTGGTTTTAATAATCAAAAGTTTGACTCTTATAATAAATATCCTATAGGGTATGTAGATTCATATAAAGATTGGCTAGATTATGTTCAAGCTAAGTATGAACAACTTAAAGCTGATAACCCAGATGCTCAGATTTTTATAATGGGTAATAGTTTAGGCGGATTGATTGTTACTAATCTCCCAAACATTCATCCTGGTGATTGTTTGATACTTTCAGTACCTGGATATGGTGGGAATGCATCTACTTTTGATCTTAAATTTACATCAACAGTTGTAAGCAAATATATTGTGGATCTTCTTCTACCTGGTAAACACCAGTATCTAGCATTACCAGAATCAAAGAAAATTTATGAAAGTGAGTCAGTTAATGACAAATATAGAATCAGTGAACTTACTCCAAATCTTCTTATACAAACTCAGAAATTACAAAATCAAACTGAGAAAAATATTCAAAAAATCACAGTGCCTGTGTTGATGGTTAGTATTGAAACAGATCGAGTTGTTAATCCTGAAAAGCAAAAACAAATGTTTGATTTAATACCTTCAGAAAAGAAAGTTTTTAAATCATACACAAATACAGATCATGATTGGATGTGGACTCCAGACCAAGCGAAAATAACCAAAGATATTATTGATTGGGTAAAGTCTAACTAATTTGCAAGATCTCGTATTAATCTCTGGCTTTCAGCTGTTGCGTATATGGGGATAGAGAGAATTGAATTTTCATATTCAAGTTTCTTAGCAGAGATTCTTACACCGAAACCTGGATGATATGTTTGCATATAAACATGTAGGCTTTTTAATTTCCCGGTTTTTCCAGCTTTAACTTCAAGAGGATAAATTTTATTCTTAATGGAGAGTAGGTAATCTATTTCTGCAGTTCCTGAATCTAACTTTTCCCAGTAATAAAGTTTAGCTTCTTGATAGCTTGGAATTGTAGTTAGTAATTCTTGTGCTACAAATTGCTCTGCAATTGCTCCATCGAATTTATCGTTCTCTTTGTCCTCTAATAAAAATTTATCTAAATCAAGATTGGAACTTGAATTCATGAGCCCAATATCCAGAAATGCTAATTTAAAATGTTTATCAGAAGCAGAGACTCCGAGAGGAAGATCATTATTTGCTCTTGGAATTTTAGTACATATGCCGGCTTTGACCAGAAGATCCAGGGCAATTTTCATATCTCTTGATTTAGCTTCTTGGTATACATTAGAATATTTGAATTTTTTGGAAATTGATTTAGGTGCATAATCAAATACAGCTTCTAAATCATCATGCCTACTAGCTTTGGCGTATTTCCCAAAATCTTTTTTATAAGTTTGTAATAGTCGATGATGAACTTCACGTACTTTGCTAAATCCTTTGTTTAAATCTCCTTGATTGTCTATATAGGCTTTAACAGCACTGGGCATACCACCTACCAAGTAATAGACACCAAGTTCTTTCAATAGCCTGCTATGAACAATATCATCACTAGTTTCTTGAAGCTTGAGATTGCGAATGTAATCAATAAGCGGATCTTTCTCTTGAGCTTTGAGAAATTCATAGAATGACAATGGTTTTAGAAATTTAGAAGTGATTCTTCCTACGGGCATTTTAAAATCTTTTGAATTAAGAGCAAATTCTAGTAATGATCCAGCTGCAATTACATGTAGCGCCGGTATTTCTTCATAAAAATATCTCAGTGCTTGAATTGCTTCTGGACATTCTTGTATCTCATCAAAAAATATTAGAGTTTTGCCAGGTTCAATTTTGATATTTTTATCGAGTGATACTGCTGTAAGAAATTTATGTGGATCTAAATTTCTTTTAAAATAATTTTTGTAATCTTTATCAAATTCAAAATTGATCTTAATGTAGTTAGAAAAATTACTTTTAGCAAAATTTTCTATAATGTAAGTTTTTCCAATTTGCCTAGCTCCTCTTACCAGTAGAGGAGTTCTAATAGAAGAGTCTTTCCACTCAAGCAAATCAGCCTCAAAATACCTAAACATCTAATAATTATACCCAATTTTACCAATTTGTGCAAAAACAGCTTGTTGTTTTTGCGAATTTACGTAAAAATACTAGGCTGTTTTTGCAAAATAAAAATCTAGATGTATAATCTCCAAGTGCTCACTAGATTTATAGCAATAGTATTTTTATTTATTTGTTCACTGCAAGCTTCTATGGCTTCGGGTTATTTCCCTTTTATTGCAGAGAATTCTGGTACTAAGATGGCGCGTGGAACTTTAAACACTGTTTTAGGTGGTGGCAAATCTTCTAGAGCTGAAAGTCATAGAGTTTATATGATCAGTCCTTTTTCTAGAGATATTGGTCTTGGAGAGCATAATAGAAACGCCATGAAGGCAAGAGAGAATTTTTTAGCAAAGAATAAAACTGAAGCAGAAAATACTCAGGAGTTTATTAAACTCAAATATCGTATTTATGAAGCAGCATCTTGGGATCAAGGAAATGACATAAAAGTTCTTGTCACTCCTTCAAGAGAGACTAAAAAAAATCTTCTTGATTTTAATTTATTTACTGAAGATGGACAGATTCTTTGCCAGGCAAAATCCGTACAGAGACTGCCTTTGACCATGGATAATATAATTTACATTAATTTGATTCATTCTTACTATGGTTTATATGACTCAGCTATCAATGAAGAGGCTATTCTCAAGACCTACGATCCTGCTTGTATTTTAGATGGCAGAATTCATGATATGGAAGTAAGCTTGATTACACATAAAAATAAACCTATAAATGTTCGTCTCGATACTGTTAATGCTGGAGTATTAACTAATGATGTTATAGATGAGATCGAAAATCTGGTGGTGGTTGATTAATATGAAAAACAAATTTATTTTTACAATAGTACTTTTAATAAGTTCATTGAACATTAGTTCAGCAAAGGATATCAATCCGGTTAACTCTAAGTCTAATACTGAATTGAATCAGCTAATTCAAAGCAATATCAAATGGGATACTTATTCTTGGATGGGCGGAGTAAGAGCTCCAGAAATAGAGTTCAGAGTTAATGACACAGGTGGTTTGGATTATAAATATCTAAAGCTTCTCCTAGTGCGCTTCTCAAAAAATGAGAAGCTCTGTGCTGATGCTTTAGATGCTACAGTGCCATTCCCAGAAAAGTTCAGAAATAATACTTATACTTTTACTTGTGAGTTGAATACAGCATTCACTACTAAAGATTTTAAGACGATAGTTAAAGAGAGACAAAAGTATTTAAAAACTATCAAAAAGACAATAGAAGCTAATAGGGATAAAACTTTTAGAGATCCAACTGGCATTGTAATTAATTTCAAAATTGATAAGTTTGGTAAAGTTTTTGAGATTGAACCAGGTCTTGGTGCTCGTGATAATCAAAGCTATCAAGCTTGTAAGCAAGCTATTGAAAAGTCTTCTCCATTTGAAGCGCCAGAATTGAATGCTTTCTCTAAAAGGTTTGTAGCTGAAAGAAACTATGTGCCAATAACTTTACTTTGTAAGTAAGTTATTTCTGAAATACTTTATGTACTAGCAAAATCACGCTATTGCCTGGAATTTCTTGATAGCGTTGTAAAAAACTTTTTAAACCCATATGCTATTCCTCAAGTGAATTTAAGTTTACTTCTGCCTATGAGTCTGGGAGTGACTTTCACGTTCAATGTAATTTTTGGAATTCCACTTTATTACTTGATGATTGAAAGATTTTGGTAAGGGACCATAAAGCTTGTTAGAATCTCCTTAGATGGAAATTCTACCCAACAAAGAAGAATGTATCGCTGATTTTGCAAATTTTAAATCAGAATATAAAGCCCCATTAGGTATTTTCAAAAATCCAAATGTTGAAATTCTCTATGGCAGAATTTTTCGTCCAGCCAGAGCAATTAAATATATTAGAGAAAAATTTACTGTTCGAGACGGCGATTTTATTAATTTAGATTGGTCTCGCGTAGGTTCCAAGATTTTGACAATAGTTTGTCCAGGATTAGAAGGTCACTCTGATTGGAGTTATGTCAGAGCGGCAGTTACTGCTTTGAATGATCATAAAATGGATGCAGTTGTTGCTAATAATAGAGGTTGTGGTGGTGCTTCTGCAAAATTTTTCTTTGGTATTGGTGAGGAAACTGATGTTGACGAGCTTATTGATTCCATCTTAAAGACCTCTGATTATAGTGTTATTAATTTAGTTGGTTATAGTACTGGTGGTAATTTGGTAGCTAAGTATCTTACAGATAAAGCTGATGCAATAGACCCGAGAATTAATAAGGCTTATATTGTATCTCCGACCTTAGATTTATATTCTACTATGAGGCAGTTTGATCATCCTATGCTTCGTATGTATAATGCATTTTTTATACTGACTATGCTGATGAGGTTATGGAAAAATAGAAAAACTTATCATCGAGCTCTCAAATTTTCTGAGCTATTTCATGTGGATACTGCAACAGATTTCTATAATAAATTTTGTTATCACGATACTGGTAAAGAGTTCAAAGACTATCTTGATCAACATAGCGCCTACCCACATTTACACAAAATTAAAGTACCAATGCAAATGATTTATGCTATTGATGATTATTTCTTAAATCCACAATTCTTTCCTTGTAAACAAACTATGGAAAATAAATATTTAGATCTGGAAATCTCGGAAGATGGTGGGCATGCAGGTTTCGTGTCTTTTGGTGAGAAGTATTTCTGGAGTGAGCAGCAGATGCTTAATTGGCTTGAAGAACCATTTAATCAGAAGGGATGATCCTCTTGAGATCTAAGCTCATTCCGAAGCAGTCTAATATTTTAAATATTGTAGATAGTTGTATATCTTCTTTCGCTTGCTCAAAGCGAGAAATAGTCTGGGTACTAATTCCTGTTATCGCAGCTAGTCTTTCTTGCGTTACACCTTGCTCTTTGCGCATCGCTTTAATACTATCTACTATTTGTTGCCAATTTTGCTGAATGTCCCGTTCCATCTGCTTTTCACCTGCTTTATAAGTTTGCTTCTTAAGTCTGAATTAATTTCTGTATGCTTATTTATTTCGTCATAGGTTTTTTCAAGCTTGGATTTGAAATCATTTACTGCAAGTTCTAAGACTCGTTCATTTAATTTGAAATCTTTACAGAGTTTTACTAAATGTTTACTCTTAATTAAACCTAATGAGAGATTGATATTGCTGAAATACAAAGCTAATTCATCTAAGTCATAGTATGCCGCAAAAACCATATCATAAATTGGTGTCAATCTTAAACCACTAGGATCATGAAACATCGCAAAGTTTTTTAGATGTGCATCAGTATTGCCAAGTAAAATACAAGCAAGAATTCTGCGAAAAAGTTTTTCTAAATCCAGCTTGTTGCATAAGGGATTTGCATTAATGAAATCTGCCATATCTGTATAATTTGCATTGTATTTGCTATCAGCTTTAAAATTAAGTAATTGAGCAAATTCTTCGAAATGAATTTTACTCCCAGAACTATCTCTATCAAAGCGTTTCACCAATAAAGCTTTGCCCACACCTTCTACTTCTCCTAATTCAAGATCTACCATAGTATCGCCACTTAATAGAACTTTGGCAGCTAAGGTGCATAAATATTCATTCTCTAAAATCAAAGGATATTTCCCTGGCAATTTTGCAATGTGCGTAGAAACCTTATCTAATTCTGCTGGATAAAATTTGCCAGCTTTTTTGTATGCAAAAATTTTAGGTTGCACTCCCGACATAGAAGCTTTAGATTTAATGCTTACCTCTTTTAAATAGTTACCTTTATCGATTTGTATTTTATATTGTGGATCTGGGTCAATGACTGATACAGCGCCGACTAGGTCGTGCCCGAAACCTATGAGTAATTGAAATTTATTATTGGAGTTTGTTTTTAAAGCTTTAGCTTGAATCTCTGCCAGCCATCCTTCTGCTACTAAATTATCAAAAAAAGGATGAAGACCATTTTCATAAATATGATCAGTTCGTGTTGTTGGTAAATTAATTGATATTCCTGTTGAACGATTTGCTAAAAAACTTTCATCATAAGTAAAACGTGAGCGCCCGCCTGGCTCTTCTGTTAGGATGCCAGCAAATTCGTTTTTGAAATATACTTTTGCCCAATTTTTACTTGCCATAATATCTAGTATATTAGATATTATGCCCTATATAAGTAGAAATATCTGTTATATTTGAGATGTATGGCAATCACCTGGCTACTTTTTTCAAGTTCACTCGTCTTCTTTATGTTGGTTGGGCTTTCTTTTTTCTATGGCGGTTTAGTCAGAAAGAAAAACGTACTCAACACCATGATGATGTGTTTTATTTCTGCAGGTATTGTAACTATTACCTGGGCGCTTATTGGTTATAGCCTGGCTTATTCAGATGGAAATCTTTTTATTGGTGGTTTTGATTACGCGCTTTTGCATAATATGAATTTGCAAGGAGGAGAAGAGCTTCCTAAAATATTGGATTTCTTTTTCCAAGCTACTTTTGCAATTATCACTGCTGCATTAATTAGTGGTTCTGTTGCCGAGAGAATGAATTTCAGAGCCTTCATGCTCTTCATTACTATCTGGAGTATAGTGGTCTATGCACCAATGACCAAGTGGGTTTGGGGCGGAGGTTTGTTTGAACATTTGCCAACAGGTGCGGCTTTAGATTTTGCTGGTGGCACAGTTGTGCATATTAATGCTGCGGTGAGTGCGTTAGTTTTATGTTTGATTATTGGTAAGCGTAAAGATGTAGCGAAGATCGCAATGCTGCCACATCAAGTGCCTTTTACTTTATTAGGTGCTGGAATCCTGTGGTTTGGTTGGTTTGGCTTTAATGGTGGCAGTGCATATCAAGCAAATGAGATTGCGGCATTAGCTGCTGCTAATACTTTACTTGCGCCTGCTGCTGCAATAGTAACTTGGGCTATATTAGATTGTTTCTTTGTACATAAAATTACAGCTATTGGTTTGGCTACTTCAATAGTAGTTGGTCTCGTGGGAATCACTCCTGCAGCAGGTTTGGTCTCACCTATGTCTGCAATTTTTATAGGTTTAATTTCTACACTTCCTTGTTACTTTGCCATCATGTGGCGATCAAAAACTAGCTTAGATGATTCATTAGATGTTTTAGGATCACATGGCTTGGGTGGAATAATTGGTTCTATTTTAACTGGTGTCTTTGTGAGTAGTGCTTGGGGTGCGGAAGTAGATGCTTCGCTCAATCAAGTGATATCGCAAGTTATAGCTGTGCTCATTGCCATAGTCTATAGTGCACTTGGTACTTTTATCATCGCTAAACTTGTTAGCATATTCATGCCACTTAGAGCCAGCGTAACTAGTGAGAGACTGGGTTTGGATATTACTATGCATGGTGAAGAAGCATACACGAATGGAGAGGGTGCGATCCTGATTGCATCTAAAGATAGTCAAGTTGCTAAAAGTTTAATTGAAAATTCTAATCCAAAGCAGAAAAAGGAAATACTTACAAGATGAAAATTATTCACGCAATAATTAGAAAAGAAAAACTCAATGATGTCATTGCTGCACTCTTTGAGATAGAGGTGCAGGGTTTTACTGTTTCAGAAGTCACTGGGCATGGTGGTGAAACAGAAAAAATAGAAACTTATAGAGGTACCACGGTTAAAGTTAGCCTAACTGAAAAGATAAAATTAGAGATTGGTGTTTCTGATCATTTCGTAGAACCCACTATTCAAGCCATTCTTAACTCTGCATCTACTGGTGAAGTTGGTGACGGTAAAATCTTTGTTATTCCTGTTGAGAAAGTCTATCGCATTAGAACTGGCGATACTGATGAAGAGGCAGTTACACCGAAGCTTTCTGATCTGTAAGGTGATTTTACCTATTTTTAAGTCATGGCAGTTTTCTATTTCTGCAAATAAAATTAATATGCTGAGTCCAGGTAGTTTCGTTAAAAGGGGCAGATTGTTGTATGGCAAGTAGGCATTGATTTATAACTTCATTATCAACACCATTTCTGTTAGTAGTTAAATTAAATATATTTCCATGTGGAAAAACATCGAAACTTATAATCCCAGCTTTATTTGATTTTTTAAATTTATTAGGGAAAGCAAGATTTGATTCGATTTTTGCGATGATGGCATCTTCCTCAGGATGTGCTTGGCAAGCTGGAACACTGATCAACAGTACAATTAAATAGATGAGAAAATGCATTATAAAAACCTGTAATCAAGCTTAACATATGATCGTTTGATTTAATTTTCTATATAGAGCTACAATCATTTCTATGCGTATTCTTCACACGATGATTAGGGTTGGTAATTTAGAGAGATCTCTTAAATTCTATACAGAAGTTCTTGGCATGAAGCTTCTACGTCATAAGGAATATCCAGAAGGTAAATTTACACTTGCGTTTCTTGGTTATGGTGATGAAGCGAGTAATACTGCAATCGAGCTTACTTACAATTGGGATACTGATAAATATGATCTCGGTAATGCCTTTGGACATATCGCTATTGAAGTGCCTGATGTATATAAAGCCTGTGAAGAATTCAAAACCAAGGGTGTGAAAATTACTCGTGAAGCAGGACCTATGAAACATGGTTCATCGATCCTAGCTTTTATTGAAGATCCTGATGGTTATAAGATTGAACTTTTAAGTCCAAAACGAGCGGATTAATCCAGTAAATTAAGCTTCTATGTCACTTTATATAGATCTAAAACACGAATGTCAACTGTTTTGCATTTGAGTTGACATTGGGACTATGAATGTCAACTCTCTTTAGTCTTTGATTTTGGTGAAAGTTAACAAAACTTAATCCTGCAGGGGTTGATTTTGACCGACCGGTTAACTATAATATAAAGAAGGTCGGCTAATCTCTAGAAGCCAAAGGCTTCGTAAAAGAGATTTTTAAAATAACTGAAACACTAAGGAAAACAAATGCCAAGAGTAAGCGATGCCAAAGAAAAAATTCTAGATTCTGCGATGGAGTTGTTTTGGTTGCATAACTACGGTTCTGTTAGTGTTGATGATATCTGTAAAAAAGCTGATGTTAAGAAAGGAAGCTTTTATCATTTTTACGAATCAAAAGCAGATCTCTGTATAGCGTGCCTAGAAGGACACTGGAATGCGAATCTTGAAAAAACAGACTCAACATTTTCTCCTTCTAAATCCCCTCTCCAAAGAATCTCGGACTATGCAAAGCGTGTCTATGAGAGCCAAAGAGAGCTTCAACAAAAATACGGTGTCGTTCTAGGTTGCCCTATATCACTTGCAGGTACTGAAATCGGTAACGAAGACAATAAAGTGAGAATAGTTGCAAGTGAGATCTTTGAAAAGTATTCTAAGTATTTTGAATCTACTTTGCGCGATGCGGTAGCTAAAGGAATTAGTAAGGTTACTAATGTCGAGTTGCGTGCAAAGCAAATTTTCTCTTTTTCGATGGGAATCATGTACCATGCCAAGATTACTAATAACGTCGAGATCATTAAACAAGAACTTGAACCAGGGATTCTTTGCCTAATGGAACTGAAGAACTAAAAATTTTACCCATATACTTTACCAACCAGTCAACTATAAATAATATCAAGGAGCAATAAAATGAAAGAACAAATAATCGATTTAATATTCAATGCGGCTGATCTAGCGGGTTTGGTCATAGGTGGAGTTCTACTACTTGAGACTCTCTACCAAATCGGTGCAATCTGATGTGCCTTTTATCAAATAAGATAAGACACTGCTTTGTATAATAACATTAATTGGAGAAAATTTTATGAGTAACACTATTAGAAATACTTTTGGAGGTTTACTTAGTGCGGCCTATTTAGCCTTACCTGGTGGTGCGCCACAAGAAGTTCAAAAGGCACCCAGTAAACCAGGAGGTGATGTATTTGTTCAAGTAGATCCCACTAAAGGACAACAAACAAAAGCTCTCAATCAAGCGTCTAAAGCAGAAGTGAAAAATAAACCAGGTACACCTGATGCGCGCGACAAATTATTTAATGCAACTGATTTATCAAAAGCATTAAATGCAGATAAACTTATCTTAGGCACAGATGGCTTTCCTAAACATGATTCGGAAACTCTTAGAAATTTAGTTTCCATAGTTGAAAAAAATTCAAGTGGTATTGCTGCTGGCTTTGGTGGCATTAAACTTGCAGAAGGACAAAATCTTAAAATCAAGACTGCAATTGCTTTTCAAGGGACTAAAATGCCAGAGCAACTTAAAGGAACAACTCTTTTATTTCCCGATAGTAAGGAATTTAAATTTATTACTCCAGATGGTAAGGATGCAGGTACTTTAAAAGAGCCTGTTCCAAGGCACTATGTAAAACTTATTGCGGAAGGAACTGGTGAAGTTACTCAGGATCAGCATATTAGAATGAGTAGTGGAACAATAGAAAATCCAGATGCAATTGATCCAAAAACTGGTACTCTAAAATCTAAACTTAAAATCACACTTCGTTTTATTGGTGGTCCTACAGAATATAAAATTACTGTTGATCCAGATGCAAAAGAATCAAGTGTATCTGAGCCAGTTAAAACTGAAAAAGATGGCAAGGTCACTAAAATATCGACTAATATTACTATTCCAGAATCTGCTGTAGCAATATGGTCGCAAGCTAGTTAATCAACCAATCTCAATCTCATACTTCTCTTCCCAATGAATACGATAAATAAGATTAGTAGCTAATTCTGTAGCTATATCTTCTATTAATTCCTCATCATCAGTAGTGCAGAAATCTTTTTGTTGTATTTCTCGCAGATCAGCTTTGTCTTGTTCGAATTGTTCATTGAATTCAGTAATGATTTCTGGTGGAATGGATTGATCGCTGTGTATGAAAATTTTACGTAAATTATTTTCTGTCATTAGCTCTTGTAATTTAGCGAAAATCATTTGGTTTACTTCAACAACTTGTTTCACTTGATAATTTAAAAGATCTTCCATACCAATGAGAGGACTAGGAGCGTTTTGCAGAGTCAGAATTAATTCTGTAGTGGAATCTTTCTTGATTACTTGTAAGCTGGCATCCACGCATTTACTAAGATGTTCTTTGAAAAAAATCTGCTCATTTTTAATTGCAAGTAATCTGTTTTCCAGCGTTAAGCCATACTCTTCCAAGAAATCAAGCATTTCTTGTTTATGTTCGTAATTACTTCCTTCTATCGAAGAATTTAATTTAGTAAACAAATCCATCGTCTCTTCAAACTTAGTCATCACGGTTTGAGGATTGAGAATATAGGGCGCTTCTTGCATTAATAAGAAGAAAGCATCAAAGAAAATTTTTGCATTGAGCTCAATTGCATCTCCATAAGCAAAAGCCTCTACTAAATCAACAATTGCTTCTTGATTTTCAGGAATTAGTTCACTTTCATTACTATCCTGTTCAGCTTCCTTTAGATCTTCTAAGAATAATTGGATCAAATATTCTGCTTTTAATAAATTTTGCTTATCGATTTCCAGCATTATCCACTATATCGTAACTTTTTCTTGGTCGATTGTTGGAAATTGATATTTTATTTTTCGAATGAATACTACTATTACTTGATCAAGGCTTTAAAGGAAAGTTTGAACTAGAGTATTCAAGTGCTTTTGCTGCATTAATTCGGCCTGTTCCACAAGCGTAATCTTGATCCATAACAGGACAGTCTATTGGATCAGCAGTGCTTCGAAGAATATGTTTGATTTCTCTTGCACTAAGATCTGGGTTGCTTGAATGAACTAGAGCTGCGACCCCTGAAACAATTGCTGCAGCAGCACTAGTTCCTTTGAAATTTTTTGCAATGCTGCCTTCGTTATAACCTTGAATTTGAATTGATTTTCTATTCATTCGATTATTTTTAGTTAGATCCTCACGATCATAAGTGTAAATCGGTGAATTAGTATCACCACCAGGAGCTATCACATCTAAACCTCTTCCTAAGTTGCTGTAGGAAGTAATTGTATCGGAACTATCACTTGCCCCAACGGCAAAGTTATACCAGTATCTAGCTTCAGGAGAATAATTTAGATCTCTTGATCCTTTATTACCAGCGGCAAAGACAATGACTATACCGTTATTATGATTTCCTTTAACGGCAATTTCTTTGTAAAGGTTTTTCTCCATGTCTGATAATTCTGCTTTAACGCCTGTAAGAGGAGCTCTTGAACCCCAACTGCAATTAATAATCTGAGCCCCCACTTCATCAGCTTTTTGGAAGGCATATATAATTTGTGCCGTTGAAACTAAACCACTATCATCAATTAATCTAATTGGTATAACAGTTGAGTTCGGGGCTATTCCCATGAGACCATCTTTACCTTTAGCGTTTATAATCCCAATGATTGCTGTGGCATGATTTTCTTTTGAGTTCTTAGGAGCTATCGCGGTGAGACTTTCTTCCGCTCCAAGACTTTGATCTACGGTTCTAGCGTTAACTCCTTTTTCAAAAATATTAACTTTCTTTTTTAACTTAAGGTCGATGCCAGTATCAATCACTGCAATTTTAGTAAGATCACCTTGAGTGTATTCCCAGGCTTTGCTTGCATTAATATCTGCTCCTTTCTTCAAACCATTGATGCCATCATTGTTTAAGTGCCATTCTAAATGAGCAATTGATTCATCAAGGTCTGTCACTTGCACTCGTTTGTATTCATTTAAATCAAAGCCTTCAATAAAGCTTGAACCATTTTCTTCTTGTATCAGTGCTTGAATATAATTGAGTTTAGAAACTAAACTTTCATTATCAGTTTCTTTTAACTTGCATAAGTAAACCTGTTTGCCTAAATTTGAAACTATTTCCAAACCTAAGTTGTCAAGGTAAGGTTTGATTGTTTCAATTTTTGCTGTTTCTGGAAATTGTATAATCACAGTGTCTTTAATAAGACGAAATCTTTTTGATCGTTTGTCATAAATTTTTTTGAAATGATGTTTTTGGATTTTCTCATCTTTTTCTTGAGCTAGTGAATAAGTGGGGTAATCTACTTTATCTTCTTGGGCTGATGATTGAAGAAAAGAACAGATGATAAAAATCATAGTTATATATAAAACTCTCATAACAGTGCCTCCTATTGGGTTTGCTGCAGTTCACTAGATTTAAATATAGCTTGAAACACCTGGGTATATTTACCTAATTCATTTTTCGCTTCTCATGCAAATGATCTAGCTCACGCTGCCATTTTTTGCAGTAAGCTTCTCGAACCACTTTCTTTGCTAGCTGATTTCGCAGCAGGTTTATTATGACGTCTTGAATCTTGTGCCCAGTATGTAAGTCCAAAATCATCAGCGGCAATAGAGATGTGATTCAAGGTTCTAGCGAGTTCTGGATTGACCCAACGCATGATCATATTTAGTATAGAAGCTACTCCACAAGACAAACCTACTACTTTCTTATGAACATCATATTTCCTATTAGTTACTAAGTCGTAATCACCAAAGAAGCCACCAATATTTCTGACATTGCCAAAGAGTCTTGCAAGCCAAGTATCTCTGTCTTTAGATGCAAATAAAAATCCACCAGCACTACCGCCAAGTAAAAAGAATGAAGTAATCTTATGAACCCAGTTCTCATCAGTCTTTGCATTAGTTAAAAAATCTTTGCAAACATTCATAAGTTCGCCACCAATAACTTTAGTGTTCTCCCACATATCATGGCTAGGAACTTTTACTCCTTGTTTCTTAAGTCTATTGGTAACGAGTTCTAACATGTAGTTGATACCGGAACTGATACCAGTGGCAGTATTGAAGTTGTAGAAAGGTAAAGCCCAAAATGATACTGCTGGGACAATACGAGTTAAGGCTTCTACTAATCTATTACCAACTAAAGCTTCGACACCATTCCAACCAAAACTAAATGGAATCACATAACGAGAATACCATTCTGATTTTTTATCAATTGAAGCAGCGACCTCTTTTGAAAAGACATTTGAATTGCTACCTATTACCGCTAAAGTATTAAAGGCAATTCCAATATAATTTAATACCATTGTAAAATTGTCACGAAAACTTTGAAACCATGGTGGTGAATCATGGAAATAAGCTCGAACCTTGCCCCAAGATGTACTCGGATCTATTGTATTAATATCTTCGGCATGAATGTCTTCAGGTTCTTTCTCATCATCCACTTTCGCTTGTTTTAACCACTCACCTTGCTGTATAGATCCAGGTTCTATAGTATTAATCTGTCTGAAAAGATTTTCATTGAAATTGGCATCACTAGCGAGAATGAGAAGAGTTTCAATAGATTTAAATAGCTTATTAGGAAAATCAACTCGCTTCCCTTTAGCATAAAGTGATATGAGTTCTTGCATTACTGCGATGATTTTTTTCGTATCATAACCGACGAGGTTTTTCATCACAGAATCGATAGTACTAGGATCGACTTGATGATTTGCAAAATTCATTTCATTAATCCCATGCAGTAAAGATTCTGCAAAGCTTGGATTTTTATTTAAGGTCGTAATTAATTCTGCAAGTGCAGTTATATTTATTTTTTTGCCATTGAAAATAGTTTGCTCATCTTCGCTAGAAAAAATTCGTCCCAGATATTCTTTAATATCTTTGCTTGGGTTGAGAGTACTATTTGGAAGAAAAGTTTTGCTTTCATTTTCAATACTTTCTCTACGTGTTTTTTCGACTTCTTTTTTAGAAGTTCTAGATTCTTTTGGATTTAAAGTAGCCATTCCGGCCATATTCAATACCAACTCACGTTTTTATTAGCACTCTAATATGTGAATGCGTAATTATATATTGTAACAGGCTAGTAAATTGGCTATTTTCTTAGGTTTTTACCTATAAATTCACAGAGCTTATCAAGGGTTTCCCCGTCGTCGTCAATATTATCATGGCATTTATCCGGCTTACATATAACGATATCTTCCTGTCCCACGTATGGGGGCTGTGCACCTTGAATCAACCAATCACCAGTTTGATGACAATGGAAATTTGGTTCAGGTCCATTAGATCCTGCTAGACTCGCTCCACCATGTTCAATGCCGGGTTTAACTCCATCTATCATTGCGGTGCAAAGCATTTTCTCATTCTTAAATACTCCGCGCTGTTGAATATCACTAAGCATGCCAGCTCCCCAACTGTAGCCCACAAGGGCAACACCAGCGACTTCAATATTTTTAAAATCACCCTTTCCATCTAAAACATCTTGAATGAGTTCGATATTTTCCTGAGTCTTAACTTTGGGGTTGTAACTAACATCATTATGGATATTGAATAGATCTTTTACAGTGCTCTCTGCATTAGGAGCTTTGAGAATGAGGATATGAACATCATGTTTAGTTTGTAATTCATGTACTAGTTTCATTAGACCGCTATCTTTGCTGTTGAAAAGTTGTCTAGTTCCTAAGCTAACTATTAGCAAAGGCTTTTTACCACTGCCTTTGGCGGGAATGAATTTATATGCTCCTTCCCTACTTAAATCGCGATGATGTTTGCTAAGTTCTATACAAGACTGAGAACTACAAAATTTATCTTCTATAGTTCTTAATGCTTGTGCTTCTCTATTTTGACTATTAGCCCATAAATAAGCGAGTGGAGTTAAAGCTAATAAGGGTTTGATTAAAGGTCGAAGCTGATTAATGAAATTGAAAAATAAACTTCTTCCAAAGCCATTAAAGGTTCCAGCTAGCATTGACATCTATTCCCTCTCTTGCATTCAAAGATTGCAACAGCTCCCCAGCATGAATAGTGATCTATACAAAGAGAAGGAATTTGGTTTTTTGATAATGATGTCGTCATTGCGAGCCCTTGAAAAGGGCGTGACAATCCATACTACTAAAATATTAAGCGCTTAATCCAACTAAATGATCAACGTGTTCAAACATTTTCTTTAATTGCCCACGTGAGAAATCTTCATAGTCATCGCCATCCATAAGCTGTATTTGTGTTATTTTTTTAGGATCAATTTTTTCATCAGGATAAGGATAATTGGCTAGATGAATATTGTCTTCGTAAGCATCAAACATTCCTGGATTACCATTGTCAGAATCTATAAGAAATGCATTGAAGAAATTTCCTCCTGCTTGAGTCAAAAAATTCCAATAAGTTTTGAGCATTTTAAAAACTCCGCCATGATCTTGAGAGCTTCTTACAGATTTCTCGTCATCAAAACTAGTAGTACGGCTACCAAATAAGCTATTAAAATTTTGGAATTTAGTTCTAGGAAGAAATACAGTATATTTTCTTGGTGAATATTCAGATTGTTCTTTCTCTGCTAAAAGTTCTAATTGCCTTCTTACTTGTTCAGGATGTTGTGCTGATGTTACTTCAACTCCTTCAGGTAACATGGTTTGAACCATTGCATGAGTATTTTCAAGTCGCTGCTTATCACTATCGATAATGCGCACCGCAAGTTCTTGTGGAAGTATATTTGGCAATTGAACCAAGTTATCATTCATAGCCTTTATACTACTACAGACTATTTATTCAATTTATTAAGTTTGGTACCTTCTAAAGTAAGGTTATACATCAAACCTTTTTGACCTATAACGAAGGCTATGATTGGCTTATTGAGTTTTTGTGTATCAATAGATCCATCAGCACCAATTGCAATAACAGTAACCGAAGCATCTACTCCAGCCTTCCAATTAGAACTAGTACGCAATTTACTCAAAGCATTATCATCCATAAAAAGCATGATTAAAGATTTTTTCTGAGCGCCAAGTTGCCAACCGAAGGAACCAGATGTTGTGCTGTAATAATCTACTGTTGCACCTTTGACTCTTAATGCACCTTCTCCATATTCTGCACCTAAAACAAAGCCTGCTTTATATACATTTGGGAAAATTAGCACTCCTTTGGCGTTATCAATTAGATTTTTGCCATCATGGACCTTGCTGTAAAAATTTTCCAATGCAGCATCCGTGCTTGCATCAATTTCAGCTGCAGTGGCTGCTGAAACACTCTCAGTTGCTAGGCTCGTAGTAATAGTTAGATAGACTATTAAAAACGATATAAGCACTATAATTTTTTTTGTTAGTATATTCATTTTAAATTTCCTCCATTCGATTAATTATAACACAAATGATTTGACATCAAACTAAATCCCCCAAACTAAAGTATAATAACCTTAAAAGAGTTTATATGTCTACTTTAAAAGAAAAAAAGAATCCTGGTATTGGTAAATCTATTTGGGATGTGCATTCAGTCCCAGGGCATGAACATCATCTAGGCAAGTTTGGACATTACCTTGGAATTGTTTTATTACTTTCATTTGTGGTAGTCATTGTGCCAATGTTCCTTTTAACTTGGTTTCTAAGCCCTGTTTATTTTTGGCTTTATAGGCAAGAATGTATCAGCCCAAAACCTTTCTTTCATTTTGATAGACATAAAGTGAAGCACCTGAGTTTCTTTGATAAGGTTGGCTGCGAGTACTGTGAATTTGCCAATAGTACATTACAGTGGATGCTTGCCATCACTAATGAGATTGAAAGAAAATGGTGTCCTATTAAAAATCAGTGCGATCCAAATTGTGCGAAGGTCAAAGAGTGGCGCGAAGAATATTTGAATTTTCGGCACACTAAAGAAGAGCGTAAAGATTATTACCAGGAATTTAAGAAGTAATTGATTCCTTTATAACTCAAATTCTTAGCAAACGGTGCCCCACGCCAGTTTCAGTGATAATAATTTCTGGATGTCCAGGATCTTTTTCTAGTTTTTTTCTTAGTTGCGCGATATAGATTCTTAGATAATGAGATTGTTCTGTGAGATTAGGTCCCCATACCTGTTTTAAGAGTTGTTGTTGTGTCACTAGCTTGCCGGCATTTTTTGCTAAGTAGGAAAAAATCTCATATTCAATTGCTGTTAATTTTACTGTTTGATCATCTTTAGTAACAGTTCTGGTATTAAAATCAATTGCAATATTACTGGTTCTAAAAATCGGCTCTTCTCTAGCATAGAAATAATGTCTAATCATTACACGAATTCTTGCGAGTAATTCTTGAATACTAAATGGTTTAGTTAAGTAATCATCGGCTCCAAGATCTAATAATTCAACCTTTTTCTCATCACTGTCCTCTACAGTTAGCATAATGACAGGAATTGAGAAGTCCCTTTTTATTAGTTGTAATAATTCTTTCCCAGAATAATCAGGTAAATTTAAATCGAGAATTACTATATCTGGTTTGTCATTATGAATAATTTTAAGAGCTTCTTTGCCATTCTCTGCAATAGTGACAATGTAAGAAGAATTTTCTAAACTTAATTTCAAAAATTTTCTAATTGAAGCATCATCATCGACAATTAGAATTTTATAGCTCTGTTCCATGATGCTCTATAGGTAGAGAAATTATAAATTTAGATCCTTTGTGATTCTCTCCATCAACTACAGTAATACTAGCAGAATGTAAGTCAAAAATTTCTTTGCTGATATATAGCCCTAAACCCGTTCCACCAGAGGGACTATTGTTAATACGATAAAATTTATCATAAATTTTATCTCTCTCGATTTCTTGAATTCCTTTGCCTTCATCGTTGATACTAATGATCTGTTTATCTCCTTCATCATTGACTTTTATAGTAATTCTAGAATGAACTGGTGAATAATTTGCTGCATTCAGAATAATATTGGCAAGAGCTTGCTCAAATAATTTAGAGTCAATCCAAACTAAGCTCAAATCAGCTTGGTATTTGATATCTAAATGATAGTTTTTAAGAAGTCTTTGATTTTTACTTATAATAGAATTGATTAGATCCCGAATATCACAACATTCTTTTTTGAAAGTTAATTTTTTTGATTGAATTCTAGTCATATCCAGTAAATTTTCTACTGTGTGTTTTAGCTTCTCTGCAGAATCTAATAATTCATCCATTAAGCTTTGCATTAATTGAGTCTGTGAATAATCTTTGAGGCTAAGAATTGTACCAGCTGTGCCAATGATAGTTGTTAAGGGGGTTTTAAGTTCATGTGAAATAGAACTCAATAAAGCTTGATGTAGTTTTTCATAAGCTTCTAATTTATCTACTTCTCTTGATTTTTCAATTAAAAGATCTTTTTCCAAAGCAAGGGCAATTTCACGACCAATAGTATATAAAAACTCAAAGGACTCCTGAGAGAGAATGAGGTGTTTCTCAGGTGTGTAAACCAAGATACCGACTATTGATTGAGAAGTTTTTAATGGAAGATACAAGCCTTTGCTGGACGGTAAAGTATCAGTTGACCAACCAGCAATTTGTTGTTTTTCAAAAACCCATTTAGCAACTCCCCATTCTTTATCGTCAATAATGTCTTTTAATCCAATAACTTCACCAAGACTATGTACTTCTGGATGAGTCTTGATAATGAAGAAATTACCAGAAAAAGTTTTTTCTAATTGTTTGAGAATGATAGTTAAAGCATTATCAATATTGGTTTCGCCAACTATGGTCCTAGATATTTCATAAAGCACTTGAGTCTTTTCACCTCTTTCTCTAAGAACCTTTTGTTGATTGCGTACCCTATTAGTTAGAATGCCTGTGATGGCTGCAGCAATAAAATAAACTATACAAATCATGAAGTCAGTACTTTTATAAATATGAAAAGTACCGATAGGAGGAATGAAAAGTAAGTTCCAAGTAAGTGTACTAATTATTGCCGTAAAAACTATAGGTCCAAAATTAAAACTTAAACTAACTAAAAGTACTCCAAGTAAAAATATAAAACCAATTGCTTCATAGCCAATATAGTTTTGTAGAAAATAACTAAGCAGTGCTAAAGCCATAACAAAGATGAAACTATATATATAATGCTGGACTGGGCTATTTAAGCTAAATCTAAATCCTCGGGTAGTTGCTTTAAATTTAACTTCTTCGTTATGAATCACATGGATATCTATCTCATTTGCATGCTTAACTAATTGATCCAGTAAAGAACCGCCTTCAATGAAATCTTTGAAAGTCTTTTTCAAAGGTCTTCCTATAATGATTTGACTGACATTGTATTGTCTTGCAATTTTGCTTAAGGCTGCTGGTAAATTGTTATCGACGATAGTTACTATATGTGCCCCTAGTTTGCGCGCAAGTTCTATGTTCTTGCGTAATTGAGTTTCATCAAAGTCAGAGAGTCTCATGCCAATATCCACATGTACTGCTATCCATGGTGCTTCTAGGTTAAATGCAATACGCCTTGCTGATCTGATTAATCTTTCTGAATAAGGACTATGGCTAATCGCGACCATAAGTCTTTCATTTATATTTAAAGGTCCACGTAATTCACCAATTTGAGTTAGCTCTTGGATCTCATGATCAACTCTTTCGGCAATTAATCTAAGAGCAATTTCGCGAAGTGCACTCAATGGTGCTTCTTTGAAAAAGTTCCTTTGGGCATAGTCCGCTTTATCACCAAGATAGACTTTTCCTTCTTTTAATCTTTTAATTAATTCACTTGGAGAAATATCTATTAGTTCAATTAAATCAGCCCTATCTAAAATTGAATCTGGGACGGTTTCTTGCATGCTTATGCCAGTGATTTTTTCGATAGTTTCTTTCCGGCTTTCAACGTGCTGAACATTTATTGCAGTATAAACATCTATGCCTGCATCAAGGAGTTCAAGAACGTCTAAGTAGCGTTTATTATGACGTGAGCCTGGGATATTAGTATGTGCAAGTTCATCTACTATAACTATTTCTGGTTTTCTATCTAGAATTGCATCAATATTTAATTCTTCAAATTGATTTTCCCTATAAGAGATTTTTTTCTTGGGAATGATTTCCAACCCATGTAATAAAGCTTCAGTTTCAATTCTGCCATGAGTTTCAGCTATGCCTATAACGATATCCTTGCCATCGTTCTTGGCTTGATGAGCGGCTTTAAGCATAGTATAAGTCTTACCAACACCGGCAGACATACCAAAAAAAACTCTTAACTTCGCTCTAGATTCTTTGGCTTCTGATTTTTTAATCAATCTTAAAAGCTCATCAGATTTTTGTTGGTTCTCATTCATTGAACAATTTATCCATTTCTAAATTCAATTCAAGGACATTGATTCTTACTTCACCAAGAATACTTAAATCTCTTTTCTCAGTGTGCTTTTCAATTAAAGATTTTAGCTCAGTTGTTTGGTTTTCATTTAAATTACGAGCAGTAATAATTCTTTGTATTTGATAATGAGCAGCATCTGTAGAGATATGTGGATCAAGACCGCTTGCGGAGCTAGTTAGCATCTCTTCAGGTGGCTTGTCTTTTAAAATCAATCTTCTCTCTTGTACTAAGTCACTTAAAGCTTTACTACCTAAACCCAAATTAGAGCCACTTGAAGGCATAGGATTATAATCTACCGCTGAAGGTCGAGCTTCAAAGAATTTGCCAGTGCTAAATTTCTGTGCAATTAATTTAGAGCCCGTTACTTTGCCATTTCTATATAACAAAGAACCATGAGCTTGGTAAGGAAAGAAAAATTCTGCAATTACAGTCACCAAGCCAGTGTAAACAAACCCGAGCAGTAAAAGCATGAGGATGAATACTTTGATACTTTGCTTGAATTCAAAAATTATATTTTTCAACATTAAATTACCCCCAAATTAGTTATCAGAATATCGATGAGTTTGATACCAAGAAATGGTGCAACTAAACCGCCAAAGCCATAGATTATAAGATTCCTTTGTAATAATTCTTTAGCTGGCATCGGGTGGTAGTTTACGCCACGTAAAGCAAGAGGTATGAGCATTACAATAATTAGTGCATTGAAAATTACAGAACTTAAAATGGCACTTTGTGATGAATTAAGATGCATTACATTTAATACATTCAAAGGTCCATCAGCATTTGCTGAGCTTGCATATAGTGTTCCAAAAATTGCAGGCAATATTGCAAAATATTTAGCAACATCATTTGCAATACTAAAAGTAGTAAGAGCACCTCTGGTCATAAGTAATTGTTTGCCAACTTCTACTATCTCAATAATTTTGGTTGGATTACTGTCAAGGTCTATCATATTGCCCGCTTCACGTGCTGCTTGAGTGCCAGTATTCATCGCGACTCCTACGTCTGCTTGTGCTAGTGCTGGTGCATCATTGGTACCGTCGCCAGTCATGGCAATCATCTGTCCTTTAGCTTGCTCGTCGCGAATTTTTTGTAACTTGGTTTCAGGTGTAGCAAGGGCTATGAAATCATCAACTCCAGCTTCAGCTGCGATTGCAGCAGCAGTTAGTTGATTATCGCCTGTAATCATAATGGTCTTGATTCCCATTTTACGCAGCTCTGCAAATCTTTCTTTGATGCCACCTTTAACGACATCTTTGAGATGAATTACTCCAAGTACTTCTTGATTCTCGGCAACAACTAAGGGAGTGCCACCTGATTTAGCTATAGATTCTGCTATGGCAATTACTTCTTGTGGGAAGTGTCCATTTTTACTTTTGACCAGGCTCTGTATTGCATCAAGGGCGCCTTTACGAATTTCAATTGTGCTTTCAGAATCTTTAATATCAGCGCCACTCATTCTAGTTTGTGCAGTGAAAGGAATAAATTTAATTTTATCTGCATTAAAAGTTTCTGCTCTAAGTCCATATTCATTTTTTGCTAAAACTACTATTGATCTGCCTTCTGCAGTCTCATCTGCAAGTGAGGATAGTTGTGCAGATTTGGCAAGTCGATTTATATCAACTCCTGACGCTGCAAAAAGTGCAGTTGCCATACGATTGCCTAAAGTAATGGTTCCAGTTTTATCAAGCATTAGAATATTGATATCACCTGCTGCTTCTACAGCTCTACCACTCATAGCAATGACATTACGTTTAATCAGTCTATCCATACCACTAATACCTATTGCACTAATGAGAGCTCCAATAGTAGTTGGGATCAGGCATACAAGCAAGGCAGTTAATACTGGTATGGTAACAATTTCATCTAAGCTTTGTGCCGAAGCTTTTTCACTATAAATAGCAAAAGCTTTTAAGCTAATAACTACAGCAATAAAAATTAAAGTCAAGGCAACTAAAACTATATTTAAAGCAATTTCATTTGGAGTTTTTTGGCGTTTAGCTCCTTCGACAAGCTTGATCATTTTATCCACGAAGTTATTACCCAGTTCAGAAGTAATTTTCACCAAGATCCTGTCGCTGATTACTTTAGTGCCACCTGTTACTGCGCTGCGATCACCACCGCTTTCACGAATTACTGGTGCTGACTCGCCGGTGATAGCTGACTCATCAACAGTAGCAATGCCTTCTATTACTTCTCCATCTGAAGGTATTAAATCTCCAGCAACGCAGACTACAACATCAGCTAGCTTTAATTCTGAAGCTGGAACTTTCTCTTCGACATTGTTTATAAGTTTTTTTGCAATAGTATTGGTTTGAGTTTTTTTGAGTGAATCAGCTTGTGCCTTACCTCTGCTCTCAGCCAGTGCTTCAGCAAAATTAGCAAAAATTACTGTAAACCAGAGCCAGATTGCAATTTGAAAAACAAAACTAAAATTCTTGCCATTTTGATAAGCAGAGATTGCATAACCACTAGTTAGTATTGAACAAATATAAGTAAGAAAAATTACTGGATTAGTAATTTGAGTTCGTGGATCGAGCTTAGTGAAAGACTTGATCAAAGCTGATACTAAGATATCTTTTTGAATTATATTTTTTGTGCTCATTAGAATAATCTCCCTTCTAGCATTAATAAATGCTCTGCTATTGGACCAATCACCAGCGCTGGCATGAAAGTTAAACCACCCACGATCAAAATTACTCCAATGAGTAAAATGACAAAGAGTATGGAGTCAGTAGGAAAAGTTCCACTAGATTCAGGTGTGATCTTCTTGTTACTTAGGCTTCCTGCAATTGCAAGTGCTGGAATAATACAAGCAAATCTACTAATAAGCATGCATAAACCTAAAGCAATATTGTAATAAGGAGTATTTGCATTTAAGCCAGCAAAGGCACTGCCATTGTTGCCAGAGGCAGAACTAAACGCATAGAGTATCTCTGTTAAACCATGAGGACCAGGATTCAGAATACTGCTAAGTCCCTGTGGTATTAATACTGAGATAGCAGATCCTGTGAGTATAAGAAGATTTGGAGTGAGAAGGGCGATCATTACATAGATCATTTCTTTGGCTTCAATTTTTTTGCCCATGAATTCTGGTGTTCTGCCAACCATTAATCCAGCAAGAAAAACTGTTAGGAAAATAAACATGAACATGCCATAGAGTCCTGCACCAACCCCACCAAAAATTATTTCACCGAGCATAATATTGAACATGGCAATGCCGCCAGCTAATGGACTTAGAGATGAATGCATTGCATTTACAGAACCACTGGATGCTGCAGTTGTAGCATTTGCCCATAGAACACTGTTGACGATTCCAAAGCGTAATTCCTTGCCCTCCATTACGTTGGCAATATTATTTACTGAAAATTCTGACCATAAAGCTAAAGCAAGTCCAGTAATAAAAATACTAAACATCACGGTAAGAATAATGATGCCTTGCCTGCGCGAGTGCAGCATAATGCCGCACATATAAACTAAAGCCGATGGTAGTAAGAGAATCGCAAGCATCTCAGCAAAATTACTAAGGGGATTAGGATTCTCAAATGGGTGAGCACTATTGGTATTGAAATAGCCTCCACCATTGGTTCCTAATTGCTTGATGGCGATTTGTGAAGCGGCAGGACCCATAGGCAGAACTTGAGTGCTGCCTTCGATTGTATAGGCTGGAGTATTTGTTGACAGATTCTGTACTACTCCTTGACTTACCAGAAATACTGCAAGTATCACTGAGAGGGGTAAGAGCACGTAAACTATTGAGCGCACAAGATCAACCCAAAAGTTACCAATAGTAGTAATGGATTTATTCCTAATCCCTCTAAGTAGAGCAAGTATTACTGTGATTCCTGTAGCGGCGCTGAGAAAATTTTGTAAGGTTAAACCAAAAATAGCTGTCAAATAACTAATAGTAGTTTCGCCAGCATAACTTTGCCAATTAGTATTAGTCATAAAACTGATTGCCGTATTGAAAGCTAAGTCCAATCTGAGATTCGCTAAATGATTTGGGTTTAAGGGCAATTGTCCTTGGAAGACCTCCATCATAAACAAAACTAAAAAGCCTAATGCATTGAAAGCTAATAACTGTAAGCAGTATCTTTTCCAGTCATAACTTTGAGTTTTATCAATTTTGCAAAGTTTATAAATTAAATTTTCAAGCCAACGAAAAGGTTTTTGTAAAGGATGGTCATCACTATCTAAAACGGCTGAAAGATAGTTGCCTAATATTGGAGTTAGAAATATCAGTACTAATAAAAATACCGCTACTTGTAGATAATCATTAGAACTCATAGTGTCTTATAGTAAATTTTGGCAAAAGTCATGCGCTTTGTCGCGTAAAAATCTCGTAAAACCTTCTAAAGATTAGCCTCAAGATTGAGCTTCTAGGACAATAATAAATATAATGGTGTTTGTCATTCGTTATTACCTTTTAATTTTATTTTTTATTTTTGGAATTACTGGAGCCCATGCAGAACCAATCAAATTTGAGCAAGGTGGTGCTTCACAATCACCAGGCATAGTTCCTAAAAATAAATTACAAATAGAAACTGTAACCTTCTCATATACGCATTTGAATAAAGATGCGGGTGACATGTATAAAACTGGAGAAACTCTTTTTAGATATGGGTTGATTGATAATAAATTAGAAGCTCGTACTAGAATATTTGGCTTATGTTTTTTAGATTCAGAAATCGGAATTGATAGCATGAGCTTAGGAACTAAGTTTAGAATCAGTAATGAAAAGGGTTTGTTGCCTAATGCTGATATCATTGTAGATTTTTTGATTCCCTTTAATCATAATTTAATTGCTGATAATTTTACTCATAGTTATAAACTTACAGCGGATCATACATTAACTGAAAAAATTACAACTGTAATAAATTTAGCTTTAGTCTTTGCTGGTACTGATAGTCAAAATCATGAATTCACTAGAACTCAGATACCTTATACTTGGGAATTAGATTACGCATTAACTCAGAAACTAAACTTAAATGGTGGAGTGTTTGGAACCTGGTCATTGAGTGGTGAGCAAGGTAATGCCTTTGGTGCTCATACTTATATGACTTATATGTTCAAAGACAATCTTGCCGGCACGGTTTGGGTTTTGTGGGGGCTAAATGATAATGTCGATCCAATTAGTGTAAACACTGGTATCGTCTACAGATTCTAAGATTTATAAACAGCTGTGTAAAAAATGCGTAAAAGTATTTCTAATACTGCATTAAACGATTTTCTAAAGCGCATAATTATAAATAGCATCATGCAAATTAATACTCATATAAAGCAACCTATTGGTTTCTTAACTTATATGAAAACTAATAAGGTTTTTCAACAATTACAGCCATATCTAGAAGATAATTCACGATCTAGAGCAGCACTAGCTTTGCAAAGTGAATTTGCAGAATGTTTAGATCCAACTTTCAAAGAGTTGAAAATTCCGAAATTCATACGACATTCAAGTAGAGTAATGTTGTGGATCTCTAATCTAAGTTACATAGCTCTCAGAACCGTCTCTAAGGCTACAGTACATAACAATTGGAGAGCTGCTCTGCAAGGACTTATACAAGAAAGTATTTCTGGAATAAGCTTGCCGACCTTAACTGCTTGGACTATGAACGGCTTGCAAAATAAATTTTTTAAAGCAATGAAGATACATCCTTTAATCAAAAATTTAATTAGACCAATTATCTCTTTGAAAGCTTGCTCCTCAGTAGTTAAGGCAAGTGACCCTATTGGAAGAAGACTCGCTACTAAGATCTGTGATTATCCAAAGAAATCAATACAGAACTAAGGAAGTGACTAAAGATCTAAAGCTTGCAAAAGTTTTAATAGAACTGGAGTGGACGGTCTGATACACTGAGATGACGTCTATTATCCCGAATATGAATTTTAAATCACTCAATCTCTCCAAAGCAACTATTCAAGCCATTGATGATATGGGTTTTACTAAACTTACTCCTATTCAAGAAAAGGCTATACCGATTTTACTTAAAGGCAATGACATTATTGGGCAAGCCGAAACCGGCACTGGCAAAACTCTAGCTTTTGCAATTCCTGCAATTGAACAGATTGATTCAAATTCAAAAGAAATTCAAATTCTAGTTCTTTGTCCTACGCGTGAGCTTGCTTGCCAAGTAAGTGAAGAGTTTACTCAGCTTATGAAGCATAATCCTAAGCTTGCTTGTGTTCCTATATATGGTGGACAAAAATTCTCTACTCAGCTTAAAGCTATTGCTGAAGGTCCGCAAGTTATTGTCGGTACTCCAGGACGTGTGCTGGATCATATTAAGCAAGGCTCACTCAGATTGCGTTCTGTAAAGATTGTAACCATTGATGAAGCCGATAAAATGCTTGAGATGGGTTTTTTAAATGACATCGAAGCTATTTTAACTTCTACAAAAAATCGTAAACAAACTGCACTCTTCTCTGCAACTATGCAAGCTGTAATTTTACAATTGGCGCAAAAATATCAAAAGAAACCTCAGCATATTAATTTAGTTAAGAAGAAAGAACAAGAATTAAAAATCAATCAGGTCTACTGTGAAGTGGAACCTGACTTCAAGCTTGAGGCAATTAAGCGTTTAATGGCATTCCATAGAATCAGGTCAGCACTTGTGTTCTGTAACACCAGATCACAAGTGGATGGTTTGTTTCACAAACTGAAAGACGAAGGTTTTAGCGTAGCCAATCTACACGGCGAGCTTGATCAACGTAAGCGCGATGCTGTGATGCGTAAATTTAGAGAAGGTGAAGCCAAGATCCTTATCGCTACTGATATTGCTGCTCGTGGTATTGATGTTGATGATATTGAAGCAGTATTTAATTTCAATTTACCCAGAGAGAGCCAAGACTATGTGCATCGTGTGGGAAGAACTGGTAGAGCTGGTAAAGAAGGTCTTGCTGTTTCTTTGGTTACACCACAAGAGCTTAAACACTTGAAAGAAATTACAACTAAGCAAGATATCTCAGTTAAAAGAGAAGCCATGCCTTCGATTCAAGCATTAGGATTGACTTCGGTAGAAGTTTTGCAAAATGCTCTAATAGACTGTGTCTTAAATAGCAAAACAAGTAAGAAATATTTAAAAATGCTCCGTGATATTCAAGCTGATTCTAATCAAGGTTCAGAAGTGGTAAAAATATTTATGGATAATTTGCTCAAACAAAAGACTCATATTTTTGGTGCCAAAGTAAAATGATTCAAGAAGAACTTCGTGCTGTAGAACTAAATGAGGAGCAAGAAGAATTACGCTTGCTCATTGAAAATACTAAAGATCATATTTTTATCACAGGCAAAGCTGGTACCGGCAAATCCACCCTATTACAGGCTTTGAAAAAATCTAGTCGTAAGAAATTTGTAGTTGCTGCACCGACTGGTGTTGCTGCACTTAATGTTGGTGGACAGACAATACATTCACTTTTTAAGTTGCCAGCTAAATTTGTTCATAGAAGTGATATCAAGGTTAGCAAAGCTACTCAGAAACTTCTTTCGCAAATCGAAATGGTAATCATTGATGAAGTTTCTATGTTGCGTGCTGATTTAATGGATGCCATAGATGAGATTCTTCAAGAAGCTCGCTCATCTCAGCAAGCCTTTGGTGGAGTGCAAATGGTCATGTTCGGTGATTTGTATCAATTACCACCTATAGTTGCTGATAGAGAGTTGCAGCAATATTTTAAAGATCACTACAATTCATATTATTTCTTTAGTGCTAATGTTTGGCAAAATACTCAGCTAAGAGTTCATGAGCTTGAGACGATTTTTCGTCAAGAAGATGGAGAGTTTAAGCAAGTACTTAATAGTTTACGTGTGGGTAATTTCAATCAAGAGTCGATCGCTTTGTTGAATTCAAGAGCAAATATTCCAGCACCTACGGAAAACTTTATTACTTTAGCGCTGACTAATAATACTGTTAGTGAGATTAATCATCGCAAGCTTGCTGAAATTCAACAGCAAAGTTTTACTTATGCAGCAGAAATTTCTGGTGACTTAGAACCATCAGCTTTTCCTACAGAAAAAAATCTTGAGCTGAAAGCTGGCGCTCAAGTGATGTTCCTCAAAAATGATCGTGAGAAGCGTTGGGTTAATGGCACTATTGGAGAAATTGATTACTTAACTAGCGATGCTATTGAAGTAAAAGTAAAGGGTGAAATTGTTACAGTAAAAAAAGAAAAATGGGACAAGATCAAATACTCATATGATAGTGAAAAGCAGGCTATTAAAGAAGAAGTAGAAAGTTCTTTTACACAATTTCCTTTACGTTTGGCTTGGGCAATTACAGTACATAAATCACAAGGACAAACTTTAGATACAGTAGTTTTTGATATTGAACGTGGTGCTTTTGCGCATGGACAGACCTATGTAGCCCTTAGCCGTTGTCGTAATCTTGAAGGTCTGTATTTACGCCGTCCCATTAAATCCAGAGATATTATTGTTGATCCTAAGGTTTCACAATTTATGCAATCTTTAATTGGGAATACCTACTCTCCAGGGCAAGGCAAACTTTTTTAAATTTTATTGAGATCTTAAATTCTAAAATTTATGATTCTAAATAGTAAAGCTCAATAGCAAAGGTTTACTCTGAAGAGATATACTATGCTGTATTGAAGTCATAAAATAATTTGATCTCAAACTTTAGATATCTAAATTAAAAGGAAATTATTATGAAAACACTGAACAAAAATAAAGATGTGAAGAAAGAAAAGAAAAAACCAAAACAAAAAAAACCTCCAACGCCAAAAGCAATGATTGTAGCTGTTTTGAGTGTACTTGCCTGCTCTTCTAACTTTGCTCATGCCAAAGTTACGGTTAGTACTGGTGGTAGTAGCGATGGTAGTTCTTTAGTTTCAACTAAAGGACCTAAAGGTCCGAATGCTACTATAGTAACTTCTGCTAAGGGCGGTAGTATTACCAAAGCTTCAGCAAAGTCACTTTTTACTAAAAAGAAAATCACTCATGGTAACAAAGTTGTTTCTGCAGGAACTGCTGGTGATGAAGATTTAACACATGTTAGCGCTAATTCAGCTTTTGCTGGTACTGCAACATTCCATTCAGATGATGGTGAACCAGTTGAAAATTTTACGATTGACATGGGCTTGAATGGATCACTTAGATGTAAAAACACTGATCCAGAACTTGAACCATCTTTCTCACTGGCAAAAATGTCTACTGATCTAGTTGTAGATGGAGCTGTAAAATTTGCAGGAGCAGCTACGCAAGATGGAGCTGATGTATTTACTGCGACAGGTAATCTCTCTTCTGGAGACTTTACAACAGCTAGTAATAGCGCAACCATTCATAAGACTTATACAATTAGCTTGGGCACACTTACTGATGGACAAAAACTTCCGTTCTTTTTTGCAGGATCAACTCTTGTTTCATATGGTGAAGATGTAGGCATTACTTTCTGTGAAGCAGATTTCTTCAACACTGATACATTCCAAGCAACTAAGGCACAAGGTGGCAAGCTTACTATTGCAGCTGGCAAGCCAGTTACTGTAGGCTTAATAGATGATCCTGATGTTGTGTCTGATGAAGTTCTTTATATTGAAAGTCCTAATGCAACTTTACTTGGCAGTATCGATACAGTGAAAGTAATAGTAGCTGTTGATGGTGGTACTTTCGATGCTGGTGTTGGAATTGTTGGTGATGTTGATGAAGATGGAATTCCTGATCTTGTAATTACCGCAACAAATCCAATTCAATCCGTCTTAGTTACTGCTCTCCAAAATAGTTTCAATAATACTGTAATTGTGTATGGTGAAACTTCTAATGGTGAGGCTGTATCTGGAAGCTTAGATTTAAGCGCTTTAGAATAAAGACCTCCAATTAATCTTAAAATTCGTAGTGTTAGAAATGATGCTACGAATTTTTTTTGCGCTTGAAATTAATTTGTGTTAAAATAATTAGTATTCAAGTAAATATCGCTAAGGAAAGTATGATGAAAAAGAAAATTACAATTTTAACTTTGATAGTAGCTACAAGCATAAATCTTCAAGCAGCAAGATCTACGGGCTCTACGACTAACCCTGGTACGGGTGGCTCTTTACTCGCTACGCCTCCTAATGGTTCAACAAATTCTAATCCCACAGGCACTAGTAATTCTGAATCAAGTTCTCTTGGTGCCAGTAATTTAAGTGCACCCTTAGATTCAAGAGATTCAAGTTTAGGAACTATGAAAACTACGAGTAGTACAGAGAGTAGTCTTGGTACTACTAAAAGTACTAACACTAGTGACAGCAGCTTAGGCACTGTAAAAAACACCAGCACAACTATTAACCAAAGTTTAGGTACTACGAAAAGTTTGACTTATTAAATTAGTGGCTTTTAAAAATAATTAGTGGCTTAAAAAAATCTATTACTTAATGATGATTTTCTTACTGAGTCCAGAATCTCTATCGATTTTTCTAGGTACTGTAATTTTCAATACACCTTTATCATATTGAGCGTTGAGATTACTATCATCAATATCTTTAGGTAAAGTTATAGTTCTTTTGAAAGTGCCATAGGAACTTTCACTGACATAGAATTTATCAGAAGAGGAGCCTTCTCTAATAATTTTTTTCTCACCAGAAACAGTAAGAAGATTATTTTTTAATTCGATATTGATTTTCTCTTTCTCAACACCCGGTAAATCTACTCTGACAATGTATGCTATTTTAGTTTCTTCCAAACTAAAATCTGGATTGTAAGTACCAGGATTCACTCTAGTATTCATTGCTTTATCAAGATAGTTAATTAATTGATTGAAACTTTGTTGGAGTTCCATAAGATCCTCAGATGGATTAAGCATTGCTCCATTTGCAGGACTTAAAGATTTAGTAGACATAGATGCTGCAGAGGCAATACCCACACTAGTACTGATAAGAATTATAGAAGCTGTAGCTTGAAGTGATAATTTTTTTAAATGCATATTTAATCTCCTTTGGTTTCAGATTTTTTAAAGACCTGTCTTTGCTCAAGTTTCACTTTCGCAACAGGTCTAAAGTATACTCCACCAAAACAGTCACTAAATACGATTAAAGTAAGAAGCCACTTCGTATTTTTAAATGAGCCTATACTTAAACTCGAGATTTAATTGCAGATATTTTCTAACTTAATCAACTCCCCAACCTAGGGGCTTTTTGCTACAATGTTTAGCATCCAAATTATTTTAATAGAACTGAACAGAATAGAAACCTTTCAGATTACGACATTTCATACTAGAATGACCCTAGGGGTTTTCGCCTATGACAATTATTCCAAAAAAAATAGAAGAGGTAAATATCAATGATCAAAAAATACTTCTTGTAACTTCGTTTATTGCGATAACTATCATGGTGGTAGATATGCAATTCCCGCTGGGAATTGGCTTTGGTATTCTTTATATCATTCCAATATATTTATCTTTTAATACCTCGAAGCTTAAATACATTTATGCAATTGGTTTACTAAGCCTTATATGCCTAATCCTAGGCGCTGTTATCTCTCCTCCTTTGATAGGTCAAGATCTATGGAAAACTGCTATTAATCGTATTTTATCCTTGATTGCATTAATAATAATAACTTTTTTAGGCGCAAACCAGAAAAAAATAAAAGATAAAGTTGCAGTTAATAACAAAGAACTATCAAGGCAAGCTTGGATCAAGAATGGTCAGATTGCTTTACAAGAAGCAATCAAAGATGAGAAAACTCTGGAAGAGATTATGGCTACTGCGTTACGCGAGCTAGCCAATTATATTGGTGCTGATGTTGGAGTGATGTATTTAGCCGAAGACAATCAATTAAATATGGTTGCTGGTTATTCATATCCTTCTGATAAAAAGCAAGAGATTGAATTTAACGAAGGTGTTGTTGGTAGAACGGCAGTTGAGCAAAAAATAATTAGATTAGGAGATGTAATAGTTGAAAGAATGTCTTTGGAAAGTTCTTTTGGAGAAATAAAACCTAAGGAAATTTTAGCTCTGCCACTTGTATATAGCTCTAAGACTATTGCTGTAATTGAGTTTGCTTTCCCTGAAATAATTGATGACCGTGTAGTGGAATTATTGGAATCCATTAAAGATTCCTTGGGCGTATCTATTAATTCTGCAATCAGCAGAGATAGAATTAGAAAACTTTTGGAAGAAACTCAAAGACAGGCTGAAGAGCTAGAGACTCAACAAGAAGAATTGAAAGCTTCTAATGAAGAGCTTCAGCAGAAATCTATCGAACTTGAATATCAACAACGAGAACTTGAAGCAACCAATGAAGAACTTGAAGAGCAACGAGCAAGTTTAGAAGAACAAAAAAGTCAATTAGAAGACACTAACCAAGAACTTTTAACTGCACGAACTGATATAGAGCGTAAAGCTAAAGACTTAGCAACATCTAGCAAATATAAATCAGATTTTCTAGCCAATATGAGTCATGAATTGCGCACTCCATTAAACAGCATTCTCATACTTTCAAAATTACTTTTTGAAGATAGGGAAAATACACTTAAGGATAATCAAAAGGAAAACGCCAAAATTATATATGATTCAGGAAATGATCTTTTGAATTTGATTAATGATATTTTGGATCTTTCTAAAGTTGAAGCAGGTAGATTGGAAATCAATGTAGAAGAGGTTCCTGTAGCCAATTTAGCTAATAGTCTTGATAGAGCTTTTAGAGCACAAATTGAAAATAAAGGATTAACTTATACTATTGAAATTGATTCAGAATGTCCTCAAACCATATATAGCGATAGTTTAAGGTTAGAACAAATTATCAAAAATTTTCTTTCTAATGCTGTTAAATTTACCGAAAAAGGTGAGATTAAACTTTCTTTCAAAAAATCAAAAGACAATTTTGTTGCCATTACTGTACAAGATACAGGCATTGGTATTCCTAATGATAAAAAACAACTTATTTTTGAGGCCTTTCAACAAGTTGATAGTAGTATAACCAGACGCTTTGGTGGTACGGGTTTAGGGCTATCTATTTCACGCAGTTTAGCAATTAAGCTTGGTGGAGAAATTATAATCGACAGCCAAGAAACTAAAGGTAGTACTTTTACTTTATTATTGCCAGTTAAAATTGAGAATACTAAAGATAGCTCTGTATCTGTAAAAGAACCAGATCTAAATACTTTTTATAAACCTAGTGCTAATTCGATTATCGATATTTCTGATGATAGAAATCAAGTTAATGCTGGCGATAAAGTTATTTTAGTTTTTGAGGCAGATAGAAAGCTTGCAGAATCTATTTCTGATCACTGTCATAGTTTGGGTTATAAATGTGTAATTAGTTGTTCTGGAGAAAATGGCTTAGAAGATGCAATTAAGTTTAATCCAAATTCCATAATAGTTGATACAGACTTGCCTGATCAGAATGGTCTCATTGTCTTGGATCGCTTGAAAAATAATCCTAAGACAAGGCATATACCTACCTATGTGGTATCAGATCAAGAAAAAAGATTTGAATCAATGAAATTAGGTGCGGTTGGCATGTTGGATAAAAATCAAGGTCTAGCGAGTATTCCAGAAATAATCAAAAAGCTAGAAAAAATCTACCAACAAGGCTCGCAAAAAGTTTTATTGGTTGAAGACAATAAAGTAGAAAGAGACTCTATAAAAAAACTTATCAATGATAGAAGCATAGAGGTTGAGACTGCAGAAACTGCTGCAGATGCTTATGAATTACTCAAACATGGTAATTATGATTGTGTAATTCTCGACCTTAAATTGCCAGATATGACAGGCTTTGAATTCTTAGATATTTTAAGAAGTGATACTGAAATTTCTTTACCGCCGATTATTGTTTATACAGGCAAGGACCTCAATCATGAAGAGCAACGCAGGTTAGAGGAGAATTCTAGTTCAATCGTTATTAAAGGAGTGAAGTCTCCAGAAAGATTGCTGAATGAAGTTACATTATTTTTGCATAAAATGGAATCTGAAATGTCTGAAGACAAACAAAAAATTCTCAAATACGCTCGTCATCGTGAACAAGTCTATGAAGGTAAGAAGGTTCTTATTGTCGATGATGATATTAGGAATGTTTATTCATTGAAGCAAATTTTACAAGATAGAAATATGGAACTTTTTATGGCGTCTACTGGCAAAGAAGCTATTGAGAAATTGGCTGAACATCCAGAAATTGACATAGTCCTTATGGATATTATGATGCCGATTATGAATGGTTATGAAGCAATGGAATCAATTCGTAAAACCAAAAATCGTAAAGAACTTCCTATTCTTGCATTAACTGCAAAGGCTATGGCAGGAGATAGAGACAAGTGCTTATCATCTGGAGCTAACGATTATATCCCTAAGCCTATAGATCCAGATAGACTTCTTTCTTTATTAAGAGTATGGCTAAGTCAATAGCGACGACATTAGAGTCGGCTACAAATTCAACCGAATCTATTGAAATCAAGCTTCTTGTCGAAGCTATTTTTTATGCCTATGGTTATGATTTTCGTGAATATACCTTTGCTTCTCAAATGAGGCGCTTTGAAGATGTGAAATCTAGATATGGGTTCAAAAGCTTTGCTGAAATGCAACACAGAATCCTTCATGATAAAGAATTTTTTTCTGAGTTACTATCTAAATTAACGATTACTGTAACAGAATTTTTTCGTGATCCTGGTCTTTATTTAACTATTAAAGAAAATTTACTGGATCATCTGAAAACTTATCCCACTATTAAAATTTGGCATGCTGGTTGTGCTACTGGTGAAGAAGTTTACTCATTTGCCATTTTGCTTAAAGAAGCTGGTCTCTATGATAATAGTATTATTTACGCTACTGATATCAATCCCAATGCTATAGAGGCTTCTAAAAAAGGAATTTATAGTTTGGATAAAGTCAAGCAAGGCAGTGAACAATATTTTGACTCTGGTGGCAAATTAAGTTTTGGTGAGTATTACGACACTGATAAAAATAATGCAGTGATGAAAGATGATCTGAAAAAGAATATTGTTTTTTCAGATCATAATCTGGCAACGGATCATTATTTTGGTGAAATGCAATTAATTTTTTGTAGAAATGTGATGATCTATTTTAATAATGAATTGAGAAATAAAGTTCTTAGTGTTTTTGACAAAGGCTTATGCCCAGGAGGTTTCCTGATTTTAGGCAATAAAGAATCTTTAGCATTTACTGAAATTGTTAAAGGCTATGAAGAGTTTAATAGGAAAGGGAGAATATATAGAAAAAAATGGAAAGCTTGAAATCAAATCCCTATCAGGCAATTGTTATTGGAGCTTCAAGTGGAGGCTTAGAAGCTTTTATGTCTATATTACCTAGATTCCCTGCTAATTTTAATTTACCGATTTTTATTACTCAACATCTGCATCAAAAATCTGATTCTATTTTGGCTGAACTGCTTGCAGAGAAAATTTCAATGCCGGTTAAAGAAGCTGAAGACAAAGAACCAATAAAAAACGGAGTCATCTATATCTCTCCTCCTGGTTACCATTTACTTATAGAACCTGATAAAACTTTATCGTTATCAATAGATGAATATGTAAATTATTCTAGACCTTCTGTTGATGTTTTGTTTGAGTCGGCTGCATTTGTATTTAAAAATTCATTGATTGGTATCTTGCTAACGGGTGCCAATGAAGATGGTGGACGAGGTCTTAAGGCTATTTATAACAATGGTGGTTTGGTAATAGTTCAAGATCCCGAGGAAGCTTTAGCTTGTACCATGCCTAATGCTGGACTTAAATACACTCATACCCAAAATATTTTTCGACTCAATCAAATCGCAAATTTCGTAATCTCAAAAACCAGGTATTAAATTATGACGGAAGCAAAAGCACCATTATTAATTATTGATGACAATCCTACTAATTTGTATGCATTTAGAGAAATGCTTGCTGATATGGATGTAGAGATTACAACTGTTGATTCAGGTGAAAAAGGCTTACAAATCCTTTTTGATAAAACTTTTGCTTTGATTTTATTAGATGTGCAAATGCCCGTTATGTCCGGCTTTGAAGTGGCTAAGCATATACGCAAAGATCGTAAAAATGATATGACTCCAATTGTGTTTATCACAGCGTATGATCAAGATTTGCAAAAAATTAAAGCTGCTTATGAGGATGGAGCAACAGACTTTATTCAAAAACCAATTGAAGTCGATATTTTTAGATCTAAAGTACAAAATTATATTAGTTTATATAAACTTGGCAAATCCAAAGAGATGTTGGATTCTTTATTAGACTTAAATACCGATGGTTGGTGGGAGTGGAATCTTTCTCAAGGCAATAAAAATATGTTTCTCAGTTCTGGCTTAAAAGAACTTTTGGGCTGTAAGGAATATGAACTTGCAGATGGTACTGTCAGTTGGGAGAACATTATTGATCCAGAGGATTTGGATAAATTCAATATTGCTGTTCGTGATCATTTACACTCTGGAGCTACTCATTCTTTATCTTTGGAATTGAAATTTAAACATAAGGGTGGTAATACCATCTGGATAATTTGCAAAGGTCATGGACTCAAGGATGAGTTAGGCAAAATCTATAAAATAGTAGGATTTTTAACAGATATTACTAAGCAAAAAGAAACTGAAATGGAACTTGCACAATCTAATAACGAGCTAGAACAGTTTGCCTATGTGGCATCGCATGATTTGCAAGAGCCTTTAAGAACTATCACTAGTTACATAGACATGCTTCAACAAAAGTTTGCGCCTTTAATTAGTGAAGATCCAAGCGCGGCAAAATACATGGGCTACATAACTAAATCTGCAAAAAAAATGTCGGCGTTAATTCAAGGCTTATTGCATTTATCCTGTATTGGTAAAAATCATGAACTAGAAAAAGTTGATTTAAATGAAGTGCTACAAAATATCCTAGAAGATTTGCAAGTGACTATTGAACAGAGCGCTGTTGAAATTAAAAGTGATCGTTTGCCAATGGTGAATGGCAATGCAATGGAGTTATATCAACTATTTCTAAATTTAATATCTAATGCTATTAAATTTAAAGCAGAAAACAGAAAACCAATTATTGAAATTAAAACCGAGCAGAAAGATAATGGAGACTGTATCTTTATTCTTTCTGATAATGGGATTGGCATGGAACCTAAATATCACAATAAAGTTTTTGAGATATTTCAGAGATTACGCAATGCCAAAGATGTTGCAGGGACTGGTATTGGGCTTGCACTTTGTAAAAAAATAATAGAACGCCATAATGGTGCTATTTGGGTAGAGTCGGAAGTCGATCAAGGTAGTACTTTTTACTTTACGCTACAGGTTATTTTAGAAGATTCGTCGATAGAGAAGCAGTTTGCAACCAATAGAGGTCAATAAGATTAATTAAGTCAACAAATTGTTGCAGATTGCTTGGTTTACAAAAAAAAGAATTAGCATAATTGCCGTAACAATTTCTAATATCTCGATCAGAGCGTGAAGTAGTCAGCATGATTACAGGTATATGTTTCAAGTTCTCATCGGTTTTGATGAGTTTAAGAACTTCTACGCCGTTATAACTAGGCAGGTTTATATCCATAAGTATTAAATCTGGAGTTTCAATTTTAGGAAGTTTAGACATGCTCTGAAAATTAGACATATTATGAATGTAATTAATAGCTTCATCACCATCTGTTACAACATTAATATTTTTGTTTGAAAGTGTTAGGTTGAAAGCTTCAATCATTATGTCGATGTCACTCTGATTGTCTTCAACTATAAGCAGTTCTTTTTCCCTCTTCTTCGTTTCTAAAGCAATCATTGTAAGCATTCTAGCATATATGAGTAAGTCCATCTATAGTCTTTTTGCATGATTTCCTGTCTATTATTTTCATTCTGAAATAATGGCTGCTACAATAGTTCGTATTCAAATTATCAGTTTTGATATGAAGAAAATAGTTTATGAAAGTTGATAATCTAACGGATAATCCAATAAGAGCAGAAATTTTTAGTGTTGAAAGATTGAAGCAACATGCTGAGAGTCTTGCTCTTGCTCAACCTGTTACTAATGATCCTAGTAAAGGATATAACCTCAATGAGAGGTTACAGAATAATCGAAAAATTCTTTTTAATAGTTATCGCAGTATTAGCGAAGCTGTAAATCAAAAGCAAGCAATTACAACTGCTGCTGAATGGCTAATCGATAACTTTCATATTGTTGAAGAGCAATTGCGAGATATCAAAGAGCATTTGCCAATATGGTTCTATAAAGAGTTGCCAAAGCTTGCAGATGGCCCTCTAAAAGGTTATCCTCGTGTATATGGCTTGTCATGGGCGTTTGTGGCACATACAGATAGCAGATTTGATCCCGAACTTTTAATTCAATTTGTACGTGCTTATCAAAACGTTCAACCTTTAACTATTGGTGAACTCTGGGCAATAGCAATTACTCTTCGCGTAATATTGATAGAGAATTTGCGTTGTCTAAGTGTGCGAATTACTAATTCATCACAGTCTCGTAAAATGGCTGATGCAATTGCTGATGGTTTACTTGGATTAAATGGGGGAGTCCCAGAACTGTCTGAAGAGCAGCTATACAATCTTGATCCTAAGCATCTTAATGAATCATTTTTGGTTCAGTTAATTCAACGCTTGCGCTATCAGGACCCGTCGGTTAATACGGTTTTGCAATGGTTGAATAAAAAATTAGTTGATATGAATATCACTGCTGATGAATTGGTTTCAGCAGAACACAATAAACAATCGGCTGCCAATTTAACAGTGCGTAACATCATCACAAGTATGAGATTAATCTCAGCTTATGATTGGCGTGATTTTTTTGAATCAGTTAGTATAGTTCACGATATTCTTAGTACGAATCAATTGTTTCCGATCTTAGACTTCACAACTCAGGATTATTACTTCCATGCTATTGAAGAATTTTCCAAAGGTTCAAAATATACTGAGATTGAAGTTGCTAAAATAGCGATTGCAAAAACTGAAGAGTATAGGTTGAATAATCCGGGAAATGAGGATAGAAAGGGTGATCCAGGCTATTACTTAATTTCTTCTGGAAGGGAAATTTTTGGACATGAATTAAAATTTCATCCAAGTTTAAATAGACGTTTAAGTGATTTTTGGATAGGTCATGCAAAGTTAGGCTATAGCGGAACTATTTGGTTATTGAGTTTTGTCGTTTTATCAATTTTACTTTTTATTAGTTATAAGCAAGGAGTGACAGTTGGGTGGCTTTTGCTTTTTACTGTATTTGGATTTGTACCGGCATCTGATATAGTTATTGCCTTTTTAAATAAACTAGTAGTAATTTTTGTTAGGCCGCGCCATTTGCCACGAGTTAAACTCAAAGATGGTGTTCCTGAGTCGATGGCTACTTTTGTAGTGATGCCAATACTTCTTATTAATGAGAAAATAATTGAAGATCATATTGAACAACTTGAAGTACATTATCTCGCAAATCCTGATGGTTATGTACATTTTGCTCTTTTATCGGATTGGAAAGATTCGGATGCAGAAATTAATCCTCATGATAGTGAATTACTCAATATCGCAATTCATGGGATTGAACAATTAAATTCTATGTATGGGACTCTTCCCGATGGAGAAAAACGTTTTTCGATTTTTCATAGAGAGCGTAGATGGAATCCAGGCGAAAATAAATGGATGGGTTGGGAGCGTAAGCGAGGCAAACTACATGAATTTAATTGTCTCTTAAGAGGTGCCACTGATACCAGTTATATACCTTTAGATCATCAAGAATTGGTTGTCCCAAAAAATATTAAATATGTAATCACTCTAGATGCCGATACTCGAATGCCATTGGGTTTGGTCAAACAATTAGTAGGTACTATGGCACATCCTTTGAATGTACCTCGTTTAGATCCAGATAGCAGAAGGGTTGTAGAAGGTTATGGTATATTACAACCAAAAGTAATAGCATCTTTGCCTTCGAGAACTAATAGTTCTATTTTCCAAAGATTATTTTCTGGACCTTGCGGGCTAGATCCTTATACTTTTACTAGTTCAGATATTTATCAAGATTTATTTGGCGAAGGAACTTACACAGGTAAAGGAATTTATGATCTCGATATTTTTGAAACAACACTGGCAGGGCGTATACCAGAAAATGCTCTTTTAAGTCATGATCTTTTTGAAGGTACTTTCGCGCGTTGCGGTTTTGTTAGTGATCTTGAATTATTTGAAGACTTTCCTTCGCATACTGAAGTTGCTTCTTTGCGTTTGGATAGATGGGTTAGAGGTGATTGGCAACTTTTACCATGGATATTAGGCTTCAAAGGTAATAGTTTGCCTTTTATTGGTCGTTGGAAAATGATTGATAATTTACGTCGTAGTCTTTCTACGCCTTCAATGATTGCCACGTTGGTTTTAGCTTGGTTTTTACCACAGGCACCTTATATTTATTGGACTTCATTTGTTGTAGTGGCTTTGGCTTTTCCATTATTTCTCCCGCTTATTTCTGGGTTTATAGCTTTTTCTGGCAGTAGAACTAAATTATATGTTCGAACTAATTTTACATATGAGTTCATAATGAGTTTGCAACAAACTCTTTTCCTACTTTCACTATTGCTGTATCAAGCTCTACATATGTGTGAGACTATTGTCGTCACTCTATATCGATTATTCATATCAAAGAAAAAACTTCTAGAGTGGGTTACTGCAGCTCAAGAAACAATCCGTGTAAATCTTTCATTGGATTACTTTCTTGTAAGGCATAAATTTTCAGTTCTTTGTGCAATCCTTCTTGGAGCCTCACTTGCTTACTTTAGAGTTGATTCTGGAATTGAATTAGTTGCAATTCCTTTTATTGGTTTGTGGGTAATCTCTCCCTTTGTTGCACATCGTGTTAGTTTGCCTCCACGCATAGATCCTCATGAACCACTGGTTGAGGAAGAAATGAAGCAATTACGTTTAATTGCAAGAAGAACGTGGAAGTTTTTTACTAGCTTTGTTACAGAGGAAGACAATTTATTACCACCTGATAATTTCCAAGAAGATCCTAATCCTATAATTGCGCATCGTAGTTCACCAACTAACTTTGGTCTTTATCTTTTGTCAGTGATTGCAGCGAAAGATTTTGGTTGGATAGGTATTAAAGAGATGGCTACTAAGTTAGAAGCAACCTTAAATGTGCTCCTAGATTTACCTCGCTACAACGGACATTTTTATAACTGGTATGAGTTACGACATAAAGAACCATTGGAACCTAGATATATTTCTTCAGTTGATAGCGGAAACTTGGCAGGTTATTTATTAGTTATTGCAAAAACCTCTAGGGATGCGCTTGAACTCCCTATACCAACAGCGGGTGGCGTTGAAGGTATCCATGATTCACTAATGCTTTTAAGAGAATCAATGTCTAAGATTAAAGACAAACGTAGAGCTTTAGCAGTTAATTTAGAAAATCTACATAAGGCAGTAAACTTTCTTGAACTGTCTTTATATGGTACTCCTGAAACACCATCAGAATACATAGTTCGCTGGCAAATTATAAAAGCTAACGCTGATACAGTAGTAGACATTGCTAAAACTTTTGCGCAGGAGCATGGTAAGGCTAGTGGTAATGAAGTAGCGTTTTGGGCTTCACAAGTTTATGCAAGTATGCAAAGTCATATAGATGATTACAAGCAGATCTTTGGCTGGACTAAATTCTTTAATAAAGCATTACCTGAAAATCTGAATCTAGGAATAAAACAAGAACTGAAATTGTTAGATACCAAGGAAACTTTAGAGTTACCTTTGAAAGATTTAGCTTTGTATTATAAAAAGGTCTCTCAATCTTTAATGAACTTACCAGAGCATGTTAAGGATTTCTCTGACTTGATTCTAATGTTGCACGAATCACAATTCGCTTGCGAAGCTTTACAGGAGAAATTAATCTATATTGCTGGTGCTTCACAGAAATTATTTGACGAAATGGATTTTATGTTCTTGTTTGACTCAACACGTAAACTTTTTTCTATAGGTTTTAATGTAAGTGATACTAGATTAGATTCTTCTTATTACGATATGCTCGCATCTGAAGCAAGGCTTGCAAGTTTTGTAGCTATTGCTAAAGGAGATGTGCCAGTAGCACATTGGTTCTCATTAAGTAGGATACTAACTACAATGAATAATGATACTGCTCTCTTGTCTTGGTCAGGATCTATGTTTGAATATTTAATGCCTTCACTTGTAATGTATACTCCACGTGATAGTCTTTTAGATAAAACTTGTCGTCTGATTATAAAAAAACAAATTGATTATGGTAATAACAACAATGTGCCATGGGGCATATCTGAGTCTGCTTATAATATCCGCGATTTAAATTTTACTTACCAATATTATAGTTTCGGAGTACCTGGTCTTGGTTTGAAAAGAGGTCTAGAGCAGAATCTGGTTGTATCACCTTATTCAACTGCACTTGCCGCAATGTATTTCCCAAGATTAGCTTTAGAGAATTTCCAAAAGCTTGAGAAAATAAAAATCCTTGGTTCTTATGGTTTTTATGAAGCGGTTGATTTCACTGCACCTAGGATACAAGAAGGTCAGAAACAAGCTGTAGTACAGGCTTACATGGCTCATCATCAAGGTATGTCACTTGTTGCATTAGCTAATGTGGCTTTCGATGGCATTATGCGTCATCGTTTCCATAGTATCCCTGAGATCAAAGCTGCAGAGCTTTTACTTCAGGAACGCACCCCTCGTACGGTAACATTGGTACAACCTAAAATGGGACAGCTGGAAGTTAATAATGTCAAAGATTTGATTCAACCAGCAATTAGACGTTTTGATTTACCATCTCTACCTATTCCATCAACACACCTTCTGTCTAATGGTGCTTATACAGTAATGATAAGCTCTGCTGGTTCAGGATACTCTCGTTGGAATGATATGGCAATAACTCGTTGGCGTGAAGATGCTACTTGTGATATGTGGGGAACTTATATCTTCTTACATGATACGGCTACAAAACTCTCATGGTCACTCGGGTATCAGCCAACTGCAACTAAGCCTAATTATTATGAAGCTATTTTTACAGAAGATAGAGCAAGAATTGTTAGAGAAGATAGTGATATCCATAGCAGTATGGAGTTAGTTATATCTGCTGAGGACAACGCAGAGATTAGAAAGATAGCGATTAGGAACACAGGTTCTAAGGCTAAAGAAATAGAACTCACTTCTTATGCTGAAATTGTTTTAGCTCCTCAAGCTGCTGATTTAATGCACCCGGCATTTTCAAATCTTTTTGTACAAACTGAATACATTCATGAAACCACTACTCTCATTGCAACACGTAGACCTAGATCTGCAACAGAGACTCCTATTTGGATGGCACATGTTATCGCTGTAGAAGGTAATAGCCATGCTGGTATCGAATATGAAACTGATAGAGTACGTTTTCTTGGGCGTGGACATTCAATTAGAAATGCAGTATCTATTCAGGAAGGACATCCTCTTTCTAATACTGTAGGAGCGGTCTTGGATCCTATTGTCAGTTTACGTACCCGAATTACTATCCAGCCAGGTACTACTAGATATGTTTCTTTCTCTACTATTGTAAGTAATTCTCGTGAAGAGATTATTGATCTTGCAGATAAATATCATGATCCATCAATCTTTGAACGTGCATCGTCTTTGGCTTGGGCACATGCTAGAGTACAGTTACATTATTTAGGCATTGATGACACGGAAGCCAATCTCTATCAACAACTAGCAAACAGTATTATTTATTTGAATTCTTCGATGCGTCCTGCTAAAGAAGTTCTTAAAAAAAATACCCTGAATGTTACTGGTCTTTGGGCACGCCAAATTTCTGGAGATAATCCAATTCTTTTAGTTCATATCGATAGTATGGAGGACCATGCTTTAGTTAGACAGCTTCTACGCGCGCATGAATATTGGCGACTAAAAAGATTTGCTGTTGACCTTGTGATTATTAATGAGAAAACAACTTCCTATGTGCAGGATCTACAGATACTTTTGGAGAGTATGGTTAGAACTAGCTTGAGAAGCTTTAATGAAGAAGTCCAAGTCAGTTGCGGGAACGCTTTTGTGCTAAGAGCAGATTTATTAAATGAAGAAGAAGAGCAACTATTACAAACAGTTGCACGTGTCGTTATATCTTGTAAGGAAGGTAGCCTTGCTGAGCAGGTTACACGTATTAAGCATGGTCTGAAGAAACTGGTCTTTGAATCAAAATATAATTCAAAATCTATTACAGGAAAAGCTGAGTCCTTGCCTCTTCCTGATCTTGAATTTTTTAATGGTCTAGGAGGCTTTGCGGATGATGGTTGCGAGTATGTAACCATTTTAGGTAATTTACAATATACTCCAGCACCTTGGATTAATATAGTCGCAAATGAGCAGATTGGATTTTTAGTTTCTGAATCAGGTTCAAGTTATACTTGGTCACAAAACAGTAGAGAAAATCAAATTACACCTTGGTCTAATGATCCTGTAGTTGATCCAAGTGGTGAAGTATTTTATATTCTTGATGAAGATAGCCATGAGTTCTGGACACCTACTGCATTACCAATACGTTTAGAAAATAGTACTTATATTGCAAGGCATGGACAAGGCTATAGTAGTTTTGAACTTATTAATCATGGGATAGAATCTAAACTTACTCAATTTGTTAGTCCTGATGATCCAGTTAAAATTTCTACTTTAAGTTTAAAAAATCACAGTAATAAAATTAAAAAACTCTCTGTAACTGCTTACGTAGAGTGGGTCCTAGGTTCTTCTCGTACTTCGAGTGCACCATTTGTTATCACTGAACTTGATGAAGAAACCAAAGCGATTCTTGCTTATAATCCGTGGAATAGAGATTTCTCTAAAAGAATTTCTTTTACAGATTTTTCTGGAAAGCAACGTTCGTGGACTGCTGATAAGACTGAATTTGTCGGCCGTAATGGTTCTTTGAGACAACCTTCAGGCTTGGTTTCTAATAATCCATTCAGTAAAAATTGTGGTGCAGGTTTTGATCCTTGTGCAGCGCAAAGTCAGACTGTAGAAATTGCTCCTGGCGCTACAGTTGAATTAGTTTTCTTTTTAGGACAAACCGACGATAGAGACACGGCTAGAGAATTGATCAAACGCTATCGTAGCCTAAATATGACCGATGTTCTAAATGATGTAAAAAATAAATGGAATAGTATTTTAGGTAAAATTCAAGTCAAAACTCCTGATAGGCAATCTGATTTCATTTTGAATCGTTGGCTTGTTTATCAAACCTTTGTTTGCCGTTACTTGGCAAGAACTGCTTTCTATCAAGCCGGTGGAGCTTATGGTTTTAGAGATCAATTACAAGATGTAATGGCTCTGACTTATATCAAACCAGAATTAACACGCAAACAAATTGTAAATGCTGCAGCGCATCAGTTCTTGGCTGGCGATGTACAGCACTGGTGGCATCCACCTTTTGATAAGGGAGTGCGTACTCGTTGTTCGGATGATTTATTGTGGCTACCGTATGTAACTTACCACTACATTAAAACTACTGGTGATTTTAAAATTCTTGATGAACAAATTTCATTCTTGGATGGTAGAGAATTACTTCCAGAAGAAGAGGGTGCATATTATGAACCCGTACGTTTAGACGTGAAAACTAGTCTTTTCGATCACTGTAAACGAGCTATAGAGAAAAGTTTCGCTCTGGGTGCTCATGGTTTACCTTTAATTGGTAGTTGTGATTGGAATGATGGCATGAATATGGTGGGTCATAAAGGGCAAGGCGAGAGCGTTTGGCTCGCTTGGTTCTTCTATTCGACTTTGCAGCGCTTTGCTTCTCTGGCTCAAGATTATAATGAAACAGAATTTGCTACTAAGTGTTTAGCTCATGCAGAGAAACTAAAAAAAGCTCTGGAAGAAAATGCTTGGGATGGAGCTTGGTATAAACGTGCATTCTTTGATGACGGTACACCACTTGGTTCTTCAGTAAATGCTGAATGTCGCATTGATTCTATTGCACAATCTTGGAGTGTGATTTCTCAAGCTGCTGATAAAGATAGATCTATTAAAGCAATGGAATCTGTTGATAAATATCTAGTTAAGCATGGTGACAATATAATTATGCTTTTCACACCGCCTTTCGACAAAACCCCTCTAGATCCGGGTTATATCAAAGGATATTTACCAGGGATTCGTGAGAATGGTAGTCAGTATACACATGCTGCAGTATGGAATGTGATTGCTTTTGCCATGCTTGGAAATGGTAACAAGGCATATGAGCTCTTTAGTATGATCAATCCTATAAATCATGCGAGTACTCGTGCTGGTGTTCACAGATATAAAATAGAGCCGTATGTGATTCCTGCTGATATTTATTCTGAGCCTCCACATGTAGGTAGAGGTGGTTGGAGTTGGTATACAGGTTCTGCTGGTTGGATGTATAGAGCTGGCATTGAATGGATTCTTGGATTAACAGTCGAAGAAAATATTCTAAAAATCAATCCATGTGTCCCAGACGAGTGGAAAGAATTTACAATTTCATATCAACATGGCAATTCAAACTATGAAGTTCATGTTGAAAACTTAAATCCTGGTAACGAAATAAAAGCTATTGAAGTGGATGGTAAGGCCTTGGCGATCATTAATGAGGGTATTAAATTGGTGGATGATGGTAAAGACCATAAAGTAAAACTGAGTATTTAATGCGTCATCATGAGGAGCGAAGCGACGTAATGATCCAGGCGTGATCTAAGCTTATAAGTACTGGATCCTTACGCCCTTTCAGGGCTCAGGATGACAATTACATATGAAAAAATTAAATTTCAAATAACTTCATATTCAAATAGTTTGAACTCAAATGATTTATGCTATAATATTCATTACTGAATTGATCGGGGGTATGCTCGATCCATTTTAAAGGAGAAAATGATGAAAATCAAAAGAAATACAACTAAAATATTACCGACTTTAGCTTTACTGCTAATGACAACGCCGGTAATCGCAAATACAACACAAATCAAAACAACTGAACAAACTACTATTGTTAATCCAACAACAGAAGTTTTATCAGTTAGTGATAGAGGAATCAGAGAAAGTTTGGATAATGCAATTGATGCACGTGCTGACTTAGATGATGATGTACACTTCTTCGTTAAGGATGGTGTAGTGACTCTAACAGGTACTGTGGATACTGCTCAAGAACAAAAAGATGCTGAGAAAGTAGCTTATACGATTCAAGGTGTTACTCATGTAGTAAACAAATTGGTATCAGAAAGCTCTGGTCTGAAAGCAGAGTATCCTAACAATACAACAATTCAACAGAATTCAACTTACACTGAAACTACTAAATCAAGAACAACTCTTTAATGCTTAAGCACTAAGAGTTGAATGGTTAAAAAATCAAACAAGCAAAAAAAGGAGATTTATTATGCTTAGATACGCACTTACATTTTTTATAGTTGCACTTATTGCTGGATTCTTCGGCTTCGGCGGAATTTCAGAAGCAAGCGCAGGAATAGCTCAAATTTTATTCTGGTTATTCTTAATTGGATTCTTCATTTCTTTAGTTATGGGAATCGCAACTGGAAGAAGACCATAATTCAAATATAGAGTTTTCTCAAACCAATCAACATCAATAAACAGCGCCTAACTTTTTGCTAGGCGCTGTTTTTTTTCAAATTAGATCCTGCTTGAAAAGCTCCCAGATGCAAGGCTTGCGAGGAATGTGAAGGCTGAGTTGACTCCTTCGTCAATGATGACTTCGCATGACGAGTGTAACAACTGTCTTAAAAGTCAAGTATAAATAGGCTTACCTTCATAA
>CAZFCF010000008.1:0-81865 GCA_964517685.1 uncultured Gammaproteobacteria bacterium | reverse complement strand
GTAAAGAAGAAAACTTAGATCATGCAATTAAGTCTAGTCGCTTCAAAAATCTTCTGAAAGTAATACGGGCACTTGCTGATCATGACGAAAGATTAGTTGCAAAAATTTGCTTAGGCAACGGATCTACGTCAAATCCTGATCCTCATCCACAACCACCAATTGTTTTAGAAGGTATCGATGAAGATGCACTGGAGCTTCAAATCTTTGATCAAATTATCGAGAAATCACGATTAAGGTTAAAATCAGTACTTTATAAAGACTTCAATGAAGCAATGATAGCAATTCTTGAAGAACACCCAACTAAACCAAATTCTGCAGCCAATTACTTTAATAGTCAAGGTGAGTTTAAGAATAAAGGCTTAGAAGCTGATATTGGAATTGGACTTAGAGCTTTAACAAGTCTTGCAACAGCCAGTGGAAAATTAACAGAAGAAAATGCGACTACTACAAATCTTGCTAATTTGATTTGGGTTAAGGAGGCTAAAAAAGAATATAAAGATTTTGATGAAGCTAGGGTAGCGATTCTTAAAAAACGAGAAACTAGGCCGAGTCATGTCAAAGATTATTTTAACAATCAACGTAAATTTAATTTAGCTTTATGTGATGATATTGGAATTGGAGGTGTAGCTCTGAAAAGTCTTGCAACAGCCAGTGGAAAATTAACAGAAGAAACTGCGACTCTTACAAATCTTGCTGATTTGATTTGGGGCAAGGAGGCTAAAAAAGAATATAAAGATTTTAAAGAAGCTAAAGCAGCAATTCTTGTAAAACGTCAAACTAGACCAAATTCTGTAGCCGATTACTTTAATAGTCAAAATGAGTTTAAGGATAAAGGTTTAGAAGACAATATTGGAATTGGAGGACATACTTTAAAAAATCTTGCAATAGCCAGCGGGAAATTAATGAAAGAAATTGCGACTCCTACAAACCTTGCTAATTTGATTTGGGGCAATGAGGCTAAAAAAGAATATAAAGATTTTGATGAAGCTAAAGCAGCAATTCTTGTAGAATGTCCAACTAGACCAAAGTCTGTAACCAATTACTTTGATAGTAAAGGCGAATTTAAGGATAAAGGTTTATCTACTGATATTGGAATTGGAGGTTGTGCTTTAGAAAATCTTGCAATAAAGAGTGGGAAATTAACGAAAGAAACTGCGACTATTACAAATCTTGCTAATTTGATTTGGGGCAAGGAGGCTAAAAAAGAATATAAAGATTTTAAAGAAGCTAAAGCAGCAATTCTTGTAGAATGTCAAACTAGACCAAAGCGTGTAGCCCATTATTTTGATGGTCAAGGTGAATTTAAAAATAAAGGTTTATCTACTGATATTGGAATTGGAGGTGGAGCTTTAAAAGGCATTGCAATAGCCAGTGGGAAATTAACGAAAGAAACTGCGACTACTACAAATCTTGCTAATTTAATTTGGGGCGAAACTTAATCCACGTCTTAATTATACTTAGTGCTGTTAATGGATACTTATCCTCAGTTTCTAATTTGTAGTTATGGTAACTTTGCGCAGTGATCTTATTAGCTCCAAGCTCTGCATCTCATTTAGAACGAATCTTTTCTCCATGAATATATTTAGTTTTTCACGTTTGAGATTAACTTCGTGATCAAGGATATCTCGTTGATATTTATCCATTAAACTAAAATCAGGTTTTTCTTTGTTTATTTCTTCAGTTAATTTTTTACGTTTAGCTTCGATAATGCCACGCTCTTTTGAGGCATAGTCCATCCATTCATGATTTATCTCATCAATCTTTTGTTTCTGTTCCTGACTGAGATTCAGTGTAGACCAATCAAAATTCTCATCTTCAAGATTCAAAAAATTATATTTCGGTAGATTGTTGAAATTAGCAATCCCTGCCAGTGTCAGTATGAGACAGACAGCACAAGCAGCCATAATAGCTTTGCTGAAACTAAATTTAATTTTCTTTTTTTTGTTTTTATGAACATGGAAAGTTTTTTGTTCGAGATTCTTTTCAAGATTTTCTAATTTCATTTGCCTTGAATAGAAATTAGAATCAATCTCTCTACCAGCTTTATTGATTTTACTCGCTGGATTCTGTTCTTCAATTTTGTTTTCTATAGATTGATAGAAATTATCGAAATCCTGCATTTCGATGCTCAGATCAGGATTATAAAAGCTCTTAAGAAGATCTATGATCTCTTCGGGACTTTTATCGTCCGGGAAATTTTTATCAGAATCGTTTTTGTCTTTCATTAGTGATCTATCTAATGCAAGAGCTGCTTAAAGAACTTTAAATCGATTTTCTTGGTACTGTTCAGATGGTGTATCTGCTAGAAGCGGTTCCAGAATTTCTTGTAATCTTTCTCTCGCTCTCCAAATCCTTGATTTAACTGTTCCCAAAGCGCAACCGAGCATCTCCGCGATCTCCTCATATTGCAAACCCTGCAGTTCACGGAGGACGATGGCTGTTCTGAACTGTTCCGGTAGCTGCGCCATAGCTTTCTTGATAGCTTCACGAGTTTCGTTATTACTAATAATTTCATCAGGCTTAAGTCCAGTGTCTTTTACTTCGCGAATGAACTCGCTCTCACTGTTTTCGTCTTCCATGCTCTGGTCGATGCTGATGGTTTTTAATCTTCTTGGACGCTTTCTTAATTCATCGTAAAAAAGATTGAGAATGATTTGATTTAACCAAGATTTGAAAATCTTAGGATTACGTAAATTATGAATGCCTCTGAAAACTCTTATAAAAATTTCTTGAGAAAGATCATTTAAGTCTCTCCATTCTGGTGCTAATTGGTATAGCAGTGCAAATACACTTTTTTGATATCTTTTGACTAATTCTTGAAAAGCATCTTTGTTGCCGATTTGACAGTATTGAACTATTTCTATGTCGCTGGCTTCTAGATACTGAATTTTAGATGATTTTGACTGCACTAAATCATCATATTACCTTCGGCCCGGGCCGTCAATAAAGTTTTTAAGATTTTTTGGAACTTTTTTGAAAAAGTTTTGTTCCAAGTGATCAAAGAACTTGATCATGCTGGTTGTGCTAAACTAGCAATTTATGTCAAGAAAAATTATTATTGCGGGTAACTGGAAAATGAACATGAAGCAAGCTGAAACTCAAAGCTTTTTGAGTTCTTTGACTGAATTAATTTCCAACGAAAAAAAACAAAGTGATTTTGAAGTTCTTGTTTTTCCACCTTTTACGAGTTTAGAGACTGCACAAACTGAAATTACTAAACTTGCTTTGAATTTTAGAGTCGGTGCTCAGGATATTTCGCAATTCAAATCAGGTGCATACACAGGTGAGATTAGTGCTGATATGCTTGCAGAAATCAATGTTAATGATGTTTTGGTGGGTCACTCTGAGCGCAGAGAGATCATGAAAGAAGATAATTCAATAATCAATGCCAAATTAAAAGCCGCTTTAGATTCAGGTTTTAAAGTTATTCTTTGTTGTGGAGAATCCCAAGCTATAAGAGAGAATGGTTCTACTGATAAATGGGTTTGTGAGCAAATGCAAACTGCTTTTGCTGGTTTAGAAGAAGATACTGCAATTTATGAAAGAGTTTCGGTAGCTTATGAACCGATTTGGGCAATTGGCACAGGCAAGACTTGTGATTCAACTGAAGCTAATAGAGTTATTTCTGTCATTAGAAATAAACTTGCAGAAATTTTCAATGAAAAAACAGCAGCTGAGATGAGAATACTCTATGGTGGTTCGGTTAATTCGGCCAATATCGAAGAGTTACTTGCTAAAGAAGATATTGATGGCGCGCTTATAGGTGGTGCTGCAATTAAGAAAGAAGAGTTTTCTGGGATTATCAAGAAAACTTTAGGTTTACACTCAAAAGCTCATTAAAACATCTGCTTTATTGGGTCTTGATCTTGTAGTGTATAATTTGTATATATCCATGTATTTCAAAAAGAATTTTAATAACAAATTTAATACAGATCCTTCAAAAAGCCCTTTGTTAGCCTTTTTCAATGAACGTAACAAAGAAGAGATAAATAGAATCGCAAACGAACTAAGCGGTGAGGCTAAAGAGTTCTTTGATGAGTCGGTTGTAAGTTTATTAGGGCAAATGCCTGATGAAGTTGCTGAAACTGTACTCACTATGAGTAGATCAGCTTTATCTCAGCTACTTTATAGTTCTATGATTACTGGTTACTTAACCAAAGCTGTTGAGAATAAGCTTGAACTTGAGAAGCTGTGGTCTCCAGAGCAAGATGAAAATGAGTCTAAGACTTTAATGGATAAACTTATTCAATCGCCTAAATTTTACGACGACATAGATAAAATAATGTAGTCGTTATTGTCTTTCAATTACCAAACTCCAAGAAGAATTCTCTAATTGAGTTTTACTTAAAACTTTGTGTCCATCTTCAGTGACGCTGCTGCTCACACTTTCAATCGCTTCGCCATCATCAAGAATTACTTCAAGAATCTCAGCGACTTGCATTGATTCAAGCTTGAGCTTGGTTCTAACGTAGTTTATAGGGCAGGCGATGCCTGAGAGATTTAAAAGAATAGGATCTGGCGGCATACAATTTCGGTAACTGGATTGCCACGCCGCTTCGCGGCTCGCAATGACGGAATAAAAGATTAGCTTGCCATATGAAGTTGTAGGCAAAAAATGGTTGCGGAGACAAGATTTGAACTTGCGACCTTTGGGTTATGAGCCCAACGAGCTACCAGGCTGCTCCACTCCGCTCCCAAATTATATCAAAGAACATTTTTGCGTGGATATTTATCCTTGCTTGCTTCGGTTTTTTTTAACAATAGAAGCTGTCGATCAGTAGCGTAAATGAATTTCTCATTTAACTTCAAGCCAAGATTTTTACAACTAATACTAATGTTTGCAAGCTCTTCTTCTATATTAGTTTTTTTGTAGGCAATAAAAAATCCATTTACTTTTACGAAAGCACCACAAAGTTCGATAAGGATACGACTTTCAGCAACTGCTCTTGAAACTACTAAATCAAAGCTTTCTCTATATTGATGATCATGGGCAAGATCCTCTGCTCTGGCTTTGATAGCAATTAAATTTTGTAAGTTTAATTTTTCTGCGGCTTCATTTACAAATTTGATTTTTTTCCCAGTACCATCTATTGCAACTATTTGGAAATCCTTTCTTACTATAGCCAAGGGTAAAGCCGGAAAGCCGCCACCAGTGCCAATATCAAGTACACGTAATGGTTTACCTTTTAACTTTAATTTATCCAAAACTAAAAGCAAAGCTAGTGAATCAATAAAATGTTTTTGGAATACTTCTTCTTTATCTCTAATTGAAGAAAGATTGGTATGAGAGTTGTAATCTGAATACTCGCTAAAAAGCTTTTCAAATTCATCATGGAAACTTTTATAAACTAGTTCTTCAAGCATAAGAATTGGTTTCAATCTTAGAGATAGATTGAAGTAATTATATAATCCACTATTACGATAAATATAAAACTGAAAATCACAGATTTGGTTGCCGACTTGCCTACTTCTTTGGCGCCACCTACAGTCGCCAAGCCAACTGTAGCCGAGGTGAGAATAATGATTCCACCAAAAATAGATGCTTTAACGAAGCAAAGTAAAATATCACCGACCTTGAAATAATCAAGAATAGTACTTAAAAAACCATGTAAGTTGGAATCAAATTTAAACCAGACTGTTAGATAGCAACTTATTGCAGAGATAATGCAAGCCATCCATAAAATAAGAGGAGCAAATAATGCTACAGATACTAATCTTGGTACAACTAAATAAGCAATAGGATCTACTTCAAAAACTTTTAGAGCATCTATTTGTTGAGTGATTTTCATATTGGCAAGCTCAGCTGCAAAGCCAGTTCCAAATTGAGTTGCAATCATAAAAGAGCCAACAATAGGAATTAATTCTCTAGTTAAAGTAATGGCAGCTAATATACCGAGTTGATTAATCATTCCTCGTGAATTAAATTCTGGTCCTAGCTGTATGGCAAGTACAACACCAAGCGCAACTGCTATTACGGAAATCGGCATTATTGCATTACTAATAAATGAATTAGAATATTTGGTAAATTCAGGGATAATTAATTGCCCTTTAACTAAGTAAGTAATAACTAAAAGTAAATTTCTGATGAAATCACGAGCAAAGACATATAAATCATATAGAAACTTTTTTAGAACCACATTCTATATTGTAACTTGCGTAGATGTTTAAGTAGTTTCAAGGATTGAAAGAGAGACAGCATCTTTAGTTAGTTTGGCTTCAACTTTTTGACCTTGGCTTGTAACAAATGACAAACAAAGTATATGTTTATTGTCTGTTTTAATTTTTATTTGGCTAATAAGATCCTTAGTAAGGATATTGCTTAAATCCTTTTTATTGACGGTGTTTATGAATTTACTTAGATTCAATCTATTTCTTTCAATACAATCTAAAGTTTTTAGATAGTCTTTTCTGTGAATGCCTGCAAAATTAAAGCTCTTCCAAATTCCCGCATCGAAATTAATTGATTCTGGGCTTTGATTGAAACTACGATTCTTGAGCATGCAATTTCTGATTACAGAAGATCTTTTTGTATCAGCTTTCAAATCAGTTGTATAAACTAGAAGCTCTGACTGTAAATTTTCATCTAATGAAAATGAAATATATTGCTTGGTATCTTTTGCTTTTGAGCGAGTTAGAGTAAGTCTCAATGAGTTCCCTTTAACTGCTGTGCTTACATAAAGTTTGCCATGATTATGATTATTTCTTGAATACTTATCTATCTCTTCTTTAAAGCGGCTAATTGAATCCTTTAAAGAACTATTGTATGAAAAGTAATCAGAGAGAAGACCTTGTATGAGTTTAAAATTGACTATATCAACAAAAGCAAATTTATTGAAGAAACCTATAATTTTATTGAGTTTTTGTTCTAATTTTAGTTCAGTGTAATCAAGTTGTAATCCAGCATCTTTATTTACACGGATCTGCTTCAGAACCATTGGTAGTAAAGGTTGTGTCTCTAGCTTTACGTTGCCATCAAAGAAAACGTTATCAGAATTATTGCGGTGCTCTTGTTGAACCTTAGTCGTCGAAGAAATATATAATACATCGTCTTTGAAATCAAGACGTGTAGGCGATAGTTTTAATGAAGTATCTCTAGTTTCTAGAACTTCCATTGCATTAATAAGAACTAAATTTGTTTAAGACTAGGTTAACAAAACTCTAAATCTTGTTTTATTTGCTCAATTAATTGCTCGGGAGAATTAAATTTCTTTTCATCTCTAATTCGGTCTTTGAATCTTACTTGTAGATCTTTGCCATAAATATTTTCATTAAAATCTATGATATGTACTTCTATCGTCAAATCTGAGTCATCAGCAAAACTAGGTCTATGACCTATATTGATTGCACATCTATGAATTTTTTTCTCATCCTCTACAATGCAGTCTCCAGAATAGACACCTGCTGCTGGAATAACTACTGATTCAGGACTTGTAAGATTAGCTGTTGGAAAGCCTATTTGTGAGCCGCGTTTATCACCATGAATGACTTTGGAGACAATAAAAAAGTCATGCCCAAGGAAAAGATTTGCATCTTTGATTTTCCCTTCTTTGATTAATTCACGAATTTTTGAACTGCTTATAATCTCATTATTTATGTTCAAAGCTTCTTCTATATTAAGGGAAATCTTTTTACTTAAACACCAGGTTTCTAAAGTACTAAGATTGCCTTCTCTGTTCTTGCCAAAGTGATGATCATAGCCAGTACTAATGAATTCGGCATTAAGTTGTTTATATAAAAAATTATCCAAATATTCTAGGGCACTAGTATTCATCAAGTTTGCATCAAAATTTAGAACCAATACTAAATCGATCCCGAGAGATTCAAACAAAATTAAGCGCTCTTCTAAATTGGTAATTAATTTTGGAGATTTGCCTTGAGTTAATTCTCGAGGATGATTAGCCAAGGTTATTACTGCTGATTTGATTAAGTTATTTTTTGCATAGTCAATTGCTTTATTGATTACAGCTTTGTGCCCAAGATGAACACCATCAAACATTCCTAATGCTACTGCCGTTTTGAAACCACAATTCTGTAGTCCTGGTTTATAGTAAATAACTTCCATTTACAAATATATATCATCAGTAAATAAACTTTTTGGGTGAATTTTATTTTCGTATAACGCCTTGCCTATAATTACCCCATCTAAAGCTAAACCTTTTTTCTTGAGGACTTTTAGAGCCTTAACATCTTCTATTGATCCAACTCCACCACTAGCAATGATTCTTACAGAGCTTTCATTTTGAAGTAGATGTTCAATGCCATCAATATTTGGTCCTTGTAGTGTTCCATCTCTATCAATATCTGTGTACGCTACGTATTTAAGTCCTACTGATTTAAATTGATTAATAACTTCATGCGCAGTGAATTTAGAATTCTCTTTCCAGCCCTCTGCCGCAACTTTACCGTCTCTGCAATCTAAAGCCAAGACAATTTTTTCTGGACCATATTTTTCAAATGATTTCGAAACGAAGTCTGGATCTTTAATCGCAGCGCTACCTAATATAACTCTTGAAGCTCCTGCTTCAATATATCTTGCAACTGAATCTAGTTTTCTGATTCCACCACCAACTTGAGCTGGTATGCCAACTTCTTTGATGATCTTTTCAATAATGCTGAAATTGCCTCTAATACCGGTTCTTGCACCATCTAAATCTATAATGTGTAAGAATTTTGCTCCAAGAGATTTCCAGCGTTTTGCCATAAACACAGGATCATTGTTATAAGTTTTACTAATGTCAAAGTCTCCTTTGAGTAAGCGAACGCATTTCTCATCCATGATATCTACTGCTGTATAGATATTGAATATATTTGGATCGCTACTAGTATTTTTATCTACCATTATTTATTTCGAATAATCTCTAGCTATCGGATTGAGTTGACTTATATCTACTGCTTCGTAACTAAGTTCTGGTTCACCGTTTTTGTAAGTTGCAATAGTTGTTTTCAACCATTCATTATCATGCCTAGTTGGAAAATCTGGTTTGTAATGTGCACCACGACTTTCGTTCCTAGCAAGCGCACCCTTGGTAATAATTTTTGCCAGGTCAAACATGTAATAAAGTTCTCTCATGTAAAAAAGACTTTGGTTAGACCATTTGCTGTTATCAGGAATTTTAACGTGGGTTAATCTACCTTCAAGCTCACTGATTTTTACAAGAGTTTCCTCTAATTTTTTGTTGAACCTTACCACGGTAACGTTCTCAGTCATTATATTCCCCAATTCGATGTGAAGTTGACGTGCATTTTCTTTTCCGTCTTGTCTTAAGAACTGATTAATCAATTCTTCTTCTTTATGAACTTGTTTCTTGTAAACTTCTTCATTAATATCGTTACTGAGTTGCTTCAATCCTTTGATGTAGTTGGTTGCATGTATACCTGCTTCAAAGCCGCCAAAGGTGCATGATAGAAGAGAGTTAGCTCCTAGCCTATTAGCTCCATGATATTGATATTCACATTCACCAGCTGCAAATAAACCAGGAATATTTGTCATTTGTTTATCAGCATCAACCCAAAGACCGCCCATACTGTAATGCACTGATGGAAATACTTCCATAGGAACTTCACGTGGATCCACGCCTTTGAATTTTTCGTAAATTTCCAGAATACCACCAAGTTTTTTGTCGAGTTGCTCTTTTGGAATATGAGTAAGATCTAGATAGACACAGCGTTTGCCATGTGGTCCAAGCTTCTGATTAACAACCACATCGAAGATTTCTCTAGTGGCAATATCTCTTGGAACAAGATTTTTGTACTTAGGATATTTCTCTTCAAGGAAGTACCAAGGTTGCCCGTCTTTATAAGTCCAAACTCTACCACCCTCTCCACGAGCTGATTCTGACATCAGTCTATCTTTATCAGTACCAGGGATTGCAGTTGGATGCACTTGAATAAATTCACCATTAGCAAATTTTGCGCCTTGTCTATAACAAGAAGCTGCAGCAATGCCATTATTAATTGCACTGTTAGTTGATCTGCCATAGACATTACCAGGACCACCAGTTGCAATAATCACAGCGTCAGCTTTGAATGCTCTAAGTTCCATGGTGATTAGGTTCTGAGCTACAACACCACGGCATACTCCTTCCTCATCGATAATATTTGAAAGCATTTCCCAGCCTTCGTATTTGTTGATTAAACCTTCAGTTTCATATCTTCTAACTTGCTCATCAAGTGCGTATAAAAGTTGTTGACCAGTAGTTGCTCCAGCAAAAGCTGTGCGGTGATAAAGAGTTCCACCAAATCTTCTAAAATCAAGATTGCCTTCAGGTGTACGATTAAACATCACCCCGAAACGTGCATAAAGATCGATGATGCCAGGTGCCGCATCGCACATACGTTTCACGGGACCTTGGTTTGCAAGAAAGTCTCCACCATAAATAGTGTCAAAGAAATGTTTATCAGTTGAATCGCCTTCGCCTTTGATATTTTTTGCGGCATTGATTCCACCTTGAGCACAAACTGAGTGTGAACGTTTAACTGCTACTAAGGAAATAATATCTACTTGGCAATCTGCTTGAACCGCCTTTAAGGCTGCACTTAAACCACCAAGACCACCACCAACTATAACTATTTTCTTTGCCATAATGAATTTGCAAGCTCTTTATTGAAGAAGCATGCCAATTTTATATAGTAACAGCGAAATAGGACTAATGTTAGGACTGCTTAAAATTACTCTGTTGTTTTGGAGCTAAGTTGCTTTTAGTTTTTAAATCTGAAAATATCTTATGAACTTTTATATCCATATCGCGGGTATTTGAAGGGAGAGGCTTTCCAATGTTCATAGGCTTTATATGCTTTTGGGGGATGTGGTAAATAAATCGTCTTTCTCCTCTTTTAAGTGAGCTAACTGAATTCATGGAAAAAAATCCTAACAAAAACCTCTTCGAAGCGTAAATACCCTTTGATTTTCTTAATATTTGAACTATGCTGCTATTGGGAAGGTTAGAATTATGACTAAATTTTTAGAAGGCAAAGTAGCAGTAGTAACAGGTGGCGGCAGAGGAATCGGTAGAGCCACAGCAGAACTTTATGCACAACATGGCGCAAAAGTAGTGATTGCAGATATGGATGCAGGTCCTGCAGGTGAAACCCTGGCAGCGATTAAGGCTCAGGGCGGTACTGGAGTAGTTGTTACTGGAAATATTACTAAGGCAGAAGATTGCCAAAAAATTATCAAAACCGGAATGGAGCTTGGCGGTGGTTCAATCGACATACTCGCTAACATCGCAGGAATCACTCGTGATGCGGTTATCCATAAGATGACAGAAGCTGATTGGAATTTTGTAATTGATGTAAACCTCAAAGGTACTTACAACATGATTCAAGCTTCAGTACCAGCAATGCGTGATGTGGCGAAAGATGAAACCCCAGCACCGAGATCGCGCGCAATTATCAATGTTAGCTCAACCTCAGGTGTGAAGGGCAATGCAGGGCAAATCAATTACGCTGCTGCTAAAGCTGGTATCAATGGTATTACTCGCACGGTAGCAAAAGAATGGGCACGTTTTAATATTCGTTGTAACTCTATTGCTCCAGGTTTCGTTGAAACCCGCTTAACATCAGGTCCTTCAGATGATCCTAAATTGGGTGTACCTGATCAACAGATGCAAATGATTCAAATGCTTTACTCGCAAACCGGCTTGAATAGAGCTGAAGGCATGGGAAAACCAATAGACATCGCTAATGTAGCTTTGTTCTTAGGTTCAGATCTTTCTTCATATATTAGCGGTCAAGTTATAGTTTGCGCTGGCGCAATGATTGATACTTACTAATGGTTAGGCTCAATGACTTTGAGATAAACACTATAAAAGAAGTTATACAAAAATATCTTCCTGATGCAAAGGTTTTTGTGTATGGTTCACGTGCAGATGATTCTAAGCGTGGTGGTGATATTGATCTTCTGATTTATACTGATCAGAAAGTTGAATTGAAAACGCAGTCTAGCATTTATTGGGACATCTGTGAGAAAATTGGTGAACAGAAAATTGATATGCTTTTTACTAAAGAAGATTCCAATGAGCCTTTTGTAAATTTAATTAGACCTACAGCTGTGAAGTTATGATAGATAGAGAAGATACTTTAATTCAAGATTTAAAAGCTTTGTTTAATTCATTAGAAGCTGCCATTGTAACTTTAGAACAATCTTTTCTAAAATCCAAAAAATTACTTGAGAATTATAAGGATTTTAAAGAAATGAATTTAGATGAATTAGATAAATTTGAAGCTTTATGTTCAAGATTCTCTAGAGTAAGTGATATTTTAGTCAAAGAAGTTTTTAGACTTTTAGATTTACTAGAAGTGAAGGAAGAAGGCTCACTTATTGATGTTTTAAACAGAGCTGAAAAAAGAAATTTGATTGAATCAGCACGTGACTTTAGAAATTTACGGGCTTTAAGGAATAAAATTAGTCACGAATACGTAGAGGAAGATTTAGAGAAAATATATTTAGATGTTATAAAATTTACTCCACAGTTAATTAATGCTTACTATCAGGCTAAAAAATATTTTGAAAATTTGATTCGGAAATTAGTATAAGTATTGATTTTGAGCATAATCAGGCATCGATTTATTTGCGCTTAATTGATATTATTCTTAAGCCGTGAAACTATCTTCATTCCGAAATTTAATGCTTGCTGCTTTCTCAGCTTTGCCAATAGCTCTTGTAGGCTGTGATGTAAAGCAAGCAGAAAAACCAAATCAAGCTAGCAAAGATGAAGATCGTGTTAGTGTTGCTCCTGAATTAGCAAGAGTATGGTCTGACAATAGAGAATTAATTTATATTAGAGATAGTAAATTAGTAGAAGCTGATAAAAACTGGCTTAGAAGCCTTGTAGGAAAAAACATATTTCGATTAGATGGTACTCAATATATTACTGTTCAAGATCGCATTCAATTTTTATTAGAGATTAAACATATATTGAAAGATTTGGCAGATCAATTAAACCTGTTCGATGATGATATTGAGTGTTTAAAAAGAGAGTTAGGAATTAGGACCTTAGATAATTTCAAAGATGGATACCGCCTTTTGATAAATTTACAAAGTCGTTTACGACAAGGTCAAACAGAGGAAGTGAAAAAAGAGATTAACGATTTGCTTATTCAATACAAAAAATTAGATCCATGTAAATTAATGCCTTTACCTAAAAATAAGCCCCAAGTTGATTTTAGTGGTGGATTTGCGATGAAATAGGTATTGACTTCTGCTAGCATATAGGTTATTATTGTAAATTATGTTAAATCTCAGAAAAAATTTTGGAACTTGTACAACTTTAGCTTTAATGCCTCTTGCAATAATAGGAGGATGCGGTGGCAATCAGGAAACTGAGGCTCCTCTCAAACCAGCACAAGTAGAAAAAGATTTGCCGACTCCGCAAGAATTCGCAAGACCTCCTTTTCAAAAGTCTAGTGACAAAGAACTAGCAACATTAGGGCAAGGAGATAAACAAGGAAATGATATTACCGGAACACCATACGTTGATCTTATGCCTGTCTCAGTAATACAAGAAGCAAAAATTTCTCCAGCTGATAAAGATTGGTTTATAGAGAAGAAGAATGCTATTTCTACAAAACAAAGGCAACAAATTAAAGCAGCAGTAGCTGCCATAGAAAATAAAAAACAACCTACAACTATGAATATTCATCTACAAGCTGACATCCTTGAAATCATGGAAGATATTAATGCAAAGTTAAAAATACTAAAAGAAAGAAAAGTAATTTCTGATAAGGAAGAAGAAGGTCTGAAGGAAGCATTTGGTTTGCGAGGTAATTTAAGATGTACCACTTTTATAGATCGTGAGGTTAGCTCTCTGTCTGGTAGGAGCTCAGTATCTGGTAAGACAATACATTATTCTTTAAACCTTAGAGATAATGATCTTCCAGAACTTAAACGTTGGGTACAAGACTCATCTAATCCAAGCTTGAAAGAAAAATTGGCAGTTAAAATTGCAGAGAGGATCCAGAAAGGACCTAAAGAAAATTCAAATCAGACGATTGGTGAATAGGAATAGCCGGCAAATTATAAGGATTTGGCATTAGTGCTCTTTAGAAAAATTAGCTTAATACTAAGGTATTTTGAGAAAGCTAAAAACGTAGTACAATTAAGACTAATTGCCTATTTGCGCAATAATATCTTAAATTACTATGCCTACAATGACTAAAACAGAAAATACCAAGGGAAAAAACACCAAGGAAAAAGAAGACCCTAAATCTAAAGCTAATTCATCTCATACCAGCGAAGATTATTCAGCAAAAAATATTGAAGTACTAGAAGGTCTAGAAGCAGTTCGTAAAAGACCTGGTATGTACATTGGTGGTGTTGACCATAAAGCTTTACATCATTGCGTATACGAGATCGTTAATAACTCAGTGGATGAGGCTCTTGCGGGTCATTGTGATCATGTAATTATTACTATTAATAAAGATGGTTCTTTAACCGTAGAAGACAATGGTAGAGGTATTCCTACTGATATCGTTGCTAAGACTGGTTTATCAGGTCTTGAGACTGTGTTTATGACTTTGCACGCGGGCGGTAAGTTCGGTGGTGAGAACTCTGGATACAAGGTATCCGGCGGTTTACACGGTGTTGGTGCAAGTTGCGTGAACGCTGTTTCTGAAAAGATGCACGTAGAAGTTTATCGCCAAGGCAAAATCCACTTCGTTGAGTTTAGAGGCAGAGTTGCTAAAGGTCAAATCGTCGGTGGTTCTACAGAACCGATTAAAGTTATCGGTAAAACTGACAAGCGTGGTACTAAAGTTACCTTCTGGCCTGACTCTGAGGTATTCAAAGAAGTTAATGCAGAAGGAGACATGATTACTCCTGTTTTTGATAGAGAAACTTTAGCTCAATCTTTTAGAGAAATGACTTTCTTGAATAAAGGTCTGAGACTTACTTTCGTTGATGATCGTATTCCTGAAGAAGAACCTCATCATTCTGAAACTTACTTTAATCCAGATGGATTAGTGAGCTATGTTCAATATCTAAATGAATCTAGAACACCAATTCACAAACATATTTTCCATTGCGAAGGTAGTCACCAAGATGTTGCTGTAGAGATTGCTCTTCAGTACACTGAGAACTACAATGAATCATGTTTAGCGTTTGCTAACAACATCATCAACCCAGATGGTGGTACTCATATGGCAGGTTTTAGAATTGCTCTAAACCGTGCAATCAATGATTACGCTAAGAAAATCAAACTAGTTAAAGACAAAGAAGAAACTTTAAGTGGTGATGATGTCCGTGAAGGCATCACGGCAATTATTTCTGTAAAAGTTAGAGATCCACAATTTGAATCTCAGACTAAGGTTAAACTTCTAAACAACGAAGCGAGTTCAGCAGTACAACAAGTATTTGCAGACAGTCTAATTGATTGGCTTGATAAGCATCCTGCTGAAGCGAAGTTAATCGTTAACAAAGCTATTCTTTCTCGTAAAGCTAGAGAAGCTGCGAAAAAGGCTCGTAATGCAGTTCGTAGACAATCAGCTCTAGAAAGTGGTTCTGGAATTCCTGGTAAACTTGCAGATTGTTCTAACTCAGATCCAGATCTTTGTGAAGTATATCTAGTTGAGGGAGATTCTGCGGGCGGCTCTGCTAAGCAAGGTCGTGATCGTAATTTCCAAGCGATACTTCCACTTAGAGGTAAAATTCTAAACGTTGAGAAAGCTACTGTTGATAAGCTTTACGACAACCAAGAGATTCAGTCAATGATCCAAGCAATTGGTTTGGTTCCTAATGAAGAAGAAGATTCTAAAGGCAATAAAGTTGAAGCTGTCTTGAAGATGGATGCAACTAACCTTGATCTCAAGAAATTACGTTACAAGAGAATCGTTATCATGACTGATGCGGACGTTGACGGTGCTCACATTAGAACTTTGATTCTTACATTCTTCTTTAGATATGCAAGACAGTTAATTGAAGGTGGACATGTGTTTATTGCTCAACCACCTCTTTACAAAATTGAATACAAAAAGAAAGTCAAATACGTTTACTCTGATCACCAACTAGAGCTTGCTCTTGCTGAGATCGGTGCTGCTGATAGAGATAAAGTTGCAATGCAGCGTTTCAAAGGTTTAGGTGAGATGATGCCTCAACAACTTTGGGATACAACTATGAATCCAGAGACTAGAACTCTTAAACTTGTAAAAATTGAAGATGGACTTGAAGCAAGTAGAATATTCGATATGCTTATGGGTGATGTAGTTCTACCGCGTAAACTCTTTATTGAAGAGTATGCTGGTATTGCGATGCTGGATGTTTAAGCATTCTTAGGCAATATACCAAAAAGATCATATTTAAATCTTTGGAATGAAGTCCATCCTTTTTTCTTTTCTCTAAATGCAATTGATTCTTCTGGATCTAAAATTAATTGCTTGCCTTTTATATGAACCCAAGCGGCAAATAAAATCATGAAAACCAGAGGAATGGCATCTTTATCGTGAGGTATTTGTTCCATTAATATTTCGAGCATTTGAGTTTATCCTTTTATCTAGTTTAAACGAAATATTTAAAGCTTCACTAAAATATTTTTCACTTTCTTTAAACAGCCAGAGTGAAACTATTAATCTTGAAGTAAAATCTCCAGAAAAGTTCCAGCCATTTACTAATAGATTCAACATTAAGGCACAAAAAGGTGTACATAAGGTAATGCCAATAAGTTTGAAAATATCACTTCGTAACTTTTCATAATTTTCCCAAGTTCCCCGCATTAAAATGATTGTACAAATCAGATTCTTGAAATGAAAGGGGTCGAAAGTACTTTTTAATTCAAAATAACCCTGTCCATTTTTTAGCTTTGATAGTGCCTATTAATCAAATCATTTTGGATCCAAAGTAATTTGGCAAAAGATCTAATTGCTTTATTCTTCAAGTCTTGTGGAATCTCAAGCCCAATGATAGTGGCATTTACAGCATCAGCTACAAATCCCATAAGTGCATTCATTTGTACTAAAGGTACATCTATAGTAGGACTGCCAGCTTTTGGAGTATGCATTTTACCCACGAAATCTAAATAGGTTACCATCGCCATATCATAAGGTCCGGTAACTAATTTTGCTAAATATTTTGCCAAATGTGATTTGCGAAACTTGATCAACTCATGTTCATGGGTAATATCTTCGAGACTATTAGGCAAGCTTCCAGTGTATTGATCTTGTCTAACGGAAAAATGTCTTTTAGTACAATCATAGCTAAACAGCTTCTCGTAGACCGCGTCAACTAATGATGGCACTAACGGTGTAAGTAAGTCTTTAGTTGAAAGTATCAAGTCTATATCTTCTTTGCCAAAGCCCATAAAGTCGCATAAATACTCAAAGCGATAGAGTAAGTCGCTTTCTAGTTTAATTTCATCTATATTTTTTATTTTTGTAGTCATTGTTAATCCCTTTGTTAATCATTATTCCGTGATTAATTTTTTTGGATTTGACTTAAGTCAAGTAAGAGTGCTAGATATATTAAATATGCCTAAAAAGTTTTGTAAAGAGCTACAAATAGAGCAATGTATTGCCAGAAGAGTTTTTTGTATATGTAGTCATATCCTGAATCATCAGTTTTTTGAAAATATTCCCAGAGAAGAAATTCATAAAATAAGTTCTACTGCTGATGTAATTCGACTTCAAGCTGGAGAAAATTTATTTTTCAAAGATTCCAAAATAGAAAAAATATTTTTCGTGTTAAAAGGACAAGTAAAAATTTATGCTAACGATACTGATTCAAATAGAGAATTTATTTCTGAATTTATTGAAGATGGAGGTAGTATCGGTTTAGAGTTTTTACTTCTTCAAGATTATTCTTGGCAATATCATGGAAAGGCTCTTATTGACTCCATCATATTGACAATTGATAAAAGCATTTTAACTAAAATTACTAATAGAAACATAGAGCTTCTGAATAATTTGATTAAATACCTTTCTTTAAATGTCGTTCAGCAAAGTCAAAAATCTCAGGATCTGGTCTTAATAGAAGTAAGTGATCGTTTGTTGAATTACCTAAGACTGCAAGCTGAAAATTCTCAGTTAAAGAAATTTACTCTTTCTCTAACTAAAACAGAGCTTGCTTATTATTTAGGTACTATTCCTGAAACCTTGTCACGTAGCTTTACCAAGCTTAAACAAGCTAAAAAAATAAATATAAATCGAAATCAAATAGAGCTTTTAACCAAGGCTTAACCAGTTAATAGAATAATGAAAACAATGAGTTTAGGCGGTTTATCAGGTATAGGTGGTGGAAATAGTTCTCCACAGGGAAATGGAGCTAATGCTTCATCGGGCCAAGCTGCCGGACAAGAATTTTCATTAGAAAAACAACAAGCTGGAGCATCAGGTGCTTTAGTCCAGCGTAGTGATGTTGCCAAAGCTCTTAAGAGCAGAACCTCTCAAATCGTTGATCGTAAAAAACGTAACCGCAAAGGTGCGCCAAGAACTGTCTTGGTTGATGGGGAGATATACGAAGTATTTTTACTTGCTATCGCATAAAGTATGTCATCCTGAGCTCACGAAGTGAGCGTGAGGATCCAGTTTACTAATAATTTTCTAGTAAGACTGGATTGCCACGCCATCTTCGATGGTTCGCAATGACGAGTTACCACTGGACAGGTAGGTAGATCCTTGCCTTGCAATTAGGACAAACAAAAGTTGGATCATTACGCTTCGGTAATAATTTCCTTGTAAATATTGTTCTACAAGACTCATGCCCACAGGTAATGGTTGTATAGTGTCCGCGAATCTCTATGCGCGCAGGAAGAATAGCATTCCTGCGAGTAGCTGTTGCATACCACTCTGCGAGCTCTTCTGGTGAAGGATTACTATTGTAAAATGCCATTTATTGCTCTTGATCATCATCACCAATAAACCAGACGTAATTTCCTTTTTCGTCTACTTTAAGTTCTTTAATAGGCTTAGTTGTAACCTCTTTATCTTTTTTGTTTGTTAGAACTAACTGATAATCAGCTCTGACATAGATATTGTTATATTCTTGATCAAGAAATTCTGGTAAATAAGCTTCATTACTTATATCCCAACCGCTACCGACATTTTTACCGCTATGGTCAACAATATCTACATGATAATCAGCATCACTTATATTAGAAATTTTGATACGTTTAAATCCACTAGGAGCAGTTTGCGCCTCTTGCTTTTCTACTACTGGTGTTGCAGTTGCTGCAACGTAACTTGCGTTAGGATTTGTTTTAAACTCTTTTGGTTCTATAGTCTTTGGTGTTGGAGTGCTAACTGTTGCAATAGGCGTAGATTCCAGCTTAGAAGAATTATCAGGTTTTACTGTAATGATTACAGGTAAAGGTTTCTTCGAGTTCGATTCTTGTACTAAAAGAAAAGGACTAATGCTGATTAAATTTGCACTCTTGGTATCAGTGTTGATGATATATCCCATGTATTTGTCAGAGATATCGTAAAGTTTGATTTTGTAATTGATGTTCTTTGAAATAGTTACATCATTTCTCACTTGATATGGATTTAAATATATTTCTTTATTCTTGATCTCAGCATCAGCAGCTTCTAAAACTACTTTGATGCTTTCATAAAATTCATTTTTGATGCTAACTAACTTTTGATTAGGACCTACTGTTGGTGCTGTTCCTGTGTTTTCAAGAGTCAAGCTCGGTTCTGGCGCAGGAGCTGGAGTTTCAACGCTTGGAATCGTTGGACCAGTAGTTTCAAAATCTTGTGATTTTAATTCTGCTGGACCTGCCGCTTCTTCTGCCAAGTTTGGCAAACTTGTTGCTACTGAAATAATCAGCGCAAATAAACTTTTTAGGAATTTAGAATTTTGTTGAGTCATGATTAATATGCTCGGGCAATTAAAACCTCTATATTCTTATCACTGATACTACCACTTAATACACAAGGAATCTTGTTTGCATCAAGTTTTTTATCATCTGGCATGCATCTTATAGTAGCTTTGAATTTATCTTTTATCACTTCTTCAAGCTTAGTATCACCGTTCCACATAGCTCTAACAAAGCCGCCAGGACTATCAAGCTTGGCTCCAAGATCATCAATGCTAATTGCGGTGCTGGTATGAGATTCTCTGAAATCTATTGCTCTTTTGAAAAGCTCATTCTGAATGATTTCTAGTAAATCTCTGATCTTCAATCCAAGACCTTCGCGTGCAATACCTTTCTCTTTAGTTTTCAGATCACGGCGATGAAGTTCTACCACTCCTTCTTCCATATCTCTAGGTCCAACTGCAATTCTAATTGGCGCACCTTTTTGTTCATATTCATTGAACTTAATACCTTGACTGATATTTTCGCGCGCATCAAGTTTAGTTCTAATACCAATATCTTTCAGCTCAGCCTCAATTAATTTCACATGCTCAAGAATCTTGCTATTGTCTTCGTTCTTCTTAAGAATAGGAATAATTACTACTTGATAAGGAGCAATCTTAGGAGGTAAGACAAGACCAACATCATCATGATGTCCCATTACAATTGCACCGACGAGTCTAGTGCTTACTCCCCAACTAGTTTGGTAAGCATATTCAAGTTGATTGCTTTCATTAGTAAACTTAGTCTCAAAAGCTTTAGCAAAGTTTTGTCCAAGATTGTGCGAAGTGCCTGCCTGTAAGGCTTTGCTGTCGCGCATTAGAGCTTCAATAGTATAAGTGCTTTCAGCTCCAGCAAATTTTTCTGAATCAGTTTTCTTGCCAGTGTGAACTGGAATTGCTAAATATTCTTCAAGTAAAATTTTATAGACACCAAGCATGGTGATAGTTTCTTCTTGAGCTTCTTTCCAAGTACTATGACAAGTATGTCCTTCTTGCCAGAGAAACTCAGTAGTGCGCAAAAATAATCTGGTACGCATTTCCCAACGGATCACATTTGCCCATTGGTTGAGTTTCATTGGTAGATCTCTATAAGAGCCAATCCATTTGGCAAACATATAATTGATGATAGTTTCAGAGGTTGGTCTTAGAACATATTTCTCGGCTAGCTCTTTACCACCTGCATGAGTTACCACTGCACACTCAGGCGCAAAACCTTCTACGTGCTCTGCTTCTTTCTGAAGAAAACTTTCTGGAATCAGCATTGGGAAATATGCATTCTCATGTCCAGTATCTTTGATCATTTGATCTAAAGTGTTTTTGATATTTTCCCAAATCGCATAACCATAAGGACGAATAATCATGCAGCCTTTCACTGGGCTGTAATCTGCAAGTTGAGCTTTGATTGCTATATCTGCAAGTATGCTCTCGGCATTATTATTGATATCATTTTTTTCAGTTGTTGTGCTCACTGTATTAATTATAATAGAGTTCCTATTAAATAAATAATGACATCAATTTATAGTTTGTTTTAGTGAATTATTCAAGAAAGTGAGGATTTTGCAAAGCGAAGCGTCGCACAGTGAGGGAAGTGGAGCGAAGGGTAAAATTTATTACCCTGAGTCTGAACTGACTGAGCGGGTCCGAACGGTTGAATGATTCACTAAAACAAACTTAAGACAAGTTCTTTTGCGCTTGCAACTTAGCACCAAGACTCGATCTTGAAACTCTCTTATTGCTTGGATCTTTACTAGCTTTAGGTTCACCTCTTTCAAGATTTAAAGCTTGAGTGATTCCTGTGCCATTCAATAATTCTTGTAATGAAGCAGTAGCTTTCTTGAGTCTGCGCGAAACTTGCATCTGTGAGATCCCAAGTTTATCAGCAACTTCTGCTTGAGGAATGTCTTGGAAATAAATTAGATCGATGATTTCAGCAAGTGATGGTTTAAGTTTTTTAATTAGCTCTTGTACTGTGAAATAGTCTTCCCTAGTGTCATTGCGCTTATGTTCTTTGATATCCATCAGTGTATCAATTAGATAAGTATCATTCTCTGCTGAAGAAGAGCCAGTTGTAATGGTTTGGTCTAGTGAAACCAAAGTTCTTCTACGATCAACTTCGTATGCTTCTTGAATTTTGTTTTGTTTCACATCTTGTAAAACTTCTGCGATTTCTAAGTCAGTAGGATCTCTACCAAATTCTGAACGTAACTTGTGAACGATTTTATTTATTCTGAAACTCAATTCCTGTAACTCTCTTGGAGCGCGGATCATCGAAGTCTTATCACGAAGATAATGTCTAATCTCTCCAGTGATTAAGTGAGTTGCATATGTAGTAAATTTTGCTCCAGCTTCTGGATTGAAATAATCAATAGCCTTAATCAAGCCGATAGAACCGATTTGAATTAAATCATCAACCGGGTCGGTACTTCTACGTGCAAGTCCATGAGCAATTTTTTTTACAAGGTTAAAATTCTTTTCGACAATTTTGTCTCTAACTTTTTTATCTTGATTTCTTTTGTATATCGCAAGTAGTCTATGTAGCTCTTGCGTCTGTTCTATTTTATCTTCTTTCTTATTGTCTGACATTGATTTTGTTAGCATCTAATTGTTCGGGCATAGTCACCCAATCTGAAGTATATCAGTAGCTATCCAACATGTAAAACTTTGTTAGCCTACTTGTAAAGTCTCATCTGCTGCGTTACGCTCGTCATGTGAAGTCATCATTGACGAAGGAGTCAACTCAGCCTTCACATTCCTCGCAAGCCTTGCATCTGAGAGCTTTTCAAGCAGGCTTAAAAATGTGTTAACAAAATACCGATTGAAACTGACATCAATGTCAGAAATAATGGTATAGTGAACTTAGTGGCGAAAAGCTGCTGATAAATATATGGAATTTGGCGCAAAAATTTTAGGCTGGGGGAAAGGCCTTCCTTCAAGAGTTGTAACTAATCATGACCTTGAAAAACTAATGGACACTTCTGATGAGTGGATAGTTCAACGTACTGGAATTAAAGAAAGAAGAATTGTTGATCCTGATAAAGGTGAGACTGCAATTTCTCTTGGTAGTGAAGCGATTTTAAATGCAATTGAAAATGCCAAAAAATATTCTGGATCAACTGTTGAAGTTGCAGATATTGATTTGATAATTTGTGCAACGGCTACGGGAGATTATTTATTTCCTTCAACTGCTTGTATGATCCAAGCCAATATTGGTGCCTCAAAAGCAGTCGCCTTCGATATTTCAGCAGCATGCACTGGTTTTATTTTTGCAATGAATATGGCGTATAGTTTTATTCAAACTGGACAGTATAAAAATATCGCAGTAGTAGCTGTGGATATCATGTCGCGTTTTGTTGATTGGGGTGATAGAAGAACTGCAGTGATTTTTGGTGATGGTGCTGGCGCTGCGATTCTTAGTGCAAGCTCTGTAGAAGAAAATTGTTTGAATCCTTTTTATTTGAGAACGAAAGGGGATACTGCTTGCTCTTTATATGTGCCGAATGTTGGTAATCAATATCCAGTTAAAGCAGAAGACATTACTGCAAAACCAGTGATGGTCTATATGGACGGGCAGTCTGTGTATCAGTTTGCAGTTAGAGCTGTACCTGAAGCTATGGAAGAGGCTTGTAAACTAGCTGGTATCGAACCTTCACAAATAGACTATGTAGTACCACATCAAGCTAATTTAAGAATTCTTGATAGCGCGGCAAAAAGATTGAAAATTCCTCTTGAGAAATTTATTTGTAATATTGATCGTTATGGTAATACTAGTGCAGCTAGTATCCCAATTGCTTTTGAAGAGGCATTAAGATTAGGTACTATTAAACACGATAAAAACAAAAGGCAGAAATTTGCTCTTGTTGGCTTTGGAGCTGGACTGACATGGGGTTCAGTAATCGTGGAGTTTTAGTAAGCGACGTCATTGCGAGGAACGAAGTGACGAAGCAATCCACTTACTCAAAAATTCCTAAGTAAAATGGATTGCTTCGCTTCGCTCGCAATGACGGATAATGATAAACTCTAAAATATTGTGCAATCACAAACACTAGATATAAAAACAATTTTAGAGGAATACAAACCTTCTCTTGAATTAGCTTTGGCTGAAATTTTAACTCCAGAATTAAATCCAAGTTTTGCGAAAACTAAACTTCTTGAATCAATTAATTATAGTGTGCTTGCTGGTGGCAAAAGACTCAGAGCGATTCTGGCATTAATTACAGCAGAAGCAGTTTTAAAATTAGAAAAAAAAATTGCTTTAGAGGCTAATCCTGCTTTCGGTTTAGCACTTGCTTTGGAATTAGTACATGCAGGATCACTAATACATGATGATCTTCCTTGTATGGATGATGATGATTTGCGTCGTGGCAAAGCCACTAATCATAAGGTTTATGGTGAAGCTTTTGCTTTACTTGCAGGGGATTTTCTACTCTGCCATCCAATAGAAGTTTTAGTGAATAATACTCCTAAAGATTTTCAAACTAATATTTCACAAATCACTTTAGACTTTGTGAGATCTATTAACGCCATGATCGCAGGGCAAGCTATGGATATTGAGTTTGCTCAAACTGCACAAAAAACTCAAAGTGATCTTGAGTTAATGCAATCACTAAAAACGGGCGCACTTTTAAATGCGTCAGTAGTGCTTTCAGCAAAACTTGCAGGAGCAAATCAGGCGCAAATTAAAGCCTTGGAAATTTATGCAAATAATCTTGGTTTAGCATTCCAAATTACGGATGATATTTTAGATTGCACCTCTTCGGCTCAAGAGTTAGGGAAAACAGCGGGCAAAGATGAAAAACAAAACAAATTTACTTTTGTAAAACTATATGGAATTGAGCAAGCAAGGCTAATTGCCCAGAATTTAATAAAAGAAGCCAAGGCTCAAATTATCCCAATAGACATATATGCTGATAAACTATTAGCTGTAACTGACTATGTCCTTTCTCGCTCAAATTAATGCAAACGGTTATGAAGTAATAGTTGCCCTAGTGGTAGCTAATATAATGGCTCAAGTAATTAAAACAATAATTTTTGCTATCACAACTAGAACTTTAGATTTAAGAATGCTTTTTACAACTGGCGGTATGCCTTCAAGTCATAGTGCATCGGTAGTTGCTTTAGCTACCACTATTGGTTTGCTTACTGGTTGGGATTCTATAATGTTCGGGCTTGCTTTAGCCTTTGCAATTGTAGTGATGTATGACTCAGCTGGTGTGCGCCGTTCAGCAGGAAGGCAAGCTGCAGTATTAAATCATATAGTTCAAGAATTATTTTCTCATGATCACAAAGTTGCTGAAGGTAGATTGAAAGAACTTTTAGGACATAGCCCGAAGGAAGTACTTTGTGGTGCTGTACTTGGTGTACTTGTTAGTTTAGCTTTGAGACAAATTATAACCATATATGCAGGTTAGAAGAATATTTGCAGTTCATGGTTTAGGTGGTCATAGCGGTTGGTTCGCTAGGTTAGCTACTGAATTTAGCAAATATAATATTGAGCTACATTCCTGTGACCTACCGGGTTTCGGCAAGAATCATATGCTCTCAGGTGGCTCATCACCATATATTCAAGGACATATAGATACTTACCAAGAATGGTTAGATTTTGTGCAAATGAAATATGACCTTTTGAAAAAACAATTTCCTGGTGAAAGAATTGGTATCTTAGGTCATAGCCTTGGAGCTGTAATTGTTTGTAATTTACCTAGACTTTATCAAGAGGACTATTTAATTCTTTCAGTGCCTGGTTTCAAGGGAGCCAGTTCTACTTTCAATCCACTTTTCGTTGCCAGTGTTTTATGGAAATATTTTTTTGATAAATTAATCTGTGGGCAAAATGTTTTTTTAGAAATGCCTGTTTCAGAGAAAGCTAAAGAGACTCCTGCACAGACCGATCCACTTCGTGTGGGTGCGATGACACAAAATTTACTAATCGAAATTTTAAAATTACATTCTTTGACGGAAAAAAAGGTCGCTAATATTTATTTACCTACTTTATTAATTCAAATAGATGGGGATAAGGTAGTGGATAATCCTACTCAAAGAAAAATATTTGCAAAAATTGGCAGTTTGAAAAAAACATTTAAAACATATAAAGGTGTGGACCATGATTGGATTTGGTATGACACTTCTGAAGTCATAGCCAAAGATATATCCGACTGGATGGTTTAATATAACAATCTCGATTGTGAAAAAGTTAAGAGCATGAGTTTAAAATCCAAATTGTTGTGGGAAGATAATTTAATATGAACTCACAAGCTCTTGCGACTAACACTGCGACATTAAATATTAATGGAAAGCAAATTGAACTCCCTATTATAGAAGGGACTGAAGCCGAGAAGGCGATTGATATTTCTAAATTAAGAGGCGAAACTGGTTTTATAACTTTGGATCAAGGCTTCATGAACACTGGGTCCTGCAAAAGTGCAATAGCATTTATTGATGGCGAGCAAGGCATACTTCGTTATAGAGGATATGACATCGCTGATCTGGCAGAAAAATCTACTTTCGTAGAAGTTGCATATCTATTGATTTACGGCAACTTACCAACTACTGAAGAATTAAAAAAATTCTCAACAGGTTTAACTAGACATTCTCTTCTTCATGAAGATATGACAAATTTCTTTTCTGGTTACCCAAGCAACTCTCATCCAATGGCGATTTTGAGCTCAATGACTTGTTCACTTTCTACTTACTATCCTGAGTCACAGGATATTACTGATGATGAGCAATTACATTTGGACATCACTAGAATTCTTTCTAAATTAAGAACCATTGCAGCCTTCTCTTATAAGAAGTCTATTGGTCAACCTTTGGTTTATCCAGACAATTCTCTTAGCTACTGTGCAAACTTCCTTAATATGATGTTTGCGGTTCCATCTGAGCCTTATCATATTGATCCAGATGTAGTTAAAGTTATAAATCAATTACTTATTCTTCATGCAGATCACGAGCAAAACTGCTCTACATCTACTGTTCGTACAGTACAAAGTTCTGGTGCAAGTATTTATGCGGCGATCTCTGCTGGTATTGCAGCTCTTTGGGGTCCACTACATGGTGGCGCTAACCAAGCAGTACTTGAGATGCTTGAACAAATTCAAGCTAGTGGTGAAGACTACAAAACTTATTTATCAAAAGTAAAAGACAAAAAATCTAATATCAAATTGATGGGTTTTGGTCACAGAGTTTACAAAAACTTTGATCCAAGAGCTAAGATCCTTCGTGGTGCTTGTGAGACTGTACTTAATAAAATGGGCATCAAAGATCCTTTACTGGATATTGCAAGAGGTCTTGAAGAAGAAGCTCTTAAAGATCCTTATTTCGTGGAAAGAAAACTTTATCCAAATGTAGATTTCTATTCTGGAATTATTTACAGAGCACTTGGTATTCCAATGAATATGTTTACGGTAATGTTCGCTCTTGGTAGAATCCCTGGCTGGTTAGCTCATTGGAAAGAACAAAGAGACAGCGATGCTAATAAGATTTTCAGACCAAGACAAATTTATACTGGTGAAGGTCTAAGATCTTACGCTCCTATCGATAAAAGGTAATTAAGCTAGTTTTTGAAAAAGAAATTCATTGTTTAAAAGACCACCACCATTGGTTTTAAGGTTTTTAAGCACGAAAGATCTGTCTTTAAAGAATTTAAAAATTTCACAAGTAGTTGCGTATTCATAAGGATAGCCACCAAGCCAATCTATGATATCGGTTTTCCAAGACATGCCTCTCAAAGTACGATGGTGATTGATCCAATAGAATGGATTTCTGAAAGTACAGAGGTAAACCAGAATTAATAAGAACATTGCGCTTGAGTTAACAAAGTTTTTTAAAATTGTTGGCAGTTTATTATAGATTTTTTTCTCTAATAACCAAAATTCAGAATTACCGAATCTGCCATCTTTAAAGAAACTCCAGTCATTGATTTTGTTATAGATTGCAATATAGAAAAGACCATTTGGCTTGACTAAATTTATACAGTTATCAATTGCTTGCCACATTTTACCTGTGTGGTGCAGCACTCCCCATGAATAAACTAAATCAAATTGCCCTAGTTGTTTCATGAAATCTGCATCAAGCGCTGATCCTAGAACGACTTGCCAGTTATTAGGTTCATCTTTTTGGTTATGTAAATATTTGCAACATTCAACAGAGTCAATATCAATATCCATACTAACGATTTTCTCTGCGCCTAATTCAAAAGCTGCTAATGAAAATAAACCACTGCCACAACCTATATCAATAAAAGTTTTGCCGTTTAAGTTTTCACATTCAAAAAAGTCTTTCAGCGATTGCTTTGCTTTTTCAAGAGTGTCCGTATCGTAGACAGTATTTAAAAAATCTTTCCAATTAGCACCAAAGTTAAAATTATTTTTTGCAATTGTGGAGTTTGGATTGTGTTGTAGGTTTGGCATATTTTAAGTATAAGATTCTAGATCTTTATTAACAATAACATTGGAAATAGCTAATTAATAGCTTCGGAGCCAGGTTCACTATAATTCTGATCTGTATGTATAATGAATAGTGTTTTGGTAGCATTAAATAAGATCTTTTCACCGTTATTTGCTTGCATCATAGTATTAATTTTTGCTGAAATCTTACTAAGAAGTTTTAATGATTTTAATTTAGTTTATCCTTACCCGGAGTTTTTTACAAATAAATATACAAGAAATAGTATTCATAAAGGCGATTTATGGGGTGCAAGGGAATTCGAGAACATCATTATCAGAGATGCTAGATTCCAACACTCTAGACCTATTCCGGATTTGAGCAAAGAACAAAAACTTGTTTTCCTTATTGGAGATAGTATGGTGGAGAGTGTTTCAACACCTCTTAATCAATCGTTTCACGGTCTTCTAGATTCGCTATATCCAGAATATGCAATTATTGCTGAACACTATGCTGGCTGTTCTTTAGATACTATTTCTATACTACTTGATTCTTATAAACAAAAATTTACTCAAAATGGAAAACTCTATAAGCCTGATATTGTGATCGCTCAATTGAGAGGACTTTCATATCAAGGGGGCAACACAAATTTTTATGATCCCGTTCAAGGCAGAAATGTAGATTATCAAGCCAAACTAAATAATGAGGAACAAGCTCCTATAGTTAAAATCAAACAAGATATTTTGAATGCTTTAAAATTTGATGTGAAATTTTCAAATAAATTAAAAGACAAAATTCTTAGAGATTTGGTTTTGGGTAAAGTTCATATACTTTCCTTAGTTTCCTGGAAATTCTATAATTGGTCTATTAGCCAGAGCGTACCTAACAATGAACATTTTGTTTATCATAATGTTGAAAACGACTATTGGAACAGGTTTGAGAACTCCTTAAAACTATTTATTCGAACTGCAAACAATAATCAAATTCAAGCGAAGATACTTTTAATTCCGGATAAGAGATGGTTCGAGCGTTATCGTTATACAAAAGATTTCAATGCTACCGAAAAAAGATATTTAAATTTATTTGAAAAGTATCAAATACCTTATGTCTATGCCATGGAAGATATTTATCAAGAATCATTGCAAATAGATAAACCAATGTTTTGGCATGATGGGCATCCCAGTGCTGCCGGGTCTGTACCGATTGCTAGAAGTTTAGAGAGGTTAATACTCTAATGCTCTTTCAATCTTGTGAGTTTCTTCTCTTTTTTGCAATTGTATTAATTTGCAGGCAAGTTCTACCAAAAAAATATGAGCGATTAATTCTTTTAATCGCAAGCTACATCTTCTATTCATGGTGGAGTTGGAAATTCTCATTTCTAATAGTGGCTACAACTCTTATAGATTTTTATGCAGGTAAATTTATTTACAAATATGAAAATGAAAACTCAAAAAGAAAATTATTTCTTGCTGTAAGTATCACTATCAATCTTGGCTTATTATTCTTTTTTAAATACTGGTTCTGGATTAATGAACTCTTTGGAAACTCGCTTGGTTACACATTAATACTGCCATTGGGAATTTCTTTCTATACTTTCCAATCTATGAGTTATACCTTGGATGTATACTTCAAAAAAATTGAACCAGAAAAAAGTTTAGTTGCTTTTGCCTCTTTCGTATCATTCTTTCCACAATTGGTAGCAGGTCCAATTAATAGAGCTGGGCAATTACTTTCTCAATTAGATAGAGGTCCTCGATATATAAAATCTTTTATTGTTTCGGGAGTCTCTTTATTTGCTTGGGGTGCCGTAAAGAAAGTAGTCTTTGCTGATAATCTTGCAGGCTATGTTAACGATGTTTATGAAATAGCTGCTTATAGAAATAGCTTAGATCTTTTACTTGCAAGTTATGCTTTTGCCTTTCAAATCTACTGTGACTTTTCTGGTTATACCGACATGGCAAGAGCTATAGCAAGATTGATGGGTTATGAATTAAGTATGAATTTCAATTCACCATACCTCGCTAAAAATATTAGAGATTTTTGGTCAAGATGGCATATTAGTCTTTCAACCTGGTTTAGAGACTATGTCTATATTACATTGGGTGGTAATCGTAGAGGAGAAATAATTACTTCTCGAAATATTTTGATAACTATGCTCATTGCTGGAATCTGGCATGGAGCAAATACTACATTTTTAATTTGGGGTCTCTATCATGGATTATTGATAGTTATATTTCATTTTGTGTCTAAAAGAAATGAAACTGAGGTGCTAGTTAGCCAAGAAAATAAGTTAATTGATTTTTTAAAAATTCTATTTACTTTTAATCTAGTTGTATTAGGTTGGATTTTCTTTAGAGCTCAAAATATTGCAGAAGCTTTTGATGTTATCAAAGGCATAGCTAGACTTGATTTCACGGGAATTGAATGGAATCATGCGTTTCCTTGGCTAATGATTTTTCCTATATTCTTTGTGCTTGAAAGCAAGCATAAACTAAAAGATTACTTCGCAAAAAATGAGTTTCTCAGTTGGATATTAATTTGGCTGGGAATTTTTTCCGTAATCATCTTTGGGGCAACTAAAGCAACTGATTTTATTTATTTCCAATTCTAAATTTTTTAAAGACCGCTTTTTATTTTTTCTTGAAAATATTTCTTACGAATTGTTTAATAGCTGCTCTTGTTTCAACATCTTTGATTACATGAATCATCGGTGGCAAGGCAGATACAAACATAATGCCTAGAACTATTGGTACAAGATATTTATCAACATCTGGAATTAAGCTACCAAGAAAATAACCGGCAAGATTTAGACCTATAGCCCAAAGTACGCCACCAATAATGTTGAACTTGATAAAAGTAGAATAATGCATAGAACCAATGCCAGCTACAATTGGTGCGAAGGTTCTAATAAAAGGAATGAACCTAGCTAGTACTATAGTCTTCGCTCCATGCTTCTCATAGAACTCTTGAGTTTTGACTAAATTTTTCTTGTGGAAAAATAGCGAGTCTTCTTTATAGAAAAGTTTGATACCAACTTTATTACCAAAAGCATAGCCCACACTATCTCCAGCTACGGCCGCAATAAAGCAGCCAACAATCAAAACCGGCAATGATAAAAGACCTTGGGATGCCAAAAATCCAGCAGTGAAAAGTAAGCTATCTCCAGGAAGAAAGAAGCCAAGCAAAATTCCCGACTCAGCAAAGATGATTGCAAAAATTCCTATATAGCCAATGGTTTCAATTAAATTTCTAAGGTCCAGTTCCATGAGACGAATTATAACTGATTAGGACAAACTGATAATGCCAAGTTTAATTGCATTGATAACTGCCTCAGTTTTAGATCTGGCATTTAATTTATTCAATATTTCTTTTAGCTGCTTCTCTACATTTGTTTTGTTACTAGCTAAGACTAAGGCGATTTCAAAATCTCTGAGCCCATTCATAAGTAGTTTTAAAATACGAATTTCTACTGTTGTGAATTTCTTTGATGACATTATTTGACCTCTTTAATGAATAGAAAAAAATATTGGATAAGCTCTTAATGATAATATTTCTGGGCAATTTTTTCCAGTATCCTGGATCATTATTTTGGAGGATATTGCAATCTAAAATCTGTGCCCAAAAAGCAGATTAGAAGAGATGTTGGAAAGTATGTTAGGAAGCTTCGCCTTGCTAACAAAATGTCATTGAATGAAGTCGTTGCTTATCTATCTCTTTACAGGATCGATTGTTCAAAATCTAACTTAAACCGTATTGAAATCGAAAACACGCCTATTCGTAGCGATATTTTAGCTGGCTTGGCATTGATCTTTGAAATCAGCACCGACAGTGTTGTCTATAGAGAAAAAGATAAATAAACTAGATTTTAAAAAATTATTGAATATTATTTCATTATAGTTGCTATCATACGTATATAAGTATATGATTCAAGCTCCTAGAGTTAATAAAATTAGTTCCAAATCTTCTTCTAGAGAGGGCTATGGAGATTTTGTGAATTTGTGGTTGGAATGGCAAGTGGCGCCTGACTCTACTGATAAAGAGAATCTGATTAGCTTGGATTTTAAATTAGTTAATAAGGAGATCAAGCCGACAGAGCATTCTAAAGTATCTGTTCCTATAGTTGCTCTTTATCATCTTGCTGAGAAATATAATTGGTTACAAGTACTGCGCAGTCCCTTGCATAGACCTAATGATCCTTATGAGTTAGTGCAGTTTATTCAGATGCTGGATCGATTGTAAGTGTATTTGCGGATAAAAAGTCTTTATATCTATCCGCAAAGATAAGTCTTTGTATTTGCGGATAGCGGGTATAATGTTTCTATCCGCAAATACAAATGTTTATAGGTAGAAAAAAAGAATTAAAAATTTTAGATGATAAATTCGCTTCCAATAGAGCTGAACTTGTTGTAATTTATGGGCGGAGACGAGTTGGTAAGAGCGCTTTAATTGATAATTTTATAAGGAACAAAAAATCTAAATTAGTTTTTGAAGGGATTGAAAATGAAAATAGTCGAAAACAAATAGAAAAATTTAGATTAATATTGGAAGACCAATTTGGTGCTAAATTACAAATCCCTAAGAGATTCAAAAATTGGGATGAGTTATTTATATTTATTACTAAAAATATTTTCAAACAAAGAAATAAATTTGTTTTAGTTATTGATGAACTGCAATGGGCAGCTTGTGGGAAAAGTAGCTTAATTAGTCTTCTTAAATATTATTGGGACAATCATTGGAAACAAAAAAACGTAATGCTTATATTGTGTGGTTCTGTTGCATCCTTTATGGTTAAAAAGGTTATTAAATCAACAGCCTTATATGGAAGGATTAATACACAGATTTTGTTAAAGCCTCTTGAACCAAATGAAGCAATTCAAATGTTCAAGAATAAAAAAAGTAAAGAAGAAGTTCTTCAATATCTTTTGGTATATGGTGGTATTCCAAAATATCTTGAAGAAATTGACTTATCTAAATCATTTAAACAAAATATCAATGCTTTATGTTTTAGTTCGGAAGGTTTTTTGTTTAATGAAGCAGATGCTATTTTTTATAAACAGTTCAAAGAATCACAAACTTATTTGAGAATTGCCAAACTATTGAATCAAGGACCTTTAAGCTTAGAATTAATTAGTCAAAAATTATCTCTTGAATCGGGTGGAGGATTGAAATCATATTTAGATAATTTAGAATTAGCCGGTATTGTAAAGTCTTATAATTCTTTTGGGACTAAAGAAAATTCAAAATACAAAAAATATAAAATTGTAGATGAGTTTTTAATATTCTATTTTAAGTTTATTGCTGAATATACAAATCAAATTAAAAATTCTAAATCGAAAGATTATTTTTCATTATTAGTGAAGCCGGTATATGAAGCATGGTTTGGTATTGCCTTTGAGAGATTTTGTTTTAGATATGCTGATTATATTGCAGAAAAAATGGGTTTTGCTGATGAGGTTTTATCGGTAAGTCCTTTCTTTACAAAAACAGATATTCAATTTCAAATAGATATGATATTTACACGTGCTGATAAAACTTTAGTTATAGTAGAGGTTAAATATCATAATAAAGAAATTCAGCCGCAAATTATTACTGAAATGGAGAGAAAAATTAGCCTTCTTAAAATACCTCAAGGTTACAGTGTGCAAAAAGCTCTTATAAGTCTTAAAGGTCCTAATAAAGTGCTTAAAGCTTCGGGATACTTTGACCATAGTTTAGAACTAGAAGATTTGTTCTAGAATAAACTTAATGCCAAAAAACATTCTGTAGATAATCAAATGAATCAAACTCTTAAAGATATTTTTAAATTAGTTATTTTTCTTTTTCCTATAATGCTAATAATTGCATTAACTAATTATTTTATAGATCCAGGCAATATTTATAAAACTAGATCTTTTGAAGATGGAATTGTTGCAACTTTGCTTTCAGGAAGAAACGCCGCTTTCCCTCTCAGTATGAGCCAAATAGATGAAGTTAAAATTCTTCGTAGCATGACTACTCATCTTATGAAGGATCCGGATTTAATAGTTTTGGGATCAAGTCGTTCTTTACCTTTAAATAACGGCATGATTAAAGTTAATGGTTTCTATAATGCAAGTATGACTTCTGCAAGTATCGGCGATTTAGTGGCTATTTATAATATTTTAGAGAAAAAAGAAATTCATCCTAAAATCTTACTAATATCTATTGATCCAGATCTTTTTGTCCTGAATCCTTGGCCTAGAGATGATTTTACGAAAGATTTTACAGATTTACTCAATCGACTTGGAATGAAAATTTCTTTTAAGATAAAGTCTCTAATTCAATACAAGATTATTCGTTCGCATCTAGAAAATTTTTTAGAACTATTTTCTCCAGCTTATTTTCAAGATTCAATCAAATTTTTAATGGCAAAAAATTATGATACAAAAGCAGAATTTAATAATAGAAAAATTCAAAAGCGTGATATTCGTAAAGTAAGTTATTGGGCTACCTATGATAAGCATGCTAAAGGTGGCGTTATTTTCCCAGATGCCTCAAGAGAATTTGGTAATGAGCAAATTAATTGCAAAGGGCAGGTAAAATCAAACATCATCAAAGCAAATATTCAGGAAATGCCAAGAATTAAAACAAAAGCTCATCTAATACTTCCTAATTCAAAAAATCTTTTTGAAGCCTTTGTTTTTTATTTACAAAGGAATAAAATTAAACTAGTTTTTCTTTTAGTACCAGAACATTCTTTAACATATAAATATGAATATGATTTGTTTGGAAACCAATCAGCTCCAATCATTGTTGAAGATTATATTAGAGGCTTTGCTGCTAAGAATCATATACGAGTTTGGGGTTCTTATAATCTACAAAATACTAATTTTACCGATAACGATATGATAGATCACCATCATCCTAACAGAGGAAGTATGTATAAATTATTTTTACCCTTAGGCAGTGTGCCTAAAATTGAAAGTAAATAAATGATGATTTACCAAAGTAACCACAATAAATAATCGCAATTAGAATACTATACATAAAAGATATTCTAAGAACAGGATTATTTTGTAAAAACCATTTCGGCATCAAATCCTCTTTCTGTATGTTTTCTAGGCAAAGTAAAGTGATGATTAGAACTGTTAAAAATATAACAGTATTGCTATCAAAACCAATACTCTGTATTTGTGAAATAAATGTATCCCATGCTGAGTCAGAGAAAGTTTCTGTAAATAATTTCTGAATGATGAGAAAAGCATCTTCTACAGTATTAGCCCTAAAGAAAACCCAAGTAAGATTTACAAAAATAAAAGTCAAAGCAAAATTAATTACTTGTGGCAGTTTTATATTGCTAAATTTATTGATAATTAAAGCTACACCATGAACTAATCCCCAAATAACAAAAGTCCATTTAGCGCCATGCCAGAAACCGCTGATTGTAAAAACGCTAATAATATTAAGGCACCAATGCCAGTTACTGACCTTGCTACCGCCTAGAGGGATGTAAACATAGTCTTTAAACCAAGTCGATAAAGAGATATGCCAGCGGCGCCAAAAATCTGTAACTGATGTCGCAAAATAAGGACGATTAAAGTTTTTCATTAAATCAACACCAAAAAATCTGGCAATGCCAATAGCCATATCAGAGTAACCAGAGAAATCGCAATAAATTTGAAATGCAAAAAATATAGTTGCGACTAATAAAGTCAAGCCATCAAAGTTTGCGGCTTGGTTGTATATAGGATTAACAAAGAGTGCGAGTCTATCTGCAATAACTACTTTTTTGAACAGCCCCCAGAGAGTGATTTTTAGACCAAAGTAGAAGTTATCGCTAGAATAAGTTTTGTCTTTAATGGTTGTTAATTGAGGTAATAGGTGATGTGCTCTTTCAATAGGTCCTGCTACTAATTGTGGGAAGAATGATTTGAATAAAGCAAAAGTAATAAAATTACGTTCGGCTTTTAGTTCTTTTCTATAGACATCGACCATATAACCAATAACTTGGAATGTGAAAAATGAAATGCCGATCGGTAGAAAGATTCTGTAGAGAGGTATTGATGTCCCAATAATATTGTTTAAATTTCCAGTAATGAAATTGAAGTATTTGAAATATATTAAAGGACAGAGTAATAAGATCACTCCAAAAACTAAGAATAACCTGCGTGTAGATTGAGTTTTAGCTTCATCGATTTTTTGAGCAATGAAGAAGCTGGCAATTGTTACTGCAAGTAAGAGTAGTGTCAAAATTGGTTCTAAGAAACCATAAAAGAAATAACTGGCAATTAAGAGAAATATACGTCTCCTTGACCTAGGTATAGTCCAGAAAAGTGAATAGACGATGATGATAAAAAATAGAAAGGCTCTTGAATTAAATATCATTATTTCTTCTCTAACATACTTGCTAGCGCCACTTGCTCTTTAAGCCAGAAAGCACAAACTGGATTAATAGTCTTCAAATTCTCTTTGGCTTGCGCTTTGAGTTTGAGAATTTCATCTTTAGAATGGCTCATAAGGAATTGACCATTAGGATCACGCATTACTTCAAATTGCTGCCCGATATCACAACCTAGGATCCAGAAATATTCTTGAGATAGATTGTTTCTTTCTTCTTCATTTAAGTTCAACTTCTCTTTATTGAATTTATACATAGTGTAGTATTCATTGTTTACATTCATCTCTAAGACTTTCACAAATACTTCTCTGTTAGCTAGTCTATAGGCAGCTTCCATGGTGATTTCGTCTTGTGGTCCCATGAAAATATAATTTACTTTGAGTTCTTCAAGTAATGCTGGATTAAAAGAAAGCATTGCTGATTTTCTGGAAATATCATCAGACTTATACATCTGCCCACCTGGTCCATAGAAACCAGCAATCTCACTGATATTGTGACCATGTTTGAAAGGAATTGTATCTAAACAAACATCACCACTTTTGTGAATCTTTTGCATCTCTTTAATTACTGGTCTGAATTTAATTGGTACCCCACTTGGTCCAGTGATAATGAACTGGTCTTTTGGAATTACGGATATAATCCCTGGAACCAGCATGATGAGAAGGATTACGGTAAAGCTAATTTTGAAAACTTTCGCCAGTAAAGCTGGATTTTTCATTTCCTGTATTTTTGCTAGAGCTAGATTAAAGAAATAAGGGATATGAATGCAATTGAAAATTACAAAAGCAATTTTGGTCCAATGTAGGAATCTAGTGGTTTCTACTGGTCTCGGTATAAATTGCATACAGAGCGGAACCAGCATGCTAATTATTGCACTAGTGAAAAGGATTACAGAGAAATCTAATTTCTTTTTTCTTAGCTGGTAAATCACAATTGCAAGTGCAACTAAACCATCGAAACCGAATTCTCTAAAGGTAATGCTTGAGAATATAGGAGTCTTTGGATGATAGGAAGGATGGGCATAATCAAAGGCATACTGAAGATTTTTTAAGTAGAAACTATCATAGAAATAACTTAAATATGATTTGCCCCAATTGATCCAATATTGTGAAGGTGCAAAGATTAAAGCATCGACATTGCCACTATTTGTAGAGCCACCGGTAATGGTTAGAAATTTACCAATGATTAATGCAATTAAACTAAAAAATATTGCTTTAGTTTCAAGCGACGGAAGATTTTTGTTTTTTAGATCAATGATTCCGTGATAAAGCAAAGCTAGTCCTAATGCGGCAAAGATTGGATAGAAGAATGCAGGGAAAGTGAAATATAAACCAAAAGCACAGACTACTATCGGTACATAATAATTTTTTCTTTCATAAATAGTTTTAGCTAAAAAGATAATTAAGGCAAAAGCAAAGAAGAATGCACTATTCTGTGATGGCAATCTTAGTTGTGAAGTCATATGACTTACTGAAGTCCATGAAGCAATTAACCAGAGTTGGAAGAATAGAACTTTATCATTACCAAAGAAATTACCAATTTCTCTAACGAAGAAATCTATGCTGTTAATAGATGTATAGAACGTAGCTACTAGCGTAGAAAGCAATGCCAATGAAGATCTCCGGAGGAAATAATTTACTAAGGCATATAGAGTAATAATGCAGAGATTAACATCGAAGAAGATTTGTACAGACTGTGTATCCCAGGGAGTTAGGAAGAATAACTTTTGGAAAATTGCTCCAATTAAATCTACTCCATAGTGATATGAAGACATGCTCATGTCATAAGTAGAAGGGAATATCGGTGGATAAATATTATTCTCGGCGATACTTGCAGTGAAAGCTATATGGAAGTTATCAGGATTGCCATAGAGAAAATCTCTAAAACCCATAAGAGATCCCATTAATAAAGCTAAGCCTATAGCGGCATAATCAAACTTATTGAAACTAAGTTTATGAATTCTTACTTTATGGAGGACGATGGTTACTAAAAAGATTAGAGCAACTAAGCAGCTAGTAATTAAAAGATTTTTTACGAGGAAGTTCAATAGATGAACTAAGAGTAAATAAATTGAATAACCTGAAATAAGATTGAGGGCAAAAGCCACAAAATCTAGTCTGGGTTTCTCTTCTTTATCTGGCTCAAAAAACGAATTAGCAATATCACCTAAAAGGTAAACAAGAGCTATAAATACAGGATAGAGTAATAACACAAAGTAAATGATATCATCGTCATGGTATGTAGACTAATGATCAATGCCGTCATTGCGAGCCCACGTAGTGGGCGTGGCAATCCAGTTTACAATAGAATATGAATCCTAAAATCCTAATCTTTATACCTATGTATAACTGTGAAAAGCAGATTCCACGGGTGCTTGCTAATTTCAATGAAGAGGCTCAAGCGTTATTCTCAGAGATTTTAATAGTTGATAATGGCAGTAAAGATAGAAGCCAGGACTCTGCCCAGCAGTCACTTGAGAAACTCAAAAATATCAAAACTACTCTTATACAAAATATAGATAACTATAGTCTTGGTGGTTCACATAAAGTAGCTTTTAACTATGCTTTGGATAACGGCTTTGATTACTGTGTAGTCTTGCATGGAGATGACCAAGGTTCTATTCAAGATCTTATTCCTTATATTAAATCAGGTGAATATCAAGCTTATGATTCATTCCTTGGATCAAGATTCCATAAGGATTCTAAGTTAGTTCATTATCCTGCTATTAGGAAGTGGGGCAATATTGCTTTGAATTTACTTTGCTCAATCATAACTGGCAACTGGGTTAGCGATATGGGCTCTGGTCTAAATTTATATAGCACTCAGTATCTGAAAAATAAATTCTATTTGTATTTCCCCAATAATCTTACTTTTAATGTCTTCTTGCTTTTCTATGGTTGCTATGCAAAATCAAAATTTAAATTCTTTCCTTTAGTTTGGAAAGAAGAGGATCAAATCAGTAACGCCAAAGTCTTTCAGCAAGGATTCCGTATACTTTACCTAGTTCTGGAATATCTTTTTATGCGTAAAAAACTCTTCTCTGGCGCTGAAAATGAGTGGTCTAGAATTAACTATCAATATAAGGTGGTTTATTCTAAGGAATAAGCCTGTTATAAGTTTATAGTATAAGTTAAACTTATAAGATTTTGGGGAAAGTTTATAGTATATAATAAACTATTATGAGTGCTAATTTTTCGAGAAAGCTATATTTATCAAGACTAAAAGGTTTTATTGATAAACCTGTGATTAAGGTTATTACTGGTATGCGAAGAACTGGTAAGAGTTACTTTCTTAAACAAATTATTGATGAGCTGAAGAAAAGAAAGATCTCTTTGAAAAATATTTTATATATTGACAAAGAACTTGCAGCCTTTGATCACATTGAAACTTATAAAAATCTCAATACTTTCGTTAATGATCATTTTAAAAGTATAAAAACTAAGAAGTATCTTTTGGTAGATGAAGTGCAACTTATTGTTGGTTGGGAAAAAAGCATTAACAGTTTTTTAAAACAAGGTGATTTTGATATTTATATAACTGGCTCTAATGCACAAATGCTTTCATCTGAACTTGCAACTTTAATCGCTGGGCGCTATGTTGAGTTTCAAATTAATCCTTTGAGTTTTAATGAGTTCCTTGAGTTTAGAGAAAAGAAGACTAATGGAAAGATCGGAACCATTGATGAAGAGTTTGAATTGTATTTTACTTATGGCGCTTTGCCAGGTATTCATGAATTTGAATTTGATGAGAAACTTATTCTACAGTATATAGATTCTGTCTATAATACGATTCTCTTCAAAGACATAATTAAAAGACATGAAGTTCGCAATAGCTCACTCCTAGAGAGTTTAATACATTTTATTGCTAGTAATATTGGTAGTCCTTTCTCTGCAAAAAGCATTTCGGATTTTTTGAAATCGCAAAAAACTACAATATCAATTAATACTATCCAAAATTATCTTCGCAACTTTGAAGCTAGCTATTTAGCTCATAGAGTTAGACGTTATGATATTAAAGGAAAGAAATTTTTTGAGATTAAAGACAAATATTTTCTTGGTGATTTAGGTTTACGAACTAATCTTTTGGGTTTTAAAAAATCTCATATTAGTGGAATTCTGGAAAATTTAGTCTTTTTAGATTTAATACGGAGAGGTTATAAAGTTAGTGTTGGTAGTATGGAAAATCTTGAAGTAGATTTTATTGCTGAAAATGAAAAAGAAAAAATCTATATTCAAGTTTGCTATTTGTTGTCTGATGAAACTATTGAAGAGAGGGAGTTTCGTCCACTGGAAATGATTCAGGATAATTATCCGAAGTTAGTTTTAAGTATGGATAAGATTTGGGGTGAAGGCAGAAATGGCATTAAGAGACAAAATATCATTGAATTTTTGCGAGAGTAAAATTATATAATCCATCCTTTCTCTACAGCATATTTTTTTAGTGCTTCGAAGTTAGACATAGTTTCTTTGAGGAGTGGTGTTTCCCAAAGAATGCAATCCTTAGGGATGTCATAAATATTTTCTTCGAAAAATGGAAGAAATTCTTTTGCAAAATCTTCATAGCTATATTTCAAATAACTCAGATATTTTGAGGGACTTGGTGGTAATTCAAATATCTTCTGCCTTCTTAAAAGCCAATTAACAACTATATCTGCTTCAGAATAACTTAATTTAACTTCATTATCTAATTGTAAAATTTTATCCGCTTCGGTATTATCTTCTCGTTCTTGTTCTTCATTAACAATACTACTAAATAAAATACTTTGATTCTTATAATCATTAACAATAAAATAGAAATCAACTGAATAAAGATATATAGAAATAAAATGTTTTTTTCTTGGATCAGAATCATTGAAACCTAGAGTGAAATTATAGAGACCATTAATAGAACATACTAAAAGCTTAATGTAAAGATGCCCACCATTTACGTGGCAATCTTTATCAATAAAATGTATACAACTCGTGAAAGCTCCAAGAGCTTCTAATATACAATTTTCAGTTGTTATTTGCCGCTCAAACCAACGCATAGATTGTTTATATCCAGAAGCATCTTTAGCAAATATATTTATCATTTGAATGGGAATGCTGTCCTTATGGTATTTCGATCACTTTCAGTATCGCTATCACCGACTATCCTTAAGACTGTTCTCTTTGGAGTATTTAAAGTCCAATTACCAAAAGCTTTACGATCAAAAACTGTTCTAGTGCCAGTCCAGCTTGGTGCTATTGAAGGACTTCTGTCTGTATTCTCAGAAGAAAGTATTCCTCTTTTTAGAAGATCCACAATATTCTCACCTGCATTAAATTTCCCTTTCTTCATCGGATCAGTATATGAGTCTGAACCATGCTCATAAAGAATATGCTTTATGCCATAAGTTTTTTCGTGACCAATACTCAGCCAATAAACTTTGTAATTCGTTTCTGGTTTTGATGAATCCGCTAAATTTGAATTAAGATGATTCGGTGATTCGAAAACTCTAAACAATCCTGGTCTATCATTTTGATGAACAATGTGATTAGCAAGCGATCGGCAATAGCCTAAAGCTTCTCTATTGATTGGTTGAGTCTCAGGTCCAATCTTTATCGTAATTCTAGGATAGTCTTCTGTGCGTAAATTTCCTGGAGTTATAGAATAGTAAATTGGTTGAGAGAATGTTCCCATGTATATACTTATGACACCTGAGTTATTAGATATTTCTTCTGCTTGTGAAATAAATTCATTAATTAAGATTCCAGCTTCAGCTTCACTTTTACCTGATTGCTTTTTAACTTCTTCAACGATGCAAGGAGTTTTGTCCTCTTTTTCTGAGCTAGAAGCAATTACTTTTATTTCTGACTCTTCTTCTGTTTCAGTTTCGGTATTTTTTATTACTACTCTAATTAAGCCAACTCCAGTACCGGTGCCAGGTATAGTAGAAGGTGGATTAATAGGAACCATTACTGAGCGGCTTGGTAAAGTACTTCCTTTCTTTGGATAAAAATAATCAAAAGTATCTCCTGATAATTCAACTGTTGCAAATGGTGTCAAACTATCATCTTTATAGATACTTAAAGTCCCACTAACCGTAGAGAATATTTTCAATTTATAGGTACCCGGTCCATCGAAGTAAATACCATGTTTTGAAAGGGAATTATCATTCTTGAATAATTCAAAATCAAAATATGGTGTTTTAGTACCATAAGCAATTTTTACTGATTCCAAAATAGAACTGACAGCTTTAACAATGGCTTTACTTGCAGCAGTCAAAGCAGTGTAGGTGTAAGTTTTTTCTATATTACCGCCATGTACTGTATAATCGCCAATAAGAAATCCAGCAGCTCTAGCTAAAGGTATTGCCGCCTCAGTTAAACTGAAATTATTATTCTCCGTTTCAACTTCGCGTTTAAATGGTTGCATTATTTCTAAATTGTTTGTAATCATAGGTTCAGATTTATGTGGTTCATTAGTATCCGGACCTTTAGATGGATCTCCATCTATGAATGTCGTATATTCAACATGCATATCTCTAGCAAATGCATTTTCGAGTTTTGCTTTTGAATGAAAGCTTGTAAGCTCACCATTGCCAAAAGCTAAGAAATTATCATAGGTAAGCTTTAATTCAGGATCATCAACAATCAAGAAGTTCTTAGATTGACTAAGTCTCTGATTATCAAAATATGCTTCTAGAGTATATTCTTTAATGTCTTCAATTGTTTGGAATGGAATTTGAGTTTTGATATTATAAATAAATTCATCTGGATTACTGCTTGGTGTTATAGAGCTGATCTCTATTGCGTTTGCAGCTGGAGTATTTGTTGCCATCTCGATAAGTTGGAAGGTAATTTTATCTTTGTCCTCATATTTGAGATTACTAAAAGTGATTTCCCGCTTAAAGTTATAATCTTCTTCAGCTTTGGCATAAATCACGTTAGGCTCATTACCATTTTTGCCACTACCTGAATCTCCAAGGTCATTTACGCCATTGCTACCAAAAGTAATTATTGGTTCAGTATCTTTAACAAACATAAAATCCCGATGATTTTTTTCTTCTGTCTTATGTTCATTATTAGTTGTGTTATAAGTTAATTCAGCAATTAAGCGATAAGGTTTGTTAAGGTCTTTAACTCCAATTGTTCTAAGATTAATTGTTATATATGCTCCATTAGGCACGGCGCGAGATTTGTCCAAGAAAACTTTTTCATTGCTATTTAAATCTTGAAGATAAAGATTAACTCCTTCAATAGATTCAGCAGGATTTGTTCTTACTTGCACTTCATAATCTCTATCAATTGGTATTTGATTTACAATGATCGGCTCAAGCCTATCGATAAATACTTGTGCATCTTCAATGCCTTTAATAATTTCAACTGAACATACGGCAGCGTCTTCTGCATCTAAGCCATTCCAAGCTACAGAATTTTCACTTGCACTTGATTCTGCAACTTTAAAAAGAAGAGTGTATCTCTTAGTATCTTTTGGTAAATCAATATTTTTGAAATTAAATATACCTTCATTAATATCAACTCTATTATTAAGTGGATCGACTTCTACTACTCCTTCAGGATTTTCAGGATCTACTAAATTGATAGATGAATATGGAGCATCAGCAAAAGTAACATTTGTTTCGCTTGTTGATTGTTGGCTTGCATAAGTGACCCAGATCTTCGCTTTTTTCCTACTTGCGGAAGTGAAATTAACCAGCAAATCTCCATTGATTCTATTTTCATTGAAAGCACTTAAGGTTCTATATCTACCACCAGCACCTGTAATTGAGAAATTGCAAGAATTTTTTCTTCCTGTCTTGATTTTTAAATATTTAGATCTGTAAGGGTCATTGTCATTGATGTCGTAATATTCATAAATATTCTCTCCAGCAGGAATTACACTCTCAAGATATTCAAAGTCACGCTTTAATTTAACTCTAACAAAATCTGTTTCTTCAATAAATTCTTTCGTTTCATCTGGAATATATTTAGATAAATTCATATTTATTGTTTTATAAATGGAGAAACCACTTTCATCAGTTGCATAACTTTTTGAATCGATCTCGGATAATCGTTTTCCTAGCATGGTTGCTTTATTTAAGAAGAAAGGTTTTCCTAGAGTTAATCCGGAGCTGTCATAGAGCTGGACTTCTAATTCAAGAGGGTCAAAGCCTAAATTTTTAGATTTATTATTGCCCTTTCCAACAATATTGGAATATTTTGCATGGAGAAGTAAATTATCCTTTGAGTCCAAAGTCATTTTTACTGATTCTTGTTCAAGTTCTTCAGGACTTAATTTCTTGGCTTTTTGACCTTGAATCAACTCAAATTTTGGAAGATCTAAAATGCTTACGGGGAAAGCTTCTTGGGTAAAGGTTCCTCTCAATTCTATATCTAAATCTTTATCAGATTTGGTTATGATTGAAATTGGTATATATAAAGTTTTGCTCTTTTCTAAATTTACCATTTCGTCTTTTTTCAATAATGCGTTTATATCGTTATTAAGCAATAAACTAACTGACAAGTCTAAAGTGTAATTATCAGAACCTTCTCTATCAAGGTTAATATCATTGGTGGAAGAAAATGGACTTAACTCAAAAAAAGCTTCCTTGCTCTCTCTATTGTTAATTAAAAATCCAGCTTTGATTTTTTTCTTTTCTTCGTTAGTAGTTTCCTTTCTTGGTTTATATTCAAACTTAGGTAATCTATATCTATCAGTAATTTCATCTTCATAAGATAAATCAGCCAGAAGTTTTACCTTCTCTGCTTCTAAATAAAGTTTTTCTGGCTCAGCTAAGATTCTTTCAAGGTTAGGTTGGAAAAATAAATTATCAGCAGCTAGTTCAATATTTTTGAGATCTATAGGATATGGATCAAGATCATATAGTTTAGTATCGAATTGTTCTGGATGAATACCGTATCCATAACCAGCTGCTTTTTGTTGCTCAAACCAATCTTCCATATGCAAATCAAATTCAAGCTTGCCTGCATCTTTAATAAGAGTTTTGCCATCGTCTGGTCCATATGAAATATATTCTGTTTTCCAATAATCCTTATATTCTTCTAACTCTTTATTAGTAAATAAGCCGGATCCTTTGTTGTCAGGATGAATATGAACAGAGTCTTGCATTAAACGGAAATTCATTTGATTTCCATTCCATTGTGCCTTTTCAGCTTCTGGAATTTTTTCAACATCGGCAAACTGATCGAGGTTATCAAGGCTGATTTTGCGAATTTTGAGTCTACTAAGTAATGGCGAAACTGCTGGATCAAAGCTGTCTAATTTTTCTTGTAAGGTTAATCCATTATCATTAATATGATAAACAGTGAGTTTGAATTGTTTTGGATTATTTGAAACAAACCCTTTTTCTTCTAATCTCTGCTTGTCAGTATAAGTTTCAGGGAATAGTTCTTCAACTTTTAGATAAATATATTTTTCTGGGGCTGGAAGGATATTTATTGTTTGTCTAGATTCTGCTGCAACACTATTTCCTGCCTCATTAAGAAGTTGTATAAGGTATTGGTATTGATCAATATGCTCCTTGCCTGTTAACTGAGGAATATTATAAGCCGTCAATTTTACTAGATATAAATATCTATCATAAGGATCTACATGATCGCCTACTCTAGTAGGTGGTGAAATAGTAAGAGAATTCTTCTTATTAGTAATTCTCATAGTCTTTGCACCATCAATAAAAAATCTAAATCTTCTGATGTTTGCATCGTCTGTTAAAAGAGCAGCTTCGGCAGTTATTTCAACTTTGTCAATATCGTGACCTAAATATAGTACTTGCGGCACCCTCGTAACATTGACAATTTGAATTGATTCTCCTGGTGCCGTACTGACTATGTTTACTCCAACTTTCTCATCAGCATCGGAATATGTGCCGTGTATATTCTGATGACCACTTTCAAAAAGAATACTTGAATGAAAAAGATACTTGCCGAAATGCCAATTGTTACTTATAGAGTCACCTTGATTAAATTCGAAATAAGTTGGATGCCAAACACTATGAGATACTCCCTCAGAATCTTTTTCTTCTGTGTAATATCCACTTTTCGTATTCATGCCGAAATATTCTAAATAGGTTTCTGGTGGTTCCGATAGACCCGCTATATTTCGATTAAATTTATATTGATAATTACCATCGTAAAATATATTATTTAAACGTTGGTTATTGTATGGTGGAAGTGGATGACTTACATTTTGGGGATCAATTAAGTTTGGGTTAAGAAGAGAGAATCTGGTACTAGTTTGTGCTTCGCCTCTGTTCATATCGCAAACCTGAAGTTTGAAATTAACATCAAATTCTTTGCCCTGCTTAACAATATAGTAGCCATCAAAACCAATGCTAAAAACACCTCCTTCCTTCCCTTTTACATTAGTAAAAGTTCTGTTCATATTCATAAAATGCCCATCGAGATATTGTCTTCGAATTTCCTCGCACACAGCATCTCCAGCTCGATGCTCTTCATCAGATAGATCATATCTTCCATCATCTAATTCTCCACTAGAAGAAGAAAACAATAATCGATTAGGATTATTGCGTATTTTATGAACAAGTTCATCTGACACAATAAAACTAGTATTTGCATACCAGATATTGCCACCTTTATCGACTGCTTTAATTTCAATAAAATTAGAGTCTTGAATATTTTCGCTATTTAAGTCAATATCTTTTTCAAATTCATATAAATCAAGCTCTTCTTCTACTTCTTTGAAATCAAGAGTTTTAAATTTATTACTATTAATTCGATAGAATAATTTAGCTAAATTCTCATCAAATATTTTGCCGGCTAAAGTTAGGGTATCTCTTGCATGGATTGATATATCAAGCGGAGATTGAATCTCAATCACTGGGCTGGTTGAATCAAGTGTCATTAAATAAGGCTTAGACGTTATCACTTTGCCATTTGGTAATATGACTTCAACTTTAATATTATTCTCTCCCTCATGAAGAGGAGTATAAATTTCGCCTTCATGAGGCTCATCAAAAAATCTTCCTGCACCATCAGCATTTATTGCATAATCTACTGTCAATCTATCTTGGTCTGGTAGAACTCCTTCGAAGCTTTTTATTTTTTTGCCGTTGTTATAAATATTAATTACCTTCAAGAACTTATCAACATCTATAGGTATTTTATGAATAAGATTACTTGTGAAATTTTCTTCATTATAAAACTCTTCAAGTCCTGAAAGATCAGCTGATTGATTTGCTTTCGTAGTTTTCTCCACCGCAAACTCCAAAGTCTTAGCACCTCTTTGCTCTAAACTATCGAATACAAGAATATCTAAAATATAATTACCTGGTGATAAATAAAGATCGTTGAAACTTTCTATAAATTTAGTTGGTACATTGTCGGTAAAAGTTTTTGAATAAACTATTTCATTAGTACCCTTGTCGTGTACTACTACTTCCATTCTTTGTAGTGAAGTGTTTGTGGTGATCTCAACTTCAATGCTAATGATCTCTTCATCAGTTACTTTTATATTCTCAGCTTGCTTATTGACTGTTAATGATGAAATTACAGGTGCTGGTATGTCTTGAATTACTAAAGGTTTAAGCGCAAAAATAATCGGATCTGGTTTATCAATTGTTTTGACCCAGAATTTAATTTGATAAGTACCAGCATCATTATAAGTATGTTTAGTATCGGTGACAGTAGCTTTCATGAAATCAGTATCAGGATGAATGCCACTATAGGTCCAGCTACTAGTATCACCAAAGTCCCAACCGAAAGCTTCAACATTAGTTCCGTACTTGGTTTTGCTGATCACTTTAAGCTTGGCTTCAAATCCAGGATTAGGAATATCTTTTGGTCCTAAATTAGCAATGATCGGGGTAAAAGCTACATGTGTTGGAAGTTTAGCAATGGTGACTGTACCAGCTGATACTGTCCATGTCTCCAAGTGACCATCAGTGAAGCTTGCATTTACTTCTAATTGTGGATTGAATTCACCTTTACTATATATATGTTTGCGTTCAGTTAATGCTTTAAGGTCTATATATTTATTAATCTGAATATTGGCAACATTGATAGAACCATTCTCTGTAGTGCCATCATCATAAATAAACTTATACTTTAAAGCAGTTGGAGGATTATTCTTAGCTGTAATTACTTTCACTCTGGCATTGAAGCTTACTTCATGCTTGCCATTGAGATCAGGTTCGAAAATTTTATTAGAATTATTTACGCTTAAGGAGGCAACTAAACTTTGACCAGGTCTTATAACTTGTACACTGTCAGAAAAGGCAGTATCAGAATTATTATAGAAATCTTTTACAGTAAGTTGAGCTCTATAGATACCTGGTTCTTTGCGTGGACCTACATAGTAAATGTTTGCATGTGAATCATAGTTAGAACTTATGTCGTTAAAAATTGCTTCAGGAGCAGCTTCTAGCTCTTTGTATTGTGTAAGCCAAGAATATGATCCGATACCATCATTGATATGGGCTCCAAAAGCTGCTTTGTTTGGATCATAACTATTGTAGCCAAAGAAACTTGCTCTTTCATTAGGATTATCACTTGGTTCTAATATTAGTTTTTTGATATTCTCAGTTGTTACTTTGGCAACAGGATTTTTATCACTCACTACATTTAATTGTGTGGAAACTTCACCGACATAAGTTAAGTATGTGGTTGGATCATAGTAGCGTGTACGGATTACCATATTGTGAACACCTAGGTAACTTGGATTCATGGTGAAGCTGATTTTCTCTTTGCTAACTTTATTGATAGGTACGTCGATTAGCTTTGTTGAACTCTCTTCATTAGCGCCATCGAAAATTTTCATCTCATATTCCCAACCATTGCGGATTTGATCATTTGGTGCATCACTGCTTAATTGAATTGAATAACTTTGATTATTTTGCTGAGTAATTATAGGAGTTGCTGGAGAACTGATTTGTAGATTTACTTGATGATCTTCATTGAAACAAATCCCATGTTTAATAGGAAGAGCTTTGGTTTTCAAATAATCAAATTGACTTTGATTAATAAATGCAAATTTGTTTTGACCAAGAGCCTGATTAAATGGTTTAACTAAGTTGTTTTTTATATACGTTTCCATCTCTTCATCAGAGTGACTACCATTAGTTAGATAGAAATAAACACAATGAGTGCCAGGCATAAAATTAACTGCATTAAATATTAGATTTACCTTACCACTACTTGTCCCACTGCTAGTTTGAGCTTGAAGTATTTTATACTTACCGCTATTTAGTCCTTCTGTTGTTTTTCTATTAATATGAACAGCTTGTAACCTGGTATTAGGAGTGGTATCCATTGATATTTGAACACTTTTATTTTTTGCATTATCACCCAATAAATTCAGCTTTAGATTATTGATCATGGGTTTACGAGGTGCGGTGTAAATGGTTACAGCTTTGACTTGCACACCATTTGCAGATGGAGCAATAATTTTTATTTGTAAATCGAGAGGACCAGTACCGATACTGAAAGTATCAGAAACTAAATCATAGAATTTATTTCCAGCAGCAGGATCTTTTGAGAGAACCAAATTACCATTAACCCAAACTCTAATACCCTCAAATCTATTGCCATTGAGATCAATTTTAAGTTTGGCTTGATTTGCAGAATCAGTTTCTAAACGAATGTTCTTCGATATAATCATGGCATCGTTGTCGTAAGCAACAGGTAAGCCATCTTTGAATATATGATATGCATTGCCGTATCCTTCGGAGCTTTCAATAAAAATATTTGGTATGTTGTAATCAATTCTTACTGAATTGCCATCCAATACTTGATAAGTTTTTTGAGCAGGATTTAAAGTAGGAGTTGTAAAAGTTTTCTCGGCACTATAGTAGGTATTATTGTTGCTAGCTTTTTGTTGGACTTTGATCTTTAAATTAGATCCTTTGAAATCCTTAGCCTTAAGTTTGGTAACTATTTTACTGTTATTGATAAAAGCACTAGATCTGTCTTCTAACGCCCCACCATCCACGCTGACCTTGACTTCAAGTTGTGATTGGCAGAAATTATTGCCTAATATTTCAATAGTGCTAGCGCCTTTATCCTGGCTACGTGATTGATTTGGTGAATTAAAGATTATGTTTGAGATAGATATATTACTTGCATAAGCAGATCGACATTGGCAACTACCGCTTGTGCCACTTGTGCAACTGCCTTCATTAGGTAAAGTTAAACCTTGAATTAAAGTACCACTGTCATTATTTGGTCTGTTGGCAACTGTATCAAAGTCGCTGACTGGATCCTCTGTAGTTTGCAATTTAAGGAGTGATCTAAACTCTGATGATATAGTTTCCTCTCCATTCTCTTTGTCAGGAACTTTGACATATGATGGTATCTCTGTGAGTTGATCTGCAAAATCACCTACTACAATTGCTTTACTGAAAGCATTAGCTATTTGTCCTTTAGAGTCTACTACAGTTAATTTAATATAGTAAATTCCCGAATTGCTATAAATATGAGACTCGCTGATTCCTGTTTTAATAGTTCCATCACCAAAATCCCATTCATAACTATTGATTTCATAGTTCTTTGGATCATAACTGCCTTCAGCGCTTACTGTTACTGAGTTAGAATTTTGTGTAACTTGAAGATTTGGAATTGGAATTTGATTAGGTAACACTGTAAGAGTTTCACTAAGTATCGGCTTATCATCCAATTGATGCACTAGTTGATATTGACCGGCTTCTGTAAAACTTTGTGGAGCATCAAGGATGCTAGAAAGCACTTCACCATAATTTTCATTAAATTCTTTGGACTTGTCGGTCAGTATGGTTTTATCAATCGCATCTTTTTCAAAAGCGTGGTAAATCCATTTATACTGATCTCTCTTCACCGCACCAATAGTAACTGCGCTAATTGAATTTTCATCATTCTCAATAACTTGTAAATTGCTAAAACTTAAAGAACCTACTACTGGAATTTCTCCGGTTACAACAATTGACTCTAAAGATTTTTCAGCAAGTATAGTTTTATTGCTATCAGCTTTTTTACTTACTTTTAGTATAGGAGAGTAAACACCAGCTTTAAGATATTGGTGTTCGAGTTCCAATCCTTGTCCGTTAGAGCCATCACCGAAATCCCAAATGTAATCAAGCACTTCAATACCAGGGTTTAAATCTAATTTATTTTGATAATAAATAGATTCATTGGCACTAAAAGTTATAGTTGAACTACTTTCTTGTAAATTATCAAGTCGATTTTTAACTTCAGCTTTTAGTATTGGTAATGGTTCGAGAATTTTGAGTTTGGAAGAATAAGTACTTGAAAGCCCCTTACTGTCTGTAACTTTCAATTGAATATCATAAGAACCAAATTTATCAAACTTGTAAATAAACTTCGGACTATTAGCTTGATTTAGGGTTAAATTTTCACTATTGTTTGTGATCGGATTTTGGAATGCAATAGACCAGTTATAAGTATTGATGTTTCCATTTGGATCTGAACTAAACAAGCCATCGAGTTCTACACTACAGAAGAACTGGTTATTTAGTTTTTGCTCTAAGACTATTTGTCCATGATCATCAACTTTACAATCAAAAACATTTTCTATAAATTTGGCTTTAGGCGGATAATTTTTCTCTTCTACAACGACGTTATTTAATTTAAAAGTAGAAGAAAGTCCTCTATTGTCAGTCACCGTTAAATTAACTATATAAACTCCGGGGTTGCTAAATATATGGCTTGTTTTTAAACCAGTAGCTTGCTCTTGGTCACCAAAGTTCCATTGATAATTTAATGCTGAGTTTTCTGGATCAAAAGAAGCAGAAGCATCGAAGTTAAGTTCTAAGCTCGCTTCACCAATATATTTATCCGCGCTAGCTTGAGCTATTGGTGGTTTATTGGCTTCAGCAACTTCTATTGTTTTTGTGTAAGTAGAAGCTTTAAATGAATCTTCATAGATTTCTAAAGTGACAGTGTGAGCTTCTGCTTTATTTAAATAGAATTTACTCTGTTTATAAATTTGTTCACGTGGTTCTTCGGAGCTGGAGTCGATTATATAACGAAAAGCAATTTGATTTTTCTCTTCAAAGCCGCTGGTATCGGCATCAAGAGAGAGAAATTGTTTAGCTTCAATATATTCATTTAGGATAGAGAATGAATTAGATCTACATTGATTACTAGTGCATTTGATATATCTTTTTTCATCACAGAGATTGGTTTGTAGTTGCTCGCCTGAGATACCACCGCAATCAGCTTGACAGACACCAATATTAGTCCAGGAATCACGTGACTCAAGGCATACTATTTGTTTGGAAATTACTATTGGCTCAAGATTGTATTTACTGCTTATTCTGCCATCTTCAGTTTTGACAATGAGAGTAGGAATAAAAGTACCAGGACTATTGTATACGTGAGATGTACTTTGATTACTTGTTTGCAACTTGTTACCATCTCCAAAATCCCATAGATAAGTCAAATCAATATCTGAATTATTAATAGGATCGAAACTGCCTTCTGAGGATAAATTAACTGTAACTATGTTTGCACTTCTATCATCTATTCTTTCTACTAGTCGTGCTTGAGCTATAGGGAGAGCAGCATCTTGTCCTATTTTAGTAACTTCTATAGGTTCAAGAAATTTAAATAGCCTATTTTGAAAATCACTTGAATAGGCGATCACTAAAGGTTTATAAGTACCTACTTTGTTATAAATATGAGTTATTGTTGGGAAGCTTGAAAATTTATCTGTAAACACTTCATAGGATTTATAAAAATTATCACCAAAGAAAACAAATACAGTAAATTTTTTAGTGCTAAGTTTTAGACTGCTATTGTCCGTTCTGAATCCATAAGTAATCTTGGCATTTAAGAGCGGAGCTTGATTGATTTTTGAAATAATGATTGGAATTATATCGCTGGCAAATGATCGCTTATTGTAGTCAATAATAGTATCTTCATCAATTTTTATTGAAGCTAATTCGTACTTATCGCTTTCTCGACCATCTTGAGTTTTTACGGTTAACGAAGGGAAAAAAGTTCCAGCTGACATGTAAGTATGATTAATTTCTGGAGATTCAGTATTTGCAGAAGTGCCATCACCAAAATTCCAGTAATAAATTAATCCAGTATTGTTATTGGTTTGTGTATCGTAACTCCCTTGTCCACTGAACTTGATAGTAACTGTATTAGCGATGGCATCATGAAGTCTTTGTACTTCACTCCCCTGAGCAATAGGTTTGTAAATATTTTTTTGTTCAACTAGAATCGGATCTAAAAATTTAAATGTTATTTTTTTAAGATCAGCAGAATATACTATCAATAGAGGTTTATAGCTGCCAGGCTTAGTATATTCATGTTCGATCTCTTTAAAGTCAGCGTATTTACCAGTAAAGGAAATATATTCTCGATAAAAATTATCACCGAAGAAAATAAATGCTGTAAATTTTTGATCTCCTAGTTCTTGACTTGTAGTTTTTTGAACAGCAAATTTTATTTTAGAACGGCCATTGGCGAGATTATCATCTTTCTGTTTAATTACTGCATTAAACCCAACCTCGCTTGGTGCTGGAGATTCAGCCTTTGCTTCAAGTATTGAAAAACCAATATATGCTTGCTGAAAAAGAAAAATAAATAGCAGTAGCGAATTTACAGCTAATCGAATTAGTTTCGAGAAAATTTTTTGGTAGAAAGGTTTTCCCCTCATATTTTCGGTACCAGCCGCTAATCTTAAAAAAATATTTAAACAAATGTCAAGAAAAAATTAAAAAGTTTGGAAAAAAGATGAAGGTTTCCGCTAGAATTGTCGAAAGTTTGGGCTTGAGAATGAGTCAAAGGGCAAGAGTTAAATGAAAATAAAAATTCGTGGCATAGTTTCTTTAATTTTAATTGCAATATTTTTTTTAAATGCAATATATAACAAAGTCAATTCTCAAGATGACTTTATAACAATTTATACTACGGTTTTTCACCCAGGCCCTACTGTGGATACTTCAAAAATTATTGAATGGGATTTTAATGGTGATGGTGTTGTTGATTCAACACAAGTTGATGGATCTTATGTCTTTCCTGGACCAGGTTCTTATAATGTAAAACTTAAAGTTCGTGATGCTCTTAGCGAGACTGTCACAACCAAAACTATTACTATAGGTGAAGTTCTACTACCGCCGCCACCGGTGATCCCAGCAAATTGGCTGAACCCATCGTGGTCAAATAGAATAAAAATTACTGTTAAGGCAGCTAAGGTTGCAGGAGATCTTACTGATTTTCCAGTTTATTTAGATCTTGGAATTTTGCCAAGTGAATTTTTTAATAAAGTAAAACTAGCAGGAGCTGATATTCGAATAACTAAAGTAGATGGTAAAACAGAACTTGCTAGAGAGATAGTTTCTGTTGATAAAGTCAATAAGACAGGAGAATTGCATTTCAAGGCTGATACTTTGAAAACCGGTGTTAATAATGATTTCTACATATATTTTGGTAATAACAATGCAACTGAAGTTGCTGGACAAAATGTTTGGACTAATGGATATGCTGGAGTTTGGCATTTGCACAATGATCCGAGTAATGCGACTTTAAGTGATTCGAGTGGCAATAACAATAGTGGAACATCGGCAGGAGCGATGCTTTCTAGTAACTTAATTGCAGGTAAAATCGGCAAAGCCTTAAGCTTTGATGGAGTTAATGATGTTATTGATTTTGGATCAGGAGCTTCATTAAACATTACAGCGAATCTTACTGTAACGATGTGGGTCAATGGTGCTGCTACTACTGGAAAAGATATTTTAGGAAAAAGAGCGGCTACTAATGTAGCAACTTCTTGGGGTCAAAATTCAGACCAGAATGTATCTGGCAATGGTAATGATTGGTATATTTCTGCAGCAGCTGCTGCTGCTCCTGCGACAGCTAAACTTTATCGTGGTGGTACAGTATGGGATAGTACTTGGAGACAGATAGGATTTACTTTTACAAGCGGAAGTTTTAAAGTCTATAATAATGGCATCGATATTACTGCATCCTTGAGTAAGGCTTGGGATGGTACTGTTACAAGCCTTTACCCTACGGCTTCTAGTCTAAAATTAGGTTATATAACTGGCAATGCTACTCCAGTATTTAAAGCAGACGAACTTAGAATATCAAATGTAGTTAGAGGAGCGACTTGGCTTTTAACCGAATATAATAATCAAAGTGATTGTGTTGGTTTCTTTACAATTAGTTCAATAGAATCTATTTCTTCTGGTAATTAATACTGGTAGATAATAATTCTTAGATCATGAGAGAATGAAGTTCTACTTCGTTTTAGCATGAAATATTGAAGTAGTACTTCATTTTGTCACTAAAAAATGCTTATGATATCATCGGAATTTAACCCCTAGATTCACTTTAATGCATGATCAACCACAAACTACAATTCAAAATTTTCCTAGGGCTTTTTGCATTCTTTGCCTTTGGTTATACTTTACAGAATTTTGATCTGCTTAAAAAAGCTGCTGTATATCTTCCAGTCATCATTGGAGCTCTACTTTATATAGTTTCTCAGTTCGTTCGTGCTATTAGATTGCGCTTCATGATTGCTAGTGCTGATTTTAAAACTAAAGATGCTATTTTTACTCAGTTTGGTTCTGTTTCTTTGGGGAATTTCTTAGTGCCTTTTGCTAAAGATTTACTTGCTTGCTATTTATTTTTTCTGGCAAATAAAGAAGAACTTTCTAAGATTATAATTTCGCTTCTTTATATAAGGTTCTTTGATTTCTTGGTAATAAGTCCTTTGCTTTTTGTTTGGGTACTTTCTGGGTCTGCAGAGAGCCAGGGCATTGCTTTTGCGGTTGTTGCCTTTATGTTTGGTATTTTTATTTTGCTCTTAATGCTTCCAAGTCTATCTAAACTACTTATAGATTTCTTGATTAAATACTCGCATAATAATCAATCTCTATTTCTGATTAAATTTATTTCTGGACTACAGAAAGTTTACTCAGAGATGCATCTCAATAAAATTGACAAGATCTTTATTATTTTCTTGTTTACTATTACCTCTTGGTCTATTGAATTGTGTGCCGTACATTTAGTGAGTTTCCTTTTCTCTAATGTAAGCTGGGGCAATAGCTATTACTCTGTGATAGCCAACGTATTAACCAATATTCCTTTTGTTGCTGCCTATAACCATAACCCTGAGATCTATACGGTTCCTTATGTGGCTTTGATCATTGTTAGTTTAGTGTTTTTGTTTATCTATGGGAATGATATAAAAGGTAAGTCTTCATAATGTATATAATTTTCAATACTCAAATTCAAGACAGCTCATTTCTGAAATCTCAGTTAGGAATCAATGATTATTCTCAACTTTATATTGGCAAACAAACTTTAATTCAAGATCTTAAATCTAGAATTCCTTCTTTTGCTGGCGCGCAAATTCTTTTTTGTAACAAAGCTATTAAAACTTTTTATGATATGGCAATTCTTTTTGATAAGCATTTGCTTAGCTATCATCAATTGGATCCTAATGCAGATATTCTCTACTATGATCTAAATCTTTTTCCGCGTGATTTTGAGCTATTCAATAATGTCATTCTCAAATCGAAGTACAGTGATGATTTAATAAGCTTCTTTGAAAAGGATGCGGAGGGCAAAAAATCTCTATTGCCACTTTTTAAAATTAAAGTTAAAGACCTAAATAAGCACAATAATAATGAACAGGCGATTAGTACTGTAATGCATCACTCACTTGAAATAGATCTTTCAAAGCTATTCATTAAGCTTGATTCAACCCAAAGCTTACTTGAGTTATTCTCAAATAATTTTGAACCAAGATTTTTTAATCACATCAAAAGTGAGCAGAACTACTTCCTGAAATCATCATCTAAAGTCGATAAAATGCAAGCAGAATTTAATTTCATGGCAAATATTCCTGCTGAGTTGAGATCATATTTTCCACAAGTTGGGGAATTTAAAAAAGAAACTAAATCTGCTTCGTATCAAGTAGAGAAAGTGTTTATGCTGGATTTAAGTAAACAGCTAATCAATAAAGTTCTCCACAATGAAACGACTGTTGATGCTTTGCTTGATAGATTAAAGTCGTATTTAAATTTATGCCCTAGCCAAAAGCTCTCTAAAGAGGCTTACCAAGAGTCTTTCAGAAAAGAAATTATTGAAAAAAATCAAAAACGTTTTGCTGAGTTAGAAAATCTTCCAATTGTTGATAAATTAAATCATCTTGCAGCACTACGTGGTTATGAGTCTACAGAAAAAGTTTTCACTGCAATTAATAATGCTTTAGAAGAGCATTTGAAAAGTAACAATGAAGATAAATTGTATTTTTCACATGGTGATTTATGTTTCTCGAATATACTCTTCGATAAAAATACTTCTGCTATTAAATTCATCGATCCTAAAGGCTTTAATACTAATATTGATGAGACCTTTAGAACTTTCTATTATGATCTAGCTAAGCTAAGCCATTCATTTATTGGGCTTTATGATCTAATAATTTATGACCTTGTAGATATTCAAGTCAATGCTCAAGGAGAGATTAGTTTGCAATATCAAATCGATACTGGCTATAGAGAGCTGCTAAGGACTAAGTTTGAACAATTCATTAAGGCACTTAAAGTTGATTACAATTTAGTTCGGCTAATCGAAGCATCTTTATTCATGTCTATGATTCCTTTACATCAAGACATTCCTAAAAAAATGCTTGCACAATTCTTGCAGGCAATTGATTCATTTGAAGCAGCTGTGAATAAAGTGTCAAACTTAAAATAGCTGCGTCATTGCGAGGAGTGAAACGACGAAGCAATCCACCTTGCTGGAAAGCTCTGGTAGTATGGATTGCTTCGCTACGCTCGCAATGACGGCGCTTGTTTATTACTTTCTTACAATGGCGAATAATGACTGTATAATGTCTAAGATGCCTGTAAATTACGTTATCTGTGCTGCAGGGCAAGGTTCTAGGTTTGAGAAACAATTTCCTGGAATCCCTAAGCCACTAATAAAACTCAATGGAAGATATTTAATTGATTGGTCTTTGGATTCCTTGCCAATTTTTGCCGATGACACTTTAATTTTTATTACCCAAAAAACTCATGGGGTTAAAACACGACTTTATGAACATATAAAGAATCGTTTCGCATTTAATAAAGTAGAGTGGCTTGAAATAGATGGGCTTACTAGTGGTCAACTAGAAACTGCCTTACTTGCTAAGAAGTTATATGATAAACACTCTTCACTGGCGATTTTTAATTGCGATACATTTTTTCAAAGTAAAACCTTACTTGATTTGATAAATAATCCAGCAATTGAAGGAATTATTCCTTGTGCTAAAGAAAAGGGTGATTCTTGGTCTTTTTGTAAAGTTGATAAAGAAGATAATGTGATTGATATTACAGAGAAAGATAGAATCTCTGACTGGGTTTCAGTAGGCTTATATTTCTTTAGAGATTTATCTAAGTTTATTAAACTTGCAGAAAGCTATCTTAAAAAACAAACTAATACTGAAGTCTATGTTGCTCCTTTCTATAAAGAGTATTTAGCAGAGGGTATGAAGCTGGTCATTGATAAAGTCTCCCTCTTTAAACCAATGGGTACTGTTGAGCAAATTCACGATTATTGGAAGCTTGATATTGAGGATGTCATTAAAGAAAATTTCAAAAAAGTCTTAGTGGTGGACTTGGATAATACGATCACCCTGGAAGATCCAGCACATACTTACTCAGAGAAGCGACCCAATCTTGCGATAATTAATAAGCTAAAAGCCTATAAGGCAGTGGGTTACGAGATTATTCTTTATACAGCACGGAGAATGAAAACTTTTGATAGAGATGAGTCTAAAGTTGTAGCTCAAATCTCTGGAATCACTTTAGATTGGCTTAAACAACATGACGTGCCTTTCGATGGAATTAAATTTGGTAAGCCTTTTGCTGAAAATGGTTTTTATATAGATGATAGGGCAATTAGACCAGATGAATTTTTGAAACTGACTGTGGCTGAAATAAATAAACTAATTGGTCATAGTGAATAAGGAAAATTTTATGTCGAAAATTATAGATATAGCTAAGCAACATTATTTAATTTTGATTGCCACTCTAGTACTTACCTTGATTAGGTTTACCAGTGGTGTACCTGTTCTATTGGTGGCAGATTCCGTCAAATATGTCATTCCTGAGAATATTATTCAAGCTCATGATTTAACTAGTATTTTAATTTCTCCCACTTTTAGTTATTTTGAAAGAATTTTAAATTACTTCATACAAAGCGCAAACAATAATGATTTAACTCTTTCAATCGTTTTAAATAAATTTGTTTCTTGTGTATCCACCTTACTGCTTTATTTCATCGTCTATAGAAATACTAGAAGTATTAGATGGTCATTAGTTATAGCCTTAGTCTTTTCTTTAAATCCAGCATTACTTTATATTGAACAAGTGATTATGGCAGAGTCATTCTATATATTTTTTGTACTCGTAATAGTCGCTGCCTTACAAGAAGTTTTTATTTTTAAAGGCACGAAAGCTACCCAATCCTTTATTCTGACTGCGTTAGCAGGTTTCACTGCAGGCTTTGCTGCTCTTGCCAAACAAACCGGTGATAATTGGATTTTGCTAATTTCTTTGGTTCTGGCTTTTGTAGGTGTTTATTATTTCCTGAAGAAAAAAGATAAATTTCTTTTACTCATAGCAGCAATATTCTTTTTCACAAGTTTTATACCTAAGACTCCAATCTATTGGCAAAATTATCAACACTTTGGTAATCCAAATCAATCTTTAACTCAAAGTGTTAATTCTGCTAAAGGAGTTTTACTTTGGTCTTTAACTGAGGAAATGGTTTATTCAAATCCATCAACTTCATATCCTTGGCTTACTCAAATGATTATTAATGTAACCGAGAATTTTAAAACTAATTTTGCTATTGATGATAAAAATTCAAACACCAGCCCGTTCTATATGGCAATCTCTGCTATTAGTGTTGCAGGGCGTGAAGGACGAATAGCTCACCCACAAACAGGTATGCCTATTGGTCTTGCTGATTGGGGAGATATTTGCTCTAAGTATTGGTTTGACCTTAGTGTCTATCAACCGCTTAAATTAGCTAAAAGAATTTTTCAAACTTCTCTTGTGAATATGTTTGTAAAAGAAGACCTTGGGCTTTTTATTTTTGAAAATTCAATGCGATCAGAAGTAAACTTTCAACCAATCCAATTTACAAAAATTCCCTTTTCATTCAAAGATCAGGTTGATCCTAAGCTATTTGGTTTAAGGGCTGAAAAGCTTTCTATTCCTGCTCTTGATGTTAGTAAAGTAAATGATTTTAATAGTTACTTTAAATTAAACGCTAATCCAAATACTTATCTGCTAATGATTAATATGGATACCTCGTATGCATTTAGGGTGCCAGTTACTAGTTTCTCTGTATGGTGGCAAAAAATCTGGACTTGGTTTCCTTGGATTTATATTATTGGACCGATATTTATTGCAGCATTGATTAATTATTTGATTAAAAGGAGATTTCGGATTTTTGATTTATTTATTCTGGGATCATGTGCATACTATATTTTGTTACCACTACTGCTTTCACTTGCAGAAGCTAGATATAGATTGCAATTCATCCATTTTATGTTAATTTTCATTGCCATTAGTTTTGCAAAACGTCATAATAAAGAGTGATGTTAAGTATATTTCTGTTTATTTCTTATATATTGGTTCTCACATTTTTTGGTGAAACCTTATCTAAGAAAGCTTTAAGAAGTTTTGATCAAGCCTTGAGCTTCTATGAAAGAATGCCTATTAATTTTTTATTAGGTCTAGGTGTTCATATAATCTCTGCTCATTTTATTGCTTTTATCAGTTCAAGTTATAGAGTCGGAGCAAGGATTAGCATCGCTCTAATGATCGGATATTTAATTTATATGCTTTATAACAAAAAACTTATTGTAAAAGAGTTTTTTGAAAATAGTAATAGAGCAAGTTATTTGCTTTTTATATCTACTTTGATTATTAGCATAAGCTGCGCTATTAGAGGGCATTTGACTGATTCCGACAACACGCATATCGCTTGGATGAGTTCAGTTGTCAGAAATAACTTTTATCCCCCTAATATTCCAGTTGATAAAAGTTGTTCGCTTACTTTTTATCATTATGGAATCGATTTAATCTGCTCTAGTATTAATTCTGTAACAGGTTTGATGCCCTGGGATGCCATTAGTTTTCAAGTTGGCATTGGTGCATTTCTAGTTATTTCATCTGTTTTTTGTTTTACCAAGCTTTTTCTAAATCGTTTAAATAGCAGAGTATTTGCTACTTTTATAATTTGCTTTTTTACCTCAACTGTAGCGCTAGAGTTTTTTTATAAGTATATTACAAAGATCTCACAGATTGGTTTATATCAATTCTTGCATCATTGGCAAAATGCCGGGCTAACTTCAGTGGTTGATATTCCATACTATTTGGTTTTGATTTCTCAGAGCATGGGTCTTGCGCCTATATTAGTAATTCTCTTTTTGGTTTTTATTGCAGAGAAAAATAATTACAAAGCCAATTATTATATCTATCCGTGCCTCTCAATACTTTCTTTTATTGCCTATTTTGCATATTCTGCTTTTTGGTATCCAACCTTTATTGGTTTAGGTTTATATTTTTTCTTGGCTAATATAAAGTCTTTTAAGTTAAATAATTTAATTAATCCTGCTTTAATTCTGCTTAGTGTTTTTATAGGCAAGCTTTTGACTTTGCAATTTAGTTCAACAAATATAAGTGATGTTAATACTATGGTTGTGCAACCATCATTATATTGGGATCATTATGCAATGAACTTTTTGAGTTACTTTGATTTTAATATTGACAATAACTTTATTAAACCAATCACTGACTACAATTCAGGTAAAACTGTTTTTGCGGTTCATTTATTTTCTCTTACCACTATGAGAAATTTTGGCTTTATTTTCTTGGCTGCTTTTGGCTTATTGATTTATCAACTATACAAAAAGTCATTAGGCTTTTTATTAGTATTGTTTCTTAGTGCACTGCCTGCATTAACAGTTCCTTTTATTTTACGTTTTGTACCAAAATACACTGAGATGTATCGCTTTCCTGCTTTTGGTACAAATATGCTCGTTATTTTTATAGTGATTTCTTGTTTTGTTTTACTAGAGAACGAAAATAATTGCTTCTATAAATTACAAAAAAATATTTTTGTAAAAGTTCTAATTGTTTTCCATTTAATGCTTGTGTTAACTCCAGGTGTAATTGCGACTCTGCCAAATTTTAGTTATAACCAATTTGCTTCAGACGATCTTTTGGATAAAGAAGAAAAAAACTTAATCAAGCATTTGATGAAATATCAACATTCTGGAGATATCGCCTTGACTACTAAGCTCTTTTATACTTTCTGTGACTTAAGCTCAGTGGCTGGTTTCTATGGCGTGGGTGGGCAAATGTATAAGCCTGATTGGCAGACTAGAAGTACTGCAGTTTATCTTTTAAATCCATTGTTACTTAAGGAATTAAATGTAAAGTATGTATTGATTTATAAAGATGATAAATTAAGCGATCTTGCTCTGAAACGTTTGAATGATCCAAGCCTCTTTAGAGAATTAATTGATATTCATCAGGTTCATCCTGATTATAGATTCTTTGAATTTAACAGTGCTAAGGTATTTGATTCTGTAGAGCTTACATCTTTACAAAATGAATATAGATGGATTATTGGTGCAAAACTCGGACAAAGCTTCACTCCATTAGTTAATAATAGTCAGTCGATTACAGCGAGTACCAAGCAAGAGCTTAGTCCTCTGGTTAAACAATATAAAACAATATTAGCCAAAGACAATATTCCTGCTGCGGTTTGGCTGACGGCTCAAGCGATACCTCGTTAAATACTTGGTTTAAACTCATCAAACCATAATTGGAAACTAATTAAAGTCCAGAGTAATTTTCTATTATTAGATTTGTGTTCTAAATGTTCATCAATAAGTTTCTTGATACCTTTGTATTCAAAAATCCCTTGAGCCTTTAATCTACTCTCTGAAAGTAGGTCAAGCATTGGTTCTTTGAGGTCTTCTCTAAGCCATTGAGTAATTGGAATACCGAAACCTTTCTTTGGTCTGTAAACAATATCTTTTGGTAAATATTTAGCAGCAAGGCTTTTAAGGATATATTTAGTAGTTAAAGTTTTTAATTTAAATCTTTCTGGAAGTACTGTTACATATTCCACTAAGCGGTGATCAAGGAAAGGTGCACGAATTTCAAGTGAGTTTTGCATTGCAGCTCTATCACTCTTGATAAGGATGTCATCCATTAGATAAAGTTTTTGACTTAGATAAAGCAATCTATCAATTTCAGAATTAATATTAGTTCGTGATAAATAGCGATTAATATCCTCGTAAGTTAATTGACCAAGGATTTTACGTCCAAAACCGCTGTTGAGAATTTCTTTTTTCTCACTATCAAGAAATCCACCCATCCATCTAAAGAAGCGGATTTCACTGGCTACTCCAGCACCACGGAAGAATTGTTTTAATTTGAAATCCAAAGCGACATTTTTATTTGAAATTGGAATAATAGAGCCCTGTGCTTTGATTAGAGTATTGGTTAGTAAGCTTCTAATTTCATAAGGAATGATGTTGTAAATTTGCACTAATTTATTTGCGCTGTATGTTGGATAGCCAGCAAACATTTCATCAGAACCATCCCCACCAATAGCAGTTTTCACATGTTGTGCAGTCATTTTCGATAGAAAGTATGTCGGTACTATTGATGGATCTGCCATTGGTTCGTCCATGATTTGACCAAGTTTGCCAAAAACAGACAGCATATCTTTAGAGCTTAAAGTGAGTGAATTATGATCTAAGTCAAAGTCATTCACCATGCGCTTTATATAGCTTGATTCATCGTAGCTAGCTTCTTCGAAATAAACTGAGAAGCTTTTAACTCTTTGACTATCGGGTTTAACTTTTGCTGCCATTGCAGTCATTAAACTAGAATCAATTCCTCCACTTAAAAGTACACCTACAGGTACGTCTGCTTGTAATCTAATTTTTACTGAATCTAGAAGAATGTTTTCAATATCTTCAACCGCCTGCTCTTCATGATCGATAGTATTACCTTCGAAAGATTTGTAATAAGGATGATTCCAGTAGAATTTTTTTCGCACTTCATCATGAGAGACAGTAATGATTTCTCCTGCTTCAACTTTCCAAACTTGATCAAACATTGTAAATGGAGTTGGAGTATATTCATAAGTTAGGTATTTATTCAAACCCTCTGTTGATAACTGTTTTGAGCATTGAGGATGTTTTACAATTGCTTTTAATTCAGAAGCAAAAATTATTTCATTATTTTTGATTTGATAATAAAGAGGCTTTTCTCCCATGCGATCACGGCTCAGAATTAGAAGTTCTTTTTCTGAATCCCATAATGCAAAAGCAAACATGCCATTAAGATGTTTTACAAAATCAAGATCATATTTTTTATACAGATTGAGAATTACTTCAGTATCTGATTTAGTTCTAAAGCTATATCCTTGTCTGAGTAAATTTTCCTTGAGTTCTAGATAGTTATAAATTTCGCCATTGAAAACAATTGTTAGTTTCCCATCTTGACTATGCATGGGTTGCTGTCCATCACTTAATCCAACAATGCTTAATCTGCGATGTCCGAAATTGATCTTTTCGTGGATATAATAGCCATGGTCATCCGGACCACGATGTGCGATGGCGTCGCACATATTATGCAAAACTTTTTCTCTATCATAGTTAACGTCCTTAAAAGAACTAAATCCAGCTATGCCACACATCTTCTTTGATATTAAAGCACAAGGCCGTCATCGCGAGCAACGAAGTTGCGTAGCGATCCAGTCTACAAGTATGCTCGGGAGAAGGAGTTTATTTTAAAATAATTCATTAAGATAAGACCTGGATCCCCTAAGCTTAGATGATTTAGAATGTAAATATATGGTCATGAATACTGAAAGTAATAAATCTAATATTGAAACGAAACAAGACTTTCAATTTTTGGCAAAGAAATCTGAACTTAAAAAGGATGGTCAATTAACTAAGTGGGTTAATGATCATGATATTTTGCTTTATGAACACAATGGTGAGTTGAAGGCAATTAGCAATATTTGTCCTCATTTTGGTGGTCCAGTTGGCTACCATAAAGCTGAGAATGGTATCTTTACTTGCCTTTGGCATAATTGGGAATTTTCATGTGATGATGGTTCTTGTAAAACGAATCCTGGTTTAACTTTAAGACAATATGAGTTGAAACTTGAAGGCGAAAACATTTACGTTAATTTATTGGGATAAATTTATGAAAGACAAAGACAATAATTTACATACAATGACCTTGCATTACGTGAAAGAGCAAGATTGTCCTAAAGAAGTTGTAATGTGGAACTACTATGACCATGAGCATTTGCTTGGAACTCATCATAAGTTATATCGTGGTGCTAGAGTGCTGGCTGAGAGAGATGACTGGGCTCTAGTCTATAGAAGATCTAAGGTTCCTATAGTACCTTTCCAAAATCAAGGAATTGGTTTTCAGTATATGGAAGGCAATGTGATGAAAACTTTTCACTTAGATTCAGTTGGTCTTTTACTTGAAATGGAAGTTCATTTCCATGACTTACCAAATAATCGTTCTAAGATGGAAGTAATTTATAATATTCGCGTCCCTAAGTGGCTTGCTTTTGTGGAGCCATTATTTAAAATGGTCTTCAAAAGCTGGTTTAAAGGTGCTTGGGCAGAAGATGTGCCTATGAGAAATCGTAGATGGAAAGTTCATCAATTAGGCTTCAAAGATTTTCATGGTATTGATTACATCAATAAAAAACTTCCTAAACCGGAAAACTTTGATGCAGGTCCTTATGAGTTCACACCACCAGTACCTTCTTTGCCGGGAATTAGATCGATTAAAGGTGTCACCAGAACTTTCGTTCCAAAAGTAGAATTGGAGACAAAAGATTATAGCGTTGAGGCAGCAAGACTTGAACTGCGTAGTATGTAACTCCACTAATTTAGAATTAAAGTTTAAAGAGGTTGAAGATCTTGAATATCTTAGTTACAAACCTGTTGATTTTTATCACTGTAAAGAATGTGGATTGCTTTTTCAAAATCCTCTGCCAGAGCTGGATGATGTAATAAATTTTTATCCAGAAACTTATAGAAATTATTTGCCGGTAGATGGTTCAAATATTTTTGCAGTCATCAAGAAAAATAAATTTAAGAAACAAGCTAAGCATTTATTGAAAAATTTTTCTGGTGGAGCAAGAATCTTAGAAATTGGCTATGGCAATGGTGAACTCTTAAAAGCCTTATCTGCATTGGGTTGTGGTGATTTATCTGGCTGTGATTTTAGCGACCAAAATAAAGACTCTTTAGCAGCCTATGGAATTAAAGTTAAAGTTGCAAATGTTGAACAAGAACTGCCTTTCACTGAAAAATTTGATTTAATAATTTTGAATAATGTTATAGAGCACTTCTTAAACCCAGTGGCAGTCTTGCAAAACTGTTACCAGCAATTAAATCCAGATGGAAAACTAATTCTTTTCACTCCCAACTCCGATGCTTTAGAGCTAGATATATTCGGAAAGTTTTGGGCTGGCTTCCATGCGCCAAGACATACTTATGTCTTTAATAAAGTTAATTTGAAAATTTTAGCTAGTCGTCTTGGATTCAATAGAACTTACTTTGGAGTTGAAACTGACCCTGGGCAATGGGCAATCTCTATGCAGAACTATTTACAATCAATGTCTTTAACAAAAACCAACTTGAAAAATGGCTTAGCATGGTACACAGTGGCACTTGCAGCATTCTTCATACCCTTTACTTGGTTGCAGAACTTTCTTTATAGACCTGCAAGTTTATTTGTAGTTTTTGAAAAGTAGTTGGGGTGTAAATAACCGTCATTGCGAGGAGGACGAAGTCTGACGTGGCAATCCCCCTGCGCAAACTAGACTCACTGCTTTATACCAATTACTATATAAATATATGGAGAATAAAAGTAAGTATTGCTTATTAGTCGCACTAGGAGTGAGCTTGGTCATATTGGTTCAAGTTATGGGCCCTCTTTGGAACGATAATAATGTTTTCCAAGATGATTTTCGCCAAAGTATTTTTTGGGCTTGGAGTTGGTGGGATCCTGAGTTATTTCAAAATGATTTCTTTAAACCAATGTATGATTCTTTACTTTTAAGAACACCACTCTTTGATTTCATTTATCGTTTAGCTCCAGTGATAACAGATAATTTGATTTGGTATAACAAACTTTTGGTATCTATACTTTTCCTTCTTAGTGCATATGCGGTTTATAGATTTTTTGATAAATTAACGGGAAGCGCAGTTTTAGCTCTCTCTTCAACTACTATTTTTTCTACAGTTGTATGGTGCACTGATCATCTTTCTTGCGGTCATACTAGATCTTTTTTATGGTTTGGGCTTTTCTATTACATGTATTTAAAGCTGTCTGCAAAAGACAGATGGGCTGCAATTTTTGTTTGGATTTTTCTTTTTCTTAGTCCACATGTATTCATTATTTGTTTCATGATGGAATTTTTTGATTATCTCTTTAAGAGTCTGTGGCAGGGAGAATCTAAATTTGAAATTAAACAACTTATCAATTTCAAAAGCCCTATTCTATTAGGTTTGATTGGAAGTTTCATTTCTGCGATTGTTCTTTATAAAGTCATATTCAAAGATGTAACTAACCAAGGGGTGGGTACTTTATTTACAGCTGAAGAAATGAAAGCTCTACCTGAATTTAATCCAGGAGGAAGACATCCAATTTTTGGCTCTCATATTTTTGATGGCACATGGTGGGTTAATGAGCATTGGGGTTTAGGTATTGGTTATCTTCCAATTAGTAAAATTATTTTAGTAGCTGCCATTGTAGTTCCTTTATATGTTCTATGTGAGTATTTGATTTTTAAAAATAAAATTGAATGGCTAGGATTGCTCAAATCACCTTTATCTATTTTATTTATTTCATCTTGTACTTTATATTTCCTGGCGCAGCTGGTATTTCCTGCTCTATATTTACCAAGTAGATTTATTGCTATTCCTTGGCTCTTGATTTCAGTTTCAGTTTTGATATTGATTGTTTACCAGTATTTGAATAGATTTATTAATTACATCGGTTCGATTAAAACTACTGCTGCTAAAAATCAATCAACGACTGATTTTGCTTGGTTGAAAGTTGTATCTTTATTGCTTTTTACTTTTCTTTTCTGGAATTACTACCATAATTTTTATCATATTCGTTATGTTGGTATTACTCCTGAGGTAAAAGCTATTTTGGAAACAACCCCAAAGAATTCTTTAATTGCAGGACATCCTTTATTGCCTGATTTAAATTCAGCTTCAATTGCAGCTAAGCGTAAAGTATTTGTTGATTATGAAAGAAGCATGGCTTACACTAAAGAATCTCTTACTGAAATTAGAAGAAGAAATTTTGTTGCTTTAAAATTGACTTATGCTAAAACCAAAGAAGATTTTTTGAAGCTGGCTCATGAAAATGGAATTACACATTATATGGCGCTTTATGATTTCTATAGCCCTGGATATTTGGCAAACCCAGTCTATATCGAGCCTTATACGCAGGCATTGAGAGAGCTTACTCAGCTTAGAGTGGGTGAAAAGTTTTTTGTACAAAAATTCTTAGAAGAGAAGAATTTACGTTATGCAATTTTGGATGTCGAGAAGTTGTAGGTCAAATGCCGTCATTGCGAGGAACGAAGTGACGTGGCAATCCAGTCTTACTGTTTCCAGCGCATCTCAAAAATCGCATCTCCTGAAGCTCTGGTGAAATTATATTCACCATTGCGTCCAATGGCATCTAACTTATGAGGGTCAATTCTTGTCTTAGAGCCTTCTTTGAAAATATTTTCATCAATATGAAATTTCAGTATTTCGCAGATTGCTAAATTTGCCATGCCTGGTCCATTACCAATACTTTTCATTTCCATTAATTTACATTCCATTTGGAAATGTGATTCTTTAACTCTGGGTGCTTTGACAATATCAGAAGGAATTGGTGTTAAGCCTGAAAGCTTGAATTCATCTACATTTGCTGGCACTTCTTGTCCCGTAAGTACTGCTTTTTGTGCGAATTCATAACTAATAATTTGTACAACGCACTCTTTAGTATCCATAAGATTTATATAAGTATCTTTGTGTGGTCTTTCAGGATCACTCGTGTTAGTCGGTGAGAAAATCAATATCGGCGGACTAGTACCAAAAGCATTAAAAAAAGCAAACGGCGCAAGATTGTAGATGCCATCTTTGGAAATAGTGGAAACAAAAGCAATTGGTCTTGGTGCAATGCCACCAATCATCAAGAAATAAAGATCTTTTTGACTTAATTCTTTGGCTTCGATACTGTACATTGGCTTATTTTTCCTCGATTCTTTGCGATGACTTTATAAACGGCTTCACTGATCCAAGCAAAGCCTGGAAGATAGTTGTAAAAACAAAGTGGAAGCTTGAAAAACTTGTTATAGGCTATCGCTTTGAAAATTGCTTGAGCACCTGAAAATACTTTAGTTTCAGGAAACTCGATAAATTTTATTGACTCTTGTAGATCTTTTTCTTGCAGCCCATAACTGCTGGCATTGAGTTTTGATCTACCTATATAGTCGATTTGAGTGCCGGTGATTTTTTTTAAACGCTCTATACCTTGGCTACAAAAACCACAGGCATCATCATAAATTATGAAATTTTTTCTTGAATCTGACATCTTTAATATATTGTAGATCTTAGCTCAACAAGCATGGTGGGAAGTTTAGACGAAGCAGGGTATAATACTTGGTAATGGAAATGATGAAAAAAATTATTGCTAAAACTGATGCTTCTGGGCATTTGGGCAGTAATGTAGAGTTACCACCTGATTGTTTTATCGAAATATTTATTCCAGTAAAAAATTCTGAGCCTAAAGCTGATTCAGTAATTAGAAAGCCCCATCCTGCTATAGCTGGAGCTGCTACTTTTGTTGGTGATCCGTTTGCTCCTTGTTACGATGATGATGAGTTAGAGTTAGACTAATGTTTTTATTAGATACTCATATTTGGTTTTGGTGGGTTAATCAGGATTTTAATAAAATCCCAAAACATTATTTAAATATTCTTGAAAAAGAAAAAATATTTGTATCTTCTGTTTCATTGATTGAAATTTCGATGCTTGCTCAAAAAGGAAGAATTGTACTTCAACAGTCTTTTAACGAATGGATAGAATATGCAACAAATAAGTCTGATCTGAAAACAATTGAATTAGAAGTAGATGTTTTAAAAAGATTCTATTCTTTAAAAGCAATGCATAAAGATTTTATGGATCGATTGATCATTGCTACAGCGATTGAAAAGAATTTACAGTTGCTTAGTCTTGATGGGGAATTTCCAAAGTACAAAGATTTTGGTCTACAGCTATATTAATATTGGATCTAAAGCTAAGAAAATTTATTAAAGAGTTTAATTCAAAAGAATTTTTTGAAGCTCATGAAACTCTTGAAGAACTTTGGAATGAAACTGAGGGTGATCTAAGAAAGCCTATACAAGCTTTTATTCAAATTACAGCTGCCCTCCATTTAATCACTCAATCTCGTTATGATGGTGCAGTAACAGTTCTCAAGCGGGCCAGAGTAAATCTTCAAAATTTTGCACGCAAGTTCTTTGATATTGACCCAGTGCTTTTATTAAGTGAAAGCGAAGATTTTCTTAAAGAAGCTAGTGCTTTGAAAAGTACTGAGGGATTGTTTTTCCCAAGCATCAATGTATAGTGATACAATTTTCTTTCGTTACCCCCTTCACTATGCAATTACAAGAGAAAGGTTTGAATACAACTACCTTAAGCCATTTAAAACAACTTGAAGCTGAAAGCATCCACATTATTCGTGAAGTGGCTGCTGAATTCAAGAACCCAGTAATGCTTTACTCAGTAGGTAAGGATTCATCTGTTATGGCGCATTTAGCGCGTAAAGCTTTCTTCCCTGCCAAGATTCCTTTTCCTTTTATGCATGTGGATACTGGTTATAAGTTTCCGGAGATGTATGAGTTTAGAGATTGGTTCTGTAAAGAGATTGGTGTGAATCTCATTGTTAGTAGCAATGAAGATGCAATTGCAAACAACATGAATCCCTTCAAATACGGCACTGATAAATGTTGTGCAGCTTTGAAGACAGGTGGTTTATTAGAGGCTCTTGCTGAGCACAAATTCGATGCTGCATTTGGTGGCGCGCGTAGAGAAGAAGAAAAGTCTCGTGCTAAAGAAAGAGTTTATTCAGTGCGTGATGAATTTGGTCAATGGGATCCAAAAAATCAAAGACCAGAACTTTGGAATATATATAATTCAGAAATTCATGAAGGTGAGTCTATTAGAGTGTTTCCTTTGTCGAATTGGACTGAAGTGGATATCTGGGAATATATCAAAGCCGAAAATATTCCTATAGTTCCTATTTACTATGCAGTTGAAAGAGAAGTAGTTGTAAGAAATGGAATCGTAATTCCAATTGATAATTCACAAGAGTTTCTTAAACCACGTCCAGGTGAGGAAGTTGTAAAAATGAAATGTCGATTCCGCTCACTTGGTTGTATGCCTTGTACTGGTGCAGTGGAGTCTGATGTAACTACTATCGATGGCATCATTGAAGAAGCTAAGCTTGCCCGTAAATCAGAGCGTGAAAATCGTGTCATAGACTTGGGTTCAGATTCTTCGATGGAACAGAAAAAGAAAGAAGGGTATTTCTAATGAGTACTATTATGGAAAAAGCTCAAGCTTTTGATATTCTCCGATTCACTACAGTAGGTAGTGTTGATGATGGTAAATCTACTTTAATTGGTAGATTACTTTTTGATTCAAAAGGTATTTTTGAAGATCAACTTGCAGCTGTGCGTAAAACAAGTGCAAAGAAAGGCTTCGAAGGAATTGATCTATCTCTATTAACGGATGGGCTTGCTGCTGAGCGGGAACAAGGCATCACTATTGATGTCGCTTATAGATATTTTTCTACACCGAAACGCAAATTTATTATTGCTGATACTCCAGGTCATGAACAGTACACGCGTAACATGGTTACTGGTGCATCGACTGCAAACCTCACTATTATTCTTCTCGATGCACGTAAAGGTATTCTTGATCAATCGCGTAGACATGCATTAATATCCTCATTGATCGGTATTGAGTATTTTGTAGTTGCGGTTAATAAAATGGACTTAGTAGATTTCTCTGAAACTACCTTTAATACTATTGTTGAAGACTTTAAAAAGCTAACTGAGAAGTTAAGCATAAATAAAGAGAAAATATTTTTTGTGCCGATCTCGGCATTACAAGGTCATAACGTAGTGCATAAATTTCCTGAAGGAAATGAAGCTAAAGACATGCAGTGGTACAAAGGTTCAACTATCATTGATATTCTTGAATCGGTTTCTATACAGCAGGATCTAAACTCTAAGCCTTTTAGATTGCCAGTGCAGTATGTGATTAGAGAAGATCGTGATGCCTATAAAGACTTCCGTGGTTTTGCAGGTCAAGTGGCAAGTGGCACTATTAGTCCTGGTGATGCGGTGGTAACCTTACCTTCAGGAATGAAGTCTAAAGTTAAGTCTATTAGTGACTTTGGTGAGGATCTGGATATTGCTGTTGCTAAACAATCAATAACTTTAGTTCTTGAAACTGAAATTGATACTAGTAGAGGTGATTTAATTGCTAAGCAAGGTGAAGAACCAAGTATCGCAAAAAGCTTTAATGCTAATTTATGTTGGATGTCCGATGTAAAGTTTGATCTGAATAAAAAATACTTGCTCAAACACACTAGTAATAAAGTGAAAGCTATGGCTACTGCTGTAAATTACAAACTAGACATTAATACTTATGAGAAGCAATCAGTAACAGAACTTCACTTGAATGATATTGCTAATGTAAGTTTTAAATTGATGAAACCAGTGATTGCTGATTTATATGCAGAAAATAAAATGACAGGTTCTTTTATTCTTATAGATGAATTAAGTAACAATACTGTTGCAGCAGGGATGATTAGTGAATTCCTATGAGTATCTTGCATGAAATAGTTAAAAACAAAAAACTCGAACTTGAGCGGTTCGATACTTTTACTAATTTAGAAGATAGACTTGATGATTTACAACGTTCAGAAGTTTTACCGATGACCAAAGGTTTTATGCGTACTATTGCTGAAGCTGAAGGTCCCGCTTTAATTGCAGAATTAAAAAAAGCCAGTCCAAGTAAAGGACTTATAAGAGAGAATTTCGATGTTTATGAAATTGCTAAAGCTTATCGTGATGGTGGTGCTCATTGCTTTTCAGTGCTTACCGATACTAAGTATTTTCAAGGTAGTTATGAAAATCTCATAGCAGTATCTTCTGAATTTGAAAATCCTTGTTTATGTAAAGAATTTATTGTAGATCCAAAGCAAGTAGTGCAAGCTAGACTCTCTGGCGCTGATGCTATTTTACTTATTGCTGCAATTCTTGATGATTATCAGCTAGAAGACTTTGCAAATCTTGCCTGGGAATATGGCATGGATGTACTTGTGGAAGTGCATGATGAAGCTGAGATGAAAAGAGTGCTCAATAAAGATTTTGAATTAGTCGGTATTAATAACCGTAATCTTGAGACTTTCGAAGTGAGTCTTGATACTACTTCTAAATTATTAAGTGAGTTTAAGTATGACCTTGGCGGTAGAATTCTAGTTTCTGAATCAGGCATTGCTACCAAGCAAGATATTTTGATTCTTTATAATATGGGCATTAAGGGCTTTTTAGTAGGTGAATCACTTATAAAGCAGGATGATATTCGGTCTGCGGTTGAAGCTTTGTTGTTTTAACTAAATTTTGGCTTTAAACTATTTTGCTTGTCTTTGCTTGATTCCTGAGCGTAAAATTGGGATATCTGTCCAAGAATTACGCGTAAATTTGGGATATATATCTAAAATTTACGCCTGAAGAAAAGTTTAAGAGGTGAAGATAATGTGATAGAATTTGTGCGTTTATGACTACTTCTACTGCAGCTACTAACGATACTCCTATTGCAAATAATCCTTTAACGCGGTTCATTACTAAGCAAGAGAAACGTCACTTAAATCAATCTCAAAGACTAGAAAAACTAGAACAAGGAGTTTCTGATTTGCATGCAACGGTTTCTCAACTTGCTAAAGCTCAAGCAGTAGAACTTAAACCTTTGCCTGAGTTCAAAGAAAAAAATAAAATATCCTTACCAGAAAAAGTACTTACTTCAATTCAAAAAACAGCTCAAGGTATATTCAAATATTTCACAAGATATTTTATATCTAATAAAACTCAGGATGATACACAAGAATTAAGAGATGAAGATATGCCACAGACAGCTTTCCCGCCTAAGAGTGAAAAGCCGGAAGATATTTTAGCTAGTATTCGCAGTTATGCAGGTTTAGCTGGTACTGAAGCTAGTTATTATAGAGAGATTGGTTTGAAAGATGAAAGTTCGACAGATAGAACGGCTTATGAAGCAAATAAAGACAAAGTTTTAGATTTAGCGATTAATGAGGATATAACGTTAAAGCTTGTTGAGAAAATAAAAAAAATTGATTTTGATAGTAAAGCAGCACCAGAGGATTTAATAACTGATAAAAATATCGAAAATCTATTAGACTTATTTCATTGTATCGTTTTTGATTATAAATTTGACCTTCCGGATTCTTTGTTGAATATTGGTATTGAAGAAGAGAATCAAGTAGAGCAATTGCAAAATTCTTTTATTGAGTATTTGCAAAGAAAAGAAAAAAAGATACCACAGAAAATAATAGATTTATTAGAATTGCCAGAACTTGGTTCTGATGAAAAGCCAAATATAAGCTTTAGCTCTGTATTAGTATATTGGAACTTACTATATTCAATAGAACAATTTCAAAAATCTAAATCTAAATCTATCGAGGATTTTAAAGAAATTTTAAAAGCTAATTTTTATCATCTTCTTAAGCTTAAACAAGCAACGGATTCGAATCCAGTACAAAACATGAGAATGGATCTTGAAATGAAAAAACAGGCCTTTAAAGAGGTAGAAAAATTTATAGAAGATGATCAACCGGAAACTTCTCTTGTTGAGTATTTAAAGGGTAAGCCAGAACTTGTTAAGTTTATTAAAGACTTTAGAAGAAAATTGATAATTGATAAATTAAGAGATCTTAGAAATAATTTATCAGAGAACGAAGAGCCAGATAAGCCGGATGAGCGATTTGCTGCTGTAATGACTAAAGTACAAGATGAATCATTGATGACAAGAGAGCTTTTGAAAAATGAGGATTTGAAAAAATTATTACCGGTAATTTATTCTTTAGTTACTTTTTCCTGTCCGAATAATCAAAACTTATATAAAGCTTATGAGGATTCTTATGATGATAGAAAAAATCATTTAGGAAAAACCAAGCGAGATTTAGCGATGATAAATTTAGATAAATTTTTAGAAGATAAAATTCAAAAAAAAGCCTTATCAAATGAATTACCGATAATTTTGGCTGATTTAATGCATGATTGTGTTCTCTCTGATTCCGAACAAGCTGAAGCCAAGTTAAATGCAATAGTTGATAAATATAAAGTTGAATAATTGTTCTAAAGCCAATAACTGATTAAGTTCAACATCGCTCCAAGTCCCACACCCTCTTTGACATGACCTTGCTTATAGAGTTCTAGAATTCCTTTTAGAGATAGTTCTTGATTTAAATTTTCTTTGCTGAGTCTTTTAACTTCTGCATTAAGCTTTTGGTTAGCTAAAACATGCTCAGTATCAGGGATTTGGACTTTGGTTTGCGGTGAAACCAAATTAAGTAATTTGTTGAAATTGGCGCTGCTATCGTTTACTATCCAAGGTGTTGTGGCAATAGTAATAAGCTCATCAGCTTTATGGTTCTTAAGTTTGGCATCGATTAAAGTTTTAATCGCAAGCATCTGTGTACCGCCAGCAAGCATCAATGGAATCTGCTGTTTAATGGCATTTGCAGCCATGCCTGTAATAAAAGGTTGCAAAGCATCACCAAGCGCTGCACTTGCAACTAATGGTTCAGCTTTAACCTTTGCTGTAAAATCTTTTTCATCTAATAAAACTCGCTCAAGTCCCTTGCTTATTAATTTTTTTTTCAGATCATGATTGCCATCGGGGAAACTACTGGAGATCATGTCGAAGCACTTATAACCAAGCCCTGTAATCAAGCCTAATGCAGTAGTAGTGCCGCCTACTAAACATTCGGCAATAATCAAATTGTGTTTGGCAGCATCAAAACCATAATTATGAATTTCAGTTTCTAAAAATTCTTGTCCGCGTGAATATAATCTCTGAGCCTCTTCTAAGCTAAAGGCATTTTCTGTGAATATATCGCCACTTGGATTTTCTCGCACGCTAATGTAATCACAATTAGGTTTTTCGTGTGCCCCGAGATCGAGTATTAAAACTTCTGCACCTAGTAGGTTTAGGCAGGCTTTGGTGATTAAGGCTGGGCTGACTATACCGTGAGGGGAGACTGGAAGACAAGCGCCGTCATTGCGAGCCGCGTAGCGGCGTGGCAATCCAGTTGCTGTTGAGTCCGTGGTTGAGTGGATTGCTTCGTCGCTAACGCTCCTCGCAATGACGGCGCTAAACTGGATTGCTTCGCTGCGCTCGCAATGACACTTTAGAAACTCCGCATCCAACTTCGCTGTATACCTTAAAGCCTCATGAGACTCTCCAGCAGCGGAAATACCAGGATATTTAATAAGTTCAGTACCAGAAATAAGTAAAAGGAAAAAGGGTTTCTTAAATAACATCTAGATCTTTTTCTGAATCCTTCTTAAGATCTTTAGCATCAGCTTCTTTTTTCTTTTTCTCGTACTCTTCGTCCAGTTTTACAATTTTGTCCTTGATTTCTTGTGGAACAGGTTTAACTTCCTTGCTTTTAGCTTTGAGAATTTCAACTGCTTTCATAAGTTGTTTGTCTTGAGCATCTTCAGGTGTTCTTGTACCATATTTTACATTTGGATCAAAGAACCAAGGTCCTCTGGAAAGGTCATAATCAAGCTTTTCTAGATCAACTTTGTAATCTGGTTCTATACCTTTTTTGTTAATGTCTGTTTTATTAGGAGTTAGGTACTTCGCGATAGTCACATTGATACCACTACCATCACCTAATTTATTTATTGCTTGTACTAAGCCTTTACCAAAAGTTTTGCTGCCAACTATATCAGCTCTGCCATTGTCTCTTAGTGCGCCACTGAAAATTTCGCTTGCACTAGCACTATTGCTGTTCACTAAAAGTACTAAAGGTTTATCAGTTGATGAAATATTACGTGAGTTAAATGAACTTACATAACCATTTCTACTCACTGTACTTACAATGACACCTTCATTTAAAAACATGTCAGAGATTACCATTGCGTTATTAAGTAGTCCGCCTGGATTATTACGCAAATCAATAATATAACCTTGAGCTTTGCTATCAAGGGCATCCATTGCGTTCAGTAATTCTTCAACAGTATCCTTAGAAATAAAAGTGCTTAATCTGATATAACCCAGATCATCAAAAATTATTTTCGCTTGCCCGTCCGGAATAGCTTTTATAGGAATCACTGCTCTGGTGATAGTTTTTTTGAATTTTTCTTTTTCACGTTTAACTTCTAAAGTTACTTGAGTACCTACTGGACCTCTAATCATTTTTGCAGCTTCTTCGATTGAAAGTCCGGAAGTATTTTTATTGTCGATCTCTAGAATTAAGTCATTAGGTCTTAAGTCAGCAAGCGCTCCAGGAGTGCCTTCTATAGGTGCAATAATAATTACTTGTCCTGATTTATCTAAGCCAATCTGAATACCAACGCCGGTTAATTCTGCTTCAATAGATTCCTTCTCTTCTTCAAAAGCTTTGCGATCAAGAAATCTAGTGTATCTATCGCCAAGCGAAGTTACCATGGTTTCGATTGCTTTATAAGCATCGTCTCTAGTTGTTAGATATTCATCATAGCGATGACGCCAGATATTCCAATCTTGATGATTGTAAGTTTGATCTACATAGTCAGCTTTGAGGATTTTCCAAACACGGTCATAAAGTTTTTTAGGTGGGACTTCTGGATATTTTTTCTCTTCTTCGATTTTTTTGGAAATAACACCAATTGCCGAAACCGAATTCAGTGTGCTTAAAGCAATTACAAGTAGAAGTATATTTTTGAGTTTGAAATTCATTATTGATTAGACTCTATATTAGTTTATATGTAAGTTGCGCCTTCTTCAACTGCACGCAGGAATTTAAAGGAGGATTTGACGTCACTTTGCATCCAAGCAGACTGCATTGCATGAGCAACGGTTTCAGCTTTTTCTTGAGAATCAACTACTGCAATTAAAGCAGATCCTGCGCCAGAGAGCATTGTGCCCACTGCACCGGCTTCAACTCCAGTATCAAGTACATATTGCATGCCTGGTACCAATTGTGCCCGGTAATGTTGGTGCAATCTGTCTTTGAAACATTTTTTGAGTACTTGAGTATTTTGTGTTGCAAGTGCCGCAATAAGTAAACTACTATAGCCCACGTTGAATACTGCATCTTGGAATTCTACCTTGGAAGGTAATACAGCACGAGCTTTAGCGGTAGGCACCTTGAAATCAGGAGTTACTACTACAAAAAATAAATTTTGGTCCCATTTCAGTTTTATAAAATTTAACTCTTGATCAGCATAGACACAGACAATTAAGCCACCAAGAATTGCTGGGCTAATGTTGTCAGGATGCCCATCTAAGAGCGTGCCCATTTTTAAAATCTTAGATTGATCGTAAGGATAGTCCAGGAGTCGGTTTGCTGCCATGAGCCCCGCAACAATCGCGGTACTACTAGAACCAAAGCCACCAGTAGTAGGGATTCCAGCCTCAAAGTGTATTTTTATTGCTGGAGTATTTTTGCCTTCTTTCTTGAAAACATGATCAAAAGCTCTATAAACCAAGTTATCTTTGCTATAGGGGATTTCACTCTCTGGAAGATTTGAACTATAGATGAGTTTACTTGCTGAGTCATCTATAGCTTCAAAAGTATATTGGTTATAAAGATCTAAGGTTAATCCTATCGTATCAAAGCCAGGACCAAGGTTTGAGGTACTTGCTGGGACTTTTACTGTAAATTTATTCATTAGGTGTTTCGCTTAATTAGTTCATTTTACAATGTATTTTTTTTAAATACATTATTATTGCGGTGATATTTTTTTGAACGAGCGGGGAAAGACCTCTTTATGCCCGACACCGAATTAGAAGATTTAACTCAAGTATTAGTTTTAGCGTTTCAAGCTCTACAAAAAGCTAACGAATTACCACCCTATTTATCTGCAAAAGCAAGAGAAATTAACGCATCTAATATTCATAAATTAATGGAGGAGAAGTCTAAGGATGGTATAGCTTTAATGCAATTGATGCATGCAAATTCGAGAAGCAAAGTCTGCTTGGAAGCAGATTTGAAAACCAAAGAAAGTTTTTTAGCTTTTATTGAAGAAAATAAAGCACTAATGGATCGTGTAAAGGATACTAATTTTAAATTAACTTTAGAAAGATTTTTGGCAGCACATAAGCTTGCTGTCTCGCTTTCAGAGATTGTTGATGAAATCAAAGAGAATGAAAAATTGAAAGACAAGACATGTATTTCTCCTAGACTTTGATTTTAGACTAGTTCTTGAAAATCAGTTAGTATCGTCTTAGTTGTGCTAAATCAAGACAATACTTCTCATAAAGAAAAAATTGCCAAGCTAAGAAATGCAATCAAAAAAAAAGACGGCTGGTGGGCAAGTATTTTTTCTGGACCCTTAGCAAATCGTTTACTGGAACCTGTTTGTGATATTGCATGGATCACACCAAACCTTATAACTTTGACCTCGCTTTTCATCGGAATCATTGCAGCTTTTTGTTTTGCTCAAGGAGAATATTTTTATTTACTAGCTGGTGGAATCCTCGTGCAATTTTCTTTTATTGTGGATTGTATGGATGGGCAACTTGCTCGTTATCGCCAACAGTTTTCAAAGCTCGGTGCTTGGCTAGATCGAGTGAGTGACAGGCTCAAAGATTTTATTTATTTCTTCTCTCTTGCTTGGGGGTTTTATAAAATTCACAAAGATGTTTTTTATATAGGTTGGGATTTTGTAAATTGGCTTCTAGAGCAGTTTTTAACTGCGCGTGAAATTTTTCTTTTGCCGGTTGATTTGCAGGCTATCTTGATGACTAAGATAGATTTTCCAGCTTGGATAATCTGGCCTCTGGCAATGATTGCAATGTTTACAGTCTTATTGATTGATTACTATGTAAATCAGGATATGAAGCTTGAAGGTGTCGTGCGTGAGGACAATGCGTCATTGCGAGCGGACTCTGCTCGTCATGGTTCGCTCGCGATGACGATATTAAAAAACTTTTTACGCTTCGGCTTACTTGTTTACCGCTCAATTCCAATTTTACGTTTCAACATCGGTGAACAAGTTCTACTTATAAGTATCTTTACGGCATTGAACTCTGTCTTTGCCTTAATGCTTGTTTTTGCGGGGCTTGGGACTTTTTATATAATCTACTGGCCGATTGCTAAGTACTATGGATTTACTGATGCGAAGAATTAGTTAGTTGCGGCTAATGAAAGTTCTTTAAGTAATTTTCTATGTTCATCTACTCTAGTAGTAAAATGATCTTTAGTTTTTCCTCTAGTAGGTTTTGAGTAGAGAGATCTTTTTAAAGAGAATTGATCAACATTATGTTCAAGAACATCTCCTTTTTTGCCTATAGATAGTGGCAAACGATGCCCTAGAATCAAGCGTTGTTGAAAATCACTTAATTTCACATCTCGCCAACCCAAGTTGTCATGATCTTTTATCTTCAATTTGATTGATAAAGCAGTGTTTGAAGGACTTTCAATTCTGATTTTGAAAGGTTTTGCATTTGGATTAGTGGCATTTTTTTTCACCGCATCCAATTCAAGATAGCCTTTTTCTTTAATTCCTTTTTCAATAAATTGATTTCTCTGTGTTGCATCAGCTGGTAATGTGGCCATAATGCGGGCTAGCATTTTACTACCAATCCTGTCTCCGACTGTTTTTGTATGCTGGAAGTCGTCTATTCTAGTGATGGTATTAGGCATGATCTAAAATTATACAAATTATTTTTTAATGAGCTTTTTCTTGGTTTTTGATCCCACTTCCTCAATAAACCTTTAGAAATTTATTACAATATTTGCATGCAAACTCTGAATCTCTTTGCTAGTATTAAGCTTCGCGCGTTGAATAAATGCGCTGATGTAATCTGAAAACTGAATAGAATAGACGGTTAATAACCTTGTCAAATGAATTTTGAGTAGATTAGAATTTCTTATGTTTACAAGTTTTCTCACAAGAAATCAATGGTGTAAAACATACGAAATTCGAGTAATAGTTACTACTAGGTAATAAAAACTATAACTAATGTTATGGAGAGTTTGATCCTAGCTCAGGACTAACGCTGACGGTATGCCTTATACATGC
>CAZFCF010000007.1:0-85230 GCA_964517685.1 uncultured Gammaproteobacteria bacterium | reverse complement strand
TGTGCTTAATCAGAAGAGTTTTACTTCTTAAATTACACAACTTTGGTGTACATCCGATGAGCCGAATGTTCTTTACAGGTACAAAAAAAAAAGAGGGCTCTTTCGAGTCCTCTGATAATGGTCGGGGTAGCACGCGACCTTAGAGGTCGCAAAAGAGGATAGAACCTACAGGTACAAATTTTCTGAGCTTAATTAAAATGGTCGGGGTAGCAGGATTTGAACCTACGGCCTCTTCGTCCCAAGCGAAGCGCTCTACCAAGCTGAGCCATACCCCGGCATATGCAGCGTATAACATTATATACAAAAAGCCTTTTTAAATCTGGGTCCAAGCCTTTTACTGAAGCTTCTATATATTTTCTTTAAAATCTCTCTAATTAAGCAGAGCAATAGCAATAGATTCTATAAGTTCAGTTTTATTGAAGCTTTGGTGCCAAGCTTGCTTGTTAAAAATTTCTTCTAAAGAAATTGGGATGGCATTTTTGCCATCTGAAGTTTCATCCAAATCATATTCACTCTTAAATAAATTAATTCCAATTCCAGTAATTAAAAATTTTTCTTCATTGTGAGTAATGATCTCAATTAAAATCCCAGCAAGCTTCTTCTCTTGGTAATAAATATCATTGATTGGTTTTAAATATAAATCTTCCAACACAGCAGAATTAAAAAACTTTTTAAGCACCTCAATTAAAAGTAGTCCAGTTCTTTTGGTGATAGATTCTGCAAGTTCGATTAATGATTGTGGTTCTGAAATTAATTTGCTATCTAGTTTTTGAGCAAAGCTCATATAGATACCTTTGCCTGCAGGAGATGACCAAGTGCGACCAAATCTACCCTTACCAAAATTTTGTTTATCAGCAAAAACTAAAAGCGCTTCCTTATAAGGACTTTCATTTTTTAGAAGTTTTTTTATTTCTTCTTGGGTGGAATCTATTTCTTTATAAATGAATTTTTTCATTGCTAGTAAGGGTTTCACGAGTTACCTAGATAGAAAACTATAGCTTATCTATCATTTTAACTAAAGTTTATGACCTAGATATCCGATAGCAAGGATTAACGGAGTTTTGTGCTCCTTTGAGAAGATTTTTATGAAAAAACAACTGGGCATAGTTTTAGTAGTTATATTTGTTTGTAATTTATTGCCGATGCTAGCTTCAGCTAAGAAGTCGGGCGGTGGCAGTATTCTAGGCTTTGATCCTGGAAATTGTAAAGAAGTGACTGCTGAAGATGGAGCAATTTTCACAGTATGTGTAACCAATACTAGTCCCAATACTGAATTAACTAGAGAAACTTTTTACCAATTACAAAGAGCTGTTAAAAGCTTGGCACTAAATGCCAAAGGTAAAGGCGTAAAAAAAATGAATGCTGAATCAAGCAGTGCAAATTTCAGATGCAATGATGGCAGCTTGCCGATGCCGCCATTGATGCCAGAACCAGTATCGACGACAATGCCAGCATGTCCAGCTGATGATTGTTATTGTCTTGCAATGTCAGGCTTAGTTTTACCTGAAAGCTGCGCTACAGTAGCTGTGCCAAATTTACCAATGCCAACCACTATGCCAGCGACTCAAACAACTGAATGTATGCCAGGGGATTGCTATTGTTATCAAGCAACAGGTCAAACATTACCAGCAACTTGCATTTAGTTTGCAGCGGTTTGAGTTTTAGGTTGTATCTCTTCTCCAATTACTTCCACGCATTGTTTTTTAAAAAGATTATGAGCTTTGATCCACTCAGGTCCGCCAACTGATTCTCTAAGAGCTTTTGTTTGTTTCAGAGGCAGTATTAACATTGAATTATTTGCTTGGATATTCTCAATATTAGGATTAAAAGTAATTGAAAATTTTCCCGATTGAATTAAATTTAATAAGTCAATTAAAAGCTCTTCTCGATTAGGTTCCAGAGCAGCTAGTTCATTACTACTCAGGACACCTGAATAAAACCATTGTGCAAAATTATTATGTTCGTGAACATCATCAATTTTGATCGAATCATAAAGAATCTTAGGCATCTTAACGGACATGTTTGTACCAGCAATATTTTTGAAACTGACTATGATAGGTGCCCATTGTTTTTCGTCAAAGCGAATTGGTATGAGACATCGAGCAGGACTAGGAGTAGAAGTTCCTGAACTAATTACAGGAGCTTCAGTTGCAAGAGCTTGAGCTGTTGATCTTTTTTGAGATTTAGTTGGTTTTTGAATTACTAATTTTGGAGCTACATTGTGATCATTTGCAGCAGAAGATATTAAATGTTGACTGGTTAAATTTTCATTTGAATTGTTAGCATTGAAAAACCCATTTATTGCAATTGGAATAGCCACGCCGCTTGCAATTAATCCAGCTAATGTTGTTTTTAAACGAGTAGAAGACTTCCAGTGACTTCTCTCTTCACCTTCTAAAGGTTCTGCAAAGAAATCATTCTCCAATTCTGGGTTTGGATCTTTTTTTAATTGTGTGATTTGATTATTTAATTTTCCTATTGATTCATTTATTCTTTTTATAGCTTGTGGTGTATCCGATTTGTTTCTTTGGTTCTCAAGATTTTTAACTTCATCTTGCCTAGATTTTATCTGCGAATATCTTTTAAGGGCATTTATAAATTCTTCGGCTGGTTTATTACTGCGATGTAGAATTAAAAGAAAATCCCAAAGTAAATTTTCGGGCTTATTGTCCGGGAAAGATTTTGCTATTTGATTTAGGAGAGCTTCTCTATTGTCTAAAGCCTCAGTATTCTGAGAATCAAGTAATCTCCGATCTAGTAACAAGCGATCTAAAGTTTCGGGACCAAGATGACTAATACCCATCCCTTTAATGAGTTCTAGAGTTTCATCTGTCCATGTTTTGCTTAGGATTTTTTCATATTTACTGGAGTCTTCGCTTACAATGCTTAAACCGCTAATTGCCGCAGTTCTGTTTCTTTCTTTAAGATCATCTAATTCTGGATGTGTTTGATCATTACTTCCTGTAACAGTGTTTTGTGTTTTTGATGGTGTCACTGACGGTGCACTCTTTACAAAAGTTTGAATTTGCTGTGATGGTAGTTCGCCTATAGCCATTATTTTTTTACTATGTTTATTCCTGCACCTATATAGATATACATAATATCAGTTTTGTTTCCAATATTTTAGATTTTTTTGTAATTGTTTTAGTCTATTTTGTAGAAATCTCTTTATTGCCTGTCAAAATTTTTGCAAATTCCGAGAATCATCCTAGAATAAGCCTTAGATTATGATTAATTTTGAATTTTCCGATACCCAGAAAGACCTTCAGAAACTCGCAAGAGATTTTGCTGAAAAAGAAATAAAACCTCAGGCCGAGCATCATGACCGTGAAGCTAAATTCCCGATGGAGATTGCACAGAAAGCTTTTGAAGTTGGTTTGATGAATCCAGGTTTCCCAGAATATGTGGGTGGTATGGGATTAGGAATTACTGAAGAAGTTATTATGGCTGAAGAGCTAGGAGTCGCTTGTACAGGTATTTCTACGGCATTGTGTGCAAACATGCTTGCATCTGCTCCACTACTTGTAGTTGATGATCAAACCATCAACAAAAAATTTCTTGCACCGATGATGGAAGAATTACAATTCGCTTCCTATTGTGTAACCGAGCCAGCAGCTGGTTCTGACGTGGCAGGTGTGAAGACTGTTGCTAAGAAAGTTGGCGATGAATATGTGATCAATGGTACTAAGCAATGGATCACTGGTGCTAAATACGCTAAATGGTTTTATGTACTTGCATCTACTGATATCAATGCTGGTCATAAAGGACTTTCTTGTTTCGTGGTGCCTGCTGATACTCCAGGTGTAACAGTGCAGAAGAAAGAAGACATGATGGGTCAGCGCGCGAGCAGTACTCATGCGGTAACTTTTGATGAAGTAAAAATTCCTGCTGCATACCGTCTGAGTGAAGAGGGTGAAGGTTTCAAAATTTCAATGAAGGCTTTCGACAAAACCCGTCCAGGAGTGGCTGCTGGAGCAACTGCAATTATTCGTGCCGCGATGGAACATGCTAAACAATACGCTATGGAGCGTGTGGCGTTTGGTGTGCCAATTGCAATGCATGAAGCTGTGAGTTTTATGATTGCTGAAATGGCGATGAAATACGAAGCTGCAAGATTACTTACACTTGAGTCTGCATGGATGATTGATCGTCATGAGCGTAATACTAAGATCGCAAGTTTTGCTAAAGGCTTTGCTGCTGATGCCGCGATGGAAGCTGCAACTAATGCAGTGCAAGTTTTTGGTGGTTATGGTTATTCACGTGAATATCCTGTAGAGAAATTAATGCGCGATGCTAAGATTTACCAAATCTATGAAGGTACTTCACAGATTCAAAGATTGATTATTGCTAAAGAGCTCTTCCTTAGAGGGGTTTAAGAATATAGATCTTACGCGGATTTTAAGCGCTTGATAAAATCCGCACAAAACTTCCTTGGGACATTTGTGCGGATTTAATGAAGTTCACAATCTTTGAATCCGTGATACAATATTATCTGTGGCTTTAACGCAACAAAAATCTAAATCTTTAATTGGCATGTCTGAGTATGACCTCGAGCAATATGCCATTTCTCAGGGCTTAGAGAAGTTCAGAGGCAAACAACTTTATAAATGGATCTACTCTAAATCAGAACGTGATTTTTCTAAGATGTCTGATCTTTCAGCTAAGGCTAAAGAACTTTTAGCATCGGCTGAAAACGCAGTCCCTGTCGGTTCTCTAGCTCTTGAGAAAATGGAAAAGAGTAGTGATGGCACTATTAAATTTCTTTTTAAAACTATGGGTGGAGACTTCGTCGAGTCAGTGTTGATGAGATTTGAAGATAGAGATTCGTTAAGTGCATGTATCAGTTCTCAGATTGGTTGCGCTGTAGGATGTCCTTTCTGTGCCACTGGTACACTGGGTTTCAAGAAAAATCTTTCAGCTAGTGAAATCATTGAGCAAGTTCTTTTTATGCAAAACCTCACAGGCGAGCGCATAGACAATATCGTGTATATGGGTCAGGGAGAGCCTTTGAATAACTATGATCAAGTTCTTGAGTCCCTTGAACTGATGCGCAACCAAGTTGGTATTGGTGTAAGGCATATCACTGTTTCTACCAGTGGGGTTATTCCTAAGATTGATATGCTGGCTAAAACTGGCTTACAGATTACTCTTGCGCTATCTTTGCATGATCCAACCGATGATGGTAGAGATTATTTGGTGCCAATTAATAGAAAGTGGCCAGTTTTCGAAGTTATTGATTCTCTGAAACGCTTTGTAGATAAGACTAATAGAAGAGTTACTATTGAATATGTTTTGCTTGAAGAAGTTAATGATAGTTTTGAAAAAGCTAAAATCCTTGGAGAACTAGTCAAGGACTTGCATTGCAATATAAATTTAATTCCTTATAATAAGACTGATGTAAATGATCCTTTCAAAAGACCGTCACCAAGACGTGTAGAAGAGTTTGTGAATATACTTAAGAAAACTTCTCGCGGTAAAACTATTACTGTTCGTAAAGAGCGCGGTCATGATATCAATGCGGCGTGTGGGCAATTGGCTAATAAAGTTCTTATGCGTTCAACTTAAGACCTTGGTAACTGGATCGCCACGCCATCTTCGATGGCTCGCGATGACGAACTATTAGTGTAATAATTAAGATGTGGATTCGCTCAAAAAATTTTCTGATTCAATAACAAATTTCTCTCAAAGTCAGTTCTTTAAGTATGTACTTGTAGGCTTGGTGGTTCTTATACTTGGAGCTTCTTCTTATTTAGTTTATTTAAATTCTGCTGATCCAAAAAAATATCCTAAGCTTGAAACTAAAGCTTATAAACAAGTTGAAGAAAATCTTCTTGCAATTGTAGATGCTTCTAAAGCAGATCCTTATAAAGCTATAGATGAATTAGAGCGTCAGCTTCCATTACCTAAGCAATTAGAAAATAGAAGAAAATTTATTTTGGCAAGGCTCTATGATTCAGTTGGTGAATCAGTTCTGGCGTTTATACGTGCAAGTGAAATTGATGAAGATTATTTGCCGAAGCATAACGCTTACTTCATCGTGAAGCTTGCAGAGAAAGTTGGTCATGAGGCTGCAGTAATCAAGAAGCTGGAACTCTTGAGAGCTAAATATCCAAATGATCCCAAATTCCTCTACGAATTAGCGAAGTCTCACTTGAGACAAAGCCAAACAGTAGAAGCGAAGAAAACTTTTATTTCAATTAAAAAACTTTATCCAAATAGTGAGCAAGCGATTGCTGCAAATTACTATTTAGCGAATTTAACTGATGACAAAGCAGAGAAACTAAGTCTCTTAAAAGAGTACTTAGAAAAGAGTCCTGGTGGCAGTTTGGCGTATTTAGTTAGCGATCAAATTTTGGCAATGGACAAAGCCGATCAAGCTTATTTTAAAAATGCAACTAATTATATGGCAATCAGTTATCAGAAGATTGGTGAGTATGAAAAAGCTCTTGAGCTTTTCAATACTAGCCAAAATAATCCTGAACTTTATTTAAAACCTTTTCTTGATTCTTTACTTAAACTTGATAAACAACAAGATGCTAAAGCTTTGGTTCTGCGTTCTTTACCAAAAATTTCAAACCCTGAACTTGCAAATGAAATGATAGATGTATATTTAGACCTTACAAAAAATAAGGATGAAGCTTTATTGCAGTTGCAAGCTCTGAAAGATGCAGTAACACCAGAGTCTAAAGAAAAAGTCTATTGGGAAGTAGCTAATCTTTCTGATACTAAAGAAGATTACTTCTATATTTATGAGAACTTCCCAAGAGGTGATTATGCTGCTGAAAGTTTGAAAAAAGTTTTTTGGAAAGAATTCCAAAGAGAAAATTATCACAAGGCTTTGGATATTTATAGAGATCATTGGAAAGAGTTTGAAAACTCTCGTTCACATGCTTTTGTGGCTTTCTGGGCAGGTAAGATTCATCTTAAATTAGGTGAAAAAGAAAATGCTCGTGCTGTATTCCAAAACCTCATCATTGCTCATCCTGATAATTATTATGGTTTTAGAGCTAATCAAATTCTTGAGAAAAAGAATAAATGGTATTTGTTACCAGGTTCTAATGAATTCATTGCTGCTGCAAAGTGGTCCTGGCCTACTGTGTATCAGAATTTTGATATTGAAAAACTTTTTGGTGCAGATACTTTAGAGCTTACTAAAGCTGGTCAGTATGGATATATTCTCAGTTTGGCAGATTCAGGTGAACTGAAAATCGATGATGATTTCAGAATCTGGTTAATGGCAAAAAATAATGACAATGTGGGTGCCTTAGATTTAGCTCGTAAAATAATCAAAGAGAAGCAGTCAGTGGCTGATACGAAAAATCCATTATTCCAATTTGCTTATCCTTTACTCTATGAAGATTTAATCACAGATCAAACAAGTAAAAATCTGAAAGTCGATCCAATGTTGGTTCATGCTTTGATTAGACAGGAATCTAGTTATCAAGAGAGCATAATTAGCCCTGCTGGCGCTGTTGGTTTAATGCAGGTGATGCCATATACTGCTAAAGATTTAGCGAAGTCCCTGGAGATAGAACCTCCTGCTACTGCAGAGGATCTGATGAAAATAGAAACTAATATTCAGCTTGGGGTTAAATACCTTGAAGATGTATTGAGAAAGTTTGATGATAATTTGATTTACTCAATAGCCTCTTATAATGCAGGTCCTGTGGCTTTAGGTAAATGGATTGAGAAATTTGAAGAAAACAATAAAAAAGAGAATCTGGATTACGATTTATTTGTTGAAAATATGCCGTATGATGAAACAAGAGAATATACCAAAAGAGTTCTCAATAATTATTGGATTTACAAACAGCTATATAATTAGCGAGGAAGAAATAAAAAGGACTTGGTCGGCTCACAAATAAATGGATACACTCAGCAAACTATTACCAGATCTTGAACCTAGCTTACAGGTAGTAGCCTTACTTTTCTTATTAAGTTTTTTACCAATCATGATTGTCACCATGACTCCTTTCTTGAGGATCATACTCGTGCTCTCGCTTTTAAGACAAGCAATTGGTACGCAAAATGCTCCACCAACAATGGTTCTAGTTGGTTTAAGTATCATTATGACTGGTTATATCCTAGGACCTGAGCTTGATCAGATTAATAAAGAAGCCTTGATTCCACTTTCTAATAATCAAATACGGCTTCCAGAAGCTTTTGATAAAACCTATAAAACTTTGTCCAAGCATATGATGCGAAATGTTGAAGTGAAGGATTTGAAATTCTTCTACAAGCTTGCAAGGGAGCCATTTCCAAAGAGCCCAGATGAAATCAAAGCTAGAGAGTTAGCTACGGCATATCTTTTAGGTGAACTCAGAAAATCTTTCCAAATTGGATTTTTGGTATTCGTACCTTTCTTGGTAATTGACTTGATTGTCGCTAATATATTACTAGCACTGGGGATGATAATGTTGTCTCCGACAATCGTTTCTTTACCATTTAAGATTATGATTTTTGTGGCGATAGATGGTTGGGATTTAATAATAAAAGGATTAGCGCAGAGCTTTAATTAAGATTATGGATTGGATGCCTGAAGCAATTAGAGAAGGAATTTTTACCATATTATTTATTTCTGGTCCTTTGGTTATTTTGGCTGCTGGACTGGGTTTGGCAGTTGGTATTCTGCAAGCAGCAACTCAAGTTCAAGAACAAACTTTAGGATCAGCAGTAAAAGTAATCGGACTATTACTTGCTCTTATTGTTTTTGGTTTCTATATGTTCCAGTACGTCAGTAAATATACTGCTCAAGCTTTGAGTAAAGCATTTCAATTAATACCTTCATTGGGCTCCTATGTTTTACCAAGAGATAATTTTTTAACCAAGCCTAAAGAGGAAGAACAGATTACACCCCAAGCTCCACCAACTAGCCTTGCTAAGACTGGTCCAAATACTTCTGGAGCAGCTAAGGTTGCTGATGCTGTAAATGAACCTGAAGTGATTCAAACTAATTTACCAAGTTCACGTCCAAAAGCTACTAGTAGTCCAGCAAGAAGCCCTGAACCAACTCGCGCACAGAACTTAACTCCAGTGACTCATATTAATACTCCGAGAACTACGCAAACTAGAACTCCAGTAGTTAGTCCAGCACAGCAAGCACCAGCTAGAACTCAAGCGCCAGTGACGCAAGCTCCGCAAAGACAAACTACTCAACCAGCTAGAACTGCGCCTGTAGCACAAACTCCGCAGAGAACGCCAGCGCCAGCACAACCAGCTACTAGAAGTAGCATCAGTGACCGACTTAATGGCATTAAAAATTCTGCTAATGAACTTCAAGAGGCAGGTCAGTAATGGAATTATTTACTGGTTTGTTCAGAGAAAGTTTATTTGGTTCTCTGGGCAATGCAGTTGTTTGTTTAGCTTTGGCTTTGATTAGAGTATTAAGCTTTATGCACTTTGCACCAATTTTTTCTAACAAGGGGGTGCCTTCTTATATCCGTTTAGGAATGTCTTTGCTACTAACTTCGATGTTGGCTCCAAGAGTGCTTGATCAGGGCATTCCAGAAGGTGGTTATTCTATAGTTTTTGCAGTCCTAAGTAATATTGTTATTGGCTTTATATTAGGCTTCACTGTTAATTTGCTTTTTTATATAGTAGTTGCAGGCGGTGAGATGATGGATGCTTCAATGGGTTTTTCTTCTGCACAAATATTTGATCCAAGCCTTGGTGGACAAACAACTATTATGGGTAAATTTATGTCGATGCTTTCTGCGGTAGTTTTCCTTACTATTGGTGGACCGGAAATGTTGCTTCAAGGCATTGCCGGGAGTTTTGATAAATTCAATATTTATTTGCCAACGATTAATATAAATATTTTTAAAATAGTACACCTCTGTGGTGACATTATTAGATTAGGTTTTGTAATTACTAGTCCCGTTATTCTTACAATCTTAGTGAATGACATTGTTCTGGGATTGGTTTCAAGAGCTGCTCCGCAGATAAATGCCTTCCAAATCAGTTTTACCATTAAACCTACTATTGGCTTGCTTGTTTGGCTTTTGACCTTGCCGCTTTTCTTTAGTGCACTTCAAGATTTACTTCTAAATACAGGTAAGCTGTTTTGAGTCGTCATTGCGAGCGTAGCGAAGCAATCCCCCTGAGCAAGCTTATTGTCCTTAATCTAACCTTAATTAAACTAATCTATGTATATAAGTAGGGAGACGAGTTGAGAAAGTATTTTATAGCAAAATTGCTTTTCAAATTAAAAACATTGTGTTTTTTAATTCCATTATTCTTATGTCTCAGTCCTGCTTTTGCTTACGGTGATATTAATATTGATGAGAGTAAAGTTTTACTTCTTGTAGGTGTTAGAGCTCAAGAAATTGCTGATAATGAAAGAGGTATTTTCCAAGGTAAAAAAGTAATAGAAATTCCTAGAACTGATAATTGGCAAAGCCATGTCTCTTCGCATGGTGCATCAGAAGTGATTTTGAAACAAAACACTGGTTTCGTTGGCTTGTATAGTGCAAGTGGTTTTTTAATTCGACCTGTGCAAACTATTGATGATGTGATGAATCCATTAAATACTCAAAATTCTGGTCCTAGTTATCCAGATCAAGTTCAAAGAGTAGCTTACCAACAGTATGTCTATAACCCATATTCAACCGGTGGAATACCTAATCCTTATGTACTTCCACCAACTGCAGAACCTCGTAATAATGCAAGACTCGCGCCAGGTTGGGGATACAATACTCAAATTGATAAACCAGCGTCTAAAAGAAGTATTGCAGTTGATTTCTTGAATTTTGTGCCCATCGATGTGGTGACACCATTAAATTATCCTGGCTATTTTGATCAAACAGGTTTGACCACAGCATATGGTCTTGGTGTAATTCCACATATTGGTGGTTTGATTGCAAGAGTTGTTAGAGGCAAAGCAGATCGTAGTGATTATGAATATTACAGAGCTCAAGGTCCTGGTGATTCTGTAGAATACCCAGTGCAATATTATAATAACCCTCCTGGTGAAAGTCCCTTTATCGAAGATCCAAATTTTATGAGATACCAACAAATGCCATATGCATTTGAACAGGATTATCCTGGCTACGGGCAGCCTAATCAGGGGTTTGGTGGAATATATACTCCTTCTGATTAAGAATCCAATGCCATATTTGCAAGCTCATCTGCGCGTTTATTCTCTTCGCGTCTAACATGCTTGAATTCTACCTTTGAGAAGCTCTGAACTAATTTTACGATTTTTAAAAAGATCTCTTTGATCTCAGGATTTTTTACTTTATACTCACCCTTCATTTGTTTGATCATGAGTTCACTATCAGCTTTAACTGAAAGATGTTTATAACCAAGTGTTTGTGCTTTTACTAATGCTTCAAGTAGTGCCGTGTATTCAGCAATGTTGTTAGTAGCAAAACCAATATCTTTGGAGATGCTACTAACTTCATGATTGTTTACTCTAAAACTTACTCCAACAGAAGCTCGTCCGGGATTGCCTCTAGAAGCACCGTCGGTAAAAATTTCTAGAACCTCATCAGAGGAAACTACGCTGCTACTTTTTTTTTAGAGTTGGAAATAATTGCCAGATCTAAATCTGCAACTGAGTTAATTACTAAATCAGCTTTTGTTTCTAAGCTAGCAAGACTCTCAGCTTCTTTAATAAGACCTGAAAGAACCAAAATACTTTTTGCACCAGCTTCGCGTGCAGAGTTAAGATCATTTGGTGTATCAGTGATAACAAGAGCGTTTTCAGGCTTGACTTTTAGTTTTTCGCACAGTTCTACAAATCTATTTTTATCTTTTAAAATTCCACAGTTTGAAGCATTAACTGATTTATCAATGCCAAATTTATTTAAAGTACCGCTTACATTATCGTCACTATCAGAACTAAATATTCCTATTTTAAATCCTGCTTTGCTTAGTTCTTGAATTTTTTCAATGCTTCCAGGAATTGCTTCACTAAGTTCAACTACATTAAGTATGGATTTAGTTTCTTCGATAGCCTTGTCGACAGTTTTTAAAGCTGTGAACCATTGGTAGTGAGGATCAGCTTCGCCTCTAGTAATAAAGAGTGCAGTTGCTAGAGCTAATTTGACACTAGAAAGGGGCATTGAACATGGACCACAAGGATCAACCATTTCATCTTCTTCATCAACACCCATTGCTCTGATGCAGGCTGTTCTAATTTTTACTAACATCTCAGAAGTTTCAGAAGATATTTCTGCAATTAATTGTGCCCTACAAGCAATTACTCTCAACCAAAGTTTGTGGAAATCTACGAAGACTCCGTCTTTATCAAGGATTACTGCTTCTATGTTTTGAAAATTTGCCATACTTTTAACAATATAACATGTTAGTACTAGGCATAGAAACAAGTTGTGATGAAACCGCAGTGGCGATTGTAGAAGATGGCCGTACTGTTATTGCTGATTTGGTTTTTTCGCAGATTGATGATCACCAAGAGTGGGGTGGAGTAATTCCCGAGATCGCTTCAAGAATACATCTTGAAACCATAAATGATTTAATCAAAAAACTTTTTGCTGATTCGGATTTTGGTTTTGAAAAAATAGATGCAATTGCAGTAACTCAAGGTCCAGGTTTAATGGGCTCTTTATTAATCGGTGTAAATGTTGCAAAGATACTCTCTTGGGTTCATAGCAAAAAACTTATTCCTGTGAATCATTTACAAGGACATATTTGTGCAAATTTTATTGACTCTACACTTGAACCACCTTTTATTTGTATGCTCGTCAGTGGCGGTCACACGCAGATTATAAATGTACAAAGCTATACTGAAATAAAAATTCTGGGTGAGACTGTAGATGACGCTGCTGGTGAGGCTTTTGATAAGGTTGCTCGTTTGATGAACTTAGCTTATCCTGGTGGTCCATATATCGATCAGCTCGCACAGAGTCATAAAGATGATCTCAAAGCCAGTATTGATATAGACTCTACAGCAATAATCAATGGTTATTATAAATTTCCTATAGCTAAGATGGAGAATTTAGATTTTAGTTTTTCTGGACTGAAAACATCGGTCTTGAGATTAAAAGAAAAACTTGGCGAAGAGATTTGGGAAAAAGATAAAGCTAAAATTGCTAAGGCGTTTCAAATTTGTGTAGCAAATACTCTTTACCAAAAAGTAAATGAAGCTGTGCAAATCACTGGTCATAAGACTGTTGTACTAGCGGGCGGAGTTGCTGCAAATTCTGAACTTAGAAAAGTTTTTCAAGAAAAATTTTCAGAAGCTAATGGTTATAAGCTTTTGATACCTTCGCAGAAATACTGTACTGATAATGCGGTGATGATAGCTTCGGCAGGGTATTTCAATTTAATAGAACGGAAAGAAAGTTTTGAGAATAATTATGGCTTTGAAGTTTTTTCAAGATCCTAGTAAATGTCTCAATGCACTCTCCAAATCTGGATAAGCAAATTTAAAATTACTTGCTTGTAGTTTTTTAGATTCTACATCTTGGCTTGATAGTAAAAGTGCATCTGCCATTTCACCCAAGGCAAGCTTGGCAGCAAATTCAGGCACAGGAAATAAGGTCGGTCTATTTAAAACCTTCCCTAATGTTTTAGTGAATTCATGATTACTAACAGGTTCTGGTGCAGTGAAGTTCACTGGACCAGAAATACTTTCATCCTGTAGCACATAAGCTAAGCCATAAATTACATCATCAAGTGCAATCCAACTCATGATTTGTTTGCCATTGCCGATGATGCCGCCAACTCCAAGCTCAAAAGGTGTGAGTAATTTAGCTAGGGCTCCGCCTTTAGGACTGAGAATAACTCCAAAGCGAGTATTCACTACTCTAATACCAGCATCGCGCGCGGCTTTACATGAATCTTCCCAAGCAATGCAAGTATCGGACAGAAAATCTCCAGCTTGAGCTTTACTATTTTCATCAAGGCTTTCATTTACTCTATTGCCATAGAAACCAATTGCAGAAGCACAAACAAAAACCTTTGGTTTGTTTTTTAATTTAGCCATAGTTTCAGCAAGTAGAGTAGTAGATTTAATTCTGCTAGTTTTGATTTTTTCTTTCTGCGCAGAGGACCATCTTTTGCCAGCGATATTCTCACCAGCCAAATTAATTACAGCATCGAAACCTTCTAAATCAGATGCGCTCAATATGCCTTTCTCGGGATCCCAGAATACTCCTTTAGCGCCAGTCTCTCTAACTAGACGCAGGACTTCGTGCCCGTGATTTTCTAAGTAACTTACTAAGTCAGTTCCAACCATGCCGCTAGAACCACTAATTAAAATTTTCATTTTCTCTTTCCTTCCTAATTGTGATCTTGCTTGAAGATCATGTTTTGTAATTCTGTGTCTATATTCAAAAAGTCTTTGGAGTTTTTGGATAACGAATTTATTTCCAAAAAGATGACCAATAAAACCAAAGGGTAATTTATATTCAATTCTATCTTTTAATGCAGATTTGCCTGCTCCTAAATCAGTTATTAAATGATGATGTTTCCAATAAGCGAAAGGTCCGGATAATTGCCTGTCACTGAACTGTTTGCCTTGAATAAAATCCTCATGTATTAAATGCCAAATAATTGGAAGAGGTCCTAATTTAATTACTAATTTAGCCTCATCACCATTTTTAATAGTTCCTTTATGATTTACTATGCTTACTGGTTCCCAATAAGGACACAGTCTTTTAAAAGCATTTCTCTGCTCGTGCCAGCTAAAAAGCTGATCAGAACTGCAGTTGAATTCACTGCTATATTCAAAAAATTTCATCTATACCTATATGCTAATATAATATCTTCGTTATGAAAAGAACTTTAGAAGGTAGCCAAAGAAAAAGAAAGAGAACTAGCGGTTTCAGAGCTAGAATGGCCACTCCTGGCGGCAGAGCGGTAATCGCTCGTAGAAGAGCTAGAGGTCGTAAGAAACTCGCTATCTAATTGATTCTTAATTAGTTTTCAGTGCTTCCAAAACAAGAAAGACTTAAATACTCAGGTTTATTTCAGCAGGCTTATAAAAAAGGTAAGCCAAATTATTCTGCTAACTTCGTAGTCACCTGTACTGCAACTCTAGCTAACTACCAAGATAAATTGCCTTTTGTGGGTTTTGTAGTTAGTAAAGGATTCTCCAAGAAAGCAGTTCTGCGCAATCGTATTAAAAGACAAATGCGCGAAGTATATCGCCTTTATCGCTTAGACCCTAATAAAGAATCTGCTTTGAAGAAAATTGGTTTACTTGTCATTTCAATTAAAAAGAATTTTGCTTTAGTAAATTTTCAAGAAATAAAAACTGAATTAGAGGCTTTGCTTAATCAAGCTCTGAAAAAAATCAACTGAAAGCTAATTGAGGTTGTGATCTTGCCTGTGTAAGATGTTGTGGCATTGCTCTATTTCCTTGCTGTGGAGTTAGCGTTGGACTTCTTTCCATTAAACCTTGAGATTTTGCAATATTAGGATTTGCTTTATGAATTGCTTGTTGTGCTTGATTTAGAGTTTGTGTGATTACTGGCAATAAATCATGTTTTAAATATTTTTCATGGCTACCATAAGCTACTTGATTTTCAAAATCTTTTAAAAACCTTGCATCATTTATTGAAACACCTTGCCCTGGGAACCCACCATTGATTAGGTTTGAGAAAACTTGCATCCAGGTTTTAAAAGCGTCGAGTAGTCCTTGAAAAGTTTTATCTTCGAAAACAGCTTTAGTAGTTGAGATTCCAAGCTTAGACCAAATAGTTTCTACTTGGCTAATTCGTTTATGTAATAAATATTCAAGATCCTTCAAAGCCTTATTTACATAACGTGGCGCACCACGCATGCCTGTATAGTCTTTGAGTTTTGTAAGTGAGTTATCAATTCGATTGCGTTTACCCATGCCAACAATAGCTTTTAAAGTTTTCCAAACAAAGCTCAGAGGATTAATAGAACCAACTACATCACTTTTAAGTTGGGAAAATTCTTGTTTAATTTCCGAACCTGTAAGTTCGGGAGATTTATGTAATTGTTCTAAGTTGGTTTTGGCAAATAAACCGAATAAACCTCTTTTAAAATAAGGCCAGTTTGGACCAAAGGTTTTATATAAAAAACCTTCAGTAGTATCGCTTAATGTTGTACCAAGGATACCGCTTAATTGTTTTCGGAGTCCGCTTATACTTCCGGGTATGCTAATGCCGAGCATTTTATAAAATTACTTTTTCCATACTATTTCCTAATAATATTCTATCAAAATGTATATATAGGTTGCTGGACAGAAGGGGTCATCCCTTAATTATTTTTGGATTCTATGTCTAATTTATAAATTTCATCAAGCGGAGTGCCATATTTAGTGATTTGAATGCCTTTTATTCTATTACTGATAGCCATGATTATTTTGGGTGAAGCGATATAAATTAGAGGATTTTCTTCAAAAACAATTTCTTGAAATTTGTCATAAATGCTTTTGCGTTTCGCAAAATCCATATATTGCACACCTTGATTGAACAAATTATCGATTTCTTTTTCCCAATCTCGCGTTATAGGATTCTTCTGTGAATTTTTTATATCGAAGAGATGCAATCTGCCATCACTCTTCCAAACATTTGCACCGCCATTTGGTTCATTGCCTCCAGTGAGAGATAGAATCCCAGCTTCATAGTCTTTGCCTTGCATGGTCTTGCCCACGAAGTTATTGAACTCTATAAGTTTGAAATTAACTTTGATGCCAAGTTCTTTTAAATTATCAATGATAATGACACTGGTTAATTCTCTTTCGACATTACCAGCATTAGTGATCATATTGAATTCAACTCTATTGCCTTTACTATCGAGCAATTGATTTTTTGCATTGAATTTAAAACCACCTTGCTTGAGTAGTTCTTTGGCTTTAGGCAAATCACGTTTAAAATCTTTACCAATATTTTCATTGAGGAAAGGTGAGCGCAGAGATTCAGCTGTATATAAAGCTTTGCCAAAGCCCTGAAAGACATTGTTTATGATACTTTCACGGTCTATTGCATAATTAATCGCTTTACGAAAATATCCATTGTTGAACCAAGAATATTGTGGTTCAGGTACATTGTGACTCAAATTAAACCAGAGGAAATTCGTACTAGTACTTGAGCCAAGATCATAAACCGTAAAATTATATTTCTTTTCTAGAGATTTTATAAAGCCAGCATTTTGTGGAGAAACATTTATTGCATGTACTTCTCCTGCTAGAAATTTAAAAGTCTCTGCTGAATCATCTTGAGTATAAACAAAAACCACTTTATCTAAATATGGATATTGTTTACCCTTATCATCTTTTAAAAAATAAGAAGGATTTTTTATAAATTCAATTCTCTGCCCACTTTTAACTTTGCTGAATTTAAATGGACCAGAACTTACAATTTCTTCTGGCTTGGAATTTACACTTAGGTAGCTATTAAATGCTTGTTGCTTCTCTTCGAAACTCTTGGCGTTTTGCTTCTTGAAAAAGCTCTCTATGTGATGTTTTGGAGCGATTTCAACTCCCATAAGTTTTAGGAACGGAGCGAAAACTGTTTCAGTTTTGAATTGGATGGTTCTTTCATCTAGTGCCGTGACTTGTGGAAACTTACCATCAACTTTAAGTACATCTGGTAATGAACTAACAGCTATGCCATCACGAATTAAATCATTCCAAGTGTAAATTACATCTGCACTGGTGATTTTCTCTCCGTCATTCCAGTAAATATCATCTCTAAGTTTAACTATGATAGTTTTACCAGCATCAAGGATCTGCAAAGACTCTGCCATATGTGGTTTAACTTCATCAGTGTTTGGGTCGACTTTGATTAAACCATCGAAAAGAATTGTGCCAAGCATGGAACTAGTAGCATCGCTGGCAATCCAGGGATTGAGAGTCTTTGGGTCGCTGCCGCGGATACTTAGATTGAGTACTTTGTCATTGCGAGGAGCCGAAGGCGACGTGGCAATCCACTTGTCTGAACTACATGCGCTTATAAAAAACGCGAGTAAAATTAAAGCAAGAAATTTACTCTTTCGAAAACGCATAGAGTATTGCCCACTCACAAACTATCATCAATGCATTTAAATAAATAAAAGTTGGGAAACTCGCTATGCATAAGTAGTTCAAGTGCAAGAAAGTTCCAAGCATTGCTCCGATTCTTAGAGGCCAACCGAGAAAGAAAATCACTCCAAGAAGAATTTCAGAATACTTTACAAAATTTGCAAAAATAAAAGCATTAGGAATGATAAGTGTTTTTAATACTTCTTTATAAGGACTGAAAATTACATCGTCTTTAAGTGTTCTAAAAAAATCATCAGCGTGCGCTCCGAAACCTTCATCCCATAATTTAGGTACGCCATTTGCAAAAAATATTAGTGCAATAGTCCAGCGTAAAATTAATAGATATGCTGTCGCGCGGGGGTTCATGATTTTATTATAAGTCAAATTTTGTATTCAATAAGCCTCGTCGCGTAAAGTGATATTTTATATGGATTCAGCTACATTCGCTTGGAGCAAATCAAGCTCATCTTGAAACACGCTTCGCGACCGAAAGATTCTATAACCCTATAAAAATTCTAGAACTTCGCGACTTGCTGATTTGCTTTCCAAGCTCATTTGCTTCATCTCATATTCATATCAAAATTACGCTTCGGAGGCTTATTAAATACAAAATTCCTAAAAATCATCAACCCCGCGCAATTTGTTGGTTATAGAGATCTCTGTTTAGGATCCAACTGCATAACCACCAAATCCACCACAGTATTCACTACCAATAGCACCACAGAAAAAATTACAACAACGCCACTGACAAGAAAGTAATCGCGATTGATAAAAGCAGTGACGAAGTATTTGCCCATGCCAGGAAGAGCATAAACATACTCAACTACAAATGAACCAGTGATGAGTACCGCAAGCAAAGGACCAGCAAAAGTAACTATAGGAATGAGACTATTGTAAATTGCATGTTTAGTAACTACAGTCCAATAGCCAAGACCTTTAGCGAGGGCAGTTTTGATGTGCTCTTTGCCGAGTGTATCCATTAAGCTTGAGCGCGTGATTCTAGTTATATATGCAGTGGGTGCAATTGCAAGAGTTAATATAGGAAGTATTTTATATTCTGGTCCTTCCCAAAGTGCGACAGGGAGCCAATTTAACTTCAGTCCAAAAATTGTAATCAAGATTCCTGCAAAAACAAAACTAGGCATAGAAATCGAAATACTCGAAAAAATCAAAGCGAATTTACCAATGAATTTATTTGGAAATAATGCAGCTGTTGAACCAAGTGTGATTCCAAAAATCAAAGCGATAAGCATTGCCCAAATACCCAGCTCAAAAGATACGGGCGCTGCATCCCATAAAATATCCTGAACATCACGGTTGGGATATTTAAGACTCGGTCCTAAATCGCCATGAATCAATTTACCTATATATGCTGAATACTGCTGTGTGAGCGGTTTATCCAGACCGTATTTCTTTTCCATTTTTTCTAAAATATCTGCTGAGAGAAAACGACCTTCATCAAAAGGACTTCCCGGCAAAATTCTTAATAGAAAAAAAGAAGCACTGATGACCATAAAAAAGGTGATCAGTGCTGTAATAAACTTTCTATTTAGTGTCTTAAAATTCACTATAGCTAGGATAGCTTAGTTATCTGCAGTTGCAAGTTGAATAATCTTGCGTCCGTTATAGTAGCCACACTCAGTGCAAACGTGGTGAGGTCTTTTGTTAGAACTGCAATTAGAACATTTAACAAGCATAATAGGCTTAGCTTTCCAGTTAGCTCTACGTTGTTGTTGTCTTTGGTGTGAATGGTTTTTCTTTGGTACTGGCATTGGGTTTATCTCCTAAGCAGAATGAGAATTCTAGCAGTTCGTTAATACAAAAACCTCAGTTTGAGAGGCTTTTTAGTTTTTCTTTAAGTTATTCGTTATCCTGAGGGGGTGACTGTCATTGCGAGGAAGGCAAAGCCTGACGAAGCAATCCCATTGTGGTTACTAGCAGGGGGATTGCTTCGCTTCGCTCGCAATGACGGATCATGCTCTGGCGTAGTATACTAACTGTTATGACTGGTTTAATGGCAAGGTCCGTTATTGACAGAACCCTAGATAAACTTGAACTTTTCAATAAAGTGCGAGCTTTGGCTAAAGAAAAAAACGCGGTGATTCTTACTCATATCTACCAGCGTTTGGAAGTGCAGCGCGTTGCTGATTTCGTGGGAGATAGTCTTATGCTTTCTAAGAAAGCTGCTGAAACCGATGCAGACCTGATTGTCTTTTGTGGAGTGCATTTCATGGCAGAGACTGCTAAGCTCCTAAACCCAAATAAAAAAGTCTTACTCCCTGATATCCAGTCGGGCTGCCCGATGGCAGACATGATCAATGTAGATGATCTGATTAATTTTAAGAAACAACATCCTGGCGCGCCAGTGGTTTGCTATATAAACAGCTCAGCAGCAGTGAAAGCTGAATCTGATATTTGTTGTACCAGTACTAATGCAGTGGATATTGTGCGTTCACTTGAAAGTCAAGATGTAATTTTTGTGCCGGATAAAGGGCTTGGTGAGTGGGTTCAATACAATGTCCCAGAAAAGAAACTTCACATCTATGATGGTTTCTGCCCAACACACTGGCAGATCACTCCAAGCGAAGTTGATAAACAGCGCAACGATCATCCGCATGCAGTTATAATTGCTCACCCTGAATGCGATCCAGAAGTCTGGCGTAGAGCAGATTTCGTAGGTAGTACTTCTGAAATTTATAAATTTATTGAAAGTTCAGCAGGTAGAAGTTTTATTATTCTCTCTGAACAAGGCTTGGTAGCTCGTATTCAAGCGGATTTCCCAGAGAAGGATATTATGACGGTGTTTCCGTTACCTCTATGTCCTAATATGAAATATCATAGTCTTGAGAATCTCTATGACGCGCTCGACAAGGAGTATACAGAGATTACTATTCCTGAAAATATTTTTCCTAGGGCTAAAGCCATGATAGATAGTATGTTTGAAGTTAGTAACCGCAAAGCTATCTGGGCTGGACCACAAAGTAAATAAACGCTGAAATCCCCTATTGCTTAAAAAATAATTAAGTGTTAATATGATCTAGCTTAATTATTATTTGATAATTGGCTTAAACAAAGGAGTTTATAAAATGTATATAGATTATGATGGAGATTATACAAGTCGTGTTGGACCTAACGTAAAGCCTTATCATTTATCTTTTCCTTCAAGAGAAGAACACTTCGGTAGGGAAACATATCTTACAGATGACCAAAAGTTCGATGAAGCTGCCAATGATTCTACTGAAAGACTCTTTGCTCCTAAAAATGGAATTTTAAGTATAGAGGCATATGCCAAATGGGATGAGTTTCTTAAATCAAAAAGAGCTGAGTTTACATCTCCATATGTACAATTATCCAGAAGAAGCGATACTTGGCTTGCTTACTTTCGGAGCGAGGCTGAAAAAAAAGTCCGCCAAATACTAGGTGAAGATAGAAACGAAAAATATCGACAAAGCCTTATTAATCTAGCTAGACCAGAGCGCGTAATTGAAATGGAAATACCTGCATCAGCAGAAATTGATGAGGCATCTACAACAGTACTAGCTTCTAGTTCACAGCCTCCTACTTCCTCAGTACCTGCTAGAGAAGAACCTGCAACGACTCCTGCTTAAGTTCTTGTTTCTCCATATACTCATGCAGCTTAGCTAAAAACTTATTCTTCAAACCATGATCTGCCCACGAAGGAGCAATCAACTCGCCGAGTTTGCCTTCGCCGAGAACGCGCTGTATGACTATATCTGAGCGCAACCTTGCAATAAATTCTGCAAGTACTTCTATATATTCTTGCTCTTCAAAAACTTCTAGCTGACCGTTGAGATAATCGATCTCCATCGCAGTACCTTTGAAAATACAGAGTTGATGAATTTTAAGATGATCAATTGGTGTTTGTGAAAGTCTTTCTGCAGTCTTGAGCATCATCTCTTTGGTCTCACCTGGTAAACCTAAAATCACATGAGTACAGACTTTAAGCAAAGGATTCTTGCGCGCAGCAATACGATTAGCTGCATCTACGAAATCTTCATAACTATGTGCGCGATTAATAAGATCAAGAGTTTTGTTGTGACTACTTTGCACGCCGATATCTATCCACAGCTCAAGTCCTCTAGCCGTATACTCTTCAAAAAGATCTATCACATCCTCTGGAACACAGTCAGGACGCGTGCCTATGGCTAAGACTACAACTTCAGGATCACCAATAGCTTGATCATAAAGTTTGCGTAAGTAATCTACATCACCATATGTATTAGTAAAAGATTGGAAGTAAGCAATAAATTTATTACAGTCAAATCGTTTTTTCTGTTTTGCTATACCTTGTCTAAGCTGCTCTGCAATTGTATCTGCAGCATTCTGCGCGCCAGAAGAAGAACCATCATCAGTACAAAAAGTACAACCACCAGAAGCTTTAGTACCATCACGATTAGGACAGGTAAAGCCACCTTCGATGGTGACCCTCTGTACTCTAGAGCCAAACCTCGATACTAAGTAGTTTTTAAGTGTATTGTACTTTTCCAAGAGAGATCAATTTTATCAATAGACGCCTTGTTAATAAGATAAAGCTTCATAGTTTCTAAATGTTTGATTCTCGGTTCTATTATGCGTTAAAATACTTTATCTATGGCTAATCAAAAAGAAATCCGCGTCAAAATTAGCTCCACGAGAAAGACCATGAAAATAACTTCAGCAATGAAGTTAGTGGCTGCTGCGAAAGTTAACAAAATGCAGAAGCGTTTAATTGCGGCAAGACCTTACGCACAAAAAATCAATGAACTTTTTGCTAATTTAAAGAATTCTCTTACTGCTGATGAATTGCAAGCAAATCCATTATTAAGTGCTAAGCCAAATCCAAAAAATATTTTATTAGTTATCGTGAGTTCTGATAGAGGACTTTGTGGTGCTTATAACGCAAGTATTATTAAAGCGGCTACTAAGAGAATCAATCAATTAAAAGCTGAAGGTAAAAATGTTCAGCTACTTACTATAGGTAGAAAAGCCAAAACAGCTTTTTCTAAAATTGCTTTTACTCTGGATGGAGTAAATATCGTTAAAAGTTTTGTTAATCTAAATTCAATCCCGACTAATCTTGAAGCTAATTTGGTTTCTGAAGAAGCTAAAGAATTATTTTTAAGCAGCAAGGTTGATAAAGTGGAAATGATTTATACCAAGTTCATTTCTTTAGTAAGTAACTCAGTTGAATTAATTGATTTCCTTCCTTGTACTTTTGCAGAAGATGCTAATAAAGAATCAGCTCCAAATGCAGATGCTGTGGGCGTAATCCTGGAGCCAGATCCACAAACTTTAATAGATGCAGTAGTACCAATGTATATAGAGAATAGAGTTTACCAAGCTCTTATGGAATCTACTACTAGCGAGCTTGCAGCAAGAATGACAGCTATGAGCAACGCTACTACTAACGCTAAAGATTTTATTCGTCGACTACTTTTGAAATACAATAAAGCGAGACAAGCGAGCATTACTCAAGAGATATCTGAGATTGTTGGTGGCGCTGCTGCCTTAGTAGGATAGGTTAATTAAAAATTATGCAAACATTAGTTTCTGATAGCCAAGAAATGCTCGGACTTATTGAAGTAAAAAAAAGAGGTCTTGAACATAGTAATGATGAGATCAATTGGTTAATTAATAATATTGAGAAGATCCCTCCTTATCAACTTGCATCATGGTTGATGGCAGTTTATTTTAATGGTTTAACTGATAAAGAAACTATAGAACTCACTCGAGCAATGGCTTACAGTGGTCATGTGCTTACTCTTAAAAGACACGATGCTGGTTATGATCCTCTAGCGCCTAATGCATTATTAACTGGTAATCGTGGCTATGTGGATAAGCATAGTACTGGTGGAGTTGGTGATAAAGTTTCTTTGGCTCTTACCCCAGTGCTTGCAGCTTTAGGTTTTAAAGTATCTAAATTCTCTGGAAGATCTTTGGGTCATACTGGTGGCACTATAGACAAGCTCGAATCTATTCCAGGTTTTAGAACAGACATAACAATGAAAGATTTTGAAAGACAAATCGCAGATGTTGGAATTGCGTTAGCATCACAGACACTGGAGTTTGCTCCAGCTGATAAGAAGCTCTATGCTCTTCGTGATAGAACAGGTACAGTTGATTCTATTCCTCTGATCGCTTCAAGCGTAATGTCTAAGAAGGTTGCAGGCGGAGCAGATATCATCTTGCTTGATGTCAAAGTTGGCTCTGGTGCCTTTATGAAAAATCTTGGTTTAGCTAAGAAGCTTGCTAAACAAATGGTACAAATTGGCAGAGCATTGAATTTAAATACCAAAGCCATCATTAGTAATATGGATCAGCCATTAGGATTTGCTGTTGGTAATGCTTTAGAAGTTCAAGAAGCCATAGATCTTCTTGAAGGTAAACTTGAAAATGATTTTTATGAATTGGTTTTAGAGTTTGCAAGTTCACTTGCAAATGTTATTGAAGTTAAAGATGCTATTCGTTCTGGTAAGGCTTACGTTAAGTTTGCTGAGTGGATCGCAGCTCAAGGTGGCGATCTAACTAAGTTTAAGGAAGCTAATCACCCTGCTGCGCGCCTTGAATCGCGCTCTAATAAAGATTCTTGGGTTAAGCAGTTGGATGCTTATAGAGTTGGTAAAGTCATTCACAGCCTCGGTTATAAATTTAGCCCCGATGGACGCTATGAAATCGATAACACTGCTGGAGTTTGGTTTAAAGCTAAAATCGGTGATCGAGTTAAACCTGGAGATTTACTTTTTACTATCCAAGGTTCTAATGAAACTGAAGTTAAAAAAGCCGAGAAAGAAATTCTTGAAGCTTATGAATTTTGTGATAACAAAGCCGGTAAGCCTAAGTTAGTCTACAAGCGCATCTGATTGGCATTTGAAAGCCACATGAACCTTGCTTTGCAGAGATTTAGATTTAAATTCTTTACATTCAGGAATCTGCTTGAGAATCTTTACTTTGCTCTTCGGTTTCGTTATTAATATTATTGGTTTAGTGTGGGTTTCTAAATATCTTTTCAGTTGTCGTATGGTTTTGAATTCTCTAACTTCTTTCTTCGAATAAAAGCTAAATCTAGTTGGTCTTACAGCAAAAGTTACTATTTGTTCTTTGATATTTTTTGCGAAGGCTTTGCTGCCATCATCTCTTTGTATCGCAAATGGTTTCAGAAAGGCATCTGTGAATATCAGCAGTGATATTAAGGAACTGGTTGTAAATAGAATAAAACTTAGTTTTGGTTTTTCTAATATCGCTGTTAAGCAAATAAAAATGGTAGAAAGTAAAATGAAACCAATGACTGCAATCGGTACGAAAAAGCCTGTAGGATTGAGTTTCAATAAGGTCGCTTTGAAAGAGCTTGCCAATATAACTAAGGTAACTATTAGTGAAATGAATAAAGCAAGGAAGCCATAAAGTGCATCTAGATTTTTGTATTTAGATGTTGGATTGGTTTTAAATTTATCATTCCAGAAGCTTGCAGTAATAAATCCTAGAGGTAAGAAGATTGGCAATATATAAGTTGCTAGTTTGGTTTTTGCCAGAGTGAAAAATATAAATATTACTAAAGACCAAATTGTTGAAAAAGCTATAGTGTCACGAATTTTATAGTCTTCAGAATTTAAAGTGAATTTCTTACCACTATTGGCTTTAATAAAAGCTTGAATAAGGAAGAATGACCAAGGGAAAAATCCAAGCAGTATAACAGGGATATAGAACCAGATTGGCGCTGAATGATTAGTATGCACTGCAGTGAAACGATTCACATTGTGATCAATGAAGAAGTCTTGAGTAAAACTATTCTTAGTAGCTAGATCTACTGAAATATACCAAGGAATACTAACAATCACGAAAATTACTAAAGCTATCAAAAGCTCTAGCCATGAGTCAAGAATAAAATTTTTGAAATTTCTTTTATAAATCAGAAAGCCAATAATAACTAATATTGGTAAAACTACAGCAATAGGTCCTTTGCAAAGAACCCCTAAAGCCATCATTAGAGAAGAGATTAAAAGATATTTAGAACTTACTCTCTCTTTAAAAGCAAATTTTTGTTTTTGTGAAACGATCTCGTAGTAAGCAAGATAGAAAAATACCAAAGCCCCAGAAATAAAGAAGCATAAAGTCATATCGGTAATAGCTATTTTTGAAAATAAAAAGATAGCAGTGGAGCTGGCGATTATCGCTGCACTTAAAAGTCCAATACCATGAAGGTTACCTAATAAGAATGCTAAATAAACTATTCCTGACCCTGCAATTACTGAAGGAATTCTTGCTGCAAATTCATTAACTCCAAAAACTTTGAAAGCTAAAACTTCAAACCAATAGAAAAGAATAGGTTTATCGAAGCGTGGAAGGTAATCACAGAAAGGAACTATGTAATTTCCTTGCTCAATCATTTCCCGAGCTGTTTCTGCATAACGCGGTTCATCAGGGCTGATTAAGGGGAAAGCTCCAATATCAAATCCAAAAAGTAGCAGCGCGATTAAAAATATTGGAATTGATAGTAGTAATGCTGACATAAAATTTATAACTTAGGTTTCTCGTTTAAAGTGCGATAAATCAAGAAAGCTGCTCTACCTATAATTCTATTTTTTGGTAAGAGACCCCAATAATGACTATCGAAACTTTGATTACGATTATCTCCTAGAACATAGTAATAACCTTCAGGGATTTTAAGTACTTTAGTATCGTACTCTGGCAAATAATTCATACTATCGAAATGATAGGGCTCTCTTAGTGCTTTACCATTAATGAATACTCCTAAATGTTTTTTGACTTGGACTTTATCACCAGGAATGCCTACAACCCTCTTGATATAAGCTTCTGGTTGAGGCAGAAACGGCAAGCCAGTTAACCTAGCAAATATACTAAAAGGATCATTTTTAATTACATCTTTGCCTTCAGTTGCTTCTGTAGGTGGATAGAAAATTACAATGTCTCCGCGATTGAATTTACCACGGAATATTTTTGAGAATTTTTCGACAAAAAGTTTGTCGCCAATTTTTAAAGTTGGTTCCATACTTTCACTTGGAATAAAACGGAACTCACCAACACATTCACGAATAAGAATTAACAAAACTAAAACTACAACAATCTGAGCTGTAATTTCTTTTACCGCCCAAAAACGCCATTCTGGGTATTTAAAATATTTAGTCCAACTTGAATCAGTTCTTTCAAGCGGTTTTTCACGCGGCTCTTTGTTCCAATTAATTAGATCAGTAAATCCTTCTTTTATTCCTGAAAAAAATGCTTTGAAAATATCTATTAATTGATTGACGAAATTCATTGATTACCTGATTTTACATATAATAGGCGGATGTGTTAAGGAGTTCTTGACTTATCTTGTTAATTTTGTTATCTTTGTTATGTTACCTGCTGCGTCATCCTGAGCGAAGCGTAAGGATCCAGGACTTATAAATTATGAGAACAGTTGCACATGAACCTAGGCAAGTAATTCAACAGCGTGAAATAGCTGTTAGGCCTGGTTCACCGCGAGATAGAGTTAATAGTATTAAAGAAAGATTGGATCCAACTTTAGGACCATCCCCTGACAAAAGTCCTTTTGCAAATTCTTTGAAAAATGATTTTCAATCCATCAGCCAAAAAAACGGTATTAGATTTAAGGAACTACAAGAAAGACTTGCAAGCTTTGTTGAATTACTTATACAAAATTCAAGTAGTGGTAAAGGAATTAACAAGAAACTAAGTCCTAAGGATTTAAATTTTTTTCGTGAGCAATTACGAATATTGACTCCTATCTTAATGTCAATTGTTAAGTATGAATTACCTGAAAATTGTTCAAAATTAACCATCAACACTAGTGTTGATGGTTGGAGAGTAACAAAAGAAATTAAGGAATCTCATAAAGCAGGTTCAAGTGGTGAAAAGATTGAAACTTTATATTCACAATTTAAGGATCAGTTAGTGAAATTAAAGCCTGAAAATGAAAGAAAGTTATTCGGAGCTAAGCCTGAGTTTGTTTATGATATTTTTTCTCATGGTATTTATGAAACAAAAGAGGATGATAAAACAATTCAAGTTGAAAAAGTGAATAATTTAACAAGAAGAGACTTAATCAATAGTTTTGTGATAACTAAAATTAAAGATGATACTAATTTTATATGGCGCAAATTAAATGTTTTAGCTGGTTATTCAGAGCCTGCAACTAAACTTGAAAATACTCATGTAGGGCAGGTCTCAAATAAAACTCCATTAAAACGAGATTTTCCTAATCGACAGTTGAGACCTCTCCATCAATATCAAAAATCAGAGAATATTAATTATCAAAAAGTTGTAAAAGATTTAGAAACAATATTAGATCTTCCTTTTAACAAACCTGCCAATAAGTCCGCAAAAGAATTTTCTGTTAAAGGATTGGCGAGGAGAATTAGGAAATATTACAGAGAGAATATTAGACCACACATTGAAAACACCCCAGCATATACAGGTGCAGTTATAAAAGCAGCTGTAAAATATTCATTAGGACTTTTAACTCAAAATAAAGATAAATTAACTTCTGCCATTGAGCCTGTTTATAAGGACAAAGGCAGGGAAGTAAGGATCGATCCTCAAGGTTCACAATTCTCAAAAATCTTTGCTGGTTTAACTGAGGTTGGTAAAAAAGTTGCTGAACGATATAAATTGACAGCTTAATCCTTATCTACAAAATCTTTCTCAAACCTTCTTGTCAAGGCATGATCACAGTGTACGGAAAAATGCACGACAATTCCCCGTATGCTACCGGTAAATTACCTGCTATTTTCTTGGGTTAATACGGGAAATTGTCTGCCATTTTGCCCTATATCCATGGCAATCACCTTAGAAAATTTACTTCACATTAAAATACTTAGCAGTCGGATGATGAATCACTATTGCTGAAGTTGAGTGTTCAGGATGTACTTGCCATTCTTCTGAAAGCTGCATGCCATGTTCATCTGGTTTAAGTAATCTGAAGAGTTGTTCTTGATCTTCTAAGCGCGGGCATGCTGGATAGCCAAAGCTATATCTCAGACCATGATACGAACCTCTAACTAGTTTTTTCATATCACTATCATCTTCATCTGCAATGCCAAGTTCTTTACGAATTAAACTATGAGCATATTCTGCAAGAGCCTCTGTACTTTCAGTAGCAAGACCATAGTGATATAAATACTCATCGAACCTACCTGCTTGATAAAGTGAATTTACAAAGTTAGCCGTAGATTCTCCGATAGTTACTATTTGTAATGGCACCAAGTTGTAGCCTTGTGTATTTGTGCGGAAATAGTCAGTGAGGCAGAGGTGCTCGCTAGTGGTTTGCCGGGGGAAGATGAAGCTCTCAATAACCTTAGGTGGGACTGGATCCTCACGCCCACTCCGTGGGCTCAGGATGACGGGATCATAAATATCCAACTGATTAGGATTCTCGGCATTGATTTTACAAGGATAGTAACCATAAATAATCGTTGGTTGGAAGTAATTTTTCTCTAGAGCTATTTTTTTAACGGCTTCTAGTTTAGGGTAAATAACTTTTTCTAATTGCTCCTTATAAGCTTCTGGGCTTTGAGTGCCTTTACCCATGCGCCATTGACCTATCACTAGAGCATCAATATTCATGTACTTCCAAACATCTTGCATCTTAATCTCGTTTGCTTGAATAACTTTACGTCCATAAAACGGCGCTTGAGGAATTTGTTTTTCTGTAAGTGCTGGAATTGCAGAAAGTTTTTCTGTGAAAATAAAACAATCTTTATTCACTTCTGCAGTTTGTACATTGTCATAAGGCTCTTCTGTTTCTGGATTAACTTGCTCGACCTCTTCTGTTTTGCGCGTTTTGTAAAATTCTTTTTTGATTTCTTCTAAGTTACTGCCTGAGCAAATTTTTTCCATAAGGCTTAGATCTGTAAAAGCATCGAAGCCATAGAACACAGTGCCCTTGTAGATTTTGGCACAATCATCTTCGACATATCTTCTGGTTAATGCAGAGCCACCAAGTATAACTGGAGTGCTGATGCCTACATCATTCATGGCTTCAAGATTCTGCTTCATGATTACAGTAGATTTCACTAGTAAGCCTGACATGCCAACTACATCAGCTTGGTGTTCTTTGATGGCAGCAAGAATTGTTTCTATAGGTTGTTTGATACCAAGGTTATAAACTTTATAACCATTGTTTGAAAGAATGATATCCACTAAGTTTTTGCCAATATCGTGCACATCACCCTTGACTGTAGCTAAAACTATGGAACCTTTATTAGAACTAGAATCGGCTTTATCCATGAATTGTTCTAGGTAAGCAACTGCAGCTTTCATCACCGTTGCGGACTGAAGCACAAATGGTAACTGCATTTCACCAGATCTAAATCTTTCACCCACAACTTTCATACCATTCATAAGAAATAGATTAATGATATCTAGTGCTTTATGACCTTTATCTAGTGCCTTACCTAGATCTCCATCAAGATTAGTTTTATTACCATCAACAACTCTTTGTGCAAGTATCTCTTCGATCTCCAATCCTTCGTAAGGATTTTTATTATTAACATCAAAAGCTTTTACATCTTCAACACAAGCCAGTAATTCAATAAGAGGATCATAACCTGCTGCACGTCTGTCATAAATCAAATCCTCACAGAGCTTGCGTAATTTAGGATCTATTTTCGATACAGGAATAATTTTTCTAGCACTGACTATAGCCATGTCTAAACCGGCTTGCACGCACTCATAAAGAAAGACAGAATTCAATGCTGGTCTAAGTTTGGCGTCAAGACCAAAACTAATATTACTTACACCTAAGATAGTTTTTGCTTCAGGATATTTTTCTTTGATCAGTTTAATACCGTTGATAGTTTCAATGCCGGCTTTGCGCATTTCTTCTTCACCAGAACCAAGTGTAAAAGTTAAAGTATCGAATATTAGATCACGTGGATTTAATCCATGCTTGTGAACTAGAAGATCATATAATCTTGAGCCGATTTTAAATTTGCTCTCAGCCTCTTTTGCCATGCCTTGTTCGTCGATAGTAAGTACTACAAGCGATGCAGCAAATTTATTAGCTAGTGCGGCAACTTTCTCTACACGCTCTTCACCATCTTCGAGATTGATGGAGTTGATAATTGGCTTACCTGAAATATATTTGAGAGATTCTTCAAGTACTGGATACTCAGTACTATCTACCATGATCGGAATATTTACCTGAGTATTAATTCGCTTGATTAACTCAAGCATGTCTCTAGTTTCATCTCTACCAACATACGCAGTACAAAGATCTAGTGCATGTGAACCCTCTTCTACTTGCTCTTTAGCAATATCAACAAGGGCGTCATAGTCTTCCTTAGCAAGTAGATCACGGAAAAGTTTTGAACCATTGGCGTTAGTTCTCTCACCGACGATAAAAGGTGGAGGCTCCATTAACATTGGCGTTGCATTATAGATACTTGAAATACTTTCAAAGCTTTCTTTGTAGTTTTTTTCATCTCTGATGGAATTTAATTTAGATGAGACTTTTTCCTCGCAATGACGACCCAATTTTTCAATCCTGTTTGCAAGCTGCCTAATATGCTCATAACTGGTACCACAACAACCACCAACTATATTTACGCCATAGTCTTCGACAAACTTACTCAGGTCTTCAGCAAAGCCCTCTGGTCCGAGAGGAAAATGTGCATGACCGCCGACGTTTTCTGGAATCCCTGCGTTAGGTAAACAGCTAATCATGAAAGGACTATTCTCGCTGAGGTAACGAATATATTCCTTCATCTCTTTTGGTCCAGTCGCGCAGTTCATACCAAGAGTATCAATTGGATAATCTGCAAAGGTCGTCACTACCGAGGCTATATCAGAACCTACAAGTAGAGTGCCCATAGTTTCTACAGTTACCTGTACATGAATTGGGAAGCGGACTTGCTTAAATAAACCGGTTCTAGATCTTTGAGTACTACTATCTGCTGAGTCAATTATTTCGGCACGAGGATATTTAGTTTTGATTTCATCAAGAGTAAATTCTTTTTCGAGATCACTAAAAACACTAAAGCATGCATTTAAACAAGCTTTGATTTGTAATGGATCTTGGCAAGTTTCAATAAGAATTAAATCTATACCACCATCAATTAGACCTCTAATTTGTGGACGATAAGAATTAAACATTTCATCGAAGCTAATATTTCCTAAACTCACAAGTTTAGTACCTGGTCCTATAGAACCTGCTACATATCTGGGTTTGCTAGGATCTTGCGCCGTGAATTTATCAGCGACTTCGCGCGCGAGTGTGGCAGAAAGTTTCGAGAGCTCATATGACCTACTTGCTATATCATACTCAGCAAGTACTAATTCACTGGAACCAAAACTATTGGTTTCTACAATATCTGCTCCTGCTTCAAAAAATCTTGAATGAATTTCCTGAATCACTTCTGGTTTAGTGATATTGAGCATCTCAGGACAGCCTTCATACTCATCGCCACCATAATCTTCAGCTGTAAGATTGTAAGTAAAAAGATTCGTGCCCATGGCACCATCAAAAATGATAATTTTTTCTTTTATTCGTTGGAGGAATTTTTTCATTGACTAAGGAGTTAGTTTTCAGCTTTACAATTTCGATAATAACACTAGTGATAATACGATATTGTAACGTCATTGCGAGGAAGGCAAAGCCTGACGAAGCAATCCAGTCTGCGCAGGGGGATTGCTTCATCACTTCGTTCTTCGCAATGACACAGATGCTCTGAATGACGGACGTTGTTAACTAGTCAATTTAAGGAAATTGCACTAACATTTACCTTGTGGAATCCGTAATTGCAATACCTGAAATTCCTCTCTTAGAAACTAGAGAGCTATGGTGGAACGTTGGAAGCTTAACAGCTAAAATAGTTTTCTATTTTTTGGCGGCTGCTGCGGCTGGAATTTTTGTTTATGGTTTTTATTTGCGCCTGAAGAAAATTTTCAATGGTAAGGCAACTAAAAGAGAAAATCGCTTCACTGATTTCAAACATAGACTTAAGCAATTAGTTACTTATGCGTTCTTACATAAAAAAACTTCTGAGAAGAAAACTCCTGGCTTTGCTCATGCCTTAGTCTTTATAGGATTTATAGCTTTATGGATAGTTACTAATATAGTAGCGGTTCAAGAACATATAGTTAAAGGGGTTCACTTCTTCCAAGGCTCTTTCTATAAGGTAGTTAGCTTCAGTGCTGATATAGCTGGTTTGCTTTTGCTTACTGGAGTAATTATTTTCTCAGCAAGAAGATATATTTTTAAATCTAAAAAACTCGACAACACGCAAAACGATTGGATTCAACCTCTATTCTTGGGAGTTTTTGCAATCACAGGTTTCTTATTAGAAGCATTTAGAATGGCAGCGACAAACCATTATGAAGACTATTCTCCTATTGGTAGCGCTCTTGCCCACTTCTTTTCGTACATGACAGTAATGGACTTAGAAACTCAACATAGAGTCTTATGGTGGGTACATGGAGTTTTAACTTTTGCTTTTATTGCACTGATTCCTTACACCAAGTTCATGCATATTTTCTTGTCACCTTTGACGATTTTCTTTAGAAGCAAACGTCATCGTGGACAGCTTTATACTCCTTATAGTCTTCTTGACATGATGGAAGCTGAAGCAGAGGGTAAAGAAATCAATGAAGAAGATTTCACAGCTGGAGTTTTTACTTATGCTGATTTTTCTTGGAAAAGTTTATTAGATGGAGATGCTTGCACTTCTTGCGGTAGATGTCATATAGTTTGTCCTGCACAAAACACAGGCAAACCACTATCACCAAAATTCTTGATGCTAGATATTCGTAATTTAGCTGGAAATCCAGATAGAGAAAATCTTTATACTCACATAAGCCCAGATGTTCTCTGGTCATGTACCTCATGTAATGCTTGTGTGGAAGAGTGTCCAGTATTGATCGAGCATGTAGACACGATCATGGACATGCGCAGAGGTTTATTGCAGAGTAATCAAGCTCCTGCTAATTTACAAGCAACTTTAAAAAATCTACGAGTTAAATCAAATCCTTGGGGCATGGATCCCAATGATAGAGAGAAGTGGGTCGTTGAACTTAAAGCAGAGACAGGAATACCTGTGAAGCTTGCAAGGGAAAACAAAGGTAACTTCGAGTATCTCTATTGGGTGGGTAGTCCTGGTGCTTACGATGATAAGAATAAAATAGTTACCAAATCTAATGCAGCATTATTTACCAAAGCTGGTTTGAATTTTGCCGTACTCGGTAACGAAGAGAAAACTTCTGGTGATCTGGCAAGACGTTCTGGTGATGAAGGTTTGTATCAAGAAATCGTTCTTGAGAATATTGAATTATTTAATAGATATGGTGTGAAAAAAATCATTACTCAATGTCCACATGTCTACAACACTATTAAAAACGAATATCCTGAATTTGGTTTTGAAGGTATAGAAGTATTCCATCACAGTGAAATGCTTGCTCAGTTAATCCAAGATGGTTTGCTCGTGCCCGAAAAGCCAGTGAGTGAGAAGGTTACATATCATGATCCTTGTTACCTTGGTAGATATAATCGTGTCTTTGATCCACCAAGATTTATTTTGGAATCAATTCCAGGATTAGAGCTAGTTGGTGTAGATCATGAACGTGAGAAGAGTACTTGCTGTGGCGGCGGCGGCGCGCAGATGTGGTACGAAACTCCAGGCAATCATATTAATGTGATGCGTCTAGAAGAGCTTAATGAGCATGCTCCGAATAAGGTTAGTGTGGCTTGTCCTTATTGCTCGATTATGCTTAATACGGCAACGACAACTTCTTTCCCAGGCATTAATGTGCCAGTGATAGAGGATGTGGCGGTGACGCTGGCTAGGTCAGTGTTGTAATTAAGTTACCTGAAGTTTGACTTCTTCTGCTAATTTAGCGTTCCAAGTCGTAGTAACCCAATCTGTAACCCATTTAGTAGAAGTTTTGATCATAGTCATAAAGTCATTAGCTGTTAGATCATCTATTTTTTCATGGCGACTTAATTGAGTTAGTACACTATTCAAAAAAGTTTGTCCAATAAGTTTAGCGGCTTGATCAGTATCAGGACTACTCTTTAAATGACGGGGTTTATTTAATTCTAACAAGTGTGGTAATTGGTGATTTAAACTATCAGTAATAGTTTGAGAATTTGGATTATTATACTCATCCATGATTGCATTCCTAAATCCGTTATTTAGTAGTGCTGTAAAGAATCTATTTCCAGTTATTTGCATGATAAATAATTATTATAACATAACACTCTTAAGCCTTAGATTTTAAGCTTTTACTTCTTAATTCTCGGATCCGCAGCCACTAAAACCAAGTCAGCAAGCAAGTTTCCTAATATCAACATCACCGCGCCCAATAATAAATTCGCGAGCACTAAGTTAGTATCCAGCTTACGTGCGGCTTCTAAAGTAAGTAAACCTAAACCTGGATAAGCCAAGACTATTTCTACTAAAGCAGAGCCTACAAAGAGCGCAGAAAATTCATAACCTAATAAAGTAATTAATGGATTAACAGCATTGCGCAGAGCATGTTTGAAAAAAACTTTATTCTCTGGTAATCCTTTCGCGCGGGCAGTTCTAATATAATCTTCGCGCAGTACATCAAGAAGATTACCGCGCATTTGACGTTGTATAGAAACTAAGCCAATGCAAGTAAGAATAAAAACTGGCAAAACTAAATGGCGAGTCAGATCCATAAACTTACCAAAAAATGATAACTCATCGAAGTAAACACTTGTAAGTCCACCGATCGGAAACCAGCCAGTGTATAAAGCAAAGATCAAACAAAAAATTGCAAATATAAATCCAGGAAGTGACATAAAAAAAGATGTCATGGTTCTAAGCCCAGAATCAATCCAAGAATCTTTATTGATAGCTGCAACTACACCAAGAGGTATAGCAATTATCCAAGTGAAAAATAATGCCACACAATTCAAGATCAAAGTGTTTATTAAAGCGGGTTTCATCACGTCAATAACTCTTTGATTGTTTTGTGCATAGCCAAAATCAAACTTAAGCAAATTACCAAACCAAATTAAATATTGATCGCTAAAACTTTTGTCAAGTCCAAGTCTTTTGGTCTCGGCTGCAATACGCTCCTCAGAAACTTGGGGATTGAGTTTTAAATCTGCAAGAGGGTCACCTGAGATTTTCATAATCCCAAAGGTAAAAAACGTGATAAATATCACCAAAAAAATTGCTGCGAAAATTCGTTTAAGCAGGAAATTAGCCATTGAGCTTTAGTCTTCTTGACCCTTAAAGGAAATTCTAATTGGAGTACCTTTAAAACCAAAATACTCTCTAATTTGTTTTTCCAAGAATCTAGTATAAGACTCAGGTATCAAATCTGGATAGTTAGTAAAGAAAAGAAAATTCGGTGGAGATGCAGAAATCTGCGTTCCGTATTTAATTTTGATAGCTTTTTGCTTAACTATAGGTGGTGGAGTGACCACTGCAATGTCGCTGATGATCTTATTAAGAATGCTAGTTGAAACTCTGCGTTTGTATTCAATGCTGGCATCGATAATCATTTGCCAGAGACTATCGGTTCTTTGTCCAGTAACTACAGAAATATATTCGACTTCTGAGTAATCAATAAATCTCAATTTAAATTTGATTTGATTCTTGAACTTTTCTAGTTCTACAGGATTCTCTTTAATGTCTGGATGTAAGGTATCCCATTTGTTTACCAGAACTACACAGGCTTTACCTTTATCTGCAATTAATGAAGCGATTCTCTGATCTTGATCACTGATTACTTCGCCTTCACTTGCATCGACAAGTAACACAGCAACGTCACAGAGCGCGATTGAGTGGGTGGTACGAATATTAGAATGTCTTTCAACATCTTCTCTTACTTTAGATTTACGTCTCAGTCCTGCTGTATCAATTAATTCAAATTCTTGTTTGTAACGAGTTAGTTTTGTATTGATTGCATCTCTAGTAGTACCGCTAACTTCACTAACAATAGATCTATCTTCGCCGATCAATTTATTGAAGAGACTTGATTTGCCCACGTTCGGTTTGCCGACTATCGCGACACGAATTATATCCGAATCGATATTTGTTACTTCTGTGCTGGCATGGTTACTCGCTATGTCGCTCAGCATCTCACTTAGACCGATTGAGCCATGTAAGGCACTCACAGGATAAAGTTTTTCAAAACCCATTTTATAAAATTCATAAACTAATAGTTCTCTTTCATGACTATCAACTTTATTTGCTGCTACATAAACTGGTTTCTTGCATTCTTTTCTAAGTAGCTCTGCAATTGCAGCATCGAGTTTAGTAATACCAGCGCTGGCATCAACTAAGAAAACCACTACGTCTGCTTCATTCACTCCAAGCAAGGATTGTTTATAAATTTCTTTTGAGAAAACATCTTCATCATCAAAAGTCAGTCCGCCTGTATCGATGATAGTGAACTCTTGTCCGTCCCATTCAAAGTCGATATAGTTACGATCTCTGGTGATACCGGCTTCTTCGCCAACGATCGCTAATCTCTTACCAGCAAGTCTATTTACTAAGGTGCTTTTACCTACGTTGGGTCTGCCAATAATTGAGATAACGGTTTTTTTGGACATTTCAGATAATATTTTAACCTTTGCGCGGTTAAAAAGCTAATAATCGCATAAAATCTTAATTTAGGTGGGAATTCTTGCGTCATTGCGAGGAGCGAAGTGACGAAGCAATCCACCCACTAAGGTTTCTGGTAGTATGGATTGCCACGCCATCTTCTATGGCTCGCAATGACGGCGATTGATGAAAATACTAATAGTTAAATTAAGCTCTCTTGGTGATTTGATTCATGCTCTACCGGCAGTGAATTTAATAAGGAAGCATTTGCCAGAGGCTCAGATTGACTGGGTTTGCTACAAGAGTTACTCAGCAATATTACAAAACATTGATTCGATTAATAATGTCATTGAGCTTAAATCAAAAACTCTTAGTGATCTATTCGAGCTCGGCACACAAATAAGAGCCTCTAAGTATGACTATGTGATTGATCTTCAAGGTTTAATCAAAACTGGGCTTTTAAGTTTCTATTCAGGTGCAAAAGTTTTTGGTTTTAGTAGTCCACGTGAAAAACTTGCTGCAAGTTTTTATTTACATAAATTAAATGCACCTGCAACTTTGGAAAATACTAAACATATTGTTTTGCAAAATCTTGATTTAGCAAAATTCTTTTTAGAAAAAGTTATGCAACAAAAAATTCACATTGATGAGATTGAATTTTTTACTACTGTTGAATCTATTGTACTGACTGGATTGCATCACAAGTACGCTAGAGTTTGTTTAATCCCCAGTACTACCTGGGAGTCGAAACTCTGGACTGTGGAGTATTGGCTTGAATTAATCAATCATCTGAAAAATGTTTTTAGTTCTGAAATTTATATACTTGGCACTATGGCAGATATGCCAAATATTGAACCAATAGTTTCGCAATTACGCGTGCCGTTTCATTTGGTTACTAATAAAAAGCTTACTGAATTACCAGAATTTTTTGCGGAGATGGATTTAGTTGTAGGAGTAGATACGGGACCATTGCATATTGCAGCCGCAACTCTATATCCATTTAAGGACCGGAAGAAAATTATCGGTATCTATGGACCAACGCGCGGTTCTCGAAGTGGACCTTTTGGTTTTGAGTATCTAAGTTTTGATGAAATCTTCCAGCAAGCAGCTTCAAATAAAAAAACAATTGCGCAAGATGGCTCTAGCATGGCTAAATTGAAGCCATCCTATTTAATACAAAGGCTATGACGTTATAATATTGCAGAGATGGATTTCCTTTTTGTTTTAGCTAGTGTTTTATTAATTACAGTTTTGATTGTTGTTCATGAGTTTGGACATTTTCTTGCTGCCAAACTCTATGGTTTTCAAACACCAGTATTTGGAATTGGTTTACCTTTTGGTCCAGGCATAGATCTTTTCAAAAAATGGGGTACACAGTTTAAGTTTTACTTTGCGTTAATTGGTGGCTTTGTTGCAATTCCTGAATTAGGAGATGAGACAGATGAAGAGATGCTCAAAAAATATAAAGTCGAAAAACCATTGCGTGAATTTCCGGTTTACCAAAGGGCTGTAGTAGCTAGTGGTGGCATAGTCTTTAATATACTTTTTGGTTTTTTAATTGCTGTAGTAATGGCAGCTACAATAGGTTTGCCTAAAGCAGTTCCTAGTAATTCTATTGCAGCTTTTACAGGTACAGAATCTATTGCCAAAAAAGCTGGCTTGAAAAGTGGTGACAAGATTATCAGTGTTAATGGCATAGAAGTTAAAACTGGCGAAGAACTTAAAAGCACTATTCAAAAATTTGCTAATCAAGAAGTTCATTTGAAAATCTCAAGACCTGTCTATGAAGAAGTTACAGGGAATAAAAAAGCTTCTAAGAAAGTTGCTAGTTATGAAGATTTGGATTTAGAAGTCTTTTCTCCTGGTGCGCTTGGCATAGTTCTTGGTCAGGATAAAGTCTATGAGAAATATGGAATGAATCCTTTTGCATGGCTTTGGAATGCCTTGATTTTTACCGGTAAAACTATTGGGGTGATGTTTGTTTCTATTATTGCTTTGCTTGTAGCTTTAATCCAAAAAGTATTAGTAATTATTATCCCTGGTATGCAAGTAGCAAGTGTTGATCTGGGTGAAGTAAAAGGTATTGTTGGAATAGTACAAATTATTAGTGAAGATATTCGTGCAAATGCTTTTCTACTCCTGGAATTCGCTTATTTACTAAGTTTGAACCTCGCCGTAATTAATGTTCTACCAATTCCGGCGCTTGATGGTGGTCATTTAGCTTTTATCGCTTATGAAGGTATCGCTGGTAAGAAGCCTGCAGAGAAGTTTCAAGAGATTTCAATTCAAATCGGTTTTGCTTTCTTGCTTACCTTAATTCTCATCACTACTTTTAACGATGTTAGAAATTGGATATTTCAATGAGTAACAATAAAGAACCGTCCCTAGTATCTTCGATTCTGGTTTTTATAGTAACCATAATCTTGCTTGCAGGATTATTAGAAGTATTTTTAGTAATCAAAAATGGTGATGGTAAAAATTACGATATAGAAATGTGGAAGTATTCTAGAGAGCTGAAAAGAATCTCTGCTAATCCAAATCTGGGTCATGAGCATATACCTAATAAATCTGCTAAGTTACAAAATGTAGATATTCATATAAATTCTTTCGGTATGCGTGGCGCAGAACCTAATTCTCAAGCGGATCTTAAGATACTGTGTTTGGGTAATTCTATTACTTTTGGTTGGGGTGTTGATGAGGATAAAATTTATCCTGAGCTTCTCAAAAAAGACTTAAATAAATTTATTGAAGAAAATCCAAGTTCTAAATTGGCTCAACGGTATATGAGTATCGATGTAGGAAACGCTGGAATCGGCAACTATAATACTGTTCGTGAAGTGGAGTTATTCCTCACTAAATATGAAGATCTCAAACCGAATGTGATTATATTAGGGTCATTCATTCGTGATCCAGAAATTATCCCCGCTCCTAAACATAATTGGCTGCTTGAGAATTCTCAATTAGCAGTAACTCTGTGGTCACGTTTTGAACAAATTAAACGCGCGTCGGGCTTAGAAAGTAGTTTCGAAGAGCACTATAAAAATATTTATAAAGATGACTATGAGGGCTGGATTAAAACCCAAGAGGCTTATAAGAAGCTTGCTGATTATGCTAAAGCTAATAATATTCGAGTGATAGTTGCAATGATTCCTGATATTCATAACTTGCATAACTATCCTTTTATTTATATACATGACAAAGTCAGGCTGCTTGCTGAGGCTAATGGTTTTGAGTTTATAGATTTGTATGATTCATTCTCGACGATTGAGACTCAAGAAGAAATCTGGGCAATGCCTGGTGATCCACATCCAAATGCTCTAGGACACAAGCTCATAGGAGAGCAGATTTTTAATTATTTAGTACAATAGGGTTGTGCTTTTTAATTCACTAACTTTTCTTGTTTTTTTTCTAATAGTACTTACTGTGACTTATTTGAGTCCAGCAAAGCTACTTAAACCAATACTTTTACTTGCAAGTTTGATTTTTTATATCTGGTGGTATCCGCCGTACATCATTGTGTTACTCGGCGTTATAACCTTACATTATTTTTGTTGTATAAAGATTGAAGATGCTCGTATTAAAGCTGGAGTATCAATCAGCCCTAAGTTAGTTGATAATCTCAAGCCATCTATAACTATAGGTAGAGAGTATTTGGTTTTTGGTGTAGTCCTTAACATGCTGATCTTGATTGGGTTTAAGTATGTTCATTTCTTTACTTCAATTTTTGGTTATACTTTACCGCCAGATTTTAAATGGGCTTTACCTTTAGGAATTTCTTTTTTTACTTTCCATACTATTTCTTGTACTGTCGATGTTTATCGTGGTCTTGCTACTGCCAAACGAAACTATATAGATTTCTTGTTTTTTGTTTGTTATTTCCCGCAATTAATTGCAGGTCCGATACTTAGGCTGAAAGCTAATTGGTATGCGCTAGTGAACCCGAAGAAACCAGATTACTTTAGAATCAACGAAGGAATATATTTGATATTTTGGGGTCTTCTCAAGAAAATGGTTATCGCCGATAATTTAGCTCTCTTTGTCGAAAAAGCTTTTCACTCACCACAAGATTTAAATTTCTTTTTTGCTTGGCTTGCTGTCTATGCTTTTGCTGTGCAAATCTACTGTGACTTCTCTGGTTATATAGATACTGCAATTGGCATCTCCAAAATTTTCTATATCGATTTGCCAAAGAATTTTGATTTCCCTTATCTATCACGCTCTATAACTGAGTTCTGGAGACGCTGGCATATCACTCTCTCTACTTGGCTGAGAGACTACCTTTATATACCTTTGGGTGGCAATCACAAAGGTGAACTCAGAACTAGCATTAATTTATTTGTGACTATGCTCTTGGGTGGATTATGGCATGGAGCGAGTTGGAATTTTTTAATCTGGGGTGGCTTGCATGGATTTTATTTATCAGTAGAAAAGCTTTTTAATAAACAGAAAGCTCAAGACTCTGTCAACCTGAGCGAACAAAATGAAAGTCGTCATTGCGAGGAAGGCGAAGCCGTACGAAGCAATCCAGGCAATGCATTGATTAATATTTTTAAAATACTACTTTGTTTTCATGCAGTATGTATTGCCTGGGTCTTCTTCAGAGCTAAGACTCTTACTGAATCTATGACTTACATAACTCAATTATTTTCTTTCTCTACTAAAGAAAATTTATTAACAGCTGAAATGCAAAACTTAATTCCTCAGATTTTGACTTTGATTGGAATAGCTTTAGTCTTGCATCTTCTGAATTACAAAATTGACTTCAAATATAATTTCTATAAATATCGTAGAGAATTTAGAATTGCATTTTTGCTTTTAAGTGTGGTCTTGATCTTGATTTTTGGCGTGAAACAAGAAGTTAGATTTATTTACTTTGATTTCTAGTTTAGATAAGATTCAATGTCCGTCATTGCGAGGAGTGTAACGACGAAGCAATCTATTAACCTTGTAACCTTTTAGCAGACTGGATTGCCACGACCTCTTCGAGGTCTCGCAATGACGGCATTTGATTCTTTCTCTTGTTATATACTTGAGGAAGTATGTTGCAAAGCATTAAAAACACTATAAAAAACATCTTCAACGGAGCTAAATCTGGAATTGCTACTTTAGTTGAGCTTTTTAGATATATTTCTAAGTCTAAATTTTGGTGGCTTGCTCCTATGCTTGCAGCTTTAGTTATCTGCGGAATTCTTTTAGTTGTCGTTAACACGGTGACCACAACTATGCCATTCGTATATGCATTATTCTAAAGTTAATTAGAAATTTATTCAGCAAAAATTGATAATGGAAATATATTTAGAAAGTGAAACAATCCGCAGAGTAGCCGAGGAAACTTTGTTTAGGAGGCTATTCGAGGACCGTTGAACGGTAAATATGTTTCCATTATCAATAGAGACATAAAAAACAATTAATATGAAACCCTTACTCAAAAACTTATTAGTATTTTTAATCACCGCAATTGTAATTGCAATCGGTGCTGAACTTTACTATCGCTTCTTAAACCCAGCTGTACTGGGCAATACAGGCAGTCTCTCTTATCAACGTTGGGCAGAGAAGAATATAAAAATTAATGCTTGGGGTTTCAGAGATAGAGAACGCAATCCTCAAAAAGCTAATCCAAATGTTTTTAGAATAGTTGTGATTGGTCCATCAAATGTTTTTGGGCAAGCCGCTAAGGAAGAAGAAAGAATCACTGAGCAGCTTGAAGCCATGCTAAATAAAGAAGGCTTGGGAAGAGAGTTTGAAGTGCTTAATATGGGTACTATGACTCTTGATACAGTTGGTACTGCTGTGCAAATTACCAATAGTCTCATTGCTTCAAAAGTAGAGTTTGATGCAATTGTGCTTTATTATGCTTGGAATAGTATTAAGAATGTTCCAGGAATTTTACAGAAATATGTCGAGTTGAAAAACGCTCACTATCAAGCTCCTAAGTCTGGCATAGAAGAATTCTTTAGTAAAAATTCTTATGCTTATGATTGGCTTGGTACTTTATCCAAAGACAAAGCTCATACTTTAGAAGGTAAGACTTATGATGATTGGCATTTTGATTTTTATAAACAGCCTCAGTATGAAGCAATGCATGTACAGTCTTTAGTAGAACTTGATCAAAAGATTAAAAACTATGGTGCGAAGTTCTATATACTTGCAGTACCAAGTTCTTATAACGAAGCTAATCGTGAAAGATACAAGCCAACTGTTGAGACGGTTCTAGCTGATTTCCAAAATTCAGGATTAGCTGTGGTGGATGCTACGCATATCTATGATGGAATCCCCGAGAAGGATATTCCTGTAAGTAAATATGATGGTCACAATAAATCTAAATACTATACAGAAATGGCAAAACTGCTTATTGCTAGAATGAAAACCGAGCAACTGAAATAAATGTGGGATTTAATAAAAAAACTTTGGGGATATTGGAGAGCATTTGCTAATGCAGTACTTGAGACTGTATTCCAAGTCTTGCTTTTAGCTTTTTACTTTTCGATTCTCATTCCTTTTGCTTTGATATTTAAATTCACTGACAAAGAAACTTTTGCTCCAGGCTGGTTTAAGTCGCTTGAATCCAAGGCTAAAGATCTATATTAATTTTTAGTAAAACTTCTAAAATCTCAATGATATGATTTTAGGAGTGAAGAATTCAATCAAAATCATTGGCATCTCGGCTTTCTATCATGATTCTGCTGCGGCATTGATAATTGATGGCAAGCTTATTGCTGCGGCTCAAGAAGAAAGATTTTCACGTAAAAAAAACGATGCTGAGTTCCCTAAAGAAGCACTCAAGTTTTGTTTAGAACAAGGTTCTAAAGTATTAGGTGAGAAATTAGATATTAATGATATTGATTACCTGGTTTTCTATGAGAAGCCACTACTCAAATTCGAAAGAATACTTCTTAGTTGTCTAAAATATTTTCCTAAGTCTTTTTGGTTTTTTGTGAAATCAATGATTACTTGGTTCTCGGATAAACTTTGGATCAAAGGTAAACTGGCAGAGCTTTCTGGAATTAATGCTGAGAAAATTATTTTCTCAAGACACCATTTATCACATGCTTGTAGTTCTTATTTCTGTTCACCATATAACGATGCGGCAGTACTAACTATTGATGGTGTAGGTGAGTGGGCAACTACTACTATTGGTCATGCTCATGGTAATAAAATAGATCTTCTTGAAGAGATTCGTTTCCCTAATTCGATTGGGCTTCTATACTCCACTCTTACTGCCTTTCTGGGTTTCGAAGTTAACGAAGGTGAGTACAAAGTAATGGGCATGGCTTCTTATGGCAAACCTATCTATGTAGATAAAGTAAAAGAGATTTTCAAAATCAATGATGACGGTAGTTTCAATAATATTGAAAAATTTTATGCTTATCTCTATGATCCAACTAAAAGCTACACCAATGAACTAGTTAAAGTTTTTGGTGAGCCGCGTGAGCGTGGTGATAAATTCTTTGTGGATTCAAATGATAAAGCTAGAGATCAGCACTATGCTGATATAGCAAAAAGTTTACAAGTAATCACTGAGGAAGCGGTTCTGAGATTGGCTAAGAGAGCCAAGCAGCTTACGGGTTCTAAGAATCTTTGCTTTGCTGGCGGCGTTGCACTCAACTGTGTAGCTAATGAAAGAATTTTAAATGAATTAGATTTCGATGATGTATTTATTCAACCTGCTGCTGGTGATGCTGGTGGCGCAGTGGGCGCAGCCTACTATGGTTACAATATATTTCTTGATAAACCGAGAGTTGATTCTGGATTTACTCATCCTTATTGGGGTTCAGAGATCTCTGATGAAGAGGTGGAAGCAGAACTAAAGAGACGCAATATTACTAAATATACTAAGTTCAATAGTTTTGAAGAATTACTAGAGAGACTCGCGGTGATTCTTAATGACCAAAAAGTTATTGGTTGGTGCCAAGGTAGATTCGAGTGGGGACCAAGATCTCTTGGCGCGCGCAGTATCATTGGTTCAGCTTCCAAAGCTGAGATGCGCGATACAGTGAATCTCAAGATTAAATTTAGAGAAGCTTTTAGACCTTTTGCTCCTGCGGTAATTGAAGAAGCTGTGCATGATTATTTCAAAGTAGATCATCCAACTAAAACTAGCGCTTATCAATACATGCTCGCTACCTCACAAGTAAAAACTCCTGAGAAGCTACAAGCAATTACTCACGTAGATGGTTCTGGTAGAGTACAAACAGTAAACAAAGAGCATAATTCTAAATTCTATGCATTATTGAAGGCTTATGAAAAGCTTTCAGGTATTCCGATCCTGATTAATACTTCTTTTAATTTGCGTGGTGAACCGATTGTAACCACTGCTAATAATGCTTTGAATACTTTTTATAAGAGTGGTTTGGATGCGCTTGCGATTAATAACTATCTTATTGAAAAGTAAAGCTATATTTGGGCTGAAGCGCCTTAAATTCCTGATTTTGAGAAAAAATAGCCCCTTAAAGTCTAGAATTTAGGAAAAAGTGGTAAAATCTAGATATGTACAGAAGTTTAGTTGAAAAACTTCAAGCTTGGAAATTAAACAAAGATCGTAAGCCATTGATCCTTTTTGGTGCGAGGCAAATTGGAAAAACTTATTTGCTTAATGAGTTTGGAGAAAAGTTTTTTAAGAATTATATTTATATCAACTTTGAAAAAAATCCACAAATGGCAGAAGTTTTTGAACAAGATTTAGATCCTACGCGTATAGTTAAAGAATTAGAATTCAAATTTAAAAAGCCTTTTAATAAGAATGAAGATCTCCTTATCTTTGATGAAATTCAAGCTGCACCAAAAGCTATAACAAGTTTGAAATATTTTTGTGAAGATATGCCAGAGCTTGCTTTGTGCTCAGCTGGATCATTGCTAGGAATTAAACATGGTGAAAGTTCATTTCCTGTGGGTAAAGTTGATTTGCTTAATATGTACCCGATGTCTTTTGCTGAATTTCTTCTAGCTTGTGATCATAAAGATTACCATGATTTCTTAGAAAATTTTCAAAGGGATACACGCTTGCCAGATTTTATTCATGAGGATCTATTTAGGTTTTGGAAAATTTATTTAGCGGTAGGAGGCTTGCCAGCAGTGGTTTCTAGCTTTGCAGAAAATAAAGAAGATTTGAATCTTGCTTTTAATAAAGTGCGTGAAACTCAAGAAAGCATAATTAATATTCATCTTGCTGATATTGCAAAACACTGTGGCAAAGTTAATGCTATGCATATAGAAAGGGTTTGGAATAATATACCTAACCAACTTTCTAAAACTCAAGACGGTAGTGCAGCCAAATTTAAATTCAAAGGAGTGGTTCCTAATCTTAAAGGATATAGCCAGTTAGTCGGTGCCATTGATTGGTTGCTTGCGGCTGGTTTAGCAATTAAAGTACCAATAATTAATCATGCAAGTTTGCCTCTGAAAGCCTATGTCGAAGAAAGTCAATTTAAACTTTTGATGTATGATGTTGGAATTTTAGGTGCACTTGCAAGTTTAGATCCAGCGGCGATTATGGATTACCAATATGGTACTTATAAGGGATTTTTTGCTGAAAATTTTGTAGCTCAAGAATTTGCTTTTTCTAGTGGAAGAGTTGATAGATTGTATAGCTGGCAGGAAGCTAAATCTGAAGTGGAATTCGTTAGAGAAATAGAAACTAAAGTTATTCCTCTAGAAGTCAAATCAGGACACAATACTAGAGCAAGAAGTATTGATGTCTTTGCTAAAAAATATCAATCCCCATATAAAGTAATTTTTAGTGCCAATAAAGTTAAAATAGATTCTGAATCTAATACTCATCGTTATCCGCTTTATATGGCTTATAAATTCCCTCTGAAATTTTAATTTTAGTCTTAACTCTCCATTAAACATCCCTGGGATTAGCATTCTTACGTAATATTATGCGTCTGCAATCCTAGTAAAGAAGGCAAAGCGTATAAAATAGAGGGGAGTAAAGGGTATGATTTCTAAACACATCAATATGATGTATGGGTATTTTTTCTTGTTGGTTGTTATGGGTTTTTGTAACTCTGTACAAGCTGGAGTCTTTCACTAAGCTGCGTGTTGTTTCAAAGCTGTTTGGTTTGCAATAGTGTTCACTTCGAACAATGAAGTTCGTTGAGCATGCTTATCAACAGCTTTGTCGCTAGGTTTAGTATAGAAATAATTAGCACAGTTATTCAGTGCTTGGGTTATATGACTTAAGGTTCGAGATTTTTCTTTATTACTAATCAAAGCTTGCCAAACGTCGAATATAGAGACTATTCCGTAAATAATTCCAGCTTTGACGAAGTTAATGTCTTCATCAATCATTTTTGCAACATCACAAACTACACTGCCAGTGTTTCTGACTATTGAGCCGAAAGCTTTTAATGAGTGACTGCCTTGTCCTATTGTCATTCCAAGAGCTGCTCCTAAGAAATTTAAATTACCACCAAGGAACATTAAGTGTCCTTGATTCTTAGATCTATTAAGAGTAAGTTTTGATTTAGAGCCAAAGAATCCATCTTGAATTAGTTCTTTCCATTTCTGACCATAGGCTTTAAAGTGATCATTTAAATTTTGACGATTAGTTTCAGGTTCATAATCATCATCATTAAGATGTTTCTGTGAGAAATTAATCATAGTACTGCCACTAGAAAGTCCCGAAGCCAGGTACATATCTTCTTGTGGTGCAAACCAAACAGCAAGAGGGTTTAAGAGCCTACCTAGACCATCACAACCACGTTTAGCGCCAAAGGCATTTATAGATTTGCTAAGAAATACTCCAGTGTTTACTAGTTTAGAAATATATTGCACATTGTCATCGATAAGTTTGCTTAGAGAGCGCGGTAAAAATTTTAGAGTTCTATCGAGTGCAGCGATAGTATGTAAGCTACTTGCAATACCATAACCAAAAATCGGAACTGTTGTTTGTAATAGATTATCTATTTTGCTAAGTTCTTTTTTCTTTTCAGTCTCTACTTGAGCTTTAGTTTCTTGCGCTTCATGCAAGCCTTCAAAACTATTTAAAGAATCATTAGCACCAGATCTTTCTAATTGTCTCTGGAGTTTTTCTATTTGTGCAGCACTAATCTTTCTTGAATCTAAATTAGAAGTTTGTGTTTCATGGCGCTTGCCAGCAATTTCAGGTTTTACCTGAGGAATTTTATTTTCAATTGTTGATTGAACTTGCATCAATTTTGGTAAATCACTAATCTGATAATACATTATAACAGAAGATAAATTCTACATAAAAAGACATTTTCTGCTATCAAAAAAAGGCAATTTTGCCTTTTTTTGATAGCAGAAATAGACGAATTGTATAATTATATATAAGTATGTATAATTGTGTATATTTATATATATACACATGAGTAATTTTTTAAACAATAAATTAGAGCAAGCAGAAAGCCTAAAAAAAATTTTGGCTGTGAAACTTGCTGATATCGATGAATACAATTTCAAGTTTAGCCTTAAGTCTCAAAGAGTTGATCAAAAGCAACTTAAAGAATTAAAACAAATTTCTACTATAGAAAGTATTGGTTCCTCAACACGTATTGAAGGCTCTTCAATGTTAGATCATGAAATAAAAGAATTAATTGAAGATTTGGAAATCAATAAATTGAAGCTTAGAGACGAGCAGGAAGTCGCTGGTTACTATGAAGCTTTAGATATCATTTATGAAAACTATGATCTATTAAATTTAAGTGAATCATATATAAAACAATTGCATCATATATTGCTGAAATATAGCGAAAAAGATATTAGGCATAAAGGCGAGTACAAGGCACTTTCTAACAAGGTTGTAGCTAAATTTAAGGATGATACTTCGAAGGTAATTTTTAATACGACAGATCCTTTCTTAACGCCAAAAGAAATGGAAAACTTGATTGAGTGGACTAATAAAAAATTAGAAAGTTCAGATGAGCACAAATTATTAGTTATTGCAGTTTTTGTTTATGAGTTTCTTTCCGTACATCCATTTCAAGATGGCAATGGAAGATTATCGAGACTTTTAACTAATTTATTACTGATGCGTTATGGCTATCATTTCATACAATATGTATCCTTTGAACATGAAATAGAGACTAGAAAAAAACTTTACTATCAAACTTTAATGGATGGGCAGAAGAATCGCTATAGCTCTAAGGAAGATATAAGTCTTTGGTTAGTATATTTCTTAGATTGCTTAGAGAACATGACTCGTAGATTAGATATGAAGCTGGATTCAAAAGAGACCTCTATTGTAGATATGGCACTTAATGATAGAGAACAGAAAATCATTACTCTATTACAAACTAATCACACTGTAAGAGTGGCAGATATATTGAAGCAGTTTCCAGAAATAAAACGACCAACCCTTAGCCTGGATTTACTTAACTTAATTAAGCAGGGCAAAATCTTGAAATACGGTGAAGGTAGGGGGACTTTTTATAGATTAGTGGAGTAATTAATTTTAAGAAAAATACTTACTCCACTTACTATCCACCAAAGCCTTAATCTCAGGACTCATGGTAATTAAATCTGGCCACTCACGCGTGAATCCTTCATCTGCCCATTTGCGCGTGGCATCAATACCAACTTTGGAGCCATAGCCCATAATCGGAGCTGCATGATCGAGAATATCAAGAGGTCCTTTGGTAAAGGTCATATCGCGTTGCGGATCAATATTTCCAAAAGCATACATTGCAGCTTCTGAATAATTGTGGACATCTACTTCCTTATCAAAAACAATTATGGTTTTAGTCCAAGCCATTTGTCCGATGCCCCAAATTATATTCATGACTTTCTGAGCGTGACCTGCGTATTGTTTATCAATTTTTACTAAAGCACAATTGTGGAAGACCCCATCCCAAGGCAGATCCATGTCAATTATTTCAGGACAGATTAATTGCAGTAGTGGCAGAAAAATTCTTTCTGTCGCTTTACCTAAGTAACAATCTTCTTGTGGCGGAATGCCTACTATAGTCGTGGCATACACAGGATTGCGCCTGTGAGTAATAGCAGTGAGATGAAATTTGGGATATTTATCTGCAAGCGAATAGAAACCAGTGTGATCGCCAAAAGGTCCTTCGGTGACGAGCTCTTCGGCAAGATCAATATAGCCTTCTAAAACAATCTCAGAACTCGCTGGAACTTCTATATCAATGGTTTTACATTTCACCATTTCAACAGCTTTGTTTCTAATGAAACCTGCAAGTATCATTTCATCAATGCCTGGAGGTAAGGGTGCAGAAGCACAATAACTTATAACAGGATCACCACCAATTGCTACTGCAATCTCCATGCGGCTTTGCTGCTTGAGAGATTTTTGGTAATTATGCGCGCCATCATGATGTTTATGCCAATGCATGCCAGTTGTAGTGTTATCGAATTTTTGGAGACGATACATGCCAACATTCCTACCTGAACCTAATTTATCTGGATCACGGGTAAAAACAGAAGTCAGAGTAATGAAAGGTGCAGGATCTTGAGGCCAACATCTAATGATAGGTAATTTATCCAAAAGCTTATCACCACTATCAGCGTAGATAACTACATCTTGGCAGGGCGCTGAGTTAACGGTCTTTGGTAAAAAATTGCGCGCTTCTGCTAACTTAAAAAGTTTAGAAATTTTATCGCCTAAGTTCTCGGGGATTTCTGGTTTGATAAATTCTCTAATGCGATCAGCAATTGCATCATAACCTTTAGGATCTTTATCAACTCCTAAAGCCATTTGCATACGTTTATGAGAACCCATTGAATTGATTAGAACTGGAATATCATAGCCTCTGACGTTTTCAAAAAGTAAAGCCTTGTTAGACTCTCCCTGAGACTTAGAAACTCTATCGGTAATTTCAGTAATTTCTAATTCGCTAGAAACCTCTTCTTTAATTCTTACTAGCTCGCCTGCTTTCTCAAGATCAGCGATAAATTCTTTAAGATCTTTATACGGGTAACTCATCAAAGATCTATTTTACTAGAGTTATGATAGCTACTGCTTCTTAAAAACCAAAAAGCTTTTTGGTGCTAGATCTATAACAATTGAATATGGTCTGCCAGCTTCAGCAGTATTGGAGCTATAGACACCATCATCATTATCAAGGCCAGTGCCCTGGAATTGCTTTAAGTCGCTGTTGAAAGCTTGTAAATAAAACCCTGATTCGGGTACAGCCAATCTAAGATTTAAAATTTCTTGATCACTAAAATTGGCAATTACAATTACCGAGTCTTGATAGTCCTTAGACCATCTAATAAAGGATAGATATTGTTTTGAAAACTCTGAGTTCCATTCAAAGCAAGATGATTTAAAATCGCTTTCAAAAAATATTTTTGATTCGGTATATATTTTTGCTAAAGCTTGAAGGTACGTGAAATAAGCTTCTGGCATATCATCCAAGAACTCATTGTTGATAATTTTCTTGCCAGGTAAAGTGAAAAACAATCCAGTAATGATTTTAAGATTCTCAAAGTCATTATTAGTTTCACTTAGATTTAGTTTGTCGATTTTTAAGAGAGAATTTTCTGAAAAAATATTAGAACAAGCAATAGCTAGGTCTGAACAGTCATTAGATGCAAAATCATTTATGATGAAGTTTTGAATATCAAATACTATGTCAGATCTGAGTTTAAGATTAATGCCCAAACCGTTTATTAGAGCGGAATTGGTGATCTGAGTTAAATTCTCTGAATTTTCTATTAAAGTAAAAATACCTTTAGCTCGAGAGTGAATTGTTTGAGTCAGAATTTGAAAAAGTTCTTTAATTGCTAAAAGTTTTTTATTGTTGATATTAAACTCAATATCAGCAAAATTAAAACCATCTATGTGAAATTCTTCTAGCCAATAAATTGTATTTGAGAGATAGAAATTAAAATGTTGTTTTTTCTCCAGTAGTTTGTAGGAATTAATATTGGTGAAGTTCTCATCATTGAAATAAGGTAAAGAGATAATCACTCCAATATTATTTTTGTGACAATAGTCTATAAAACATTTGAAGTCATCTACTGCACCAAAAACAGAGCTTGGTGAGAAGTAGTAATTTTCGCGATGTTTTATTCCATCATTACCTTGTAATGAAAAATCAATTAATTCTTCTAGGAAATTTTTTATTTCAATATGTGTGAAATGTAGTGCCTTAGCTCTTTCTACCAGATCCTTAGCTATGCTTTGATAGGTATAAATCTTTGAAGTATCAAGAGAATTAAAATCAAAACTTAAAACATTGATTGGTCTTTGTGAAAATTCAAGATTTTCTCTGCTACTAATCCAAGCGGCATCATTCCATTTATATTGTTTGTGATCTACTAATACAGAACAGAAACGTGAACTACAATCCATCTGTGCAGCAAAAGGATCATTTATATATTTGATTTCATCATTGTGTTGATGAATAGCGTATTGATAGTGGACTTTACTACAATCGAAAACAAACCAATTAGACCAAATGCCTGAATCATGGACTTTAATTAAAGGATGGGAATTGACATTCCAGTTATTGAAATCTCCAACAATAGAAACTGCTTTAGCTAATGGAGTCCAAAAGCCAAATTGGATACCAGCGTAATCTCCGACCTTGCGGATCTGAGAACCAAGGCAATGATGCAAATGATAATGATTTGATTCTATGAATGAATAGATATCATATTCAGAAATTAAATCTTTAGGATTTAATTTAGGTTTCTTCGTTTCATTTAAAATGCCAAACATCAAACTCAGTCTTACTGAGGTTTATTTTAGTATGTTTTTAGAATCTTGGCTGTCATTGCGAGGAGTGAAACGACGAAGCAATCCCCTTGAGCAAGCCTTGACTGGATTGCCACGCCCTCTTCGAGGGCTCGCAATGACGGCACTTACTCTTATACGTGCTCAGGATGACGATCCATAATATAGAGTTTGGCTGTTTTTTCAGCTATAGATCTAATCTCAAGGATAAAGTTTTGTCTTTCATCCTTGCTAATAGCACCTCGAGCATCAAGTAAATTGAAAGTATGTGAGCATTTGAGCACATAATCATAAGCTGGAATTGCTAGCTCTTTAGCTAAACATGACTCAGCTTCAGCAAAATAAATTTTGTAAAGTTCAAGAAGTCTTTTAGGGTCACTAACCTCGAAGTTGTAAGTACTTTGCTGGAATTCGTTCTTTTTGTAAATGTCATTGTAAGTAATCTTGCGACCATTATCTTCATGCCAAACTAAATCAAATACTGAATCACAGCCTTGCAAATACATAGCGATTCTCTCAAGTCCATAAGTTAATTCAACTGCAACAGGCTTGATCTCAATGCCACCAGCTTGTTGGAAGTAAGTGAATTGAGTAATCTCCATGCCATTGAGCCAGACTTCCCAACCACAGCCCCAAGCACCAAGTGTAGGACTTTCCCAATTGTCTTCCACGAATCTAATGTCGTGCTCAAGTGGATTAACTCCAAGAGCTTTCAAACTATCCAAATATATTTCTTGAGAATTTTGTGGATTAGGTTGCAAAATAACTTGATATTGAAAATAATGTTGCAAACGATTTGGATTCTCGCCATATCTACCATCAGTTGGTCTTCTGCAAGGTTCTATACAAGCCATCTTCCAAGGCTTGTTATCAAGCACTCTTAAAAAAGTTGCTGGGTTCATAGTACTTGCACCTTTCTCGGTATCGTAAGGCTGCATGATAATACAACCCTGATCAGACCAGAATCTGTGAAGTTTAAAAATTATTTCTTGGAAAGTGAGCATAGCTACATTATATCTAAGCTGCTGTTGCTACAGAGTTTTCTGCTGCCGTAATAGGGCGTACTGGTAATTGCAGTGGACTTATTCCTCCATCAACATTGATAATAGTTCCTGTTGCATAGCGTGCTGCATCTGAACCTGCAAATGCAAGCCAAGGACCGACATCTTGAGCAGAACCAATTCCTAGCGGAATTTGACTATTAATAGCTTCGCGTGCGGCAGGATCAGATCTTAAGCCATAATCTGTTGCATTTGTTTCATGCAAGCCGGCAGCTATGCCCATTGTTGTAAATTTTTGTGGAGCCAGTTCTACAGAAAGCTGACGAATTAATCCTCCAAGAGCAGCTTTACTTGCATCATATAAAGTATGTTGAGGTTCCGAACGCTCTGCATTTATTGAAGTTGTAAAAAGCAACCTGCCACCTTTACCTTTACCTTCATCTATTCTCTTACGTACAAATTCTTGTGCTAATTTTAATGGAGCCCAAAAATTGATTTTAAATACTTTAAGAAAATTTTCCCAACTAATATCTAGGAATGATGGCTCGTTATAAATGCCAGCATTATTGACAAGAATATCTATTGTCTTTAATTTTTTCCATGCTTCTGTAATAAGTTTCTCAATGCCGTTAGGCTCGCTTATATCAGCTTGAACATAATGTGCTTTACCAGTATTTAGTAAGTTAATTAATCTATTAACCTCTGCGTTTCGTAAGTCAGCAGTTGGAGTGCCAGATACTTTTTCAATTGCTTTGTCAAGTGTTTGTTCGGATGAAACTATTACTTCAGCTCCCTGCTTAACATACTCTTCTGCTGCTGCAAGTCCAATTCCCCTACTGCTACCAGTTATAAGTGCAGTTTTATTAGCTAAGAATCCAGGTGTTATTGTCATAAGATAAGTAATTCTATAAAAATAAGATTCTAAATGTCAAGCTGTTTGTTAAATTGTTTAGATATAAGGCTTTGAGTAAGTGGATTGCTTCGTCGTTTCACTCCTCGCAATGACACATCATTTCTTTTCGGGGACTCATGATGACGAGATTTAATTTACTTCCAGCGTCAAATACTGCTTAACCGCAGCAAACTTCTTCTCGCCAATACCCTTAACTCTTTTCAGATCTTCAATACTATTAAATCTGCCATTGGCTTCACGATCAGCGACAATAGCTTTAGCTAAGCTTGGACCAATCCCAGGAAGATTGTCGAAAGCCTGCCACCCAGCTAGGTTCACATTGACTTGATATTTGTGAACAACTGTAGATTTTTGGTCGAGAATATATTGCTCGTATGTATTGCCTCTATTGAAATAAATAAAAAGACTTAGAGTTACAAAAAAACATGCAGTGGCAATTGCTAATTTCTTCATTAGAGTTCTCAGTTTATTTTAGCTATGAATAGCTAAAACCTCTTGTGTAGATCCAGCTTGGAGCATATTCTGACATTGCTCTAGATAGTTAACTACTTGCAGACCATTGATGCCATCAGTTGTTGGTACTTGTTTGTGTTGGATGCATTCTAAGAAATGTTTGCATTCAAGTCTTAAAGGTTCATCATTTGAGTAAGCTGGTTTCTCGACTGTTATAGAACCTTCATCGTTACGACTGTAGATTTCTAATTTATTTTCTTTGAAAGTATCATTCAATACTGCAGTTTTCTTGCTGCCATTCACGGTGAGTAAAGCTTGTTTCTGTGGATCAAGCCAACTGTTATGAATGTGACCACCAATGTTATTAGGGAAAATCAAATCAATATGAGCTACATCAACGATGCCGTCATCATTGCTAGACCAACCTCTTACACTAGTGATTTCTTCTGGCTCAGCAGATAGTAAATAAGTCATCATTGAAAAATCATGTGGAGCAAGGTCCCACATTACATTTGAATCTCTCCTGTGATCACGCGTGAAATTTCTTCTATCAGAGTTTACATACTGAATAGTTCCAAGTTCACCAGAAGCAATTAAACTTTTTAATTTATTTACTGCAGGGTGGTACAGGAGTAAATGTCCAACCATTAAAGTTAGATCTGAATCTAATGCAATTGCTTGAAGCTCTTCGGCTTCTTTTAAATTCTTAGCCAGAGGCTTTTCTACATAAACATTTTTACCAGCGAGTAAAGATTGTTTTGCAAGTTTATAGTGAGTACCTGAAGGTGTGGCAATAACAATGCCATCGATTGATGAATCTTTAATCAATTCCTCAAAGTCATTATAAATTTTTATATTAGAGTAATTTGCTTTAAGGTAGCTAATGCTGTGAGGATTACAATCGCATGCTGCTGTTAAAACTCCTAGTTCGCTAAAATTTCGAACTAAATTCTTGCCCCAATGGCCGCATCCTACAACTGCAATTTTCATTCTTTCTTAATAAAGCCCTGTACTGAAGACTCTTATAGGATAGCAGAACTTAGACCTTAATTGGTATTGAGTTGCTCTTATATGCGTTGGATCTAATTAAGTACAGAGTATATTCCCCCTTACCTAGAGTCTTCGCTGTCATTATGTAGACTTTGTAAATTCCTTTCTTAGGATCGTATTCGATATTTTTTACTTTAAGTTCATTGATACTTGCTGCTTGTTTTTCACTTGGGATTCCAGTTAGAATCGCTCTAATTTCTTCTGGGTTCTCTCCAACTTTTTCTACATCAATAACTATATCGTCGCCACCTTTGATTGCAAGTGCTTCTTTAGGTGGAAGAATTTTTGGTTTAGAAGTTTGATAAGCTTCGATGTAGTATTCAGAAATTTTAGAGTCATTATCAATATATAATCTGCCTATTAATTTGTTTTCAACATTTGATGCAGTGAGTACTCCATCAAAATTGAAATTGAGCTGTAGATTGCTGTAAACATTATTGTCTTTAGTGAATAAAATATTCCAGGTATCTTTATTGTTACCATTGGTTCTCCAAATAAATCTATGACTGGTTTCATTGATAAAGAGTATGCCAATGCCGTCAGTTAAGCCTTTTTCTTTTGGTAGAAAAGTAATTCTTACATCAACCCCAGGAATATTAGCCATAGGATTTACTAAAACTGGTTGAGCTTGAAGTACTCCTGTATCAACTGCAGTTTCAGGTTCTTTAAGTTCAGCACCTTCTGCTGGTTTAGTCTCGCCTTCTTTTCCAGCTTCTTTCTTCTCGTCAGCTTTTGCAGTTTCTTTCTCTGCAGTTTTTGCAGGAGCAGTTTCTTTAGTTGCTACGGCTTCAGGTTTAGTAGTTTTAGCTGCTTCTGTTGTAGGCTTTGGCTCAGTGCTTTCAGCTGCACCATTTTCAGTTGCTGTTGCATCACTAGCTTTTTCCCCAATGAGCTTGGCTTTACCAATATATTCTCCTGGTGGAAAATCAAGAACATCATCTTTAGCTCCAAGAAGTCCTTTTATATCTTGGCAAGCGCTCAAACTGAAAACCAGAAAAATAGTTGCTAAAGAAAGTTTAAAGAGCTTAGAAGCCATATATTACTTATTATGGCGCTATGCCTGAAATTCCGTCCACCCATGTAAAATAAGTTTTGGTGCCGAGTAAAGTTCAAAAAGAAAGAATAGCCATTGCCCTTATTAGTTTATCTTTGATTGCATTAGCTTTTTTTATAAGTGGGCAGCAAGAAAAAAAAATCTCTGGTACTAAGACCGAGAAAAAACATAAGCCGGGTGAAATAAAAAAAGTTGAAGATATTCAATTAGAAAGACCAATTAGCATTTTGCTTATGGGTACTGATGCAGAGATTTCTAAAAAACTTTCTGGTTGGCATGGGCGTACTGACTTTATGGTTGTGGTTTATATAAACCCTTATACCGACAAAGTTTCTTTAATCAGCGTTCCTCGAGATACTTATATTGAGATAGAAGATTTTGAACAATATGATGTTCATAAAATTAATTCAGTAAATCAATTAGGTGGATATAAGCTATCAAAAAAATATGTGCAAAAATTACTTGGAATAAAAATTGATTATGTTTGTGTTTTTAGTATTCAAGCAGCAATTGATATTCTCAATGAATTGGGTCCGATAAAAATTTTTGTGCCACGCAAAATGTCTTACCATGACAATAGTGCCGATTTACACATTGAAATTAATCCAGGTCTGCAAAATATGAATGGCTTCCAGCTAATAAATTATTTGCGTTATCGTAATGCTGATAAGGGTGATATCGGTAGGATTGAAAGACAACAAGTTTTTTTCAGAGCTGCTCTGAAAAAATTTAAAGATCCAACTGTTGTTTTTAAAATTCCTGGAATTTTACTGGCAGCGAATAAATCCTTCTTAACCAATATGGAATTTAAGCAAATGTTTGAAATAGGCATGCTCTTGAGGTCTTTAAGTCCAAAAAATTATCAAACCTTTATTATTCCTGGGGATTTTGGTCCTAAAGGCTACTGGCTATCGAATCAAAGTAAATTAAAATCAATGATGGCAGTGATTACAAAAAATCCACGAGGTTAATAGAAAATCAATGATTATAGGAAAAAAATCTAGACTCAAAAGATTCAAGCTGAAAATTTTCAATTTTTGGACGGGTAATAACAGAGATCGTTTCTTACTGTTTGGAATTATTGCTTTTGTCTATTTTTTAATAAAGATTCTGGATGAATTAGTACCTAATAAATATCTAAGTCATTTGCCTTCGGATACAACTTTACTTTTCTTGGGTGTAGTAATTTTTGTGATGACTGTTCATGCAATCTATATTTATATCGCTCAACATCATCGTCGTCAGAAACCCAGAGAGTTAAATGAAACCTATAGACCTTCAGTAGATATTTTTATTTCAGCACACAATGAACAAAATGTAATTAGCTCTACTTTAAGTAGATTACTTGAATTAAGCTATCCCGATTTAACAATCTATGCCATCAATGACAGGAGCACAGACCGTACTCAAGAAATGATGGAAAATGTTGCGAAGCAGTCTGCTGGCAAATTAATCGTAGTGAATCGCCCTCATAATGCGGCTCCTGGAAAGTCAGCTGCACTGAATGATGCTTTTAAAATTTCTAGTGGAGAAATCATTTGTGTTCTTGATGCGGATGCAAGAATTGAAGATACTTTTCTTTACGGCATGGTTTCATATTTAAGTGATCCTCAGGTAGCTGCAGTACAAGCACAAAAAGTAATTTCAAATCCAGAATACAATGCTTTAACTCGTTGCCAATATCATGAATATGCTTTGGATACTTATATGCAAATGGGCAGAGATAGTATCAGAGGTTCTGTAGAACTGCGTGGTAATGGTCAGCTCATTACTCGTGAAGCTCTTGACGATGTCGATGGTTGGAACGAAGAAACTCTCACTGATGATTTAGATCTTTCTACTTGCTTGCATGTAAATGGTTGGGATATAAGATTCAGCCCTGAAAACAAAGTCTATGAAGAAGGTGTGGTGACTGTAGATGGTTTCATGAAACAACGTCGTCGTTGGGCTGAAGGCAGTATGCGTCGCTATTTGAACTACTTCCTACAATTAATGGAACCAGGTAATTTATCTCTTGTACAAATTTTTGATACCTTTGTCTTTCTTAGTGAATTTAGTATTCCTCTCTGGGTGACACTTGATTTTAGTTATGAAGTTGTGAAATTCGCTTTAGGTTATGAGTTCCATGCTAGTTTCCTAATGCTGATGACGTTTTGGTTTGGTGCAGTTATGTACTTTGCACAATACAATGGTTTGAGAATCTATCAAGGACAAAAAATTATTCCTGCATTAATTAATTCATTTGTGAATATAATTTATTTCACTGTTACTTGGCACACGATCATCATACTGACTTATAGAAAGATTTTGTTTAGTCGTACTGTGGGGACGTGGACCAGGACACAGCATGGTGTGAGTTAAGCAGCAATTTTCACTCGTTGCTTACTTCTTGCAATAGTTCTTGGAAGATGAAGTTCTCTTGTTGAATCTTCACGAAGTTGAGCACTAATTAATGCCCCGAGCATATTGAATAAATTTTTTATATCTGTTTTTTTGGCGGTACTTTTAGGCATATTAACAACTAAATCTGTATCTCTGAAAGTAAAAGTTTCATGAGAGCTACCATGGCTTGGAGCTACTCCTGTGAATTCATTAGCTTCAAGTAGATTCCTTAACTCTGATACAGCTTTGGCACCTGGTTTATGACCTTCATCAAATAATAGATGTGCACAATGTTTGGCTCTATGATGTTCTTTTATCAATGCATCGTGGGCACTATTACCATTTAAAGGTGATAGATGTTGGTTCTTAATTACCCCTATGTTATTATCTCCAAGCTCTTTTCTTAATTCATTGACGGCTGTTCCTAATCTTCTAAAATTGGCACCTACTGATATTAAAGTTGAGCGTATATTTGGTAATAACATTAAAGAAACATAATACGCTCAATTTTGCAATAGCGCAAGGCTTTGCCTAGGTGTATTTGCCTTATATTTTTTTAATAATCCTCGCATTTCTATCATGTTAATATGTATATGATGATTTACATATCTAGCTTTGCAACAATTATCAATATGGCATTTAACCTTATGCCTTCGATGTGCATGGCTATGATGGGTATGGCAAACAATTACCTTAATATCACTAATTATTTTAAAAACTAAATAACAGAGTTCACGGAAAGACAAAGCTAGGAAAGTAACTCTAAAAGTCGAAAAAAACTTTCCTTCATGCAATTAGAAACAAAAATTCCAAATATTGTTGATCGCCCTAAGCCCGCAGCTTCACATAGAGACACGCCTGATGAAATTGATCCAACTCCTAAGCTAGCAAATAGAGTTAAGCAGCTTGAAGAAATTTTTTCTAAACTACATGGAGAGCAAGATACTGAAGAGTCTGAGAAACAAGAAAATCTAACTAGTGTACTTAATACTTTAAATTTAGTAAGAGAAAAATATCCAGTTGTTTTAAATTGGTTTACAGTGGCTTTGCATTCAGCGGCATCGAGTTTACCTTTCATGCCTTTTGTTTCTAAAACTCTTTCTAAGAAAGTAAAAGATTGGGCTATTGTGTTCTCGCGCTATGTTGTCCCAGTAAATATGATCCATAACGCAGTCGAAGATATATTTATTGGTAAAAGATTATTCCATGGAATAGCACGCTTAGTCCCTCCTATCTGTCTTCCATTCCTACCATTCTTTAACTTCTCAATGCCTTATGGTATCTATGCTGGGATCAATTTCCCCACCGAAGAAATTGTCAAAAGAACTGGTGAATTGAGCAAGCATAATACTATTGCTGAGAACAATAAAAAAGTTATTGATGGTCTTAAAGCAATGTGGGCTGATTTTAAAAATCAAGCAATACCTCTGAAAGAAAGATTTAGGTTGGGCTCTATATTTTTTGCTTCTGCTTCAATGCTTAGTGGCGCTCTTGGTGGTTTACTTTTCTCACCAAATAGTCTGAATAATTTACCTGCAACTTTCTTTGGCTTCGTTAGAAGTATGGGTGGTTTAATCGGTGATTTGAATTTGATTCTTGGTAAAAATAGTACTAAGAAAGAAAAAACTATCGGTAGTTTATATGCTGTTGGGTCCCTCATGGATATGACCCAAAGATGGATCACTGATCCAATTATCAATGAACTTTATAATCATGCTAAAACTTCTTTAAACACAATCTCTACAATGCTTTGGACACATATGTCTACAGAGCGTAATCGTGAGCAGGAGAAAAAAGAAAAACATTTACTGCATGCTAAGCCTTTGTTGCAAGCTGCTTAATAGCTTCGCGTACTTCTTCTCTATCATCGAAGTGAATAGTTTTGTCTTTGAGGATTTGATAGTTTTCATGACCTTTACCGGCTATGACCAAGATGTCTTGTGCTCTGGCGTGGAGAACCGCTTCTTTAATAGCTTCTGCACGATTAGTTATAACTTTTACTTTAGCTAGATCGGGTATGCCAGTAAGAATATCAGCAATGATTTGTTCTGGTTCTTCAGAGCGTGGATTGTCAGAGGTCACATAAATAAAATCAGCAAGGTCATAAGCAATGCGCCCCATCTTTGGACGCTTGGTTATATCGCGGTCACCACCACAACCAAAGACACAAATCACTTTAGTATCGCTGTCTTTGGAAACTAATGCTTGAGCACCTTTTAGGATATTTAATAAACCATCAGGGCTATGAGCGTAATCCACAATACAAAAAGGACTATGGGTTTCTTTAATAACTTCGAATCTACCTGAGACTGCTGGAGTTTCTTTTAGTGCTTGGTTAATTTCTTCTAGACTGAGATTCTCTTGCAGGCATGCAGCGATTGCCGAAAGAGAATTATAGACATTGAAAAGACCATTGAGTTTAAGTTTAAATTCAATACCATTAAGTTTGTAACAGAGTCCAGCATCGGTAAATTTAACTTCTTTGGCTTGGTAATCAGCAGAGTTCTCTACACCTACAGTAATGATTTTAAGATTTTCTGCTTGGGCTTTTGCCTTGAAACCTTCATAGTAAGGATCATCTATATTAAGAATAGCAAACTCTTTAGTTTGTTTAAAGACCTTGGCTTTAGCTTCGAAATAGTTATCCATCGTGATGTGATAATCCAAATGATCTTGAGTGAGGTTAGTGACGATTGTAGTTTTAAATTTAATCTCACCCACACGGCTTTGTTCAAGCGCATGAGAACTAACTTCCATAGTGAGATAGTTATATTTTTCGTGGGCTAAATCTTTGATAATTTCTTGGAGTTCTTTCGCTTGAGGTGTAGTATTGCCAAGTTCTTTGTAGTCCGCTTCAGGGCTTACTTTTAAGCCGATGGTCCCTAATAGTGCACATTTACTTTTCTGTGACAAAATACTTTGGATTAAATGTGTAACAGTGGTTTTACCGTTAGTCCCAGTTACTCCTATAACCTCAAGTTTAGAAGATGGGTGATCATAAAATTCATCTGCAATTTTTGCCAGCTCTGCACGAGTCTCTTCTACTTCAATAAATTCTGCTTGTGATTTTAGTTTAGTAATTAAATTCTTTAAGTCGCTATTTGTTTTAACTTCGCTTGCTTGAACGACAATTAATTTGGCACCTTTTTTTACTGCATCTTCAAGGTAGTTATGACCATTAGTTTTCTCGCCTTGAATGGCAATAAATATCGAATTTTCATTAACTTTGCGGCTGTCGTAATTGAAGTCAGTAAATTTGCTTAAATCGTGATTCTTATACATATCTAAACATTATAATTAAAAAGTGCTAACTAAAAGAATAATTCCTTGTTTAGATGTCGATAAAGGCAGAGTAGTCAAAGGTACTAACTTTGTGGATATTAAAGATGCCGGTGATCCAGTGGAGCTTGCTGAGAAGTACTATCTTCAAGGAGCAGATGAACTATGTTTTTTAGATATTACTGCCAGTCATGAAGCGCGTAAGGCGACTTATGAAATTATTGAAAAAACTGCCAAGAAAATCTTTATCCCCCTTACTGTAGGTGGCGGAGTGAGCAGTGTTGAAGATGCAGCTAGATTACTACAAGCTGGCGCAGATAAGGTCAGTATTAATTCCAGTGCTGTAAGAAAGCCGCTGTTGATTAAAGAGTTATCAATGAGCTTCGGTGCTCAGTGTGTAGTTATTGCAATTGATGTAAAAAGAACTGGCGCAACTAAATCTGGCTGGGAAGTTTTTGTCAAAGGTGGAAGAGAAGCTACAGGGCTTGATGCAATTGCATGGGCTTTAGAAACTACCAATAATGGTGCTGGTGAAATTTTACTTACCAGTATGGATCGAGATGGTACTAATATTGGTTACGATTTGGAAATTACTAAAAAGATTTCTGACTTAGTAAATGTGCCAGTGATTGCAAGTGGAGGGGCAGGTAGTCTGGATGATATTATTCAAGCTTTCAAATCAGGTGCTGATGCAGCTTTGCTGGCTTCACTTTTGCATTATGGCAAGCTTACAATTAAAGATATAAAAGTGGCGATGCAAGAGTCTCAGATTTGTGTGAGGGTGTAATTATTGTATCTGCTTAATAACATCAAATATCGGCAAGTACATCGCAACTACAATTGAACCTACGATACCACCGAGAACTACGATGAATAGTGGCTCCATGAGTGCGGTTAAAGATTCTACGGCATTATCAACTTCAGTGTCATAGAAGTCAGCAATCTTCTCAAGCATAGTCTCAAGTTCTCCGGACTCTTCACCGATTGCAACCATTTGTGTAACCATTGGTGGGAAAATATCAGATTGACCAAGTTGTGTACTAATCTCTCCACCCTCTTCAGTTTCTTTTTGTACATTATCAATGACTCTTTCAAGAACAGCATTGCTTGCTGAATCTTTTACAACTTCAAGTGCAGTGATAATCGGAACACCAGACTGTATCAAGGTTCCAAAGGTTCTAGTAAATCTTGCAACAGCAACTTTTTTGATGATCTCACCAAAAATTGGTATACGCAATGATAAATTATCGAGTGTATATCTTCCAGACTCAGTTTCATACCAAGACTGAATGCTTCTAACTGTAAACCAAATTACAACAGCTAATAAAATTACCCATGGAGATCTCAAGAAATTGCTGACATCAATTAAAGCTTGTGTGAAGGCTGGAAGTTTACCGCCTGTTGCTGAAAATATTGCAGAGAATTTTGGCAATATGAAAGTTAACATGAACCAGACAACTACTAAAGAAATCCCTACAACCGTCATGGGATAAGTCATTGCGGTTTTGACTTTATGGGTTAGTTTACTTCTTGCTTCTAAGAAACTAGCAAGTCGATTTAAAACTTTATCAAGCACACCACCAGCTTCACCGGCTCTAACCATCGCTACATATAATCTATCGAATGCATCTGGAAATTTTGCTAGAGATTCGGAAAGGGGCATACCTTGTTCGATATCTGCTTTAATTTCACGTACATAACCTGCAAGCACTGGATTTTCTGTTTGGTCGATAAGTACTGTAAGTACTCTAAGCATGGCGATACCAGCTTCAATCATGGATGCAAATTGTCTTGAAAAAATCACCATGTCTTTGAGAGAAATTTTCTTTTTGAATAAATTAAAACCACTTGAAGCAGCTTTTTTCTTTTCACTCTCAGTTTTGGCTATTCCTAAGTGATTAATATTAATCACCCAAAGACCTTGTTTGCGTAAAGTAAATTTTGCAATTTCTATATTAGTAGCTTCTACTTGTCCAGATTTAGTTTGGCCTTGTGCGGTTCTTGCAAGATATTTGTATTGATTCATTCTTTAAACGAGCTATCTAATATATAGACTAATAATTTGCATTTTAGTTCATTTGTTTTGTCATTGCGAGCGAAGCGAAGCAATCCCCCTGCGCAATGAGATTGCCACGCCCTCTGCGAGGGCTCGCAATGACGCGCTTGCTTATTATCTAAATTGTATTTTTGAAAGTTCATGGGTTACATTTAATTAAAGGCAATGAAATATAAGAATTTACCAGATTTATTTTTTAAGAGAGCAGAGAAGTATAGTAACAAAGTCTTGATGAAATACAAGCCTAGACGTGGTTCAGATTTTAAAGAATTAACTTGGATTGAAACTAGACGTACTGTCGAAGAAATCGCTGCAGGTCTTAAAAAACTTGGGATAGAAACTGGAGACAATGTAGGCTTACTTTCTCAGACTTGTCAGCATTGGATGCCATGTGATTTCGCAATTTTAAGTTTAGGTGCTGTTACAGTTCCTTTCTATCATAATGCTACAAGCGAATCAGTTACATACATTATTAACCATGCTGAAATTGAAATTATTATAGTCAGAGACAAAATTCAATTACAGAAAATTAGAAGTATGTGGTCTTCTTTGAAGACTTTAAAATATGCAATCGTAATGGTTGATCTTGGTGATATTCCTGTGAATGATCCAAAAATTTTAACTCTAACAGAAGTCATGAAAATCGGTCGTGAAGAGCTTTTGCATGATCCTACTTTAATACAAAGAAACATTGATCAGATCGATCTGAAAAATGTTGCCAGTATAATTTATACTTCAGGAACTACTGGCGTACCTAAAGGTGTCGTTCTCAGTCATAAAAACTTTTTGATTGCAGCTCTATCTTTTTATCAATATGTTCCTTTAGAAGATACTTATACTTTTCTTTCTTTCTTGCCCCTAGCTCACATCTTTGAAAGAGTAGCTTCTGAAATGTATGGTATCGATCAAGGAGTTACTTTTGCTTATTGTGAACGTACTGAACATTTGCCAGCAATGCTTGCTGAGTCAGGTTGTGACATTATCAATGTAGTACCAAGAATACTTGAAAAACTTCACGATAAAATTCTTAATGAAGTCACTAAGCAAAGTCCTTTGAAGCAAAAATTATTTTATGGTGCCTTGGATGTTGGGATTGAATATGCTAAGAAAAAAATTGCAAAAGAGCATATTAGCTGGGATCTAGAAGTAAAATATAATACTGCTAAGTCGCTTGTTCTTGGCAAAATTAAAGCGAAAATTTCTCCTAACCTTAAGTACTTTGTAGTTGGAGGAGCACCATTCTCTGCTGAAATGGTTTATTTCTTTGCAGCCTTCGAATTCGGTGTTATTGAAGGTTATGGCTTAACTGAAACTTCTGCACCAATCTCAGTTAACCCGCCATGGGCAAATAAGCCTGGTACAGTTGGTATACCATTTAAACATTTTGAAGTGAAAATTTCTGAAGATGGCGAAATACTTTGTAAAGGTGATTCTGTATTTTTGGAGTACTATAAGGATCCTAAGGCAACTGCTGAAGCCATTATCAATGGCTGGTTTCACACAGGCGACCTCGGAGAATTTGATGAAGATGGTTATTTAAAAATCACTGGTCGTAAGAAAGACTTGATCATTACTGCAGGTGGTAAGAATGTCGCACCGACAAGAGTTGAAGAAGCATTGCTAAAAAGTAGATATCTAACTCAAGCAGTGGTTTTTGGAGACAAGCAAAAATATTTAGCGGCACTTTTAGTATTGAATGAAGATGAAATTAATGAATGGCTAAAAACACAAGAAATAAATAGAACTGCGGAAGAACCAATTGAAACAATGAAGGAAGTTCAGGAGCTGATTAATAGAGAAATAGGAATCAATTTGCGAACTCTAGATGGCTTTGAGCAGGTTAAAGCTTTTCATTTAATGGATCATGAATTTACTATTGATTCGGGAGAGCTCACTCCAACTCTTAAAATTAAAAGAAATATTGTTTATGAGAGATATAAAGATTTGATAGAACCTTTATTTATGAAACAAAAAGAGTCTTAGAGCTTGTGATAAAATTTCATGGTTATGTCAAAATGTAGAATTTTATTTTTAGGACCGGCTGGCTCAGGCAAAGGGACTCAATCTGCAAGGTTAGCTGAGAAACTTGATATTGAGCATATTAGTACTGGTGATTTAATCAGATCAGAAATTAAAAGTGGTTCTGAATTAGGTAATAAAGTAAAAGCTATTGTTGAATCTGGCAAACTTGTTAGCGACGATATAGTTAATGAGATAGTGAGATCTAAAGTAGAAAACTTAGATTGTTTTATTCTTGATGGTTATCCAAGAACTTTAGAGCAAGCAAAATTTTTCAGTCAGTTTTCTGATTTTGATTTTATTTTTGATCTTCAAGTTCCTAAAGAGATTTTAGTTAAAAGGCTTAGTGGCAGAAGAATGTGCACTAAGGCTAATGATCCAAGTTGCAAAGGTATGTTCCATGTCGAATACACTGCACCGAAACAAGAAGGTGTCTGTGATCTCTGTGGTTCTGCTTTAATGCAACGTAAAGATGATATGCCAGAAACTGTAGAAGCTAGATTGAACGGCTACGAAGCTGAGACAGGCAGACCGCTTAATGAGTTCTATGCAAATAAAAATCTAATTAAAATGGATGGTACTCAGGATCCTGATAAAGTTTTTGCTGAGATTGAGCAACATATAAACAAAGTGGCAGTTTAGTTTCAAATAAAAATTTATTCTCCGTAGTGAACTTATGCAGCTAGCGTGACATAATTTGCAAGTCAGAAGCTGCGTAGCCCGTAGGGGAAGGCCGTTGGGTGCTACCCCGTAGGGCGTTAAGCGCAGCTGATGATGAGCAAGTATTGTGTCCGCGAAGCGAATCGTGAACAAGGGAATAAATTTTATTTGAAACTATCTATTCGTCATCAAAATCATCTAAGCTAACGTTTTCTACAGGATTCTCAAGGTTATCAATTGAACCACCATCATCGAAGATACCAAGTTCTTCAGATTTACCCATGTTAAGTACTTTTCTTTGACCGCCGTATTCGATAGTAACTTTAGCTTCAGAGTAAGTATTTCTAGCTGAGTCAATCTTAGTCACAGCCCATGGTCCAACGTAACTACCCATGACTAGCTCTTGAGTATTTTTCTTAGCCTTATCCATTGCTTTAGTAGCAAGTTGTAGAATCTTAGTTTTACCGGTGCCTTCGACTACATCGAAGCTAGCTTCTTGAATATCAATCAATGCTACAACACTATCTTTGCTAGTAAGAACTCCAACTAAAGTAGCTCTGTAAGCTTTACGCTTGTAAGTATTTGGTTGTTGTTGTTTTACAATAGCGATCTCTGCTGCTTTACGGTAATCAGCAAGAATAGAATCTGGAATTGCAAATGGATTCTCTCTACCAGCGCTTTCAAAAATCATGCGAGTAATTTCATTATCTCTGGCTTGGCTAATATTTTTCTGAGAAGAGATTCCCCAAACAGGAATTCTTTCGCCCATTCTTAATTCAGGGGCTATAGTTTTTTCTTTACGAGGAGCTCTTACTCTTGTTTCTTTACCTTCGAATTTATCGTAGTTGCGGCTTGATAGAGTGCTGATTAGATAGTAAATAGTGAAAGCAATTACTACGATGGCAAGAATTAAAACATTGCGATTTACCTTCTTAAGAATATTTGCAATAGTAGGCTTCTCTTCACCAAGCTCTTCATTAATGGTCTCAGTATTGGTGTAATCATATGAAGAGTAAGTGCGGAACGGCTTTAGCTCTTCGTTTGGATCTATGTATGCAGAACCGGTTTGGAATGAAAGTGGATTTGTAGAACTAGAACCAGTGCTGCCTTCATCGAAAAGATCATCTACATTGAAGTTGTTACTGTTAAAACTTGGGTTTGCAACTGATTCTTCAACAGTTTCTGTTTCAATAGTGTTTATATTCTCAATGATCTCTGGTTCTGCTTCAACTTCGTTAGCGTGAATCTCATATATAGGATCAGATTCTTTCTCTTGAATAATTTCTTCTTCGTCTTCTTCAACCTCAATAGCTATTTCTTCTTTGCTCATTGGCACAAGGAAATCATCTATAGGAGCAGGTTCTGGGCTAGAGTCTTGCTCAACATTGCTTTCTTGCTTAGCATCATTAAGAATAGAATCTACGTAATCAAAGCTTGCTGCTTCATTCTGTTCAATAGGTTCAGGTGTGTCTGCTTCTATCTCTATGCTTGATTCAGGTTCAGGCGTTTCTAATTCAGGTTCAAAAAGATTTGGTTGTTTAGAATTTGTTTCACTAGATACTGAATGAGCATCTTCATCATCAGCTTCATATGAATCAGAAGGTGGCCAAGATTTAGCTTCGTCATCAGGATCGAAGAAAGAAGGTTTGTCTTGGTTGTTTTTATCGCTCATCAGGCTCTATGAGTCCGCAGACAATTCTACTGTGTCATTGGTACTACCCTGAGTAATTCCTCCAGAGTAGTTTTTTTATTAAGTACCTTCTCTCGAGCAGCAGTAAAAAGTGTCGGCATATTAAGCTTCCTCATTGCTACTTTTAGCTCGTCTATGTCTGCCCCTTTCTGAATAAAGGTTTTCATTTCTTCAGTTAAAGGCATGATTTCGAAGATACCTTCTCTTCCTGAGTATCCTGTATTATTACAATTTTGACAACCCTTAGCCTTAACCAAAACTGATCCAGCTGGGATTCCAAATGTATTTACCTCTTCCGGGGTTGCAACATATTCTTCATGGCAATGCTGGCAAATTCGCCTTAAAAGCCTTTGAGCTACCACACCTACAAGGGCACTTGCTACTAAGTATGGTTCGACACCCATATTTATTAAACGCAAAATCGTACTTGGAGCATCATTGGTATGCAAGGTACTCAATACCAAGTGACCTGTGAGTGCTGCTTTAACTGCGATTTCCGCAGTCTCTAGATCTCTAATCTCACCGATCATCACAATATCCGGATCTTGACGCAGAATGCTTCTAAGACCTGCACTAAAAGTAAGACCAGCTTTTACATTTACTTGTACCTGATTAACTCTCACTAATTGAAACTCAACAGGATCTTCAACGGTTACTACGTTCTTAGATACATCTAGTAATTTTGCCAAACTTGTATAAAGAGTGCTGGTTTTACCAGAACCTGTAGGCCCGGTGATTAAAACCATTCCCTGTGACATTTTCAACCAAGCTTCGAAGTCAGGAATGATATGCTCAGGCATTCCTAAGTCTGAAAGTTCTATAAATGAATTGTCGTGAGGTAAAAGTCTGATTACACATTTCTCACCATGGAGAGTAGGCAGAGTAGACACACGTAAATCTAGTTTTGCGCCAGCAATATTTTCAGTTACACGACCATCTTGTGGAATTCTAGATTCAGCAATATTTAAGTCAGCAATAATTTTAATTCTGGCAAGAATAATTTTTCTGTAGTCGTTTTGTGAGTCACATCTATATTTGCAAATATCGCTCAACACACCATCGATTCTGAATCTGACAATAAGCTCTTTTTCGTATGGCTCGAAATGGATATCAGAAGCTCCAACTTTTGCAGCTTCTTGTAAAAGCCATCTAACTTCATTACCAATTGAGTTTTCATCATTGGCATTCATGTTTCTTGCAGGAATTTTATCTAAGCTGGCAACTAAGTCTGCGCCTAAGGTTGCGGTTTTTTTACCACCGTTACTTGCGCCACCATCTTTCGCGCCACCAGCAACGAAGTCCCAACTGCGTTGATTAATTTTTACAACTTTGACATCACAGTTATTAACCAGAGGCTTTAGATTGTTGACTATATCTTCATCGATGCTTTCTGCAATAGCGACAAATAGTTGATTTTGGAAATAAAGCAAAGGTATAGCCTGCTCTTTAGGCCAGTCGCTTTTCATTGAGTTGATTAAAGTTTGGTCGAGATATTGTGGATTTAATTCACGTCTTTGATTGATCAATAATTGCAAAGCTTCTTTGAGAGAAGTTTGATTACGTTGTAACATTTGATATGCGGAGAGTTCTTTAGCTTGAATGGTCATATATTAGGGGCCGAGTTATAAAGGTGGGGCTTAGTTATTTTTAGCATTAAGGTAGCACTTAATAATCCTATAAGTGTCTTTAACACTATTAATTAAATACCCAGCTTCCCTTTCCTTAACACGATCAGCAACTTGTACAGATAAGCCTTTTAGCTTATTTATCACCCTAAAGCCGTAGTTGTCGGTTAAGTCATCACCAAAAAATATTGGCAAATAGTCGGAATGCTTATTATGTAGATCCTCTATTGCTAAGCCTTTATTTATATCTTTAGGCAAAAACTCATAAACCTCATGACCCATTTGTATTCTAAAAAGTTCATTGTGGATAGCTGCTTCTTCATCAAATTTTTTGATTAGAACTTCTCTATCAGGATGATCCCTGTAATGAAAGGTAATAGAGATTGGTTTTTCTTCGATTGCGATATGTGGTTCTTTTGAAAATTTATCTTTTAGGTAATCAAGTTGTTTTCTATAAGTTTCATCTTGCAATTCTTCTCCAATTTCGCCTCCATGACTGCCATAGAGCAAAATATCTTTATCAAGTTTACCTGCAAGAAGTTTTTTTAAATTGGCAATTGATCTGCCGGTGACAATCGAAACCTTAGTGTTAGGAGTTTGATTTAATTTATTGAGAATGGCAAATTCTTCATCTGTGAGTAATGCTCCATTGGGCTCTTTATTAATTGGAGTGAGCGTTCCATCATAGTCAAAAATAAACATGACTTTTTTATGCTTATTAATTATTTCAAGAAAAAGTCCATCGCTTAAATGAATTTGTGTACTAGAGTTCATAATTACTATTATGACTTATGAGAAACAAATTACTGAAGATGGTTCTATAACTTTTTGGAATGAAAAGTTTCAGCAGTCATATCACTCTAAGCATGGCGCTTATAGAGAGGCTTTGGAGAAACACGTAGAAGCGTGTAGGATTTCTGAGCTAGCAAAAGTTTGTAATGAATTAAATATTTTAGATATTTGTTTTGGACTAGGTTATAACAGTTTTGTGGCAATTGCAGAAGCGCTGAAAGTTAATCCAGCTTTGAAAATCAATATCGTTGCTCTAGAAAATGATCCTGAAATAATTCAGAAGATTTCTGAGATTGAGTATTCGAGTGATGTGAAATTTATTGTTGAGAGTTTTATATCTGGTAGTGGTCCAATAAAAATTCTTATTGGAGATGCTAGAGATACTCTCAAATCTTTGCAGAATGATTTCTTTGACGCAATATTTTTTGATCCATTTAGTCCCAAGGTTTGTCCAGAACTATGGACTGCTGAATTTATCGCAGAGACTGTGTCTAAGGCACGTGCCGGAGCTTATATCTCAACTTATAGTTGCGCAAGAATTGTAAAAGAGAATTTTAAAAATGCTGCTTGCGAAATTTTAGAGGGTCCCAAATGTGGGCGCAGAGATGGTGGCGTGCTGGCAAGGAAATTGTGATATCATCGTCATTGTCCGTCATTGCGAGGAACGTAGTGACGAAGCAATCCACTTACCAAGGAATTAATTAGTAAATGGATTGCCGCGCCCTCTTCGAGGGCTCGCAATGACGCCTACATCATGAGCATCGCAGAAGAAAAATTTAAACAAGGAACTACTTACTTATTACCATTTGAGAAAATGCATGGTTTAGGTAATGACTTTGTGATTGTCAATGTTAGCCATCTTCCTGAAAATGCCAATGAAGCATATGAGAAAGATCTAGCTATTAAAATCTGTGATCGCAATCGCGGTATTGGTGCAGATGGTTTGATTATCATCGACCAAGTTAAAGAATCTGAGGAAGCTGTGCGTTCATGGCGCTTCTATAATTCTGACGGTTCTATTGCCGAGATGTGTGGCAATGGTATTCGCTGTGCTGCCAAATATATTTATGAACATGGTTTAAGTGGCGAAGATAGTATTTTTAAAATCGAAACTCTTGCAGGTGATATTGGTATCGAATTGCTTGAAGATGAAATGGTGAAAGTAAATATGGGCGCACCAAAAGAAATTGCTGCAAGCCAAGAACTTACTCTTGCAGAAAATAATTTTAAATTCCCATATACTTTTGTTTCGATGGGAAATCCTCATGCCGTAAGCTTTTGGGACCAAGACTTAGATCAGGTAAAAAATTATGGGGCGCAAATAGAAGTGCATAAAAATTTCCCGAAGAAAACTAATGTAGAGTTTGCGCGAGTGTTGTCGACTAATAAGATACAGTTGATAGTTTGGGAGCGAAGTTGTGGTTTTACTCAAGCATGTGGTACTGGCGCTTGTGCTACTGCGATCTCTGCTATTACTAAAGGTCTTGCAGAAAAAGATCAGGACATAGAAGTTATACTCCCTGGTGGCTCGCTTATCATTCGCTGGGATTCAATCACTGACGAGATCTTCATGACCGGCAAAGCTGAAATGGTTTTTGTTGGATATTACAATGCTTAGTTTAAATTAAAAACCTGGATCGAAATTAATATCCACGCCATTAACTTTCAAAAATTTTTGTAAAGTATCATATTGATTATTTGATTGTTTGAGTTGATCCTGAAAAGGCTTAAATAAATATGTTTCATTAGTGAATGCTTCGGGATTTCTGGATTGATAAATTCTCATCATTTCTTTACCAAAATCACCCTCCAACAAGGAATTGAAAATATTCAAAATTAAATTGATCCTTTGAGGATTTAGCTCAATTTCAGTGCAGCGACCAGTCAGCAAAGCTTCTAATTCAGAGAAAATATCTTCTCCAAAAATCATTAGAACTTGGCCTAATTCTCTTCTGATTTCCTTTGCTCCAGCACGCAAATATAAACCGAGTAAGCTTTTTACCGATTGGGAAATAGCAGTTTCTAAATTCTCTATAGTAGAATTACTTAGTTTCAGTTGAGTTCTTAGTAATTTAGCTTCTTTGACCTGTTCCTCACTAAGGTTTAGTGAAGTAAAATCAAGATTATAAAAACTACTATTCCTACATAGAGCTAAAGCAAAGGGTTTAAGTTCATTAACTATTGTTTCTTGATCCATAGTATTAGGTTCTTTGAGTTTAGTGCAACGCTGTTGAAAGTCATATTTAATGCCTCTTAGAGGTACACAAGTATCAGCCAATAGCCCAGGAAAATTTTCTCTAATTACAGGTAATTGATTATCCGGTATGGGTTTCATTGAACTAAGAATTCTTGAAATTTTTTCTCGATTTTGAGGGCTTTGCTGACTATCTCTAATTAGTAAGTTCAGTAATCTTTCATTGAAATTAATTTCCGTAAATTTTGCCAGAATATTATAGATATCGGTCTTGGCGGGATTCTGCTCTGTGGAAGTTAGGGGAACTAATTCCTTTATGGCTAATAAATATAAATTCATATTAAAAGGGATGTTTTTTAATGCTAGAAAATACTTTTGCCATTTAAATTCTGAATTATTTTTTTTAGACTGTTTGATAAACTCTAATACTCCTTCTATAAATTCTTCATCAGTTTTAATAGAGCTTGCCATAGGACCTGTAAGTGTATCTAGAATAAATTCTTTTTCTTCTAAATTATCTGCATAACCAAAAGCTCTTTTTAAGCTAGTTTCAGTATATGCAGTTGGTAATTGAGCAAAAATTCTTCCTAGGTAGTTGGCAGCAATAGCTTCTGTTCCCGGAGTCTTTCTATTCTCCTCATGAACTTGCAATAATAAATCTGCAGTAATTAATTCTTTTAATTCAATTGCATTCTGCTCTTGTGTTTCTGTAGTAATTGGCTGATGAAGAACTGTTTGAATTCTTTTCTTCAAAGCAAAATTTTTCAAATGCTCAAGTTGACTAGAATCTTCACGTAAAACTCTAATAAATTTATCAAGCCAAGTTGTAAGCTCTACTTTCAGAGAAGCTATCTGTCTATCTTCTGTAATACTTTGATTAGCCAATAAAATTGACCGAAAAGTTTGTAGAGGGGTTACTGTGTCTTGCATATTAAACTAAATTAGTGTTGAGAATCATTACGTTATTTTCGTTTAGAAATTTTTTCACTCGGGTAAAACCAGATTCAGCTAAGAGCTTCTTTGAAATTTTAATTAGTTCAGTGTCGTAATCAAATGCCTCAGGATTGCGTGATTGATACATTCTCATTGCTTCTTTACCAAAATCGTTAGTTAATAAGGAATTGAAAGTAATTAATAGTAGTCTCATTCTCTCTGTATCAATTTCTCTTTTCTCCACAGTTAAAAACTCTTTGGCATTTTCAAAAAAATCTTCTCCTAAAATACTTAGAACATCTTTTAATTCTCTTTTGATATTTTCAAACGCAGGATTAACATAGAAATAATGTAATATATGTCTTATAAATGTTTCAGTGACGCTTTTTAAAATCTCAGGGTTTTTATAAGATACAAATTTGATCCTTAGCAATTTAGCTTGATTTATAGTTTCATCATCGATTTTAGGTTCAAGTTTATCGAGTTTATGAAAACTACTATTCTTACAAATGGCTATAGCAAAGAGTTTCATTTTTTCAATAGCACAAGGATCATTAGTTTCTATACGCGCTATTAAATTAAGTTCATCACCAATTGTTGTTCCTATACCTGGCTCAAGGCTCTGTAAAATACTGCTTATAACATTGCCTCTATTACCATCTTCTAACTCATATTTCTCTAATTGACTTTTTGTAGATGGAGAAATTTTTGGTAGATTAGCAAAAGCAAAGCCCGCCAGGTCTTGCAAATAAATATCATCTTGCTCTATTAATATCTTCAAAAGATACTCTTCAATTTCTGAAAATTCTTGATCTGGAATCTCTTTCATTGAGCCAAGAATTTTTAGAAAAGTTTTTTGATTTTGATCATTGGCGGAATTTTCTTTTGGAAGATCTAGTTTCAATAAATTCATAAATCCTCGATTAACATTGATTTCTGTAAACTTTGCAAGGATATGATAAATATTGATTCTATAATCTGGATCTTTTAGTGATTCATTGTCAGATAATGCATTGAGAGCAAAATCAAACAATGATTGATTGAAAGGAATGTTCTCTAAAGAAAAAAAATATTTTTGCCAATTAAAGGTTCCTTTTGTTCGAATATAATCATTGATAAAATCTACTATTCCAGTTATAAATTCTCCATCAGTTTTAATGAAGCTTGCCATTGGTCCAGTAAGCGTATCCAAAATAAATTTTTTCTTTTCTAGATTTTTTTCTGTGTAGAATGCAGTTTTCAAGGTAGTTTCGTAATGACTAGGAGGTAATTTAGCAAGAATTCCTCTTATATAGTTTGCAGCAGAAGAAGGATTTTCTGATTCAATTTTATGAACTTGCAATAGTAAATCAGCAACGATCAAATCAGTTAACTCACTGATTTCGTTAATTTGTTTTTCTGTAAATCCAGTTTCATCTACATTTGTAGCAGGAGCCTTCTCCGTTCTATGGAATAAATCACAAAGAGTAGTATCTATGATCTTCTGAGTTTCAGTTGTGAATTGATTATTGTCTAAAATTAATTCTATAGAATTTGGTTTGCTAAATTTAGTTTCAGCAAGGATATTGCCGACTTTGCTTCGTAAAGCTATAGATTGAATAACCTTAGCTTCTGTTGCATCCTGGTATAAAGTTCTAATGAATTTATCAAGCCAACTGGTAAACTTTTTTCTGGCTTGAGTAATTTCGGCATTTCTAGCTGTCGCAAGCGGCTTCCTTGCAGTCACATTTAAAAATGACTGAAAGCTTGATAGCAAAGCTGGGGCAACACTAGACATGATTATTATTTAGCTAACCAGATTTTAGCATTTATTTTGAATATGGCTTGACATGAGTCAAAATGTCCTAGTATTATTTAGAATCACTATGAGCATAAATCCAGTTATTATCGATGCCACATTAACTAATGAAGCAAAATATAACCTTAAGCAACAGTTAGGCCAAAACAGAAAAGAAGCTACTTTAGTGGTTCCTTTATATAGGGATAGTTTTTTATTAGCAAAGTCCTCAGAAGCAACAGAGGAACCTGTTACTTATAAACTAGAACACTCTAAAAATATGCTCAATTATTTTTGCAAGGGTCAAAAGTTTAAAAGAGATAAATTTCTATCATATTTAGATCATTTATGGGACATGATTCCAGACAGTATCAATGTAAGCAAGATCTTAGTTGAAGGATCTGATTTTAATGGAGATAAATTAGAGTCAGATTATGATAAGGTTGGGGGCAAAGATTATAACTGGCTAGTCGGTTCTACTGAATGTTATAGAAAAGAATTTAATAACTGTAAGCCAGCAGGTGAAACAGAGCTGAACTGGGGAGAAGATCCGGTGCCAGCTGCAGTGTATTTTGCGCGAGAAATGATGCGTAATCCTGAACTAGCTAATAAACAATATGATCCAACTTTATACAGTAGCAATCTAACTGAACTCGATAGAGAGTCTTTAGAAACTAAAATAACGGGTATTGAATTTGCGGACTTAGTCGAGCAGGTAGGTATTAATTTAAAGGATGTAAGCAGCAAAGGTATAGTGAATCAAACTTTAGCAGCAATGTTGCGTAGTGAAAATCGCACATTAAATCAATGGTTAGATCTTTATGGTAAAAAGTTTAATCTTGAAAAAGAAGTTGATTTAAGAAAGAGAATGGTAGAGAAAGGCATACTATCTCCACTTTGCTTGAAAAGTTTATCAGCACAAGACTGGTCAATTAGAACACTTTAGCAAAGCAAACGAGAGTCGGATTATAATCATTAGATGACCTCAAAAAATTTAGCTCTATATTCTTTATTTGTAATTATAAGTTGCCTTATTAATCCACTTGAACTCAAAGCCGAAGTCACAGCTCCACCAGAACTTGCTGGTGGTGTGGCTTCTAGTGATATAGAAAAAATCAAAACTATTTTCAGAAAATTTACTACAGCTATTGGTGCGAATGCTGATGATTATACTCTTGAAATTCATAAGAGTGATCAACTCAATGCCTATGCGACTTTAGGCAAAAAGATTGTCATCAATTCTGCACTGATTGAACAAACTAAAAGTGAAGCTGGACTTGCTTTTGTGATTGCGCATGAACTTGGTCATGTGCAGGAGAAACATGTAATTAAAAGTATGCTTAGATCAAGTTTTTCAGGTGCTATGAAATATTTTATTTTTAAAGAAAATAAACTTTTGAATGGAGTAGATTATTTCCATAGTCTTTATTACAATCGTGATCATGAGCGTGATGCAGACTTATATGCTGTAGATCTAATTAATAAAGTTTATTGTAAAACACCAGGTAAGCTAGAGTTCTTTGAGAAAATTAATACAGCTAAACCATCACCAAAAGTGCTTGAGTACTTCAGTACACATCCTTTACCGCAAAGTAGAATTGATTATTTAACTGCGGATATTAAGAATGCTGGGTGTGTTTTGTAATTAAGTTTTTGGAGAAACTAAATATTTATATTCATTACCTTCTTCAATTAATTTAGAACTACCAGATGATGCATCAATTAGTCTAAATCCAGCTATACCTACAGCCATTTCTCCAGCCTTCCAAAGACCTTTAACATGTTCTTTATCCTGAACCAAGGTAATAAAGTTTTCTCTATCATTTGACGCATAGTGACGAAAAGCTCCAGCTTGATTATCTAAATTACCATTGAGATCATTTCTATTAAGTATGAGTACTTTCAATTTGCTCTTAGTAGATTTTATATCAGCTAAACTTTGAACTTCAGCAAGTTCTGGTTGTTCAACTTTTAAAGAGCTAATAAATTTATTGATGTCAATTTCAGGAGGAAGGATTATTACTGGTCCAGCTCGTCTAAATTCAGTTGATAAAGTTCCATCTCGAGTTAGACTTTTTAAATCTCTAAGTATCTGTTTTTCTAACGTTAAGGACTCATCATTTAGATGTTCAGTTATTGGATTAACAGTGGGTGCCTTATATCCTGCATGAATGGTTGTTAACTGTTCTGCTGTTAATGGGGTTTCTCCAAGTTGCAAAGTTTCAGGGGAAGGAGATTTTAACCCTTGCCCCAGATTTAAATTTAATAGTCCCATTAATGCTTTCAAAGATATTCTCATAAACCCTCTTTAAGATAATAAGAATATGGTAACATGTATTACGTGGATCTGGTAGGAAAATTATTTTATTATCCTGATAAAATTGCTCATTTTTTGGCGAGGCCTAGATCTTTATATAGTCAAAAAGCTAAAAGTGATCCAGAAACAGTACTTAACGAAATTAGAACACTATCAAAAGCAGAAAATCCTAAATCTGATCAATTAAAAAATGAAATTCATAAAAAATGTCTTCAAAGAATTGCTGACATAGAAGCAGAAATTTATACTGATTTTGGATTAAAACGAAGAAGGGCAGTTGAATATGAATTTAGCATTCGTGATTCAAATAATCGTCCTATCAGACTTAAAGATCAAAAGAAAAAAGCTGAACTTATTAAATTAATTAAAGAACAAATACCTTCTTTAGTTAGGATTGATTTTAGAAAGACTAGAGACATGGTTGAAGTTAATTTTGATAGTGCTAATGCTGATCAAAATAGTTCTGAATCTTTTGTAGAAGATATAAGTCGGCTTAAACTTTTATTGCCAAAATTAATTGAAGATATTTTCGCTATTAAAGTTTCTATTGATGACAGTCCCCTTCAAAGTAATCTAACTGGCTATCAAAGCACAGATACCGGAAAGTTACATATCAATTTAAGTTTTACTGATAGCTCTGATAAAAATATTTTTAATTTGATACCAAATTTTGTACCTGGCAATACTGGGCATTTACTAGATTTGCAAAGAGCTTCATTGGCTTATAGTGCTGATAAACAAGGGCTTGCAAGATATAAAGATGGAAGATCTTGTACTAGCCAAATTTCTTATGGCAAAAATTTTGCTACAGGAGGAACTAATAGGATTTTGCAAACTACCAATGCTTTGTTTAATAGTGGTATAGCATTTTTTCTTTTCGATGTGTCACCCCGAGCAATTCATTTATCAAATGCGGATTTCGTTGGTTATTATTTAGCAACTTCGATTTTGCTAGCAAATTGCCTTTTTACAAGAATAGGTTCAAAAGCAAATGCCTCATTGAGTTACAGAGAAATGCCAGAGTGCTATAAGCTAGTACCTAAAGGTCTAAGAGAGATACTACTTAAAAACTATATACTAAAAAGAACTCCAATATCCAAGGAAGCCACTAGAGTAGAAGATCGAGTTCATGGAGGCAATGTGGATCCAGCTTTAGCAGTTTTAAATAATTTAGGTGCTTTGCATTTATGTTTGAAACAATCACTTAAGCCGATAGATGGAAATTCAAAAGATGTTAAAGATTCAATTCAGATCGGTGATAGAAGATTTCAGCTCATAGAAACTAATCAAGGTCAAAAGAAAGTTATGCCAATATCTCAAAAGCCGGAAGATTTAATTGCTTTTGCTGCTGATCATGAAGCTGATATGGAAGCTATTTATGGAAAAGAACTTTTGGATTTATTGAAACTTCAATTTCTAAAAAACTTTCCAGAAATTGCTTCTAAATAGTTTTGATAATCAAAAACGATTTAAATACTCAAAGCCAATCCCCACGCCTACTTGCTCGGTAGGTAAATAGCCGTTGTATCTAAGCTCTGCAACTAAATAGAAATTATCAACAACTCTTACCCCGATTTGGTTTTCGGTTACGGCAATGCTGTGATTATTAGAAAGCTCTCCAAATTCAAGGTTGTGATCAACGAAGCCGGAACAGTAAACCCTATCTTTAAATAATTTTGGAAATATTTTCATGTAATAAAAATGTTCAAACCCCATATCAAAGCCATCTGAATGATCAATTTGTAATGGAAATGAACTCATTTCATAATACAAACCTATTTTGTCAAAAACCTTTTTTAGTTTCGGCAGATCTGAAACAATTACTCTCGGTCCATAACGCAGCATGTCATTATCATCTCCAGAGAGAGAAACAAATTGTTGCGCCAAATAGAAGGGTGTATTTTTTATTTGTAAATAAAGATCTTGTTCAGTATAGTACGTGAAAGTATCAGAATCAGCATATAGATTGAGATTGGCAAAAGAAAAATAAGTTAGCTTATACGGTAAGTCTAATTTGATACTTGGGGTTATTGTGCCAAAGCCTCTAACGTCACCGTAAGTATTAATATCAATAAAATTTTTGCCAGTGGCGTTTGCTGATAAAAAACTCACAAACAATAAGCTTGCTAATAAAATTTTTGCCTTCAAAATTTTCACTGCTTTCTTTAAATTTAAAGCATAAATGCAATTGAAGCTCTTTTTCTCTCAACATCTGGTTTCAAAACTCTATCAACTGCAGTTCGTGATGATAATGCTGGCTTCGGTTGTGGTTTCGCTGTTACTGTTACTTTGCTCCTCTCCGGTGCTTTTTTATTGAACATAAGAGGACGAAGATACATGGTTTCATAATAACAAATACACACTAAATATCAAATTTTTTTCACAAGCTTAATTAGGTGGAATCATTCAGCTAACCTCATAACCAAGTAGCTTATGTTAAGATTCTTCACTATGAAGAAATTATTTTTGGCAATGTTGGTTTTCGTTTCAACACTTTCTGTTTCAGCAGATACAAGAGTGGTACAAGGCAATAAAGTTTATATAGTCAATGAATCATATTTAAATCCAAGTGAAGATAGAATTTTATCGGTATATAGTTTTCCTGCATTAGGTCTTCAAAAAGAACTAAACCTTTCAGAGATCATTGCTAATGGTTATTTAACTGACCTGCAAGTTTCTGAATCAGGTGTTCTTGTTGGAGTTCTTCAATATAACGATAGCTCTGTTGATCATACAGATGAAGGCTTTACTACTGTGACCTATGTTGATGTCAAAAAAGTCTTCACTTACGACACAAGTCTCACGGCAATTGCAGAGCAAGTTACAGAAGATACTTATAGTTATGATTATTACTGGACTCCAATTGAGGATGCAGTTGAGTGCCCTGATAAAGTAAAAAACATTACTAAAACTCTTAAGAAGAAGAAAGGTGGCAAGAAAGGCGGCGGTACAAAAAACTGCTCAAAAATTAAACACCTTGATCATAAAAGCTTCATCAAAAAGTAATTTAAAAAATTAGAAGAAACGCTCTATAACTCATAACGATTGCATATAATCAAGAAACTTAAACAGTAAAAGGTTCATTGAATTATAATCGTGCGATCGTAATGCATCCGCGTTTTCAATATAAGGAAGAGATTTATATGTTTCAAGTTCATCTGCGCAATTTTTTATCATCCCCTCAATTACTTCAGCAGTGAATTCAAAATGACATTGAAAGGCATAGATTTTAGGAGAATATTTTATGATTTGTCGCGGGCAGCCTTCGCTTAAGGCTAAGACTGTTGCTTCTTTTGTAAGCCCAGGCATATCACCATGCCAATGTCCAACCATAAATTTTTCAGGGAAGGTCCCAATGATTGGATCAAGCTTGCCATCTTCAGTGAGAGTTAATTCATAGACACCGATCTCACGATTTGGACTATGTTCAAACTTGGCACCTAAAGCTTCTCCAATGAGTTGCGCTCCTAGACAGACACCCAGAAGGATTTTTTTTTGCTCAATGGCTTTTCTAATAAAAGCAATTTCTTTTTTTGCATCGAAGTAAGAACACTCCGCTACTGTAGTATCAGGTGACTGTGGTCCACCCATGATAATTAGGCAATCAAAATCTTCTGTATTCTCTGGGAAAGAATTGCCATCATATAAACGAGTATAGGAAATCGAACAATTCTTGCGCGCTGCCCAGTCTTCTATCGCTCCTGGAGCTTCAAAGCTTTCGTGCACGATTATATGTACTTTCATTGATATGCAATTGTATCAAACACTTAACCAAGCCTTAAAGCCAATCTATTACAAGAGCTAATGTAAGGAATTTTTATTTCCTTTTTTGGCTATGGTAAGCAATTCAAAAAATTTATCTAACGGTTTGAATTTAACAGCAGGATCACTTGCTAATAAAACATAGAGCAAAGCAATTAAATCAACTACAGATTCAGAAGAAATTAATTCTGTAACAGACTCTAATAATTCAACAAAACCAGAAACTGAAGTTACTAAGCCAGGATACTCCTCTGGTAAAAAACTATCTGATCTTGTTTCTAATTTTAATTCGAAATCGTTGCAGAATCTTGCTCCGACAAATACAAATAGTGCCAGCAATAGTAGTCCATGGTTTAATGGTGGTGCTCTTTCTTTCGGTCCTACTCAATCTAAAAAACCAGATTCGCTCAATAGTGTGCCAGAGCTACCTAAATTACCGAAGAATCTTACAGGTAATAAAGATCCACTAGTGCCTAACCCGGATAATATAAAGCTTTCACAAACAGAGTTTGATGTGATTAGGCTTACAAACGCCTTAAGGCAAACTGCAGGTCTGGACCCTCTTATTGTTAAATCAAATCTAGTAGATACTTCGCGTTTAAGTTCACAGAAGATGGATAATCAAGGAACACTACAACATGGATTAACTTCGGGTTGGAATGGTGAAAATATTGCGCAAGGACAATCTTCGGCTGAAGAAGTAGTTAATACTTGGAAAAATTCACCAGGTCACTTCAAAAATATGATGGGAGATTTTACGCACATAGGAGTGGGAGATACCACTGATGATGAGGGTTCATCATTCTGGACACAGCAGTTCCAGTGAGATTGCACCAATTGAGATACTTGAATAATTTTGACCAATCTCTTTCATGAGAACGTGTTCATACAAACTATACGCCAATAGTTTGTACTATAATTATTTGCATGAGCAGGAATTTTGTTTTATTAACCATTAGTCTTTTTTTCATAGCAAATACAATGGTTTTTGCTAAACATGATGAGGATAAGGGTAAATCAAAAAATCCAAATCAGCAAAACGCTTTTAGAGAAGATCATCCAGTTTTTGGTGATGGCAGAAAGCATCCAGTTCACGAGGACAAAGTGATCGGCAAATATAAACATGACTCTTATAAAAATGATAGTTATGAGAAATATAAAGAATCAAACACAAATACCATAAGTAGTCTTGATAGAAAAAGAATAAATAATTTGATTGAAGATATTGATCACTTATTTAATGAAAGAGAAAAATTACAAAGAGCAAAAGCTAAACTCAAAGATGTTTACTCAAGTTCTCAAACAGTAGACTTTACTAATGCATGGAGAAGGTACAGGCTTAAAATAGTTAATAGCCAATTAGCAATTAATAGAAGGCAATTAATAAGAGCTATTGATAAGCTTGCAATCTTAAGCGCTAATGATCCAGGCTTGAGTAAACGAGTTGGAAATTATAACAATAGAATAAATAGGTAATTAAGACTGAGTTACTTCCCACCGATTCTCATCAGGAAATTTCTTTGATAATTTCTTGAGCAATGTCTTCAGTCATACCATTAGCATATGCATCTTGTCTCATTTTCTCAGCAAGTATAAAAAATTCGTTTATTACTTCAGTCTTTATATCCTTAATAGTATAAAGATCAGGTTCATCTTCCATTTCTGGCTAAATTCATAACTAAATTATGTCATAAGGGAAGCGAGTAGTATAATTATTCAGGTGAAGAAAGCAACCGAGAATTGGTTAAAAATAGCCAAATATGATTTGAAAGTTGCTAATGATAATTATAAGCTTGCTAATTTTATAACTGTGGTTGAGAAGTGTCATTGTTCTCTTGAAAAACTTCTTAAGGGAATTATCACTGAGAATAATAAGGAACCTCAAAAAATTCATGATCTTCTTAGATTAGCTTCAGAAGCTATGATCACTGATCTTCAAGATGATGCTTTAAGAGTTATGCGTGAGCTGAATCAAGCATTTATGAGCACTAGATACCCTGATGAATATGAGTATCTATATAAAGATTTGGATGAACATAAAACGAAAAATATTTTAGATAAATCTAGGTTCTACCTCAAGTTTGTGTAAAGTAGGGAACTAAAAGAAGACAGTGAAAC
>CAZFCF010000006.1:0-87800 GCA_964517685.1 uncultured Gammaproteobacteria bacterium | reverse complement strand
CTCTAGTGTACCAGTTGTCGCGCCCGCGGCAAACGCTGGGTAGCTATGTTCGGAGCGGATAAGTGCTGAAAGCATATAAGTACGAAGCCCACCTTGAGATTAGATCTTTCAGACCCCAAAGAGAACATTTGGTTGATAGGCAAGTGGTGTAAGTGGAGTGATCCATTCAGCTTACTTGTACTAATAGGTCTATTGCTTTTTTTATTTTTTTCTTTACTGAAGAAAATATTCGGAGCAGTTCGCAAGAACAAAACCGGACTTTTACATCCAATGCATGTGTTATCACGCTATAGAACGTGATATGTTATGCCTGACCGAAGCTATTCTAAAATATGCGGTTTTCAGTTTACTAAAATAGAGTATCCATGAAACCACCAAATGGTTTTGTTGAAAAACTATTAATAGAATTCAAAAGCAATAATTGATTTTAAGTCAGTTATTGCTTTTTATTTATGTAGTTTTTAGTAAACCTACTTTCCTAAGTATTTCTTGTTGTTCAAGATCCATTTGTTTGCTTAATTTGCTATTCTGCTCTTCAACTTCATGTAACTTAGCTTCTATCAAAGGATAAAGTTTTGAATCTTTATGTATAACCAAAGTTTCAAGCTCTGTACCCGTTCTATTTCTGTAGACCATATAACCCTTATTAGTTTCATCATATTGGATCCACCCTTCTTCATGCGGAGCAAAGTAGAAAAGATTATATCCCGATTCAATATACCCATGCCATTCCATTTTTGGAAAATGAACAAGAAACTTTGATTCAGGTGGACTTAAGCGAGCATGTTCTTTAAGCCTAGTTGTGATTAATGTTTTTTGTTGTTCCTTCTTATCATCAGGAATAAGGCTAACTAATCCATCAAGGAAAGCTGAAACTGGCTCAGGAAGAGTTTCTGAGCTTGGAGTTTGATCGAGAATATCAGAAACTGCTCTTGCCATTTCACATGCAAGATTTCGTTTGTATTGAGGATTGTTTGCTGTAATTGTAAAACTACTACCCTCGTCAAGACCTTCACTATGAAGTTCAAGATCTTTAGTAGATGCTTCTTCAGTTACTTTATCCCAAGATGGTCTATTCCATTTCTTTGTAGTTAATAAATCAACAAGCTTGCTAGCACTAGTCTCATTTGGAAATTTAGGACTTTGCTTTGCTATATAAGAGCCAAGTCCTTTTGCTGCTTTGGTATCAACCGTTATATATTCATCAGCATTGCGATTGTAACCACGTGCCATAAGCCAAAAGCTTATCGTTTTTCCAGAAGTCATTTCACGATAATAGCACGATGGTTTAATCAAGCCATAACCTTCGTTTGATACCTAGATTTTCATGGGGAGAAAGAGGGGAATCAGACTATTTTTTGCATTTGCGTTAGTGCTATTACAGGCGCTTGGAGTTGTTGCCAAAAGGGCACCGCAAAAGAAATCTACTGAACCGAAACTCAAAGGCTATTCCTGTGATGATCTCAGTGATATCAAAAATCTAATAGTCAAATTCAAACAAGGTAAAGATGGCAAATTAAACGCCGCATCTTTTGAGAAAAAATACAGAACTAAAACTTTTAAATTCAAGCAAGTCTTCAAAGAGAAGGCTTTTGCTGAAGACAAAGAACTCCATGATTTTTATTTACTAGATTTAAATGAAGAAGTTTTACAAGCTACTCACAGAACTAAAAATCTATTTTTACAAACTGCTAGACCTTTTAATCAGTGCCTTGCAACTCAAGAGTTTATTGAAGATTTAAATACTAATCCTGATATTGAATATGCAGAACCTGATTTCAAAGCAAATATTTCTGCTGCAATTGAAGATACTTTTTATAATGCTACTGGGTCATGGGGGCAAGAATATGATGATCAGTGGGCTTTGAAGAGAGTCGATGCAGATAAAGCTTGGGCTTTTACTGAAGGTGAGAAGGCTATTGTTGCAGTAATTGATACCGGTGTTGATTACAATCATCCTGATCTTTGGGAGAATATTTGGGTTAATCCTGAATATGCTAAAGACACTAACAATGATGGTTTGCTTAATTTAGATGATCTTGATACTAATCATGACAAGAAGCTAGATAGTAACGAAATTATTCCTGGTGCAATTGGTGTAGATTTAGCTAACAACGATTACAATCCTCTTGATGACCAAGGACATGGAACTCATGTAACGGGTATCATCGCTGCAGCTAAAAACAGCATTGGTGTTGTAGGAGTTGCTCCTCAAGCGAAAATTCTTATAATCAAAGTGATGGACGATAGAGGTCAAAGCTCTTATTCTGATTTAGCAAAGGCTATTATTTATGCTTCAAAATATGCAGATGTTGCTAATAATTCTTGGACTGGAGATCAAGAATCAGAAACTATTAAAAATGCTTTTGCAATTGCGACAAGTAAAGGGACAATCAACGTAGCTGCTGCCGGAAATTCTGGCAGCTCCAAACGCAGTTACCCAGGGGCTTATACAGACTATGTAATTAGTGTTGGTTCTACAAATATTCAAGATCAAAGATCTAAATTTTCTAACTATGGTAAGTATGTAACGATTTATGCACCAGGTGGTGGTGAGTCTGATAATGATCGCTATGTTTACCAACAGATGAATATACTTTCTACGATGGCGTCGGACAATAACTATAAGTCATTGAATTATTTGTTCGAAGAAGATGGAGATGCTCTGTATATGAGAATGCTAGGCACTTCTATGGCTACGGGCTATGTCACTGGTGTAGCAGCTTTGCTTAAATCTATGAAGAAGAAAATGACTTTTGCTGAAGTGAGAAAATATATTGTTGACTCTGCAGATGGCAGTACCTATAAAAGAATCAATGCTTACAGCGCAGCCTATAAGGCAAAATCAAGACCAGTTAGTGTGTATTAAAAAAAATCAGAGACTTCTTCAAACAGTTTGACTAGATGTTATATCTACCCATGAGGTGCCAAGCATTTCCATTGTGAACAAATTCATACATCTCAGTAGTTTGTGCATCTTGATGACGACCGGGTGTAACACCTCTTCCCCATTGAATTGTATTAATGTTGTTTAGATTATCAGCTTCAATTTGTAAATAGTTACCTATTTCCAAAATTACTCTTTGTCCTCTGATACCGCCAGTCATTACTTTCAAAACATCTACGCTTGCTGGATTTGAATCAAGAAGTTTTACAAAATTGATATTAGTAACATCGATAGTTTCGACTCCTTCCATATCAATATCTGTGCTAATTGCAACTGGTGTCAAATCAGTTAATGTTGCTAAAGTACCATCATGACTAGGAAGCGTAAGGTTTTGTGTGCTGGCTTTTTGTGTGGTAAATGTAACAGCAGTTCCAATACCTGTTAAAGCTAAACTTTGTACATTATTGTCAATCATTTCAGCTTTGAGTGAATTATCAACAGCACCAATAACTCCTGATCCAGGCATGCTTGTAGCTGCAGGACCTGCTGGACCCTGCACGCCAGCCACTCCCTGAGGACCTTGCGCGCCAGTTGCACCGGCAGGACCACTTGGACCTGATGGACCACTTGCACCAGGGGCACCAGTATCGCCTTTCTCACCTTTAGGACCTTCTGGACCCACAACTCCATCAGCTCCAAAACCACTAGGCACGCTTGGTAAAGGATTACCATCATCATCAAAAAGATCTAAAGAGTTTAAATTTGGATTATCAATGATCAACAGTAAGTTTGAATTAGGAGTTGTTGCAGGAATATCTCCGCCGCTAATTTGCAATTGAACTTTTGCATCAGTTCCAACTAAAGGAATTCTCACTGTAGCTTTTCTTTTTTTTGGTGATAAGGTTACTGGTAAATTAATAACTCTAGTTTCCTCAGTAGTAGGGTTTTTTACTAGAATATTTACTGTTAAAGGATTTTCAGGCGTATCTAAATTACGACCTCTAAATACCAATTCCGCATTCTCAATAGCAACGCTAGGAATTACTGTTCTGATTCTTGCTTCAGCGTTTAATGTAGGGGCAAACGCTGAAAATAATAAAGCAAGAAGTTGGCTTTTTCTACGCATATAATCGATATGCCGTAGTTGGGATATCGCTCAATACAAAATACAGATGGCATTTTTTTGAGGAATAAACTAGGTAGTTTAGGTATTTAACCGAATTATTTAAATACTTTTAATTCTTCTCTTAATTTACAAAAGAAATTTCTTAGCTTAGAATAAGGCGATGACTGATCAAAACTACTTACTGATTGGATTGCTTGTAACTTTTTTAATTATGATGGCTAATTTTTTGGTTTTTATAAGTTTGCCAATTCTGATCTCTAAAATTAAGAGTAATTACCTATCTGAAAAATAAATTTTCTTTCATTATTTAAGGTTAAGAATAGATATAGGCGAAGTTAATGAGATCTGAAAGGGAATAGTTTTCATTATGAAGATTGCAGTATTAGTTAGTCAAACACCAGATACAACAACTAAAGTTGTTATTTCTAAAGATGGTAAATCCATTGATGATACTGGAATCACTTGGATCTTAAATCCTTATGCAGAATTTGCTATTGAGAAAGCACTCAAATTAAAAGAAGCAAATCCAAAAGTTGACGAAATAATTTTAATTACTATGGGTCCAGAACGCAGTGCTGAAGCGCTTCGTCAAGGATTAGCTATGGGGGCTGATAGAGCGGTTCTTTTGAAAGCAGATTCAATCAACAGTGAATTGATGGCAAGTAAGATCAAAGAACTCGGAGTAGATTTAGTTCTTGGTGGCAAGAAAACTATCGATTCAGAATCAAGTTGGCTTGAAGCAGGAGTCGCTGCCCATCTGGATCTTGCGTATATTCATTGTGCAAATAAACTTGAGTGGGCTGGAGATGAATTACTGGCTTCACGTGAAGTTTCAGGTGAGCAACAGAATTTTAAAGTATCACTTCCGGCATTGATTACTTGTGACAAAGGCGTTGATGAGCCGCGTTACGCATCGATAATGGGAATTATGAAAGCGAAGAAAAAAGCTATCGATGAAGTTGCTACTCAGGGTAGCGATAATATTGGCATTGAAATCGTTGAAGCATTTTTGCCAGAACCAAGAGGTTCAGTAAAACTTTTCGATGGTACGCCGAAAGAAGCAGCAGAGAAACTTCTTAAAGCATTACGTGAAGAAGCTAAAGTATTATAAGTCGCTTATCGCAAGCTTAATTTTTTGACTTATAATAGTAAATAGATTGAATCGTTATCCAAAACTACTTGATCCGCAAAAAAATATAGATTCCATTACCGGGGAATTTATAGAAGATCTTGTTGAAATTGAAAGACCAAAAAGAAGCCTAAATAAAGAGTTCTTATATTTTGTTGCATTTGGAGCAAGTGCTGTTCTTTTTGCTTTTATTCTTACTGTTGGTAATCTTTCAGATGATTTAGCTAATAAGATTTCAAATGCACTTGAATCTATACCTTTCTTAGATTTAAAAATTTCTAGAGAACTAATTAAAGATCTGCATTTCCCGAATCCGGTAACCAGTACTATTCTTGCAAGCAATGCTGCCTTTTTGAGCTGGGCGTTTTTTGATTTATTCCGTAGAGAGGAAATTAATAGTGATGGTTCTAAAGATCTATTTAAAGAATCTTCTTCTGTTTCATATGTAATTCATATATTGATTTTGCTCATCATTTTGAGTTCAGTTTTTTTTAATTGGCATCCTAAATCCAATGTGCAAATTACTCGTATAGAATTTGTTCCACCACAACCAAAGAGTAAAGAAGAGCCACCGAAAAATACTAAACGTAAATCTTCTAATAAGTCTATTGATCAAGGTAAACATGATCCGAAGAAACCAGTGAAACCTCCTGAGAAAGCTGCTGGTAAACCGCAGTTACCACCTAAGGCACAGCAAGCTCCAGCTAAGCCACAAGCACAACCAAAAGCTGCTGCTCCTGCTGCCCCAAAGCAAGTTTCTCAACCGAAACAATCATCATCATTGCCGCCTTTACCTTTACCAAAAAACTTCACACCACAACCTAAAATTGCCAAAGAAGGTCTCACAGCTATGAAACCTTCTCAGCAAACCAGTTCCCTGCCACGCTTGATGGATTATTCTCCAAGCGGTTCTACTAGTGGTGGTGCAGCTCCAAGTCCAAAATCAGGGACTGCTGCTACTGCCGGTGATGGTAGTTCCGATGTGGTTGCAAGACTTACTAGTATTCCTCGAGCGCCTGATTCCTTTGGTGGTGCAGGAGCTGGTGGTGCGATGGGAGCTGATGGTAATCCAGGTCCTAATAACTATCCTGATAGAGCTCCAGGTGTTGCAGCTCAAGCCGATGTAAATTTCGGTCCTTATATGTCTCTGCTGCAAAGAAAAATCAAACGCATGTGGAAACCACCTCGTGGTTCTGAATCCAATCGTATTGTAGTTACTTTCTCAGTTACTACAGATGGCCGTTTACAAAATCTTAAATTGACTCAAGCTTGTCCTTTGCCTGATGCAAATATGGCTGCGCTTGATGCGGTTACCAAAGCCGCACCATTTGATCCTTTGCCAATTGGTTCTGGTCCGAGTGTGGATATTGAGTTTACTTTTGATTACAATGTTTTCCAACGTTCGCGCTGGTAAGAATCTATCCGCAAAGTCCCATCAAAAGTAGATAGTAAATATGCAAAAGTAAATGCCGTCATTGCGAGCCACGAAGTGGCGTGGCAATCCACTTACCTAATGCTCTGGTTCTAGGCAGATGGATTACTTCGTCGTTACACTCCTCGCAATGACGATAAAATTTTCTATTCATAATAGTTTAGTGACTAAAGAAACTAATGATGTTAAAATGTATTCTGTATTATGGATGAAACAGAAGCATTAGATAGCGCAAACCAAGCAGCGGAAGCTGCTGCTAGTAGTGGCGATAGCGGATTAGGTCTAGCAGATGCTGCAGGCTTGACTGGTGATGGTCCACATTTTGATTTGTTGGCTTCGTTCTGGCATTACTTCCAGAATGATTTGATTTCATCAATCCCAACTGCAATCTGTTCTTTCTTGGTTCTTGCAGTGCTTATTGAAAGAGCAACTTTCTATAACAAAAACAACAGAGATATTTCTAGATTTATTCACAACCTACAAAGCCAACTTGAAAAAGGTAACCTTGAGGCGGCACAAATGCTTGCAGCTCAATTAAATAGCGTTACTGGTGAAGTTGCTGAAGAAGGTATTAGATTGCTTGCAGTACAAAGAGAAGATTTTTCTCGTGCTTATGATATTACGGTAAGCATTGTTACTCGTAAGCTCCAAAAATATTTACCAATACTTGCAACCATCGGTGCTGTGGCTCCTTTCCTTGGTTTGTTTGGTACAGTTTCGGGTGTTATTAAAGCGCTGTGGAAAATGAGCGCTGGTAGTGAAGGCGCGTCAATGACCATGCTTGCTGAGATCTCTAATGCCTTGATTGCTACAGGCTTTGGTCTTGCTGTTGCGATTATCGCAGTAGTTTCTTACAACCTTTTTACAAATATAGTTAAAAGATACAATGATGATTTTATGCTGTTGAAACTTTTGTTCTTAAGTTTCTCGCATGTAGATTTCTTGCAAAATCCTGGTTATTCTAATGGCAATAGCAATCCTGGTTATAGTAATACTGCAACGCCAAAGCCTCAGGCAAAAGCAAACAGTACAGATGATGCAATGATCAATGAGATGGTTAATCCAACTGATAAACCAAGCTTTCCTGATTTCTTGAAATAGGTTTACTTAAGTAGGAGTTTTTTAAAATGGCAATGAGCGGTCTAGGTGGTAGTAATGATGAATTCTCGGAAATTAATATTACCCCGTTAACTGACGTTTTCTTAATTCTATTTTTGATCATGATTGTAATTGCTCCGCTGATTAATCAGACTGCACTTAAGCTTGATCCACCTAAAGCTCAACACGCAACTACTGTCTCTAAAGCCAAAGCAATTAATCTTGAAATAACTTCTGAAGGTATGATTGCTATTAATGGTAAGAAACTTTCTGAAAGCCCAGTTGATGCTGATCAAGTGGAAAGCCTGGTTGCAGAAAGACTGAAAGAAATTCTTGCTGATCCTGAGTTTAAAGATGCTGCATTGAATGTGATTGCTGATGCCGAGACTAGACAAAAATATGTCGTTGGTGCAATGGATGCCGCAGCTGGTTTGGGTTTGCAGAAGATGAGTATAGTTACTGTTAGTAAGATGTAGGCAAATGCCGTCATTCTGAGGCTACGAAGTAGCCGTAAGAATCCAGTCTGCCATAAACTTTTGAGTAAGCGGGATCATTACGTTGCTTCGCTCCTCATGATTACACTTTCTCTTCATCCGGGAGCTTTTCAAACAGGCTCTGGAGTATTAAATCTTATAAATTACGAAACCAATTTAGATAGCTCACCGGAGCTATCTAAGGCGTGTAAATCATCACAACCACCCATAGAAACTCCGTTGATAAAAATTTGTGGCACGCTCTTGCGATTGCCTTTGGTCTTAGCTCCCATTGCCTCACGAGCTTCTTCATCGCCGTCAAGTTTGATCTGTTTATAATTTAATCCTTTAGATTCAAGTAGTGCTAAAGCTTTTTTACAGTAAGGACAATGATCCCAAGTATAGATCTCAATTGTTGCTGTTTGATTTTTGCTGACCATATAGTTTATTATACTTCTCTTAGTGTCCTTTTTATCGAAAATTTTTACAAAGCTAAAAGATGGCTTCAGCTCTGAAGCTAAGACCGCGACAATAGCTCAGCAAATTGATTTACAAGTTGAAGAAAATAAAATTATTGATGCTGATTTTTTAGATGATTTTGAGGAAGAATTAATTCGTTCTGATTTGGGTCCAAGTTTAGCTTTAGATTTTTCTGAATCTATGCGCGAGCGTTTAGAAAAAGAGAATCTGACTTACAGTGAATTGAAAGAAAGCCTAAAAGAGTTTTTGTTAAAACCTTTTGCTGAGCTTAAAGCAAAGAATCAAGAAGTTTTTAAATTAAATCTCAAGCCAAATACATTGAATGTAATTTTAGTTGTCGGTGTGAACGGTGTTGGTAAAACGACTTCCGTGGGTAAGCTCGCTTATCGTTTGAAAAAACAAGGTGAGAGAGTTTTAATCGCTGCAGGTGATACCTTCAGAGCCGCTGCTGAAGAGCAGTTAAACATTTGGTCGCAAAGATCTGGTGTAGATATTTTGCAATTAGAAGAAGGTTCTAAATCAAGTGCAGTGGTTTATAAAGCAATTGAGAAAGCTAAAGCAGAAAATTATACAGTGCTCATTATTGATACAGCAGGTAGATTGCAAAACAAACAAAACCTAATGGATGAACTTAAGAAGCTTAGAGAGGTTATCGAAAAAAATTCTCCAAATCCTGAATTTGAGACAATGCTAGTGCTTGATGCAAGTACGGGACAGAATGCTATAGCTCAAGCTGAGAAATTTATGCAAGTCTCGGATGTTAATTCCCTGATACTGACTAAGTTTGATGGTACTGCTAAAGCTGGAGTGGTTTTTTCTTTGGCTTATAATTTTAAATTGCCGGTTAAATTTATTGGTGTCGGTGAAGGAATTGAAGATCTGCGTGAATTTGATCTAAGTGAATTTCTGGTTAAATATTTTAATTAATGTCAAGTAAAAAAACTAAAGCTACTGAAAACTCTTTAATCAGCGAGAAGCTTTTAAATCGTGCAAGAGATTATTCTAAACAGAAATCTTTAGGACAAAATTTCTTAGTCTCCGAAAAAATTCTGCAACAAATTGTTGAAGTCTCGGAGCTTGATTCGGCTAAGCATATAGTTATTGAAATCGGCACGGGGATTGGCTTTCTAACTGAGATTTTAGTTAAGCATGCATATCATGTATATGGAATAGAACTTGATGAAAAGACTGTACCTTATTTAGAAAGAATTCAAGCTAAGAATCCTAATTTTAGTTTTATTAGGAAGGACATACTTTCTCTTTCCGTAGAAGATATTCTTTCACCAGAAGATTTGGAAGCAGTGAAAGCTAAAACTAAAATCTTAAAAGTAGTTGCCAATATTCCTTACCAAATTAGCTCAATGATTCTGGTACACTTCTTGGGTGAAGTTGCAGAAGCCAATGTTAATCGACCTTTCGTATCGGAGATAAATATTCTGGTGCAGAAAGAATTTGCAGAAAGATTGACGGCAAAGCCTGGTACTAAGGCTTACGGATCTTTGACTATACTTTTAAATTATTGGGCTGAACTTGAATATTGTTTGGATGTGCCAAAAGAAGTTTTTGATCCTTCTCCTAAAGTGGATTCGGCTTTTGTGAAAATTAAGCTTAGGGAGAAACCATTGGTTGAAATTGCTGACTCTAAATTATTTAGAAGATTTGTTAAGGCTATTTTTGTTAATCGTCGTAAGGTTTTGACTAATGGACTTAAGGCAGCGGGCTTTAGTGAAGAAGATATCGCTAAGTTGAACTTGGCGCCGAATTTACGTGGTGAAACGCTTAGTGTTGAAGAGATTGCTAGGCTGATTGTCATCCTGAGCCCTCAAAGAGGGCGTGAGGATCCAGTCTGCTAAAAGTTTTGTATTAAACTGGATTCTTACGCCCACTACGTGGGCTCAGAATGACGGCTTCGTGGAATAATAAAAGTAGCATTTATGCAAGATCTTATAGATAAATTTCATTTAAATAGTGATAAAAAGTTTTTTTTGATTTTCGATGTTGATGGTACCTTGAGACCGGATACTGTTACTGCTTTAGATCATCGTTATCCAAAAATAGACCCAGAAACGGCAATGAGTTTGAGGTTATTAAATACTCATGAAAAAGTTCAGATTTCTATTTTGACTGCAAGAAGTTACGTAGATATTTTTCGTTCTAATATTCCAAACAACATTACCAAGTACTGTGGTTTTGGGAAGCAAATTGTAGAGAATGATATTCTGCGTTATCCTAGACCTGAATTTGCTCGGGCTTATGATGAAATTACAGTTTTCGTTGATCTTATAAAAGATATACTGGGACCGGTTTTGACTGCTAACTTGGATTTCTTGGTTACTCCTGGAGATTTTGCTTTGTACTTTGAAGCTAATGATTACCAAGAGAAGAAAGCTAAAATTAAAGCTGTTCTAGAAATGGTTTTTGCGAACTCTCAGAGATGGCATATTGAAGATCTCGGCAAAGAGATAATTTTTAAAGATTCTAAATATACTTATAATAAGGGTGATGCGATTTTTGATATTCTTGATGCGCTCAATCTTCAGGCTTTGACGCATGTTTATCTTTTTGGTGATAGTGATGCTGATTACAAGGCAATGGTAGCTTTAAGAGACTATCAAAAACTACATCCACAAAAAAGACTTAAGGTTACGAATATAGCTGTTGGTCATCAATTGGATGAGAGAGAAGCTGTAGATATTAGTTTTGATTCTTATAAAGATACTTTGAAGTTTGTGTCAGTTCTTCATGATATGTTTTTGAAATAGGGGTCGCACCTCCACTTTCCACCATAACCAAGATAAACCCAGTTGTGGTTATTATTTAGGTTATGGTGGAAAGTGGAGGTACGACTTATACTAGAAGTATGCAGAATGCCGGCTTCTTCAAAAGACTTTCAGCTTTTTATATAGCTTTTTTGATCATCGCTATTTTTTCAGCAATAGCAACTTTTGTTTTAAAGTATCTTGAGTATATAAAATACGATTATTTTACTTTGAATTTCTGGTATTGTTTTGCCTTGATTTTTTTAGTTATAAGCTTCACTGATGCCTTCTTTCAATGCTTCTTTACCGCAAATATCGCTAAGTATCTGGTTGGTATAAAAATTCTAGATCAAAAAGAAGAGAGACCAATTGGTTTGTTGAGAGCTTTAATCAGAGCTCTAGTCAGCTATTTTTCAATTTTATTTTTTGGCTTAGGTTTTATTGCAATTGCTTTTAATAAGGACAAGCTCTCTTTGCATGATTATTTAGCAAACTCGCGTGTTGTCGAAGTTGAAAGAAAAGATACTGCTAAATTTCTTACTGGCGTAGTGGTCTCACTTTCAGTAGTAGTTGGCACTTTAGTGAGTTTGATTTTATTGGCTTCTTTGATTTTCTCTTTTAATACTTCTCTCAAAGTATTCCAGGATTCAAAAAAATATTTGCATTATAGTTATACTGAAATTAGTCCAGAAACTCCTGTTGTTTTACCTTTGAATCATGGTAGATTAGCGGCTCTGACTGAGTTTCGTCACTTTGCAGAGTTTATTGAGTATAAGCTCGATCCATCTCAGGATATAAGTACCATTCAGGAAGAAAAAATCAAATTAATGGGAGTGAGTAATTTTGATTTTTATCATGAGCTAAAAGTTATAAGTACTTCACCTTTAGAACTGAAATTACAAAAAGCAATCATTATTCCAAAATTGATTTTTAAAATAGATGATGGTAAAGATTTTACAGTTGAAAATCATAAATTCTTAGTATCGAATGCCAGCGTTATTGGTAATGATCTTTTGTCTGCTTTTAATTACAAAATAGCTACAGAGTTACTAGAAATTGATATTTATCCAGAAGATCTTTCTATTCTGAGCAATCCTGCATATGAAGAGAATTCCAAATATTTTGTAATCGATTTACAAAGAAAGATTAGAAGCGATTGGGAGCAAGCTTTACGCTACGCACCAACCGAGATTGTTGAAGAGCAAAGCCTTGCAGATGAAGCAATTTCCTTGGAAAATCCTATTCAAATTACCTTAGATACTAGGACTGGTAATATTCATAAAATTACTTTGCTCCAAGCTTCCAAGAATGAGAGTTTTAATAAGTTTTGTGAAAAATTCTTGAGCGATTTGCCAAGAGTAAGATTTATTCCGGAAGAATTAAAGCAGCATGGCTTGCTTAATTTAGAATTGAAGTTAGTTTATCGAGACAAAATTTAATGGATTGCTTCGCCGTCACTGCGAGCGCAGCGTGGTAGTCGCAATGACGGCAGGGATTTAAGTACTTGCTTCAGTGCCAGCGCTAGTTTCTTTAATAGCCCCGTCATTCTTAGAGCTTGAATTTCCAGTGCCTGTGTTGCTTGTAGTTGTATTAGATCCGGTTACAGAAGCATTGGCATTGACTCCAGCAGCATATGCACCACTGTGACCATTGCTACTAGCATCAGCTTCAGCTTTGCTTAATTCAGTTTGAGCTTGAGCGGTTTGTGTTTGCTGACCATTTGCCTCTCCTTTGAGAGCTTCTTGTTGTGAATTAATATTGTCTACAGCACTCTGTGCAGAAGCAATTTGAGATTTAGTTGCTGCTAATTGTGATTCTAATTTCCTAACTTCATCGTCATCTACTACTGTAATAGAACGCTTACCACTTTGTTCTTGTTTAGTAGGTGGTGGGCTAAGTTGATCTTGAATATCTTTCTCTTGAGTTTGACCGTGCTCTAATAGTGAATTCTGAGTTGCTAAAATTTGTTCGTTAATGGAGATAGTACTTGCCGTAACTTGTTGTTGATAACTAGAAGTTTCAACTTCTGTTTGCTTAATGCTGACATCTACTGTTGATGATTGTGATACGCCGGCTACTGACATGGTTTTGTTCCTTTAGGGGTCATCGCTAAAGAATCATATTTAGGTTAATCTATGGTTAAGAACAGATGACGAGCCTTTAAAAAATTTCCATGTAATTGGACTTAATTTCTTTTTCAATGAGACTTTTTCTTTTATTCAAGAATTTTTGATAGCTAATATTGGTTTCAGGTCTTTGTACTTTATAAAGATCAAGTACGTAATAGCCAGATTCATTGGAAAGTATAGGACTAAGATTTTCTAATATCATTAGGTTGCTATTGATTTGGCTTGCAAGAGTATTTTGAATTCGCTCTGAATATAATTTAGAACCTTCAATATAAGGTTCAGCTAATTCATAAATTTCTATATCACTGTCAATATAAAGATTTGAGCTGATTCGTTTTTGATTTTTGAAAATGCCATAAGCTTCTTTAATTTTACTAATAGCATATTCTTTATCTTTGCCAATGTAAGCAATGCGGAAATAGTATTCAGGTAAGGATATTTTTTCTTGATAAAAGTATTCATCTTTGTTTTTCATATTAGCTATTTTGGTAAGTTCAGGATCATTTGCAATACGCTTAGTGATTGCCATTTGGGTTAGTTTATCTTTTAGTAAATCAGATTCTATAAAAAATAAAAATTCTTTTACTGTGAAATTATTGTTGCGTAAGAAAGTCTCAAAAGCGGCATCACCACCAAAGTTTTCTATTGCTTGATAATACCTTTCTTTGATCTCATGTTTAGTGAAGCCTATTTTTCTTTCTCTTGCTGTATCTAGAACTTTTTTCCTGAAAGCTAGATCATTATTGATCTTTGGAATCACGATTTTACTGAAATAATTATTGAGGCTTAAGTTTTGTTTGAATTTACTTTTAACAAAATCCTCTGTGAAATAAGCATTTGCAATTCTTGTTTTAAATTCATTTGGACTCTTGTAATTTTTACTTATATATTCTTGCCAGTAAGTTTCAGAATTCTGTTCATTCTCATCTAATTGATGGCTAGAAGTGTAGTCTAGAATCTGTGATCTTAAAGATATTGCTTTGGCATGCTCAGCCATGCTGGTAAATAGATTTGAAGCTGTTTCTCTGTAATAATACTTTCTGATTAGTTCTTGATATTTATTAGTGTCTATGTCTTCTGGAATTTCACTGTAAGAGACTTCAGCAAGGCAGGGAGCTAGGGTGAGGAAGAGGATAAGTGTCATTGCGAGGAACGGAGTGACGAAGCAATCCAGTCTGCGCAGGGGGATTGCTTCGCTTCCTACTTCGCCAAGGCTTCGTAGGACAAGGCGCTCGCAATGACGTGGATTAAATTTTCTTTTTTTCATTAAGTATGGTTCTTTATCATTTGAATGATTTCTTTCAGGGTTTGTAGTTTCTGCTCCTCGTCCATTCCAGTTATTCTCAGGCTCATTACTGAATTTGCGGTTCGGGCACCAACTGCTGCAGCTTTGAAATTAAGTTTGGATTGAATGAAAGTATCGAATTTGCGCTGCATGATGAGCCAATTCTGTAACCTTATATTCAAAGCAAATTTAATGAAATCACCTTCTTGATTAATATTGCTGATGCCAGCACTGTGAGCCAAGATTTTTATTCTACAAATTTCTACTAAATTATTTGCAGCTAAAGGAAGCTTGCCGAAACGATCTTGCCACTCATTAATTAAAGCATCTAAATGAGATTGATCTCTGCAAGCTGAAAGTCGCTTGTATTCATTGATCCTTTGTTTCTTATCACTAATCCAGGTGTCAGGGAAGTAAGCATTGATCTTAATATCAATAGTTGAATAGCTTTCAAAGCTATTTTGTGGCAGATTGCCTCTCAATTCCTCTATAGTATCGCCAAGCATTCTAATATATAAATCAAAGCCCACTGAAAGCATGTGACCATGCTGCTCTGCACCAAAGACATTCCCCACACCACGAATCTCCATATCTCTAAGTGCTAATTGATAACCAGAACCTAAGTTGGTTAGTTCTCTGATGGCTTTAAGTCTTTCTCTTGCCGTGTCACTCATCTCTTTAAGGGGATCATAGAGAAGATAAGCATAGGCTTGCACGTCTGATCTACCGACACGACCACGTAATTGATAAAGCTGAGACAAGCCAAAAATATTTGCTTGGTTGATGATAATGGTATTTGCGTCACGAATATCCAAACCGGTTTCAATAATAGTGGTGCTCACTAAGACATCAAACTCATTGTTTACAAAAGAGAACATTACATCTTCAAGTTCTCTATCTTGCATTTGTCCATGAGCAAATCTTACTGAGGCTTCTGGAACTAGCTCCTGGACTGTAAAAGCAATTGACTCAATATTTTCAATTCTATTATGGACAAAAAATATTTTGCCTCCTCTTTCAATCTCATGTAAAATCGCATTTCTAATAATCGAATCACGATATTCACCGACATAAGTTTTGACTGGCTTTCTGTTAGTAGGTGGTGTGGAAATTAAACTGATATCTCTGATACCTGTTAGTGCCATATGTAAAGTACGCGGAATCGGTGTCGCTGACATCGATATAACGTCTAGATCTTTACGGAATAATTTAAGACGTTCTTTATGAGATACACCAAACCTTTGCTCTTCATCGATAATTAGTAGACCAAGATCTTTAAACTGAATGTCTTTTTGTAAAACTCTATGTGTACCTATAACTAGATCGATTTCACCCAGCTTTAATTTAGTTACTACATCACGCTGTTCTTTAGCTGTTTTAAATCTGCTCAGTAAACCAATTCTAATGGGATAAGGAGCGTATCTATCACTAAAAGTATTGAAATGTTGTTGAGCTAGAACTGTAGTGGGCACTAGAATAGAAACTTGCCTACCTTCCATGATGACTTTAAACACAGCTCTGATAATTACTTCAGTCTTTCCATATCCGGCATCACCGCAGATCAGTCTATCTATAAGCTTCTCAGATTCCATATCACTTTTAACTGCTTCAATGGCTTTAAGTTGATCTTCGGTTTCAGTATAAGGAAAAGCATCTTCAATTTCAATTTGCCAGGGAGTATCAGATGGATATTTATAACCTTTTTGTTTATCCCTAACAGCATAGAGATTGATTAAGTCTTCAGCAATACGTTTGACAGACTTTTTGACTTTGCTCTTGGTTCTTTCCCATTCAGTTCCACCGAGTTTTGAGAGCCTTGGTTTAACATCTTGATTGATATTGAAGCGAGAAAGTAAATTAACTTGGTCTACAGGTATGAGTACTCTGGCTTCATCAGCATATTCAATTGCTAAATACTCTTGCTTTAATGCCCCTTTATCAAACTCAAGATACTCAGTACCTTTATAAAGTCCGATACCATGCTTGTAATGGACGACATAGTCACCTGGATTAAGTTCTGCGATGTCAGTATAAAAATTCTTAGCGGTTTTAGCACCGGTTTCGCGGATGTTTTTCTGTCTAGCAACTGCTTGGCGACTTCTACCAAAAAGCTCTCTATCAGTGAGTATTACTAAGTTTAAATCTGGTAGCTTGCAACCCTCTTCAAGACCATCTCTTTGGATAATGACCTTGCCAGTTTCATCTGTTAGTAAATTGCCCAAAGAGTCATCAGTATTGTTATAGATGGCACCAATATCCCATTCTTTTAGGATGCCAAGAACACGTTGAGGTTGCTCACTGAAAATTATAATGTTTTGTTTCTCTTGAAGCTTAGCTCTGATGAACTCTACAAACTCTTCAACCTTGCTAGAAAATCTTTCGCTTGGATAAGAAGTGATTTGATAACTAATCTCTTTATCAAAAACTCCTTCTACTGTTTCAGGAGTGACTTGTAAATAAAGTTTACTTTTGAATTTATCAAATGAAGTTTTGATGATCTCATAATTAAGATGTAACTCATCTCTAAGTGGAACTAGTTTGCACTGTTCTAAACCTTCACGATATAAATTTTTCTGTTTGTTGTCCCAATCAAGAGCGGAATTAATTAAATCTTGCCATTCATCAAAAATCACTTGCGTGGTGTCTGGAATGTACTGAAATAGAGTGCTTGAGCCCTGGTCAAGTAGTCCTCGATAATATTCAACGCCTTCCCAATAAAGATCTTCACTATAATTAAAATTCTCAATGCCATTTTTCTCAGCGATAGTTTTGATTTTTTCAGAGAGATTGTCCCCTTCTGCTCTAACGATTAGGAAGCGTGGATGTATAGTAATGCTCTCAGCTTTCTTGATTGATCTTTGAGTGCTGGTATTGAGGCTACGTATAGTCTCAACTTCATCACCAAAAAACTCGATCCTCATTGCCTCGCCAACAATTGGATAAATATCAACAATATCTCCACGTTGACTGAATTGTCCGCGGTTTTCTACTAAAGGTTCTTTGGTATAGCCTAGTAAAACTAATTCTTTTGCAAGCTGATCGGTGTTGTAGTTCTTAGACTTAGTTAGAGTTAAAGTTTTGCTTTGATAGAGCTCTCTGTTGAGATACAGTTGGGAAAAGGCTTTGATGGTAGTTACTATAAAACAGCTTTCGTTGCGACTCCAAGATTCAAAAATTTCATATTGAGAGTTTAAAACGCCAACATCTGAATTGATTTGATCATAAGGCGATACTTCTTGGCATTGAAAATTTAGGACTTTTTTACTTGGACATAAATTTTTGATCTCTCTATAGAAAACCTGCGCGTCGTAATGATTTTGCACCACGAAAATCATTGGGCTGTTTGACTTATAAAATAAATTTGCCAGAATCAAACTCTTTGCAGAGCTGGTTAAGCCATGTACGATCTGACCGGATCTTTTTAGCTTTTCATAAATCTCTTGATATTTTTTATTGTTTTGGATTAGATCTAATAGCATTAATTAAACTTCGCTTGCAAGAACAATCACTGACGGCTTTTTGCCGATTTGGTTTTTGATTATATTGTTCATATGATCTCTAACTAAATTTTGGTAGTCATCAATATTTGATCTAGGTTTCTCTTCTCCCAAGACTTCAATAGCATCGATAATGTCTTGGCTATTCATTAAGCAAAACGCTCTCCATTCTTTATTGTTTGAGAAAGTACATGCTCTTGCTGAAAAAACTGGTCCGCTGACAACTTTTTTCTTTTTACTAATTGAGAAACAAACAGTGACCACGCCTTCTTTAGCTAAGTTTTCACGCTCTTTGACAATCTTGGTATCGACGTGAAAATCTTGTGAGTCATTGAATAAAATATTTCCAGTATCAATATGACCAGTAATAGTTAGGTTTTTGTTTGAAAGTTCTACTTGATCACCATTATCAATAATAAAAATTGAACCTGGATCAAAGCCACTATCTACCGCTAATTGAGCGTGTTTTATAAGCTGTCTAGTTTCACCAATTCCTGGAATAAAGTGTTTTGGTCTAACAAGATTAAACATGAACTTAAGTTCTTCGCTTGCGGCGTGAGTATCAGCGTGAATTCCGGCTTCTCTACCACCGACGATCTTGACTTCTTTTAAGAAAAACTCATCAGAGATTTTTGCCATAGTACGAACTGTACCTGGAGATAAGTCAGCACTGTTCATTACCATATCTCCTTCTTTTAATTGTATTTCTAAGCTTCTGTCAAAACCAATTTCTTCTAATTCGCGTATAGCATCCCCTTCTGGAGCCGTACAAAGAATCAATAAATCCTTGTCATCATAATTCAGAATGTCTTTAATACTAACTAAATTCTCTTCGTTGTAATCAAGGCAATCACTATCATTGAGAGCTTTTACTATTTCGCGAGCTTCTCTATTGAGTAAGGAAATTTTTCTACCGCATAATTCAGCTATATTGAATAAATTCTGGATTCTAACTGTGTTGGAATTGCAAGTATTGATAATGACTCTGCCTTTATGAGACTCAATCATTGACTTAAGTTTAGGATAGATTTCCAGCTCAGATTTGGTGTAACCTTCTTTCTCTGAATTTAATGAATCACCTATATAAAGATCAATTCCTTCTCCTGTTTCAGCGGCAATTGAACCAACGCTAGTTATGCCGACCATGTCAGTTTTAACTCCATCAGTAGGTGTTTGATCAAGTTTGAAATTGCCACTATAGAAAATCTTTGAACCATTAGCTTCTATGTAACATGCATAAGATTCAACATTTGAGCTAGTTATACTAAAAGGAATAACTTTAAATTGTGAGACTTGAATTTCTTTGCGTGATGCAAATTCTTGCCACTCGATAGTTTCAGCAAATTCGGGACTTAGTTTAGCTTTGACTAAACTAAGAGCAAGTTTAGAACCCATGACTTTTTTGATATTGCATTTGCTAATTAAATGATGAGCCCCACCGCAATGATAATCATGAGCTGAACTAAGTACTAAGCCTTTGATCTGTGCAACTTTATTTATGAGGTATTGATACTCAGGGAAAATGTAATCCACACCAGGTGAATCATGACCTGGATAAAGTACTCCAGCATCTAGTATTAGAATTTCGTTTTCGCTAGTTTCAAGTACAAAAAGATTTTTGCCTTGTTCATGTAAGCCACCTAATGCAGTAATTACTAGGGTTTTTTTCTCGGATTTAGTTGTCATAATGTTTGTGAACCTTTTAAAAAAGGTCAAATTATCATTATACAAGCTATGCTGCTAATTCTGGTAAATATCTATTCCGCATAAGAATTCTTTCTGCAAGCTTTGCTTGTCTTGTTTTAGTGGGATCGAACGAATGCTTCTGTGCTTCTTCAATGATTTTAAGTAAATGTGGCTCTGCCTCTACTCCAATTTCTGATAAACCACATATTAAAGATTGTTCAATAGTGTCATTAGTTAGTTTGTCTCCATCTTCCTTATATAGGAAATTATAAGATTCAAATAGCTTGGTAATGGTTGTTGCTATTTCTCTATTACTATTAGAGCTGTTTGCAAACTTAGTTATTAATGTCGTCAACTCTCCATTATCTATTTGACCTTCAGTACTGACGTAATCATTGAGATTAACTACCCTAGTTGCTATTACGTTTATTAAAATTGCTAATTCTTGATTTCTCAAATTGGTTTGTTGTAAGTATCTATTTAAAGATTCCAATGCATCTGTATCCTTCATAGCTTCCAAGAACATTTCGAAAGTGAAAGCTTCTTTTTCTAGATTTTGTTTGATTAAGCTTCGAATATCTGAATTAGCTAAACCTTGAATACGACTGAGTTTCATAGGGTCCCATTTTTTGGTTGCGGCATTATCCTGATTAATTATTTTATTTACGGTTTTTAAAGCATCGCTTAATGCTGTTTCGCCTTCTTCAATTTGCAATAAATTTTGATCAATAGATTCCTTTTCAAATCTTGCTATGGCTGCTGCAATATAAAGGCAATTGTCATGATCGAACCTATCTTGATATTTAGAATAAATATCAAATAATGTTTTAGAACTATCTAATAAAGGAGCTAAAGCTAATAATAAAATTGAAAGGTCATTATTTTCTTGACTTAGATCAGGTTTACTTAATTTACAATTAATTCGATCAATAATTGCATCCTTGATTTGAGTCCTTAGCTTAGAATCTCTTGTCCAAGAATTTAAAACTACTAAAGCACAAAAACTAGTTTCAAGTTTTTCTGAATCGGGAACCTGTAATGCCGTAACCAAGCTATTTATTAATTTTTGAGAACTTAATTGAGAATTGTTAATTAGAAACTGACTAGCAAAAAGTTTATTTTGGTTCTCATTAGAGCAGATTAAAATTTTCATCATATAATTTGTAATTAAATCTGCTGCAGCAGTTTTTTCTTTAATTTTGGTATTTGCTAATGCTTGTAATGCTGCTGTTTGCCTATCTTCCCGAAGGTCTTGAAGTTTATTTACAAAATCGTCAATCTGTGCCGAATCAAGTTCTAAATCAAATTTAGATAGGGTTTCTGCAGTTAACTCTAAAATAGTTCTAATACCAGGGTCATTATTTCCTGACTTTGTAAGCTCTTGGTTGAATATATCTAAAAGCAAATCTATATTTAGAGAATCCTTATTAAGACTACGAGGATTATAGTTATTAATTAACCATATATAAGTTGAGAGTTTTTCTCTATCCTCTCTATCGCAGTCTTTGAGTTGTTTTTGTAATTCAGCTAATCCTAAATATCCTAAATTTGCTATTGCTTCAGTTCTTTCATCTTCTATGAAGTCTTCGAGACCATTAGCTTCTTCTAGTTCATCTGTATGATTCTCTTTTTCTAGTTCCTCTGCTAATTCTGGATCTTCTATATCATTCTCTTCTTCTAATTCCTGTGCTAGTTCTGGATCCTCAACTGGCAAATCTTCATTTTCAAAATTATCAAGATCAAGATCCAGATCATCACTGGTCTCTGACTCTTCATTTTCTGAGTATTCATTAGTCTGATTGAAATTAATACTAGCTTCAATTAACGGTTTAACTAAAATAGCTCTTGTTAATTGAGTTATTATTGGATTGATTTCAGTAGCAGGAAGAATTTTATAGTCTTTGCTAATTGGAAAACAAAAAATTTTATCTAAAATTGTGAGAATTTGATTTTGCAAAACATTATTAGACAAGCTTTTTAACTCAGGATGTTCAAATAAAGTCTTACCAATTTGTGACTGTAGGCTTCTATTTGAAATATAGGGTTTTAGCTTATCCCGGTATGATTCTTGGGAATTTGAGTTTTGAATTATTTCGTTAATATTTGCTGCAATTTCATTTACAAGTTCGTTAGCGAACTCCAACGCTACTAGAGCTTTTTCAGTCTCTTCGACAGTTTCATCTTGATTTTCTTGAACTATCTTCCTGTATTCACCTAAATGGTCAATAAATTGGTTTAAAGTTGTATCTATAGGCATCTGCATTTGTTTATCTGACCAGGAAAAATAATATCACAACTTGCTTCTAAAGATTTTATTTGATTTGTCGGATATAGTCTAAAATCAATATTTTATAAATCGGATTGCAAAAAGATTTTCGCATAAGCAATTCTTGAATAGTCTCTTTTAAATCGCCTTCTTTAGCCCATTCAATTAAAATTGCTGAAATATATCTTAAAGATATATTTCCTTCAGGTTCTTTTATAGGTATAGGAATATCTAATATTTCTATAATTTTATGAACTAGTTCGGCGTTAGGGTTGTCGATTAAAAATTGACGTGCAAATCGTTTATGCTCATCTTGAACAATATAGTTACCCTGAGAATCTTTTTTCAAGCTAGCCAAAACCCTGACCATTTCTTCGGCGATGTATTGAGTATCTGCTGTGCTATTTATAAACGTTGCTCCACTAAAAGCTTCTAAAACTTTTAGTTTGGTTTTGCCTTTTAAATCTTTTAGCATATCTACAAATCTTGTTAAAAAGTCAGTATTAGAATTTATGACAAGGTTACATCGACTAAGTATTTCTGCACTAAGTTTTAAAATTGAAGATGAATATTTTTTTTGTTTTTGAGAAATTAAAGGATCAGTTTTTAGCTCTAATTCATTTTCCAAAATTAACAATAGTATTCGTAATAATTTTTTATCAAATGCTTTATCATCAATTTCACTTAGATCATAAGCATTGATTAGTTTTAGTAATTCATTTAATTCATATCGTACTTGTTTGTTTTTTTTCTCGTAGACCATCTGTGTAGCAAAGTCCAGTTTTGATTGCAATATCATTAAGCCAACTTCACCAAGCTGGGATATAGCTTCTAACTGTTGTTTAGCAATCATATCTTCCATTTCTTTGTGCTGTTCTTGATCATTTAAATCAAGAAAATCATCAATTAAGTTTTCAGCCACAATAATTCTTACAAGCTGAGTTAAAGTAGGATCTACTTGAGAAGGAGTAATGGTTGCAAATTCTCCCTTTGCTATTTCTTGAGCGGTTCTTAGTGGTAGTTTAAAGAGTCCATCTAAAATCGTAAAAACTTGCTTTGCTATATCTTCAGGACTAATTTCTTTTAATCTTGGAAGATTATTAAAAATTTGATTACTTACATATATTGCGGTGTCTGGATTTGAGCTATATGTTGCAACTTTAGTTCCAAATATTGATTCATTGTAAATATTTCTTCGATCAGTAAGTTCAGAAATAGCTTCACAGATCCTAGTTGCTAATTCTCTAGCTTCAAGCTTAGCTTTAAGAGCAGATTTCTGTTTATAAGTATAATTATCACGCTCAGTGTTATACACGACAATGCTACTGAAAATTGATGTTATAAGCTCATGGATTTGCATGTTTCACCAATTTTAGTGTTGCACTAACTCTGGCAAATAACTATGGTTGAATAAAATACTTTCAGCAAGCTGTTTTTGTCGAGGATTTGATCCTTCCATAGATATAATTTTAAGTAAATAAGGTTCGGCGGCAGAACTCATGTCTGAAATGCACTTCCTTATGCATTCTTCTATTTCTAGTAATTCATTTCTATCTAATTTACTTAAACAATCTAAGTGAAATTCAAAAAATTTGTTTATAGTCAGTTCTGTCTCAACAGTATCATCGGGCATTAGTCGAGTTCTTAGCAGTTGAATAAAGTTCTTTTTGGTAGCTAAGCTAAATTGATTATCAAAAAGAGCTTGACTGACAATATCAAAAGTAGTCCTGTTAAATATTAGATCTTGCCATACTTCCATAGAATCAGTATTTTCTTCTAGTAATTTTAGAAAACTTCTATTATCAGCATTGCTTAAAATATGAATGCGAATATTGTCGTCTTTTCCTCGCTGTGATTGAGAAGTATAAATTTCATAGATGCTAGTTAAATTTTCCGCATTGAGTTCTAGTGGTTTTAATAGAAGAAGAAGATAGTATAAATTCTTAGATGATGAGTTGTAATTCTTTGTTTGAATATTAGGATTGGTTATTTTTCCAACTGCAGTCCACAAGCTATCCCTAATAGAATCTTTTAAAAAGTCGTTTCTGCTTAATTTTTCTAAGATTTTAAAAGCGAATAGGGAAATTTCTTCGTTATTTTTACCTAGATTAATGATCAAATCTTCGATTGTTTGTGGCGAAATTAATTGAGGATTTCGTATTAAAAAATGAGCTGGTAAAGGATCTTTCTCTAATAAAGAAAGCATTTCTTTTACTATTTGCTGAGCAGTTTTTGAATCTAAATTTGGATCAATTATTGTACTTTGTAATAAAGTAAGAACAGAAAATCTATTTTCATCATTGAGTTTTGGTAAAGCATTAATAATTTTTGTAATCAAACTAGAATTTAGCTTAAGATCAAACTTGCAAAGTATCTCAGCAAGTGGCTTTAAAATCCTGCTTTGTTGTTCAGAAGGATTTTGCCGTAATTGATATTTAAGCTCTTCGTTAAAGATTCTTAGTAATAAATTTAAATCTAAATTTTTACTGTCTAGTTTCCCCTGATAATTGTTTATTTGATCTAATATAATCTCAATTGTTACAGGCACTTCGTTTCGCCGACAATCACTTATTTGATTAGCTTTGCTTCCTAAAATCTTTTGAATTTCCTGAAGTCCCCCATAACCTAAGTTTCTCATTGCTTGTAATCTTATATCTGCTTCAATTTCAAAAAGATCTTGATCCTCATCAACGTCTGAATTAACTTGCATTTCTTCTTCGTCTGTATTAACTTGCATTTCTTCTTCATTTGAATCGTAATTAAGGATATCGATTAGAGGTTCAGTTAGTATCAATCTGGTTAATTGAGTAAAAAGAGGATCTAACTTAGAAGAATTAAGGGACTGGAATCTAGTCTCAATGGGCAATCGGAACATTCGATCTATTGTATTAAAAACTTGATTTTGTACATATTCTTCTGGTACTTCTTTTAATTCCTTATATTCAACTAATGCTTGATTGAGAGTTTTTCGTAAATTAGTATTTGAAGTATATTCTTGAAGTTTGACGTCATAATATTTTTCATTGGGAGGAGTATGTGTAATTAGTTTTATTCTTCGTGAAATTTGGGTTATTAATTCATCACTTGATCTTTTTAAATCAGATTCAATCGTCGCGCTTTCGAAAGGTAAAAGTTGTTCTTGCTGATTGATATTATATCGAGCTAAGTCAGCAACGAATCGATTGAAATAGGGTTTGATCATGCTTTGTTCCTCTTTTAATGTGGCGCTAACTCTGGCAAATAACTATTGTTGAATAAAATACTTTCAGCAACTTCTGCCATTTCCTGTTTCTCTATATCGTAAATATTTTCAGTAGCCTCTTTGATGATTGCTAATAAATTGGGCTCAATAACAGATTCCTCTGAATAGAAATAAGGGGAATTGAGAATATCTGAAATTAATTTTAAAATAGGCCCTTCCTCGGTTTGATCTTGGCGAAAATGACTTTTACTATAACAATTCTCTTTTTCTAGAATTTTTAGTAGTAAATTTTCATCTAATAAGTTTCGGCTTACTCGCTTTTTATAATTCTTAATTAGATCTAAGCACTTGGCTAATTCGGCTCTTTGCTCTGGATTTTCTCTCTCATAAACCTCTTCAACGCAAGCTCTTAACTTCTCTTGTATAAATTCAAATCCTAAGTTGCCTAGATTTGCTATTGCGTTAATTTTTACTTCTTGAATTGAATTATTACTTTCTTCTACTTCAGCTTCTGGATGAATAAAAACATCGTCATTGTTCTCTGGATATCGCAGAGCTTCTTCTTCTTGATATTCTGATTTTTCTTTATCAAAATCATCGTTTATAGGATTTCCCTTCCATCTTACTTCTTCATCACTTACATACGGACCGCTACAATAATTATATTTAATAGGTTTGCCATATGTATTTTGATCATCTTTAGGATCACAATCAACTTCATTAACAGCATCATAATTATCAAGTTCATTTTGATCTAATAAAGTTTCAAACAATATTGCCCTTGTTAAATAGGTAAGCAAAGGATCTATCTCAATAGAATTGAGTTTGGGTAAATCTTCTTCAAGTGGTATTTGAAACATTCTGCTTATGATATGTGCAATATTTATATCGATTGTTTGTTGATCTAATTTCTTAAGTTCAGGATATTTAAGTAGAGTTCTTGCAACCTGAGTTCGAAGATTTTCATTGGAAATATAGGGTTTAAGTCTTGACTCGTAAAGTTTTGAATGTTGTGTTGGACGTTCAATAATTTTCTTAATCACATCTGAAATTTCATCACTGAGCTCTAAAGCAATTTCTTGTACTACAGATCTTGTCATAAGAATATCTTCAGATGATTCATCTCTATTAAACTGTTGGTGCTTGTATTGGGCTACATAAGTAGCAAAATCACTAAAATTTGTTGATTCCCATTTATTAAGCATTATTTGACCAGATAAAATAATACCAAGAATTTTCATTGTGCTGTCATAATGATTTTAGTTAAGCGCTTATGCACTTAACTTGGCAAATAATCTCTACTCTTTAAAACTCTTTCGGCAAGTACGGCTTGTCTTCTTTTTATAGAATCTTCTGAATTAATTGATTCTTTTACGATTTTGATTAATTCAGGCTCAGCAGCAGTCCCTATTTTTTTTAAACTATCTATTAAAGTATTTTCAAGCCCTTCTCTATCAGCACTTGAAAATGATTTAATCTTTCGTGATATTGCATGAAATTGAAATAGAGTATTAATGCCTGAAGATAGTTCTTGATTTAAATGAGTTTCATTTGAAAATTTTGCCGCTAATCTTGGAGCCTCTCCAGGATTAATAAATGATCTTAATCGATATTCATCGATATCAACTACAAAATCTGATAAAAGATTGATCAAAGATTGTAAATCTCTTGCACTAGTTATAGGTCTTTTATCATCAATAGATTTTTTCAAAACATCAATGCTTTTTTCTTTTTCCATCATTCTAAAAAAAGTTTCAAAACTTTTATCATTAGTTCTAAGAATCTGTTCGGTCAAATCATTAAGTGATTCCTTGATAGCTTGTTTTAATTTTGGATCTTTTGACCATGAATTTAAAACTACTAAAGTACATAACTTTGTTTCTAACTCTGAATCTTCAGAGAGGTAAGGAGAATTAAATATCTCCAGCATCTCACGAAGCAATTCACCGGTAATTAAATTGGGGTTGTTAATTAAAAATTGACTTGCAAATAATTTATCTTTGCCTTGAAGAATATGGCGATCCAGTATTTGACTTTTCAAAACTCTAATCATTTCTTCTGCAATAGATATCGTAGAAGAACAGAGCTTATCAATTTTTGTTTTTGATATAGCTTCTAAGGCTTTTAACTTGCTCTTGCCTTTGAATTTATCTAGGCAAGTTTCATAAACACTTATGAGTGAATCAGAAAGCTTTAAATTAAATTGACCTAATAACTCTGCGGTCGTTTTAAAAATATAAATATCTTTTTCCTCTTCTTCGATTCGAACTTTAGCTGAATTGTTTTTTTTCAGTTCTTTCATGAAAATTCTTAACAAAATATTCTCTGTATTAGGAGAAATTGTTTTTAAGGTTTTTGGGTTATAAGCTCTAAGCAACTCTAATAAAGCATCCAATTTATAACAGCTCTCTGTATCATGCTGGATATAAACTTCTCGATATAGATTTTTAATTTTTTCTTGGATAGAATTTAAGCCAACTCCTCCCAAGTTCGCAATGACTTCTTTCTTTTGTTCTAATAGATCTGTTGCTAAGTTAGCTTCTCCTATTCCATCATCACCATCAAAGTCTAAGACTGCTTGTACATAATCTTGAATTAGAGATTCACTTAAAATGAGTTGAGTTAATTGTGTTAGAGCAGGATTGATTGCACTTGAATTTAGTAATTCATATGTATCATCTTTGGATAAGTCATCATCTATTGGTAGTTTAAAGATTCTGTCTAATATGCTAAAAACTTGGCTTTTGATTTCTTTATCACTTAATGCTCTTAATTCTTGTGCATAATTAAATAAAGTTTTGCCTACTAATGCTCGATTAGTAGAAGAGTTGTCATAAGCATCTAGTCTTCTTGCAAAAACTGCTTCGCTAGGAGCATCTTCTATACATCTTTTGATTTCTCCTGTAATTTCATCTGCTAACTCTTTTGTTTGAATTCTTAGCTCAAGTGTAATGTCAGCCTTTTCGTCAAAGTCACGTTCTTTTCTATAAGAGATTAATTTATCAATTAAATTTGTATGTGAAATTTTCATGTCTTATTTCTGTCTTAAACACTCTATACAAAGATCTTTTGGTATCTAAAGGGAGCTTTGATCAACCCAAAATAATACCAAATAATTCGTATTTCAGCAAAAAACTACGTAATATATATAATATTGGCAAACAAACCATTACTTTCAGTAAAAAACTTTTCTCTAGAATTTCCAGAGATTAATTTCTTTGCGGTGAATGATATAAGTTTTGAGATTTATCCAGGCGAGATTTTAGCTTTAGTAGGTGAAAGCGGTAGTGGCAAAACTTTAACTGCGCTTTCGCTTATGGGACTTGAGCCGATCAATGCCAAGCTCTATGGAGACTTAAGTTTAAATGATCAAAAACTTTTGGATGCAAGTACTACTGGAGTTCTAAGCAAAATTAGAAAATTTCCTTCAGCAATTCGCGGCAAAAAAATTGCTCTCATTCCGCAAGATCCGATGAGTTCCTTGAATCCAATGTTCTCCATCTATGATCAGCTCGCTGAGGCGGCTTTAGTTTACCAGAAGAATTTAAATGCTGATGAAATTTATAAGCATTGCTTCAATGCTTTAGAGCGTGTTGGCATTGCTGATCCGGAGCGCTGTTTGAAATCCTATCCTCATGAGCTTTCTGGAGGCATGCGCCAAAGAGTAATGATAGCGATGGCATTAATTAACGAGCCTGATTTATTAATTGCTGATGAACCAACTACAGCTCTTGATGTTACGGTGCAAGCAACGATCCTTGAGCTACTTAAATCTTTAGGCAAAACAATTTTATTTATCACTCACGACCTTGCAGTAGTTGCTGAGATTGCTGATCGGGTAATTGTTATGAATAAAGGCAAGATAGTAGAGTCAAATACAGTCTATGACTTGTTTGCAAAGCCTAGGGATGATTATACTAAGACGCTTTTAGCGGCTATTTTAGCTTAACTTATCTGGTGGTAACTCCTGATAAGTGTTACTAAACGGGAATGAGCTCCAGATTATTTCATCCGAGCTTTCGCTAATTCTCTAATACCCTTTAGACCAATTGGAATCTCTTCAATTTTATATCTACCAGCACTATCGCGACTAATGACTGTATAGGCGCAGGGATAAGCGCTAATCCGTGTATTAGTCATAATCACTGGGTTTGATTTATGTACAAAAGTTTTTTGATTGTCCTCGAAGGCACTTGTGGTTTCACCAGAATGAGCCACAAGCTTAAGAGTTAATTGTGGATAGTTATTAATTAAAGCGATAGTCCTTTTGTCCAAGGCTTTATAACTAAAGATCAAAACATCTTCATTGGTTCTGCTTAAGCTTTCTAAAGTTGATTTAAACCAAATATATTGTTTGCTTGCTTCCTCTGGAAGTCTCTCTGGAACTACGCTTCCTTCTGAGTTGTCCAAAACAATTATACTTGTGCCCTTGGTACGCAAAAGATAGTAATAGTCTTTTATATATTTATGTAGATCTTTGGCACCGCGCTTCTCATTCTCACCAACTACTTCATAGTAAGGTACTTGATATTTTTGCAGTTCAACTGCAATGTCAGTAAATATATCCATCTGGTCGTTGCTATAAACTTGGTTACCACCGAAAACCACCATGTCCACTGCTTCTAAAGGCAGAGATTTCACTATTTCACGTATTGATTCTTGCAAGAGTAATTGACTCTCTTTATAAAGAATTACTCCATTCATATTTGGAGCATCAACTAATTTTCTCGAAATTATTTTTCTGCCTTGTTCAGTTAGACCATAAAAATATGGATCTTTACTGTTGACATCGAAATTGATTTCTCCCGCTGCAGGTCTTTCTCTTAAGAAAGGCCAGACTGTTTGGTAATTGGCTTCTGGATAATTATCATAAAGTGGCTTGACAAAGAGATTGGTATTAGAGAGATAGACTATTTTGAATCTTTCTTTTTTGACTGTTTCTTTAGGTCGTATTTCAAGAGCTTTGCTTTTGATATTTTCTTTTTTTGCTGTAGCTTTATAGCTGTATTCTTTTTTGAGATTTTTGAGATTTAAAAGCTCTGCCGCTCTGCAAAAACTTCGTAAATTGCAAGAAATAAAAACTGCGCTAAAAATTAGAAGGAAAAACCTAATTCTCATATCTATATCTTATATGGTCTTGTCAATAAGTTCAAAAAGTTCATCTTGATTAGTAGTGGCAGTGCCATATTTTTTGACTACGATGCTGGCTGCCAAATTACCAATAATTGCAGCTTCAACAGGACTGGCTCCTGAAGCTAGACTGAGAGAGTAAGCTGCTGCTACTGTATCTCCGGCACCACTAACATCAAAGACTTCACTTAAATTAAATGCTGGTATAAAAGTAGAACTATTCTTATCCGTTAGGCACATACCTTTGCCACCTCTGGTGGTAAGTAAGACTTCAATGTCTAGATCTCCAAGCACTTGGGTTCCAGCATTAGCACAATCATCGTCATTTTCAATTTTACGCTGCAAGACTTTCTCTAAATCAGGTTGATTTGGAGTAAGAGAGTAAGCTCTTTTGAATTTTGCAAAGTTGCCATTACTATCAACTATTGTTTTGATTTTTCTCTCTCTCGCGCTTTGAATAATATTTGTAGCTAAGTTTTGAGTTAAAACTCCATTGCTGTAATCTGAAAGCAAAATCAAATCAATATCATTGAGTTCATTTATTTTTTCAAGAATAATTTTTTCGGTATTAGTACTAATTTCAGAATTTTCTTCTTTGTCTATTCTTAGTACTTGCTGTTGCACACCTGTGCCAGCATCAGGGTTTGAATTAGATGTAGAAACGACACGAGTTTTAACAGTGGTGTATTTATATTTTTCATTAAAAGCTAAAAGTTCAATACAATTTTCTGCACAGAGTTTTTGAAACTCAATTGCTGCCTGGTCTTCACCTAAAATGCCACAAAGTGTAACTTTGGCACCAAGACTTGCTATATTGTCTGCGGCATTAGAACTGCCTCCTAGTTTGTATTTAGACCTCAGATATTTAAGAATAATTACCGGAGCTTCACGAGATATTCTAGATGGATTGCCAATTAAATATTCGTCTAATATAAGATCACCAATAACCAGAATTCTTTTCTTGTTGAACTCATTGATGATGCTTTTTAGGCGGGCTTTATCAAGGTTAGCTTTGTTGATTTGTTGGATTAGTTTGTTTGACATAGTGGTGGCAAGAATTGTAACTTGTGATGATATTATCTTGCAAGCTTGCGATTCTTTGAGGTATAATTATCTCATGAGATTATTAGTTAGCGCTCTTATGGCAGCTTGTGGAGTCGGGGCTGTAGCACAATATGCTGGGAAGCAACACGAAGCAGCAGTATTGAAAGAAGAACAAGAGTCTAAACCTGTTTTTTCTCGACCAAAAGAGATTGATCAACTTAAAGAGTGGCTTGATTCACAACATGGACAAGAATTTATTAGCAAGTTAGGTATTTTAGATTTAGCTCCGAACCAAGAAGAATGGGAAAGTTTTGTAAAAGAAGGAAAAATTCATATGGGAGGAGTGAATTATCTTCTTGAGAGTGCGAAAGTTGATTGGCTTACATTGAAAACTTTTTATGAGAATATCGAGGCATTAGAAAAGAATCCTGACTTATTGAAATTTTATCAAGAGAAATTTCCTCCCGATAATAAAGATAGAATTCCTTCATTTCCAAAATCTACCTCGCAAACTATTCGTGAGGATATTCTAAAATGGTGTGAAAAAACTCCTAATTATAATTTGGGTTCAGGTGTTGAAGAATTTCTACGACAAAATCCGAATAAGAAACTGGTAGATGCAGCTAATAATCTATGCAATATTTATAGTATAACCTCCTCTATTAGTCCTAGATCTTTAGAACCTATAGGCATCATGGCTGCTCCAAGAATTGCACAGAATATTCATCTTGCCCAAGAAAATATTTTAAAAAAAAGTAAATAAGCTTCTTAATGCTCTAAAACCTGGTTATAGCCATAGATATCCATCTCTGCCATTCTTGGCACAAAATTACAACAAGCAAGTGTAAGTTCCATTTTATTTTCGCGCAATAAAATTCCTCTCAAATATTCATAAATAGTATGTAAATAAATCACATCATTTGCTGCATATTCGATTTGATCTTTGTTTAGATCATCAGCACCCCAGTCACTGGACTGTTGATTTTTGTTAAGTTCTTTTCCTATGACTTCTTTGCAAAGCTCTTTAAGACCGTGCTTGTCAGTGTAGGTGCGTGCAAGTTTGCTTGCGATCTTGGTACAAAAAACATTTTTGGTATCTATATTAAGCCAGTATTTGAGCCAGGTTACATCAGTTCTTGCATAATGAAAAAGTTTAGTTACAGAAGAAGATTCCAAAAGTTTTTTCAAATGAGGAGCCTCTGTTTGATTTTGCGCGATCTGAACTAAAGTAATCTGTTTGCCTGCATCACCTATTTGCACCAGGCAAAGTCTGTCTCTTTGGACATTCAGTCCCATCATTTCACAGTCAATAGCAATAATTTCTTGCTTAGAGTAATGATCTAATTCATCGATGCTGACGTCATTTTTGAGTACTTTAATTTTGGCATTGCTCATCTGGAGCCATTCTATCATCTGCTAGATCTAAGCATGTTATTATGAGGTTTTGTGAAGATTACTCGAATTATGAGCGAAGTTAAACCTCTGGTACACAGGCTTAGTCTTCACCATATCAGCAGACCTAAACCACCAAGAGTGAGCGGAATTCGGCTTCCAGATTCGAACAAACATAGTCCCTTAGAGGGGAACGAAATTATTTCCCCAGATGAAAGAGAAGCGGATCCTAGCTTAAGGTCAGTTAACGAAAACAAAGCTCTTGCTTCTTTAGCTGTTTTGTTGAGTTGTGTAGCTTTATACTCTGCAATTAAAAACAGTAATCATGCTCAAGATCTAATTAATAATGCTCTTGGAAAAGCATACAATAAAGTTCTTATTTACCCAGACCGGTCTATAAGAGAATTTTTTCAACCAGGGTCTGGACGAGATTTAATCTCTGATGCGGAGGAAGCAGCTCATGCTGCTGCTTCTGCTAAAATTCATGCTGCTTTCGATTTAAGTACATTACCGCGGGAATGTGAGGAAGCTGTAACTCTCACTAATAGTAAGGCTTTCAAGGATTGGCTATTAGCTCTTGATATAAAGTTTACTCCTTGTCAGAATATTAATGATCCTGATCTTAGGAATAATATAAGCAAATATAAAAATGAAGGTATGCAGGCAGCTATAAAGGCTGGTGTGAACTATTTTGCTTTGAAGAGTTTATATTATTCAGAACAGAGTCGTAATCAGCGATTGAAAGAACTCTTTAAAAGACAGGATAGTGGAGAATTTACTGAGAACTTTGAAGATTTTGTAAAAAAGAATGAAATTAAATTCCCAAAGATACAAGATATTGATTTTAGGAATTCAAATCTTTTTCAGGCTGCCCTTGAAAAATATCTTGAAAAACACAAGACTCAATTAAATGATTCAGATAAATTAAAAGTTTTGGGTGAATTTTCATCTCAATTAATTTCAGCTTTTGAATTTTTTTTTATAGAGACTGCAAAGGATAAAGAAGCCCGTTGAATACCTCGACGTCTATAAGAGATAGTAGGAGAAACTATTATGCTATTGCTGCTTTCTCTATGGCAGCAGTTTTGGCATTATTAATTAAAAGAACACCAGAAGGGCAGAGAGCACTTAATAAAGTTGGTGAAGAAATATACCACACTATTAAAGTACCTGAGGCTTCAATCAGGAAATTATTTATGCCGGATTCTCCAAAGGAAATACTGAAATCCCCTGCGGAGTTGGCTCGTGTAAAGAGCATATTTGCTAGGCAACAAATTGAAAGGGATAAGGAGACCTTATCAAAGGATTGTTTGAAAGCGGTAGCTTTAACTAATGATCCAGCTTTTCAGGCTTGGTTAAAAGATCTTGGCATAAGTTTTGAACCGTTTATTACTGATAAAGCCCCAGAACTAATAGATGATATGAAAAATTTAAATCCTTTACCTTTAGATCTAGTGATAAATAATTCAAAGGGTCAAGTACATTATTCTTCTTTAATGAGATTATATTTTGCAGAGCAGGGACATCAGCAGCAATTGCAGTTTATTTTTCAACAAGAGAAGTTAGGCAAATGTACTGAATCTTTTGAAGGCTTTGTAAAAAGAAATGAATCTAAATTTCCAAATATACAAGGTATTAATTTCAACAACCCAAAGCTTTTTCAGCAAGTTCTTTATCATAAATTTGATGATGCAAAGCCATCAATTCCTGAGAAATTAAATGCTTTGCATGACTTTTCTGTTGAATTAGGCAAGGCTTGCTTGGAGTTTAAAAATAAGCAAAGGCTTTTCTAAATCCTTAAAGATCTAGCAAGATTATGTAAAGTCATGTTAGAATGTAGTTTTATGCAAAGGGTGGGCAATACTTCCAAAACTATTAATAAACCACCATCATGGGCTAAGCGATCACTAATAGGTGCGACTATGATGGCTGCTGGTTTAGGACTTACTGGTGCTGCTACTACTCCAGCTCAAAGGAAAGAGCTAATGAATCGTGGTCGTCAAGTTACTGCAGATTTAGCTAAGCAACTTCATGACTCAGCCTTTCCTCCACCAGACATAGGCAGCTCCACACCAACTGCTGATGAGCTCGAAACAATGAAAATCGAAAGTGGCATTGCTGAAGCTGCAATGTATGAGAATAAACTCACTCGTAGATTGAAAGAGGCTAAAGAAATAAGCCAAAGTCAAGAACTTCAAGATAGGTTAAAAAGTCTTGGTATAAAAGTCTCGGCTATAGATGATTCTTTTAAGAACAAAAATTTTGAAAAAATGAAAAAAGGTTTTAAAACATATAGCGATGTTTCTGTATTAGATGCAATTGCTAACTTACCTAATGACACAACAGAACTTCCTTATCTTTGTTTTGAAAGATTGTTAACTCAGGAAAATCAAGTTGTAGATATTCAAAAGCGCCTTGCTGATCGTGATCCTCAATGGGCAGAGAAATTTAAATCTTACCTCAAAGAGAATAAAGCTAAATATCCAGCTATACCTGATGGCTTTGATCTCACTAATGAGTTTTTACTTGAACAGTTTTCAAAGCGAACTCTCGTGAAGCCATTAGAATACGTGAATTTTTTAACGTTTCCTAGCAGCAAAGTGAAAAAAGAATTTGAAAAGCAATTCTCTGGTGCTGGTCCATTGAAAACATGGTCTCTTAGGGTTAATGTAGTTTGTTCTAATGTAGCGGGAGCTTTGGGAGATTTTGAAAAGAAGATCAGACAAGAATCAAATTAAACCCAGATTATTCTGTAAAGTCATGTTATGATTTAGTTTTATGCAAAGAATAACTCCTAGTAATACTTCAAGCGCGAAAAATCCATCTACTGTTATTCCTAAATGGGCAAAACCGATGGTTGCATCGTTACTTGCAACAGGAGTACTTAGTGCTGGAGCTATAACAAAACCTGGTCGGGAATTGATGGATAATGCTCAGGTGGAAATAAGGAACCAAGCAAAGCAGCTTTTTGCACCAGAACCGGATACTCTACCAATTATTAATCCAGAAGATGCGCATTACCAAGCTGCGAATTTAGAAAGTTTAAGCGATGAACGAGAACAGACTACTGCAGTAGATATAAGTTGGAAGGAAGCACTTAAAATAGATCAGAGTCCAGAATACCAAAATTGGTTAGAAGAACTTGGTATAAAGCATCAGCCCTTGACTCAAGCAGATTATGCAAAATATGTCGACGATTTAGCTAATAACGGTCATAGAGTGCCTTTGAAAAGAGCAACAATTACTAGAAAAGACGGTAAGTTATCAGTAGAATTTTTACAAAGACTGTTTGAAGAATATAAGAAGCTTGAAGAAATGATTTCAAAACAAGCTAAGAACCAGCAGCCTATCTACCTATCTTTGGGATCATTTGTCAGTGATTCCAGATTATGTCCTGAGCCACCGCCAAATGTAAATTTTTCAAATCCAGAGATGATTGTTGCACAGCTCCTGGACGAAGGTAAGAAATTGCCGTTGGAAGCAAGATTGCAAAGATTAGTTAACAGATTCTCAGCAGTAGGAAATATTCTTAAACAACATGCACAAATTTTGCTAGAGAATGAATCTGGAAGAGCTACGCTTGCAAAAACTTAACTCAAAATAGTTAATAATTTCATTTAAGTAAAAACCTTTTCTTATATTTTGAAAAGATATTAGGATTCTGCTATGAATTCCTATTTGATATTTTTTTGCTAAAATTAATGTCCAGAATCCTGGACAATTTATCTTTTAAATACTTTATTCTTCGGTAAATATATTAAAAGATTTTGGCCAGATTATTGGCCAAATGCAAATAATAGTCATAAAAATACAGCCTAAAAGCTTAATGCAAAAGATTTTTCAATTAAGTCTTTTGGTCCTTTGTTTGAATTTTTATACTTTGCAAACGGCTCTAGCTAATTTTTCTCTTAGCTCTTCTAGTCCAGCAGATGAGGCGACCAATGTTGGACAAAATCCGACTTTCATTTTGAATTTTCCTAATAATGCTTGTCATTATATGAGCTATCTCTATATCAAATTAGCTGCTAATGATTCACTTGTACAAACCATACAATGGTCGGATTTAAATGGACAACATACACCCACAATTAGTTTTACTACTCAAACTCTTGCTGCAAACACTGCGTACTATATAGATGGTTTTACCGGAGCACCTTTCTATGATTGTGTTAACCCAGCAAATCTTAGTAGTGCTTTTAGGATAGATTTTAATACTGGTTCCAGTTGTTATAACCCGCCTAGTTGCATAGGTCCCTGCTTTGGTAATTTTACTAGTGTCAAACATTTGTCCCCGCCTGATAATGGACATTTCATGCAAGCCTATGAAGGTCTCAATATCATTTTTAATGGCAATGTAACTCTAGGTAGCGGCAATATTACTATCCGCAAATACAGTGATGATACGGTTTTTGAAGCTATTGATGTTACGAGTAACAAAGTTAGCGGCTGGGGAACTTCTAGTTTAACCATAGACCCTGCTGGCAATTTAACTAATGATACTCAGTACTATGTCAACTTTGACATTGAAGGTTATAGCGGTCTTGCTAATAAAAATAAATGGAATTTTTGGACTAAATCAACTCCTAATAGTCTTTCAGGGAGTGGTTTGTAGTATAAATTATGAAACCAATTAATCACAATCCTAGAGCAAATCCTTGGCTAAAAACCTGGGCAACTCCTCTTGCACTTGGAGCGCTTGCTGTTACTGGAACTAAGTACATGATAGAACCAAGAGCAAATGGAGTAGCTTTAATTGCTGATCACGATTGTATGGAAGGTTGTAACAAAACTACCCAAAGAGCTTTTGCTCAGGATTGGCAGTCTGCAATCAAACTAAATAAAGATCCTATTCAAGGACCCAAGTGGAGAGAATTTTTGCAAAGGATTCAGGTAGCTAATCCTGCTACTGAAACTCAGGTGGATTTTGTTAATAACGAAAATACCATCAACCAAAGAGGTCCTAAGTTTTGGGTTAATGATGATTTGACTGGAACTTGTTTAACAAGAGTAATTTCTTTTAAGAATTTATTTGATTGGTATCAAAGAGAAGAAAAAATTCTTGCTAATCCACAAGCTTACAAGCTTTATTTACAAACAGATCCAAATCGTTTCGCAAGAAGGGTTGCAAAGCAATTAAATGAACAGGTCCCGCCAAGTATGGAAGAGATTTTGAAAGGCATTGATCTATCAAAACCAATTCTCGGAGCTCTGTACAAAAAAGGTGGCTGGAAACTTTGCTCGGAGATTATGCTTTGGAGTGAAAGCTTTTGATGATTAACCAAAACTCAAACCAACTTGACAGAGATAATTAGTACCGTCATAGAGGCAAGTCATCATATCAATGGCTCCTGCACCTGTAGATAAAGTTGGAGCAGCACCTGCAGGCCACTTCACGGAAGCAGGCCAGGTGGTAGTTCTACCACCAGTACCATCTTGAATTAAGATTAAAGTAAATGAGCCTACACCGTAACTTGGAGCAGTGAAACTAAATGTTACATTGTGACCTAATGTGATTTGTTGTTTGTTACTGTTGTTCCAATTAATGGTTACGTTATTACCAGAACTGTTAATGTATGATTCTTTGTTAACCAAAGTATTAAACATACTTGTACCATTGACATCAAGCTTAGCTTGGATATTGCTTGTAGCAATTCCAATATTGTGATTTGCTAAGTCTCCATAAATTGTATCTGCGATATCAAGCTGATTTGAATCTCCCACTACCGGCAGTAATTTATTGTTATAACCAATAAGAATATTAGTAGATCCAGTAGTACTCAGAGAACCATTGCCGGCATTGTAACCAATCATTATATTGTTATCACCGCAGTCATATAAACCAGCTTGGTATCCAAGGTGTATACCATTAGATGTCCAAGGGCATGAACCGCTTGTACCTCTTCTGCCTGCGTTATAACCTGCAGCAATATTATAAGAACCATTGACTAAGGAAAGAATTGCTAAACTTCCTAAGGCTGTATTGTAATTGCCATGCTTTAAAGCCAAGATAGAATGATAACCCATTGCTGTATTGTAAAGTCCATCAGTAATAGGTGCATATAGAGCTCCAGTACCAAGTCCCATATTATAACTGCCTGTTTGATTGCCAGCAACGGAGTTATACCCGATGGCAATATTGCCATTACCGCTAGTATTTCCATATAAGCCTTGATAACCAGCAGCAACATTATCATTGCCACTAATGTTGCTTAGAGAAGAGTAATAGCCTAATCCCAAATTTCGTGAGCCAGTAGTATTAGCATTTAAAGAATTAAATCCTGCTGCTGTATTGTAATTGGTTAAATTATCATGTAGGCTATTACCACCTATTGCGGTATTGTCGTGACCTGAAACATTATCGTATAGTGCTACTGAACCTAATGCAGAATTATTATAGCCTGTAGTAGTAGAGTACATGGTTTGTAATCCTAATGCAGTGTTGCTATTACTAGTACTATTGTTCCTTAAAGCATTAACGCCTGCTACTGTATTGAAACCCAGTCCTCCAGAAGTGTTGAGCCCTGCACCATTACCAAGGTATACAGAACTTGCATTAGTCATAGCATCAGTTAAATCATCAATTGCTAGATTTGCACCTGGGTTAGCTAAATTAAATTCTGTACCAGCATCGTTTTTGAAATATAATTTGGAGTCTGAAGATTTTACATAGATCTTTCCAAAACTACCAGTTGCAGCTGGAGCTGAAGTTTCTGCAAAAGACATAACTCCATTAACAGTTAAAGTTTCATTTGGAGTATTTATCATTATTCCAACTTGGCTTGCAGAGCTATCTGCATAAATTTGGTTAGTGTTAACGGTGAAATCTCCAGCGCCTGATAGAGCTATATTTAAATTTTGTCCTGCTGTTGGTGTGAAAGTTACACCGGAAGCTGAATCGAAACTAATATTGCTATCTGCAAGAGAGAGAGCGGTTGAGTTGATGTCAAGGACTGCATCTGCTGCTATTTGTAAAGTTTTGCTGGCTTTAATAAAGTTTAGAGCACCATTGCCACCAAAGCTTCCACTATCATTAAACTCAAAATTAGTATTTGCTCCGCCAGGTGTTATTACTGCCGCAAGTGCTCCATTAAGGATACTATAGACAGTACCATCATCTTCTTGGAAATAAATTCTTGAATTAGATGAATTGATATATAACTTACCGAAGTTAGCTGTTGCTGTTGGTACAGAAGTTCCTTTAAGAGCTAGTATCCCATCAATAGTCACTTTTTCGTTTGGCTGGTTTGTGCCGATACCTAGTCTTTTATTAATTCGGTCCCAATAAAGTTGAGCATTGTTTTCTGAAATAACTCCTTGGGCATTTGAGAACAATATAGAACCATTAGTAAAATCGCCATCGAAGCTACTAGTGCTGCCATTGAAAATACCACTAACAGTGACATTGCTGAAATTTGCATTAGCACCGTTTATAGAGCCGTTTGCAATAATTTTATTCATATTAGCAGTAGTTCCATTAACCACTCCAGATGAAATTAATTTAGCTGTGGTGATAGTATTTGAATTATTGATAGTAGTGCTATTAAGAGTACCAACAGTAAGATTAGTGAAATTGATATTGCCAAAATTACCTGTATTAAAGTTTGCAATAGTACCATTGACTACACCAGAAGAAATTAATTTACCGACATTTCCTGCTCCCGAGAAATTACCTGTAGAGAAATTAGCAGTAGTGCCATTAACAGAACCTGATGCTATTAGCTTACCGACATTAATTGCACTTGAGAAATTAGCATTAGTACCATTTATAGTTAAGCCTTTAATCGTGCCGTTTACATCTAGCTTGGCACTTGGGTTTGCCGTACCGATACCGACTCGAGCATTAGTGCCATTAAATATTAAATCATTATTGTTGACTTTAAATTCTCCAGCACTTGCAATTGTACTTGTAAGATTACTGCCTGAGGCTGGAACTAAAGTTATATTTCCTGTGCTTTGAGTGAAAGTAGTATTGGCTCCATCTAGACTAATATCAGTATCTGCAATAGAGACGTCTGTAGAATCGATATCTAAACTAGAAGCAGCTGCAAGACTTACGCTAGTACCAGAATCAAAAGTTAAAGTACCTGAAGTGTAATTGTCTGAAGTATCAGAACGTAAGAAAGAACCTGCATTAATACCATCAATTGCATTTGAGTTATTAAAAGTTGTTAGCGCGCCATTATTAAAGTCAACTATTTTAATTGTTTTAGTAGTACCAGATTCTTTGATCTTGGCGAAAATATCACCAGGATTGGCATTGGCAGCGCCACCATTTGATAGATAAAGAAAAGCTGAACCATTATCTGGGTCAGATAAGCTTGACGATGATCCGCCACCGCTTGGTGCTATAGCAATGGTAATGCTTGTATAAGTTCCTAAACTTGGTACAGCCATTCCGTCATTATCAGTAGTATCTGCAATAATTTGATCCTTGTCGCAAGTTCTGATGGCAAGTGCATCATCGGAGAAACTTTCTCTTGAAGTATATCCACTAATGTTTGCAGGTGCTCCAAGAAAACCATAATCTAATGCACCAAATTTTAGAATTTTTGTATTAGCTGTAGTGGTTGTGACAGCAGCAGTGGCGATTTCCCCACCAGAGCTAGTACCGGTCTCGCTGTCATAACTGTCAATCGGGTTTGAGCTATTTGCTCCACTGTACCTGAAGACATTTGCATATAAGTAATCAATTGGCACATTGGAAGTAAAGTTATATGAGTTAGGTTCACTTGAAGCTATTCTGTACCATGCACGTGTTCTTATTCCGGGTCCAACAGTTGTAATTGGAGTCCAACCTGCAGGTGCAGAAAGTGTTGCTGCAGATAAACTTGTTAAAAAACCTATTAATAAATCACCATCTACTGTACCGCTAGGCTTATTAACAGTAGCTATGCTGGCTGAGTTGATAAAGCCTGAATTAGAAGTACTTTCAAAAGTTACACTACCTCCGCCGCCGCTACTTCCGTCATTAATATTCCTAATAACCATTGCCCCATTGACATCCAAGCTCATATCTGGACTGAAGTGATTTAAAGCTAAACGTTTATTAGTTCTATCCCAGAAGAAATGTGGATTGTCTTGCGAAATTACTCCGCCCGCATTGGAGAAAAAGACTGAGCCATCAGTAAAGTCACCGTCAAAGCTGCTTGTAGTACCGTTTATAGTGCCGCTCAGAATTATATTCGTAAAATTACCTGTAGTGAAATTTGCTGTAGTTCCATTGACGTTATTGGTGACTATAACTTTATCAAAATTACTAGAACCACTAACCGTAATTGTATTTGCAGTTATAGTGGTGAAATTAGCACTAGTGCCATTAACAACTAATCCTTTGATCGTACCGTTTACCTCTAGTTTGGCACTGGGGTCTGCAGTACCAATCCCGACTCTTGCATTTGTACCATTAAAAACTAAATCATTAGAGTTGATTTTAAATTCTCCGCCACTGGCTACTGTGCCCACAAAATTACTACCAGAAGCTGGAACTAAACTAATACTTCCTGCGCTTTGAGTAAAGCTTGTATTAGCTCCATCTAAAACTATCCCAGTATCAGCAATAGAGAGATCACCATTGACATCAAACCTAGTACCAGAATCAGTAATAAGTACACCAGAACTGAAGTGGTCCGAGGTATCTGAACGTAAAAATTGTAATGAATCCAAGCTATCAAAAGTTGAAGCATCACCTGGTGTTAAAGTTGGAGAGTTCACCCAAGAAGCAAGTCCATTTTTATCTGATTCAAGAATTTTTCCGGCACCTGGATTGCCGCCTCTGATCATCATTTGTCCATTGACATCAAGTTTGACACTAGGACTTAAAATACCAATGCCAAGATTTTTTGCAGCAGGAATATATTCGACACCCGCTCCTGAATAAGTGCCAGCAAAAACTACACCATTAGAAATGATTTGCCAAATTATTGCAATTAGTAAAAATTTTCTTTTCATAGCAATCATCTAAAATCCAATCCTATTTGACAGTAGTAATTTGCCGACCTATATACACATGAAACTAAATCTATATACCCTGGAGCTGTGGATAAAGTAGGTGGAGTAGCATTTGGCCACTTGACTGCAGCAGGCCAGGTTACAGTCCTAGTGCCAGTTCCATCTTGAGTGAGAATTAAAGTAAATGAACCAACACCACTACTTGGAGCAGTGAATGCAAAAGTGACATTGTGTCCAAGAGTAATTTTTTGTTTATTACCATTGTTCCAATCAATAGTTACGTTAGCTGCTGAACTATTTGAATAACAAGTTTTATTGACATAAGTTTTACTCATTGTTGTGCCGTTGACTTCAAGTTTGGTATCAATACTACTTGTACCAATACCTACATTGTGATTAGCCAGATCTCCATAAATAGTGTCAGCAATATCAAGTTGATTTGAAGCAGAGCTTGATGGCAGATTATTGTTATAGCCAATGAGAATATTGCTAGATCCAGTTATAGTGCCATTTCCAGTATTGTGACCAATGATAATATTGTTATCACCGGTATCATATAAGCCAGTGTTGTAACCAATATAAATGCCATTTGAAGTAAAATCGCCAGGACTAGCATTAATTCTCTTGCCGGCATTTAATCCAAGAGCAATATTGTAAGAACCATTAACCATCGATGACATAGCACTTGGTCCTACTGCAGTGTTGCCAGTGCCATGCATTAAATCATGTAAAGTTTGATAGCCTAAAGCAGTATTATAAGAATCACTTGTAAGTGAGAAACTTGTTTCAAAACCAATTGCTGTGTTGTAATTACCACTAAGATTGCCATCAAGTGAATTATTGCCAATGGCAATATTGCCATTTCCTGTAGTATTGCTTTGCAAAGCTTGATAACCTAAAGCTGTATTTTCGTTAGCTGTAGCATTTTTATAAAGAGCTGTATAACCAAGAGCAGTATTGTTTGAGCCTGTAGTATTTCCATTTAAAGTAAAAGAACCTATCGCAGTATTGTTTGAGCCAGTTGTATTACTGTATAGAGTATGTGCGCCAGCAGCAACATTTGCTGTTCCATTAGTGTTGGAGTAAAGTGATTGAGAACCAAAAGCACTGTTGTAGTAACCATTACTATTGTTGTATAGAGATCTGTATCCCATGGCTGTATTGTAGTCTCCAAGCGTATTTGCTTTAAGTGCTTCAATACCAATAGCTGTATTATAGTCACCAGTACTATTAGTACCAGAATCATTACCTAAATAAACTGAATTGCTATTTGCGATAGCATCGCTAAGATCATTGATAGCAATGCTTGGAGATGGAGTGCTGATACCAAATTCTGTTCCTGCATCATCTTTGAAATAAAGCTTAGAATCAGAAGATTTAACATAGACTTTCCCGAAATTACCAGTAGCTGATGGTGCTGCAACTTCTCTAGTAGAAAGATTTCCATTTACGGTAAGAGTTTCATTAGGGCTACCAATCATGATTCCAAGTTTACTTGCAGAGCTATCTGCATAAATTTGATTGGTGTTAACGGTAAAATCACCAGCGCCACTTAGAGCGATATTTAAACTCTGTCCAGCTGTTGGTGTAAAAGTCACTCCGGAAGCTGAATCGAAGCTGATATTACTATCGGCAATAGAAACATTAGTTGAATTAATATCGAGTATGGCATCGCTTGCTACTTGTAAAGTTTTATTTCCTTTGAAGAAATTTAATGCTCCATTACCGCCAATAACTCCACTATTATTAAATTGGAAATTATGATTTGAGCCACCAGCTTCAGGTGCAGTTGGAGTGTTGCCATTAAGTAAATTAAAGGATACGCCCTGATCATTTTGGAAATACAATAAAGAATTTACTGAATTAACATAGAGCTTACCAAAGCCAGCGCTAGGTGTAGGTACAGAACTACCATCAAGAGCAAGGTTTCCATTGATAGTAATTTTTTCATTAGGCGTAGCAATGCCTAATGCCATTTTATTAGAGGCTCTATCCCAATGTAGTTGAGCATTGTCTTCGGAGATAACACCTTGAGCATTTGAGAATAAAATTGAACCGTCAGTAAAATCACCATCAAAACTACTAGTTGTGCCATTGAAAATACCGCTTGCAATGATATTGCTGAAATTTGCATTATCCCCATTTACTGATCCGCTTGCAATAACTTTATTGAAGTTAGCAACAGTTCCGTTGACTAGTCCTGATGAAATTAATTTTGCTGTAGAGCTGGTTCCCGAATTGTTTATAGTAGTACTGTTTAAGGTGGTTACTGTAACTGAAGCTAAAGTTAAGCTGGCAAAATTTCCCGTAGTGAAATTAGCAGTAGTTCCATTAACTACACCTGAAGAAATTAATTTACCAACATTCATTTCATTGGCAAAATTTCCAGTAGTGAAATTAGCAGTAGTTCCATTAACTACGCTTGAAGAAATTAATTTACCAGTATTTGCGTAGGCAGAGAAATTAGCTGAGCTGCCATTAACAGTTAAACCTTTGATAGTACCGTTTACGTCGAGCTTAGCACTTGGGTTTGCTGTGCCAATACCGACTCGGGCATTTGTGCCATTAAATACTAAGTCACTACTATTGATTTTAAACTCACCGCCGCTTGCAACTGTACCAATTACATTGCTGCCAGATGCTGGAACCAAGCTAATGTTTCCTGTACTTTGAGTAAAGCTGGTATTGGCTCCGTCTAGGGTAATGTCAGTGTCAGCAATAGAAACACTAGTGCTATTTATATCCAAGGTTGAGCCAGCTGCCATAGTTAAAGTAGTGCCAGCATCGAAAGTTAAAGTACCTGAACTGTAATTGTCTGAAGTATCAGAACGTAAATAAGAACTTGAATCAAGACCTCCAAGTAAATCAGCTTCATTGCCTGCTGTTAATGCACCATTATTAAAATCAATGATCTTGATAGTTTTAGTAGTGCCTGCTTCTTTGATCTTGGCAAAAAGATCACCAGGATTAGAGGCAGCAGCACCATTTGATAAATAAATAAAACTTGCTCCATTGTCAGGATTGCTTAAGTTGCCATCATCAATATTTCTTAAGACAATTGCTCCATTGACATCAAGTGCCATATCTGGAGCGAAGTGATTAATAGCCAAGCGTTTGTTAGTTCTATCCCAATATAAATGATTATTGTCTTGTGAGATTACTCCATCAGCATTGGCAAATAGTACTGAGCCATTGGTGAAATCGCCATCAAAGCTAGTGGTAGAACCGTTTATAATTCCACTTACAACTAAATTAGTAAAATTGCCAGTAGTAAAATTAGCAGTTGCTCCATTTACATTATTAGTAACAATCAATTTAGTGAAGCTTGTAGGATTAGTTGTAACAAAGTTATTGCTTACAATATTAGTGAAGTTTGCAGTTCCACCATTAATGACTAAACCTTTAATAGTACCGTTTACTTCTAGCTTAGCAGTAGGGTTTGCCGTGCCGATACCAACTTTTGCATTAGTGCCATTAAAGACAAGATCACTTGTATTAATTCTAAATTCCCCAGCGCTTGCAATTGAACTTGTCCAATCACTGCCGCTTGCTGGTGTGAAGTTAATATTGCCGCTGCTTTGAGTGAAGCTTGTATTTGCTCCATCTAGAACGATGTCAGTATCAGCAATTGAAAGATCTCCATTGACATCAAATCTAGTGCCGGCATCGGTTATAAGTACTCCAGATGTGAAATTATCACTAGTATCTGAACGTAAAAATTGTAATGAATCAAGTCCATCTAAAGTATCAGCATCGTTGATAGCTGCTGGAGCATAGTTTACCCATGAAGCAAGTCCAGTAGCATCTGATTGAAGAATTTTCCCTGAAGCAGGACTTCCGCCGCGCATCATAATCTGTCCATTGACATCAAGTTTAGCGGCAGGAGAAATTATTCCTATGCCCATATTCTTAGTTGCTGGAGTATATTCTATATTTGCACCTGAAGAAGTTCCGGCAAAAGCTGAATCACAAAGAGTGATTTGCCAAATTATTAGAAGTAGTAAAATTTTCCTCTTCATGCAAATCACCTAAAATCCAATCCTATTTGACAGAGGTATACACTATTTTCATAGACACAACTCACTACATCCATATATCCTGCACTTGTGGATAGTGTAGGTGCAGTACCGCCTGGCCACTTAACACTGACAGGCCAGGTGACAGTCCTGGAGCCAGTTCCATCTTGTTGAAGAATCAAACTTAGAGTTCCTACTCCATTACTTGGAGCGGTAAAAGTAAAAGTGACATTATGTCCAAGAATAATTTTTTGTTCATTACCATTGTTCCAATCTATAGTTACGTTAGCTCCAGAGCTATTACTATATAAAGCTTTACTAACAAAGACATTAGTCATAACTACGCCATTGACTTCAAGCTTAGTATCAATGCTAGTTGTGCCGATACCAATATTTTTATTGCTTAGATCACCATAGATAGTATCAGCAATATCAAGTTGATTTGAACTTGAAGCTGAAGGTGGTAAATTATTGTTATAACCAATAAGTATATTGTTAGATCCAGTTATAGAACCGTTTCCAGTATTGTGACCTAGGAAAATATTATTATCACCGCTATCATAGTAGCCGCTGTTATAACCAATGTGCACGCCATTGGAAGCAAGACTGCTTAATGCAACTGCTCTTTTGCCGGCATTGAAGCCTATGGCAACATTATAAGAACCATTACTCATTGAAGACATGGCACCAGGTCCAATTGCAGTGTTACCGTTTCCATGTCTTGATCCGAGTAAAGCTTGGTAACCTAAACTAGTATTATGAGGATCGTTAGTAAGATAGTATTGAGATTGATATCCTATTGCAGTATTGTAATGACTACTATGTTTACTAAAGAGTGTTTGGTAACCAACGGCAAGATTTTCATTTCCTGAAACATTGGCTCTGAGTGCTGAAGCGCCGATCGCTGTATTTAAACTACCATTGGTATTTTGACTTAGAGAATCTGTTCCTACGGCAAGGTTACCAAGACCTGTAGTATTGCTTTGTAATGAGCTAGCCCCAAGAGCAGTATTATAATTGCTATTAATATTGCTATATAAGCTGCGCGAACCAAAAGCTATATCGCCAGTTCCTTGGCTATTAGCATACAAAGATCTATAACCAAAAGCAGAATTAGTCGATCCATTATTAGTATATAAAGCTTGATATCCCATCGCTGTATTTGCTGATCCAGAAATATTTGATCTTAAAGTATCAATTCCTATTGCGGTATTGGCGATACTGGTGTTTGCTAAGCCAGAACCATTACCCATGAAAAGATTAGAATATTTATCAGAAATAGCATCGCTAAGATTATTAATGGCAACACTTAAGCTTGGGCTACAAAGGTCAAATTCTGTCCCTAAGCTGTCTTTGAAATAAAGTTTTGAATCAGCAGATTTGACATAGAATTTTCCAAAGTTACTCGTAGTTCCAGCCGCTGCACCTTCTTTAAGAGATAAAGTGCCATTTACTGTAAGAGTTTCATTTGGATTACTAATCATGATCCCAACAGTACTTGTAGAAGTATCAGCGTAAATTAGATTAGTGTTAACGGTAAAATCACCAGTGCCACTTAAAACCATATTTAAATTTTGTCCGGCAGTCGGCGTGAAAGTCACTCCTGAAGCTGAATCAAAACTAATATTAGTGTCGGCAATAGAAACGCTTGTCGAATTTATATCTAGTGATGCATCTGCTGCTACATTTAAAGTTTTACTTACTTTAGCAAAGCTTAAAGCTCCATTTGCTGCAAGCAAACCATTATCATTAAATTGAAAATGTGTATCTGCACCTGCTGGTGTCCCTACTGCCGCAACTGATGCATTGGTTAGGTTGTAAGAGATGCCAGTATCATCTTGATAATAAAGTTTTGAATTTGTTGCCCTGACATACAGCTTGGCAAAACCAGCAGTCGGGCTTGGATCTAAGTTCTCTTTAAGAGAAACAACTCCATCAATAGTAACTTTCTCATTTGGTGTATTTGACCCTAAGGAAAATCTGCTATTAACTCTATCCCAATAAATTTGAGAATTGTTTTCAGAAATAACTCCCTCGGCATTTGAAAATAAAACTGATCCGTTAGTAAAATCTCCATCAAAGCTACTGCTGCTGCCGTTGAAAATGCCACTAACACTGGCATTGCTGAAATTAGCATTTGCGCCATTAATCGTACCGCTGGCAATAACTTTAGTAAAGTTTGCGGTAGTTCCGTTAACTACTCCTGATGAAATTAATTTAGCTGTAGTAATAGTTCCAGAATTATTTATGTCAGTGCTGTTTACGGTTGTGATATTTGCTGTAGTTAAAACTAAATTAGTGAAATTAGCATCCGTAAAATTAGCAGTAGTACCATTAACTACGCCTGAAGAAATTAATTTACCAACATTTGCGCTTGTTGAAAAATTTCCGGTGACGAAATTTGCAGTAGTACCATTCACTGAACCGGAAGAAATTAAATTAGCAGTGTTCATGGTGCCAGAAAAATTAGCTGAGCTGCCGTTAATACTTAAGCCTCTAATGGTGCCATTTACATCGAGCTTGGTGCTTGGATCTGCAGTACCGATTCCAACTCGCGCGTTAGTACCATTGAAGACCAGATCGTTTGTATTAATTCTAAACTCTCCACCGCTTGCAATAGTTAGAGCTAAATTGCTGCCACTTGCTGGAATGAAACTAAGATTACCGCTGCTTTGAGTGAAACTTGTATTGGCTCCATCTAAAGTGATATCAGTATCTGCAATTGAGACACTAGTACTGTTTATATCTAAGGTTGAGCCTGCTGCCATGGCTAAAGTAGTGCCAGCATCGAAAGTCAAAGTTCCTGAACTATAGTTATCAGAAGTATCAGAACGCAAAAATGAAAGTGAATCTATGCCATCAACTGTACTTGCGCTTACTGTAGTTGCAAGCCTACCGTTATTGAAGTCAATGATCTTAATAGTTTTAGTAGTACCTGCTTCTTTGATCTTAGCGAAAAGATCACCTGGATTAGATGCAGCAGCACCATTTGATAAATAAATAAATGCTGCGCCATTATCGGGATTGCTTAAACTTCCATCGTCAATATTTCTAAGAACTATTGCTCCATTAACATCTAATACCATGTCAGGGCTGAAATGATTCAGAGCTAATCGTTTATTGTTTCTGTCCCAGAAGAAATGAGAATTGTCTTGAGAGATAACGCCATCAGCATTAGAAAATAAAACTGAGCCATTAGTGAAATCTCCATCAAAGCTGCTTGTATTGCCATTTATAACTCCGCTTATAACTAAATTGGTAAAATTGCCAGTGCTGAAATTGGCAGTAGTACCATTAACGTTATTAGTAACAATAATCTTGTCGAAATTTGCAGATCCGGTATTTGTAAAAGAATTTGTAACTAGGTTAGTAAAGTTAGCCGTACCACCATTAATTACCAAACCTTTAATCGTGCCATTAACTTCAAGTTTCACGCTGGGATTAGCAGTACCGATGCCGACTCTAGCATTAGTACCATTAAAGACAAGATCGCTTGTATTGATTTTAAATTCACCACCACTTGCAATTGTTCCTGTTAGATCTTTGCCTGAAGCTGGAACTAATGTTATGCTACCTGTGCTTTGAGTGAAAGTTGTGCTCGCACCGTCTAGAGTGATATCAGTATCAGCGATTGAGAGCTCACCATTAACATCAAATCGGGTACCGGCATTAGTAATTAATACGCCTGAAGTGAAATTATCAGTAGTATCTGAACGTAAGAATTGTAGTGAGTCTAAAGTATCAAGGGTGTCAGCATCTCCACCAAGTAGTGAAGAAGGAGAGACCCAAGAGCCTTGACCAGTGGCATCTGAACTGAGAATCTTTGTAACTCCAGGACTTCCGCCCCTGATCATGATTTGTCCATTAATATCGAGCTTAGCTGTAGGTACAAGAACTCCAATACCAAAATTTTTAGCAGCAGGAATAAATTCAATATTTGCACCTGAAGAAGTGCTTGCAAAAACTAAACCACACGAAGCGATTTGCCAAATTATTGTCAAAAGTAAAAACTTTTTTTCCACTACAAATTAAGCTATAAAGTTAATAGACCTAAGACTTTGTTCCCGTAAATACGGCAATAAAAGTAGGTTAAAGACTTTGGAGGGATTAAATTAGGCTAGGTCAAATGGTTTAGGTGAGCCTACTTATCTGACCTGGAAATCTCAATCCATTCACTATCACTGGCATCGTAAATTAAAGTAAGAGTATCTTTGTTGCCTAAAGTAAATGAAAGCGAGTCAGTAAGTGATATGCCTGTACCGTTATCTATTTTTACGGTATTAACGTCGCTAACACCCTTGAGCACTAAGATTTGTCCATCAGTTCCTGCGGCAATTTGTGGATTTACGCTGATATCAACAGCTCCACCGCTGCCTTGGACTTTCATGATCGATCTAGTTGCAGTAACACCGCCACCTGCAGTTATATTTGCAATTGCAGAAGATTTAATCGCTAAGCTACCATTGATATCCAAAGTTGCTTGCGGATTAGCAAGGGAGATACCGACATTAGTTGCTGGCTGGAGAATAATTGCTCCAGTAGTTTGAGTAAATGTAGTAGAAGCTCCATCTAGTGAGATGTTGGTATCTGCAATTGAAACAGTTGTAGAGTTGATATCAAGAGGAGCATCTGCAGGGATGGTTAATGTCTTGGAAGCTTTGGTAAAAGCTAAAGCACCATTGCCTGCAAAAGAACCACCATCATTGAATTGGAATTGAGTGTTAGAACCACCAGGAGTTCCACCGCCAGCATCTACAGCTTCCCATGCAAGTGCATTACCATTGACTTTGAGAGCATAGTGGTTAGTACCTTTAGCTAAAGTAGTAGCAGAGCCAGCAACTTTAGAATACATGAGAGCACCTTGAGTTAAAGCAAGTGCAGAACCATTGAGAGCAAAAGATTTAGTAAAGCTTGTGCCATTGACTGCAAGTGTATATTGTGGATTTACGTAACTAAGACCTAGATTGCCGTTATTGTTGAGTACTAATTTGTTAGTATCTACAACAAAGTCACTGACTCCATCTAAGCGCACATTCATGTTTGAGCCATTAGCCGGAACTATGGTGATTGCGCCTGTTGTTTGTGTAAATGTAGTGGAAGCGCCATCAAGGCTAATATTAGTATCGGCAATTGATAGATCGCCATTGACATCAAACCTTGTTCCAGAGTCAGTTATAAGTACACCCGAAGTGAAATTATCCGTAGTATCTGAGCGCAAGAATTGTAATGAATCAAGGCTATCTAGTGTAGTTGAATCAACCGCAGGCAAGCTAGAAAGTGCTTGCCAAGTGGCATTGCCGGAGCCATCTGAAGTAAGTACTTTGTTAGCACCAGCACTTGCTGGGATTAAAATTCCACCATTGAATTTAGCAGTAGAGTTATTTGTAAATAATGCCATGCCGTTAAAAGTAGGATCTTGCAAATAACCATTACTGGTGAAAATCATTCTGCCATCAACTGTAGTAGTACCATTGAAAAACGAATTATGAATAGTAGAGTTATTTATAGTGGAGTTGTTGATAGTAGAGTTATTGGTTGTAAAATGATTTACGCTACCGTTGGAAGCTGCTACACCAGTGAGTTGTGAGCCATCACCAATAAATGTAGTGGCATTTACCGTGGTGAAATTAGCAGTAGTACCATTGACTGAAATACCAAAAATTGTACCGTTGACATCTAGTTTCACTCTAGGATTTATATAGCCAATACCAACGCGAGCATTAGTACCATTGAATACAAAATCACTGGTGTTGATCTTGAATTCGCCACCGCTTGCAATAGTATTAAGTAAGTTGCTGCCAGTAGCCGGAACCAAAGAGATATTTCCTGTACTTTGAGTAAATGTGGTAGAAGCACCATCTAGAGAGATATTGGTATCAGCAATTGAGAGATCACCATTGACATCAAACCTAGTACCGGCATCGGTTATAAGTACTCCAGAAGTGAAATTGTCAGTAGTATCTGAGCGTAAGAATTGAGTCGAATTTAGTCCATCTAAAGTTGTGGAATCAACTGCAGGTAAGCTAGAAAGAGCTTGCCAAGTGGCATTACCAGAGGCATCTGAAGTGAGTACTTTGTTGGCGCCGGCACTTGCTGGGATTAAAATACCACCATTAAATTTAGCTGTAGAGTTATTGGTAAATAATGCCATGCCATTAAAAGTAGGATCTTGCAAGGTACCTCTAAAAATTCCACCGTTGAAAATATCACCATTAAAGGCATGCGCATGTACTGTACCTGCAACAAAAAGATCTCCATTGATAATAAGGTCACCGTTAATAGTGCCTCCAGAGCTAAGTGAAGATCCGCCGCCAGAGCCAGCTGGACCTTGCGGTCCGATTGGACCCTGAGGACCCTGTGGTCCTTGAAGTCCTCTTGCACCCAGTTCGCTTCTAGTAGAACCTTTGGTGAAATAAAGTGTTGAACCATCATATTCAAATGCACCATCTATCGGTGTAGTAGTTAAAATTCCTGGATTAATAATTAATGATGGTGTAGTTTCGTCACCACCTCTGATATGTAACCAGCCTTGAGGATCTTCTACACCGATGCCTACTTTACCGTCTTTACCAAAGAAAACATTATTATTAATAATTATTTGGTCAGTGCCTTCATTGTAAGTAATGGAACCTGCATCTGACTCGTTTGAACCAATAAAAATATTTGAGATGTTAAGAATATCTCCAAAACCATCAGAAATTTGCCCGTTAGAATCATTATCAGTGCCAGGTTTGCGATGTATTCTTCTACCAAGAGGATGGAAGCCAGATCTTGGCACAGGGATAGTTACTTTATATAAACCATCTTCACCTTTAACAACTCTTGTTGAAATTTGTTTTTGTGGTTTTGCTTCAAAAGTAATTCTTTGAAATAAATAATCTAATTGACAATCATTGAAAGATGAATCACTACAATCTGCATCGCCAATGTTTATCCCCTCACCACCAAGAACTTGAGATTCTAAATTATAAGCAGTTAGTTCTGTTTGATATTGGTTTATCAAGTTACCACTAGTATCATAGATTTCAAAAAGTATGGCTTTAGTATTTTGCTTGAAATGTCCTACTCCAACACTTATAATTCTGTTGCTGATTGACTTTCTAGATAAAGTTAAATTTTGGGAACTAATAAATTTTTTCTCGCTATCTGAAAGAACTTCATAGAGTAAGACTTTAAAACTTGAAGTGGATTCAATGGATGAGTAGAGATCTTTAGTTTTAAGTCTTATTCTTATATTTTGAGTTTTTGATAAATCTAAATCAAGACTTTTTTTGTTTATATATAGTTTTAAATCTGTATTTAAGCCAGAAATAGGATCTAAAATCAAATATCTATCTTCAAGATCTTCTACAGCAGAGCTGGGTAATGGCAGAATTGGAAACAATATCAATAGCGCCAAGACTATAGTCAAAAGTTTTTTTTGTTTGATTTTACAAAACTGCATCCAAGATTCCTATTTCTTGATATCGGCTAGAATTTATATAAGTAAAGTTAAATTTATAGTGGATTTAAGCTCTTTTAGATGAAACTGGGATGAGCAGAGCCACCTAGTATTTGTTCAAATATATAATCTAGGTTTTTTAGATGATAGCTAGGGTCAAAACATGAGTCAATTTCCTCATTTGTTAAGTACTGCTTAATGTCACTTGATTCCATTAAGAGCTTTTTAAAATTACCATCGGCTTTATTCCAGGCTTGATTTGTAAAATCTTGTACTAGGCTATAAGCAGTTTCCCTTTTAAGACCTTTATGAATTAACCTCATTAGTACTTGTTGTGAAAAAATCACTCCACCAAATTTATTTAAATTAGCTTGCATATTTTCAGGATAAACTTCTAAGCCTTTGATAATTTGTGTAAGCCTACTGAGCATGAAATCCAGTAGTATTGAAGCATCTGGGAGAATGATTCTTTCAGCTGAACTATGAGAAATATCCCTTTCATGCCAAAGCACAATATCTTCTAAACCAACACCTGCATACGATCTAAGCATTCTTGCTAAACCTGAAATATTTTCTGAGCGCCAAGGGTTACGCTTATGAGGCATTGCCGAAGAACCTTTCTGCTTTTTATAAAAAGGCTCTTCTACTTCTAAAACTTCGGTTCTTTGTAAATGTCTTATTTCAACTGCTAATCTTTCTAAAACACTGCCTAGGACTGCGATGCAGTTGAGAAAATATGCATGGCGATCTCTGCTGATGACTTGAGTTGAAATTTCTACAGCTTTTAATCCTAAGTTAGTGCAAGCAATTTTTTCAACCAGAGGATCAAGGTTGGCATAGGTACCAACTGCTCCTGAAAACATTCCGACACTAATTTCATCAACAGTATTTTTCAAATGTTTTCTGGCACGATTAACATCATCATAGAAATTTAAAATCTTTAATCCAAAGCTAATTGGTTCTGCATGAACTCCATGTGATCTGCCAATGCAGACTGTATCTTTATGCTTGATAGCCAGCTCTCTAAGAGCTTCTAATAATTCTTCAATGCTTTTATCCAAAAGATTTCCAGCGTCTTTTATCATTAAACTCAATGCCGTATCTTTAACATCAGAACTAGTTAAACCAAGATGTATAAATCTTGAATCTGCAGAATCAATAGATTCTGAAACACAAGTGAGAAAGGCGAGCATGTCGTGATGCAGGTCTTTATCAAGTTCATTGATTCTCTCTCTATTAAAACTTGCTTTCTCTTTAATTCTGTTAACTGTGCTGAGAGGGATTTTATCTACTTGTACATAGGCTTCTAGTACCGCAATTTCGATTTGCAACCAATACTTATACATGCTGTCATCAGACCAAATTTCTACCATTTCAGCACGTGAATATCTTTCAAGCATATTTTTTAACTTAGCATAAGGTTTAAATGAAATATATTTAATATTGTTAAAATAAAGGAAATATTAATATGTGTTACAATTACCTTAGGTTAAGATCACATTAAACGAAAATACTATTATAGTAGTGTTAGTTCTGTTTTAAAAGGATTAGAAGAGATGTTTAAGCAAAGCGATATAAAAGAGAAAGCTTATAATTTTGATGAATTATTTGCTGAATTAGCTGTTCATAATGAAGTTTTGGATACGACTAAAGATCCAGAGGCACTATTGATTGCTAATCTAAAAATTCTTGGAATCGCTCGTAAATTTGCAGAAATTGATGAAATGATTCTCAGTTTTTCGCAGATGCCTGATATGTCAGGAACTTATTTCAGCAAAGTATTAACTTTTGAAACATTGAGACTACGATTTAAAGAAGAAATTACTCGATGCAAGGATCTGAACCAAATTCAAACTTAAAAAAATATCAAGAAGATTTTTGGAATTTTTTCTTTCAAGACAAGTTTAAACAAGCTATAGATCAAGCAAAGCTCATACAGGGTTTTGCAGCAGATCCTAATTCACAGTATTTAGCGGAAGAGTTAGAGGCGAAGGTCTATCTTAGACAGGGCAAATTTAGAATAGCCAAAAATATATTGGATAGTTTGCCGAATTATAATTCTGGCTTTAAGCTCTTTCTAGATTTTTTAAATGATGCAAATCCAGAACCCTTACTGCGCTCAGAGTTCAATGATTGTGATTCGCTGATTTATAAGTCTCAAGCAATTTTAATTTCATATATTTATTGGGGCAAAGAACATCTCAAAGCTTTGTCATTAGATCATTTGGATCCTAATCAAATACTAGAAGAAGCAGTAGAAAAATTTCTTGTGCAAAAAGAATATGACAGAGCTATTTTGGCTGCAATACAAACTTTAGAACTTACTTTAGAGGATCAAGCAATGAGTCACGATCTACATTTACCTTTGATGAAAACTCATTTGGATAATTTACTCAAACTTAGTACTAAAGCTAAGTTTAATTCAGTTAAAGCAAAAGTATTTTTAGTTAAAGCAAGAATTCTTAGAGATAGAGAAGCTGCTGAAGATGCTGAAATACTTTTTGGTAAAGAAGGCAATACAAGTGGGCTTGGTGAGGTCTATCTAACTTATGCCAAAGATTTTGATGAAGAACAATATTACGATAAAGCTTTGAAAGCTTTTGAGGATAATGATAATGTTGCCTCTCTAGGATTCCTCTATGTAACCTTAGCTTCTCAAGCTTTAGTGAGAGGTGAGATTAATAACGCGATTGAGTTTTTTGATAAATCAAAAATTTATTTGGAAGATTGTGGAGTCTTTGAGCAATGTGGTTTAGAAATTCAAAGAATTTCTTTGCTCGCTATTACGGGTAAATATCAAAAAGTCAAAGAAGCTATTCATGCAATGATTAAGCCATCTATCCCAGCTTTCTTTATGGCGCAAGCTTATCAAATCCTTTCTAATACTATGATTCAGCTTGGTGAGGATCTAAATTTAGCTAAAGGATATATAGAAACTTCTTGTGATATTTTTAAACAACTTAAAAGATATAGTCAATTGCTTTATACGCAGAATGTCTTATTCCAAATTTTACTTTTAGAAAATAACTTAGATGCGATTGATAAGTTAGGACAGGAAATAATTAGGCTTGCAACTAGGTTGGGCAATGAAGAAATTAAAGCTAGTAAATATTTAGATCTGGCTTTTATAACTATAAGATTGAGTCTGGAACAAGGTGAACTTGATGATGAAAAAGTTGCTAGCGTCATTGAATATTTCAAGAAAGCTATAAAGCTCTACCAAGACCAGGATAATTTAATTGGTGAAGCTGATATTTATCAAGCCATGGGTAATATGTACACCGGCATTGGTAAGCTGGAAGAGGCTTTGAATGCTTTTCTTACGGCAAAGAAAATGTATCGTAGTGAAAGTGCATTTTTGCAAGCTGCAATTACAGATACTTTGATAGGTATTCTAATGCTTAACTATGTAGTTCTCAATGAGCAGAGTTATATGATTGCGCATCGTCATTTTGAGCAGGCTTTGGTTTACTTTACTAAGGAAAACCTTCTCGATTTAACTTGGAAAGTGACTTTCTATTTGGCAGATCTTAACCATAGGTTATTCATTATCAATAAAGATCATCCCGAAGCAGAGCTTTATGAAAACAAGGCAAAGACTCAATATTTAGAGATGCTCTGTGCCATCCAAGAATTTGAACAAGAGAGCAATTCACTTACCTTTGATAAGGAAAGTGGCTTTGCTGGAATTACTATGGAAGATGCTTTTAATAAGGCACATCAGTTCTTTTTGACTATTGGCGAGCATGAGAATGCACAGAAATTCAGGAAGCATTTGAATTAATTAGATTGAAACTAAGTTTAGAAGCGTAATATTGATAGAAATGTGAGATGAGCCAAATGAAGCTTGAAAAGCAAATCAGTGAGTCGCGAAGTTAAGTAAATTTATATTTTGAGTATTGTTTTTCGGTCGCGGAGCGTAATTCAAGACGAACTTGATTTGCTTCGAGTGGAATGTAGGCGAATCCACATGAATATCACATTACGCGATAAAGCTTATTTCAAGATAGTAATGAGTTCTGTAGCTTAATTTCAATACTTAGGTCCTCTGAACTATTTAGTTCCATACAAGCTAGCCTATATAGCGGATTAGATTATTAGCCATATCCTGCATAAAGTTAGTATGGCAAAAAAGACAGCCTTTATTGCTCTATTTATTTTATTGCTTGGCGCAAATGCAGCTCAAGCTATTACTGTTCGTTTGAAGGACATTACTAAAGTTCAAGGCCTTAGAGATCATTACATTGTTGGTTATGGGCTTGTAGCTGGTCTTCCAAGTAATAGTGGTGATAAAAATAGTTTGGCAACAAATTTATCTCAAGTAAATATGCTGAAAAACTTTGGTGTTGATATCAAAGAATTTCTAATTAACAACCAAGTCAATGTAACTAATTTACAGGGTAATAATCCTGGACAACAAATTCTCGCTGCTTTAAAACAACTGAATGGTGGTGCTGTTGGTAACGTTGCTGCAGTTATGGTTACGGCTAAAATTGGTCCTTATAACAAAGAAGGAGATAAATTTGATGTTGATATTTCATCTTTCTCCTCTTCTAAAAATTTAACTGGTGGAGTGCTATTACAAACACTTTTAAAAGGTCCAGATGGCAAAGTCTATGCAATGGCTCAAGGTCCAGTTATTAATTCTGGTTATGAGATTGAAGCTAATGGCAGTATGGTCAGAGAAGGCTCACCAAATTCAGGACGTATTCCTAAAGGTGGAATTATTGAATATGCTTTACCTACAGTACTTGATACTACTGGAGGCATTACTCTCACTACTGAGAAGATGGATTTTAGTACAACTAAAAAAATTGCTGATGCTATTAATGCTTCGAAATCTAATCGTAGAGCGAGTATCATTGATGGTAGAACGGTTAAAGTTGAATTGAATGGTCCTCAAGACAATCCTGTGGTTGCACTTGCAGACATTGGTAATGTAACTGTTGATGCAGAAAACGAAGCTAAGGTAGTAATCATGGAAAGAACAGGTACTATCGTCGTAGGACAAGATGTAAAACTTTCTGCAGTGGCTTTAGCTCATGGCAGCATCTCTATAACTATAAAAACCAACAACCAAGTTTCTCAGCCTAATGTTAGTACGCTTGCTAATTTAAATACTGCTGGCGATAACACTACAATTAATACTAACCAAGCAAGTAATAATACCCCTGCTACAACAAATCCAGATGGTACAACTACTTCAGCTACTGGAATTAATACAACTACGGTTGCTAATTCTGATATTGATTACAGAGAGACTGACACTAGATATGTCGAGCTTACTGAAGCAAGTTCTCTTGCAGAGCTGGTTAACGAACTTAATAAAATTGGTATTAGTTCTAGAGATTTGATCTCTATAATGCAGGCATTGAAAGCATCTGGAGCTTTACAAGCTGAGTTGGAGATTATTTAGTAGTGTTGAAATTCATTATTACTCTTATGCCGTCGTTGCGAGCGCTAATACAAGTGCCGTCATTGCGAGCGCTAGCGAAGCAATCCATTCCACTGTTGATTCTTAGCTTTATCAGTGTAAATTCTATTTCTGCCGAAACCCCAGTTCTTAAAGTTGGTGTTTCTAAAACTACTCCTGTGGCAATGATTGCTGAGTGGCCTATAAATCCTGGAACTCAAGAAGGTGAACATTTCTCTGCAAGAATAGTTGAAGATGTAGTTTCAAGCTCAGGTGAATTATTTATTCCAAAAAACAGTAGAGTAATTGGTACTGTAGCTAATATTGAGAACGCTGGTTACTTTAGACAAAGTGGCAAAGTAGATATTCGTTTTGAGAAAATTCTTTTCCCTGACAATATTACAGTTATAAAGATCAATGCTGATGGCAGTATGATCAAAGACAAATATGCAACTCTTAAAACTATTGGTTTAGCTCTTGGTGAAACAGCTTTAGGAGCTGCGTCTGGTGCTATTACTGGTTTTCAGTTTGGCGGTCTTATTGCTACCGGTTATGGTACAGGCTCAAATGTTGCAATTGGAGCTGCCGCAGGAGCTGGAATCTCTTTGATATCATTCCTTGCTCGTAAAGGTAAAGAAGTAGAAATTTATCCTGGCTTGCCAATGACTTTAAATATCATTGATATGCAACAACAAGACTATGTTGCTCAGCAATTAATTGTTGATGAAGAAGCGCAACAAGTTAAAGCTGAGATTCTAAAAGTAAATGATAAAAAAATTACAGTTAGTATAGAAAATAATTTAGAAGATTCAATTCCGCTTGGTAATTTAAGGATCATTGATGCCTTGGGTTATACTGTAAAGCCTCAACTGCAATATACCTACTTCGGGAAAAGAAATATACCACCAAGATCTCAAGGTACTTATAGCCTGCCTTTTAGTCAAACTACTAAAAAAACTCGTTACTGGTTAGTGCTAACAGATAGTTTTAATAAGCAAGAATATTTTAGAAAGGAATTAATTTAATGCTTGGTCCAATGGATAATTTAAATATATCTACAATGGACCCTGCTTACTTAGAGCAATTGGGTGGCAAACATGCAGCAGCAGAAAGGCAAACAAAAAGTGCTCAAGAGTTTGAAGCTGTTTTTGTACAAATGACTTTGAAAGAAATGCGTCCAAAAATGGAAGGTGGACTTTTTAATTCTGGTCTTGCTGAAGAAATGTTTTATGAAATGATGGATGCAGAAGTTGCTAAGCAAATTTCTCAATCAGATTCTAATTTTGGTATTGCTGAAGAGTTGATGAAGCAGAATTTTGGTAAATAAGACTTCTTAAGCTGCCCCTAAAATCCACTTATATAAAGGAATCATTCTGATAATTTTTTGATCGATTTTTAAAGTTTCTTCCCTATCTTTGGTTAAAATCAGTCCCTCTTTGAGTTTAAGATCTTTCAAGCATAAGATTAGAGAGCTGGTTTCTCTTTCGTAAGTATCAGGATCTCCTAGATCGGAATAGCAGCTTTGAATAGCTTGTTTTGCTTTGAAATTTTCTGTGACTATGAAATCAACCTCTTTCTCTTCTTTATAATAATAAATTTCTTTGCCTTGTCTTTTTAATTCTATAAATGTCAAATTCTCTGCAAGCTTACCTAGATCTTGAGATTTAGATCTTGAGATAGCATTTCTCAATCCGTTATCAATGACATATATTTTTTGTGGATCTCTAATTTGTACTTTTAAATTAGGATGATAACGATCAATACTGAAAATTAAAAAAGCATCTTTCATATAACTTGTGTAATCACTAACTGTTTCGGTATTGATATTCAAAGCTTTCTTAACTGAATGCGTGGAATGGAGTGAGCTAAGATTAGTTAAATAGTAATTGGCAATTAAATAGAGATTTCTTGTATTTCTAATCTCATATCGTTTAATAATATCTTTTTGTAATATGTCTTCAAAATATTGTCTAAGTTCAAGATTGCGTTCATCTTTATTCTTTAATGTACTAGGCTCAGGAAAAGAACCTTCCAAAAGATATTTTTTGAAATATGCCAAATACTCATTAGGACTAAGTTTCTTAGTGATTTTTTTGAAATCCAAAAATTCTTTAAAACTTAATGGCCAAATATTATGGCTGATGTTGCGTCCAGTTAAGGAAGAAGCTATTTCCGAACTAAGAAGTTTGGCTGAACTGCCAGTGATAATGATTTTGTATTTTTTTAAATCAATATTTTTTCTTACCCACCTTTCCCAAGAGTCGATATTTTGGATTTCGTCATATATCAATATTTGTGGTTCTTTAAGCGCATATTCGGTATAAGTTTCGATTAATTTATCTAACTCGTCAGTACTGTTATTGCTGATAAAATATGGGTCTTCAAAATTTATATATAAAAAATTTGGATAAGAATTTTCTTTTAATGCTTTACTGTTAAGTTTTAATTCATGGGCTGCGATTTCTAAGGCATAAAAAGTTTTGCCTGCTCTTCTAACACCAATTAAAGCTAGAGCATTTCCTGCAATAAAATTTATATTCAGATCTTGACGTTTATATTTACTATTTAACGTATTAATAGACCAATTTTGCCATTCGTCAATAATGTCTTTTAAGTTCTGAGGCATATTCTTATTATACCAGTTATAACTGGTATAATAACGTAATATTTGACAGTTATAACTGTTAAATTAAATAAAAGCCGCTACCATAGTGCGTTTGTGCTTGTGATAAATAGCCACTTCATTAATATCTAATTCTCTCAGTAGTGCTTCTAGTTTATCGTAGTTAAGACAGAGATCCTTAGCTGTATGCGCGTCTGAAGCTATTGTAAAACTAATGCCTTTAGCTTTAGCCATTTTAATCAGGTCCGTATGTGGATAGATTTCTCCAATTGGTTTACGCAGACCAGCGGTACTGATTTCCATAGAGATATCCTTGGCTTTAATCACATCAAGAGTCTCATGATAAAGATCAGTTAGATCTATAGTAGGAAAGAATTTGAAAATCTTGATCAAGTCCAAATGTGCCATAGAGCTTACTAAACCGGTATTTGCAATGGTCTGTAAGTTTTTGTAATAGTCTTTATAAATATCGTTGATATCATGTTTATCGTATTCACCAATAAAATTTGGATGATCAAAAGCAAAGCCTTTGGCAAAATGTACAGAACCTAAAACGAAATCTAAATTATCCCAATTTTTTTCAACCCATTTGTGACCATCAGCGCTAGTCTCAGGATCATTATCCATTTCAATGCCAGCTCTAAAATTCACTTCAGGATTGCGTTCTCTGAGTCTATCGATCTCACCGAAATTTACTCCAGCTTTATAACGATCATGATCAGTAAGTGCCAGGTCCTTGAGACCAACTTCTTTAGCTTTATCTGCCCAAGGCTGTAAAACCTTTTCAGAATAAGGTAAATCATCTCTATGAGCTTGAGGGTGGTTGTGGTAATCGGCAACTAGCATAGTTATTCTTGGATTTTATCACTTCTTAAGTAATGCATTGCTAAATAGCTTGTTTAAATTCAAAACCTAAAGATTGTAAAGTATGTTCCAAATTCCTTAAAGTAGGCTCTAGCTTCCTAAATTCAGGATCTATCATGACTTTTGTTTTTAAATCTCTAAACCCTTCAGTGATTTTAAAATTGGTTTTGACTTCTGGATTTTTTTCTAGAAATTCTTTTAAAAATATTTGTCGATTTTCTATTGTAAATGAATCTAGAATTACCGTTCCTAAAGCACTAAAAGTAGCACTATTATAATTACTAATAAGTACAAAAGCTTTTTTGATAACCTCATCAGTAAATAAAGGAAATAAACCTTCTGCAATCAAGCTCGTTTTCCTATCATCTGAACTTGAAAGCTTGGTTAAGAAATTTATAAATTCATTTTTCATTTTTGCAAACTCATCAGGGTTTTTCATTTTATAATTCTGAGCAATAAAAAAATAATTTAAGTCCTTTGCCTTAATGGGGCTGCTTAAATTCTGTTCTATCGCAAAAGTTAGAGACTTGGCTTCAACAAAGAATAAAGCTAATTTGGTTAAAGCTTTTCTTTTTTCAGCTTCAGAGCTATCAAGTTTTTTAAAAATCTCCAACTGCTTATTAATAGCACTAGTAACAGTATCTTTATTAAAATTACTATTCACTATTTTTTTTATGGCTTTACTGAGTTTGTTTTCGTCTTCCATCTTAAAGTCTTTTAGAGCCTCAAGTGCTTTGTTAGAAAGTTTTAGTTTAGCTAGAACCATTAAGGCTAGGATTGCTTTTGCTTCTAGTATTGGAGAATCTTTACTGTTTGTAGATTTAGACTCTGTATCATAATTTATTAGAATATTAATTAATAACCTTTCAAATCTTGGATTTACTGTCACTCCTTTTAAATTAGATTTAACTAAGGTTATTAAAATACAATTTGTTAAAGTATCATCTCCATTGATTTTAATTCCTGTTTTATTATTAGAAGTTTCATTGAGTAATTTTTCGAAAATATCTATAAATCTTGAATCTAATTGAAAATTTTCAATTTTTGCCAAGAAATCTAAAACTGAAGAAAGAGTATTTCTATCTATAGCATCTTTTTTAGTTAAATCATCATCACAAATATTCTTTAAGCTCTCATAACAAAGATCTATTAAATCTTGGTCTGCTGGAATACTTGAACAAAAACTAAAAATATCAAGTCCAAATGAATCTGATATCTCCAAGTCAGATGGTGGCTCAGAAAGAGCAGCTTTAGCAGCTAGAAGATATTCTGGTCTTGGCTTAAATTGTAGACCGAGATCATTTAAAAGGCTTACTAAAACTTTTTGCTCTTGCTGAGGATGCTTCAAAAACTCATCATAAAATAATGGTTCTAAAACTAAAAAGGATTGCCTAATACCATTGCTTAAAAGACTTTGTAAAAATTCATTATGATCTTCATTACCAAGATCTTTATTTGCCAAATATTCATGGACTAAAGCTTTCATAAAGATCTCAGATCCGAGAGTTTCAATTGCTCTATCTAAGAAACTAAAGAAATTTAAATGCTGTTCATGTGTTTCTTGATCTATAGTAAAATTTGTCCTACCGAGATCTGTTATATCTAACAAAATGGTTTTAATATAACCCTGTCTTATATTTTCCTGTATAGAGTTATATTCTGTTTCACTTATATCGCAATTGGAAATGAATGTTTTATATATTGCTTTAGAATAATTAGAAAAGTACTGGGAATCAAGTTGCTTTTCTTTCAAACTATTTTGAATCATTTGATCAAACCATATAGTTACAGCATCTAAGTCGGTTTCAAAATCCTCCAATTGATTCTCTATTAGAGGATCAAGTTTGTCTTGGGTATCTATGTCAATATATTCTTCACCATCTCTTGATTCTCTCAAGCAATATGCAGAGCGAAAAAAATTCCGACTTAGATTAATAGGATTTTGTAAATTTGTAAACATTTGTATCGACCAGGTGGTCAATATAATATCATGCCGTCGCTAGTTCAGTATAGCTAGCTTTAAACCGCTGGCGCATAATCCAAAATATCATCCATAGTAATAATGGAAGTAAAATCTACGCCATATTCTTGTAATCTAATTCTGGCGCCGTCTTGTCTGTCAACAATGGCAATAACTTGAACGATCTGGGCATCAGCCTCTTCTTGTAATCTTCTAATAGTTTCAATTACGCGTTGACCACTGATGATTTGGTCTTGAACCACACAAATTCGTGCACCTGGTCGAAGAGGACCTTCAATCCATCTAGAATGCCCAAAGGTTCTTACTGATTCACCTTCTTTAACATAGAAGCTATCAATTTCAAGTCCACTAAGAAAAGCTAATTGAGATACCGAAACTGCAAGTGAATAAGTTTTATCCATTGAGCCACCAATAGCCTCTACTTCATCTTTGAGGTTATGCAAGATAGCCATGCTAGCGAGATATGCTCCACGAGCAGAAAGTAAAGCTTCCTTTAGATCTAAATAGTTACCAGTAATGCGCCCAGAAGGTAATATCGAATCTTTTTCAAAAAGAGATTTTTCTCTGATGAGTTGAGTAAGCTCTTCTCTAACTTGATCAAAACTCATATTAATTAAGTTGTAGTCCAAACGAGGTGCTTGTTTTTCTCCACCTTTATCTGTGGATTTAGAAGTGCTTGAAGTTCTAGGTTTAGGACTTGGAGAATTTGTGTTTCTTGGACTTGGTTTTTTGTAAATCATTCAATTTTCCATTTTAGCATGAGCTTTTTAAGGGCAGATCAGCCAAAATACTCTCAATCATAGACTCAAAGCTTGATTTCTCAGATTCAATTACTAATTGCTTTTCATAGAAGTTTGGAAATTTAGCTTTGATAGTTTCTGTAGTCTTAGGACCAATACTAATTAATTTGATATTAGAGAAAGCATCTAAATCAATTTCTTTGCTAAGTTCTTTAAAATTGCTAACTGTATTTGAACTAGCAAAGCTAAGGTAAATTTGTTTTTCCGTTTTGAATAATCTAATCAATTCTTGATTGAGCTTTTGATTTAAGGCAGTACCTAAGGCTGGACAAAGTATTTTATAAGCAGGACAAATATTGAGTTCTATTTGATTATTAGCTTCTAGTTTTTCTTGGAAATCATCTTCAATATTCTCTTGTCGAGGAATAATGATTTTAGTTTTTTCAAAACTCGGTAAAGTTTTTCCCGGGAAAAACTTCTCATTGAATTCTTTGATAAAACAATCTGAATTAAATTCACTGGGAATGAAATCTACTGGAAAGCCAATTTCTTCTCTAACATAACTTGCAGTTTTATCACCGATACAAGCAATTTTTAGTCGGGGGCTGAGATGGAATAACTGTCCACCTAAATCTAATACTCTGCTAAAAAAAACATCTGCTGATTTTTTGCTCAGGAAAATAATCCAATCGAACTCATGATTACGTCTAATGCAGTCATCGATTGCTACATAGCCATCATCTGGTTTCTCATATTCCAGGCATGGATAAATGAAAGAAGAAAGATTTTTTTCTTCAAGTAATTTTTTGAACTCAGTGGATTCTTCTTCTGATCTGGTGGTGATAATCATGACGCTCTAATGGATGACGACTTAAATTTATCATGCTGCGGCAGAATTTGCTTTTTTGGTGGGAATAATCTCGTTGTATTTTGTAGTTGGAGTCTTGTCTTTGACAAAGATTCTGAAAGCTTCTATAACTTGTAATAAAGATTTATTGATACTATTTGAATCTTCAGCAGCATCGAGACTAATTAATTTGCCAAAAAATGGAATTTTCTTTTCGTTCCATAATCCATTTAAAAAATTTGCTATAAAATTACTATCTTTTTTATGCCAAGCAAGAGGGAGTAATATTGTATTGTCTTCTGCTACACTGTGGATTTTATACTGAGAATCGTTCCCTGTCTCAACTGTAAGCTCATCAAGAGAGTTTTGATATTTTTGACGAGTATCATTGTCTGTATTGTGGGTTTGGACTAAGGTTGCACTTGTAGGGCTGCTTTGTATGTATTGATGAATATACTCAAGAGCTTCTCTGCCACCTGATTTTCTGGCAATAATTTCTTGACCAATTTCTGGTTCATTTTTGTTTCTTCGATGATTCGTTTGATTGTCAAAAATATTTAAAAAATTGATATTCTCATTTTTATATCCTTGATTATTGAGATCTCGAACCAATGACTGATGTACTTTTTCTAAATCTTCTGGACAGGTTGCCCAAACTGCATAAACAGGGGAGCCTGGAAGAAAATCTTTTTGCTTAGCTGATTGTTCTTTGGATTTAAAGAAATAATTTAAGGTACTCAAAAAGCTTAAAAGTAAAGGAGCATCATCCTCAAGTACGGAAACTACAATAGGACCATAGCCGACTAAAAAAGATTTTTTTTCAAAATTAACTGGTTTGTGAATTCTTCTTTGATCGCTTCCTCTTAATTTATGAATGCCATAAGGAAAGGGTTCTGTTTCGCTTGCAAACCTATCTGTCTGAAATTTCCCCCAAGAGACATCTTTGTACTTAAGAGCACGTTGAATATTTGTTTTTTCCAGAGTCATTAGTTAAGAATTATTTTATCAAGAACTTTTTATTAGTTCTTGAAATTCTGTAAAAAAAGCACATTCGCAATTAAGACCCCAATCTATAACCAAAGCCTCTAACGGTTTGTATGATTTTAGGTTTATTAGGATCTTCTTCAATTTTTTGTCTTAACCAGCAAATATGCACATCAACTGTTTTTGAGTCACCATCAAAATCCAAGCCCCAAACTTTTTCAATAAGTTCATCACGTGAATAAATACGTTTAGGATTTTGTATAAAAGTTTCAAGTATAGAATACTCACGAGGAGATAGATTTAACTCTTTGTCTTCTAACCATGCTCTGTGAGTTTTGGTGTCGACAATTAATTTACCGAAACGAATTCTTTTAGGGTGCGTAGCATTCGGTTGCTGAGCGCGTCTGATAGCAGAATTAATTCTTGCCATCAACTCTTCCCAATTAAATGGTTTTGTGATGTAGTCGTCAGCACCAGCTTCAAGACCTTCCACAATATCTTCTTTGGCATTTTTACCAGTGATCATAATCACAGGAATAAAACTTTGGTTCTCTCTAATACGCTTGAGTACGTCGATACCGGAGATATCAGGCATACTCCAATCCAAAAGAATTAAATCTGGATCTTCTGCTTGGTACTTCTTAAGCGCATCTTCACCGTTATAGGCAACAGCAGTTTCAAAACCACGTTGGCTTAATGTATAAGACATAGGGTCAACGAGATTAACTTCATCATCTACTAATAAAATCTTTAAACTCATATTAACTTTCTTATTCCACTGTTAATTAAAAACAAAACCTAAATTCTTAACCTAGATTAAGAATCTTTAATAAAAAGTATTTACTTTGTCCGATAAGCGTACGGATCTTGCGAGCTTTTAAGCCACAGTAATAGCTATATTCTGTAAGTTTTTATCGGCTCTGGCTCTTTTATTTTCTAATTGTTCTTGAATTAATTCTTTGGCTCTAATTCTCATTGCACCTAATAATGCTTTCATTTGCGACAGAGCATCTCTCATTTCATCTTGTTCAAGCGCCGAATCTTCTAAAGCTGCAATTTTTTGTTGAGCTTTATTAATAGCTGATGCATTGGTGCCAGAGGCAGTAGTAGTGTTGAAGCTCATTTATAGATGATTTTAGCATGATGCAGTGTCATCCTGAGCCACGAAGTGGCGTGAGGATCCAGTAACTACCAAAGTTTTCGAAAAATGGATCCCTACGTCGCGCTACGCGCTCCTCTGGATGACGACATTTGTCCTATAATTACTACTCTTAATGGCAAATGATCCCATACAAGAAATAAAAGACCTGGCAAATATAGTCGAGCTAATCTCTGAAATCATTCCGGTGAAGAGATCTGGTGCTAGTTATGTTGCTCTTTGTCCTTTCCATAACGATACTAATGCATCAATGAATATCAGTCCAACTAAAGGCATTTTCAAATGTTTTAGTTGTGGAGTAGGGGGTGATGTTTTTAAATTTTGGTCTGAGTTTTATCAGAAAGATTTTCCAGAGACTCTCAAGGATCTTGCAAATAAATATGGGGTCAAGCTTGAGACTTCTAATCAATCGAAAGAAGATACAGAACGTTTCAATAAAAAAATTCAGATGCATGAACTTGCAGCAAAGTTCTATAATGAGCAGCTTTTAGCTGCCAGTGAAGCAAGTAAAGCACGTGAGTATTTAGAGAAGAGGCAAATTCCTACGGCAACTATTACTACTTTTAAACTTGGTTATTCACCAGAAGAATCCAATCGTTTAATAAGGTTGATTAAAGAGAAATTGAACTTCAATGAAGATGAAGTTGTAAATGCTGGTCTCGCTTTGAAAAGTGATAATGATGGCAGTTATTTCGATAGATTTCGTGGCAGATTAATGGTGCCGGTTTTTGATGAAAGGTCGCGAGTGATTGCCTTTGGGGCAAGAATTCTAGATCCTAATTCTAAACTTGCTAAATATATCAACTCTTCTGAAACTGAAATTTACAACAAGGGTTCTAATCTTTTTGGTCTCAATCTAGCTAAAGAAGAGATTCGTAAGAAAGACTATGTGATTTTAGTAGAAGGCTATTTCGATCTTATCTCTTTGTATAAAGCAGGCTTCAAAAATGTAGTAGCTAATCAGGGAACGGCTTTGACAGCTAAACAAATCAAACTCTTAGTTAAATATTCTCACTCAAAAAAAATATATTTATGCCTAGATTCTGATAAAGCTGGACGTGAAGCTAGTGATAGAGCTGCTGAATTAATTCCAACTGTACTTAAAGATATAGAACATGAGATCCGTATTATTCAAGTTCCTGGTGATAAAGATCCTGATGATTTCTTGAAATCTAATCCTAGTGAGGCTTTTCAGGCTTTGATTGATAAGGCTCCTTTGTATATTGATTACAAAATCAATGAAATCTTGGCGCAAACTGATTTAAGCTCGGTTAATGCAAAAGCAAAGTCTATAAAAGAAATTTCAAAGTATCTTGCAATGATTTCTAATCGAGTAATTTTTAGTGAATATCAAAGACGCATTGCAGAGAAACTGAGCATCGATGAAACTGCTTTGAGCATTGAGTTAAACAAGAACATAAATACTAGCGGCAATCCTTATGCCGAGATGGATTCTGCTCCAAAGAAAAACCAAGAGCTAGTAATGAGAAAGTCTAAATTAGTAAATGGGCATTTTATGGAGACTGAAAATATCCTTCATTCCGCAGAGCAAGAAATCATTATATTTTGTTTGAAAGACAAGAATTTTATTCAAGAATTCATGTCTTCTGAACAGTGCTTTGTAACAGGGTTACATCAGCAAATATTTGATAAATTAATCGATGTTAGTTTCGAAAATCCAGATGTCAGTAATTCAGATCAAAAATACTTACTGCTCAATCAAGCTCTAAATGAAAATAGAGATTTAGTGGAAGCTCTTTCAGAAATCGGAGTAAAGCTTGAGAAAACAGAATTTCCTCGAGAAGATTTGCAAGAATATTTTGCGGTTTTGCTAAGACGCTTGCGTAAAGCTGGTTTACGCTTACAGATTTCTGAAATAAAAAAAGAAATCACTGAGCTTGATGAATCTAATCAAGCTAAAATGCAGAAAATTCTAGAAAAAGCTGCACTGGAAAAAGAATTACACTCTTTGAAGATCTAAGCTTTTCTGCGCAGGGGGATTGCTTCGCACTTCGTTACTCGCAATGACAGCTCTGAGATAATTATTAGCCAGTTCAATTTTGGCACTGAAGCTTGGATCTTCAAGAAGCCCTTTAGAATGATTTCTTACAAACTCATCTAGCTTTCTACCTGGAAAATATTTATCCAAAACTGCTTCTTCAGCAAAAGTACATGAAGGCTTAGAGTTGAAATCTATAATATTGGTTTTGAAATTTTTTGGAAAATGCATAACTGGATGTTTTGAATCAATTCCAAAAACTACAAGGTCTGCATCGAATACAATATCTTTTACTTTTTGAGTATGGTAACCATATTTACTTCTTGAATAATGCATTTGCTCTAAAGCGGGATTGTTTTTAAAAGTTGCAATTTGATTTGAAGATGAACTAATTCTGTGAACTAAATGAATTTTTTCTGCTGGAATGCCTGAATTTACTAGGCTCAAGACCGCTTGGTAAGCGGTACTGCCAGAACCAAGAACCACTACTTTATTTAGTAGGTCTTTAGAGAAATGTTTTAAACTTGCTTCAATTGAAACGGTGCAATAAGAAATATTTTTTAAATAAACTTCAGTATCGAAGAACTTTCTGATTTGTGTAGCTTCTTGAAGTAGCATTCCACCTTCTCTAGCGAGGTATCCCATTGCCAAGGATTGTCCAAAGCTAATATTGATCTGTTGTGAGATTTCATTCTCACCAATAAGACTACTATTAAGACCGCAATAGGTTCTCAGGAAATGCAATTTGGCAGCTTCATCCACTAGAACTGCAAGTTCAAAATCACTTTTGTTTACACTTTTAATTGCTTCTTTTATTTCTTGGATTTGCTCTGGGTTAAGGGAGTTATGACTAAAGGCATAAATTTCAAATCTATTACAAGTTGAAATCAAAGAAACCTCGCTTATAAAATCAAGGTTCCTAATACTATCTAGCAGTAGTGGAAATTCATCATGGGAAACTTTGAGACTATTTAATTCTTCATGAGTGCAATAGCTAAGCTCTGTTGCTAGAGGATTTCTAGCTAAGGTTTCAAAACAGGCTCCTAAGTAAACTATTGGCACTGCTTAAATCATAACGCTGTACTGGTTTTTGGACAATGAATCCAGGCTAAACTTTAGTTTTTTGCTCAAGCCGAAGTGTTAATGAGAATATTTCTCATTAATTTTAGTGTAGTTTTGTTGGAAATAATCACATTCTTTTTGTAAAAAACAAATATTGCATTTAGGTCTGCGTGCAATGCAAATTTCTCTGCCATGAGAAATTAACCAAAGTGAAAATTGATCCCAATATTTTTTTGGAATAATTTGGCTTAACTCAAGTTCTATTTTGTGTGGATCTTGTTTATCTGTGAGTCCAAGCAGATTAGTAATTCTTTTTACATGCGTGTCCACAACTACTCCCTGAGACTCATTGAACCAATTTCCTAAAACTACATTTGCAGTTTTTCTGCCAACGCCAGCAAGATTAGTTAGTTCTTCAATTGTATTTGGCACTTCTGAATTATGATTTTCAACTAGATCTTTTGCCATTGATACTAAGTTGCGAGCTTTATTCTGGTAGAAGCCACATGATTTGATAGTTTGCTCGACATCAGTTAATTTGGCATTAGCTAATTTTTTTGGTGTCGGATATTTTTTAAAAAGATCTGGAGTAACTTTATTTACTCTGTCATCAGTGCATTGTGCGGATAAACATACTGCACAAATCAATTCGAATGCGTTTTTATGAGTTAAAAAACATTTGACATCGCCGTAGTGTTTTTTGAGTTTAGTGACTATGGATTTAACTTTTTTAGGGTCAGTAAGCATCTGAATTTAATTTTACCGTAGTATTGTTATACTCTTTTGTGGTATAACTATACTACAGTGGAAAAAGATACAAAGTTACAAGTTCCTATATCTCAGAAGTTAAAAAAGACTTTAGAAAAGAGATCTTTGGAGCTTGGTTTCTCTTCAGTTAATGAAACTGTTCGTGTGCTTTTACAGAATTTTGCTAAAGGTGATATTAATATTGGAATAATTCAAAAAAATATACAGTATCCAATGATTGATATTGAAAGCGAGAAGAGAATGGCTGAAAGTTATGAAGACTATAAGAAAGGTCGCTATACGAAAGTTAATAAAACAAATTTAAAAGAATGGTTGGACTCTTTGTAAATGTATGAAATTGTTACTTCAAAAAGGTTTGACAAAGAATTAAAAAAACTTTTATCAAGCAAAAGATTATCAAAAGAACAAATAGGAAGAATTTTTTTGATATTGATGGATAATCCATTTAATACTAAATTACGTACTCATAAGGTTAATTCTAGAACTTATGGTCTTAAATACTCATCTAGAATTGATGGAGATCTTAGAATTATTTGGGATTTTAATGAGAATCAAAAATTAATTTTAGTTCTATTCGATATAGGTGGACATGAGGGATCAAAAGGAGTTTACTAAGGGGTTTAAAATATAATCTAATGACTAACTCAAACTTACTAATAAAACAATTCGAACTAGGGCCGATGGAGAATTACATATATTTCATTGGCGATAAAAAGACCAAAGATATTGTTGTGGTAGATCCAGCTTGGGATGTAGATTTTATTCGTGAAGAAGCGCAAAGAGAAGGTCTTAATATCAAAGCCGCTCTAATTACTCATGGGCATGCTGATCACACCAATGGAATTAATGAGCTGCTTAAGACTCATGACATTCCTATATATGTTTCACGAGATGAAGCGTCGTTCTATAAACCAATTGGTGAGAATATTAAAGATGTGGCTCCTGGAGATGTTATAGATATTGGTTCTGTGAAAGTTAATTGTTTACATACACCTGGACATACTCCTGGATCACAATGCTTTTTGTGTGAAGGTAATTTGATTTCTGGTGATACTTTGTTCCTTGATGGTTGCGGTCGTTGTGATATGCCTGGGGGTGATGCTGAAGTAATGTTCGATAGCATTGCTAATGTGCTTTTAAAATTGCCTGAATCAACGATAATTTATCCAGGACATAATTATCATCATCTGCACTCTGATAGCCTTGAAAACCAAAAGAAGACTAATCCTTATCTACAGTTTGATAATTTGCATCGTTTTATTAATAAGAGAATGGGCTGAACCAGCTCAATTTCTTATACAATCTTTTAAGAATAAAGCTTTGCGCTTATTATTAAACTAGAACCTTATAGCCATGCAGAAAAAAGAAGTACGACTTTTAATTAATTGTCCTGATCAAAAAGGAATTGTTTTTGAAGTAACTAAATTTATTTCTGAAAACAATGGCAATATAATTGATTCACAACAACATTCATTAGGACTTGATTCTAGATTCTTTATGCGTCTAGTAATTGATGCAAGTGTTTTATCCATTCCTCTAGAAAAAGTAGAAGAGAAATTCCAACCTATTGCAGATAAATTTTCAATGAATGTAAAGTTCTCTTATGCAGCAAAGAACATGGCAATCTTTGTTTCTAAATATGATCATTGTCTTTATGATATTTTGCAAAAGACTCGTTATGGCGATATCAAAGTTGAGATTCCGATCATTATTAGTAATCATGCAGAATTGGAATCTGTAGCTAAAAGTTTCAATGTGCCATTTAAGCATGTGCCGATTGAGACTTCTAAATATGCAAATCTTGCAGAAGCTAAAAAAGTTCAAGAACAAAAAATTCTAGAGATTCTTGCACCGATGAAAATTGACTTCATTGTCATGGCAAGATATATGCAAATTCTTACTGAAAATTTTATTGATCATTATCCTTATAGAATTATCAATGTACATCATGGTTTCCTACCTTCTTTCAAGGGTGCTCATCCATATAAACAAGCCTATATCAAAGGTGTAAAAATAATTGGTGCGACTGCACATTATGCTACTGCTGACTTGGATATGGGTCCTATTATTTCACAAGATGTAAGTCCAGTGAATTACAAACATAGCGTCGAAGATTACATCTCTATTGGTAGGGATATCGAAGAGTCTGTGTTTGCAAGAGCAATCAAAGCTCATGCAGAAGACAAGATTATTGTTTACGAAGAGCGTACTATAGTCTTTAATTAAAAGATGACAGTTATGACTAATAATTTTGTTGAGCTACACAGAAATAATTTAAAAAGACTTGAAGAAATAAATCTTAGACTTAGCGATGTTTCTTTACAAGAGAAAGAAAGCCGTGTCAGAGAAATTGTTGAAGCCGTAAAACTCAATGGCGATAAAGCTATTGCAGAATTTACTAAAAGATTTGATGCCTATGATGTGGACATGAATAGTGAAAGTCCTTTCAAGATAGAAATTGATCAGCGTAATCATCCAAATTTTGATTCCCTCAGTCATGAATTAAAAGAAGCAATTTTAACTGCTAAAGAAAGAATTACTAAATTTCATATTAGTGAGTTTAATTTCTTGAATTTAGGTCAAGGCTGGTTGATTGATGGAGAGCTGGGTGAGAAGCTTGGCGTAAAATATAAAGCAATCAATTCCATTGCTGCTTATGTTCCAGGTGGACAAGCACCTTTGATTTCTACTGTACTTATGACTGTGATTCCAGCTAAAGTTGCTGGGGTTAATAGAATAGTACTTTTAAGTCCACCACCAATAGCAACAGAAATTTTGGCGGTTGCTGAGATCTGTGGTGTAAATGAGATCTATGCAATTGGTGGAGCGCAAGCTATCGCAGCACTCTCTTATGGAACTGAGTCTATAAAAGCAGTTGATAAGATTGTTGGTCCAGGAAATATTTATGTAAGCCTTGCTAAAAAAATCTGCTTTGGAACTGTTGGTATAGATGGTATTTATGGTCCAAGCGAACTTGCTATTCTTGCAGATGAAACTGCTAAAGCGGATTTAATAGTAAGTGATTTGTTGAGTCAATTAGAACATGGCTCAGGGCTTGAGTCTGTACTTTTAGTTAGTCTTTCAGAAGAACTAATTCCACAAGTAAAAGTTGAACTTGAAAAACAAATTTCTGAATTAGAAGCAGCGGGTAAAACTAAAGAACAAATTCAAACTATCAGAAATTCTATGGATAAATGGAGTGCCTTGTTATTTACTGATGTTATGGCAAGAGCCTGTGATCTAATTAATACCTATGCTCCAGAACATTTGGAGTTACATTTAGGTGAGGTTAATTCTGAGAAAGCACAATATCTAATTAATAATGCTGCGGCAATATTTATCGGTAGTAATTCCTGTGAAAGTCTTGGTGATTATGCTGCAGGTCCAAGTCACTGTTTACCTACAGGTAGAACTGCAAAATTTTCTTCAGGTCTTCAATGTATAGATTTTATGAAAAGAAGTTCTGTGATTGATTTTTCCAAAGTAAATAAATCTGCTAAACGTTTTAATGAGCTCCTCACCCAAGTAGCAATTTTAGCTAGAGCTGAGAAATTGGAAGCTCATGCTAGAGCTGCCGAAAAGCGTAAAATGAATTCGTAGGATTAATGAATGAGTAACTCCGAGCAAGCACTTCATAAATATCTTCTAAAAAAGTTAGGTCGTGAAGTTGGTAAAGGCAAAGTTGTGCTGCATCTTAGTAATGAGCAAAGTGAGATTAGTACTTTAATTGCTGAAAAAAATACTTATGTGAAAGTCTCTCAATTAGCTGATCTTGGCTCACAGAACTTTGAATTTAAAAAAAATATGTTTGGTTGTGTTATTGCTGATATGGAGCTGCCAGATTTAGATGAGTTCGATGCTTTTGTGGAATATACGAAAAAAAATCTACTAATTTCAGGAGGGATGCTTGTGATTATCGCTACTAACTTAGCTAGCTTTGAAAATATTGTGGCACTGATTTTTAATAATGATTTGCCGAATTTTAAGAGACCTTCTCGAGCGGTTAGTCCTGGTTTCTTGAGAGAAAGATTATTGAAAGAAGGCTTTAGCTTGCAGAATCGTTTCTGGATTTATGATCACAAAATGATGGTCATCGCTAGTTTGAAAGCGTCATCCTGAGCGAAGCGTAAGGATCCAGTCTTACTTATAAGCTTTAAATTATGCCTGGATCCCTACGTCGCTACGCTCCTCTGGATGACATGCTCAAAAACTCTCTCCAACTTCGCTCCCCGCGAAGCTTTCACTAAGACTATATTTTTCTTCTCAGAATCAAGTTTAGATCTCAGTTCTGCACTAATATCTTCGATACTTTTATTACGCGCATCGAGTAAAGTAAAATCAGAATCTACGCTTTCAAGTGCTTTGAGTTTACTGAAAAGCTCAGTGATTAAATTAGGTTCTGATTCTAGAATCTCACCAATAACAGCAATTTTTTTCTCATCTTTGAATTGTCTTACTAAGGCATTTGCAGAATTGATTACTGCTTCTGGGTTAGCGTTATAAGTTTCATCTATATAAGTGTTGCCAAAACTATCTTGCAAAAATTCACCGCGACCTTTACCTGGATTATAAGTAAGTAAGTTTTTTTGGAAAGCTTCATCAGTCAGTCCTAGAAGCCTTATAACAATTGCAATTGCATTTATATCTGCATTGATTCCTTCGGAAACTAATCCATTAATTTTAAAGTTTGCTTGTGAGTCAAAGGCATAAATATTTTTTGCTTGGACTTTTTCATTAGTATTAGGATCTATGAAATCATGCTCAGTAAGAAACTCGTAGAGTTCTTTATCAATTACAAGCGTAGATCCAAGGTCTGTGAATCCCCTGTAATCAGTGATACCGCACAAGATTTCTAATTTAGCCTTTCTTATATTGTCTTTAGAACCTAAAAGCTCTATATGTGTAGTGCCTACATTAGTTATTAGAGCTATATTTGGATTGCCAGTTTTTGAAAGGACTTCGATTTGCTTAAGTCCGCGCATTGCCATTTCAAGTATTAGTATTTGCGTAGTTTCTGGCATGGCAAGAATAGTTTTTGGTACGCCGATTTCATTGTTGTAATTAGCTTCAGTAGCATGTACCTTATATGTATCTCCTAGCGCTGCTTTTAAAAGCTCTTTAGTAGTGGTTTTCCCTGAGCTGCCAGTTATTCCAATGCATAAAGGATTTACTAAAGTCCTATATATATTGGCGATACGATGATAAGCCCCTAGGCTTGATTTCACAAGAATAATTTTTTTTGCATACTCACTAGGAATATTTTCAAACCCTTCCTCTGCTATAGCTAAGCAAGCTCCCTGATCTAAGGCATCGTAAATAAATTTATGTCCATCAAAATTCTCTCCTTTAATAGCAATAAAGAGATCTCCTTCTTGTATGGAGCGACTGTCGGTATTAACCGAAGTCACAGAATTAGGAATTTCGCTGAATGAACCTACCTCTTTAAGGAAGATTTTTATAGATTCAAGCAATGTATTATTCATGGTCTTAATTGAGCCTTAATTCTCGTACGTTATCTATACTACATGAATTTCAACGGGAGGAAATCTTTAATTATGAAACGTAACTTAGCGAATTTTAGTACACTGATGGTAATTTTTTGCCTTTTATTAGGCTCTAATGTTGATGCGGCAACCAAGCACAAAAGCAGCTATGTGCCCATCGATTATGTAACAGGGACAAACTCTGATCTTGCTTTAGAAATGCATGAAAAAAGTTTTGATCTTGATTTGGCTAAAACCAGAAATATGAGAGTTCGTTTGAAAGCAAGAAAGCTTTTTCAATCGATTCCTAATTCTGCGAGTTTTAAAGTAGAACTTTATGAAGTTAAAGATGGCCAAGCCGATAATTATATTAGTGCTCAGACCGTTACTGTTAACAGAGGTACTTCTGATAAAAATAGAATTCTAAGTATCGATGCAGGTGCTTTTACTACAAGTTCTAAAAAATTAAAATTCATAGTTTACGATACAGAAGGTAACTATGTGAATACTTATGAAACTAATGTAACTGCAACAAATATTGATACCCAACCGCAAACTAGCTCTAACATTGAGCTTCCCGATGCAAACTGTGGTAATGAATTTGGCGATTGTCAAATGGATCAATTCTTCAGAAAAGTTACTTTCGAAGCTAAAAAACAAAGACAAGCTAGTACTAGAGTTGTTAAAGACGATAAAGGTTTTTATAAAGTTACTATTCCTTTACCAAGACAAGGATTCAAAAGTTATAGAGGTTCTAGAGTTAGAACTGCTAATGGTGGTGGTGGTACTGACCCTGTTGCTTCTAACTTCGGTGAAACTATAGATGCTTCTATTCTTAGACTTGGTGAAAGTGCATTAGATCATACAGCTCTTAGCTATGATGCTACTAATGATCAATTAGAGATTGGCTTTGCAACTTCTACTGGTAAAGCTCTAGTAGTTGGAGCTGATGGAAAAGTTGGAATTGGCGTAGATCCGGCAACAGCTTACTTACATATTAGAAATGGTGATTCTTCAACACCGAGCTTAAAGCTTAATCCAGGTCTACTTACTTCAACTCCACAAAATGGTGCGATTGAATTTGATGGATCAAATCTTTACTTCACAAAACAAGGTGTTAGAGCTCCTATTGGTGCTGGTGCTGTAGGTCCTCAAGGTCCAGCTGGTCCTGCAGGTGCCGTTGGTCCCCAAGGTCCTGCTGGCACAATCACTGCTAACACAGGTGGCACTATCAATGGTCCATTAGTATTCACTAAAAATGGTTCAATAGCTGGTACTAACATTCCTTTCAGTGGAACTTTAAATGGTGGTACTTTAGCAAACACTACACTTAAGAATGCAAAAGTTAGTCAATTAGTTTCTCCAGATGGAAGTCCAGATCCTGCTGCTGTTGTTGATAATGACGGCAATATAGGAATCGGTACTTTAAGTCCAACAGAAAAACTTGAAGTCTCTGGTAATGTAAAAGCTACAAGATTTATTGGTGATGGTTCTGGTTTAACTGGTATCAATGTGAGTAATACCACTATCAACAATACAAATGTAAATGGCGGTACTGCAACTTTAGATAAATTAATATTAAAACCGGTTTTGCAAAATACCTTGACAAGTGCTAGTCCAATCCTTGCTTCTGGTTCTCTAATTAGAATTCAAGGTGCTACTGGTCCTGTAGACTATGCTCCTGGTGCAACGCAAATAGAGGTAGTTGGTGTTGCTGATGGACAGGTTATTGTCCTTAAAGGTATGAGTAATACCAACACTGTTAGTCTCGACGATGGTTCTGGTTTAGAACTTTGCGCTGGTGTTAAATTTATTATGGGTGCTGGTGATACTTTAACCCTTGTCTATGATAAACTTACAAACAACTGGGTTGAGTTAAGCAGAACTGACTTGTAAATAATTTATTCCCGGGAAGTGTTTCTAAATAACACTTTTCGGGAACTTTCTTATCTAGTGGGTTTTGTTCAGGAAGGAAAATTTTAAATATGAAAACAAATAAAATAATTAGAGTCGCGATTGCACTATCAATAAACTTTATGTTGGTGGCCTCGCAGTCTGTAGGAGCGGTGTCTATCGGTAATGATGTAGAGTTTATTCCATTCCCGCAAAATTTAGGGATTGGCAATGACCATCCTGATAGAAAATTAGTCGTCAATGGCACTGCAGCAATAAGCGGTGATGGCATAGCCGGCAACGACGATTTATTAATTAATGGTCAAATCAAAATTACTGGCGGTAGCCCCGTTCTTGGTAACGTTTTAACTTCCGATGCAACTGGTTTGGCATCATGGCAGCCAGTTAGCTCAAGCACTAGAGCAAGCATATTGAGTAGAGCAGGTTCTACTGATACAGAAGCTTTAATAGATGTAAATGGTAATTTGCAAATGGCAATGGGTAACGAATTGATATTTGCAGCAAACGGAACCGATGCCGGAGATATCAAATTTTTGAATGCAGCTGGTGGTGAGCAAGCAAGAATTTATACAGATCCAAATGATATTGATACTATAGTATTCAGTGTTGGATCATCAGAGCCAGAAGTAAAAATCAGCAAAGATGGAAATATTGAGATGATTAAGGGTAATGAAATAAGATTTATCGGTAATGGAGACGATGCCGGAGATTTAGTGTTCTTAAATGAAGCAGGCAATGAGAAAGCAAGAATATATTCAGATACAAATGCAAGAAATGGCTTGGCATTCAGTATAGGAGCAGCTTCACCAGAAGTTTACTTAAACGAACTTGGTAACTTAGGTGTGAATACATTAACTCCAACAGAAAAATTAGAAGTTGGTGGAAATGTAAAAGCGACTGGATTTATCGGAGATGGTTCTGGCTTGACTAATATTCCATCTGGAGCAATTAGTGGAACTACCAGAGCAAGTATTTTGAGTAGATCAGGTTCTACTGATACAGAAGCTTTAGTAGATGTAAATGGTAACTTGCAAATGGTAATGGGTAACGAGCTTATATTTGCAGCAAACGGAACAGATGCAGGAGATATAAAATTCATGAATGCAGCTGGTGGTGAGCAAGCAAGAATTTATACAGATCCAAATGATATTGATACTATAGTATTCAGTGTTGGATCATCAGAGCCAGAAGTAAAAATCAGCAAAGATGGAAATATTGAGATGATTAAGGGTAATGAAATAAGATTTATCGGTAATGGAGACGATGCCGGAGATTTAGTGTTCTTAAATGAAGCAGGCAATGAGAAAGCAAGAATATATTCAGATACAAATGCAAGAAATGGCTTGGCATTCAGTATAGGAGCAGCTTCACCAGAAGTTTACTTAAACGAACTTGGTAACTTAGGTGTGAATACATTAACTCCAACAGAAAAATTAGAAGTTGGTGGAAATGTAAAAGCGACTGGATTTATCGGAGATGGTTCTGGCTTGACTAATATTCCAGCTGGAGCAATTAATGGAACTACCAGAGCAAGCATATTGAGTAGAACAGGTTCTACTGCTACAGAAGCTTCAGTAGATGTAAATGGTAACTTGCAAATGGCAATGGGTAATGAGCTTATATTTGCAGCAAACGGAACTGATGCAGGAGATATCAAATTTTTAAATGCAGCCGGTGGTGAGCAAGCAAGAATTTATACTGATCCAAACACAGTGGATAATTTAGTTTTCAGTGTAGGATCATCTGAGCCTGAAATGTTGTTAGACCAAAATGGTAACCTGCACATGATGATGGGTAATGAGATTGCATTCTTTGCAAATGGAACAGATGCAGGAGAGCTAAAATTCATGAATGCAGCTGGTGGTGAGCAAGCAAGAATTTATACCGATCCAAGTGATATTGATACTTTGATATTCAGTGTGGGATCATATGAGCCTGAAGTAAAAATCAGCAAAGATGGAAATCTAGAAATGATTAAGGGTAATGAAATAAGATTTATCGGTAATGGAGACGATGCTGGAGATATAGTGTTCTTAAATGAAGCAGGAAATGAGAAAGCAAGAATCTACTCAGATACAAATGCAAGAAATGGCTTGGCATTCAGTATTGGAGCAGCTTCACCAGAAGTTTACTTAAACGAGCTTGGTAACTTAGGAGTAGGTAACGTTGTGCCAACTCAGAAAGTAGATGTTACAGGTATTGTAAAAGCAGATGGCTTCCTTACTAGCGGCGCTATCACAGGTACAGGTACCATCAATGCTGTAACGCCAATTAGAGCGGTAGTTACAATAGGTGCCGGTCCTGGAATAAGAGCCACAGCTACTTGCGCTGCTGATGAATATCTAGTTAGCGGAGGAGCGAAATGCCAGGATAATGGAGATGGAACAGTTACTGGTACTCTAAAAGAGAACTATCCAGATGCTGCTAATGGTTGGACAGGAATGTGTACACCAGATGCTGCTGCGGTAACAGTCTCTGCAATCTGTTTCAAGAAATACTTACAATTGAGTCCATAAAACTTATGTTGGGCTAAATGCTCTTTAAATGACATAAAATTTCAGATCCCGGAATGTAGATAATAAACTACATTCCGGGATCTTTCTTTGAGCAAGAATTTAAATATTTTCGGTTTCTAGAAAATTTCAATTTTCAGAAAAACTCTTGACATAACTTGCTTTTACAGGTTGGAGCTAATATAGCATGGGGCTTACCCGACCAATTCTTAAGAGAAGATTAATTTAAGATAATGTTAAAAGTTCTTGTGTAATGTTTTGTATTGATGTGTTAGGATAATTCTTCGTTATAACCAAAGGTAAACATATATATGAAAACAAAAAACTTTAAAATAGTTTCTCTTAAAAAAATCACATCAGTAATCATTTTAGTACTGATGATTTCTGCTTCTCTTATTCCGCTGAACTCCGCTAAGGCAGCCAAGGTCACGAACCCATCAAGCGATGTAGGTGGTTTAGGCCTAGAAGGTGCTGATACTTCATCAGCTAGTGGAAGTGGCTCAGGAAACGGCGGCGGTGGCGCAGCTAACGGTGGCGGAAATGGCGGTTCAAAAAAGAGCTCTTCAAAAAAGAACACTAAATACGTAGCAATACCCTATGTTTCAGGATCTAATCCGGGCTTAGCTCTTGAGATCAATGAAAAAAGTTTAGATCTTGATTTGGCAAAAACTAGAAACCTAAGATTGCGTATCGATGGTCGTGATCTTTTTCAATCTATTCCTAATTCAGGAAGTTTCAAAATTGAGCTTTATGAAGTTGTAGCTGGGCAAGACGATAAATATATTTCGACTCAATCAGTAACAATTAACCGTAACAACAAAAATAAAATTATTAGTATAGATGCTGGTGAGTTCTTGGCTGCTGGAAAAACTTTGAAATTTTTAGTTTATGACACACAAGGCAACTACGTAAACACCTATCAAACAGAAATAACAGCAGCTAATTTAGGTACTCAACCTTCAAGCAGTGAAAATATTGATCTTAATCAGTGTGTTGCTGGTGCAGGTTTTGATAACTGTCAATTAGATAACTTCTTCAAAAAAGTAACTTTCGTAACTAAAAAACAAAAACAAGCTACAACTAGAGTACTTAAAGACAATAATGGTTTTTACCGTGTGACAATTCCTGTTCCTAGAGAAGGTTTCGTATCATACAGAGGTTCTAGAGTTAGAACAGCTGATATTGGCGGTGGCAGCGGTACTGGCAACGGCGGTGCAGCTTCTAATTTCGGTGAAACTATTGATGCTTCAGTTCTTAGACTTGGTGAAAGCGCTCTAGATCATACAGCTCTTAGCTATGATGCGGTAAATGATCAATTAGAGATTGGCTTTGCAACTACTGCTGGTAAAGCTCTAGTAGTTGGAGCTGATGGCAAAGTTGGAATCGGTGTAGATCCAGCAACTGCTTTCTTGCATGTTAGAAACGGAGATACTACGACTCCAAGTATCAAACTTAATCCAGGTGTACTTACTACAACTCCACAAAATGGTGCGATTGAATTTGATGGATCAAATCTTTTCTTCACTAAACAAGGTGTTAGAGCTCCTGTTGGTACAGGTGCAACAGGCGCGACAGGTCCTCAAGGTCCAGTAGGTCCTGTTGGTCCACAAGGTCCAGTTGGAACTATCACTGCTAATTTAGGCGGCACTATTAATGGTCCATTAATATTCACTAAGAATGGTTCTATTGCTGGTACAAATATTCCTTTCAGTGGAACGTTAAACGGTGGTACTTTAGCAAACACTACTATTAAGAATGCAAAAGTTAGTACTTTAGTTGCTCCTGATGGTTCACCAGATCCAGCTGCTTCAGTTGATAACAATGGCAACTTAGGAATTGGTACTATAAGTCCAACTGAGAAACTTGAAGTAATTGGTAATGTTAAAGCTACAAGATTCATCGGTGATGGCTCTGGTTTAACAGGTATCGCAGTTAACAACACTACTATTAACAACACAACCATTAATGGTGGAACTGCAAGTTTAGATAAATTGATTCTTAAGCCAGCTAGTCAAACTAATTTGACTACTGTAAATCCGATACAAGCTACCGGTTCTTTAATTAGAATTCAAGGTGCTACTGGTCCAGTTGATTATCCGGTAGGAGCAACTCAAATCAGTGTTACTGGAGTTGTTGATGGACAAGTTATTGTTCTCAAAGGTCTAAGTAATACAAATTCAGTAACATTGGACGATGGTAATGGATTGGATCTCAATGGTGGAGTTAAATTCATTATTGGAGCTGGAGACACAATAACGCTAGTTTACGACGCTCTAACAGGTAATTGGATTGAGCTAACTAGAACAGACGTCTAAAAAAATTATTAGCGAAGGAAGTCATTAGGATTCCCTTCGCTTTTTTTTCAAATTAGTTAATGATAAGAAGTTTAAAGAAAGGACAAACAGATATGAAATTTAAGAAATTAGTTAACAGCGCAATTGCGTTAACGATAGCAACTATGCTTAGTAGCGCAAATCTTGCGGTGGCAATACCAATTGGTAACGATATCGAGTACATTCCATTCCCTAGAAATTTGGGAGTAGGTAATGATCACCCAGATAGAAAGTTAGTAGTTAATGGTCAAGCGCTAATTTCGGGTGACGGAGTTCCAGGCAATGATGATCTTTTAGTAGAAGGTCAAATTAAAATTACTGGCGGAAATCCGGTTCTCGGTCGTGTCCTTACTACCGATGCAGCGGGACTTGCAAGCTGGCAACCAATAGTTGTAAACAATACAACTATTACAAATTCAAATATAACGGGTGGAATCATTAATGGTGCGCAGTTGATTTCACAAGATGACTTGAGAGTTGTTGATGATGGTACTTTTGGCGATACAGTAACTGCAAGAGCATTTATTGGTCAAGTATTCAACGGTGGAGTGTTCAGAGGTGATGGTTCAGGTTTAACGAGTATTCCTGCAGGATCAATCACTGGTACTCTCAGACCAAATGCATTATTTATTACAGGTTCATCAATACCAGAAGCTCAAGTATTAGCTGATGGCAGCTTAGGAATTCTTACAGGTAACGATGTGATATTCCAAGGTGTCGGATCAGATGCTGGAGATATCGTGTTCGTAAATGGAACTGGAAATGAGAAAGCAAGAATTTACTCAGATACTAATGCTAAGAATGGCTTGGCATTAAGTGTAGGAACAACTTCCCCAGAAGTTTTCTTAAACGAATTCGGTAACTTAGGTGTGAATACATTAACTCCAACAGAGAAATTAGAAGTTGGTGGAAATGTGAAAGCAGTAAGATTTATCGGTGATGGTTCAGGTTTAACAAATATAGCTGCAACTACAATCAATAACACAACTATTAATAATGTAATTTCACAAAACGGTAAATTGATTAATGGAGATATTTTCCAATCAAATATTACTAATTCAACAATTGTTAACTCAAATGTAACGGGCGGAATCATTAATGGTACAGAATTAATTTCTCAAAATGACTTGAGAGTAGTTGATGATGGTACTTTTGGCGATACAGTAACTGCTAGAGCATTTATTGGACAAGTATTTAATGGTGGAATTTTTAGAGGTACATTTACTGGAACTCACACAGGTGATGGTTCTGGTTTGACAGGAATCTCTGCAACAACAGTTGCTCCTGGTACAACAATCAATAACCCAAATATCAACAACGCAACAATTACTAATTCAACATTTACAGGTGGAACAATTACGAATGCAAATCTTACTGGTGGAATAATCAATGGTGCACAATTAATTTCTCAAGATGACTTGAGAGTGAGAGACGATGCAACTATTGTTGATGATTTAACAGTTGGCGATACAGTAACTGCAAGAGCATTTATTGGACAAGTATTCAATGGTGGAACTTTTAGAGGAACTCATACTGGTACATTTACAGGAGATGGTTCAGGTTTAACAAGTATTCCGGCAACAGCAATTGTGGGTAGCCCAGATTCTAAGCCAAGTGCACTATTTATCGCAGGTTCATCAACACCTGAAGAGCAAGTATTAGCTGATGGCAGCTTAGGAATCCTCTCAGGTAACGATGTGGTATTCCATGGTGTTGGATCAGATGCCGGAGATATAGTGTTTGTAAATGGAACTGGAAATGAGAAAGCAAGAATTTACTCAGATACAAATGCTAAGAATGGTTTAGGATTGAGCGTAGGAACAGCTTCCCCAGAAGTTTACTTAAACGAATTTGGTAACTTAGGTGTGAATACATTAACTCCAACAGAGAAATTAGAAGTTGGCGGAAATGTGAAAGCAGTTAGATTTATCGGTGATGGTTCTGGTTTGACAGGAATCTCGGCAACAACAGTTGCTCCTGGTACAACAATCAATAACCCAAATATCAACAACGCAACAATTACTAATTCAACATTTACGGGTGGAACAATTACGAATACAAACCATACTGGTGGAACTTTGTCAGGAACTCACCAAGGTGATGGTTCTGGTTTAACAAATATCCAAGCTTCAGCAATTGTTGGTGCTCCTGATGTCAAGCCAAGTGCATTATTTATCGCAGGTTCATCAACACCAGAAGCTCAAATATTAGGTGATGGAAGCTTGTCAGTACTTGCGGGCAACGATGTAGTATTTCAAGGAAATGGACCTGATTCTGGAGATTTGATTTTTACAAATGCAGCAGGAACAGAGAAAGCAAGAATATTTGCAGACCCTGCAGCTAAAGATGGCTTAGCATTTAGTGTTGGTGGCTCAGCGCCGGAAGTGTATTTAGATGCTGTTGGTAACCTTGGTATTAACAAAGTTGCACCAGAACATAGATTGCATGTAGGTGGTGATGTCAAAGCAGATAATTTTATTGGAGAGGGTTCTGGTTTAAGAAATATTCCAGCAACAGCAATTACTGGAACTATAGATGCAAAACCAAGTGCTTTATTTATCGCAGGTTCATCAACACCAGAAGCTCAAATATTAGGTGATGGAAGCTTGTCAGTACTTGCGGGCAATGATGTAGTATTCCACGGAGTTGGATCAGATGCCGGAGATATAGTGTTTGTAAATGGAACTGGTAATGAGA